>CAVZIQ010000003.1:0-490600 GCA_963775515.1 uncultured Alphaproteobacteria bacterium | reverse complement strand
TTGCGATCGAGCAGGCGGAATTCGCCGCCCGATTTGCCGCAGCCGCGAATGTCCATATGCGCATAGACGTAGCCGCGCTCGACATAAAGCTCGATCGGCCCGGTCTCGCGCCAGAGAAATTGCGGGCTCGCGGGCAGCGAATTGTTGTCATAGCGGTAGGGCGACGGCGCCAGCAGCACCGGAAACGGCCCGCCGCCTTCCGGCATATACAGCGCCACCGCGATCTCGACGCCGTCATGGACGCGGATTTTGACTTCGCGCGGTTTTGGCAGTGCAGCACTCGTCATTGATTTTCCCCGGTCTGAAATGGACCCATAGGAAAAAGGCGCAGAGCGAGCAACGCGAACGCGACCCGCTGCCTCGTTACCACCGGACGTTGCCTTGGCGAGGAATGCCGACTTCCAGCACGTAAAACGGCGCGGCAAATTATGCAGAATAAGATGCCGGTGCGGCGGTGCGTAGGGGGCGTCCATGACCGGGACTGAGTACGCGTATGTTATGTGTGCCTTGGTCGTCTTTGCCATTCTCGTCAAATTACTGACGTTCGACGCCGAAGCCTGGCTCACCAGGGACTTAAAGCGCGGCGACCTTTACGCGCTGATCGAGGTCGCGTCCGGTGCGCGCCCAAACGGACTGAACCCCGACCAGGCACGCCGCCTCGAAGCGCGCGGCATGGCCCGCTCTTACGGCAACGGCAATTACCGCGCGACGATCAAAGGCCGGCTGGCGTTGCGCATCAGACAAGCGGTCCGCCAGACCGTTCAACTCGAGCGGTAATGGCAATCCCGTTCCCGCGCCACGATTGCGCGCGAGTGTTGTCAAACAGCGATGTCGAATAGCGCGTAGTCCGTAGCCCGGATTGAGCGGAGCGAAATCCGGGTACGATCGACGAGCATTAGCGCCGCTCCCGGGTTTCACTTCGTTCAACCCAGGCTACGAAAGAAAGAAATAAGGGAAGCGGAACGCCGGCAAACGCACTGTCGTCAGTCCCGCACCAAACGGGTGCGGTCGCGCCACGGATGAGCGGCTTGCGCCGCCCTTTCCGCTCTCGGGCGCGCTCGCCTGCCGGCGTTCCACCACGGCTCTTGCCAAGGGGTGTGTAGTCCCTTGGTGCGGCCCGGGCCAGGTTTCGTGGGCAAACCGTCCAAGCGGCGGGGGTCACTCCGCCGACGATCTCCCCACTTCCAGCGACGCACCTCGCACGCCGGTCGTAATGCCGGCAGACATGATGCCCGGACCGCCCGGGAGCCAAGCTGATGAGGCTTGGCCCGCGGGCACCGCCCTCGCCCCTGCCGCCCGGCATCACCCGGACGGCGTCCCTGAGGGCGAGGTTTGATTCGTTATCATGTAGCGGAAATAGGGACAGGTGTCAAGAACTGTCTCCGGCACGGAGACGCGGGTTGCCGGCGGATGGCGAAACTCAACCTACCCACGCCCGCCACTAGATCAGTCGAGCAATTTGCTCGACCAATAGTGTCTCGTCACCCCGGAAACCTTGAATCATCGCCGCCAGGAAATCATCGGGGATTATTCTATCGAGGCGTAGAGGATGCCCGGCGGCCCTGGCGAGCAGGCTCACGCCCGGAACAGGCCGGCTGTGACGATTGAATTATCATAATCCCAAATACGCCCGCCTAATCTCAGGCTTAGCCGCCAGCTCCGCCGGCAGCCCTTCCATGAAGATGCGGCCCTCGGCGATGACATAGGCGTAGTCGGAGAGCGCCAGCGCGAGATGCACGTTCTGCTCGACCAAGAGAATGGTCAGCCCGGCTTCCTTCAATTGCTTGAGCGTCGCCAGCAATTGATAGACGACGACAGGCGCCAAGCCGAGCGAGAGTTCGTCGATGATGAGAATGTCGGGATCGGACATCAGCCCGCGCGCGATCGCCACCATCTGCTGCTCGCCGCCCGACAGCGTGCCGGCGATCTGGCGCTTGCGCTCGGCGAGCCGCGGGAACAGCGTGAAGACTTTGTCGAGGCGATCGGCATATTTGCTCGCCGCGCGCTTCGAAAACGCGCCCATTTCCAGATTCTCGGCGACGCTCATGGACGAGAACAATTGCCGGCCTTCCGGTACCAGCGCAAAACCGCGCGCCGCCTTGGCGTGGCTCGGCAAATTCGTCACGTCCTCGCCTTCGAACGTGACCTTGCCGCGCCACGGCGCGATGGAGCCTGCGACCGCGCGCAGCGTCGTGGTCTTGCCGGCGCCGTTGGCGCCGACGATCGCGGTCAGCCCGCCGCGCCGGGCTTTTAGCGACAGCCCCCACAGCACCTGCACCTCGCCGTAACCGGCCTCGAGGTTCTCCACCGTCAGCAGCGCCTCGGGCAGCGCTGCACTGCCGGCATTAGGCTTGGCATCGGGTTTGGCGGCATCAGGCATGCGCGGCGCCCCCGTGCAGCTGTTCGGCGAGCTTCGGATCGCCGAGATAGGCCTCGATGACTTGCGGATTTCGCGCGACGTCCGCCGGCAGGCCCTCGGCGAGCTTCTCGCCGTAATTGAGGACGACGATGCGGTCCGACAGGCTCATGATCGCCTGCATCAGATGCTCGATGATAAGGATGGTCACGCCGCTGTCGCGGATGCGGCGGATGACGCCGATCATGTGGTCGACTTCGGTGGGGTTGAGCCCCGCCAGCACCTCGTCGAGCAAGAGGAGCTTCGGCTGCGCGGCGAGCGCGCGGGCGAGTTCGAGCCGCTTCTTGCCGGCAATGGTCAGGTGCAAGGCCAGCATGTCGATGCGATCGTCGAGACCGGTCAAGTGCACCGCCTCGCGCGCCACGTCGCGGGCGCGATTGAGCGGCAGATTCTCGCGGCCGAAACAGGCGCCGACCGTGCAGTTTTCCAGCACCGTCATATTGGTGAGCGGCTGCACGATCTGATGCGTGCGCGCCAGCCCGTGGCGGGCAACGACGTAAGGCTTTTCGCCGGTGATATCGATGCCGTTGAACACGATCGTCCCCGAATTCGGCTCGAACACGCCGTTGATCAGGTTGAACAGCGTCGATTTGCCGGCGCCGTTCGGCCCGATCAGGCCGAGAATTTCACCCTGTTCGATGACGAAGCTCAGATTGTTCACCGCCTGCAGGCCGCCGAACCGCCTGCTGACGCGGTCGAGCTGCAAGATCGGTGTCGCGTTCGCGTTCATTCGAGCACCCGCTTCAGGCGGGGGAAGCGGCTATAGACGAAGCCCATCAGGCCGGAAGGGAAGAACAGCACGATGAGGAGCAGCAGCACGCCGGCGATCACCAGCTGAAAATTCGAGAACGTCGACGACGTCAACAGATAGCCGCGCAGCTCCTCGTAGAGATAGGCGCCGAGCGCCACGCCCGTCACGGTGCCCTGCCCGCCCAGCATGCAGATGACGATCGCCTCGGTCGACAGCGTCAGATCGAAGGCGTCCGAGGGCTGGATGAAGGCGCCCTTGAAAAAGTAAAGCCCGCCGGCGATCGCGGGCAGGAACGCGGACGCGCTATACGCCATCGCTTTGTAGCGCGGCGTCGGCACGCCGAGGATCGCCGCGGCATCCTCGTTTTGGCCGATGGCAAGCAGCCCCAAGCCGAATTTGGAAATCTTGATCGCGTAGCTCAGATAGAGCGAAGCGCCCATCACCGCGACGAACAGGAAGTAGATCACCCACAGCGCGCGCACCGACCCGCCGAGCGGCAGGAACACCTGCGGCGATATATAAATCCCCGACGAGCCGCCCCACGGGCCGAAATTCTCGGTGAAAGCCTGTACGCCCTCGACGATGCCGATGGTCGACAGCGCGAAGAACGGCCCGCGCAGGCGCAGAATGCCGATGCCGAAAATGAACGACAGCGCAGAGACGCCGACGCCGGCCGCGAGCAAACTCAGGCCGAACGACCACGCATAGGAGCTGACCAGCCAGATGCAGATGTAGCCGCCGAGGCCGAAGAAGACGATGCTGCCGAAATTGATATAGCCGGCATAGCCCAGCATCAGATTGAGATTGCTGGCGAGCGTGATGTAGACGGCGGCAAGCGCCAGGCTCTCGCGCAGTTCCACGTTGTTGCCGATCGACGGCGCCGCCACGAAGACGGCGATCACGAGCGTGATGATCCAGAAGAACGGCCGCCGCAGCATCTACAGCGCTCCGCGCCGCGACGAGAAAATGCCGCCGGGAAACGCGATCAGCACTAGGACGAACAGCGCGAATTCGATCACCAGCGTCCAGCTCACCGGCACGAACGGGGTGACCAGGCCCTCGAGCAGCCCGAGCGCCACGCCGCCCATCAGCGCGCCGACCGGATTGCCGAAGCCGCCGAGCACGGTGACGATGAAGCCCTTGAGCTGATAGCCGTCGCCCGAAAGTATGGTGTAGGGAAACAGCGTACCGATCAGCATGCCCGACACGCCGGCAAGCGAAACGCCGACGCCGACGGCGATGGCGAGGAGCCGCGTCGTCGGGATGCCGACGAGCTCGGCGGCCTCGCGATTATTGGCGACCGCGCGCAGCGCCTTGCCGATGCGCGTGTAGTGCAGAAAGACGTAAAGCGAACCCGCGATCACGGCCGCCAGCACGGCGGCGAGAATATGCGCGCCGGGAAACGTGTAGCGGCCGATCGTGATGCCGGGCAGCGACACCTCGACATTGAACAAAGCGGTGCCCCAGACGGCCGTGCCGATGCCGATCAAGATGAGATTCACGGCAAAGGTCGATAGCAGGCTCATCAGCGGCGGCCGCCCGACCATGCGGTGAATGGCGATCCAATACAGCGCCAGGCCGACGAAGAAGCCGCCGACCAAGACCGGCGGCAAAGTGAGATAAGGCGAAATGCCGAGCGCGCTGACCAACAGATAAAGCGCCATCATGCCGGCGACGATCATCGCGCCATGCGTGAGGTTGATGACGTCCATGACGCCCCAAATCAGCGTCAGGCCCATGGCGGCAAGTCCGTAGACCAAGCCCACCAGCACGCCGTCGATGATCGAAGCGAGGATGCCGAGCATAGGATTAAGGGGTCGGGGCCGACGCTCAATGCGCCGGCCCGGTTCCTGATGCTATGTCCGATTACTGGCTGGCCGAGATCGGATAAAGCAGCTCGGAGGACTTCGCCTCCAGCGGCCAAACCACCTGGCGGCCGAGCTTGCCGTCGACGTTCTGCCACTGCGCCAGCACCATCTTGTGCGCGTCCTGCAATCCATGATGACCCGGGTCGGTCATGAATTTGACGTGACCGAAGAAGGTGGTGATGTCGGTTGCGTTGAGCGCCGCCGTCACTTTTTCCGGATCGATCGAGCCGGCCTGTTCGATGGCGTGTTGCAGCACCACGCCGCACGTATAGCCGGATGCCGCGTGATAATCCGCCTTGGCGTGGAATTTATCCTGGAACGCCTTGGCGAATTCCGCGGTGGTCGGTCCGAATTGCGGCTTGTAGTTGACCTGCTGCTCCCATTGCGACGGCACGGTAACACCGAGAGCCGAGGGGCCAAGCTCGCCGAACTTGTCGTCGGCCGGCGCCACCAGGATCGAGATCCACTTCATATTCGCTTTTTGGTCGTGCATCTGGCGCGCCAGCGTGGCGCCGTCCGAATAGTGGCCGCCGCCCATGAACGCATCGGCGTTCGACGAAATGATCTTATTGACGATCGGGCCGAAGTCCGTTGTCGACGGCGAGTAGGATTCATCCATCACGACGTCGAGCCCGGCCGCCAGCGCCTGCGCTTTGGCCGCCGTCAGCACCGCTTTCGAGAACGGATCGTCGGAATACACCATCGCGATCTTGGCGTGGGGATCCTTTGACTTCAACGCTTCGACCGCGCCGGAGAGATAATGGCCGGCCGAAGTGATCACCATGAACAGATATTTGTTGCCGAGCTCGAACGGCTTTTCCTCGGCGCCGCCGGAGTTGAGCATGATCTTGCCGTACTGCTCGGAAATCACCGCTGCCGGCGCGGTGAGGCCCGACGAATAGGGGCTGAACAAGAATTGGGCATGGTCCTCGTTGATCAGCCGCGTGTAGAGCTGCTGGACCCGGCCGCCGACCGATTGGTCGTCATAACTGACGAATTTGACCTGGTAGCTTTTGCCGCCGACCTTAATGCCGCCGGCGGCGTTAACCTCGTCGCGCCAAAACTCGTAGCCGCGCTGTTGGCCCAACGAATCGACATTGAGCGGGCCGGTCTGCGAGTCCGTGAAGCCGATGGTAATCGTGTTGGCGCTGTCTTGGGCAAAGGCCGGCGCGGCAAACAAAGTCGCGGCAGCGGCCAATAAGCAAAGCCGTTTCATAAGTTCCTCCCTGTGCGTTCCCACAATACGCTAGCGGTCGCGTAGACGATCGGGCCCAAAGTTGTTTGGTTAAGCCGCCCGATGCCCCCGCCTACCCCCACCTTAACAAGAACCATCGCATAATCCGGGGCCAAAGGCTATCCGCGACAAAATCTCGCGCGGGTTGGTTTTTCGTTCGAATTGGCGTTGACGACACCGCCAATCGCAAATCTGTGAGTTACAGTGCCCGGCATGTTGGCTGCGGCTTTCATTATCCTCGGCAGCGCCGTTGTGTTGGGCGCCGTGCTCGCGGTTCTGCATCTGCGGAGCGGGACAGCCGGCGCACCGCCGCAGCGCCCACCACATCGGCCGCCAGATCGGCCACCAGATCGGCCACCTTGGCCGTTTGCGGCGCTGCATGGCAGTCTCGCCGTTGCCGGCCTCGCCTGTCTCGCTCTCGCGCTGCGCGGGCCGCCGCGCGGGCTCGACCACGGCACTGCCTCCTTCGGCGTCATTGCCGCTGTCCTGCTCACGCTGGCGGCACTGGTCGGAGCGAGATTATTGACTGCGCGCGTCTTCAACCGGCCGATCGCGGCAGCAACGATCGGCATTCACGCGACGCTTGCCGTGAGCGGCTTCGTCATTCTCGCCGCCTACATCTTTGCCGGATAGCGCGGCGGTGTTCGGGAGATGTCTAGAATGAACTGGTCGGAGTGGCAGGATTTGAACCTGCGACCCCCTCGTCCCGAACGAGGTGCTCTACCAGGCTGAGCCACACTCCGACATTGGCCTAAGTCAGGCCGCGGGCGGCTTATACAGTCGGCATTCCGCCCCGGCAAGCCGCTGGTTTATCGATCAGCATGATCTTGTCCGAAAACCCAAACCCATCCCGGATCACGTCCGGGACATGCTTTTCGGGATCATGCTTTGCACGGTTGCGCAGACGTTATTTAAGCACCAAGGTTCCGCGATGACAGGCCCAGTGGCAACGCGCGTCGTCGACGGCGCCGACGATGACGCGATCGCGGACGCGGCGCGCCGCCTTGCGGCCGGCGGGCTCGTCGCCTTTCCGACCGAGACCGTTTACGGCCTTGGCGCCGACGCGACCAATGGCAAGGCCGTCGCCCGGCTCTACGAAGCCAAAGGCCGGCCGGCCTTCAATCCGCTGATCTCGCATGTCGTCGACATCGCGGCGGCGCGGACGCTGGCGCGCTTTCCCGCCGCGGCGAAGCGGCTCGCGGAAGCGCTTTGGCCGGGACCGCTCACGCTGGTTCTGCCGAAGGCCCCGGGATGCCCCGTGGCCGAACTGGCGACCGCCGGCCTCGACAGCATTGCCGTGCGCGTGCCCGATCACGCGGTAGCGCAAAAAATCCTCGCTTGTTTCGGCCGGCCGGTGGTGGCGCCGTCGGCAAACCGCTCCGGCCACGTCTCGCCGACGACGGCCGCGCATGTGCTCGCCGATCTGGCCGGCCGCATCGATCTCGTCGTCGACGGCGGCGCGACGCCGGTCGGCGTCGAATTCGACGATCGTCGCCTGCCTCGGCGCGCCCATGCTGTTGCGGCCCGGCGGCCTGCCGCGCGCGGCGATCGAACGCGCGCTCGATGGGCCGCTCGCCGATGCGCATTCCGAAACTGCGCCCGACGACGCGCCGCTCGCGCCCGGCATGCTCGCTTCGCATTACGCGCCGCGCGCGCCGCTGCGGCTCGATGCCAAAGACGTCACGCCCGGCGAGGCGCTGCTCGCCTTCGGACCGAGCGCTCGCGGCGGGCGCCGAACGCGCGGCGAAGGTTCTGAACCTATCCGAGCGCGGCGATCTGATCGAAGCGGCGGCCAATCTTTTCTCGCATCTGCGCGCGCTCGACGCCGTCGCCGCCAAATCGATCGCGGTGATGCCGGTGCCCCATGTCGGCCTAGGCGAAGCGATCAACGACCGCCTGCAACGCGCCGCCGCGCCGCGCTGAGTTGGGCGGCATGCCAAGGAGGCTTTGTTGAAAGGTTTTCGTTTGCCGGTGACGTTATTTGCCGCCGCGCTGATATTTTGCAGCGCCGCGGCGCGTGCCGAGGTGGAGAAATTCCTCAACCCTTGCAGCGGCCAGCAGCTCTGCCCGTCGTTCCGGCTGCTGCTCACCCCGCCGGACGGCTGGGTCTTGGATCAGCAAGCAACCAAGGAGAACAACGTCCAGATCATCGTTCCCGAAAGGCAAGAATTTTGCCACCGCCGAACCGCTGATGTACGTGCAAGTCTTTTATCATAAGGACAAACAGCAATCGCTCGCCGATTTCGCCCGCGTCAGCAACGAGCGCTGGCTCGCCGCCTCCGGCAACGCCAAGATCACCGATTTGCCCGCGGTCGCACGCGCCAACGGCAAGCCGGGTTTCCTGCGCTTTGCTTATGAAAATCCGAACAAGGCGCAGCAGGCCTACGAGGTCGGAGCGTTCGGGATCGATTCCGACAAGGACGGCAATGAATTCGTCCTCGACATCGTGATGACCGGCAGCACCAAGAAAGCGCTGGACCGCGCGGAGAACGATTACGTCGGCTTTCTGAAACTGCTTTGACGGACGCAAGGCGCGCTTGCGCGGCGGTAATCCGGCTGCCATCTTTCCCGTTGATGACAGCAATCGCCGGACGTGCCCCGATGCTCGATAAGCCGCTCAACCGCCCGCCCACCGAGACCGATCCCGCGCTGCTGGCGCGTTTCGCCGCGATCGTCGGCGACAAATACGCCATCACCGATCCGTCACTGCAGGCGCCGTATCTCGTCGAAATGCGCCATTTGTTCGAAGGCCACACGCCGATGGTGCTGCGGCCGGGATCGGTCGGCGAAGTTTCGGCGATCCTGAAACTCGCCAACGCGACGAAAACGGCGATCGTGCCGCAAGGCGGCAATACCGGGCTGGTCGGCGGCCAAATTCCCCATCACAACGAGATCGTGCTGTCGCTCAACCGGCTCGACCGCATCCGCGAAGTCGACGCCACCTCGAACACCATCACGTGCGAAGCCGGCGTCACGTTGCAGCGCGCGCGCGAAGCGGCGGCGGCGGCCGACCGGCTTTATCCGCAGCTCCTGCCGTCGGAAGGCACCTGCACCATCGGCGGCAATCTTTCCACCAACGCCGGCGGCACGGCTGCATTGGCATACGGCATCGCGCGCTCGCATGCGCTCGGCCTCGAAGTGGTGCTGGCCGACGGCCGCGTGCTCAACAATCTCAACAAGCTGAAAAAGGACAATACCGGCTACGACCTGAAAAACCTGTTCATCGGCGCCGAGGGCACGCTCGGCATCATTACCGCGGCGGTGCTGCGCCTCGTGCCGCGCCCGCGCGCGATCGAGACCGCCTTTGCCGGCGTCAATTCGCCGGAGGCTGCGCTCGAACTCCTCGGCATCGCGCAGGAGCGCAGCGGCGGCGACGTCACCAGCTTCGAGATCATGACGCGGCGCGGCATCGAGCTGGTTTTGGAAAATGCCTCGGGCTGCCGCGATCCGCTCACTTCGCAGCATTCGTGGTACGTGCTGATCGAACTTTCCTCGCAACAGCGCGAAGGCCTGCGCGGCGTGCTCGAAGAGCTGCTGGCGGCGGGCGCGGAGCGCGGTCTCGTCACCGACGCCACCATCGCCGACAGCCTCGAACAGGCCAAGGCGTTCTGGCGCATCCGCGAAATGTTCGGCGAAGTGCAACGCTTTGCCGGCGGCTCGATCAAGCACGACGTTTCGGTGCCGGTCGCCGCGGTGCCCGCCTTCATCAAGGAAGCCAACGCCGCCGTCATCGCGCTCATTCCGGGCTGCAGGCCGCTGCCGTTCGGCCATCTCGGCGACGGCAATATCCATTACAATGTCACCCAGCCGGTCGGCGCCGACCAAGACGAGTATCTCAAGCGCTGGGACGAGGTGAACGCCGCCGTATTCGCCGTGGTGAAAAAGTACGGCGGATCGATTTCGGCCGAACACGGCATCGGCGTGATGAAACGCGATCTGCTGCCGTCGGTAAAGGACCCGGTGGCGCTCGAGCTGATGCGCGGCCTCAAGGCCATGCTCGACCCGAACGGCATCCTCAATCCCGGCAAGGTTTTATAGCGGCGGCCGCGGGATCCAGTTGTAGAGCGCAAGCCCGCCGTCCACCGCGATGGTGGTCCCCGTGACATAGCGGGAGAAGCGGTCGCACAGTAGCGCTATCGCCATGCCGGCGATGTCGTGCGGCGTTCCGGTGCGGCCGAGCGGGATCATCTTCTCGAGCGCCGCGGTATCCGCCTCGAATCCGCCGCCCGGGATAGCGCCCGGGGCTATGGCGTTGACGCGGATGCCCGCAGCTCCGAGGCCGCGCGCAAGTTCCTTCACCAGCATCGTTTGACCGGCTTTTGTGGCGCTGTAATGCGGAAGGTTGCGCGGCGTATAGGCATGCAGGGAGGTGATGAAAAGCATGCGTCCTTTGATTTTGCGCGAGGTCATATGCACCCCCGCCGCCTGACCGAGCACGAAGCCCGAACGCAATCCGATTCCCACCATCGCGTCCCATTCGCTCTCGGTCACCGCTAAAACCGTCTCGTTTTCGCGCCGCTTCGGTGCGGCGCTGTGAACGAGGATCGAGATCGACCCAAGCGCTTTCTCGGCGGCGTCGAAGAGCTTGCGCGCCGCCGATGGATCGGCAAGGTCGGCGGTCACGAAGGTCGCATTCAGTTCGCGCGCCAACGCCTGTCCGGCCGCCTCGGCAATATCGCTGAGAACAAGCCGAACGCCTTCGGCGGCAAGCGCCCTTGCAATGCCGCGGCCGATCCCGGATGCCGCGCCGGTGACGAGTGCGGTGTCGCCGTCAAGCAATCCCATTTTCGTTCTCCCGAACGGACGAGGCGATTTATAGGTCTTCTATCGCCTTGCGCTCAATCCCAGGCTAACATTCAAACGCATAACAAACTTTGGAAACGCTCGGGAAGAAAATGGAAAAGCTGATCATCACCGTCGCCTGCAACTCGCGGACGTCCTATCCGATCAACCATTATTGTCCGCCGCAGGAGGACATCGACGGCGTGGCGGCCCAATACATCGACGGCATCAAGGCCGGCGCCGCGATCGCTCATATCCACGGCATTCGCACGCTGGAAGAATCGGTGCAGGCCGACGGCAAGCAAGTGTCGCGCATCGATCACGATGGCTGGAAGCGACTGCAGGAAGCGATCCTGGCCAAAACCGATCCGGTCATGCAATTCGGCGTCGCCAGCGCGCGGCTCGAGGAGAAGGTCAAGCTCATGACGCTCCACCCGGACATGATGGCGGTCGCGTTCAACGCCCACGACGAATATTTCAATCCCGATCCGCAATTCCCGCCCAAGCGCATGATGGCGATCCATCCGGTGGAGGAATTGCTCGGCTATGCCAAGGCCGCCGTCGAGCACAAGGTGAAGCTCGAAGTCGAATGCTTCCACACCGGCGCGTTCTGGAATCTCGAATTCATCCGCAAGCAAGGCTACCTGCGGGACAAGACCTACACGACGCTGTTCCTCGGCTGGCCCGGCGGCACCTGGACGCCGCCGACCGAGAAGGCGCTCATTTACATGGTCGACCACCTGCCGAAAAACTGCATTTGGAACGTCAGCGTGATGAATCCGCACAAGCAATGGGATTTGCTGTCGCTCGCGGTCTCGCTCGGCGGCCACGTTCGCGTCGGCTACGAAGACAATCCATATATCGCGGCGGGGGAGCTGGCGAAGAACAACGCGGTTCTGGTGGAGCGGATGATGAAGATCGCGCAAGGACTCGGGCGCGAGGTGGCGACGGCGAAGGAGGCGCGTCAAATCCTCGCGCTGGGCTGATCGATCGCACGGGGCGACGCCGATTACGCGGCGTTTTCGACCGCCAACCCGCCGTGAATGGCGCCGAAGTCGATCTCCGAGGCGGGGCCCGGACGCTTGAACAGATAACCCTGCAACGAGGTCACCCCGGCCAGTCGCAACAGCCGGTACTGTTCCACCGTTTCGACGCCCTCGGCGGTCGTCGCGATATCGAGACTCTGCGCCAGCGTGAGCGTCGCCGATATGATTGCGGCGCATTCGCTGCGCTTTGTCATATTTTGCGTGAAGGATTTGTCGATCTTGATCTTGTCGAACGGGAACATCGCCAGCTGGCTGAGCGACGAATAGCCGGTGCCGAAATCGTCGAGCACGATGGTAATGCCGAGACTCTTGAATTGCCGCAGCGCGGGCAGACATTCCGCCGCCGATTCAATAAGCGCAGTCTCGGTGATTTCGAGCTCCAGCCGTTCCGGACGCAGGCCGGAATCGGTCAGCGCCCGCATGACCACGTCGGGCAAATTCGTTTTGCGAAACTGCACCAGCGACAGGTTGACCGCGACCTTGATCCCGGCCGGCCAGGTAGCGGCCTCGGCGCAGGCCGCGCGCAGCACCCAATCGCCGATTTGAGTGATCAAGCCGGTTTCTTCGGCCAGCGGAATGAACAAATCCGGATAGATCAATCCCTTGCTCGGGTGCCGCCAGCGCACCAGCGCCTCCACGCTGC
Source organism: uncultured Alphaproteobacteria bacterium (assembly GCA_963775515.1). Taxonomy (GTDB): domain Bacteria; phylum Pseudomonadota; class Alphaproteobacteria; order Rhizobiales; family Xanthobacteraceae; genus BOG-931. Next base: position 477,860 of record CAVZIQ010000003.1, on the reverse strand, counting down.
AGATCTTGCGCGTCTTGGTATCGATGATCGGTTGATAGTGGAGTTCCAGCTCGTTTTGTTGGATGGCGCGACGCAGGTCGCTTTCGATCTCCTGGCGCGCGCTCGCGATCTCGCTCATCTCTGGATCGAAGAAGCAGTAGCCGTTGCGCCCGGCCGATTTGGCGCGGTAGAGAGCCAGATCCGCCATCTTCAGGAGATCGCCGGAGCCGGTCTCCCGCTCGGACGCCAGCGCTATGCCGATGCTGGTGCCGATATTGATGTTGCCGCCCTCGATGTCGAAGGGTTGGCGCAGCATCTCGATAATCCGGTCCGCCAGCGATTTTGCGGCCTCGCGCTGGTCGGCCTCGCCCGCCTGGATGATCGCGAATTCGTCGCCGCCGAGCCGGGCCAATGCATCGGTTTCCCGCAACAGCGACTTCAGACGCGTTGCCACCTCGATCAGGAGCGCGTCGCCGGCGGGATGGCCAAGCGTATCGTTGACCTGCTTGAACCGATCGAGGTCCAACAGCAGAACCGCGAACGGCTCTTCCCGGCGGCGTTGACGCGCGGCGGCTTCTTCGATTTTTTGAATCAGCGCGGCGCGGTTGGCCAATCCCGTCAACGCGTCATGATGCGCCAGGAAGGCAATGCGCTGCTCCGCCTTCTTGCGTTCCGTAACGTCCTCGATGACGGCTATGATGCATTTTGCTTCGCCCTGGCTGTTCTTGATGACCATGCGGCGGGTCGACTGCATGCGCGGTCCGCGTATTGGCGTGTTGACCTCGATTTCCTTGTAGTTGACGTGATCGCAATCCTGGAGCGATTCAGTATCGGCGTCGTCGATATTTTTTGCGTCCTTAGGCCTGTGGATGTCGAACGTGGTACGACCCAGCATTTCGCTGCGCGGAATGCCGAGCATGGTTTCGAAGGCCCGATTGAGCAGAAGATATTTGCGCGTTTTCGCGTCTTTGACGACGACGGAGACCGGAACGTTTTCGATAATCGAATCGAGAAATTGCCGGGTTTCGTCCAGCTCCTGTTCAGCGCGGCGTTGTTCGGTGATGTCGATATGCGTCGCGACCCAGCCGCCGTCCGGCATCGGCCGGTGGCTGACGGCATAGACGTGGCCGTCGCGCAGCACGTTTTCGACGTAATACGGGTTGCGCTTTGCGACTTCCTCAAGCCGAGTATTGATATATTGCTCCGTGTCCTGCGGCGATTTTCCGGTGCGGACCCGCGCTTCGAGGACCGATCGCAGTGTCGTACCAGGTGCGATCTGCTCGGGACTAAGGCCGTACATCTCTCCGTAACGCTCATTGCACACGACGAGACGCTGCGCAGAATCGAACATGCATAAACCGTGCGCCATGTTCTTAAGTGCGGTTTCGAACAAAAGATTCGACTGTTCGAACAATTGCTTGGAACGCCGCAGCTCGGCCGCGGTGGCCAAAATGCGCGCCTGCCGGGTCGCGCCTAAAACCATCACGATTATCGCGAGAACCGTCAATGTAGTTCCAGCCGCGATGTATTTTCGCAAGGTAGCGTCGGCTTGCCTGAAAATATCCTGTTGGGCCAAGCCGACCAGTGCGATCAAGGGGATTCCCGAAACCGCCCGATAGGAAATCAGCCGGCTCAAACCATCGAACCTTTTGCTGCTGACCGGATTGTTCCAATAATATCCGGCTGGACTTTGCTGCAAGCCGCGAAACAGAGGCGAATCGGCGACCGAGATCCCGGCAGTACGTTGCATAGCCGGGTTGGGACCGCCGCGCGCGAGAAGAACGCCGTCGGCGCCGACGAGCGAAACGATTCCGTACGAGCCGAGGTCGAGCGAACTGAAGAATTTTTCAAGCTGCGCAATGCTGAGCGAGCTCACCAGGACGCCGGCAAACGAGCCGTCGGCGTTGGTCATCCGGCGCGCGAACTCGATCGTCAACTTCTTTGTCACACTTCCGAACACCGGGTCGCTGATATAGAGCTGGTCTGCCGTGTGATCGCGCGTGTATTTGTAAGGTTTGCGATCGCCGACATAGACCGGCGCGGCCAGCGGCCCAAGGCTCGACAGCTTGACGAAGCCGTCGGCGTCGGCAATGGCGAACTGCACCGTCAAGTTTGTGTACGACTGGGTGCGAGCGACCCAGCCCGCAATGTCGAAATGTTGCGGATCCTTTTGATAGTCGCGCCGCAGCTGCAGCAAAGCGCTGTCGGATTCCTGAACTACGCGGCTGATGTATTCTTCCAGCACGCGGGCGAGATTGCCGCCTTGGCGCAGCGCATCTCGGTAGGCGCTCTGGTGCTCTTGGCTGGCGAGCAGATAAATTCCGCCCCAAATGATGGCAATGACCGCGACTCCGAGATAAGTCGTGGTCTGTCGAATTGCCTGAAGCCATTTGCTCATAGCGAGGATTTTTAAAGCCGCGCCCGGTCATCGTCCGGGAGCCCGCTTTATGGCAGATATTTGTTACTGCGCGGTTGTGCGTAAATATTTGACGGCGAAGGAGTTCAATAACCTTTACCGCGTCTTACCGCGCCATTACGGCGGTTTTCGACTAAAGCAACGCGCTGCGATCCTCGCCCGCCCTCGGTCTCGCCGGATAAACCGCAATACCGGCGTGCCGGTCCCGGGTTCCGGTCACGCCGTGAACAGCCGCGCCGGCGTATCGACCAGGATGCGGCGGCGGGTTTCTTCGTTCGGCGTCCAATCGTGGAACAGATCGAGCAGGTGACCGTCGTCGGGCATGACTTCGGCGGCGATCGAGGGATGCGGCCAGTCGGTGCCCCACATCAGCCGTTCCGGATTGGCGCGCACCAACGCTTCGTGCAAGGCGCGCGCGTCGGGATAGTCCGGGTACTGCGTCGAGAGCCGATACACCGCCGAGAGCTTGACGTGGACGTGACCGTCACCGACGAGCTTGAGCAAGGCTTGGAAATTCGGATCGGCGGCGCCGGCCGCCGCCGGAACCATGCCGAGATGATCGACGATCACCGGCATTTCGCTTGAAATGTCGCGCAGCGTCGCCGCCGCGCCGGCCAACATGCTGTGGTCGCAAAATATCTGCATGACCCAGCCGAGACTGGCCATCGTCTTGCGGAATACCTCGAACACGTCGAAGCCGACGCCGCGCACGTAATTGAATTTTTGCGGAAACAGATGAAACCGCAACCCGCGCATGCCGAGTCGATGCCAGTCGCGCAGCGTTTCCAGCCCGATACGCGTGTCGGTGATGGCGACGCCGCGCAGCCGTTGCGGAAAACGCTGCAACGCATCGAGCAGCACGCGATTGTCGTAGCCGTGCGCGTTGCCTTGCACCGCGAGGCCGTGAGCGAAGCCGAGATGGTCAAGGAGCGCAATCAGCCGCTCGACCGGCGCGTCGGGCGGCGTATAGCCGCGTCCGGGCGCGTATGGAAATTTGTCGGATGGTCCGAATATGTGGAAGTGGGAATCCCAGGCGCCGGGCGGCGGCAACAGGCGCGGTCGTTTCGGCCGCGGCACCGGGCCGGCAATGCACGGCGGCTCGTGGAGCGTATTCATTAGCCCAACTTAATGTTGGCTTCCTTCACGACGCGGCTCCAGAGCTGCATCTGGCCTTCGACGAAGGCGCCGAATTCGGCCGGCGTGTTTTTTTGCGATTGGACATTGAGTTCGACGAACCGGGCCGTCACCTGCGGCGACACGATCGCCGTATTGAGACCGGCATTCAGCTTCTGCACGACGCCGGTGGGCGTGCCGTGCGGGACGAAGACGCCGTTCCACTCGAAAGCCTCGAACCCGGGCAGCGTATCGGAAATCGGTGGAATATCCGGCAGGCTGGCGAGCCGGCCTTTGCCGGTATGAGCGATGGCTTTCAATTTTCCGGATTTGATCAAGCCGACCACCGACGAGCCGTTGGCAAAGAAGAATTTCACCTGTCCGGCCATGACGTCGGTCAGCGCCGGGCCGCCGCCGCGATACGGCACGTGATTGATCTTCAGCCCGGTCCGCTGTTTGAACATTTCGAGGCAGAGATGCTGCAGCGTGCCGTTGCCGGACGACGCCATGTTGATGCCGTCGGGAGACGCCTTGGCGAGAGCGATCACGTCGGCGACGGTCTGCACCGGCACCGACGGCGTGACGACGAGAATGTTGGGCACCAGGGAGACCAGAAAGACCGGATCGAAATCCTTGCGGTAGTCGAACGGCAGATTGGAATAGAGCGAAGAATTGACCGAGAACGCCGTGGCGTCGTGCAGGATCGTGTAGCCGTCGGGCGCGGCTTTGGCGACCACCTCTTCGCCGATCGTACCGCCGGCGCCGCCGCGATTCTCGATGGCGAATTGCTGGCCGAGTTGTTCGCTTAATGCCGCATAGACGATGCGCGCGGTGGTGTCTGCACCGCCGGCCGGCGGGTACGGCACGATGACCCGCACCGTCCGGTCCGGCCACGGACTTTGCGCGTCTGCGCGGCCGGCAAACGGCGCGAGCGCCGTTGCCGCCAAAAGCGTGCGTCGCGTGAGTTCGGTCCCCGCCATCGTTCCCTCCCCGGCTTTCGCTACAACTTAGCACTGCGACGGAGCCGGAAAAGGCCGGAAATGAGCAAAGTGCGCCGCGCGCCGCCGAATGACATGCACAACTTCTGGCCCGAAAAATGTGTGTTGTGGAGATGTTTGCGGTCGCAATGCATATCGCTGGCGTACCCGTTATCATGGCATGGCAATGCCGATTCTCAACATCAGACACGTCACGACGTATCACTATAAGGAACCAGTCGCATTCGGCGAGCACCGGATGATGTTGCGTCCGCGCGACGACGACGATCAAATGGTCATTGCGACGGAGCTCGAAATCACGCCGCGGCCGCGGCAACTTGACTGGTCGCGGGATAGCTTCGGCAATCACGTGGCGACCGCTCATTTTGGCGACCGGGCCCGCGAGCTTCGCTTTGTCAGCGGTATTCGTCTCCGCCATGCGCCGGCCGACTTTCACGCAACCGAGATAGAGGATTTCGCCCGCACCTATCCGTTTGCCTACGCGCCGGAAGACGGGCCGGGCCTCGATCGTTTCATCCAGCCGTTGTCTCCGCATCCCGCAATCGATCGCTGGAGCGCCGCGTTCTTCCGCAAAGACGGCACCGCCGACACTCACGAGCTGCTCGGCGACATGACGCGGACCATCCGGCGGACCTTCAAGCACGTGTCGCGGCACGAGAAGGGAATCCAGGCTCCGGTCTCGACGCTCGATCTTGGAAGCGGCAGTTGTCGTGACCTCGCCGTTCTTATGATCGCGGCGCTTCGCGCGCGCGGAATTGCCGCGCGGTTCGTGTCCGGATATCTGCGTTTGGCCGATGACGATGAGGACGGCGACGATTGTGCTGCCGGCGGCAACACCCACGCCTGGGTTCAAGTTTACGTTCCCGGTCCAGGCTGGGTCGACTTCGATCCGTCAGGAGGCAGCGTGGGAAATGAAAATCTCATCCGCGTCGCGGTCGCGCCTCATCCGCGCGAGGCGATTCCCCTGCAAGGGACATGGTTCGGGACCGCGGCGGATCATCTGGCCATGAAGGTCGCGGTAAAGGTCACCTCGGCATCGGCTACCGGCGCCTGAGATCGCGGCGAGATCGGGGCGCCGAAGTCAGAGCCTTCAATCTGATGGCACTTCATCCGCCCAGACGCGAAACGTCGACAGGCTTCCCGGCCCGAAAGTGTGGGTTAGCGGCACGTCGGCAGCATCCCGCCCCTGCGCGATAAGGATGCGCCCGATCCGCGCGGTATTGTTGCGCGGGTCGAAGGTGTGCCAGCGGCCGCCGAGATAGACTTCGATCCACGCCGCAAAATCATTCGGTGGATAGGGCGGCGGGAGCCCGACATCGGTAAGATAACCGGTGCAATAGCGTGCCGGGATGTTCAAGCAGCGACAAAAAGTGATGGCAAGATGAGCGTAGTCGCGGCACACCCCATTGCGCTCTCCGAATGCTTCATATGCCGTTCTGGTGGCGCGGGAATGCTCGTAGCCGAATGTTATGTGATTGTGGACGTAGTCGCAGACAGCCTGTACCCGCGGCCAACCAGGCGGCGTGTTGCCGAACAGTCGCCAAGCCTCGTCGGCCAGACGATCCGTTTCACAGTAACGGCTGCCAAGCAAAAACAGTATGACTTCCGCCGGCAAGTGCCGAACTTGATGCTGCAGCGCATTCAGATCGATCGGGTCCGGCATCCCGGAGTCGCGAATGATCGCGTCCGTGCCGAGGCGAAAATGGCCGCCGGGCGCAACGAGGCGACTGCACCAGTTTCCAAAACTGTCGCGGTAGGCTTCAACGGGAACCGACGGGTTCGTTATAAGAAAATCCGGACGCTCCAGTCCGGAGACGCGCGAAAAGTGGACGTTCAACGTCACAATCATAGGCGTTATTTGCGGAAACTCGAAGTGGAGCTCGCAGCCGAGATGGATTTTCATGACATCACGCCACCCGCTTGAGTTCCTTGGTAGCGACCCCTTTGCAGGACGGGCAGACGAAGATCAGCCGTTCCGGACTCACCCCGAGTTTCGCGATGGTGCGTAAGTGCTTCATGGTGTCGCCGCAGGAGAGGCACACTATAGTCCGCGTTCCTGTGCGGTGGCGCGGCGAGCGTTTGACGGTGGAAGTTGCTGGCGCGAAATACGGCATATGCCACTCCCCTATACAGGCGGGAGTGCTACCGAACTCTCAGCCATCGACGCCTGGCACAGGGCCGCTCTCGATGATGAATTAGATGTAACAACGATTAGAACAATTGCGAGGTTTAAGTTTTAGACAAATAGCTCGGAATTCGGACGGCACCACGGGGTCGGTACCCAAGAGAGAAGAGCCAGCGCCGCTAAAACAACGACGCCTGATCGTCCGGCACTTTCGGCTTTTTCGGCTTCGCCGGCTTGGCCGGCGTCGTGGCGGCAGGTTGGTCCGGTCCGGCGGCTGCCGCGGGCACAGCAGACACCGGTTTGAGAAGCGCTTCGAAATCGTTCGCCACGCGATTGACCGCCGTCGAGACTTCGTAAGCTTCAAGCAGCGCATCGTCGGCGGGCCTGATCAGGGCCGCGGCGACGTCGGCCTCGACATTGGCGCAGTCGAGCCACAGGTCGAAGGCTTCCTTCGGCACGAAGACCGGCATGCGGTCATGGAGCGCGGTCAAGGTGCGGTTCGCGCTGGTGGTGACGATGGCCGCGGTATCGAGCTCTTCGCCGTTCGGCCCGGTCCAGGTTTCATACAAGCCGGCGAACGCGAGCGGCGGCGCGCTGCCGTCGGCGCTCCGTTTCGCGCGCACGAAATACGGCCGCTTCGGCCCGCCGGCGTTTTCCCCCGCCTGCCACTCGTAAAAACCGTCGGTCGGGATCAGGCAGCGCCGCCGCCGCATGGCGTTGCGGAAGGCCGGCTTCTGCAGCACGGATTCGCCGCGGGCGTTGATCAGGAGCGGAAACGCCTTCGGGTCCTTCACCCAGGACGGCAGCAAGCCCCAGCGCATCAGCGCGAACGAACGCTTGCCGTCAACGAGCCGCACGATCGGGATTGGCTGCGTCGGCGCCACGTTGTAGCGCGGCGGAAAATTCGGCTGCTCGCCATAGCCGAACAGCGCCCGGATTGCTTCAGGCGTCGAGATGATGACATAGCGCCCGCACATGTTTAAGCAATCCTGGCCAAGGCTGAACCCGATATATAAGCCGAATTGGACGCGATTTTAATGAGCGGCAGCGACAGCGCGCGAACCTATCCGACGCGGCCTTTTCTCGCCGTCAGCGCCGCCATCTTCCGCGACGGCCGGGTGCTGATCGTGCGGCGGGCGCGGCCGCCCGCGCACGGCCTCTATACGCTGCCGGGCGGCGGCGTCGAACTCGGCGAAACGCTTGAAGAGGCGGTGATCCGCGAAGTCCGCGAGGAAACCGCGCTTGCGATCGTGCCGGTCGAACTGGTCGGGTGCCGCCAGGCCATCGCGCGCGACAGTGCCGGACTTGTCGAGCGGCATTTTGTCATTCTGCCGTTTGCCGCACGCTGGACCGGCGGCGAGGTTTCGCTCAACGAGGAATTGGCCGAAGCGCAATGGCTTCTGCCCTCCGAGCTTTCCGGGCTGAAGACGACGGAAGGACTTGCGCAGATCGTCGCCGCCGCGGCTGAGCGGATCGCGGCGCTACGCTAGGGCGCGACCTATAAATCGAGATTAGCGAGCTGGAGTTAGCGGATGGTCGTTTTGCCCCGAACATCGGACTATCGATCGCTTTCGCCGTGCCGGTACGCCGTACGTCGAGATATCGGCCGGAGCGTTTACGATGGCAGTTGGGCCGTCCGCACCAACAAAACCCTCTTCTAATCGGCGCGAGCCTCTTTCCGGGGGCGCTCGATCAGGCCGAGCGCGACCCGTATAGCGGCAATGTCAAGCCACTCACGGGCCAGATAAGCCGCCTGCTCCTCGAATTGAGGATTTTCCCGCGCCATTTGCAAAAGCAGCAAGGCGCGATCCTGACAATTGCTTACAATGCGCATCTGCAACCTCAAGCGGCCGCCCCTGGTCAGCATTGTAAATGAGAACACCGTTCCCTGCAATTTAGGAGAAAAGGCGATACAACACGGCAATCATCGATCAATTTGGGACTATGGACTCGGAATTCGCCTGCTGACGTTTTCCCAAGACATCCAACGCCATCTCCGCATCTCCGTCGGGCAAAGCGAGGTAAAAGGTCGAGCCAGTTCCGAGAGATGATTCGACCCACATTCGACCGTGATGGCGTTCCGCGATCTTCCTGCACACCGACAAACCGATTCCGGTGCCGGGAAGTTCGTCGCGGCCGGGTAGCCGCTGATAGATGACGAAAATCCTCACGAAGTATTGGCTGTCGATTCCAATTCCGTTGTCGCGAACGGAAAATATCCATTCGTTGTCGTCGCCTTTCTGGGCGGAGACGTGCACGCGCGGAGGATCGGCACCGCGATACTTGATGGCATTGTCGACGAGACCTTGGAATAGTTGGATCAGTTGAGCGGCATCCGCGGTTACCGTCGGCAGCGGATCGCGGGTGACAACTGCGCCGGCTTTTTCGATTACACTCTGCAAGTTCAGGAGCGCCTGTTCCAGTGCGGCTGCGCTCGACGTTTCCACAAGATCATGTCCTGTCGTCCCGACGCGGCAATAATCCGACAGTTCCTTGATCAGGAGCTGCAAACGAGTGCCCCCGGCCACGGCAAAGGAGATGAATTCGTCCGCCTCGCTGTCCAGACGCCCCTTATAGCGTCGAGCCAAGAGCTGCATGTAGCCGATTACCATGCGCAAAGGCTCCTGGAGGTCGTGCGCGGCGAAATAGGCAAATTGTTTCAGCTCATCACTCGATCGTTTTAGTTCGACCGCCCTTACCGCGAGTGCCACACGTTTTATTTCGGCGGCCTCAGATTCAACGCGCTCAGTGATGTCGCGCGAAACTTTCGCAAATCCTCGGATGTCTCCAGACGCGTCTCGCAAGGCCGTAACTACGACATTGGCCCAAAACCGTGAGCCGTTCTTGCGCAATCGCCACCCTTCGTCTTCAAACCGACCGTTCTTGGCGGCACTCTCAAGCACCCGTTCAGGTCTTTCGGACTCGATATCTTCATGCGAATAGAAGCACGAGAAGTGATGGCCGAGGATTTCGTCGGCGCGGTAGCCCTTGATCTTTTCCGCTCCGGTATTCCAGCTGACGACGTTGCCCGCTGGGTCCAGCATGAAAATCGCATAATCCCTGACTCCATCGACCAAGAGCCGGAACTGCTCTTCGCTTTGACGTAGCTCTTCCAGCGCTTGCTGAATTGCGGTGTTCGATGGGTGGTGTAAATGGACGGCGTTCATCAAGTACTCCTCCCAGCAGACTGGGTGGAAAGCGCTTATTCTCCGACCGGGCTGATCAAGACTCTCAGATACGCCCTAACGGCTAGAGTCGCTCGGAAATCGCGCGTTATGGATTGGGGCGAGTTAAGATCCGCATGTCATTGTCTGATGCCGCCCGCCTAGGCTGTTGCCCAGCCTCACAAATAGCAAGCGGACTCGGTGCCGAGGGAACTCGCTTGCATTACGTCATCATGTCCTCGCCATCCCGCGGGGACTTCACTCACCGCATCTTCAACACGATGACGCGATCGCTGCTCGGGTCGGTGACAGGACGCAGCTTCTTGACCTGAGTCATAAGGAAACGTTGTACGCGCTCGTCTGGAAAAATGGACGGCCGGCAACCGAGGCGGCTTCCTCACCTCGGCTCGTCGCCCTTGGCATAAACCAACGCCCTATTGCGAGTGGTCCGGTGCGGGATTCTGGTTTGCTTTCTCGTCCTTGTTGGCTTCGTGATGGCCTATTGCACAACCGACCGCAGCCCCTGCGAGGCCATGATGCCCGGCGAGGTGTCCGGCAACGCCGCCCACTGCCGCGCCTTTGATGCAGCCCTTGGCGTCGGCCGAAAGAGTATTGAGCGACAAAGCCAAAGCAAACGCGGTAACGCCGAGAATGTATTTCATCGCCATCTTCCTTTTTGCATCGCGCCAGCGATGCATTGGTGTTGCCGCCAAATACGACCCGGTCTATGGGCGCCGGGAAAAACTACCGCGCATGCCGCCCGCCAGAAGCGAAACAAGGAACAGGACGAGGGCAACGATAAAAACGATCTTCGCGATACCCACTGCGGCGCCAGCAATGCCGCCAAATCCAAGCACGCCGGCAATTAGGGCGATAATCAGCAGCGTCACGACCAGATTCAACATTTTACTTGCTCCCAGTAGTCAACCAATCAACTTCCGGCAACGCCGGTTGTTCCCGAACTCGCACGCGCTGAAGGCTAAGCGCCGTGTCAAAACATGCTGGATGGGCCCGAACCTAACCTGCGCGTAGTCCCGAAGGCTGCATGGCCGGCGCCGTTGGCGGTTGAATACCGAATATCTCCGGGCCTCATGCCGCGGATTTGGGGCTGCCTCAACCACGCCGCGTTCTGGTGCTTGCCGTAGGCGCTACTCGGCACCTATCCTCACGGTCATGGCCATGCTTCGCATCTTGCTTGCGCTGGTACTTGCGCTCGGTGTCGCCGCGCCGGCGCGCGCCCAATTCTGGGGGGCGCCGCTGACGCCGCCCCCGGCGGCGAAACCGGCTCCGGCGAGGCCTCCGGCATCGGCGGCGGCGCCGGTCGCGCCGTCCGGCCCGCCGCCGCCGCTGCTGCAGGACGAACCGGCGCCCTACGACCCCGACCTGGAGCGGCTGTCGGAAATCCTCGGCGCGCTGCATTTCCTGCGCGGCATTTGCAGTTCCACCGAAGGCCAGAAATGGCGCAATGAGGCGCAAGCGCTGATCGACGCCGAAGCACCGACCGGTAACCGCCACGACGAGATGATCGCGGGTTTCAACCGCGGCTATCGCGGCTTCCAGCAGAGTTACCGGACCTGCACGCCGGCGGCCGACGCGGTCATTCGCCGCTATCTTGAAGAAGGCGCCAAGATCGCCCGCGACATCACCGCCCGCTACGCGAATTAGCGCCGAAAAACCGCTGCCGCGGCCATTAACCCTGCCTCAAACTTCGCTCACATACGCCGGTCCAGGCCGTGCTAACCTGCGGTCTTGGGCAGGGACGCCGCGGACCGCGGCGATGACGTGACAGGATGAGAATAGCGACGCAAAATCTTGCGCCCCGTGAGGCTTTGGCCGAGCACGAGCAAAAGCGGTTGGCGCTCGCCTGTCTTCAAGGCGCCTGGACGGACGCGGCCCACGACGGCATCGACGGCGATTGCCTGGCGCAGACCGCTCTGTTTCTGGCGCTGGCCGAACTGAGCTCAACCTACGGCGAAGAAGCGACTGCCCGTTACGCCGAGAATCTCGGCACGCGCATCCGCAACGGCGAGTTTTCCGTCAAGCTGTCGCGCCAGTAAGCGCCGCCACCCCCCGACCGTTCGAATCAGCATCGTTGCGAGGCGCTGCCCGCCTACGCCCGTCCGGCCAGCTTCGGCGAGCATGAGTTAGCATTTCGGCCAAATGCCGAGGCGGCGGCGATAAACCGATTCAAGCTCGATTGTTTCGCGTCGTACGCGATGACGCACCCTTGAGGGTCGGCGGCAGGTGCCTTAGGCTTCCAGCGATGCTTATGAATTTTTCGCCATGAGGGCCACCCTCCTTCCGGACCGCGGCGTCGTCAAAGTCTCCGGTAACGGCGCACGGAACTTTCTCCATGGGCTTGTCACCGCCGACACGCTTAAGCTTACCCCCGGCGCGGCGCGTTTTTGCGCGCTGTTGACGCCGCAGGGCAAGATCATCGCGGATTTCATCGTGGTCGAAGCGCCGGCGGCGGACGGCGGCGGCTTTTTCATCGATATACCGCGCGCGCTCGTCACCGCGTTTATCGCAAAGCTCAATCTCTACAAATTACGCGCCAAGGTGGCGATCGAGGATCTGTCCGAAGTGCTCGGCATCCTCGCCGCCTGGGACGGCGACGGCGCGACAAAATACGGCTTGTGCTATGCCGATCCCCGCCTGCCGGCGCTCGGGCTTCGCGTCATGGTGCCGCCGCATCTGGCCGCCGGCGCGGCGGCCGATCTCAGCGCCAAACTCGCGGCGGCGAGCGACTACGAAGCGCATCGCATCGCGCTCGGCGTGCCGCAGGGCGGCATCGATTTCAAATACGGCGACGCCTTCCCGCACGAGACCGATATGGACCAGCTCGGCGGCGTCGATTTCACCAAAGGCTGTTACGTCGGCCAAGAGGTGGTGTCGCGGATCGAGCATCGCGGCACCGCGCGCACGCGCGCGGTGCCGATCAGCTACGACGGCGCCGCACCGGAAGCCGGCGCCGCGATCATGGCCGGCGAGCGCCAGGTCGGCATCATGGGTTCGGCGATGGGCGGCCGCGGCTTGGCGCTGTTGCGCCTCGACCGCGTCGCCGATGCGATCTCGCTTGGCGAGCCGCTCAGCGGCGGCGGCGTGACGATCCGACTCGTCAAGCCGGATTGGGCGCACTTTTCCTTCCCCGGCGAAACCGCGGCCGCAGCCGGCACGCCAAAGGCCGCCGGATGACCGATCTTGCTCATGCGGATGGGCTCAAGCGCTGCCCTTGGCCGAAAACGGACCCGCTCTACATCGCCTATCACGACGAGGAATGGGGCGTGCCGGAATACGACGATCGTGCACTCTACGAAAAGCTCGTGCTCGACGGTTTCCAGGCCGGCCTGTCCTGGATCACTATCCTGCGCAAGCGCGAAAATTTCCGCCGCGCATTCGAGGATTTTGCACCGGAGAAAATTGCGCGCTACCGGCCGAACAAGGTCGAACGCCTGATGGGTGACGCCGGCATCGTCCGCAATCGCGCCAAAATCGAAGGCGCGGTCCTCTCGGCGCGCGCCTGGCTCGACGTGATGGAAAAAGGGCCCGGCTTTTCCAAGCTGCTTTGGGATTTCGTCGACGGCAAACCGAAGATTAACCGCTATCGCACGAGCAGCCAGGTGCCCGCCGAAACCGCGATCTCGCGCGCGATGTCCAAAGAATTGGCGCAGCGCGGTTTCAAGTTTTGCGGTCCAACCATCGTCTACGCCTTCATGCAGGCCGTCGGCATGGTCAACGACCATCTCATTACTTGCTATCGCCATGAGGCCGTTCAAAAAAACGCCAAATAAGAAAGCGGCGACGCAGTCGCCCCGCGCCTGGCAGCGGATGCTGTCGGGCCGGCGGCTCGATTTGCTCGATCCCTCGCCGCTCGACATCGAGATGGAGGACATCGCGCACGGGCTGGCGCGCGTGGCGCGCTGGAACGGGCAGACCGACGGCGCCCACATTTATTCCGTCGCGCAGCACTGTCTTCTGGTCGAGGCCCTGGCGCGGGCGCGCGTGCCGCGGCTCGATGGGAGCCGCCGGCTCGCGGTGCTGCTGCACGACGCGCCCGAATACGTGATCGGCGACATGATCTCGCCGTTCAAGGCGGTGATCGGCGACGCGTATAAGGCGGTCGAGCGCCGACTTCTCACCGCGATCCATTTGCGCTTTGGACTGCCGGCGCAGTCGGCGCCCGAACTCGAGGGATTGATCAAGACCGCGGACCGCCAAGCCGCCTATCTCGAGGCGACCCGGCTCGCCGGTTTCGAAGCCGCGGAGGCGCGCCGCTTCTTCGGCCGTCCGCCGGTGTTTTCCGCCACGCTGGAGCGCGATTACCTGAAACCCTGGCCGGCCGAGACGGCGCAGGCGCGCTATTACGAGCGGTTCAAAAAGCTTATCACCGAGTAAATAACGGCGTCACACTTGCGCCGCGCGCAAATTCTATTATCCGTCACCCTGAGGCGCGAGCGCAGCGAGCCTCGAAGGGCGACGGCCCGAGCGCTGAAGCAACATCCTTCGAGGCCCGCGCTTCGCGCGGGCACCTCAGGATGACAATACAAGAGATTCCATGATTCATGTTTGCTCGCTTTCGCGTCTGCAAGAAACCGTCGAGGACACCGGCGCGCGTCATGTCGTGTCGCTGCTCGGCGATGAGGCCCGCGTCGAGCGCCCAAGCTCCATCGCGCCGGAAAACCATCTCTGGCTGCGCCTGCATGACATCAGCGCGCCGCTTGACGGCTATGTCGTGCCCGGCGAGCAACACGTCGCTGAGCTCATCAGCTTCGTGCGCGGCTGGGACCGGCGCGCGCCGCTCGTGGTGCACTGCTTCGCCGGCATCAGCCGCTCGACGGCCAGCGCGTTCACGGCGGTCTGCGCGCTCAACCCGCAGCGCGGCGAAGACGGCATCGCGCAGGCGCTGCGGCGCGCCTCGCCGACCGCGACGCCGAATATCCGCATCGTTTCGCTGGCGGACCGGCTGCTTGGCCGCGACGGCCGCATGATCGCCGCGATCGAAACCATCGGCCGCGGCGTACTCGCCGCGGAGGCGACGCCGTTCCGGCTCGAGCTGGAGTGAAGAAGCCGGGAAGCGGGACTACTCGGACAGCGACGGCCGCAACACCGGGCGCGTATTCGCGATCGGCGTCGCCGACGGCCGCGGCTCGGTGCGCTTGGTCAGGAGTTCGGTGCGCGGGTTGCGCTCGGAGAAGTCGCAATAGGCGAAACCCAGTCCGGAGACCGAACCGCGGAAGCTGCGGTAATTAAGCTTCTGCACCCTAAAGCACGGCGTGATCGGCAAGCCGGATAGATGCGCACACATCGAGTCGCCTTCGACCTTTATCGTTCCGGCCGGCAAGGCCGCGAAGCGGGTCTGGCCCTGGCCGCGAAATCTGATCGTGCCGACGACGGAGCCGTCGGCAAAAATCCGCCCGCTGCCGGCGGTGCCCTCGAAGCAGGTGTAGGAGAACAGCTTGCCCACCACGAAGGCGCGGGCTTGTTCCGGTCCAAGGTCCTCGGCAAGCGCCAGACTTGTCCCGAGGATTCCGACCCCTAATACGCACGCACAGACGACAGCTACGCGCCGCAACATTGACGACTCCGGTCTCGACTTAAGCGGGATGTTAACAAGATTTCTTAACCGTCCCCTTACCATAGCATCCTCGCATGATGCCCGAAAATCAAAGCGAAATTCTGCGGCCTTTACCCGATTTTTACCACAATGCGGCCGCGCACCCGACCCCCGACGATGCGCTCGCCGGCGGCGATAACGTCGCCGAGCGCGATTTCGCTAGTCATCGCCGCGATCTTGGACCGGTCGAGATCGGTCGTGAGGCGGCGCCACGCCTCTTGCCGCATCGGCAGCGGGCACATGACGGAGTCGATGCCCAGAAGCGAGACGCCGCGTAGAATGAACGGAGCAACGAAAGTCGGCAAGTCCATTCCCCCGGCAAGTCCACAGGCCGCAACGGCGCCGCCGTAGCGTGTCATCGACAGCACATTGGCAAGCGTGGTCGAGCCCACCGCATCCACGCCGCCCGCCCAGCGCTCCTTGGCGAGCGGGCGCGCCGGCCCGGTCAATTCCTTGCGCTCGATCACCTCGGCGGCGCCGAGGCCCTTGAGATAGCCGGCCTCGTCCGGCCGGCCGGTTGAGGCAACGACGGCAAAGCCGAGCTTGGCGAGAAGCGCTACGGCAACCGAGCCTACGCCGCCGGCAGCGCCGGTCACGACGATCGAACCGCGCGCCGGATTAAGTCCGGCCCGCTCCAGCGCCATCACCGCGAGCATCGCGGTATAGCCGGCGGTGCCGATCGCCATTGCGTCGCGCGTTGTCATGCCCGGCGGCAGCCGCACCAGCCAATCGCCTTTGACCCGCGCCTTTTCCGCGTAGGCGCCGAGATGGGTCTCGCCCAAGCCCCAGCCGTTGAGGATGACCTTATCGCCCGGCTTCCAGCTTGGATGCGAGGAGGTCTCCACCGTGCCCGAGAAATCGACCCCGGCGATCATCGGGAAGCGGCGCACCACCGGCGCCTTGCCGGTGACCGCCAGTCCGTCTTTGTAATTCACCGTCGAATATTCGACGCGGACGGTGACGTCGCCGTCCATCAGATCCTTTTCGTCGAAATCGGTGAGCCGCACCGTCTGGCCGGCGTCCGCTTTGGCGATGACGATGGCCTTGAAGGCGCTCATTCCGGTTCTCCCCGCCCTAATCTGTCATGGCAAGGCATAGCCGTTCAAGGAACGGCGCCGTTTCACTCGCTAGTGCCGGGAGCTATTCAGCAGGCACCATGGCCATACGCGGAACCGGCTTCTCCACGATCGGCATATTGATCAGGCCCGAAAGCACGCCGAACAGGATCGCCAGATACCATACCGCGTTGTAGGACCCGGTGCGGTCGAAGACGAGGCCGCCGAGCCAGACGCCGAGGAAGCCGCCGACCTGGTGGCTGAAAAACGCAAATCCCGCCAGCGTCGCCAGCCAGCGCGTGCCGAACATCAGCGCGATGATGCCGTTGGTGGGCGGCACGGTGGAGAGCCACATGAAGCCCATGACCGCGCCGAACGCGATGCAGGTGACCGGCGTGACCGGAAACGAAATGAAGGCAAAGATCGCGGCGGCGCGCGCGAAATAGATGATCGACAGCAAATAGCGCTTCGGCATGCGGTCGCCGAGCCAGCCGGCGAATACCGAGCCGAAAATATTGAACAGGCCGATCGTCGCGATGGTCCAGCCGCCGACTTCCGCGGACAACCCGCGATCGACCAGATACGACGGCATGTGCACGGTGATGAACTGCAGCTGAAAGCCGCAGGTGAAGAAACCGAGCACGAGCAGAATGTAGGAGGGGTGGGCGAAGGCCTCGGACAGCGCGTGCCGCAGCGATTGCGACGTGGTTTCCTTGTCCGCCGCCATCGGCGGTGTCGCCAAAGCAAACGACAGCGGCAGCACGGTGAGCAAGCTGACGGCGAAAATCAGCAGCGTCTGCTGCCAGCCGAATGCATCCATCAGCCCCACGGCAATTGGCGAATAGAGAAACTGCCCGAACGATCCCGCCGCCGTGCCGAAGCCGAAGGCGGTCGAGCGCCATTGCAGCGGCACGATTTTTCCGAACGCCGCGAGCACCACAGGAAACGAACAGCCGGCAAGGCCGAAGCCGACCAGGACGCCGGCCGACGTATCGAGCACCGGCGCGCTCGTGGCGTGGGACATGAGTGCGAGGCCCAGGCCGTAGAGCAGCGCGCCGACGCACAGCACCCGGACCGTGCCGAAGCGATCGGCAATGATGCCGCCGAGCGGCTGGCCGATGCCCCACAGCAAATTCTGCAAAGCGAGCGCGAAGCCAAAGACGTCGCGGCCCCAGTGATGCGCGGTCGACATCGGCGTGAGAAAAAATCCCAGCGTCGAGCGCGGCCCGAAGGCGACGATCGCGATCAGGCAGCCGGAACCGATGACGAGCGACGGCGAGCGCCAAGCGCCGACTTCCTTGGAATGGATTTTCATGTCGCCCCAGCCGTGCAGAGAATTCGAGAAAGCCGTGCAGCATAGGGCCTCACGCCGGATCGCCCAAACGAATATCGTTGGCCTCCGATCGTCCGGCGCATGGCTGATCCGCCGAAAGTGGCATGGAATAAAGCCGCCGTTTGCCACCGCGCCTGGCAGCGCTTATGGATTTCCGGCTCAATTTTGCCGGTCCGTGATCCATGTCCTCTGCCAATGGTGCTATGTCGCTTTTTCGCGCCGACGCCTTTATCTCGCCGCTCGAGATCGAAGCGGCGGTGACGCGCGCGCTCGAGGAAGACCTCGGGCGGGCCGGCGATATCACGTCGACCGCGACGGTGCCGGAAGACGCGCCGGGCCGCGCCGACCTCAATGCGCGCCAATCAGGCGTGATCGCCGGCCTGCCGCTCGTTGCGGCAAGCTTCAAACGGTTATCACCCGACATCGCGATTGCGGCGCATGCGCGCGACGGCGCGGCGGTCAAGGCCGGCGCCAAGCTGATGACGATTTCCGGCAATGCCCGCGCCATCCTCGGCGCCGAGCGTGTCGCGCTCAACTTTCTCGGCCATCTCTCCGGCATCGCCACCGCTACCGCCGAGTTCGTGGCCCGCATCGCGCATACCAAGGCGCGCGTCATTTGCACGCGCAAGACCACGCCGGGATTGCGCGCGCTGGAAAAATACGCGGTGCGTTGCGGCGGCGGCTACAATCACCGTTTCGGCCTCGACGACGCGATGCTGATCAAGGACAACCACATCGCGGTGGCCGGCGGCATCGCCGCGGTGCTTACGCGCGCCAAACAAGCCGCTGGGCATCTCGTCAAGATCGAGATCGAGGTCGATTTGCTCGATCAGCTGCGCGAAGTGCTCGATGTTGGAGTGGCCGACGTGGTGTTGATCGACAATTTCGATCTGATATCGATGCGTGAGGCGGTAGCGTTAGTCGCCGGCCGCCTGGTCATCGAGGCCTCCGGCGGCATCACGCTCGACAGCGCGGCAGCCATCGCCGAAACCGGCGTCGACTATCTTTCGTCGGGTGCGCTCACGCATTCGGTGACGAATCTCGACGTCGGACTCGATATCGAGATGTAGCCGCCACGCGGCTAGAGCTTCGCCGTCTGCGTGCCTTTCACGTCCGCAGCCGCGGGCGATGCGGCGGCTTGGGGCCCCTTGGCCGCCGCCTCGGGAGCCGGCGCCGACGCGGCAGGAGCGTCGGCACTCGCTGCGGCGGCTTGCGGTTTATCGGCCGGCGTGTCGGCTTTGACCGCGGCCGGACTCCACGTCGGCTCATCGTCGCCCCAGGCACGCGGACGATAGAAGGTGTGGACCCCGAGTCGGTACAATCTCACCATTTCGTGCACCCAGCTCGGGTGCACCCAATAGGCATGGTAATGCGTGGCATGGCCGATATCGGCGAGCCAGATTTTGCCGTCGAGCATTTTCTTGGCGATTTCTTTCGCCTGCTGCCACATATCCGGCTCGTCGATCTGGCTCAGGTCCTTGCCTTCGCAGGCGAAGGTGAATTGGCAAGCCAGATGATGGTCCGCGTTCTGAAACACCACGCCGCAGACATCGTGCGGATAGTAGCCTGAGAACACGCGGTTCATCACGACTTGCGCCACCGCTTCCTGGCCGGTGAGCGGCTCGCCGCGCGCCTCGAAATAGATCGCCTCGGAGAGACATTTTTCCGCGTGAACGCGCGGCTCGCCGTCGAGGCCGAGGCGCTGCGCCGGGCTTTCCAGCCGGCTCGTGTCATCCTTGCCCGCCACCGTCTCGCCGCCCTCGTCGGTACCCTCGTCGGAGCCGTAATCGGCGCCTTCGAGCGCCGAAAGTTTTATGCCGGAATCGTCCGACGGCGGCACCAGAATCGGCGCCGCCCCGGGCGCCCAGCTTTGCAGGCCCTCGCGCGAGCCCATCGCGCCAGTTCCGAAATAGATCGCAGCGCTGTGATCGCCGGAATCCTCGTCGAGGAAAGACATTTCATCGAGCGACGACAATGCTTCGTCGCCGTCACCGGGCACCGCTAGATCGGGCGACCCGTCGGCCGAGACCAAATCGTCACTCCTCGTGACGGGAGCCGGCGCCATTGCCGTCGACACGTCGTGATGAACGTCGGTCTGGACGACGAGCGGCGCGGCGTCGGTTGCTTCCGCATGCTGATCGGATTTGAACGGTTGCGGCGCCACGGCCGGCTGCGCCGGCGGCGATGCAGATGGCGCCGGCAATGCAGCCGGCGCGCCGATCGGTTGCAGCTGCGGCAAGCTCGCCGGCGCGGTCGATGCCGGCGTCATGTCGCTTGCCGGCAGGCGGTCGCCCTTGTGCGCGCGATCGACCGTCGGATATTCGATCTGCCGCGCGTGCTGGACGGTCAACGGCTCGTCGACCTTCCACGCATAGGTGTCGAGCGTACGCGGGTCGTAGTTGACATCCTGAAAGCCGAGCGGTTCCGGCATGGCGGTGCCGATCGGGCGCGTATAGCTGAACGTCGCCGCCTGCACGGTGCCGAGCGGCGAAGCGATCATGTGCCAGCTTGTGGGAGCGCCGCGCTCGCGCGCAATGAGCGACGCGAGATCCTGATATCCGATCGATGTCGGCATCAGGGCAATACAAAATGCGCTGAACCAGAAGCGCGCCGAACACGACGCACCCAGTACCCGGCTACGCGACACCCCGATACGCGACGCCACAACCACCCCTACGCCAACACGCGCACAACGCAACGCGATACACGATCATGGAAACGCCACCGCAGTGGCTCGAATGCGACGGGTTTATTTATTGTCGAGTTAACGTTGCGAAGGCGTTAACCCCGCGCCATGGCGCGCATTTCGCGGGCCGCTGCCGTAATGATACTTACGCCGATTGCGCGCGAATTCAGCGCCCGCGCCGTTCGCGCGCAAGGCGTTGGAATTTCATTAACCACGAACGAGGATGCGCGGCGGAACTTGCGGTTCCAATTATCCGTCCACGGTCGCGCCCTTGCCGAGCGCGGCTTGCGCCGCGGCGAGCCGCGCGATCGGCACGCGGAACGGCGAGCACGACACGTAATCGAGCTTGACCTCGTGACAGAACGCAACCGACGCCGGATCGCCGCCGTGCTCGCCGCAAATCCCGAGCTTCAATTTCGGCCGCACCTTGCGGCCGCGTTCGACGGCGATGCGGATGAGTTCGCCGACGCCGTCGCGATCCAGCGAGACGAACGGATCGACCGGCAAAATGCCCTTCGCCGTATAGATGCCCAAAAAGCTCGCGGCATCGTCGCGGCTGATGCCGAACGCGGTTTGCGTCAGATCGTTGGTGCCGAACGAGAAGAACTCGGCGGTCTCGGCGATCTCGCCGGCCTTGAGCGCCGCGCGCGGCAATTCGATCATGGTGCCGACCTGGTATTTGATCTTGCACTCGGTCTCGGCCATGACGGTTGCCGCCGTGGCGTCGATGCGCTCCTTGACGATATCGAGCTCGGCCTTGCCGGCAATGAGCGGCACCATGATTTCCGGCGCCACCGGCTTGCCGGTGGCGCGCTCGGCTTCCACCGCGGCCTCGAAAATCGCGCGCGCCTGCATTTCGGCGATTTCAGGAAACGCAATGGCGAGCCGGCAGCCGCGGAAGCCGAGCATCGGATTGAACTCGCGCAGTTCTCTGGCGCGATCCGCGAGCTTTTGCGGATCGGCACCCATTGCCGCCGCCACTTCGGCGATTTCTTTTTCGCTGTGCGGCAAGAATTCGTGCAGCGGCGGGTCGAGCAGCCGGATCGTTACCGGCAACCCGTCCATGATCTTGAATAGTTCGACGAAATCGGCGCGCTGCATCGGCAGAAGTTTGGCGAGCGCGGCGCGCCGCGCTTTCTCGTCGCCCGCCAGGATCATCTCGCGCACCGCGCGGATACGCTCGTCATCGAAGAACATGTGCTCGGTGCGGCAAAGCCCGATGCCTTCGGCGCCGAATTTGATCGCGGCGCGGGCATCGGCCGGCGTATCGGCATTGGCGCGCACTTTCAGTTTGCGGAATGCGTCGGCCCATTGCATTACGGTTGCGAATTCGCCGGCGAGCGCCGCCTGCAGCATCGCCACCTTGCCGGCCAGCACCTGGCCGGTCGAGCCGTCGATGGTGAGCGTGTCGCCCTTCTTCAGTGTCGTGTTGCCCGCCGTCATGGTCTGCGTGCGGTAATCGACCCGAAGCGAGCCGGCGCCGGAGACGCACGGTTTGCCCATGCCGCGCGCGACCACCGCGGCATGCGATGTCATGCCGCCGCGCGTCGTCAAAATTCCTTCCGCGGCATGCATGCCGTGAATGTCCTCCGGCGAAGTTTCGACGCGCACTAAAATAACTTTACGCCCCTGGCTCTTGAGCAATTCCGCTTCGTCGGAGGAGAACACGATTTCGCCGCTCGCGGCACCGGGCGAGGCCGGCAGACCGGTGGCGATGACCTTGCGTTCGGCGTTGGGGTCGATGGTCGGATGCAGGAGCTGCTCCAGCGCCGCGGGATCGATCCGCGCCACCGCCTCCTCTTTGGTTATCAGTTTTTCCTGCGCCAGCTCGACGGCGATGCGCAAAGCCGCCTGCCCGGTACGCTTGCCATTGCGCGTCTGCAGCATCCACAACTTGCCCTGCTCGACGGTGAATTCGAGATCCTGCATGTCGCGGTAATGCTTTTCGAGCTTGGCGTGGATGCGCAGGAGCTCGGCGAAAGCCTCCGGCAGCGCCGCCTCCATCGACGGCTTGTCGGATGCGGCCGCCTTGCGCGCGGCTTCGGTGATCTCCTGCGGCGTGCGGATGCCGGCGACCACGTCTTCGCCCTGCGCATTGATCAAAAACTCGCCGTAGAGTTTTTTCTCGCCGGTCGACGGATTGCGCGTAAAGGCGACGCCGGTCGCCGAGGTCTCACCCATATTGCCGAACACCATGGCCTGCACGTTGACCGCGGTGCCCCAGCTTTCCGGAATGGCGTGCAGCCGCCGATAGGTGATGGCGCGCTGGTTCATCCACGAGCCGAACACTGCGCCGATGGCGCCCCACAATTGGGCGTGTGGGTCTTGCGGAAACGGCTTGCCGGTTTCTTCCTCGACGCGCTCCTTGTAGTGCGCGATGACTTCGGACCAGTCCTGCGCGTTGAGATCGGTGTCGAGCGCGTAGCCGTTGCGATCCTTATGGTCGTCGAGGATTTCCTCGAAATGATGATGGCCGATGCCGAGCACCACGTCGGAATACATGGTGATGAAGCGCCGGTAGCTGTCCTGGGCGAAACGCCGGTCGCCGGATTTTTCCGCCAGCGCGTTCACCGTCACGTCGTTGAGCCCGAGATTGAGCACGGTGTCCATCATCCCCGGCATCGAGGCGCGGGCGCCGGAGCGCACCGAAACCAAAAGCGGGTTTTCCGCGTCGCCGAATTTTTTCCCGGTGATGCGGCCGACTTCGCCGAGCGCGGCCTCGACCTGCGCTTTCAGGCTCTTCGGATAGGTTTTGCCGTGACCGTAGAAATAAGTGCAGAGCTCGGTGGTAATGGTGAAGCCGGGCGGCACCGGCAAGCCGAGATGCGCCATCTCGGCAAGCCCTGCACCCTTGCCGCCGAGGAGGTTGCGCATATTGGGACGGGCTTCCGCTTTGCCGCCGCCGAAGGCATAGACCCATTTGCCTTGCGCCGGCGCCTTCGCCGCCGCGGATTTGCGCGGACGTTTGGCCGCTTTGCGGGCGGCGGATTTCTTCACCGGCTGCCGGGAGATTTTCGAGCGCGATTTGGCCATGGTTCAGTCGTTCGGTCGGTCGCGGCCCCGTTTAGGCCAATGTCGGCATTCGACGCAACGCCGGAAAGCTCAATGCAGGTTCACGAAATGATGGATGCTGTTGAGCCCCACCAGGCCGATGAAGATGAGATAGATCGCGACGATCAAATTCAAAAGCCGCGGCATGATCAGGATCAGGATGCCGGCGATCAGGGCGACAATCGGCGAAAGCTCGGTGGCGGAGATGACCATGATGTCCTCTGGGCTGGAATGGATTCGGGAAGGGCGCGCCGGGCGCGGCGGAACGGGACAGTCCTTAAACGCACAAGCCGCCGTTCGGTTCTACTCCCTCTCCCAGCACGCGGGGAGAGGTGTTCATCCTTCTATTTTGGAGAAATCGGCCACGGCGCGGGTGGCGGCGCGGATTTCGTTGAGCAGTTTCAGCCGGTTCTCGCGCAGCGGCTTATCCTCAACATTCACTGTAACTTTGTCGAAAAAGGCATCGACGGCCGGGCGCAGTTTCGCCATGCCGGTCATCGCGGCGGCGAAATCTTCTTTTTCAACGGCGTGCGTGGCCTCGGCCTTGGCGGCGTCGATCGCGCGCGCCAGCGCCTTTTCCTCATCCTGCTTGTAAAGCTTCGGGTCCGGCGCGCCGGTATAGTCGCGCGAATCCTTCTTTTCCTCGATGCGGATGATGTTGGTGGCGCGTTTGTAGCCGGCGAGCAGGTTCTTGCCGTCCTCGGTGTCGAGGAATTTTCCCAAGGCCTCGACGCGGCGGACGATGAGAAGAAGATCGTCCTGGCCCTCCAGCGCGAATACCGCATCGACTAGATCGTGCCGGGCGCCTTGCTCGCGAAGCTGGACTTTGAGGCGGTCGGCGAAGAAGGCGAGTAGCTCTTTTGCAGCTGACCGATGCGGCCCGTTCAACGCGACAATGTGACCCACACGGTCGTCCGGCATTGAACATCATCCACCGAGGCACTGACTCCGCGAATCGAATTCCTCAGTATGCGCGCTGCGCTAAGTTTTCATCACGGTCAAATCTCGCGTACAGAGCCCTCCTTTGCACATTTCTAATTTGGACGGCCAATCTTACCCCAGCCGCCCAATGACTCAGCCGGGAATTTCAAGCGTCAGGCGTCGAACGCCTGTAGACGCACAATCTTATAAACGCAAACGCAATTTATTGTCGATTACGATTCGGATCACCCCTAGCGCCGCCCTGCGCAGCGCATAAGGGTCCTTGCTCCCCGTCGGCTTTTCATCGATCGCCCAAAATCCGACCAGCGTGTCGATCTTGTCCGCCAGCGCGACGGCGACCGACACCGGATCGCTCGGCACCAGATCGTCCGGACCTTTCGGGCTGTAGTGATCCTCGATGGCGTGCGCGACGGCTTCGTCCTCGCCCTGCTCCTCGGCGTAATATCTCCCCATCAAGCCTTGCAGCTCGGGGAATTCGCCGACGACTTCGGTGAGCAGGTCCGCCTTGCACAGCCGCGCCGCACGTTTTGCTTTAACCGGATCGGCGCCGACCAGCGGCGCCAATTCGCCGGCCAATCGCTCAATCCTCTCAATGCGCTCGGCCTGGCGTGCCCAACTTCTCGTGAAACACGATGTGCTTGAACTTTGGCAGCCGATCTTCGAGCCGCGTCTTTAAATCGGTCTGGTAGAAAAACTTGGCATCCGACAGCCGGGCGCGGATGACGCGCTCATTGCCGGCGACGATGGCCGCACCGCCGTCCTCGGCTTCGAGATTGGAAACGAGCAGAAACTTGTCGACGAGCTTGGCGTGCGCGCCGTCGCGCAACACGAAGCATTTCTGGTTGTTGCGGATCGTGGCGCGAATGACTTCCTCGGGGATTTGCAAGAAGCCCGCAGTCGAACGAGCCCATCAGCACCACCGGCCATTCGACAAGGCCGGAGACTTCGGCGAGCAAGCCGTCGTCCGCGACGAGCTCGAGCCCCTGCGCGAAGGCAAGCTGCTTTGCCTCCGTTAGGATGATGTCGCGCCGCCGCGCCGCATCGGGCACGACTTTGGCTTTGTCGAGCTTCGCCAGATAATCGTCGAGCCGGCGCACCGTGAACGGCTCCGGCGCCATGAAACGATGGCCGCGCGTCTGGTTGCCGGCGGCGATGCCGTCGATATTGAACGGCACGATGTCGGGCTCCTCGGTTTCCGGCCCGAAGGTCGCGAGGATGGAATGCAGCGGCCGCACCCAAGTCAGCGCGCCGGGTTCCGCCGACGGCGCGCCCCAGCGCATCGACTTCGGCCAGGGAAAGCTTCTGATGACATCGGGAATGATTTCCGCGATCACGTCGATCGCCGCACGCCCCGGCTTCTCGATCACCGCGACATAGAAGTCGCCCTTCTTGTCGGGCTGGACTTTGGCTTCGCCGATCGATTTCAGTCCCGCGGCTTTGAGAAATCCGGCGATGGCGCCCTCCGGCGCGCCGACGCGCGGGCCCTTCTTCTCCTCGCGCAGATCGGGCTGGCGCACCGGCACGCCGTGCACGGCGAGCGTCAGCCGCCGCGGCGTGACGAAGGCCTTGGCGCCTTCATAGACGAGGCCTCGCTCGACCAGCCGATCGGTGACCGCTTTGCGCAAATCCTCCGCCGCCCGCGCCTGCATCCGCGCCGGAATTTCTTCGGAGAACAGTTCGAGGAGGAGATCGGGCATTAAGGCAGCGTCTTATGACTGCCGTCGCACAGCGGCTGGTGCGACGAACGCTTGCAGGCGCAGAACCAGACCTCCTCGTTCGCCTCCGCCTTCCATTCCTGCGGCTGGAATGCGGTGCCCTTGTGCGAGCCGTCGCAGAACGGCTGCGTCTTCGAGCGTCCGCAGGCGCACCACCAATAGCTCTCGCCGGCCACGACATTGATAGGCAGCGGCCGACGGCCGCCGATCTCCGGTACATCGCTCATGGAATTTTCCCTCCGCCTTCGGTCGCGAGCCACGCTTCGCCGCACGCTTTCGCGAGTTCGCGCACCCTTAATATGTAACTCTGCCGCTCGGTCACGGAGATCACCCCGCGCGCGTCGAGCAGATTGAACACGTGGCTCGCCTTGATGCACTGGTCGTAGGCCGGCAGCGCCATAAGATGGCGGCCGCGCTCGTTGCGCCCGCCGCCGCCGGCGCTCCAGCCGGCATCGAGATATTTCTTGCACGCGGCTTCCGCCATGCGGAACTGCTCGAACAGCATGTCGGTGTCGGCATATTCGAAATTGTGCCGGGAATATTCCTGTTCGGCTTGCAGGAACACGTCGCCGTAGCTCACCTTCCGCGCGCCGTCGCGGCCGTTGAAATTGAGCTCGAACACGTTCTCGACGCCCTGCACGTACATCGCCAGGCGTTCCAGGCCGTAGGTCAGTTCGCCGGCGACCGGCGCGCATTCGAAGCCGGCGACCTGCTGGAAATACGTGAACTGCGAAACCTCCATGCCGTCGCACCAGCACTCCCAGCCGAGCCCCCAGGCGCCGAGCGTCGGACTTTCCCAATCGTCCTCGACGAAGCGGATGTCATGGATCTTGGGATCGATGCCGATGGCATAGAGCGATTTCAGATAAAGCTCCTGCAAATCGTCCGGCGACGGCTTTAAGATCACCTGCAGCTGATAGTAGTGCTGCAAGCGGTTCGGATTTTCGCCGTAGCGGCCGTCCTTGGGCCGGCGCGACGGCTGCACATAAGCAGCGTTCCACGGCTTCGGCCCGAGCGCGCGCAACGTCGTCGCCGGATGGAAAGTGCCGGCGCCGACCTCCATGTCGTAGGGCTGCAAAATGACGCAGCCCCAATCCGCCCAATAGCGCTGCAAGGCGAGAATGAGCCCCTGGAACGAGCGCCCGGGGCGCATGTGGAGCGGCAATTCCTGGTTCATGAGCCGTTGTTGTGGAACGCCCGGCGGAGGTCAAGTCTCGCCGCGCGAGCTCGAACGGGCGATGACGATTTGTTGCGCGGCCGCTATGTTAGCATTAGAAACCGGCGCTAAGGGTTCAGGGAGGAAATTGTGCGCAAAATTCAAGCGATACTGACCGTCTTTGCCGCGATTGTGGCGTTGCTTGCGCCACATATTGCGAAGGCGCAGGACTTCCCGACGCGGCCGGTCCGCATCGTCGTAGCGTTTCCGCCCGGCGGTCCGACCGATTTCGTCGGCCGTTTGGTCGCCGACAAGATGACCGCGCTGCTCGGCCAGCGCGTCTATATCGACAACAAGCCGGGCGCCAACGGCACGCTGGGCGGCGGCGACGTCGCCAAATCCGATCCCGACGGTTATTCGCTGTTTCTCACCACCTCCGGCGCGGTAACGGTGTCGCCGCACATCATGCCGAAGATGCCGTTTGACACGTTCCGCGATTTCGCGCCGGTGGCACTCGTCACCAAAGTCACCGAGGTGCTGGTCGTGTCGCCGAAGCTCGGCATCAAGACGGCCAAAGAACTCGTCGCGCTCGCCAAGCAGAAGCCCGGCGCCGTTACTTTTGCCTCGACCGGCGTCGGCTCGCCGCCGCATCTCGCCCAGATCTTGCTCGGTGCTGCGGCGGGCGTGAAATTCCTCCACGTGCCGTATCGCGGCGCCGCGCCGGCGCTGACCGATTTGCTCGCCGGCCAGGTGCAGGTGGTCGCGCTCGACATTCCGGTGGTGATCGCGCAAATCCAGGCCGGCACCGTCGTGCCGATCGGCGTGGCGGCGAACAAGCGCGATGCCGTTTTACCGGACGTGCCGACGCTTGCCGAGCAGGGCTATCCCAACACCGACGCGTCGAACTGGTACGCGCTGTTGGCGCCGGCCAAGACGCCGCCGGCGGTGATCGCCAAGCTCAACAAAGCCGTCAACGATGCACTCGCGGATCCCCAAGTGCACGACAAGCTCGTCAAAACGGGCGCAACGCCGGTCGGCGGCACGCCCGATTCGCTGGGCACCTTCATGAAGTCCGAATACGACAAATGGGGCCGCGTCGTCCAAGAGAACGGCATCAAGGCGGAGTAGCCTGTCATTCCGGGTTCCTTGCTTCGCGAGGCCCCGGAATGACAAATTCTACCCCGGGCGATATTCGCCGGTCTTCGGATCTGGCTTCAATTGCGGCATCGTGTTGCGGTCGAGCGGTTCGACGGATGCTTTGGCGCGCACGTCATCGAGATCGGCATTGACGCGGCGCACTTCCCTGGCGCACCAGCGCACCACCACGGCTGCTCCCATAACTCCAAGCGCAAACACGATGAGCGGCGGCATCGCTAGTCTCCTGTAACCCGCGCGCGGCGGTTAGAGGCCATAACGCGCCCAAATGGCGCGCGCTTCAAGCGCCGAAATCAGGTCGTCGGCAAGACCGGCCTGATTGCCGAACGGGGGTCCGGCGCCGCCGGCCAGACCGAAGAAGCGA
Organism: uncultured Alphaproteobacteria bacterium; assembly: GCA_963775515.1. GTDB lineage: Bacteria > Pseudomonadota > Alphaproteobacteria > Rhizobiales > Xanthobacteraceae > BOG-931. The sequence goes on along the minus strand of CAVZIQ010000003.1, from coordinate 448,994 downwards.
CGGCCGAGGAACCCGCGCTCGACGGTAATCAGGGGTGTAACGACTTTAGCTCCGAATCGTTCGCGCAAGACGCTCCGTAAGTCGCCAACGGCATCGACCAGACCGAGTTCCAGCGCTTTGCGTCCGGTCCAATATTCGCCGGAGAACAAGTCATTTTCTGGACCCGTCAGCTTGGCGCCGCGCCGCGATTTGACAAGTGTAATGAAGTCCTCGTGAATTTCCCGCTGCAATTTTTTAAGGCGTTCGACGTCGTCGGGGTTCTCCGGCAGGAACGGATCGAGCATCGCCTTGTGCTCGCCCGACGTATAGAGCCGGCGCTCGACGCCGATTTTGGCGATCAGCTTGTCGAATCCGAACGAGCCGCCGACGACGCCGATCGAGCCGACGATCGAGTACGGATCGGCGACAATCTCGTCGCCGGCACAGGCGATCATGTAACCGCCCGAGGCGCCGGCATCCTCAACGAAGGCGATCACCTGCCGCTTGTGCTCGGCCGCCAGTTCGCGAATGCGGCGGAAGATGAGGTGCGATTGCACCGGCGATCCGCCCGGCGAGTTGATGGAAAGCGCGACTGCCGCGGCGCGGGGCATGGCAAAGGCGCGATCGAGCGTACGGGCGATGCCGGCGAGCGACAAGCCCGGCCGCAGCGGCGTCGAAAATCCGATGATCCCGGTCAGCCGCACCACCGGCACAACAGGGATATCGCGGCGAAAACGCCGGGGGATGAGCGGTCGCAATGCGCCGAGAGCTCGGCCGAAAAGATCTCGAGCGCGCTCGCCGGTCCACTGCCCCGTGCTGGGCTCGGTCATGGCCGTTCAGATAGGAGGCGTGGCCACAATGCTCAAGTAACCATTTTTTAATCTCTGGAACGCTTCTTGCTTTGATTGGCGGTGCCAAACCACGGCGGAGGCCAAGCAGTGACGAAAATCGAATTTCTGCTGATGCTAATCGGCGTATTTGTTGGTCTTTCCTATATTCCTCTTCGAACCGAAGCGGAGAAGGCCGTGCCGGGCCGCCGCATTCGCTACCAGCGTGATGCCTAACGGCTGAGCAGCGGTCGCGTTCAAGTGTTCTTTTTGGTCGGGGCATTGGTGCCCGGTAACGGTGAAGTTTCAGCTCTCAGGCAATGATAGAGCGGCGCCATCGCGCAGCACGGCGTTTGCTTGCGCGCTCGGCTTGCCGTCAGCTCCGGCCAGCACAAGACCGGGCAAAAGCGACAGCGGCCCGCTTCGGTCCTTGGCGGCGCGTGCCAGCACGCGGATCGCCGGCACATCGGGCTTGGGGTAGATCGGCAATATCGAGACCGCGCCGAACCCGGTGGCAAGCGCGGCAAGCACGCTGTCGAGTTCGTCCGCGCGCCAGATCAGCGTGACCACGCCGGCCGGACGAAGCAGCCGCGCCGCCGCGTGCAGCCACAGCGAAAGCGTCTCATGCGACGCGGTGCGCGCCATGCGGCGGCCGCGATCGGGCGACGGATTTTGCGGCGCGTTGAACGGCGGATTCATCAAGACGTGATCGGCCGCCTCCGACGCCAGCTGTGCGGCGGCAAACGCGGCGGCGGGAGCCGCAACGTCGAGACAGACCGCGCGCACGCGCCCGCCTAGTGCGTTGCGTACCGCGTTGGCGTTGGCGAGCGCGGTGAGCGCGGGATCGATCTCGACGAGCGTGACGGTGAGCGCCTCGATGCGGCGCGCCAGCGCCAGGCCTGCCGCGCCGACGCCGGCGCCGAGTTCGACCGCGTGCTCGCCCGCGCGCGCCGGCGTCGCGGCGGCAAGCAGGATCGAGTCATGGCCGAAACGATGGCCGCGCAACGGCTGGCGCAGGACGAGCTTGCCGCCGAGGACGGCATCCTCGCTCGTTGCGCCGCCGTCAACGGAAGCATCGGCCGGCATCTCAGTCTGCATGAGGCCGCAGTTCGTTGCCGAAGCCTGCGTCCTCCAGAAGTTGCCGCGCCGCCTGGAATTGATCCTCGCCGACCAGGATGCGGCGGGGAAAAATGCCGATCGAACCTTCCAGCACGCTCATATTCTGATCGACCACCATATGCTCAATATGCGCGCCGTTGAGCAGCGCTCCGATGGCGGAAATCAGCACGGCGTCGTTGGTGCGAACGAGTTCGCGCAATCCTCAACTCCCATGCTCTAGGTCCGGCGCCGTTCTTCGCCCGGCGCGCGCAAAGCGAGATAGGCGATGAGTTTTGCCTCGCGCCGGCCGCGCGTGACGGTATCGAGAATAAGGCCGCAGGCAAGCGACAGGAAGGCGAGCAGCATCAAACCGGTCGAGAGCACGGCAGTCGGCAGGCGTGGCACGATGCCTTCCTGGACGTAAGTGATGATGATTGGGATGGCGAGCCCGATCGACATAATGATGAGCGCGATGCCGAAGGCGCCGAACAGCGAGAGCGGCCGCTCGGCGCGATAGAGCTTCAACACCGTCCAGAGAATGCGAAAGCCGTCCTGCCAGGTCGACAGCTTCGACGCCGAGCCGGCCGGCCGCGAATAATACGGCGTCGGCACCTCGCCGACCGGCAATTCGAGCTCGAGCGCATGAACGGTGAACTCGGTTTCGATCTCGAAGCCGCCCGACAGAATTGGAAACGACTTCACGAAGCGGCGCGAGAAGACGCGATAGCCGGACAGGATGTCGGTGAAGGCGCGGCCGAAAATATGCGCGACAAAGCCGGACAACAATCGGTTGCCGGCGCGGTGGCCGGGCCGATAGGCGGCTTCCTCGCGATCGACGCGGGTGGCTACCACCATGTCGAGCCGATCTTCGATGAGCTTGCCGATCATCGCCGGCGCGCTCGGCGCGTCGTAGGTCGCATCGCCGTCGACCAGCACATAAATATCGGCTTCGATGTCATTGAACATCCGCCGCACCACGTGGCCCTTGCCCTGATGCGACTCGCGGCGAACGACGCCGCCCGCGCGTTTTGCCGCCGCTACGGTGCTGTCGGTGGAATTATTGTCGTAAACATAGACAGTCGCCGCCGGCAGCGCGGCGCGAAAGTCGGCAACGACTTTGGCGATCGCGTGCTCTTCGTTGTAACAGGGCACCAGAACCGCCACCTGCGGTTCGGCGGCATCAGAGCGGCTGGTAGTTATGTGTTCCCCGGCGGGTTCGTTGCTTGACATGCCGTTTTCCTGCCCCCCGCCGCCGTCATGTGGCACGAGCGGTGCTGGCGCTCCGCCTCCGGCGAATCTATATATTTGAGCGCGATATTTGCCTTGCCCTTGCCGCGCCACCATAGCGTTTCTATGCTTCTGCGTCCCGTCTCGATAATGCTTGCCCGGAGAATGCGATAGTGGCCGTTGTCGTACCGTTTGAAAGTCCGCGTGAGCCCTCGATCGACCCTTTGGTCGATCTCGTCGCCGCAGACATGGAGCGCGTCAACTCGACCATCATCGGGCGCACCGGCTCCGAAGTGACGATGATCCCGGAAGTGGCCAACCACCTCATCAATTCCGGCGGAAAGCGGCTACGGCCGATGCTGACTTTGGCGCTGGCGCGGCTCGCCGGCTATGCCGGCGACGGCCATATCAAGCTCGCCGCCGCGGTCGAATTCATGCATACCGCAACGCTGCTTCATGACGACGTGGTCGATGAAAGCGAGCTGCGGCGCGGGCGGCTCGCGGCGCGCATGCTGTGGGGCAACGAGGCGAGCGTGCTGGTCGGCGATTTTTTGCTCGGCCAGGCGTTCAAGATGATGGTCGAGGTCGGCAGCCTGAAGGCGCTGGAGATTCTCGCGGCGGCCGCCGCGGTGATCGCAGAAGGCGAAGTCATGCAGCTTGCCGCGGCGAAGAACACGGCGACGACCGAAGACGAATATATCGCGGTGATCCGCGCCAAGACCGCCGAGCTGTTTGCGGCGGCTTGCGAAGTCGGCCCCGCGCTTTCGGCACGGCAGAAGGCGGAAGCTGCGGCCAGCCGTTCGTTCGGCATGAACCTCGGCATCACCTTCCAATTGGTCGACGACGTGCTCGACTACGGCGGCGCCTCGGCGCGCTTGGGCAAGAACATCGGCGACGATTTCCGCGAGGGCAAGATCACGCTGCCGGTCGTGCTCGCCTTCCGCCGCGGCAGCGACGAAGAGCGCGAATTCTGGCGGCGAACGCTGGAGCGCGGCGAGACCAAAGACGCCGATCTCGATCACGCCATCGGGCTGATGGTCAAGCACCGCGCGCTCGAAGACACGATCGGCCGCGCCCACCACTACGGCGCCATTGCCCGCGACGCGCTGGCATTGTTTCCCGAACTCGCAGATGAAAGCGGCACTGGTCGAGACCGTAGATTTCTGCATCGCGCGCACGCACTAATCGCCCGCACATTTCTTCCGACAATTGAGGAGCTTATCCGCCGCGGCGAGGGAACTCGCGCGCACCGTGAAGCGTTGTTCGGCAGCCAAACCCACAGGCCGCGCCGGCGAGCGCGATGAATGCGCCGCCGTCGGCGCCAACTATCAGCTTCAGTAGTGTCGGAACTGTCGGCGGCATTGCCGAACAGCAAAGCCGCTATCCGAACCGGTTTAGTTTTCGTCTGCCGTTTAGAATGTTCGGCTTCCGGTTTTGAGCGGGCGTTAACGCGCGTCGCCCAGTTTGCCCGCGTGGACCCACCAATCGGGATATTTGCTGCTCAACGCCTGCGCCGCACTCCGCGCCCCCGCGGCCGTATCGAACAAGCCAAAACAGGTCGCGCCGGAGCCCGACATCCGCGCCAGGCGGCAACCTGAAAGTTCGCGCAGCGCCGCGACGACCTCGGCGATGACCGGCGCAAGCTTCATCGCCGCGTCTTCAAGGTCGTTCGCGTGCCCGGCGAGACCGTGCAGAAACTGCTCGTGGTCTTTGGCGGGCGCCGTGAGGTCGAACGGTGCGATGGGGTGGGCGGAGGCCGTCCATCCGGCAAAAACATCCTTGGTCGCCAGCGCAACACCGGGATTGACCAGCACGGCGTGAAGCGGTGGCAGAACAAGCGGTGCGGACAGCTTCTCGCCGATGCCGTGCATCATGCGCGGCCGGGGGTCGAGACAGACCGGCACATCGGCGCCGGAGGCGCGTGCCGCCTCGGCAATCCGCAGGTCGTCGAGCGAAAGAGCGTTGGCCCGCGCGACCAGCCGCAGCGCCGCGGCCGCATCGGCCGATCCGCCGCCGATACCGGCGGCAACCGGCAAATTCTTTTCAAGATCGAACGCGCCCAAAACGATGCCGGGAACCCGCGCCGCGAGCGCGCGAGCCGCCTTGAGCACGAGATTGTCGGCGCCGTCGCCGGCTTGCGCAGCGCGCGGCCCGTGAACTTTGAGCGACAGTTCGGTCCCCGGATTCAAGCTGAGCCGATCGCCGAAATCCGCGAACGCGACCAGACTCGAAATCTCGTGGTAGCCGTCGGCGCGACGGCCGAGCACCCGCAGCGTCAGATTGACCTTCGCCGGCGCGTTCTCAATGAGCGGAACGGGCAAAGAGGCCCCTCACCCGCCGTTGCCGGTCTTCTTAGCCTTGTCGGCGTCCGCTGCCGAATTTGCCTTCTCGGCGTCCGCCGGCGAAGGCGGCTTGCTGGCATCGGCCGCGGAAGACGTATCGGGGGGCAATCCGTTTTTGACCTTGGCCTCGATGTTGGGCAGGTCTTCCGCATCGGGCTTGAGGTCGATCGCCTGCGACCATTGGAAGTGCGCTTCCAGTGTCCTTCCGACCCGCCAATAGGCATCGCCCAGATGATCGTTGATCGTCGGGTCTTCAGGCTTGAGCTCCACGGCGCGCTCGAGGTTCTTGACCGCCTCGTCGTAATTGCCGGTGCGGAAATACGCCCAACCCAGCGAATCGACGATATAGCCGTCGTCCGGCCGCTGCTCGACGGCTTTGCGGATCATGTCCATGCCGGCGTCGAGATGGACGCCTTTGTCGACCCACGAATAGCCGAGATAATTGAGCACCAGCGGCTGATCCGGATAGAGCTGCAACGCTTTCTGCATGTCGGCTTCGGCGAGCGGCCACTGGTGCGAACGCTCGTAACAAATGCCGCGGAAGTAGAACACCACCCAGTTCGATTTCTGCGGATTAGGCACCGTGTCGATGGCCTTGGTATAGGTATCCGCGCAGTCGGCAAAATCCTTGCGGCCGCGCTCAACGTTGCCGAGCTCGATGATCGCCTCGGTGTCTTTGGGATGGTCGGCGATCACGCGATCAAGGAGCTTCTTGGCTTCGTCGGTGCGATCGAGCGCGTCGAGATCGACGGCCATCTGAATTTGCGCGTTGCGCGACAGCGGCGAACTCGCGGGCACCCGCTCGTAGGCTTTGATCGCGAGATCCGGCTTCTTGAGGTCCTCGTAGAGATCGCCGAGCGAAAGCAGCGCCATCGCGTGGGTCGGCTCTAGATAAAGCGCAAGCTGCAGGTAGATGATCGCGAGATCCTCCCCGCCGCGGCGTCCGATCGAAGCGCCGATCCCGTACAGCGCCTCGGCGGCGCCGGCTTGAGGCGAATTGACGATCGACGGCAGCTTCTCGCCGTCGGAAATCTGTTTCGTCTCCTCGTCGACGACCGGATGGTTCGGCAGCTCCTTGGCGAAGTCCTGATAAACCTTCAGCGCATCGTCCTTGTCGGCGGTGCGCGACAGATAGCGGCCATAGGCCTCCACCGTGCGCAAAGCGGTGGGGTCGGCCTTATACGCGCTCGCGTAGCGCTTGCCGGCGCCCTTGGTGTCGTGCGCGAGATCGAGAATGAGCCCGGCATGCAGATCCTTGAAGATACCGTACCAGTCCGGCCCGGAGAGCTTGTCCATAGTGTCGATCGCCGTGCGGGTATCGCCCGAGCCTTGGAGCGCCCAGGACGACAACAGCGTCGCGGTCAGGTCGGTCACCGGTCCGCGCACCGACTGAGAAAAATCCTCCCGCGCCAGCGAATAATGCTTCGCCTTCAGTTCCCGTATGCCGACGACGAGCCGCGCGATGCGATCGCTGTGATCGATCGCAAGCAGCCGGTCGGCGAGTTTGCTCGCCCCATCGATATCGCCGTCGGTGAGCTCCGAGAGAAATGCCAGGCTGAGGAGATCGGAATTGCGCGGATCGAGCTTCAAGACGTCGAGATAATAGGCAGCGGCTGCGCCCTCGTCGCGCTCCGTCGAAGCATGGCGGGCGGCCAGATAACTGCCGGCGGCGTTTTCGGGAGAGAGCTGCTGTTGCGCCGGCGTTTCGGCGGCGAGCGCTGATGAAAGGCTAAGGGCGAAGGCGATGCCGACGATGGCGGCATGCCGGGGCAGCGAATAAGTCACGAGAGCTCCATTGGCGAACTGGTTCGGGTGCCGAACGCGGTCGGCGAAAGGGGAATCGAGCACCCGATGCCGCTTTTAAATCCGCGCGAGAATGACCTTTTTGCCGCACGCCCGCAAGGACACAAAGCCAGACCCCGTCATCCTGCGTCCCCGCGACACGGGCCTTTAGGCCTGAACGGAGGCAAAATCGCGGCAGTGTCGCCGGAACACAATGCCGCGGCGACTGACTCACATATTCGGATAATTCGGGCCGCCGCCGCCTTCGGGCGGCACCCAGGTAATGTTCTGGTTCGGGTCCTTGATGTCGCAGGTTTTGCAGTGGACGCAATTTTGCGCGTTGATCACAAAGCGCGGCTGACCGGCTTCCTCGACCCATTCATAGACGCCGGCCGGACAATAGCGCGCCGACGGACCGGCATAGACGTCGTGCTCCGACGATTTTTGCAATGCGCCGTCGCGCACCAGAAGATGAACCGGCTGATCTTCCTCGTGATTGGTGTTCGACAAATAAACCGATGCCAGCCGGTCGAAAGTCAGCTTGCCGTCCGGCTTGGCATAGGCGATGCGCCGGCATTTCGCCGCAGGCTCGAGCGTCGCATAATCGGGCTTGCCGTGCTTGAGCGTGCCGAACAGCGAAAAGCCGAGCGTCGAGGTCCACATGTCGAGCCCGCCGAGCGCGATGCCGGCCGCGGTGCCGAGCTTCGACCATAACGGCTTGGCGTTGCGCACCCGCCATAGATCGCGACCGATCGGCGAAGAGCGCCAGGCACTTTCGTAACCGGACAGTTCGTCATTGCCGCGGCCTTCGCCCAGCGCCGCGACGACATGTTCGGCCGCGAGCATGCCGGACAGCATCGCGTTGTGACTGCCTTTGATGCGCGGCACGTTGACGAAGCCCGCGGCGCAGCCGATCAGCGCGCCGCCGGGAAACGTCAGTTTCGGCACCGACTGCCAGCCGCCCTCGGTGATGGCGCGGGCGCCGTAACAGATCCGTTTCCCTCCGGCGAAAGTGTCGCGGATCAAGGGATGCGTCTTGAAGCGCTGAAACTCCTCGAACGGCGAAAGATACGGATTGCGGTAGTTGAGGTGGACGACGAAACCGACGGCGACCAGATTGTCGTCGAAATGATAGATGAACGAGCCGCCGCCGGTGCGATTGCCGAGCGGCCAGCCGAGCGTGTGCTGGACGAGGCCCTTGCGGTGTTGTTCGGGTGCCACCTGCCATAGTTCCTTCAACCCGATGCCGAATTTTTGCGGCTCGCGATCGCGCGAAAGCGCAAAGCGTTCGATCAGCACCTTGGACAGGCTGCCGCGCGCGCCTTCGGCGAACAGCGTATATTTGCCGCGCAGCTCCATGCCACGGGCAAAACCGGGCTTGTGATGACCGTCCTTGGCGACCCCCATGTCCCCAGTGGCGATGCCGGCGACGGCGTCGTTCTCGAACAAGACTTCCGCCGCGGCAAACCCCGGATAGATTTCGACGCCGAGCGCCTCGGCCTTCTTGGCGAGATAGCGGCAGACATCGCCGAGCGAGACGATGAAGTTGCCGTGATTGCTCATCAGCGGCGGCATCAGAGCGAGCGGCAGCCGCAGCGCGCCCGAGGCGCCGAGCGCGTAAAAGCGATCCGAAGTGACCGCGGTGTTGATCGGGGTGTCTTCGCCCCGCCATTCCGGAATGAGGCGGTCGAGGCCGATCGGATCGATCACCGCGCCGGAGAGAATGTGCGCGCCGACCTCGGAACCCTTCTCGACCACGACGACCGACCTGTCCGGCGCGAGTTGTTTGAGGCGGATCGCGGCGGCAAGGCCCGCAGGCCCAGCGCCCACGATCACGGTGTCGAATTCCATCGCTTCGCGGGCCGGAAGCTCCGGTGTGTTCATGGCAGGCTCCGTATCCCGGGCGACAGTGGATGATTGTTCACGATTTTGACCGGCTGACAATCGCTGCGTCGTGCGTTCGCGCAAGCGCAAGTCTTTGCGCTCTTGCAGCGTTTGCCGCAGCTGTGCGCCCGTCTCGCCCGGTGCGCTGAGTTCCATGGCGCGCTGCCTGGCGTAAGAGCGGGCGGCGAATTCGACCTTCGGTGCGCCGTCGAGCGCCATCACAAAAGGGTCGTCGCCGAAATCCGCGTAGCGGTCGTAGAGCTGTTTTGCGGTTGCGCCCTCGACGTATTCCCACAGCAGCGAGTCGTCGACGACGTCGCGGCAGGCTTGCAGCGCTTCGGCGGCGGTCGAAAAAGTCCCATAATCCGCGCGCTCGGTCTCGTCGTCGACATGGAAATTATCGCCCACCATGACCTTGTATCGCGCCATGCTCACCTGCTCCGATGCCTCGATCGTTTCGGCAAATCGCGCCAACGATAGCGCCGAGAATGTTTCATGCTTACGGCGGCTCGCCTAGCCGCACCGCATCGATTATGAATCGCCCCCAGCCATGACTCCCGGGACCAAGGACGCGCGCGAACTCATCGCCTTCTACCTCGATGCCGGGGCCGACGCCCTCATCGGCGAGGAGCCGGTCGACCGCATGGCGGAAGAGACGTTACCTCCTCCTGCAGGGCTGCGGCCGGACAGCGAAACTGCCCGGGTGGGCGCCAGCAGCGCGGACAGCCGCTTTTTGCAACACCCCACCGCGGATCGTCTTCGACGATCCGGCCCTCCCCTTTCAGCGGAGGGAAAAGTGCGCGCGACGGCGATCGCGCCTGCCTCTCCCGAGGCAGCGGCCATGGCGGCGCGCGAGGCGGCGCGGACTGCGCAGACGCTCGACGAGTTGCGTGCGCTCCTTGAAACGTTCGAAGGCTGCGCGTTGCGCGCCACGGCGACGCAGCTCGTTTTCGCCGACGGCAATCCGCAAAGCCGCGTCATGTTCGTCGGCGAGGCGCCCGGCTACGACGAAGATATCGTCGGCCGTCCCTTCGTCGGCCGTTCCGGCAAATTGCTCGATCTCATGATGGCGGCGATCGGGCTCGATCGTACCTCGGCTTACATCGCCAATGTCGTGCCGTGGCGGCCGCCCGGCAATCGCACGCCGACGCCGCAGGAGACCGCGATCTGCCTGCCGTTCATCCGCCGCCAGATCGAGCTGGCGAATCCCGATTTCGTCGTCTGCCTCGGCGGCCCGGCGATGCAAACACTGCTCGCCATCAAGGAAGGTATTACGCGCGCGCGGGGACGCTGGTATCCCTACGATACCGGCACCCGCGAAATCCGCGCGCTGGCAACGTTCCACCCCGCCTTCCTGCTGCGCAGCCCGTTGCAAAAGCGCTTCGCCTGGCGGGATTTTCTGGCGCTCAAGAAGGCGCTGGCGGGTGAGCTCATCCCACCGCGAACTTGATCGCGAAGATCAGCGCCAGCACCAGCACGGCGGGCTTGGCGTCGGCGAATTTGCCGGCGATGAGCTTGCACAGCGCATAGGTGATGAAGCCCAATCCGATGCCCGTGGCGATCGAGTAGGTGAGCGGCATGGTGATCGCGGCGACCACCGCGGGCGCCGCTTCGGTGATGTCGTCCCAGTCGATCTCGGCGAGCCCGCGCGCCATGACGCAGGCGACATACAAGAGCGCCGCGGACGACGCATAGGCCGGCACCATGCCGGCGAGCGGCGCGAAGAATAACGCCGCCAGGAAGAAGATCGCGACGAAGAACGCCGTGAGCCCGGTGCGGCCGCCGGCGGCGACGCCGGCCGCGCTCTCGATATAGCTGGTCGTCGTCGAGGTGCCGATCAGCGAACCGAACATGGCGGCAAAACTGTCGGCGATCAGCGCCTGCTTCATGCGCGGCAGATTGCCCTCGGCATCGGTTAGGCCGGCGCGGTGGGTGACGCCGATCAGCGTGCCGGCATTGTCGAACACGTCGACGAACAGGAAGCTGAAGATCACGATCAGGAACGAGCCTTCCATCACGCGCGAGAAATCGAGCTGCAAAAACGTCGGAGCCAGCGACGGCGGCGCCGCGACCACGCCGCTGAACTTTGCCAGTCCAAGCGGAATGCCGATCACGGTGACGATCAGGATGCCGATCAGCGTGCCGCCGATAATGCGCCGATAATTCAGCGCCGTGATCAGCACGAGACCGAGCAGGCACAGGATCGCGACCGGGTTGCGCAGATCGCCGAGCGTCACCAGCGTCGCCGGCGACGCCACCACGATCTTCGACTCTTCGAGCGCGATAATGCCGAGAAACAATCCGACGCCGGCGGATATCGCGAGCTTCAGATTTTTCGGAATCGAATTGATGATGTATTCGCGAACGCGAAAAATCGAAATCAGAAAGAAGATCACGCCGGAACAGAACACCGCGGCAAGCGCCTGCTGCCAAGTGTATTTCATCGTCAAAACGACGCTAAAGGCGAAGAACGCATTGAGTCCCATGCCGGGCGCCAGCGCGATCGGGTAATTGGCGTACAGCGCCATCACCATCGTTGAGACCGCCGCCGCAATGCAGGTCGCGACGAACACCGCGCCCTTGTCCATGCCGGTGTTGCCGAGGATCTGCGGATTGACGAAGACGATATAGACCATCGTCAAAAACGTGGTCAGGCCGGCGATGAATTCGGTGCGGACATTGCTGCCCGATCTGTCCAGGCCGAATATGCGATTGAGCATGGATTGCGGCTTATCCGCACTGTCGATGCCGACGCCGCCCGCCGCCTGATTCATGGCCTTCCCCCATCGCCCGACTGCGCCCATATTATAGGCGATTTACGGCCGCAGGTGACGGAGTTCCGTATGCACCTCGATCCGGTTCTGCTGGCGCGGTTGCAATTCGCCTTCACCGTCTCGTTCCACATAATTTTCCCGACCTTTACGATCGGGATCGCGATCTATCTCGCCACCCTCGAACTGCTGTGGGGCTGGACCGGGGCGGAGCGCTACAAGCGGCTTGCCGCGTTCTGGACCAAGATTTTCGCCGTGTCGTTTGCGATGGGCGTCGTGTCCGGCATCGTCCTGTCCTATCAATTCGGCACCAATTGGAGCCGTTTCTCGACGGTAGCCGGCAACGTCGTCGGCCCGTTGATCGGCTATGAGGTCTTGACCGCGTTCTTTCTCGAGGCGTCATTTCTCTCCGTATTGCTGTTCGGCGGCGACCGCGTGCCGCGCTGGCTGCACGTATTTTCCGGTGTGATGGTCGCCTTCGGCACGACGCTGTCGGCATTTTGGATTTTGGCGGCGAACAGCTGGATGCAGACGCCGGCCGGCTACACGATCGAAGCCGGCATCGTCTATCCGGCGGACTGGTGGGCGATCATCTTCAATCCGAGCTTTCCCTATCGGCTCGCCCACATGCTCAATGCTTCGCTGCTCACCGGGGGCTTCGTCGGCATCGCGGTCGGCGCCCGCTATCTGTTGACCGGTCGCCATATCGAGGAAGCCCGCACCATGCTGCGCATGGCGATCTCGCTGACGGCAGTGCTGGCGCCGCTGCAGCTCATCATCGGCGATCTGCACGCCGAGAACACGCTGAAGTATCAGCCGACCAAGATTGCCGCCATGGAGGCGCATTGGGACGGCAGCAAGCCGGCGCCGTTCGAGTTCTTCGCCTGGCCGGACGAAACCACCGAAAGCAATCTCTATTCGATCTCGGTGCCGCATATCGCCTCGCTCCTCGTGACGCGGCAATGGGACGGCCTGTTCCCGGGATTGAAGGACGTGCCGCCGCAGGATCGTCCGCCGCTGCCGAACGTCTTCTTCGGCTTTCGCATCATGGTGGCGATCGGTCTCTACATGATCGCCGCGGCCTGGTTCGGCGCGTGGCTGTTGTGGCGCGGACGGCTGTTCGAGACGCGCTGGTATCTCAAACTGGTGGCGCAGACCTGGTGGGCCGGCTTCGTCGCCGTCATTTCCGGCTGGATCGTGACCGAGAGCGGCCGCCAGCCGTGGATCGTGCAGGGCATCCTGCGCACCGCGGATGCGGTTTCGCCGGTGCCGGGGGCAAGCATCGCGATTACGCTCGGCCTCTTTATTCTGGTCTACGGCGTCGTGTTCTCGTTCGGCATCTATTTCATCAACCGGCTGATCACGCGCGGCATCCAAGAAACGGGATCGCCCGAACGCACGCTGCAGCTTGCCTCCGGCCATCCGACATTCGAGATCTGAACCATCGCCATGAACCTCACCATGGACGTTGCCACGCTCCTCCCTCTGATCTGGGCCGCGCTGATCGGCGTGGCGGTGGCGTTCTATGTCGTGCTCGACGGTTTCGACCTCGGCATCGGCATGTTGTTTCCGTTCGCCAAGGATGACGCCGAGCGCGACCGCATGCTCGCTTCGATCGCGCCGTATTGGGACGGCAACGAGACCTGGCTGGTGCTCGGCGGCGGCGGCCTCCTGGTTGCCTTTCCGCGCGCTTATTCGATCATCATGCCGGCCTTCTACTTGCCGCTGATGATCATGCTGCTGGCGTTGGTGTTTCGCGGCGTCACCTTCGAGTTTCGCTCCATCGCCCAGGGCAAGCCGCTGTGGAACGCGGTCTTCGCCGGCGGCTCCACGCTCGCCGGCTTGTGCCAGGGCTTTGTGCTGGGCGGGTTGGTGCAGGGCGTGAAAATCGAGAACGGCGCCTATGCCGGCGGCCCGCTCGACTGGGCGACGCCGTTCGGCTTGTTGTGTGGGCTCGGCGTCGTCGCCGGCTACGCGCTCCTCGGCGCGACTTGGCTGATGCTCAAGACCGACGGCGACATGGCGGTCCGCGCCGCGGCCAAGGCGAAAGTGCTGCTGATCGCCGTGCTCGTCTTCATGGCGGTGGTCAGCATCTACACGCCGCTCGCCTTCCCGCGCATCGCGCAGCGCTGGCTGACGATGCCCAACCTCTTCTATCTAGCGCCGGTGCCGATCGTCACGGCGCTGGTCGCCCTCGCGCAGTGGCGCTGGATCGCGGCGCGGCGCGAAGTCGCGCCGTTTCTCGCGACCGTTGCGTTATTTTTGCTCGGCTATCTCGGCCTCGTTATCTCCACCTTCCCCTATATCGTGCCGCCGACGCTGACCATCCACGACGCCGCCGCGGCGCCGTCGAGTTAGATCTTCATGCTGATCGGCACGCTGGTGCTGTTGCCGATCGTGCTCGGCTATACCGCGCTGACCTATTGGCTGTTCCGCGGCAAAGTCCGCGAGGGCGCGGCGTATCATTAGGAGCCGCCCGGCCGCCCATGGCGGCCCGTCGGTTCTTTTTACAGGTGTACCGCTGATCCGCTTTCGGGGGTAAAGCAGACATCGAAATTCGAAGGCGTGATGTCGACTCGTGACCCGTCTGGCACATAGTGGCGGCGTAGTTGACCTAATTTGGGATGCGGATAAATACCCATCGGGCGGGCACGTCCGATATGACTTCAGTGCTATGCCCCTTGCCGGAGATATCGTCGTGTAGCAAACAATCGCCCGCCACGAATGTGTGCGATTTACCCGAGCTTGCCGTCACGCGAGTGCAACCTGATAAACTGAACGCCATCATTCGGGCTGGTGACGGGTGCGATGTCGCCCCTTGCCATTTGGCGCCGACTTCTAAGACGACGTAATTCTGGGCCGGTTGGGGTTCGCTTACATGGAGTGGAGCGGCAGGAGGCGCGAACTCTTTGAGCGCCATCGGCACTGTCGTAGTCTCGAATCGACTTTCTCCTAAGGCGTCTGCATAAAGTCTGACGACCTTCATGCCGCCCTGTTCCGGGGGTTCGTCAGTCATGCTGTTGCTCCCGTAACAATAGCCCGCCCCGACGCAACATGCGCGACCATTGGCATCGCTACGCCCCCAAGACCGGCATCCGGATACTGCCTTATTAGGTTGCTGCAGTCTTCAATCCAAGCGCAACGGCTTCATCTCGCGTAATGGCCTCTAGCGGAAATTTCCCGACGGCGGCCATAAGTCCGCTCTTTGAAACATAGCGGACCTCGATCAAATTTCTTTTCGACTTTGATCGAGGAATTTGAGGACGGTACTCGGTACGGCCCTTAACGCGCCGCCGCCGCGACGCTGCCCGGCCTGATCACGCCCCAGCCGATCCACAATACCGGCAGCCTGCCCTGCACCGGCCGGTCGAACGCGCGCGGCACTTCGGCGACGAGATCGGGAAAATACGCCTTGATGTCGGGCGGCGGCGTCGGCGTCGTGTCGGCGGCGAGCCAAACCACGACGGCGCCCTTCTTGCGAATGTCGTCGGCAGTGACCCACGGCGAGCGCGCCGGGTCGGCGTCGAAGAACACGCTCGGCCGGCTCGGCGCGGCGAGCGCAACCAGCGCGGCAAGCCGCGGATCGCCGGTGACGACGGCGAGCGGCTGCCCGGTGCGGCGTTCGAAACTATCGGCGAAGAAACGGCCCATGGCGTTCGCCGGTTGCGCCACTTTCAAATCCATGCCCGCCGTCCACGGCAACAGCACGATCAGGATCGGCACGAAGATCGCCGGCACGATCAGGAGGCCGCCCCAGGCGAAGCCGAGAATGCGCTGGTGATAGAGCGCGATGCTGTCGCCCGCGGCGATCACGAGCGCGAGCCCCGACAGCACGACCAGCGGCGCCGCACCGCCGGCCGGCAGCGCGCGGCCGAGCAGGACAGCGGCGATCGTCGCCAGCAATCCCGGCGCCAGCGCGAAAACCTTCACATAGGTCACCGCGAAAGGATCGACCGGCGGGCGGCCGAGCGGCGGCGCCGGGCTTGCGCGTACGCGCGGCCAGCCGCCAGCCAGCACCAGCAGGATGGCAAGCCCGACATGGGCGAGGATGAGCGCCGCCAGCAGCCGGAGCCACGCCGCCGTGTTCGCATCGGCCAGAGCTGCGTCACGCAATCGCGCGAGCGCCGGGATGAGGGCGTTGCCCATGCCGTCGAGCCAGACGAGATGGAGGAAGAGAAAAGGAACGAGCGCCAGCGCCACGACCCAGGCTTCGATCGCGTCGAGCGCCGCGCGGCCGCGCTGCGTGACGGCGGTGAAGACGACGAGCGCGCCAAGAAGGATCAGAGCCGCGTCACTGGTGAGGAGCAGGAGCGCCGCCGCAACGGCGAGCGCGTACCACGATCGTCGCTCGTGCTCGATCGCCGCCCGCCAATAGTGCAGCAGCACCACGGCCCACAGCGCCATGGCCAGAATCGGCGGGCCGAAATCCGGCGACGGCACCGTGAACAGCGAAATGCCGACCATCAGCAGCACGGCCATGGTCGCGTGCGTCGGACCGACGATGGCGCGGCCCAGCGCAAACACGCACCAATAGGTCGTCACCACGCAAATCTGCGCCAGCACATAGACGCCGAACAGGCCGGCGCCGCGGAACGCGATCTCGGCGAGCCAATAGGCCAGCGGCGGGCCGACACCGGCATCGAAGTGGAATTCGTGACCGACGGCGAGAAGCTGCGCCAGACCCTCAGGCGGCGCCGCGTAAAACAGCATCGGCACCGCGATCCAGACCGCGGCCTGCAGCAGCGCGGCCGGCCAGAACACCAGCAGCGGGCGCGAGCGCAGCAATTCGACGTAAAGGGGGACGTAAAACATTGGCAAATAACATCAGACTCGGCGGCCACCCGGTGCAGCAACGCCAAGCGATCGTTTGGCGCTGCCCTATACGGCGGCCGGACTAGAGTGGCAATACGGCGGCGCGCGCCGCGTCGGCTGCGTCATCGGTCAGGCCGAGCGCACCGGCCACCGGCGAGAACGAACGCCGGTGGTGAATCGTCGGGCCGAGCCGGTCGAGCGCCGCGAAATGCTCGGGCACGCTGTAGCCCATGTGGCGTTCGAAACCGTAGCCGGGATAGGCGGCGCCGAGGCAGGCCATCAGCCGGTCGCGCGTCACCTTGGCGACGATGGACGCAGCAGCGATCGAGGCGACGATGCCGTCGCCGCCGACGACGGCCTGGCAATCGCAGCCGGCATCGATGCGGTCGCGGCCGTCGACGAAAACGAGACGCGGTCTCACCGGCAGCGCGGCGACGGCGCGGGCGAGCGCCCACAGCGACGCGCGCAAGATATTGTCGCGATCGATGCGCGACGGCGGCGCCATCGCCACGGCAACCTGCGCCCGCGCGCAGATGCGCTCGTAGAGGACTTCCCGCCGTTCTGGCGTGAGCCGTTTCGAGTCGTCGAGCCCGCGCGGAATATCGTCCGGATCGAGGATCACGGCAGCGGCAACGACCGGTCCGGCGAGCGGCCCGCGGCCGGCTTCGTCGCACCCGGCAACCGGCCAGATCCCGCGCTTGAGCGCGGTGCGCTCGCGGCGAAACGTCGGCCGCACGATTTCCCGCTCGCCAAGCGGCAGCCGCGCAGCCGCGCGTGCATTCGTTCCATTGCGACTCATGCGGCTATGATGACCACGCCGCTGCGCGGTCCGCAACGCCCGCGCCTCATCGCGGACCGCCGGGACGACGCGGTCTCAGCCGAACAGATTGAGCTGTTGGGTCGCCGGCCGCGGCGGCCGGAAATGCTCGATCGTGGTCTTGACGCTCGTTAAGTTGAAGCCGAGCCGTTCGCAGGCGACCTCAAAGCGCCGCCCGATCATCCAGGCGATCGGGCCGGAGCCGGTCATGCGCTTGCCGAACGTCGAGTCGTTGTCCTTGCCGCCGCGCGTGTCGCGGATGAGCTTGAACACATGCTCGACACGGTCGGGGAAATTCTCGGTCAGCCATTCGCGGAACAGGTCGCGTATTTCCAACGGCAGGCGAAGCAGCACATAGCCGGCGTGGCGCACGCCGGTCTCCGCCACCGCTTCGAGAATGCGCTCCAACTCGGCGTCGTTGATCGCCGGGATGACAGGAGCGACCAAGGTCGAAGCCGGCACGCCCGCCGCCACCAATTGCCGCAAGGCATCGAGACGGCGCGGCGGCGTCGAGGCGCGCGGCTCCATAGTGCGCGCTAATTTCGCATCGAGCGTCGTGACTGAGATCGCGACCTTGACCAGATCGCGCTTGGCCATCCGCGTGAGGATATCGAGATCGCGCAACACCAGCGCCGATTTGGTGACGATACCGACTGGATGGCCGGCGCGCTCCAAAACTTCGAGGATGCGGCGCGTGATCTGATAGCGGCGCTCGATCGGCTGATAGGGATCGGTGTTCGAGCCCAGCGCGATGACTTTCGGCACGTAGTTCGGCGCCGACAATTCGCGCTCGAGCAATTCCGCAGCCTGGGGCTTCATCAATAGCTTGGATTCGAAATCGAGCCCCGGCGACAGCCCGAGATAGGCGTGGCTCGGCCGCGCGTAACAGTAAACGCAGCCGTGTTCGCAACCGCGGTAGGGATTGATCGACTGGTCGAAGGAAATATCGGGCGAGTCATTGCGGGCGATGATCTTGCGCGTCGCGTCGACCGTCACCGTCGTCTTGAACGGCGGCAAGTCCTCGATGCGCTGCCAGCCGTCATCGAAGGTAACGCGGGCCAGCGGCTCGAAGCGCCCGGACGCGTTCGACACCGTGCCGCGCCCGCGGCGGCGCTCGCGGTCGACTGCGGTACCCAAATCGCCCGCCGGCGCGGAGGGCAGCGGTGCCGGCGGGCGTCGCAACGCGGATGAACAACTCATTGGCAACTCCTCCGCCGAAGCTAACGCCAGCAATAGAACAAAACAAGAACAATTTTTCCTGAACACTGCCTATAAACAAGCCTTGGAGGCCGCTGGCGCAGGGACTATTCAGCCCTAGGAACGGCAACCTTTCAGGGAGCAGGCTCAAGCCGCGGCAGATGCTGAGCGTCATCATCCCGACGCGGAATTCGGAGCGCGCGCTGGTATCGACGCTTGCCGCGCTGGTGACGGGCGCTACGGCGGGCCTCATTACCGAAGTGCTGATTGCCGACGGCGGCTCGCACGACGACACCGCCGCCGTCGCCGATGTCGCCGGCTGCAATTTCCTGGCGCTCGAAGGTCTGCTCGCCGGAAGGCTCAAGACGGCTGCGGCTGCGGCGCGTGCGCCGTGGCTGATGTTCCTGCGGCCGGGTATCGTGCTCGACACACCGTGGACGGATGAAGTGGGGCGCTTTCTGCAGCGCGGGCGGCAAGCGAAAGCGGCCGTGTTTCGGCGCGGCGGCACGCCATCGGCGCTGGGCGAGTTCCTGCGCTCGATCGCGGCAACGCTCGGCGCCACGCCGCGACCCGAGCAGGGTCTGCTGATCGGCCAGGACTTTTATAAAGCCGTCGGCGGCCATTCCGCGGCCGCCGACGATCCCGAACATGACCTCCTGCGCCGCGTCGGGCGGCGGCAGATCGTCAAATTGAGCACCCAGGCGTTCGGGCCAGATACTTGACTTAGTCAAGTATCTGGCTGAAACTTCCGCCATGGCCAGCCGGAACCACGGGCGCAGCGCCGAAAATCGCGTCGCGGAAGATCGTGTCGCCGCGGTGCGCGGTTTCAACCGCTTCTACACGCGGCAGATCGGCGTATTGCGCAAAACCTTCCTCGACAGCCGCTATTCGCTCGGCGAGGCGCGCGTGCTTTATGAGATCGCGCGCAACGGCGCGCCGACGGCAACCGAGATCGGCCGCGCGCTCGATCTCGATGCCGGCTATCTGTCCCGCGTGTTGCGCAATTTCGAAAAGCGCGGGCTGATCCGGCGCACGGCGTCGGCGAGCGACGGCCGGCAAAGCCATCTGACCCTGTCGCCGCGCGGCCGCAAAGATTACGCGCCGCTGGAGATGAGGTCGCAGCGCGATACCGGGGCGATGCTCGGCAAGCTTGGGACCGAGGACCAGCTCCGGCTGATCGCGGCGATGAACACGATCCAAACGCTGCTCGGCGGCCAGTTCGAAGTCAGCCTTGCAGGCGCCTGCGCCGGACCAAAGCTATACTTTGCGCTCGCCGCGGCCCGGCGATTTCGGCTGGGTCGTCAAACGCCATGCCGAGCTCTACGCCCAGGAATATCAATGGATCGAGCCGTTCGAAGGCGTGTGCGCCCAAATCGTCGCCGACTTCGCCAACAAGAGCGATCCGCAGCGCGAGCGCTGCTGGATCGCGGAAATGGACGGCGAAAATGTCGGCTGCGTTTTTTTGGTGGCGGACTCGGCTATGGTCGCGCGCATCCGGTTGCTGCTGGTCGATCCGAAGGCGCGCGGGCTCAGGCTCGGCGCGCGGCTCATCGATGAATGTATCGGATTTGCCCGCGACGCCGGCTATAAGAAGATCACATTGTGGACGCATAGCGTGCTCACCGCCGCGCGTCATATTTATCAGAAAGCCGGATTCAAGCTCACGCGCAGCGAGGAACGTGTGAGCTGGAGCCAGCCGGTCGTCAGCGAGCACTGGGATCTGGAACTCTGACCTACGCCCCAACGCCGCGTCCGGCGTATTGCCCAGGTCAGCGCCCATCCGTATCGTCAGTTGCATGTTCTTTCATTCTCACAGCGAGGATAATCGCCCGTCCATGCCCGATGCCCTTGAACTCCTCACCACTCGGCGTTCGTTCAAAGCCGTCGAACTCGCCGGACCCGCGCCGTCCGCGGCGGAAATCGACACGCTCCTGACCGTCGCGTCGCGGGTGCCCGATCACGGCAAGCTCGCGCCGTGGCGCTTCATCGTGTTCGAGGGCGAGGCGAGGCGTTCGGCCGGCGCGGCAATTGCCGCCGCTTTTCGGACCAAGTATCCGGACGCCAAGCCAGAACACGTCGAGGCCGAGCGCAATCGGCTGTTGCGCGCGCCGCTCGTCATCGCCGTGGTCAGCCGCGCCGGCCCGCACGTGAAAATTCCGGAATGGGAGCAGGTGCTCTCCGCCGGCGCCGCCACGATGAGCCTTGTGCTCGCCGCGCACGCGATGGGTTACGGGGCAAACTGGATCACCGAATGGTACGCGTACGACCGTAGCGTGCTCGATGCGCTTGGCCTGGCGCCGCATGAGCGGATCGCGGGCTTTATTCACATCGGCAGGCCGCCGGGGGCGCCGGAGGATCGGCCGCGGCCGCCGCTCAGCGAAATCGCGGTGCGCTTTAGCGCTTAGCGCGCGCCAATCGCTGCGCCCGGCGCAACTTCGGGTATTGTGCGGCGGTCTGCGGCGCCCAGGCGGAGGAACGGCAATGGAGATGCGGGTATTCGGTCGCACCGGGATGCGGCTCTCGGTGCTCGGCTTCGGCTGCGGCGCGGTCGGCGGACTGATGGTGCGTGGCGAGCCTCTCGACCAGGAGCGCACCGTCGCACGCGCCATCGCCGCGGGCGTCAACTACTTCGACACCGCGGTGCAGTACGGCAACGGCGAATCCGAAAAGAATCTCGGCCGCGTCCTGCAAAAGCTCAAACCCGCCAACATGGTCGTCGGCACCAAGGTCCGCGTGCCGCCTGCCGACTTCGGCCGCATAGCCGAGGCCGTGGCAAAGTCGCTCGAAGGCAGCCTGGCGCGGCTTCGGCTCGATCGGGTCGACATCTTCCACCTGCACAATGCGATCACCGCGACCGGCGGCGGCGAAGCGCTCAGCATCCGGCAGGTGCTCGGCGAGGTGGTGCCGGCGTTCGAGCGGCTGCGCCAGGCGGGCAAGACGCGCTTTCTCGGGCTCACCGCGGTCGGCGACACGGCGGCGCTGCATCAGGCGATCGATTCCGGCGCCTTCGACAGCGCGCAGGTGGTCTACAATATGCTCAATCCGTCCGCCGCTGCCGCGCTGCCGGCGAACTATCCGGCACAGGATTACGGATTGCTGCTCGATCATACCAAGGCGGCCGGCACTGGCGTCATCGGCATCCGCGTGCTCGCCGGCGGCGCGCTGTCAGGATCGGCGGAGCGTCATCCGATCGCAAGCCCGCCGCCGGCGCCAATCGGATCGGCGATGAGCTACGACGGCGATGTCGCGCGCGCCGCCCGCCTGCTGCCCCTGATCAAGGAGGGATTTGCCGCTAGTCTCACCGAAGCCGCCACGCGGTTCGCGATCTCGCAACCGGCGATCGGCACCATCCTGGTCGGCATGGCGGCGCCGCAGCAGTTCGACGACGCGCTCGCCGCGGTGCTTAAAGGCGCGCTGCCGCCCGCAGCTCTCGACCGGCTGACGGCGCTGCGGCAAGGCTTCGCCGGCGAACCGCGGTGAGCGCCGCTAAACCGAAGCGCCCTTCGCCTTCGGCCGGCGCAGATGCTCGTCGAGTCGCGGCATGATCTCGACGAAATTGCACGGGCCGTAGCGGTAATCGAGCTGGTGCACCAGAATCTCGTCCCAGGCGTCCTTGCAGGCGCCCGGCGAACCCGGCAGGCAGAAGATATACGTCGAGCCGGCAACACCGGCGGTGGCGCGCGACTGGATCGCCGAGGTGCCGATCTTCGGGAAACTGATCACCAGAAACAGCGCCGAGAAGCCGTCCATCTTCTTGTCGAACAGCGGCTCGACCGCCTCCGGCGTCACGTCGCGGCCGGTGAAGCCGGTACCGCCCGTGGTGATGATGACGTCGATCATCGGATCGGCGACCCAGGCCTTGACCCGCGCGCGGATCGCCTCGACGTCATCGGTCACGATGCTGCGTTCGGCGACGTAATGGCCCGCGGCGACGATGCGCTGCACCAGCACCGCCCCCGACTTGTCGTCCTTCATATCGCGCGTATCGGAGATGGTCAGGACCGCAAGCTTGAGCGGCACAAATTGTTTGGTCTCGTCAATCCCGGGCATTGCTTAAGCCTTTACGCCACTGAACAAAGTCACTGTAGGATCAAGTAGGCGCGCTGCCAAGCGGCAGCGCCTTTCTCTCCCCGCGTGCGGCGAGAGGCGAGGATTACAGCGTGCCGGCCGAGATCGTATCGCAGGCCGAGAGCTGGCCCGAATTGAAGCCGTTCGAGAACCAGCGTTTGCGCTGCGCCGAGGTGCCGTGGGTGAAGCTGTCGGGCACCACATAGCCCTGCATCTCCTTCTGCAGCCGGTCGTCGCCGATGGCGGACGCGGTCTGCAACGCCTGATCGACGTCGCCCGGATCGAGGAAACTGTGCGTTTGCTGCGCCCGGTTCGCCCAGATGCCGGCATAGCAGTCCGCCTGCAGCTCGATGCGCACCTGCAGCGCATTCGCGGCAGTCTTGCTCGATGACGCCTGCTGCGCTTGCACGGTATGGAGAAGACCGAGCTCGTCCTGGACGTGATGGCCGACCTCGTGCGCGATCACATAGGCCTCCGAAAATCGGCATGCCGTGTCGCTCGCGCAGGCATTGAATTTGTCCTGCATGTCCTGGAAGAACGACATATCGAGATAGATGTCCTTATCCTGCGGGCAGTAGAACGGCCCCATGGCCGATTGCGCCATGCCACAGCCGCCGTCGATCGCCCCGGTGTAGAGCCGCAGCCGCGGCGGATGATAGGTCCGTCCCATTCCCGAAAAGATGCCGGTCCAGCGATCCTCGGTATCGCCGAGCACCGCGGCGACGAAATCCTTCGTTTCCGCGGTCCGAGCGTCGTCCACCGGCGGCGGACCGCCCTGCTGCACGACTTGGCCGCCGCCGGAAAGAATTTGCGCGCCGTTGATGAGCACGCTCGGATCGATGCCGAGCGCCCAGCCGACCAAGCCGAGAATAATGATCGTGCCGATGCCGAGACCGTGCGCGCCGCCCGGCATGCCGAACCCGCCGCCGGCGCTCTCGCCGCGATCGTCTTCGACATTGCTGGAGCGGCGGAATTCATCCCAACGCATGTGTTTTTGCTCCTCCAAAATGTCCGGCGTGGCACACAACAAGGTGCCAAAGCGCCGGCCGCTCCGACCAAATTAACCAAGTGTTTCCCGGCATTTATTGCCTAGTCCCGAAACGTTTTCAGTAACTCGATTTTTACCTTGGGCCCGCATGATCCCGCTTGTCGGTTGTAGGTCCCGCGTCGCCGACCAGCGTCGCCTGAGTCAGAGTTCTGAGTCATGGTTGTGTCGCGTCGCGGGGCGTCCGTAAGGGCGCCCCGCGTGTGTATTGAGTCCCAGGCGTCCGCCTCCGCGCGCATTGTCGTCGGCGACTGCGTTGCCGAGATGACAAAGCTCCCGGCGCAGTCCGTGGACCTCGTCTTCGCCGATCCGCCGTACAATCTGCAGCTCCACGGCGACCTCAAGCGTCCCGACGATTCACGCGTCGATGCGGTCGACGACGATTGGGACAAGTTTTCCAGTTTCTCCACCTATGACGATTTCACGCGTGCCTGGCTTATGGCCTGCCGCCGCGTGATGAAGCCTTCCGCCACGCTGTGGGTGATCGGCTCGTACCACAACATTTTCCGCGTCGGCACGGTGCTCCAGGATTTGGGGTTTTGGATCCTCAACGACATTGTGTGGCGTAAATCCAATCCGATGCCGAATTTCCGCGGCCGCCGCTTCACCAATGCGCATGAGACCCTTATCTGGGCGGCGCGCAGTGCCGATAAGCGCGATTATACGTTCAACTACGAGGCCCTCAAGGCGGGCAACGACGACATCCAGATGCGCTCCGACTGGTTCATCCCGCTGTGCACCGGCGAGGAGCGGCTCAAGGGACGCGACGGCAAAAAGCTGCACCCGACGCAAAAGCCGGAAGCGCTGTTGGCGCGCATCATCCTCGCCGCGTCACGGCCTGACGATCTGGTGCTCGACCCGTTCAGCGGCACCGGCACCACCGGCGCCGTGGCGCATCGGCTGCGCCGGCGTTTCATCGGCTTCGAGCGCGATGCGGATTACGCAGCTGCGGCCGAGCAGCGCATCGGCGCGATCGACCCGATGCCCGAGCCGTCGCTTAAGACGTTCATGACGGCGCGCGAGGCGCCGCGCGTGCCGTTCACGGCCCTGATCGAGCGCGGCATGATCTCGCCCGGCATCAACCTCGTCGACGCCAAGCGCCGGCATCGCGCGCTGGTGCGCGCCGACGGCGCGGTATCTTTGGGCGACGCAGTCGGCTCGATCCACCGCATCGGCGCTTTGGCGCAAGGCCTCGAAGCCTGCAATGGCTGGACCTTCTGGCATGTTGAGACGCCCAAAGGTTTGACGCTGATCGACGACTTCCGCGCCATCGTGCGATCGGAAATGGCGATAGCCGCCGAATAGCGCGCGCTAAGTCGCGGGTATGACTTCCACAAGCAGATCGAGCGCACGCTTGGCGAACGCGTCCATATTTGCCATTCGCTCGGCGCTGCCGGTGCGCAGCGTGATCGTGCGCTCCGCCGGGCCAGCAACCGCGATGCAGGTGTGACCGGCCGGATCGCCGTAGCGATTGCCGGTCGGTCCCGTGGCGCCGGTTTCGCCGAGGCCCCAGACCGCGCCGTGCCGCTCGCGCACACGGCGCGCAATGAATAAAGCGTAAGGTTCGGTCGCTGCCCGCATGCCAGCCATCTCCGCATCGCCAAACCCAAGAAGCGCCGCGCGCGCCGCCTTGGTGTAGACCACCGCGCCGCCGAGAAAATAGGCCGAGGCGCCCGGCACGGCCAGCAAGGCCGCGGCGATAAGACCGCCGGTCGAGGATTCGGCGACGGCAATGGACTCGCGGCGCGCGATCAGACGTTGCGCGATCGTCTCCGCAAGCGGCAACAGAACTTTCATAGATCACCTCGCCCGATTTGGCAGAGCACGCTAAAGACGCCGATGTCGGCGTCAGGGAGTTGCTTTGTCAATTGCGCGCCGAGAGCTTCCGCGTCCGCCTGGTAAAGCGTGTCGATCATCAGCGCGCCGGCAATCTTCTTGTCGCCGCCGCGCAATTTTTCCTCCATCGACACCGGCATGCCGGCGGCATCAAGCGCGATCCAAATTTCTCCGCCGGCGACAGCGGCGTCAGCCGTGAGTTTTTCCAGAACGGCCGCCAGCGCCGCCTCATCCGGTTTCCGGTTGAACCGGGCGATGACGGCAAAAGCGCCGCGGAAACTGCCGCGCCGAACGGTGCGCCGGCACACCGTGCGGTTCATGTTGACGAACACCTCCGACATGATCGTGCGTGTCATCGGCGTCGGATGGTCGAGCCGCTCAAGATAGGGCTTTGACGTCAGCACCTCGGGCGTTTCGACCAGATAGAAGTTGAAATAGCCGGGCGCGCCCGAAATGCTCTTATGGCGACGGCCGAACCGAAAGCCCGGCACTGAAAGCCGCTCGACAAGATGCTCGCCCTGGAACCAGGCTTCGAATTCCGCCTCGCGTCCGGCGCGGCAATCGTTGAAGATCGCGAGTATTCCGGGCTGGGTCGTCATCGCGCGGCGACCACCATGATCTCAACCTTGTAGTCCGGCGAAGCGAGGCCCGCTTCGACGGTGGCGCGCGCCGGCGTATGGCCGGGCGACACCCAGGCGTCCCACACCGCGTTCATCTCGGCGAAATTCGCCATGTCGGTGATCCAGATATTGGCCGAAAGGAGCTTGCTCTTGTCGGTGCCGGCCTTGGCGAGGAAGCCGTCGATCTGGGAGAGGATGCTTTTGGTCTGCTCGGCCACGCTCTTGCCCTTGGGCGCGTCGGCGACGATGCCGGCAAGATAGACGGTGTCGCCGTGGATGACGGCCTTGCTCATGCGCGGTCCGCTCTCGTGACGTTCGATTTTCATTGCTGATCCTCCACGTTTGATTGTTGTCGGCGTTCAATCTGTCGGCAGCGCGTGCGCCACGACCTTGCGCATGAGGCTTGGTAGAGCTTCACCTGCAAGTTCCGTGAGCGCAACCCATCGCGTGCCTTTCGCCGCCGGCAGACGCGCCGGAACATCGGCTGCATAGACCGTGAGCTCGAGCGGGAAATGCGTGAAGACGTGGCGGACGATGCCGGCTGTCCGGCGCCACTTTACCGGCTTTCCTAAAGCGAAACGCGGCGCGCTCTTCAGCGCGGTGTTTTCCTGAAAGCCCGCGGACCACTCGGTCGTCGGCACTTCGGTCATGCCGCCGAGCAGCCCCTTGGCCGGCCGCGTGCGCACCAGCACGAAACCGTCGGCGCGGCGGGCGACGAAGGCGGCGCCGCGGCGCAAAACCCCTTCCCGCTTCGGCACGCGTCGCGGAAATGTCTCGGCATCGCCGCGAACGCGAGCCGCGCAGCTATCGTTCCACGGACACAGCGCGCAGGCCGGCCGCTTCGGCGTGCAGATGGTGGCGCCGAGATCCATCATGGCTTGAGCGAAATCGCCAGCGCGACGCGGCGGCGTCAGCCCTTGCGCCAGCCGGGAAATTTCCGGCTTGGCCGCCGGCAGCGGCGTTTCGACGGCAAAGAGCCGGGCTATGACGCGCTCGATATTGCCGTCGACCGGCGTCGCGGGCGCGTCGAACGCGATGGCGGCGATCGCGGCTGCGGTATAGGCGCCGATACCGGGCAAATCGCGCAGCGCCGCCTCGCCCGTCGGGATTTTCCCGCCGTGCCGCTCGACCACGGCGCGGGCGCAGGCATGCAGGTTACGCGCGCGCGCGTAATAGCCGAGCCCGGCCCAAGTCTTGAGCACGTCATCGAGCGGCGCCGCCGCCAGCGCGCCGAGGTCGGGCCAGCGCGCCAAAAATCGCGCGTAATAGGGCGCGACCGCCTTCACCGTGGTCTGCTGCAGCATGATCTCGGAGAGCCAGACGCGGTAGGGGTCGGCGTGGTGCCCCGGCGGCGCGCGCCAGGGCAGCTTGCGGCGATGCCGGTCGTACCAGGCCAGCAAGCCGGTGGGTTGCGGTGACGATATCGTCACTTCGCCCTTGCTGCGCTGTCGCCGGTCCGGCTTCGCTGCTACGGTCATCTGCCGACGGATGACAGAGCGCCACACCATGAACAAGCCCTCGCGGGCCTTCGCCAAGCCGCTGCGCGACCTCATCGGCAAGGTCGTAGGCGAAAGTTTTACGCGGCAGGGTTTTGCCTCCGCCGAGTTGGTGACGCGCTGGCCGGATATCGTCGGGGTGGAAATATCCGCTCACAGCGAGCCCATCAAAATCCAATGGACGCGCCCGGCGGACGGCGCGGAGCGCGAGCCCGGCACGCTGATATTGCGGGTCGAGGGCCCGGCGGCGATTGAAATCCAGCACCTCGGCGACGTGATCTGCGAGCGCGTCAACCGCTTTCTCGGCTGGCGCGCCGTGGCGCGGCTGGCTTTGCGCCAGGCGCCATTGCGGCGCGCCGGGCGCAAAGTGGCGCGCGGTCTCGATCCCGCTGCGACGGCACGGGTCGCGGAAACGCTGACGGATGTC
This sequence comes from uncultured Alphaproteobacteria bacterium, assembly GCA_963775515.1. GTDB lineage: Bacteria > Pseudomonadota > Alphaproteobacteria > Rhizobiales > Xanthobacteraceae > BOG-931. The sequence goes on along the minus strand of CAVZIQ010000003.1, from coordinate 420,766 downwards.
GGCGACGACGAGCTGCGCGCGGCGCTGGCGCGGCTCGGCGCGGCAATCAAGCAACCGTGAGCCGCGATGGCAGGGGCTTGGCGCAAAGGCGTGCTAATGCCACATTCCGAGCGCAACAATTCCCCGAATTTCCCGCTCGAAGGAGCCCCCTGTGACGCCTAATCGTCGTGAATTATTGCTGGCCGGCGCGGCCTTCATCCTCATCGGAGCCGGCGCGACGCTACCGCTTCTCTCAAGCCCCGCCAGAGCGGACGATGCCGCGCCCTCCCCGGCCGATCTCGCCGACGCCGGTCCCAACGGCGACGTCATGCTCGGTTCCGACAAGGCGACGGTGACGATCATCGAATATGCCTCGATGACTTGTCCGCACTGCGCGCATTTCTCGGAAACGACGTTTCCCGAGTTGAAGAAGCGTTACATCGATACCGGCAAGGTGCGCTTCACGTTGCGCACGTTCCCGCTCGATCAGCTCGCGGCCGCGGGATTCATGGTCGCGATCTGCGGCGGCAAGGACAAATATATGCCGATCGTCGAGACCCTGTTCGCCAAGCAGGAACAATGGATCGTGAAGGACCCGGTGCCGCCGCTCAAGGAAATCGCCAAGCAGTTCGGCTTTACCGAGGACCAGTTCAATCAATGCCTGGCGAATCAGAAAGTGCTCGACGACATCCAGGCGGTCCGCGACCACGCCGTCCAGAAGCTCGGGGTCAATTCCACTCCCACTTTCTTCATCAACGGCAAGAAGCTCGTGGGCGACCTCTCCATCGACCAAATGGCCAAGGAAATCGACCCCTATCTCAAGACAGGATAAGGGTTTTTCGCGTTAGGCCCCGATCCCCCGACGGCCGCTGCGGAGCCGCCGGGTCGCCCCCGCCAATGCGAAGGTCTGGATAATTCGGCAACGCGTGTTGCGCTCGGAGTCCCGACGATTCATTCTCCGCGCCGATGCGGCAGACTTGGCGCGCCAAGGAGCATGAGCTCCCGGCGTGAGCCTTCAACGATTCCCTGCGCCGCCGCAGCGAGGGAAATGGACGTGCCAAGCGAATGAAGCTCACGCGGCTGCGACTGATCGGCTTTAAATCCTTCGTCGAACCGACCGATTTCGAGATCGAACCCGGACTGACCGGCGTCGTCGGTCCGAACGGCTGCGGCAAATCCAATCTGGTCGAGGCCGTGCGCTGGGTGATGGGCGAAGCCTCCTATAAGGCGATGCGCGCCGCCGAGATGGACGATGTCATCTTCTCCGGCAACACCGGCCGGCCGGCGCGCAACCACGCCGAGGTCGCGGTCTCGATCGACAACAGCGACCGCAAGGCGCCGGCTTCGTTCAACGATTACGATACGCTCGAAATATCGCGCCGCATCGTGCGCGAGCATGGCTCGACGTTCCGCGTCAACGGCCGCGAGGTGCGTGCGCGCGACGTTGGCTTGCTGTTCGCCGACGCCTCGACCGGCTCGCATTCGCCCGCTTTGGTGCATCAGGGCCGCATCGGCGAGATCATCCAGGCGCGGCCCGAGCAGCGCCGGCGGGTCCTGGAAGAGGCGGCCGGCATCTCCGGGCTGCATGCGCGGCGTCACGAGGCGGAGCTGCGGCTCAAGGCCGCCGAGCAGAATCTGGCGCGGGCCGAGGACGTCATCGGCCAGCTTGCCGCCCAGGTTGCGGCGCTGAAAACCCAGGCGCGGCAGGCGGTGCGCTATCGCAACATATCCGGCCAGGTGCGCCGCACCGAAGCGCTGCTGTTCCACTTGCGTTGGATCGCGGCGCGGACCGAACTCGGCGAAACCGGACGCACCAAGGATGAGGCGGTGCGCGTTGTCGCTGCGCGGACCGGTGAACAGGCGCAGGCCTCGACGCGTCAGGCGCAGATCGCCGCCGGGCTGCCGGCCTTGCGCGAAGCGGAAGCCAGAGCCGCCGCGGGCCTGCAGCGCCTCGTCGTCGCGCGCGAAACGCTCGACCGCGAGGAAGCGCGCGCCAAGGAACGCATCGGCGAACTCGATCGCCGCATCGAGCAATTTTCGGCCGACCTGGAGCGCGAGCGGGCGCTGGCCGCCGACGCCCTGGCGGCGCTGCAGCGGCTCGATGCCGAGGAGAAAGCCCTTGTCGCCGTCGCGCAAGAGACCGAACAACGGCTTGCCGGCGCCAACGAACGGGTTTTGGCGGCGGACACGACGCTCTCCGCTTCGGAAAAATCCTTTACCGAATTGACCGGCGCGCTCGCCGATCTCACCGCGCGCCGCAATCAGTTGCTGGCCGCCTTGCGCGAGCACCAAGACCGCGCCACGCGGCTCGAGGCCGAGTTCACCAATATCGAAGCGGGCCTTGCCGCGACCGATTCCGGCGCACCGGATTTGCCGGCACTTGCCGCGGCGGTGGCGGAAGCGCAAGCGGCGCTCGCTGAAGCGGAAAGTGCGGCACAGGCCGCGGAAGCCGCGCATCGGCACGCCCGCGAAGACATCGACGCCGCGCGGGCGCCGCTCGCCGCCGCCGAGAAGAGCGTGCAGCGGCTTGAGACCGAGGCCAAGACCATCGGCAAACTGCTCGCGGTCGAGAGCAAGAATCTGTGGCCGCCGGTAATGGACGCGATCACCGTCAGCGAAGGCTACGAGAAAGCGCTCGGAGCTGCTTTGGGCGACGATCTCGATGCGCCGGTGGGCTCTTCCGCGCCGATGCACTGGGCCGGCGCTGCGCTCGATCCGTCCGATCCGCGTCTGCCGGACGGCGTCATGGCGCTGTCGGAATATGTCAAAGCGCCGGAGGAACTGGCGCGCCGCCTCGCCCAGATCGGCGTGGTCGAACGTGCCGACGCAGCGCACCTGGCCTCGCTGCTCAAGCCGGGCCAGCGGTTGGTGTCGCGCGAAGGCGATTTCTGGCGCTGGGACGGTTTTGCGGTTGCCGCCCACGCGCCGACCGGTGCGGCGCGCCGGCTCGCCGAACGCGGCCGCCTGCAAGCGATCGAGAGCGAGCTTGCCAGCGCGCGGAGCGACGTCGACGCCAAGCGCGGAATCGTCGACGCCGCCGAAGCGGCGCTCACCGCGGCGGCCGCCGCGGAGACCGAAGCGCGCGCCCGTTGGCGCGAGGCCCAGCATCGGACCGATGCCGCGCGCGAGCAGCACTCCGTCGCTGAACGCGAGATCAGCCGCAACGCCGCGCGCCTTTCGGCGCTCCAGGAAGCGCGCCAGCGGATCGGCGCGGCGCGCGACGAGACCAAGCTCGCCCGCGCCGAAGCGGAGAACGCGCTCGCCGCTCTGCCGGACGCCGGCGAGATCGAAGGCAAGCTTGCCGACATTAACGCGGCCATCGCGCGCGAACGCTCAGCCTGCGCCGAGCAACGCGGCGAGGCGCAAGCGATCGCGCGCGAATCCGAGCTTGCTCATCACCGGCTGCGCGCCATCGCCGCCGAGCGGCAGGAATGGAACGACCGCAACGACAATGCCGCGGCGCAGATCGCCACGCTCGCCCAGCGTACCGACGAAGCGGCGAACGAACGCGCCGAGCTCGTCGACGCACCGCAAAAGTTCGAAAGCCAGCGTCAGGCGCTGATCGGCCAGATCGAAAGCGCCACCGCCGAACGCCGCACCGCCGCCGATCGCCTGGCTCAGGCCGAGGCCGAATTGGCCGAGGCGGACAAGGCCGCCCGCCTCGCGCTCGAGGCGGTCGGCGAAGCGCGCGCGGAAGCCGCCCGCGGCGAGGAACGCCACGACGCCGCCAAACGCCGGCTTGCCGATATCGAGCACGAAATCCGCGAGATGCTCCAAGTCGAGCCGGCCAGTGCCGCGGAAGTCGCCGAACTCAAGTCCGACGCGGAGACGCCGTCGATCACCGAGGTCGAGGCCAAGATCGAGCGCATCAAGCAGGAGCGCGAGCGGCTCGGCTCGGTGAATTTGCTCGCCGAACAGGAACTGTGCGACGTCGAGGCGCAACACCAGAAACTCACCTCCGAGCGCGACGACCTCGTCGAGGCGATCAGCCGGCTGCGCCAGGGCATCCACAGCCTCAACCACGAGGCGCGCGATCGGCTCCTAACTTCCTTCCAGATCGTCAACGAGAATTTCAAGAAGCTGTTCGCCGAACTATTCGGCGGCGGCAATGCCGAGCTGCAACTGATTGAGAGCGAGGACCCGCTGGAAGCCGGGCTCGAAATCCTGGCGAAGCCGCCCGGCAAGAAGCCGGCAACGCTGTCGCTGTTGTCCGGCGGCGAGCAGGCGCTTACGGCACTGGCTTTGATCTTCGCCGTGTTCCTCACCAACCCGGCGCCGATCTGCGTACTCGACGAGGTTGACGCGCCGCTCGACGACTACAACGTCGAGCGCTTCTGCAACCTGCTCGACGAAATGACGCGCTCGACCGAGACCCGCTTCGTCATCATCACCCACAATCCGATCACGATGGCGCGGATGAACCGCCTCTACGGCGTCACCATGGCGGAGCGCGGGGTGTCGCAGCTCGTATCGGTGGACCTGCAGGGCGCGGTGAAGCTGCGCGAAGCAAGCTAGCGGCCATTCACACCGCCGCGGCGCGTGTCAATTCGCCGGCGTTTTTCGCCGCGCTAGACGCCACCCGGCTCCAACGCCTTGGATGCCTCTTCGGCCGTCACTTCACGGCCGCATAGCTTGCAGGCGAACGTCCATGTTTCGGATAACTGCATGGGGTTGCCGCAATTCGGGCAGGCCACGGCTTGATCGACCGTAACTGTCGCGACGCGCGCGACCTTTGCCTTGGCTGTCCGGCGCCGCCGCATTCGCGGCGGGTCTAGTGGCTGTCCCGGCATCGACATCGCGCAATCGCTGGTGAGGGGGAGAATTATGCCATCCAAAACGGCTTGCAGCTTTCGATGCTAACGTGGCGGCGCGAAACCCCGATATCCTGCAAAGCCCGATCGCTGAAATCCATGAACTCGCGGCGCAGCGTCGCGCGCCTCAGCCATGTTGCGATGTGCTTGGCCTGCTGGTTGATCGTGGTCATGGCACCCTCTTAAAGCCTGATTCTGTAGTGTAAGGGTACCGCCCCCTCCCCATCGCGGATGTGATATTCGGCACAAAAAAGCGCTTTCCGAAGTGCCGGATTGGGTCGCGCCGGGGGGCAATTAGCCGCCGTTCAACTTGAACAGCCGCATTGCATTCTCCCGGCCAATCTTGAGGCGGTCGTTCTCGCTGATCGGGCAGGCATCGAACCAGTTGGCGGCATGATCGATATTCTCGAACGGCCAGTCGGTCGAGAACATGATGCGATCGGCCCCGATTTCCAGCATCGCGTTCATCAGCGCTTGGGTGCGGAAATTGCCCGAGGTGGTGAGGAAGAAGTTGGACGAGAAATATTCGCCCAGCCGCTTCTTCGCCGGCCATTTATTGCGGTTTGGAATCCAGGCATTCGAATTGTCGACGCGCCAAATCCCATAGGGGAGATTTTCCCCCATATGCCCAAGAATGACGGTGAGCCGCGGATATGCGTCGAACAGGCCTGAGGCCATCAGCCGTAATGCATGCACCGCCGTCTCCTGGCCGAAGGCCCAGATCGGTCCCATCAGCCAGGGGTGACCGTCATATATCCGCGCATCGCGCGGCAGGGGATTGCGCGGGTGCAAATAGAACGGCACGTCGAGCCGCTCGACGGTTGCCCAGAACGGCCGGTATTGCGGCAAGTCATAGTAGACCGCGCTCTCCGCGTCGCCGATCTGCGAAAAGCCGTTGACCAGCGCACCGCGAAAACCAAGCTCCTTGACGCAGCGTTCGAGCTCGCGCGCCGCGCCGTCGGGGTCCTGCATCGCCAGCGCGGCGAGGCCGGCAAAACGGGCCGGCCGCTTTTGCACCTGTTCGGCGAGATAGTCGTTGGCCCGGCGCGCGATTTCGGCGGCTCGCGCCTTGTCCGCGATGGCCTGCACCGCCGGTGCATTCAGCGACAGGATCATCACCTCAATGCCGTACTCATCCATCAGCGCAAGCCGCCTGCCATGGATGTCGGCATTGCGAGCCCTGACTTCGCGCTGCACGGGCTCTGGAAAGTAGCCCATGGAATCCTCGGCCGTTTCCGGAATGGCGAAATGTTCTTCGAGCGCAATCTTGCCCCGCATGGTCCTCCCCGCGTTCGCTTCTGAGCCGGCACTGCGCCGGCAAATTAATCTTAACACGGCTGCCGTGCGTGCAACGCCTCGCCGGCGCCCTTGCCCCAACCCCCGCGGCACGGTTCTGGCGAGAGTTCGTCAGGAACGCCCGCACTGTCCCATTTCGGGGCGGCGGCGGGATGCATTCGCCAAAACGCAACAGGCAAGCGGCCGCGCCGATGAACGTTCAACCCAGCTACACGCTGGCGTCCCCGCCGGAGGCGAGCCGGGTGTTGCGCGCCTGGGCGATGCTGTCGCGCGGCACTTTTTCCACGACCATCTTCCTGATCGACGTTGCGCTCATCGTGGCGACGTCGTGCATCACCGGCATCGTCTATTACCGCATCGCCTACGGCGACATCGACGAGATCTCGCGCTGCGTCCAGGTCGGGCTGTTGGCGGCGAGCATCTTCACCATCGCCAACGTGTTTCGCGGCGAATACCGGATGCCGAACTTCTTCGCCTTTAAGCCGCACGCCCGCCGCACCATCCAATTGTGGAATGTCACGCTTATCTGCCTCCTGATGCTAGGCTTCCTGGCGCAGGTCAGCGTCGATTATTCGCGCGGCTGGATCGTGCTGTTCTATTTCACCACGCTCGCCGCGCTCGTCGTGGTGCGCTTTGTCATCGTGCGCATCACCGCGCTGGCGCGCGCCGCGGGACTGGTTTCGGCGCAGCGGATTTGCCTGATCGGCACCGGCGCGCATATCGGCGCATTCGTGCAGCATTACGAGCCGTGGACGCTGGGGCTCAACATCGTCGGCTGCCGGTTTTTCACGCCGGTCCCAGCCACGGCGTCGCCGGAAATCCGGCGCGCCGCGCTCGATCGCGACCTCGCCGAGGCGGTCGCCAGCGTGCGCAGCCTGAAGCCCGATGCGATCTATCTGCTGCTGCCGTGGTCGGCGATCGAGATCATCGACCGCTGCGCCAAGACTTTTCTGGCGCTGCCGGTCGAAATCCACCTCGGACCCGAGCAAATCCTGCACAAATTCGACGAAGTCGAGCTGGCGAAAGTAGGGCCGCTGGCGAGCCTGCAATTGACGCGCTTGCCGCTGTCGCGTGCCGAGGTGGTGCAGAAACGCTTCTTCGATCTTGTCTTCGCGTCGCTGGGGCTCGTCTTGCTGACGCCGCTGATGGCGATCGTCGCGATCCTCATCAAGCTCGACAGTCCGGGTCCGATCTTCTTCGTGCAGCGGCGCTACGGTTTCAATCAGCAGCCGTTTCGCATCATAAAATTCCGTACCATGCGCGCGCTCGAGGACGGCGCCATCGTCCCGCAAACCACGCGCGACGATCCGCGCTTGACCCGGATCGGGCGCTGGTTGCGGCGCTGGAACATCGACGAAATTCCGCAGCTTTTCAACGTGCTCGCCGGCGACATGTCGCTCGTCGGGCCGCGGCCGCACGCGCTGTCGCACGATCGCGACTACGAGCGCCGCATTTCGTTTTACGCGCGACGCCACAATGTCAAACCCGGCATCACCGGCTGGGCGCAGATCAACGGCTATCGCGGCGAGATCGACACCGAGGACAAGATCCTCAAGCGCGTCGAGTACGATCTGTTCTATATCGACAATTGGTCGCTGTGGCTCGACCTGAAAATCATCGCCCGAACGGTGCTGTCGCCCGAGGCGTATCGCAACGCCTATTGATCGGTCGAGAAGCTAGCCCGCGAGCGTCGCGATGGCAGCCACGGCGCCGGCGGCGACGATCGCCGTCGACAGCCACAGGATACCGATAAGAAGCCATAATGGCCGCAGCTTCGGAGCCGGTGGCGTCGCCGGCTTGGTCCAGGACCGCAGGGCGGGCTCGCCGAGCCGCAGCGCGGCGGTGGCGCGTTCGATATCGGCAAATTCGCGGGCAAGCTGGTCCTGCTCGAACCGGGTCAGCGCCCGGCTATCTTCGGCGATCCTGTCCGTGGCGCGACGGCGTGGCGGCTCGATGCCGCGGGGTTCGAGCAGCACGGCGTCGTCGCTGGCGTGATCTGGCGGCAGAGAACCGAGGGACTGCTCGGACATTTGCGTCCACCTGTCTAGGGTCAGGCCTGAGTCCTTAAACGACGCACCCAGTCGACGCGATGTCGATCCGCAGCTAACCTTAACGGTGCGACCGGCCGCTATAAGGGTGCGGCGACGGCGCCTGACGATTGAACCCGCGGACGCTCGCAGTCGTCACAAACAGGTCCTATCTAGTGCTCGAAGCCGGCCGCATCGCCGCCGAACTGTTTCCACCATCCGCTTTTGAAGGAGCCCATAATGTCCACCTCGGCCATCATCGTTCTTGCCGTGATTGTCGTCGTCGTTTTGTGGGCGATCGCCGTCTACAACGGCCTGGTTTCCATGCGGCAGCGGGTCAACGAGGCCTTTGCCGATATCGACGTGCAGCTCCGCCAGCGGCATGACCTCGTTCCCAACCTGGTCGAGACGGTAAAGGGCTACGCCGCGCACGAACGCGGCACGCTCGACGAGGTCGTCAAGGCGCGCAACGCGGCGGTGGCGGCGCAGGGACCGGCGCAACAGGCGGCGGCGGAAAACATGCTGTCCGGCGCATTGCGCCAGCTCTTCGCGCTCTCGGAAGCCTATCCGAATCTCAAGGCCAACGAGAGTTTCCAGCAATTGCAGGCGGAGCTGACCGATCTCGAAAACAAGATCGCCGCATCGCGGCGCTTCTTCAACAACGCCGTGCAGGAATACAACGCCGGCATTCAACGTTTCCCCGCCGCCCTGTTCGCCGGCGCGTTCGGCTTCGGGCAAAAGGATTACTTCGATCTCGGCGCGGATCGCCAGGCGGAAACGGCGGCGCCGGCGGTCAAATTCTAGCGTCGCGTTATTACGGCCATGGCCGCCTACGGTCTCTACAGTCATATCCAATCGAACCGCCGCCGTTCGATCGTCCTGCTCGCGGGAATGTTTTTCCTCGTCTATGTGCTGGTCTATGCCGGCGCGCTGGTGGCCGAGGGCCTGTCGGTCAACGCCGACATCAACACGCTTTTGCAGCTCGCCTGGGTCGATTTTCTCAACGCCGCGCCTTTCGCCACCATCGGCTCGGCGCTGTGGATCGCCGTCGCCTATTACTTTCATCAGGACATGATCGATGCGCTGACCGGCGGCCGGGAAGTGCAGCGGCGCGAAGAGCCGCGGCTCTACAATATTCTGGAGAATCTCTGCATCTCGCGCGGCATTGCCACGCCCAAGCTGAAAATAATGGATTCGGACGCGCTCAACGCTTTCGCCACCGGCATGAACGCCAAGCAGTATTCCATCACCGTCACCACGGGACTGCTCAAGCGGCTCGACGACGCCGAGATTGAGTCCGTGCTCGGCCACGAACTGACCCATATCCGCAACGGCGACGTCCGCATGATGGTCATCGCCGTCATAATTGCCGGGGCGATCTCCTTCTTCGTCGAACTGGTCTTCCGGCTCTGGTTTTACAACAGCATGGGCTTTGGCGGCTCACGATCCGAGCGCCGCGGCGGTGGCGGCGGCGGCGCGGGCCTCGCGATCCTGATTGCCGTCGGCCTCCTGGTCGTCGCCTATGTATTGTCGTTCGTCATTCGTCTGGCTTTGTCGCGCTCGCGCGAATTCCTTGCCGATGCCGGCTCCGTGGAGCTCACCCACAATCCCGACGCGATGATCTCGGCGCTGCGCAAGATCGAGGGCCGCGGCGAACTCAAGCGCGCCACCTCCGCCGTGATGGAAATGTGCATCGACAATCCGCGCGAAGGCTTTGGCGAATTGTTCGACACCCACCCGACCGTCGAGAGCCGCGTCGCGGCTTTGGTTAAATTCGCCGGCGGCCATGATCCGGGCCCGATCGCGCTGCCGCCGCCGGGAAACTACGCAACCGACGACCAAGCGGCCGCGGTCAGCGCATCGAGCGACCCATCGATCGGACCTTGGGGAGCGCCCGAAAATGCAACGCAAGACGCTTCCGCCACCCCCGGCCCGTGGTCGGATCCGGCCGCCGACGGCCCTTCGCAACCGACGTCCGTGCCTGCCTCGGATTTAACGCCCGGCCCGTGGGGACCGCATCGCGGCAGCTAGCCGTTTTCGGCGCTGGAATTAACCATAACAAATTACAAATAGGGCCAAAAGCGCCCTTGCAGGCTGCCGATCGGACGATGAGGCTTCCAAACGGCGCCGGGGCTGTGTAGAAGCGAAAGTCGAGGACGGACGACGCGACCTTAGGGCGTCAGCGAGGGTTCGATCATGGCTAAACCAGCTCTGATTTTGGTCGGTGCCGACAAGGGCGGCGTGGGCAAAACTACGATTGCCCGCACATTGCTCGATTATTTCACCGCGCATCACGTGCCGACACGCGCTTTCGATTCGGAAGCGCCCAAAGGCACGCTCAAGCGCTTCCATCCCGACACCAGCGACATCGTCGACGCCACCATGGTCGCCGACCAGATGCGCATCATCGACACGCTGTCGACAACCGACTCCACCGTCACCGTGGTCGACGTGCGCGCGGGGCTGCTCTCGCCGACGTTGCGTGCGTTGCGCGATATCGGCTTCCTCGATGCCGTGAAGAAGGGCCAGATCACTTTCATCGTCTTCCATATTCTCGGCTCGTCGATCGCCTCGCTGAACGAGATCGAGGAAACCGCTCCCTTCACCGCCGACGCCAAATATTTTCTGGTCAAGAACTTCATCAACAACACCAACTTCTTCGAATGGGATCAGGCGACGCACGCCTCCTATTTCAAGAAGCTGAAGGACGCGGTAACGATCAACATCCCGAAGCTCAATGAGATGGCCTACGAGCAGGTCGAGCTTGCCTCCGTGCCGTTTTTGACTTTCGTCGCCAACAAGAACCCGAAAGGCGACACCGCCAATTACTCGTTCGTGCTGCGCGGCTATGTGCGGCACTGGCTCGGCAATGTTTGGGGCGAGTACGATCGGGTCAAGCTTCTCGACATGTTCGATACCTCCACCGGCGGGGTTTCGACGCCGCGCCCGCAGGCGGCCAACCGGTCGTAAAGCCGCCTTCCCGCGCCTTTCCCACACGGCTCCCGTAATTCGCTAGAGCCTGTCGCGATTCCGTCATAGGCTCGATCCGGTCACATTGGATCGGACCCTTCGCGGAAATGCCGCAGCGCACCCCTCTCTACATCGTCGCCTCGCAGCATCCGCGGGTCGGCAAAACGCTGCTCGCTCGGCTCTTGATCGAGTTCTTCCGCTTGAGCGGCAGGGCCTCGCTTGTCGGCTACGATCTCGATCCGCGCGAGCCGGCACTCGCGCCCTTCTTTCCCAACTTGGTCTGGACCGTCGATATCGCCGAGACCCGCGGCCAGATGGCGCTGTTCGACCGGCTTATAAGCGACAAGTGGCGGACCACCGTCATCGATCTCGGCTACGGGCTGTTCGAGCAGTTCTTCTCGGTGATGGCGGAGATCGGCTTCGAACAGGAGGCGCAACGGCGGGGCATCGAGCCGATCGTACTGTTCATCGCCGATTCCGCACCAACCACGGCGCAAAGTTATGCCGAGCTGCGCAGCCGCTTGCCGCGAACCGCTTTCGTGCCGGTGCACAACGAAGCGGCGGCCTTTATGTTCGTCCCGCAGAATTTTCCGCCGACGCGCCGGGAATGCGGCGTCATCCGTGTCCCGCGGTTGTCGCCGATCGTGCGCGGCGTAATCGACCGGCCGGGCTTCTCGTTCGGCGCTTATATGGCCCATCAGCCCGGCGGCCCGACCGAAGTGCACACCTGGATCGGCGGGATTTTCGCCCAATTTCGCGAACTCGAACTGCAGCTTCTGATCGGCGAGCTCGAATCCTCGCTCCGCAGCGGCATGAAAGAGCCGGTTCGGCAGGCCCGCTGATCGGGGCGGTCGCCCGGACGGCACCGTGCTGTTCATGAAGCGTCGAGGAAGACGCCGGCGCCGCGAGTGCGCCGACGATGTATCCTTCGGCTACGCTGGCAACTTCGAGCACGCTGCGAATAACGGCCGTACCGGATCTACTGTGCCCCTCGAAGCTGACCAGCGTGCGCACCGGAACGCCGAGCTTTCTGATTTTGTCGGCGCCGCCGAGCGCCGGCAGATCGATGATGAAGCAGGCAGCGGCGACATTGGCGCCGACCTGCTTGAGGAGCTTGACGGCGGCCTCCGCGGTGCCGCCGGTGGCGATCAGATCGTCGACCAGGATCACTCGCTCGCCGCTAACGAGCGCATCCTCGTGCATTTCCATCTCGTCGATGCCGTATTCGAGCGAATAGCCGATGCTGACCCGCTTGAACGGCAGCTTGCCTTTCTTGCGGATCGGCACGAATCCGCACGACATCTGATGCGCAACCGCGCCGCCGAGGATGAAGCCGCGCGCCTCGATGCCGGCAACCTTGTCGATCTTGCCGCCGGCCCAGGGCTGCACCAGCTCGTCGACGGCGCGGCGGAAGGCCCGCGCATCGCCCAATAGCGTGGTGATGTCGCGGAACATGATCCCCGGCTTGGGATAATCCGGGATGGTGCGGATCGCGGCCTTAAGATCGTTCTCGATCGCGACACTGGTCATTGGCGAAGCCCCCACGGCCGCCGGCTTGGCTCAGCTGTTCGCCAAATCCGGATCGTGCAGCACGGCGTGCCAGACGCGCTTCTTGGTGAAGTAAAGAAGGCCGGTGAACACGATCAGGAATATCATCACCTGGAAGCCGAGCCGCTTGCGCGCATCGAGTTTCGGCTCGGCCGCCCACATCAGGAACGCGGAGACGTCGCGGCCGTACTGGTCGACCGTCGTCGGCGTGCCGTCGGTATATTCGACTTGGCCGTCGCTCAACGGCTTCGGCATGCCGATGGCGTGGCCGGGGAAGTATTTATTGTACTGTCCGCCCGGCGGCAGCGTGAAGCCGGCCGGCGGATCGGCATAGCCGGTGATGATGGCGTGGATATAGTCCGGTCCGTCCTCCTGATACATCGTGAATGCATCGAAGACGAATTGCGGGAAGCCCCATTCGTAACTGCGCGCCTTGGCGAGATCGGACATGTCCGGCGGCAGCTTGCCGCCGAGCGCCGCGCGGGCGGCCTCGTCGTTCGGGAACGGCGGCGGGAAATAATCGGAAATCTTGCCCGGCCGTTGAAACATCTGGCCTTGGTCGTTCGGACCGTCGGTCACCTGGAAAGTCGCCGCGATGGCGGCGGCTTGCGCCTCGGTGAAGGCCGGACCGTCGGGATCGGCGAGATTGCGGAACGCCACGAGCTTCATGCTGTGGCAATTCGAGCAGACCTCGCGATAAATCTTAAAGCCGCGCTGCAACTGCTGCGGATCGTAGGTGCCGAACGGGCCCGAAAACGACCAATGCTGGCGCGGCGGCGCGTCCGCGTCCTGCGCCGCCGCTATCGTCACCACCCCGGTCAGCGATGCCGCCAGTGTGAAGGCCAAGATGATGCTGCGATGAATTTTCATTGACCGGGCCTCCTCAACCGCGCGCGCCCGGCGGCGGCGCCGATGCGCCGGCCGGAACGTCTTTGTGCAGCACCGATTCCGAGATCGAATTCGGCAGCGGCTTGGTCCGCTCGAACAAGCCCAGCAGCGGCAGGATGATGAAGAAGAAGGCGAAGTAATAGGCGGTGAGGAAGCGCGCCGCGATCACGTAGCCGCCGACCGGTTCCTGCGAGCCGAGATAGCCGAGCCCGACCACGGCGGCGAAGAAGATGAACAGGAACTGCCGGAAGAGCGGCCGATAATTCGCCGAGCGCACGGGCGAGGTATCGAGCCACGGCATGAAGGCAAGAACGATGATGGAGGTGGCGAGCGCGGTCACGCCGATGAGCTTGCTCGGGATGGCGCGCAGGATCGCGTAGAACGGCAGGTAGTACCATTCCGGAACGATGTGGGTGGGAGTTTGGCCCGGATTTGCCGGAATGTAATTGTCGGAATGGCCGAGATAGTTCGGGACGTAAAAGATAAACCAGGCGAAGACGATGCAGAACAAGCCCATGAAGAAGGCGTCTTTCACCGTGGCATAGGGCGTGAACGCCACCGTGTCCTTTTCGGTCTTCGGCTCGACGCCGGTCGGATTGTTCTGCCCGACCATGTGCAGCGCCCAGACGTGCAGCACGACCACGCCGGCGATGACGAACGGCAACAGGTAATGCAGCGAGTAAAAGCGATTGAGCGTCGGATTGCCGACGGCATAGCCGCCCCACAGCCAGGTGACGACCGAGCCGCCGACCCCGGGGATCGCCGAGAACAGGTTGGTGATGACGGTCGCCGCCCAGAAGCTCATCTGCCCCCACGGCAGCACGTAGCCCATGAAGCCGGTCGCCACCATGAGCAGGAACAGGATGACGCCGAGGATCCACAAAACCTCGCGCGGCTCCTTGTACGAGCCGTAATACATGCCGCGCGCGATGTGGGCATAGACGGCGGCGAAGAAGAACGCGGCGCCATTCGCATGGACGTAGCGAAGCAGCCAGCCGTAGTTCACGTCGCGCATGATGCCTTCGACGGAATTGAAGGCGTAATCGACGTGCGGCGTATAGTGCATCGCCAGCACGATGCCGGTGACAATTTGCACGCCGAGCATGAAGGTGAGAATGCCGCCGAATGTCCACCAATAGTTCAGATTGCGCGGCGTCGGATAGGCGACGAAAGAGGAATAGACGAGGCTCGCGATCGGCAGCCGCCGCTCCAGCCATTTCATGAAGGGGCTTTGCGGCTGATAGGTCGATTGTCCGGTCATAGTCGAACCTTATGTACCTGATTGGGCGATGCTTCGCCGATTGGTCGCAGTGCCGGCAGTCGCAGTCGCAATGGAAGGTTATCCCGGCGCGTGGGCTCCGCCGTTGAGATTGCTGTCACAGCTCGACCCTCTTACGTCTGGCCGGTCGTCCCGTCCGCGCTGCAAACCGCCTTCGGCAGGCCCCCGTGCGGCGGCGGAAGAACCGGTCGCCTCCGGCCTTGGGAAGGCCCGAGACGACGCATTCCGGCGGCGTTTTATTGGCACCCTTGCCGGGATAGTGCAAGTGTCCCCGCAACGGCACCCACAATGCAACTTATGTGCCCATTCCCCGGCCCGATCCATATAACTGAGGACCGCCGCCGAACGCCGCCTGCCGCCCCGCCATGACACTGCGAATCGCGCTTTACGAGCCCGACATCCCGCAAAATACCGGAACGGTGTTGCGGCTGTGCGCTTGCCTCGGCATCGAAGCGCATCTGATCGAGCCGGCAGGCTTTCCCGCCTCGGATCGCGCCTTTCGCCGCGCCGGGATGGACTATCTCGATGCCGTCGCGCTGGTACGGCATCGTTCGTGGCGGGAATTCGAAGCTTGGCGCCGACGAGAACGCCGTCGCCTGGTGCTGTTCACGACCGCAGCGTCGCTGCCTTACCTCGATTACCGGTTCGAGCCAGACGATATTTTGCTGTTCGGCCGCGAATTGGCGGGCGTGCCGCAGGAGGTGCATGCCAGCGCCGATGCCCGGCTTGTGATCCCGATGCGCGAGGGCTTGCGTTCACTCAATGTCGCGATCGCCGCCGCCATGGTTGCCGGCGAGGCGCTGCGGCAGACGGCTGGATTCCCGCATGCACCGAATTGAGCCGGCGCGCGCTGGATCTCCGGCAAGATCCCGGTTTCCGGTTGCGATGGATCAATATATTTGCGCGTTATTATGACAGTCTCGCGCCATCGGCGGCTGACGGCTAAGAAAGCTTATGGATACCGGCAAAATCGAGCAGCACAAAAAGGATACCAAGGCCTGGTTCGAGACTCTGCGCGACCGGATTTTGGCGGCCTTTGAGGGCGTCGAAGACGCGTTGCCGAGGAGCGCGCCTCTCGCGGACCGCCCCGCCGGCCGATTTAAGCGTACGCCGTGGGACCGCACCGACCACAGCGGCGCTCCAGGCGGCGGCGGCGTGATGGCGATCATGAAAGGCCGCGTGTTCGAAAAAGTCGGCGTCCACGTCTCAGCGGTGTTCGGCGAGTTTGCTCCGGAGTTCCGCCAGGAGATCCCCGGCGCCGCCGAGGATCCGCGCTTCTACGCCACCGGCATTTCCCTGATCGCGCATATGCACAATCCGCATGTGCCGGCCGTGCACATGAATACGCGCTACGTCGTCACCACCAAAGCCTGGTTCGGCGGCGGCGCCGATTTGACGCCCGTCCTCGACCATAGGCGCAGCCAGGACGATCCCGACACGATCGCATTTCACGCCGCGATGAGGGCCGCCTGCGATGCCCACAGCCGCGTCGCGCCCTACGACAAATTCAAAAAATGGTGCGACGAATATTTTTATTTGAAGCACCGCGGCGAGATGCGCGGCAGCGGCGGTATCTTTTACGATTGGCTCGACAGCGGCGATTTCGACGCCGACTTCGCCTTTACTAAGGACGTCGGTCTCGCATTCTTGAAAATCTATCCCGAACTGGTGCGGCGGAATTTTGCCGAGACCTGGACCGAGGCCGAGCGCGAAGAACAGCTCATCCGGCGCGGCCGTTACGTCGAGTTCAATCTGCTCTACGACCGCGGCACCATTTTCGGACTGCGCACCGGCGGCAATGTCGAATTGATCTTGTCCTCGATGCCGCCGGTGGTGAAGTGGCCGTGATCCGCTGCGGACGCGCATTCACGGGTTGAGATCGACAACGGCCGATTGGTTGATGTTTGCTTTTGTACTGAAGGCGGACATTCATCGCCACGATCCGTGTGTCGCCAAAGGCCGGCTCGGGAGCACTGGAAACAGTCTCGAACTGCGGAATGTGAGGTGACAATCGGCTACATGAAGCCTACTGTCGGCCACAGTTTGGGCTCTGCCCGAAAAATCCCCGCAACGACCAAGTTGCAGTGCATTTTTGCAAAGGCGGCAGTATTGCGTACCACGATCAGCGAACCTCTCAGAGGCCGAGCGCTCTTTGATAGAATTTGGCGGTTTGCCCTCCGGCGGGTGGTGTTTCCCGTTTGTGTGCTGGCCCCGTTCGCCTATTTCTTCCCCAAAATCGCGTTGTTCTACGCAGTCTGCGGCGCATATGACGTCAGCCGCAATACCGACCTGAAGTTATCGACGCTGCGACGCTATTTCATTGGCAATGGCTTCCTCGTCTGGATGCTGTCTCCGGTCAATATTCTGCTCGATCTGTTCTCGCTGCCGTACATCAACAAGGGCGTCTATCGCCTGGAAGATTTGCCGCCGGACTATCAGGATGAAGTGAGGCGACTGATCCGGGTCACCGACGAGGCCGGCCTCGTCCGCCAGGTCGAGGAGCGATCGAAAGAGCATCGACGCACGATGCTTTTCTGGCGCTGCTACGGGGTCAACAGCAAAACAATCGTGAACGTTCCCGGCTTCTATGAGCCGTGGACGTATATCAAAACCATCGGGCTTTCTGTGTTTAACAAGAAGATCACGACATCTCCGCACTTCGGCTGGCTGCGTCCAACCTTGCGAGTTCTGTATAACATCAACGACATCAAGGATAAGTCGGCCTACATCGTGGTCGGCGACACGACGAGCTATTGGCGCGACAACAAGCTTTTCATCTTCGACGACACGCTGCTCCATCTTTCCGCCAACGAGACCGACCAGCTGCGCTATTGCATGTTCGTGGATATTCTTCGTCCGTCGCGTTTGCCGCGCGTTATGGCGGCGGTAGTCGCACTTGAGGGCTATCTGAACACAAAACTCAAACTCATCGCCCTCAGCGGCTGGACCCTTGTCGAGCGGTAATGGTCGAGTGCCGCCAGCGCTGCGCTCTTCGCCGACGAGGCGATCGAATAGTCCGCGTCCTAGCGCTTGAACGCTCCGGAGATCATCACCGCGCCGCCAATCAGAACGACGGCGTCGAGCACCGCGGTGTGCACATGGACCGGCATGCGCGCGATTATAAGCTTTGCCAGGAAGGTGCAAGGAAACGCGACGACACTGATCAACAGCGCGATGACGATCACTGTCGGCGTCAGCACGCCGGCGGCGCCGAACACTGAAATCTTGACGACGCCCATGCCGATCGACACCGCCGCGTCGGTGGCGATCACGGCTGCGCCTTCGAGACCCGTCGCCATCAATAGCGACAGCAGGATCACGCCTGCGCCGGTAGTGCCCCCGACGACGACGCCCCAGCCCGCGGATGCGATGGCAAAACCCTTTTCGCCGAGCCGGTGGCCGCGCCGCTTGAGGAGCCGCCGCAGCGGCACGGTCGCGATCAGGCTTGAGCCGATCACCAGAGCCGCGCCGCGGCCGGAGAGCAGCGTGTAGAGCCAGGCGCCGAGCACGCAGGTCGGCAGCGCACAGGTCACCGCGATCAAGGCGCGGCGCCGATCGAGCAGGCGGCGGAACGCGAGCACGCGCGCGCTATTGGTGAACATCGCCGAGATCGCGATGATCGGCACCACCGGCGCGGCGCCGACCATCGGCACCAGGATCAGCGGCATCAGCGCGCCGGTGCCATAGCCGGCTACCCCGCCGGTGACGGCCGAGAAGGCCGCCAAGGCGACGATCATCGCCAGTTCGGCAAGCGATGCGTCCGGAAGAAACGGCATTGGCGGAATGCCCGGTGGCGGAATCAGCCGTTGACTAAGGCGCGTCCAGTTACGAGAACAGGCGCGCGATAAAAGGCACGAAAGGGAGCCTAGGGATGGACCTTGGAATTGCCGGCCGCAAGGCGATCGTTTGCGCTTCGAGCCGCGGGCTCGGGCTCGCCTGCGCCAAGGCGCTGGCCACGGCCGGTTGCGAGGTGGTGATCAACGGCCGCAATCGGGAGCACCTTGCCGCGGCGGCCGCGGAACTTAAGAAAACCGGAGCCAAGGTGATCCCGGTGGCCGGCGACGTCGCCTCGCCGGACGGCCAGAAGGCGCTGTTCGCCGCCTGTCCCGAGCCCGATATTCTGGTCAATAACAATGCCGGACCACCGTTTCGCGATTTCCGCGAGCTCGACCGGCAGAAAATGCTCGACGGCGTCACCGGCAACATGATCGTGGCCATCGAGCTTATTCAAAAGGTCATCGATCCGATGGTCGCCCGGAAATTCGGCCGCATCGTCAATATCACGTCGGGCTCGGTGAAGGCGCCCATCGCGGGGCTGGATCTGTCGTCCGGCGCCCGCGCCGGCCTCACCGCCTTCCTCGCCGGCGTGGCGCGCTCGGTCGCCGCGTCCAACGTCACCATCAATTTCGTGCTGCCCGGCATATTCGAGACCGACCGCTTCCGCTCCAACGTCGAGGCGACCGTGAAGAAAAGAGGCATCAGTTACGAAATCGCGCTCAAAGAGCGCGTCGACGCCGTTCCGGCAAAACGCATCGGCAATCCGGACGAACTCGGCGCGGCTTGCGCATTTCTGTGCTCGGCGCAGTCGGGCTACATCACCGGGCAGAATATTCTCATCGACGGCGGCGCCTTTCCCGGCGCGTTCTAATAAATTCCGAAAACACCGATCCCAAGGAGAAACTTATGAAACTCGTTCGCTACGGCGCCCCCGGCCGCGAAAAACCCGGCATGCTCGATAAAGAAGGCCGCATCCGCGACCTGTCGAAGGTCGTCCCCGATATCGCGGGCGCGGCGCTGTCGCCTGCGAGCCTCAACAAGCTGCGCAAACTCAAGCCCGAAAAGCTGCCGCTGGTGAAGGGTAAACCACGCATCGGCGCCTGCGTCGGCAAGGTCGGCAATTTCATCGCCATCGGACTGAATTACTCCGACCACGCCGCCGAGGCCGGCATGCAGATTCCGAAGGAACCGATCATCTTCAACAAGGCGCCGTCGTGCATCTGCGGCCCCAACGACGACACCATGGTCCCGAAGGATTCCTCAAAACTCGACTGGGAGGTCGAGCTCGGCATCGTCATCGGACAACGCGCCCGCTACCTGAGCAAGGACAAGGCGCTCGACGTGGTCGCCGGTTATTGCCTCGCCAACGACGTATCCGAGCGCGTGTTCCAGATCGAGCGCGCCGGGCAATGGACCAAGGGCAAGGGCTGCGAGACTTTCGGGCCGCTCGGCCCGTGGCTCGTCACCAAGGACGAGATCGAGGATCCGCAGAAGCTTGCCATGTGGCTCGACGTCAACGGCGAGAAGCGCCAGCGCGGCAATACTTCGACCATGATCTTCGACTGCCGCCACATCGTCTGGGCCTGCTCGCAATATTTCGTCATGGAGCCGGGCGACGTCATCATCACCGGCACGCCGCCCGGCGTCGGGCTTGGCATGAAGCCCGAACCGAAGTTCCTCAAGGCGGGCGACGTAGTGACGCTCGGCATCGACGGGCTCGGCGAGCAGCGGCAGAAAGTGGTGAAGTTCAAGGCGTGAGGCCGATCGTCGGCTCGACCCTTAGTTAATTCGTCAGGCCTGCGCGTGGCCGTTCGCGCGGGTATGCCGCGCAATCCTGCACATCGTGCCCACGTCAAGACCAATTCTAATGTCTTGGCCTGTGGCTTCAAATCGCAGCAGAAATTCTTCCAAGAATTCGCGCGGCCATCTTGCAGTGTCAGGTTTTTTCGGACAGAGGTGGGCAAGGCGTAGAGCACGGAGTGGGAGAACGTCATGGGAGCGAATTTCGGTATCGCCGGCATGGATTGGCAGCAGCGGGTCAATTGGGACCGGCTGCGCAAATACCGCACCGAGCGGGCCCGCGCGATGATGAAAAAGCACGGCCTGGGCGCGGTGCTGTGCATGTATGACGAGAACGTCCGTTATCTCACCGGCACGCTCACGCCCGGCTGGAATCGGCTGAAACCCGGCCTACGCTACGCCATGCTGTGCGGCGACGGCGCGCCCATCCTGTTCGAGCAGGGCGATCTCGGCTTCCAGATCGAGCGGCATTCGCCGTGGATTCCGAAGGGCAACGTCCGCCATTCGTTTGCCTGGATCAAAGGGGCGGCCGGTCCCGCCTCGACCCAGCAGGTGACGAAATTCACCAAGGCGGTGCTGCAGGCGATGAAGGAGAACGGCGTCGCCGGGCAAAAACTCGGCGTCGACTTCATCGACATCAACATGATCAACATCTTCAAGGAGAACAACATCAACTGGACCGACGGCATGAGCGCGATGATGGATGCGCGCGCCGTCAAGAGCGAGGACGAGCAGGAATGTTTCCGCATCGTCGGCGCCATCGGCGACGCCACGCATTGGGAATGCATGAAGTTCCTGCGGCCCGGCATCACCGAGAACCAGGTGACCGCGCATCTGATGCAATATCTCTACAACATTCCCGGCATGGAAGACGTCGAGGACGTCATCGTTTCGTCGGGCCCGAATACCTGGCCGAACTGGCGCAACTTCTCCGACCGCATCATCCAGCCCGGCGACATCGTGTTCATGGATTTGGCGGCGCTGACCTGGAACGGCTACAAGTCCTGCTATTACCGCACCTATTGCGTCGGCAAGGAGCCCAGCCAGGAGCAGAAAGACACCTATGACACGGCGCTGAAGTGGCTCTACGATTCGATCGGCGCGGTGAAGGTCGGCGCCACCACGCGCGACATCGCGCTGAAATGGCCCTCGGCGATGGAAACCTGGGGCTACGAGGACGAGGATCAGGCCGCCGCCAATCTGTGGGGCCACGGCCTCGGCCTCGCGCAATACGATCCGCCGGTGATCTCGCGCATCTGGTCGCTCGATCATCCGGTCGACATCCAAGAGGGCATGACCTTCGCACTCGAGACCCAGCACGGCAAGCAATTCCGCTACGGCGTGCGCATCGAGGAAATGCTGATCGTGAAAAAGGACGGCATCGAGATCGTGTCGAATTTCCCGGTCAAGCAGATCACCGTGGTCGATCCGCTGCCCGGCTACGGCGATCACGTGAGATGAATTCCACCTCTCCCCGCTCGCGGCGGAGAGGGAGTGCGCAGCGAACAGGCCGAACGAGACTTGTATGGCGCGTTTCATCCTACCGCTGAGCGAGGCTGCCGATCCAACCCGCGTCGGGCCGAAGGCGGCGAACCTGGCGGCGCTTATGCGCGCGGGTCTGCCGACGCCGGGCGGCTTCTGCATCGTCGCCGATGCCTATCATCGTCAGGTTCAACATCTCGGACTCGGCGAGATGATCGCCGCCTATCCGGAAGCCGATCAGCCGACGCAGCGCCGGCTCGCGGTCGAGATCCGGCTGAAGCTCTATCAAAGCGACCTCGCGCCGGACGTGCTTGCGGACGTTCTCGCGGCGTGGTGGGCGACCGACAAACCGGCTGCGGTGCGCTCTTCGTCGCTCATCGAGGATCGCGCCGAAACGAATTTCGCCGGCCAGTTCGAGAGCTTTCTCGGCGTCAATGACGACAGCGAATTCCTCACCAGCCTGCGCGCCTGCTGGGCGGCGTTGTGGACCACGACCGCCCGGCGATCGATGGCGCAGCACGGGCTCGACCCCGCCGGCACCGCGATGGCGGTGCTGGTCCAGCCGCTGGTCGCCGCGCGCGCCTCGGGCGGGGCTTTAAGCGAAACCGCCGACGGCCAGATGCTCATTTCCGCCACTTGGGGCCTCGGCTCGGCGATCGCGCAAGGCGAAGTCGTGCCGGACCGCGTCGTGCTCAGCCGCCACGGTTTCGTGCGTTCGAACGAGGCCGGCCGCAAGCATCACCGCGAGGCGTGCCTGCACGGCGCCGGAACTGCCGCGCAAAAGGTGCCGGAAGCGCTGGTGAGCACGCCTTGCCTCGAAGCCGGTCAGGCGACCGCGCTCGGCCGCCTGATGCGCAAATGCGAAGACGTGCTCGGCATGCCGGTCGAGATCGAATGGGCGCTCGACGAAGCGGGCTTCAAGCTCCTGCAGGCGCGGCCGCTGCATGTCGCGCCGGCGCATGTGCCGGATGAAATCTGGCTCAAGCATCCAGGGCTCAACGGCCATCCCGCCGGCATCGGTTGGGGCTCCGGCCGCGCCGTTGTGGTGACTTGCGAATGCGAATTGAGCCGCGTCGCGCCGGGCGACATTCTTGTGACGCGCGTCGCCGGACCGGCGCTGAGCCATATCCTGCCGCGGGTCGGCGGCGTGGTCGCCGAGCTTGGCGGCTCGACCTCGCATTTGGCCTCGCTCGCCCGCGAGCGCGGCATCCCGATGGTGCTCGGCGTGCTCGATGCGACGCGGCGCATCCCCGACGGCGCCCAGGTCGCCGTCGACGGCGTCGCCGGCGTGGTGCGGTGGCTCGCCTGATGGCAAAAAAGCCCGCGCGTGCGCGCATCTTCGTGACGCAGCCGGTGTCCGAGCAGTCGCTCAAGCGCTTGCGCGCGACGGCGCGAGTGGCGCTGTTTGCCGACGCGAGCCGGATCATCCCCAAGCGCACGCTGATCGGAGCCGTGCGCAAGGCCGATATTTTGTTTTGCCTGCTCCACGACAAGATCGATCGCGACGTGATCTTGGCCAATCCCAACCTGCGCCTGATCGCGGCGCAATCGATCACGCCGTCCAATATCGACGTCGAGACGGCGACGGCGCGACGCATTCCCGTCACCGTGACGGCGCCGATCACCACCGAGGCGACCGCCGATCTCACGTTCGGCCTGATGCTCGCGGTGGCGCGGCGGATGCTGGAAGGCGACCGGATGGTGCGTGCCGGAAAATTCCCGGGCGGCCAGTCGGCGCATCTAATGGGATCGTTCGTCTGGGGCAAAACGCTCGGGCTGGTCGGCGGCGGCGGCTTGATCGGCAAGGCGGTAGCGCGGCGCGCTCATGGTTTCTCGATGCGGGTTGTTTATTCGACGCCGCGGCGCAAGCCGGAGCACGAGGAGCGCGAAGCCGGACTCACTTATGTACCGCTCGATCAGCTGCTGCGCGAATCCGATTTCGTCTCGCTACATTCGCCGCTGAACAAGCAGACGCGGCATCAGATCGGCGCGCGCGAGCTGCGGCTCATGAAAAAGACGGCGTTTCTCGTCAATACCGCGCGCGGCGCGATCATCGACGAGGCCGCGCTGGTGCGCGCTCTGCAAAACAAGCAGATCGCCGGCGCCGGCCTTGACGTGTTCGAGCACGAGCCCAAGATCGCCAAGGCTTTGACGAAAATGGCGAACGTGGTGCTCACGCCGCACCTCGGCAGCGCCACGCCGGAAGTGCGCGAGGCAATGGCGAATATGGTGGTCGACAATATCCTGGCGTTCCTCGGCGGACATAAATTGCCGAACTGCGTCAATCCTCAGGTATTTGCGCTATAGTCGTCACTGCCGGGCCGGACGAACTGGAGTTGGAGTTGCATGATGCCCCGCACCTTGATCGCCGTCACCGACAGCCCATTCCCCTCGCTCGATCCCGCCAAAAAGGCGCTGGCGCGGCTCGATCCCGAATACCGCATGGCGCAGAGTGCGTCGGCCGACGACATCCTCGCCGTGGCGCGCGACGCCGACGCGGTGCTCGTCACCTACGCCAAGCTGCCGCGCCAACTCTTGGGCGAGCTGAAAAAATGCAAGGCGATCGGCCGCTTCGGCCTCGGCGTCGACAATATCGACCTGCCGGCGGCGAAGGAGTTCGGCATCGCCGTCAATTACGTGCCGGACTATTGCCTGCGCGAAGTGTCGGACCACGCCATGGCGCTGCTGCTGGCGCTCGCCCGCAAAGTGACGTTCGCCAACAAGCTCGTGCAATCCGGCCGCTGGGAGGTGCCGCCGCTCGTGCCGCTGCGCCGCCTCGAAGGCCAGGTGCTGGGCCTTATCGGCTTCGGCAACATTCCGCGCGCGCTGGCGCCGAAAGCCAAAGCGTTCGGATTGAAGGTTCTCACCTACGATCCTTACGTGAACCAGGATGCGCTCGCCGCGACCGGCGTCGAAAGCGCAAGCTTCGATGAATTGCTGGCGCGCTCAGATTTCATTTCGGTGCATGCGCCGCTGCAACCGGCAACCCGCGGCCTGATGAACGCGAAAGCCTTTGCCAAGATGAAAAAGGGCGCTTACCTCATCAACACCGCGCGCGGCCCCTTGATCGACGAACAAGCGCTTGTCGCCGCGCTCGATTCCGGCCACCTCGGCGGCGCCGCGCTCGACGTGGTGAGCCTCGAACCGCTGCCCAAAGATTCCCCGCTGATCGGCCGCGACAACGTGATCCTCACGCCGCACACCGCGTTTTATTCGGTCGAGGCGCTGGAGGAGTTGCAGATCAAATGCGCCGGCGACGTGGCGCGCGTGCTGTCGGGCGAGAAGGCGGTTTATCCGATCAGCGCCTAGCTTTTCTCGCGCTCCCACACCACGATCACCCGCACCGTCTTATCGCCGATGTTCGGATGCGGCATCGGCGGACTTTCGATGGAAAGTTTGTCGCCGTCGAAACGGATGTTGCGCACCTGCTCGCCGCCGACCCAGGCCTCGTTCCACGCCGCTTCGACCTTGGTGATGACCTTGCCGTTGTCGACGCGATAGCGGCCGGTATAGGCGATCATGGTCTTGAGCGCCTGAGCGCGATCTTCGTCGGTTTTCGGCACCGGCCGGTTCTCGGCTGTCATCAGCGCAAGCCAACGCCCTTCCCGCGTCGCGATCTGGACGCCTCTGGGATGCTCGCCATAGACCGGCGTGCGCTCGCTCGTCGCCTGGTCCTCATAGACGACGGAAACGAGCGTCCACGTGCCGACAATCTGTCGCCTGAGTTCGGCATCGTCCATGAGCGTCACTCCGCGGTCCAGCCGCCGTCGAGCACGAGCGCCGAGCCGGTCATCAGCGACGACGCGTCGGAGGCGAGAAACACGATGGCCCCGGTCAATTCCTCGAGCTGGCCGAGACGGCCGAGCTTTATCTTCGACAGCACCTCGTCGCGGAAAACCTTGTTCTCGAAAAACGGTTTTGTCATCGGCGTCTCCAGAAACGTCGGCCCGAGGCTGTTGACGCGGATATTATGCGGTGCAAGCTCGATCGCCATGGCCTTGGTGAAGCCCTCCATGGCGTGCTTTGACGCGCAATAGACGGTGCGGCGCGCGGCGCCGACATGGCCCATCTGCGAGGAAATATTGATGATCGAGCCGGGCAGCTTTGCCTCGACGAGCCGCAGCGCCACCGCCTGCGCCGCAAAAAATGCCGCGCGCACATTGAGCGCGAAGACGTCGTCGAAATCTTCGACCGTGACGTCCGGCAAATAGGCCGGGCGGTTCATGCCGGCATTGTTGATGAGGATTTGAAACGGCGCGGCGTCGGCGATCGCCCGCCGCAACGCCTCGACGTCGGTCACATCGAGGACCAGCGCATCGGCCTGCTCACCCCGCGCGCGGATCGCAGCGGCCGCGTCCTCGATCTCGGTCCTGGTGCGCGCCGCAAGCGTGACATGCGCGCCGGCCGCCGCCAATGCCGAGGCCGCCGTGAGCCCGATGCCCCGCCCGCCGCCGGTGACGAGAGCGCGCCTGCCGTCGAGACGGAACGACGAGGTTTTGGTGAGATCGATTGGCATGGTCCGCTCCCGTCATTCCGGGGCCCGAGCGAAGCGAGGGAGCCCGGAATCCATACTCCCGGTGTTGTGGTTATGGATTCCGGACTTGCCGCTTCGCGGCAATCCGGAATGACGGCCATCACTCCGCCGCCTCGCCATAGGGCAGGTTGCGGCCGCCGTAGCGGCGGACGCGGACATTGGCTTGTTCGGCATGCGCCACAAAGCCTTCCAGCATGCAGAGCCGCGAGCAGACCTCGCCGATCTTGGCGCTCGCCTCGTCGGTGAGCACCTTCTGATAGGTGCAAGTCTTCAAAAACTTTCCGACCCACAGCCCGCCGGTATAGCGCGCCGCCTTCTTGGTCGGCAGGGTATGGTTGGTTCCGATCACTTTATCTCCGTAGGCAACATTCGTGCGCGGGCCGAGGAACAGCGAACCGTAGTTTGTCATGTTGGTGAGAAAGTAATCCGGATCGCGCGTCATGACCTGCACGTGCTCCGACGCAATGCGATCGGCCTCGCGCACCATCTCGGCTTCGTCGTCGCAGACGATGACCTCGCCGAGATCGGCCCACGCTTTGCCGGCGGTCTCGGCGGTCGGCAGGATCGCCAGCAACCGCTCGATTTCCTTCATCGTGTCGCGGGCGAGCTTTTCCGAGTTGGTAAGAAGGATCGCCGGCGAGGTCGGGCCATGCTCGGCCTGGCCGAGCAGGTCGGTGGCGCAGATTTCGCCGTCGACCGTATCGTCGGCGATGATCAGCGTCTCGGTCGGCCCGGCGAGGAGATCGATGCCGACGCGGCCGAACAATTGCCGCTTGGCCTCCGCGACATAGGCGTTGCCCGGCCCGACGATCATATCGACCGCGGCGATGGTCTCGGTGCCGAGCGCCATGGCGGCGACCGCCTGCACGCCGCCGAGCACGAAAATCTCGTCGGCGCCGCCGAAATGCATTGCCGCAACGATGGCCGGGTGCGGCCCGCCATGAAACGGCGGCGCACAGGCGACAATATGCTTCACGCCGGCGACCCGCGCGGTGACGATCGACATATGCGCCGACGCCACCATCGGATAGCGGCCGCCGGGCACATAGCAGCCGATCGAATTCACCGGAATGTGCCGGTGCCCGAGCACCACGCCGGGTAGCGTTTCGACGTCGAGATCGTGCAACGTCGCCTTCTGCTTCTGCGCGAAGTTACGCACCTGCGCCTGAGCGAATTTGATGTCGTCGAGATCGCGCTTCTTCACCTGGCCGATGGCGCGCTCGACCTCGGCCGGGCTGAGCTTGAACGAGGCCGGCGACCAGTTGTCGAATTTCTGCGACAGCTCGCGCACGGCCGCGTCCTTGCGGGCGTCGATGTCGGCGAGGATGTGCTCGACGGTCGCGCGCACCTTGGCGTCCGCTTCCTTGATCGCGCTCGCGTCCATTCCGCGCTTGAGGTGGCGGGGCATGGGTGACTCCTTTCACCCTCCCCTGCAGGGGGAGGGTGAATTCATTTTATCGCCTGCGGATTAATCGGCGAGCCGGTGCCGCCGGTGATGATAAGCGGGGGCCCGCAGAAGAAGAACTCGTAGATGCCGTCCTCGTCGCAATCCTCGGCGAGCTCCTTGAGATAGAAGATCTCGCCCATACACAGTCCCATGGCCGGGATCACCACCCAGTGCCACGGCTGGTTGGCTTCCTTGGTCTCGTTGGGCCGCACCTCGACGCCCCAGGTGTCGGTGCAGATCGCGGCGATCTCTTTATCCTGGCACCAATAGCAATTTTCGAACTTGACGCCCGGCGCATCGCCGCCGGCATAACCGCCCCATTCCTTTTCCGACAGGCAGCGCTCCATCTGTCCGGTGCGGATGAGGACGAAATCGCCGCGGCCGATCGAGACGTTCTGCTCCTTGGCGCATTTGTCGAGCTCGTCGTTGGAGATGCTCTCGCCGTCCTTCATCCACGGCACGCCGCGAAACCGCGCGATATCGAGCAGCACGCCACGCCCGACCATTTTATTTTTCGAGTGCTCGATGCCGAGCACGTTGAGGCCCTTGGAGTCGATCAGCCTGGCGTCATGGCCGTTATAGGCCTTGTCCTCGTAGAAGACGTGGCCGAGCGCATCCCAGTGCGTGGCGCCCTGCACGCACAGCATCAGCGTGTCGTCGGCATAGCGGATCTTGTTCCAATCCTGCCGCTCGGCGACCGCATCGGTGCCGGTCGCCAGCATTTGGTGGATCGGATTGAAACGGCCGCCGAACAATCCGTTCTGCGGACCCTGGGCGTCGAGCGGAATGCCGAGCGCAAAAACCTTGCCGGTGCGAATAAGGCTCGCCGCCTTGACGATGTCCTGCGGGCTGACCTGGTTGAGCGTGCCGACGTGATCGTCTTTGCCCCAGCGGCCCCAGTTCTTGAGTTTCGCCGTCGCCTCGGCGATCGCCTGCTTGCCGACCTTGATATCCATCGCAATACTTCCCTTCCCCTGGTGTTTATCTCCCGTAGCGGTCAGAGGGCCGCCTGAGGGTGCGGCGTCAGTTTGACACAATTGCCTTGCGAGGTGCCCAGAATAATCTGCATCGCCGACGTCGGTCGAGAACGTCAAATTTCAACCGGCCGTTGCCGGAACATAGAGAGGAAATAATGAAATTGATATCGTCACGCCTGCTCGCCGCCATCGCAATGGCGGCCGCGGTAAGCAGCTTTCTCGCCGGTTCCGCGCAAGCCGGCACGGTTATCGACGACTGGGCCAATATTAAAGCTCCGCCGCCGCCCGAGTTGAAGACCGTCACCGTCGATCCGAACACGACGGCGCTGTTGCTGCTCGATTTTGTGCATCCGATTTGCGATCCGCAAAAGAAGCCGCGCTGCGTCGCCTCGCTGCCGGCAATGAAGAAGCTGTTGGCGGAGGCGCGCGCCAACCATGTCATGGTCGTCTACAGCACGGCAGGGAACATGACGGCCAAGGATATCTGGGCGGATGTTGCACCGATGCCGGGCGAGCCGGTCGTCAACGCACACGCCGACAAGTTCCAGGATACCGACCTGGAAAAGATACTGAAGGACAAAGGGATCAAGACGGTGATCGTCACCGGAGTCAACGCCAATGGCGCCGTCCTCTACACCGCCAGCGACGCCGCATTCTTGGGCTTCAAGGTGATCGATCCGATCGACGGCTCCTCGGCCGAGGACGAATATATTGAGCAATACGTCGTCTATAACTTTGCGCACGCGCCGCTCGTCTCGACCATGGTCACGCTGACCACGTCCGAGATGATCAAGTTCTGAACGACCGCCGGACGCGTCACGTCGCGCGCCCGGCGTAATCGCCACGGGTGCGGACGTGACGGACCACGGCGCTACTTCTGGTCCTTGTTCTCGAATGTCGTGACATGCGGCGCCGGAACGATTTCGCCGCAGCACTGGCAGCGCCATTTGCGCACCAGGTAGCCGAACGTGTTGGCGTGCAGATCGGGCCGGTCGGCGCGGCTGCGCTTCTTGTCGAGGTCGGCGCCTTCGGCGAGGAGCTTGGGGCCTCCGGCGGATTCCGCCAGCAACTGCAACTGGCAGGCTTTTTCCAGCTTGATCGCGGTCCACACCGCCTCTTCGATGCTGGCGCCGGCGGCGACAATGCCGTGATTGCGCAGGATCAGCGCGGGATGCGCGCCAAGGCAGCGCGCCACTGCCCTGCCCCGCTCCTGGCTGATGATGAGATCGGTTGTTTCGGAAAAAACCGGCAGCCGGCCGTCGGTGAAATGCACGCTGGAATTGCCGACCGCGACAAGCGGCCGGCCGAGCGAGGAGAACGCCACGGCATGCATCGGATGGCTGTGGATCACGCATTGCACATCGCTCCGCGCGCGCAACACTTCGGAGTGGATATAGACCTCGTTGTGACGCGGCATCCCGCCGTCCACTTTGTCGCCTTCGATGTCGATGGTGATGATGTTGTCGGGCCGCATCTCCTCGATGCCGATGCCGGCCGGCTTCATCAGGAAGCGTCCGGCATTTTCGGGCAGCCGCACCGAAATATGCCCGGCGACGTAATCGCCGTGGCCTTCCATCGCCAGCACGCGCCCGGCTTCGGCGAGCGTCACACGCAACTGATCGGTCATCGATTTCCTCATCCGCCTTGCAGTCGACCGCGCGGACATTACACTGCCGCAGCAACGCGAAACAGGCGAGCGCGCAAAAAAGCGCGACAGGGGGCGGGACAATGAAACTTGTGAGTTTCGTCGCCGGCGGCAAGGAGTGTTTCGGTGCGGTGAGCGGCGACGGCGTCGTCACGTTGAACGATCGAATCGGCCAGCCGAATCTGCGTGCCGCGCTCGCGGCCGGTGCGATGGGGGCGATGCGCCAGGCGGCGAACGACGCCAAGCCCGATTGCAAGCTCTCCGATATAAAATTCCTGCCGGTTATTCCGCGGCCGGAGAAAATTCTCTGCGCCGGCGTCAATTACCGGTCCCACGCCGCCGAGATCGGCCGCGAACTGCCGAAGCAGCCGAGCATGTTCATCCGCTTCGCCGACACGCTGGTCGGCCATGATGGCGAGATGATCCGGCCCACGGTGTCCGACAATTTCGATTTCGAGGGCGAGCTTACCGTCGTCATCGGCAAAGCCGGCCGGCATATCAAGCCGGAACACGCGCTCGACCACGTCGCCGGTTACACCTGCTTCGTCGACGGCAGCGTGCGCGACTACCAGAAATTTTCCGTCACCTCGGGCAAGAACTTTCCCGGCACCGGACCGCTTGGGCCGTGGCTCGCCACCAGTGACGAAATTCCCGATCCGAGCCGGCTGACGCTGACGACGCGACTCAACGGCCAACAGGTGCAGCACGCCACCACCGATCAGTTGATCTACGCGATCCCGCAAATTATCGCGTTTTGCTCGGATTTCACCGCGCTATCGCCGGGCGACGTCATCGCCACCGGCACGCCCGAAGGCGTCGGCCACAGCCGCAAGCCGCCGCTGTGGATGAAGCCGGGCGATGTGCTGGAAGTGGAGATCAGCGGCATCGGTACGCTGCGCGCGCGGATTGTGAATGAGCGGGCGTGAGCTCCCTCCAGCCGCACGCGGGAAAATAATCGTCATTGCGAGCGAAGCGAAGCAATCCAGGACGGCGGCGCAGTT
Source organism: uncultured Alphaproteobacteria bacterium (assembly GCA_963775515.1). Classification (GTDB taxonomy): domain Bacteria; phylum Pseudomonadota; class Alphaproteobacteria; order Rhizobiales; family Xanthobacteraceae; genus BOG-931. The sequence continues at coordinate 389,305 of CAVZIQ010000003.1, read as the reverse complement.
CTGGATTGCTTCGTTGGTTCGCTTCTCGCAATGACGGTAGAGGCGACTACGCCGCCAATCCAAAAAGCTTCACGGCGTTGCGGAAATAAATCTTCTCGCGCTCGGCATTCGACAGCGGCAGCGAATTGAGCACCTTCAGGGTGTCGCGGATGTAGCCTGGGCCCTTCTCCTTGTCGAACGGACAATCGGACGCGAACAGCACGTGATCGGCGCCGAAGAAGTCGAGCCCGCAGATCGTCGCCGCGCGCGCGCCTTCCACCGCTGTGTCGCCGTAGAAATCCTTGAAATAGTCGAACGGCCGCTTCTTCAGCGATTTCAGGAGCGCGCCGTAATCCTCGTCGGAGGTGCGCACGCCGAGCTGATCGAACGAGTGGCCGACGCGGCCTTCCAGATAGGGCACCACGCCGCCGAGATGATGCGCAATCACCTTCAGATCGGGGAAACGGTCCATGATGCCGGAAAAGATCAGCCGCGCCAGCGTCACGCCGGTTTCGTAGGGCCAGCCGAGCACGCTGCAGATTTCGTATTTCGAGTATTTCTCGGTTGGATAATCCGGCATGTCGCGGGTTCGCGCGGGATGCAGCAGAATCGGCTTGCCGGATTTGGCGATTACTTCGAAGATTGGCAGGAATTCCGGCGCGTCGAGCGGCACGCCATTGGCATTGGTGCCGAGCTGCACGGCATTGGCGCCGTTTGCGAGCGCGCGCTCGGCCTCCTTCGCGGCGGCCTCCGGCGCATTCATCGGCAACAAAGCCGACCAGCCGACGAAATGCTTCGGATGCTGGGCGACGACTTCGGCCAGGCCGTCATTGGCGATCTTCGCCATGTCCGGCGATTTGTCGGGACCCCACAGCCGCTCCATCGGCGGCAGACCATGGGAAAGCAGCTGCGTGTAATCGTCGAACGATTCGACGATGGAAATCCGCAAATTGACGTCCGACAAAGCCGGAATGCCGCGCACGCGCTTGCCGAGGTCCTTGGCGCCCGCCGGCGTTTCAAGCAGCGCGTCATAATAGCGCTTCGGAAAAAAATGATTGAAGGCGTCGATGGTGCGCATGGGTTTCTCATATCTTCCCCTCCCCCTTGTGGGGAGGGGTTAGGGGTGGGGGTCGTGAAGCGACGGCAGACGCGGACGATCTCTCTGCATTCATCTTCGCCGAGAGTCACCTCCCGACCCCCACCCCACCCTCCCCACAAGGGCGAGGGAGGAGCAAGTCGCCCGTTCACGGCGCCGGCATCAACTGAGACTCCAGCCACGATGCGATGGCAAATGCGTCCGCGTCACAATCGGAATAGCCGATCACCTGCAAGCCGAGCGGCATGCCGTCGACCTCGAACATGGGCAACGACAGTGCCGGCACGCCAAGGAGCGAGGCCGGCACGGCGAATTCCGGATTGCCGGTCGTTGCCAGCCCCTCCGGCGCGCCGCTCGGAGCGGCGAGCGTGATGCAGGCATCGTTATTTGCGGCAAGTTCGGCGTAAACCGCGCGTATTCGCGCCCGTTCTTTCAGATCGGCGCGGTGCTCGGCGAGCGTCAAATCCTCGTATTTTTGCGCGCGCTCCATGACGTTGCGGCTCAGCTTGGCGGCGTCGCGGTCGCGCATCGAACGGAAAAACCAGCGCGTCTCCCAGCCGTTGCAGCGATGCGACAGCTCCGCGGCGTGGACGAGCTCGGTCTCCAGCGCCGCCACCTTGTCGTCGTTGTGGCGGGTGCGGATTTCGATGCCGGCGGATTTAAGCCGCATCACGCATTCATTCAGCTGTTGCTTGGCGCCGACCGACGCGCTGTCCCAGCCGGCGGTTTCAAGCACCGCGAGGCGGCGCGGTTTTTCCGCCGGCGGCAGCGTGTCCGGTCCCTGCAGCCCGGGCGTGCCGGCGTCGCCGCCGACCCGGGCGACGATCTCGTGGGCGATCTGCCATACGTCGCCGAGCGAGGCGCCCAAAATTCCGGTGCAGCTCTGACTCTGATAATCGTGGCTGCCTTCACGGTTGAGCGCGTTGACGCTCGGCTTGAAGCCGACGCAGCCGCAGAAGCTCGCCGGCCGGATCGTCGAGCCGATCACCTGGGTGCCGAGCGCCGCGCTGACGATGCCGCACGCAACGGCTGCCGCCGAACCGCTCGACGAGCCGCCCGGCGTGTGCGCGGTATTCCACGGATTGCGCGTGCCGCGCGGCTCGGAAGCGGCAAATTCGGTGGTCACTGTTTTGCCGAGGATCACGGCGCCGGCGTCGCGCAGCGCGCGCACGCTGGCGGCGTCCTTCTCCGAGCGCCAGCCGGAAAACAGCGGCGAGCCCATCTGGGTGGGCATATCGACCGTCTCGATAATATCCTTGATGCCGACCGGCATGCCGTCGATAGCCGAGCGCGGCGTGCCGTTGCGCCAGCGCTCGCTCGATTGCTCCGCCGCCGCGCGCGCGTTCTGCAGATTGCTGACGACAAAAGCGCCGATCCGCGGTTCCCATTGCGCCAGCAATTCGAGCGAGCGTTCGAGGAATTGCCGCGGCGTCTGTTTGCCCGACGCGAAATCCGCTCGCGCGGCGAGATACGATCGCAGGACGGGTTGGGTTTGCTCCGGCATGATCGATCCCCCTGCTTACTCGCTGCGCACCCTACTTCTTGCTTTCGTCATAGTAATGGATCTCGTAGAGCATGCAGCCGCGCTCGGACTTGAACGGGCCATGATGAACGCCCGGCGGACGGCAGGCATAGGTCGGCGCCTCGAACGGCTCGCCGCCGTTGCCCTTGTCGTCATTGCCGACGACGAGATCGCCCGACAGCAGATAGACTTCCTCCCAGTGATCGTGGACGAACGGCGCGCTGGTATAGACGCCGGGCGCGAAGCGCAGCAGCCGCGTGCGGCCGCCCATCTTGCGCGTCTCGTCGAGATCGCTCGCCAGGATTTTCTGCTGGATGCCGGCGGGGTAGCCGGGCGGCGTCGCCCAGCCTTGATTCATGTCGACCTTATGGAACTCGAGATGCGGCTTGTTCATCGGCATGGTTTCTGTTCCTTCATCCGAGCACCGGCAAAGCTTGCACCCGGTATCGATGTTGAATTTTTCGCGCCAGCACGGGATCTTCGAGCTCGAACTGGAACGTCTCCGACGGCCGGATGCCGCCGCGCGCGGCAAGCGTGCCGCAAAACATCAGCGTGCCGTCTTGCAGTCCTTTTTTGCCGCCGAATTTTTCGATCAGCGTCAGCGGATCGAGCATCGCGGTCACCGGACCTTCCTGATAGAGCGTGCGCAAATTGTTTTCGAGGATAGACGAGCGCAGCACGAGCTTGTCCCAATGCGGCGCCACCTCGACGATGGGCCAGAACTCCGGCGCCACCGGCTTGTCGCACATCTGCTTGGAGACCGAGACGCCGTACTTCTCGACCTCGCGGTCGGTGTGATCGGAACCGGCGCCGACCCACAAGCGGCCGTCGTGCTGGAGGAGGACGAACTCCGCCTCGCCGCTCGATGCGCCGCCGAGCGTCTCGATTTCGTCGTCGATGGTGAGCCGCGCCGCGGCGGCGCGATAGAATATCGGTACGCTTGCCGGCCGCTTGACGCCCAGCGCTTCGAGTTCCGCAATATGCTTTTCGAGCGCCGCTTTGTCGCGGCCGGTCCAGCCCGCGATCACCAGATGATCGATCCCGACATTGCGGCGTTCGAGCCCGCCATTGCTATGAAGAAGGAGTGGCAGAATACGCGCCGGCACGCAGAACCTCCACGCGGTGCAATGAGTTGCGACGACGTTGCAATCGTTCGGGGCGCATTGTACATGGGGTAAAAGCCTGCGCAATCAAGCGATAATCGCGACGCCGCCAGCGGTGATCTGCTGCGGTGTCGGCGCGGCCGTCGCATTGGTTGCCAGCTTTACTCGCGTTGGAGGACGCTCGCCATGCACGAAATCACCGGCCAAGTTCATTGGCACGAGCCGTCCGGTTTCAAGCGCGCGGGCTTCGGCAAGTTCAACCGGCCGAAGACGCCGTACGACCTGTTCATGGAAGCCGACGACATTCCGATCTATCGCGATATCGGCGTCAGCAAGGTGCAAAACTTGCCGCTGCAGCCGTGGCCGCGGATGGGGGGACGCGGCAGCTACATCCAGTTGCACGGCACCGAGGGCAAATGGGGCTCTTACGTCATCGAAGTGCCGGGCGCCGGCGCGCTGCTTCCCGAGAAGCACATCTACGAGGAAATCTATCTCGTCGTCGAAGGCCGCGGCTCGACCGAAGTCTGGCTGGAAGGCGAGACCAAGCGCCACGTTTTCGAGTGGCAGAAAGGCTCGCTGTTCTCGATTCCGGTCAACGCCATGCACCGCGTCGTCAATGCCAGCTCGGCCCCGGCGCTGCTGCTCGCCGGCACCACCGCGCCGAACCTGATGAACCTCATCAACAACGTCGAGATGATCTTCGATTGCCCGTATCAGTTCCGCGACCGCTTTTCCGGCGCCGACGACTTCTACAAATATAAAGACGATATCGAGCCCGATCCGGTGCGCGGGCTCGCCATGCGGCGCACCAATTTCATCCCCGACATCGTCAATTGCGATCTGCCGCTCGACAATCGCCGCTCGCCAGGCTGGCGCCGCGTCGAGCCGTTCATGACCGGCAACACATTCTATCTGTGGATCGGCCAGCACGAGAACGGCCATTACTCCAAGGCGCATGCGCACACCTCGGCCGCCGTGCTGATCTGCGTCAAAGGCAAGGGCTACACCTACACCTGGCCGGAGCAGCTCGGGCTGACGCCGTGGAAAGACGGCAAGGCCGATCAGGTCAAGCGCGTCGACTACGAGCCGGTCGGCATGGTGTCGGCGGCGCCCGGCGGCGCGCGCTGGTTCCACCAGCATTTCGGCGCGTCGAAGGAACCGTTCCGCCTCACCGCCTGGTTCGGGCCGCACAATCCCGGCCGCGAGCCCGGCCCGCCCGGCGAGAAGCACACCGATTACACGGCGATGGATATTCCCGAAGGCGGCAGCGCGATCCCCTATTACATGGAGGATCCGTTCCTGCGCCAGGAATATGCCGAACGCATGAAACGCGAAGGCGCCGAGAATCGCATGCGAACGGAATATTACGAGCGCGATTACCGCGGATTGCTGCCGAAGGAATAATGGCGGCGCATGACCGACGAGTCGCAGGGCGGCCGCATCTTCTTCTCCAATACCGGGCGCACGTTCGGCGAAGAGGACGAACTGTGCGTGCTCTCGGTCGGCGTCGATATCGGCTCGTCGACCTCGCATCTGGTTTTCTCGCGCATCGTGTTGGAGCGGCTCGATAGCCGCTACGTCGTCACCGAGCGCGAGAGCTTTTATCAGTCCGATATCCTGCTCACGCCCTATGCGAGCGAAGACACCATCGACGCCGAGGCGCTCGGCCTGTTCATCGACAAGCAGTACAGGGACGCCAAGATCGACCCCGACGAAATCGACACCGGCGCGCTGATCCTGACCGGCGTCGCGGTGCGGCGAAAGAACGCCCGCGCGATCGGCGAATTGTTCGCCCGCCAGGCCGGCCGCATGGTCGCGGTCTCCGCCGGCGACAGCCTCGAATCGGTGATGGCGGCCTATGGCTCGGGCGCGGTGGCGCGATCGATCCGGGGCGGCGCTCCAGTGATGAATGTCGACGTCGGCGGCGGCACCGCCAAGATCGCGGTCTGCGCCGACGGCAAGGTGACCGACGTCACCGCGCTCGATATCGGCGCCCGGCTGGTCGTGCTCGACGAAGCGCGCCGCATCGTGCGGCTCGAAGAGGCCGGCCGCCGCTTCGGCGCGGAGCTCGGGCTGAAGCTCGCGCCGGGCGCGATCGTCAGCGAGGAAGAAACCCGCGCGCTCGCAGCGCTGATGGCCGACAAATTGTTCGACGCCATGGCCGGCGGCTCGCCGAGCGCCGGCGGCGCCGATCTGTTGCGGCTCGATCCGCTGAAGTTCCGCGGCGACGTCTCCGACGTGAGTTTTTCCGGCGGCGTGTCGGAATACATTTATGGCGGCGAAGCCAAGGCATTCGGCGATATCGGCCCGCAGCTCGCCGCCGAATTGCGCGCCCGGCTCGCGGCGCGCACGCTGCAGCTGGCGCGGCCCGACGCGCGCATCCGCGCCACCGTGATCGGCGCATCGCAATACACCATGCAGGTTTCCGGCTCGACGATCTTCGTCTCGCCGCTCGAAACCCTGCCGCTGCGCAACGTGCCGGTGATCGCGCCGCCGCTGCCGCTCGGCGACGACGAGATCGATCCCGCCGCCGTCGCCGCCGCGATCAAGGCGGCGCTCAAGCGCCTCGATCTCGGCGACGGCGCAAGCCCGGTCGCCGTCTTCGTCGCCTGGCGCGGCTCGGCGACGTTCCGCCGGCTCGATGATTTCTGCAAAGGCATCGCCGACGGCCTGGCCGCCGTGCTGGCGAAGGGCCATCCCATCGTGCTCGCCGGCGACGGCGACGTCGGCGGCCTGATCGGCATCCATTACTGCGAGGAAATGAAGGTCAAGAATCCGATCGTCTCGATCGACGGCCTCGAGCTGAAAGAGTTCGACTATATCGACATCGGCGCCATCCTCGACACCTCGGGCGCGGTGCCGGTCGTCATCAAGTCGCTGGTGTTCCCGACCGGCGCGGGCGTCGGCAAGGATTGGCAGGCGGAGCGGACGCTCGCCCCCGCCCCGGCTTCCGCCCGATAATTTTCACTCCAGCTTCGCGCCGGACGCCTTGATCACCGCGGCCCATTTCGGAATTTCGCTCTTGATATAGGCGGCGAACTCGGCGGGCGTATCGCCGACGATGTCGACGCCGAGCTTGGCCAGCGACTGGCGCACGTCGGGATCGGCGAGCGCCTCGATTGTCGCTTTATGCAGCGTATCGATGACGGCGGCCGGGGTGCCGGCCGGCGCGACCAGGCCGTGCCAGGTGGTGGCGTCGAAACCCTTGATGCCGAGTTCGTCAATGGTCGGCAGGTCGGGCAGGATCGCGGTGCGTTTGAGCGTCGTCACCGCGAGCGGGCGCACGAGACCGCCCTTGATCAGCCCGATCACCGACGCCGCGGTCGCAAACATCATCTGGTCCTGGCCGGCGACGACGTCCTGCAAGGCCGGCGCCGCGCCCTTATAGGGCACATGCACGATGTCGATATGGGCGTCCGCCTTGAACAGTTCGCCGGCCAGATGCGCCGCCGCGCCGTAGCCGGAAGAGGCGAAGTTGAGCTTGCCCGGCTCGGTTTTGGCGAGCGCGATCAGCTCGGCCATGCTGTGCACCGGCAGCTTGGGATTGACGACCAAAATATTGGCTTGCGTCCCGATCAGGCTGATCGGCGCGAAATCCTTTTCCGGGTCGAAGTCGATTGTCTTGTACAGCGCCGCATTGGTGGCGAGGATCGAGTTGTTGCCCATCAGCAGCGTGTAGCCGTCGGGCGCGGCATGCGCGACCACGCCGCCGGCGACGTTGCCGCCGGCGCCCGGGCGATTGTCGACAATGAACGGCTGGTGCAGCAATTCGCCGAGCTTCTTGGTAACGATCCGCGCCAGCACGTCGCTCGGCCCGCCGGGCGGGAAACCGACCACGAGCGTGACCGGCCGGGTGGGGTAGTCGGCCGCCGCCGCACCCACCGTTGCTCCGGCGAGCGCCAGCAGTCCGGCGAGCGCCGCGCCCATGGTCCTCTTGAACATCGTTTCCTCCCTATGATTGGCGGACACCAAACCCGCGGCGGCGCCTGCCGGCAAGCCCCCGGCGGTTGCATCATGCATGCACGATCGCGCCATGACAGTGCGCGAGGCGCGGGCTAAGTTCTGCGGTTGGAACGGAGACTTGACCGATGCGCACCGGGGCCGACTATCTGTCATCGCTCAACGACGGCCGCCGCGTCTTTGTCGACGGCGCGGCGGTCGAGGACGTCACCGCGCATCCGGCGTTCCGGGAAGCCGCGCGCTCGATCGCCAGGCTCTACGATATCGCCGCCGATCCGGCGCTGCGCGAGCGCATGACGTTCATCTCGCCGAAGACCGGCCAGCCGGTGCAACGCGGCTGGCAAATTCCGCACACGCACGCCGACTTGCGCGCCCGGCGGCTGTTCTCGGAAACCTGGGCGGAGGCGACCTTCGGCCTGATGGGCCGCGCGCCCGATCATGTCGCCGGCTTTTTCGCAGGCTACGCGGCGGTGCCGGCCTTCTTCGCCAGCGCCGGGCAGCCGAAATTCGCCGACAACCTGGTCGCGTTCTACGAGTTCATGCGCGACAACCATATTTATTGCTCCTACGCCATCGTGCCGCCGCAGATCGACCGCTCGAAGCCCGCGCACCAGCAGAGCGATCCGACGCTCTACGCCGGCGTGGTCAAGGAGCGCGACGACGGCATCGTCATCGCCGGCGCGCAACAGCTCGCCACCGCAGGCGCGATATCCGATTACATCCATCTGAGCTGCATCCAGCCGCTGCAAAAAGGCGACGAGAATTACGCCAATTGCCTCGCCGTTCCGGTCGCGGCCGAAGGCGTCAAGCTTTATCCGCGCAAACCGTTCTCGCGCGCCGGCAGCGCCGCCGATTATCCGCTGTCGAGCCGGTTCGACGAGAGCGACAGCTATGTCGTCTTCGACAACGTCTTCGTGCCGTGGGAGCGCGTCTTCATCTATCGCAATGTCGAATTGTCGCGCGACCAGTGGAGGAAGACGCCGTCGCATCTTCTCGGCAATCATCAGGCGCAGACGCGCTACGTCACCAAATTGCGCTTCATGGCCGGTCTGGCGCAGCGCATGAACGAAACCACCGGCAACATCGCCAATCCGGCCGTCGTCGGCATGATGGGTGAGCTTTGCGCGCTGATCTCGATCTACGATTCCATGCTGCTGTCGCACGAGGTCGCCGGCACCATCGAAGACGGCGTGCTGTGGCCGTCGCGCACCGCGTTCTACGCGGCCTCCGCGCTGCAGTCGGAGTTCAACGGCCGCATGCTGGAACTCATTCGCGAAATGGCGGGCTCCGCCTTCATCACGCTGCCCTCCTCCGACGCCGATTTCAAAAATCCCGAGATCGCCGCCGACCTCGATCGCTACATGCGCTCCGGCGCCTCCGACGCCAAGACCCGCGTAAAGCTGATGCGTCTGATCTGGGATTTCCTCGGCTCCGAATTCGGCAGCCGCCACGCCCAATATGAAAAATTCTACGGCGGGCCGTCGTTCGTGGCGAAGCAGAATCTTTATCGGAATTTCGATTTCAAGCGGGCGGGTGCGCTGGTGCATAAGGCGCTGAATTTGCCGGGGGTTGAATAGCTTCGCCTCTCCCCGCCGCGCGGGGAGAGCGTAGGCGTCCTTCGGACGCCGTTCTCAGTGAGAAGAAGGCCGATCCGAGGGATCGGCTATGCAAAGCGAGGGTGAGGGGGCCTCTCCGCGATTCTGAGCGCCGCGATTCCGCGCCCGGCGGATAGGCCCCCTCACCCCAACCTTCTCCCCGCACGCCGGGAGAGGGAGCGCGCATCCGCAAGCCGAAGCACTCGCGGGCGCCCGCGCGGAAACGCACAAAAGTAAAAATCCGAGAGATAAAAAGGCCTGACGCTATTGCTTCTTGGCCTTGGCGGCCCGGATGGCATAGGTGTGCGCCACCTGGGCCGCACAGATCGCCCTTATTGATTGGAACAGCGTGCCGCTCTGGCCGGCGAAGTTACCGCAGGCGCCGGCCTTGCGCTCGTAGCCGCGGCGCGCGCTGGCGTTCAGCGACGCCAGGAAATCGCCCTCGCATTTCTTGATCACGATCTGGGCTACACCGACGTCACCGCTCGACCCGAGCTGGCACGCCATGAGCAATTGCATCGAAGCGTCGCAGGTGGGCGCGTCAGTTACGCTCTTTTCCACCTGATCGTAGCCCGATACCGGGCAGTCCATCGCCAGTGCCGGCACCGCGCCGAACCCTAAAAGCCAAATGCAAATGCCAAGAAGCGGTCTGCCGAACATTCCGGCCCTCATTCTTGTGGCGTTCGCCCTTAATAGTACCGATTGCACGAGGCCGAGCGAGGTAGCGCGGTAGGATGGGTTAAGCCCTCGCGAAACCCATCACGCAGCCATGCCGACTCGAAACACCGCATGGATTGCCGGGTCAAGTCCGGCAATGTCCATGAAAAATGGCGTCACTATGGACGCGACTGCTCCTTGACACATGTCTCCATTACGGTTACATAATGACGAACCAAATCCCGCTCGTTCAAGGACGCCTTTCGCGAAGGTATTCGGGAATGCGGAGCGGGTGCGGTGGCCGCGGACGGGAGGATACGGCCCGTTCCCCGGCCGGCTCGGGCATCATGCCTGCCGATACTACGGTCGGCGCGTGAGGTGCTCACTGGACTGGGACAGGCGAAGGCGGGCAACACCCGCAAGCGGTTTTTGCTTGCGCATGATCGTTTCGGAAAACCGGTTTCCACTTTTCCGGATCATGCGTCAGACCGCGTCCCAGGAAGCATGGCCTGAGTTGCGCCTGGGGTGACGTAAGTCCCCTTGGCGAGAGCCGCGGTGGGACGCCGACAGGCGATCGTGCCCCGTCTGGGCACGAGCCGCATCGCAAGATGCGGAGGTTGAGAAACAGCGTCTGTCGGCGTTCCGCTTCCTTTTGCTAAAGCGGCGAAGGGAAGAAGAGAAAGCGCCCCGCATTCGTCGGGGGCGGAATTTGAAAGGGTGGAGTTGACGGCTCGGGCGCAAATCGCGCCGCGAGAACGGGATTGCTCGTCCTCCCCCGCGAAAACGGGGGAGGGGGACCGCGCGTAGCGCGGTGGAAGGGGCGTCTGAATCAGAGCTTCGTTGCCGTCGCAGGAGAATCAAACAACGTGAAGATCAATGAGTCGCCGTCATTGCTTGCGTTGCGTCCCGGCCCGCGCCCCCTCCACCACCCTGCTGCGCAGGGTGGCCCCCCTCCCCCGCTATCGCGGAGGCGGAAAGAGGCCGCCGCTTGCTTCGCCTGTTTACGCCTCGGCGTCGGCCAGCTGCGGCGCGGTGGAAGGCGCCTGGTCGGAGGGCCTCGGCTCGAGCGCCGCGGCGACGGCTTCCTCGACGCGTTCGAGCCAGACGAACTCCATCTCTTTGCGCGCGATCTCCGGAATGTCGTCGTAGTCGCGGCGATTGCGCGCCGGCAGCATGACGCGCCGGATGCCGGCCGAATGCGCCGCGACGACCTTCTCCTTGATGCCGCCGACCGGCAGCACCAGGCCGCGCAGGCTGATCTCGCCCGTCATCGCGGTGTCGTTGCGGATGGTCCGATCGATCATCAGCGAGGTGAGCGCCATGAACATGGCGACGCCCGCGCTCGGCCCGTCCTTCGGGATGGCGCCCGCCGGCACGTGAACGTGGATGTCGCTCTTCTCGAAGCGCTTCGGATCGATGCCGAGCGCCGCGGCGCGGTTCTTGACGATGGAGAGCGCGGCCTGTGCGCTTTCCTTCATCACGTCGCCGAGCTGGCCGGTGAGAATGAGCTTGCCGGAGCCCGGAATCCGCGTCGCCTCGATGAACAAGATGTCGCCGCCGACCGGCGTCCAGGCAAGGCCGGTGGCCACGCCCGGAATGCTGGTCCGCATCGCCACTTCGCTTTCGAACTTCGGCGCGCCGAGAATCGTCACGACATCGTCGCGCGAGATGCGGATCGGGCCGCTGCCGCCTTCGGCTATGCGCACCGCGGCGTTGCGCAGCACCTGGCCGATCTGGCGTTCGAGGCCGCGCACGCCCGCTTCGCGGGTGTAGCTCTGAATGATGTCGCGCAGCGCATCGTCGCCGATCTCGACCTGGCCGGGCTTCAAGCCGTTCGCTTCCATCTGCCGGCGCAGCAGATAGCGGTGCGCGATCTCGAGCTTCTCGTCGGCGGTGTAGCCGGCGAGGCTGATGATCTCCATGCGGTCGCGCAGCGGCCCCGGGATGGTGTCGAGCATGTTCGCCGTGGTGATGAACACAACGCGGGAGAGATCGAACGGCACCGCGAGATAGTTGTCGCGGAACGTGTTGTTCTGCTCGGGGTCGAGCACTTCGAGCAGCGCCGCGCCCGGATCGCCGTGGAAACCGGCACCGAGCTTGTCGATCTCGTCGAGCATCATCACGCAATTGCGCGAGCCGGCCTTGCGGATGGCCTGGATGATGTTGCCCGGCAGCGCGCCGATATAGGTGCGGCGGTGGCCGCGGATTTCCGCCTCGTCGTGCACGCCGCCGAGCGACACGCGCACGAATTTGCGGTCCATGGCGCGCGCGATCGACTGGCCGAGCGAGGTCTTGCCGACGCCGGGCGGACCGACGAAGCACAGGATCGGCGCCTTGCCTTGCGGCGCGAGCTTGCGCACGGCGAGATATTCGATGATCCGCCGCTTGATCTTGTCGAGGTCGTAGTGATCGTCGTCGAGGACTTTGCGAGCGTCCTTGATGTCGATCGGCTTTTCCTCGGGCAAAGTCCATGGCAGCTCGATCAGCAAATCGAGATAGCTGCGCACCATGCCGTATTCGCCGGCGGCTTCCGGCATCTTTTGCAGCCGGCGCAATTCCTTGCGCGCCTGGTCCTCGATCTCCTTCGGCATGCCGGCCTTGGTAATGGCGGCATCGAGCTCGGCGATCTCGGCGGCCTTGCCCTCCTCGCCTTCGCCAAGCTGCTTTTGGATCGCCGCCATTTGTTCACGAAGCAGCACTTCGCGCTGGCGCTCGTCGAGCGACGCCTTGGTCTGGCGGCCGATTTCCTGCGACAGGCGGAGCACCTCGATGCGGTGCGCCAGCGTGCGCGACACCTTGTCCATCCGCGCCGTGATGTCGGTGGTCTCCAGGATCTCCTGCTTTTCCTCCGGCTTGATGTCCATATAGGCGGTCGCCAGATCGGCAAGCGCCGACGGCGTCTCGATCGACTGGATCGCGGCGAGAAGGTCGGCCGGCACCTGCGGCAGCAACTGGATCGCCTCGACCGCCTGGCCTTTCAGATTGACGAAGCGCGCCTCGATTTCCGAGCTGCGCGTTTCCGATTCCGGAATCCGCAGCACGCGCGCGACCAGAAACGGCCAGCCGCTCAGATATTCGACGATCTGGAAGCGCTGCTCGCCCTGACAGACGAGGTGATGCGTGCCGTCCGGCGCGGTGACGAAGCGCAGGATATTGGCGAGCATGCCCATGCGATGCATGTCGATCGCGGTCGGGTCGTCGACCGAGGCTTCGCGCTGCAACAGGATGCCGACCTGGCGCTGCTCACGCACCGCCTGCTGCGCCGCCGCGACCGACTTCGGCCGGCCAAGCGTAATCGGCACCACCAGACCCGGAAACAGCACGGTGTTGCGGACCGGCACGATAATGAGGGCATCGGCCGGCAAGGGCGGCAGCGCGCCGCCGCCGCTTTGCGACGGGCTATCTTTTGCGAGTATTTCTTCAGTCACGATTTACACTCACTTTCTGCAACGAAATCACCAAACAACCGGCCGCGACCGTCCGGCGCACCGTCGAGTAGCGCCCGGCCGGCAGCCGCAGCCGCCGGTAAAATCGCCCTTGCGGCAGTTCGAGCCGATGAATGACGGCGGTGCGCCATTCCTGCGGCACGGTACGCGTGCCGGCGATGACGAGATCGCCGTCCTCGATCACGGCCTGCGCGCTGTCGGCATCGACGCCGGGCAGAGCGACCAGCGCCAAAACCTCGAATTCGGTTTCCAGAAGGTCGACCGGCGGCTCCCAGGCCGGCAGCCGTTTCTCGGTGACCGCCGGGCGAAACAGCTCGCGGTGCATGCGCTCGGCCCGCGCGAGCATTTCGCACGCCTCGGACCACATCCAATCGCGGGCCACGTCACGGGCCATGGAACAACCCCTCCAGTATGGATGAGGTTATGTGTGGAGCGGGAACCCGGAATTCAACGCCAGCCGTCATTCCGGGGCCGAGCGTCAGCGAGGAGCCCGGAATCCATAACCCCTGTTCTGGAAGAGTGGCACTGCGGCGACCGTTCTGTCAGTGCCGTGGCTAGGGATTCCGGGCTCGCGCTTCGCGCGCCCCGGAATGACCGCTTAGCCCTCAGTCTCGACCTCAACCCGGCCGGCGCTATGGACGCCTTCCGCCAGTTCATGGACGAGGTCGGTGACCGCCGCGACCGTCGCCGCCGTCGGCTTGGCGTCGACTGTGAGGCTCTTGCGCACCGCATCGACCAGCGCCGAGCCGACCACGACGCCGTCGGCGCCTTGCGCGATGGCGCGGGCTTGTTCGGCCGAACGCACGCCGAAGCCGACGCAGACCGGAAGCTTGGTATGGCGTTTGATGCGCGCGACGGCACCCGCGACATTGGTTGCGTCGGGCGCCGCGGCGCCGGTAATGCCGGTGATCGACACGTAATAGACAAAGCCCGACGTATTGGTGAGCACCGTCGGCAGCCGCTTGTCGTCGGTCGTCGGCGTGGCGAGCCGAATGAAATTGAGCCCCGCCTTGAGCGCCGGCAGGCACAATTCGGCATCTTCCTCCGGCGGCAAGTCGACCACGATGAGGCCGTCGACGCCGGCCGCCTTGGCATCGTCGAGGAATTTATCGACTCCGTAGACGTAGATCGGATTGTAGTAGCCCATCAGCACCAGCGGCGTCGCATCGTCGCCGGCGCGGAATTCGCGCACCGCGGCCAGCGTCTTTTTCATGTTCTGCCCGGCTTTGAGCGCGCGCAGACCCGCCGCCTGGATCGCCGGCCCGTCGGCCATCGGATCGGTAAACGGCATGCCAAGCTCGATCACGTCGGCGCCGGCCTTGGGCAGCGCTTTGAGGATCGCGACCGAGGCCGCGTAATCCGGATCGCCCGCCATGGTGAAGGTGACGAGCGCGGCGCGGCCTTCCTTTTGGAGCGCAGCGAAGCGCCGCTCGATGCGTCCGGTCATAGCGCTTTGCTTCCGAGGTGCCGCGCCACCGTGTCGAGGTCCTTGTCGCCGCGGCCGGAGAGATTGACCACCATCAGGTGGTCCTTCGGCTTCCGCGGAGCGAGGTCGAGCACCCTGGCTACGGCATGCGCCGGTTCGAGCGCCGGGATGATGCCTTCGAGCTTGGACAGGAGCTGGAACGCATGAAGCGCCTCGTCGTCGGTCGCCGACAAAAACGTGACGCGGCCGACGTCGCTGAGCCAGGCGTGCTCGGGCCCGATGCCGGGATAATCGAGGCCGGCCGAAATCGAATGCGCCTCGTTGATCTGGCCGTCGTCGTTCATCAGGAGGTAAGTGCGATTGCCGTGCAACACGCCCGGCCGGCCGCGCAAAACGGAAGCCGCGGTCATGCCGCTGTCGAGGCCGTGGCCGGCCGCCTCGACGCCGTAGATTTCGACGTCCTTGTCGTCGAGGAACGGATGGAACAGGCCCATGGCGTTCGAGCCGCCGCCGATGCACGCGATGAGCGAATCGGGAAGACGGCCTTCGGCCTTTTCCATCTGCTCGCGGGTCTCGCGGCCGATGATCGACTGGAAATCGCGCACCATCATCGGATAAGGATGGGGACCTGCGATGGTGCCGATGCAGTAGAACGTCGAGCCGACATTGGTGACCCAGTCGCGCAGCGCTTCGTTCATCGCATCTTTCAGCGTCTTCGCGCCGGACTCCACCGGCACCACCTTGGCGCCGAGCATGTTCATGCGGAACACATTCGGCTTCTGCCGCTCAACGTCGACCGAGCCCATATAGACGATGCATTCGAGACCGAAGCGCGCGCACAAGGTCGCGGTGGCGACGCCGTGCATGCCGGCGCCGGTTTCGGCGATGATGCGTTTTTTGCCCATGCGGCGCGCCAAGAGGATCTGGCCGAGCACGTTGTTCACTTTGTGCGCGCCGGTGTGATTGAGCTCCTCGCGCTTGAGATAGATTTTTGCGCCGCCGCAGTGCTCCGTCAGCCGCTCGGCGAAATAGAGCGGCGATGGCCGGCCGACGTAATGCGTCAGATAGCCGTCCATCTCCGTCTTGAAGGCGGGATCGGCCTTGGCCTCGGCGTAAGCCTGTTCCAATTCCAGGATCAGCGGCATCAGCGTCTCGGCGACAAAGCGGCCGCCATAGATGCCGAAGTGCCCGTGCTCGTCCGGACCGGTGCGGAAAGAATTGAGCTGCTGCACGGTCATGACAATCTTCCTTACGCCACCGGGTGGACGCGCTCTGCTTCCGCCGCGCGCGCGGCACGCACGAAGGCGCGGATCTTGTCGGGATCCTTCTCGCCCGGCGCGCGTTCCACGCCCGAGGATACATCGACGCCGGGCGCGCGGGTGATGCGCAGGGCCTCGCCGACATTGTCGGCATCGAGACCGCCCGACAGCATATACGGCACGCGGGAATCGATACTCTCCAAAAGATGCCAATCGAACGCTTTGCCAAGGCCGCCCGGCCGCGTCGCCCCGCGCGGCGGCCGCGCATCGAACAGCAGCCAGTCGGCAACGGCGGCATAGCGCGTGATCGCCGCGAGGTCGCCTTTGGATTCGACGGGAATCGCTTTCATCACCGGCAGCTTGAACCGCGCCTTGATCGCCGCGACCCGCAACGGTGACTCGTTGCCGTGGAGCTGGAGGATATCGGGACCGAGCGCATCGACCACGTAAGACAGCAAGGTGTCGTCGGCATCCACCGACAGCGCGACCTTCTTGGCTCTGCCTCGCACGCGCGATTCCAGGGCCGCCGCGGTCTTGAAAGACAGATTGCGCGGCGACGGCGGAAAGAACACGAAGCCGACCATGTCGGCGCCGGCGTCGAGTGCGACGTCGAGCGCGTCGGGGGTCGAAAGACCGCAGATTTTTACTGTGAGCGACATAAACTTGCCGGATCGTAACTTGCTGGATCGTAACTTGCTAAATCGTAACTTGGCCTAGCCGAAGCTGCCGCCGTTCTACATCCTCGGGCGCGCTTTGTCTTGCTTGAGTCCGCGGGATTTTCTCACTGGACCGGCGGCTTGAGCTTCAATCGTTCGGACGGCTCGACCGCTTGCGGGATGTTAACCGGCGCGGCGTCCGCCGCGCGCTTATGCATAGCGAGCTCCTCGCGAAGCTTGCCAAGATCTCGCTCGAGCCGGCGCGCGGCGCGGCGCCACTTGCCGTGCCGCAGCCAAGACGCGCTGCCGCCGATGACGACGCCGACGATCAACAGCACGATGATCAGTGCGAACAGCGGCAGCGTCACCGCAGCGGCCGGATGCTCCGAATTGAACGGATCGAACGAGACCGTCACGAGCTGACGATTGGCGATCGCAAACGCGATGAGGACGATGCCGAGCGGCACGAGGATAAGCGCCGCGCTGATCTTGCGGAGCAAACCGCCGGCCGATCGCTGCGCTCCGGTCAACCGACGCTCGGGCGATTGAGCCGCTCGCGCATTTCCTTGCCGGTCTTGAAGAACGGCACGCATTTCTGGTCGACGGCGACGTGGGCGCCGGTGCGCGGATTACGTCCGGTGCGCGCCGGCCTTTGCTTCACCGAAAACGCGCCGAAGCCGCGCAATTCGACGCGGTCACCGCGCGCCATTGCCGCGATGATCTCCCCGAGGATGGCGTTGACGATATTTTCGACGTCACGCTGATAGAGGTGGGGATTCTGCGCGGAAATATTTTGAACGAGTTCCGACTTGATCATGATCAGCCGCCCTGTCGCAGCTATTATCGGGTCGCCCGCGAACGCTGCTCAATTCACACTGGCAGGGTGCCAAAGGGCCAACAGACCGTCAAGATTGAAAGGCTCCGCGGCGGCGTCCCAGGCGCCGGAACGCTGGGCCAGCGCGTTGAGCCCCGCCGCATCGAGGAAGGCCATGGCGGCTGCGTGCAGGAACGGCAGATCGCCGAAACGGCTCTGTAATCGGTAATCGCGCACCGGCAGCTTGGCATCGACATGTTTTTCCTTGGCGAGCCACGCCAAGGCGGCGCGCTCGTCGCCGAGTTCGTCGATCAGTTTCAGGCCGAGGCCCTGATGCCCGGTGAAGACGCGGCCATCATCCACCGCCGCGAGCTGGTCGTCGGTGAGATGGCGGCGGCTTTGCACCAGGGCTTTGAACCAAGCATAAGAGTCCTGAATGATCGAATTCAGCGCGGCGGTCGCCTCGGGGCTGGTCGGCTCGTAGCCGTCCGGAGCCGCCTTGAGCGGAGTCGATTTCACCGATTCCACCTTCACGCCAATCTTATCCAACAGGTCGGCCACGTTGGGATACTGGAACAGCACGCCGATCGAGCCGACCAGCGAGGTCTGCTGTGCCACAATGTGATCGGCGGCAAGCGCGGTGATGTAGCCGCCGGACGCGGCCAGGCTGTCGACGACGACGACGAGCGGCTTTTTTTCCCGCAGCCGCGACAGCGAATCGTACAATTGCTCGGATCCGGCAGTAGTGCCGCCGGGACTGTCGACATGGACGATGACCGCGCGGGCCAAAGACGAGCGGCTGAGGAGATCGAGCTGCCGGACTCTTTCCTGATCGCCGCGGATCAATCCGGAGATGGTCACGCGTGCAATGTAGGGACGCACGCCGAAGACGCCGATACGGTTGCCTGCGGCCGCCACCGCTCCGGCGAGGCCGAGAACGATCACAACGATGGCAAGCACGCGCCAGAACGTGAGCTTGCGCCGCATCCGGCGGCGGTCGACGATCAGGTCGGCATCAAGCGACATGGTGTCTAATCCTTTTGCTTTTCCGCCCCTCTGCCGCAGTCATTCCGGGCCGTGGCGCCCCGGAACGACAGGTCTTTACTCCTCCTCGGATTCGGATTCTTCCTTCTCGGTCTCTTCGGCCTCCTCGCCCTTGCGCTTGAGCGCGGTGCCGAGGATGTCGCCCAGCGTCGCGCCGGAATCCGACGAGCCGTATTGGGCGATCGCCTCCTTCTCTTCGGCGACTTCCAGCGCCTTGATCGAGACGGAGACGCGCCGGGTTCGGCGGTCGAACTGCGTGACCCGGGCGTCGACCTTCTGGCCGACGGCAAAGCGATCGGGGCGCTGCTCGGAACGATCGCGCGCCAGCTCCGAGCGTTTGATGAAGGCATCGAACTCGGTGCCGACGATCTTCACGTCGATACCGCCTTCCTTCACCTCGGTGACCTCGCAGGTGACGACAACACCCTTCTTGAGTTCGCCGGCGGCAGGCTCGGCGGCGGGCGCACCGCCGCCCGCGGTGAGCTGCTTGATCCCAAGCGAGATGCGCTCTTTCTCGACGTCGACGTCGAGCACCTGCGCTTTGACCTTATCGCCCTTCTTATACTCTTCGATGACCTGTTCGCCGGGGCGTTTCCAATCGAGATCGGACAGGTGAACCATGCCGTCGACATCGCCGTCGAGACCGAGGAACAGACCGAATTCGGTCTTGTTCTTGACCTCGCCCTCAACGACCGAGCCCGCGGGATATTTCTCGACGAACACTTCCCACGGATTGCGCATGGTCTGCTTTAAACCGAGCGAGATACGGCGTTTCACCGGATCGACTTCGAGCACCTGCACCTCGACCTCCTGGGAGGTCGAGACGATTTTGCCGGGATGCACGTTCTTCTTGGTCCACGACATTTCGGAAACGTGGATCAGTCCCTCGATGCCGGGTTCGAGTTCGACGAAGGCGCCGTAGTCGGTGATATTGGTGACGCGGCCCTTGAACCGCGAGCCGACCGGATATTTCGCCTCGATGCCCTGCCATGGATCGTCCAGCAATTGCTTCATGCCGAGCGAAATGCGGTGGGTCTCGTGATTGATCTTGATGATCTTTACCTTCACCTGCTGGCCGATATTGAGCACCTCGGACGGATGATTGACGCGCCGCCAGGCGATGTCGGTGACGTGGAGGAGCCCGTCGATGCCGCCGAGGTCGACGAACGCACCGTAGTCGGTGATGTTCTTGACCACGCCGTCGATAACCTGACCTTCTTCGAGGTTTTGCACCAATTCCTGGCGCTGCTCGGCCCGGGTTTCTTCCAAGACGGTGCGGCGCGAGACGACGATATTGCCGCGCCGGCGATCCATCTTGAGGATCTGGAACGACTGCGGATTGTTCATGAGCGGAGACACGTCGCGGATCGGCCGGATATCGACCTGCGAACGCGGCAGGAAGGCGACGGCGCCGTCGAGATCGACGGTGAACCCGCCCTTGACCTGATTGAAGATGGTGCCCTGCACCTTCTCGTTATTCTGAAACGCCTTTTCCAGCTTGCCCCAGCTTTCCTCGCGCCGCGCCTTGTCGCGCGACAACACGGCTTCGCCGAGCGCATTCTCGATCCGCTCCAGATAGACTTCGACGGTGTCGCCGACCTTGATTTCGGTCGAGCGGCCGGGGCCGGCGAATTCGCGCAGCGCCACGCGGCCTTCGGTCTTTAAACCCACATCGATGACGGCGAGGTCGCGTTCGATCGCGACGACCGTGCCTTTGACGACGGCGCCTTCCTGCAGATGGCCATCGCCGAACGATTCATCGATCAGCTTGGCGAAGTCTTCACGCGTCGGAGCGCCGGCGGCGACTTGAGCGGCAGCTTGAGCCATAAAATACTCCCGACCCCTCGAATGAAAATGATCCGGGACGTGCGGCAGCCGCCGGCAAGACCGGCGCTTGGGGCCAAGGCCATACGTTCAGGAAAGCTTGCGTTCGGGACGGAGTTTAAGTCGGCACCATATAGACGAAGCGGTGAGCGGGCTTACCTCCAATGACGAAAGCGCTTTCAACGGCGCCTTCGGCCCGCTCGAACGGCCTCGATGATATCGACGGCGGCCCGGAACGCCGCGTCTATACCCAAATGCGTGGTATCGAGCAAGTGCGCGTCGGGAGCCGCTTTAAGCGGGGCGGCGGTTCGCCTCGAATCGCGCTCGTCGCGCCGCAACAGGTCGGCCAGCACCTCCTGCTCATCGGCAGCCTCGCCCCGCGCCCGCAGTTCGAGCGTGCGACGGGCGGCGCGCACCTCGGGCGAGGCCACGACAAAGAGCTTAATGTCGGCGCCCGGCGCGATAACCGTGCCGATATCGCGGCCGTCGAGCACCGCGCCGGGCGGCCGGGTGGCGAATTCGCGCTGATAATTCATTAACGCTTCGCGCACCTGAGGAATGGCGGCGACGACCGACGCCGCCTCGGTGATAACCGCCAGTTTCAGCGCGTTGTCCTGGAATTTTGTCGGATCGAGCATAATCGCGGCCTCGATCGCGCGTTGCACGTTATCGGGTGAATAACCCGCATCGAGCACCGCCTTGGCCACCGCCCGGTACAACAGACCAGTGTCGAGGTGGTGCAGGCCGTACACCGCAGCAATCTGACGGGCAATCGTGCCTTTGCCCGAAGCTGCGGGTCCATCAATGGCGATGATCATGACAATTTTGCACCCAACGAACGCATCAATTCGACGAAGCCGGGAAAGCTCGTTGCAATGAAGGTGCCATCGTCGATCCGCACCGCTTGCTCGCTGGCGAGACCAAGCACGATCGCGGCCATGGCGATGCGATGATCCATATGTGTTTCCACTAAGCCGCCGCCCCGGGCGCTGCCCTTGCCGTAAACAATGAGATCGTCACCCTCGATATCGGCGGCAACCCCGTTGGCGCGCAGGAGGGCTGCGGTGGCGGCAAGCCGGTCCGACTCCTTGACGCGCAGCTCCTTAAGCCCGCGCATCACCGTGGTGCCTTCGGCAAGGGCGGCGGCGACGGCGAGCACCGGATATTCGTCGATCATGGACGGCGCGCGCGCGGCCGGCACCTCAACGCCGCGCAAAATGCCGGCACGAACGCGCAGATCGGCAACGTCCTCGCCGCTTTCGTTGCGCTCCTCGAGCCGCTCAATGCGTGCGCCCATCTCGCCGAGCGTCGTGAGTAGCCCGGTGCGCAACGGATTCATCATCACGCCGTTGAGGATCACGTCCGACCCGGGCACCACGAGCGCCGCGACCAGCGGAAATGCTGCCGATGACGGATCGGCCGATACCGTAACCGGCCGCGGCATTAATTCCGGCTGGCCGGCAAGCGTGATGCGCCGTCCGCCGCCCTCCGGCTCGACCCGTACCTCGGCGCCGAAATGACCGAGCATCTTCTCGGTGTGGTCGCGCGTCGGCTCCGCTTCGATCACCACAGTCTCGCCCGGCGCGGCAAGGCCGGCGAGCAGCACCGCCGACTTGAGCTGCGCCGACGCCACCGGCGACTCATAGGTCATCGGGAGCGGGTCGGCCGCGCCCTGAAGCGTCAGCGGCAGCCGGCCGCCTTCGGCCTGCTCGACGACGCGCGCGCCCATCCTTTCCAGCGGGTCCAGGATGCGGCGCATCGGCCGTTTGCGCAGTGACGCATCGCCGTCGAACGTCGCCCGGATCGGGCAGCCGGCCACGGCGCCGAACATCAGCCGGCTGCCGGTGCCGGAATTACCGAAATCGAGCGGGCCGGACGGTTCGGCAAAGCCGCCGACGCCGACGCCATGGATCAGCCATTCCCGCTCGCTGGTGCGCACGATGCGGGCGCCAAGCGCCTGCAAGGCTTTCGCCGTGTTAAGAACGTCCTCGCCTTCGAGGAGCCCGCCGATCCGCGTCTCACCCACCGTCAGCGCGCCGAGAATCAGCGCCCGAATCGAGATCGACTTGTCGCCCGGCACGCGTACAGCGCCGGCAAGCGGACCGTTGCGGCGGGCGGTGAGCGGAACGCGATTGGCGGGCATAGGGATTTAATCCAGTCGGCGCCTCGGCCGGCGCGGTCAAGAGCGCCCTCTATCATGGGCCGCGGCGGCCCGTCATCCCGTCGTTTTGTGGTTTCGCGGGGTCTGCCGCAGGAGGCCGATCGACTATTGACAGCCGCGCTGCGACTAGCCAAGTGAAGCACCCGACTTGCGCGAAGGATACCACCGTGGCCAAAGCCGAACTGGGCACCAAAAGGCTCTGCGCCAATTGCGGCGCCAAGTTTTATGATCTGAACAAGGATCCGATCCACTGTCCTAAATGCGACACGGTCTATGAGGTCGTTCAGGTCGTGAGCCGCGCCCGGCCGGAACCTGCGCCGGTCGTCCCGCGTCCGCCGGCCCCGGTCGAGGAGGTCGCGGTGCCGGAGCCGCAGGAGATCGAGACCGTCTCCCTCGAAGAGGCCGATGCCGAGGCGCAAGGCGCGAAAAAACCCGCGACCGCCGAGCCCGAGATCGAAGAGGAAGAAGTCGAGATAGGCGAGACGATCGACGACGACACTTTCATCGAGGAGCAGGAGGAAGAGGACGCCGATGTCACCGATATCATCGGCGGCGATATCGAGAACGAGGAGGAAGGCTAATCAGCGTCAGTAATCAGTATCCGGTAAACTGAATGCTTGTGATGACTGATTTCCGATCCCTGATCCGTATCGGGGCCATAGCTCAGCTGGGAGAGCGCCTGCATGGCATGCAGGAGGTCGGCGGTTCGATCCCGCCTGGCTCCACCAACCTTCGCGGCAAATGCCGCTTCGGTTGGCGCGCCAGCCCGCGCCGGCGAAGGTTTCCCGCCGTAGCTCCGAGAGCATAGGTGGGCTTTGCATTTTCGAGCTTCGCTCGGCAAGCCGCTTGCGAACATCAAAACAGCATCAAAGAGGATATGCGGCGGCTCGCCGCGCGGGCCCCGCGCATATTTGCCTCGTGCTATGTTATGCTCTTGGCAGGGAGACGGAGGCGGGGATGGATAGAGGGTGGATCGGCGCAGCGCTGGCCGCGGCGCTTGGCTCGGTGCTCGGCTTAGCCGGTGCCGGCCCGCTGGCGGCGCAGCAGGGACCCGCCGCTCCGGCGGTACAGCCCGATCCCACTCTCAATGCGGAAGATCAGCTCGCTCCGTCACAGATCAAGCAAAAAGTCCCGGCAGCGGTCGCGGAACCGACCGGCGCGGCCCACACTCCGGCGCATCCAGTGATGCATACCGCAACGGTGACACAGCCCGCCGCGCCGAGACCCGCGCCGCCCAGCGCGCACATCGTGGCCTGCACCGGCATTTTCGCAAAGGATTCGAACCACCTTCGGCTTGCCATGACGTTTGACTATAAGAACGTCACGTTTGCCGAGGTGGCTGCCGATGGCGGCGCGAAGGTCCAGGCGTCGATTATTTTTCCCAACGATCCGAAGCGCCGGCTCGAAGTCTGGTGGTCCAATCCCGCCAATCGCAGCGGCACCTATCTCATCGACATCAAGGGCAAATCGACCTGGGGCGCGCCCGCAGGCATGCGGCTTGGTCTCACTCTCGCGCAGCTGGAAAAGCTTAACAAAAAGCCATTCAAAATCAATGGTTTCGACAAAAACGGCGTGGCGACGGTGAGCGATTGGGATGGCGGCGCGCTGGCATCGCTTCCCGGCGGTTGCAAGTCCGGCGTGAGCCTGACCGCCGACCCCAAAGCCTCGCCCGACGCGGTCAGCGCGATGCCGGCGGACAAGAACTATAGCTCGTCGGATCCCGCCTTCCGCTCGGCCAAACCGACCGTCAGCGAAATCCTTATCGGCTACTAAAGACTTCTTCGGGCTTCCGTCATCGCGCGGAGCAACCTGTCATCTGCCGCGCGCTACGGCTTCGGCTGCTCGTGGCCCGGCGGAGCGGGGATCGCCGCCGGCGCCGCCGCCGGCTTCTGCTGATCGCTGCGCATCGTACGAACGTCGCGCGCCATTTCCAGACAGGTGAGCAACTCGGTGTAGCTCGAATCCCCGCCCATCCTCGATTCATTTGTACAGGCGGTCTTATCGGCCGGCGAAAAGCTCGACCACTCCTTGGCCAGCTCGTCGCGAATGGCCTTCTCGCTGTCGAGGCAGTTTTTCTTTTCGTCGGAGACGTCGGTATCGTGGAAAGAGACGCCGCCTTGCTGCGCGATGCCCTGGCACACCTGCTCCACATCGAGCATCGGGACGCTGTCCGCGACCGGCATGATCAAGTGTGCGCCGAGGATCAATGCCGGGGGGAGAATCATCATCATACTCCGTCATATTAGGCGGGCAATTATAGCACGCTTGCGGCGTGGGACCAGGGACGGCGACGCTGCGCCCTCGGGCAACGGGCGTCGATGATTCTTGCACCCCGCCAACTCACGCACACCACAACCTCATGCCCCCCCTCACCCCTACCCGGCCGCGGCTGCCATCTCGGGCGGCTGACGAACGACGACGGCAGATTCCGGTATGCCGGTTTTGAGCAACGTAGCGAACCGCTGTGGCAGCACCGGGCGGCTGAAATAGTAACCTTGCGCCTCTTCGCATCGATAGGCGCGCAGAAATGCCAGTTCCTCGAGCGTTTCCACGCCCTCCGCGATCACCCGCAGCCTGAGACCCCGAGCCATACCAATCACCGCCTTCACAATGGTCGTATTGCCGCCGCCAGCGCTGATTTGACGGACGAACGACTGGTCGATTTTTACGGCGTCAACTGGAAATTTCTCCAAGTAGCTTAAGCTGGAATACCCCGTGCCGAAGTCATCGACTGCCACCCGTATCCCACTTTCCCTCAGGGCCCGAAGCAGGACCGCCGTGGACGCGGCATGCTTCATAAGGACGCTCTCGGTCAGTTCCAGCTCGAGAGAATTCGGATTAAGGCCGGTTTCGCTGAGGATTGCGAACAGGCGATCCAGGAACTTTTCGTTGCGAAATTCGATCGCGGAGACGTTCACGGCCATGCCGATTGCAGGCAGGCCTGCATTTATCCAGGATCGGGCTTGGGCGCACGCTTCACGAAGGACCCAGGCGCCGATCGGCAAAATGAGGCCGCAGTCTTCGGCGACCGGAATAAAGTCTGCCGGCGAGACCTGCCCTCGCGCCGGATGTATCCAACGCAGCAACGCTTCGGCCCCGGTAATCGCTCCCGTCGTCAGATCGATCTTCGGCTGGTAGTGCAGCACGAATTCTCGACGTTCCAGGGCGCGCCGTAGACCCTCCTCGATGAATTGCCGCTCGACGGCCCGCGCATTCATCGCCGGTTTGAAAAACTGAAAGTTTTGGCGTCCACTTTCCTTTGCCTGGTACATCGCGGTGTCGGCATTTTTGATGAGCGTCTCTGCATCAAGTCCGTCCTCGGGATAGACGCTCACACCGATGCTTGTGGTGACGTGAAGATCGTGCCGGTCGATTGAGTGAGGCTGCGCCACCGCCTGCAGCATTCTTCTCGCCGTAATAGCCGCATCTTCGGCTTGTGCGACTTCCGACAGCAGCACGACGAATTCATCGCCGCCCTGCCGGCTCACCGTGTCCGAAACCCGTACGCAGTCCACGAGGCGCTGGGCGATAGATTGAAGGAGCTTGTCGCCCGCCGGATGCCCCAGCGAATCGTTGATGTGTTTGAATCCATCCAAATCCAGATACAGCACCGCGACGTGTTGCATATGACGCGGCGCCAAGGCGATCGCCTGGCTGATACGGTCGTTCAGGAGCATGCGATTGGGCAACCCGGTCAGAAAGTCGTGTTCCGCCGAATGGGTGATTTGCAGCGCCATTGCCCGGGCCACGCTCACGTCGCGGAAAACGATGACCGCTCCGGCGGCCTGCCCTTCACCGTCGTGAATGGGAGCGACGGAGTCTTCGATCGGGATTTCGAATCCATCCCGCCGGATGAGGATGGAGTTCGCCGGCAGATGCATGGTCGCATCACGCCGAACTGCTTTATCCATCGGATTAGGAATGATTTCGCGATTTGTGGTGTCAAGAATTCGGAAAACGTCGGCCATAGGCCGGCCGGCCGCCTCCTGCAACGACCACCCGGTCAATTTCTCCGCGACGAGATTGAGGAAGGTAAGGTTTCCCGACACGTCCGTGCAAGCGACGGCGTCGCCAATGCTGTTGAGGGTGACTTGGGCGCGCTCCTTTTCCACGAACAATGCGTCTTCCAGAATCTTGCGCTCGATTGAATAGCGTAGCGCCCGCACCAGCCCGCGCGTGGTGCCATAAGTGTCGATTTGGCTTTTGACGAGATAGTCTTGCGCCCCTTCTTGCAGCGCACGCGCGGCAAGCGTCTCGTCGTCCAAGCCGGTCAGCACGACCAAAGGAATACGGGGCGCGGCGGCGTGAGCTCGGCGCACCGCATCCAGTCCTTGAACATCGGGTAATCCGAGATCGAGCAAGACAATGTCGACCGTATGCTCGGTTAGATATTTCTCGGCCTCATCCATTGACTGCGCGATCGTCAATTTTGTGCCGTGCGAGCCCTGCTCGTCGAACATTTCGCGCAGCAAACGGGCGTCTCCCGGATTATCCTCGACCAGAAGAACCTGGTTGATCGGCTTTTTGCTCATCCGCCGGGCACCGGTTGCGGCAGCTTCACCTTGGTCAGCCAGAAATTATTGATACTCCGGACGAGGTCGTCGAATGCGTCCCACTGCGCTGGCTTTCTGAGGTAGCAATTCGCCTGGAGCTGATAGCTTATCAAGACATCCGCGTCGGTCTCGGAGCTGCTCAGGACGATCGTCGGAATCATCTTGAGGCCCTGATCTCGCTTGATAAGAGCGAGAACCTCGCGGCCATCCATTTTCGGCAAATTCAGGTCCAGCAAAATGAGGTCCGGCCGCGGGGCGTCTTGGTGTTCGCCCTCCCTCCTGAGAAACGCCATGGCCTCCATGCCGTCGGAAGCCAGATGCAAGGAGATCGCTCTATTGACGTCGCGAAAGGCCTCCCGCGCCAACCTGGCATCGCCGGGATTGTCTTCAACCAAGAGAACCTCCATGGCCCTCGGTTCATTTTCGATGACATTCATGATTTAGTTTCCGCTATCGCGATGAATTGGGTCGAGACCTGAACCGATTGTGAATAGACCAAGACTTTGGTGGTGCGCCGCCTAACGTTCTTCCCGCTCATCCGCGTTCTATTTGTTGCGGCAACTTGACCTTCTTTAGCCAGAAATCGGTGATGCTTTTCACCAAGCCCTCGAACTCGTCCAATTGCACCGGCTTGGTGAGATAACAGTTGGCTTGGAGCTGATAGCTGTTTGCAATGTCCGCGTCCGCGTCGGAGGTTGTCAGAACAACGATCGGAATCGTTTTCAAGGATTCGTCCTTTTTGATTTGCGCCAGAACCTCGCGACCATCCATTTTCGGTAGGTTCAGATCCAACAGGATAAAATCCGGGCGGGGCGCATTGGTGTGGTCGCCCTCGCGCCTGAGAAAGGCCATAGCGTCCACACCATCGTTGGCGACGTGCAACTTGACGGCCATGCCGACGTCGCGGAAGGCTTCCCGCGTCAACCGGACGTCACCCGGACTGTCTTCAACGAGGAGAACTTCTTTAGTCATACCGTTACTCTGTGCTTCTTACTCGTCGAATCTGGTGACCGATTTTCCGCTTATGCAAGATTCGCCCGCGGCGGCAATTTGGCCATTGTCAGCCAAAAGTCATTGACGGTCCTCACCACGGACTCGAACGCGTCCAACTGTACCGGCTTGTTGAGATAGCAATTCGCCTGCAGTTGATAGCTTTTCAAAATGTCCGTCTCGGCCTCTGACGTGGTCAGAATGATCGTAGGAATTGATTTCAGGCCGACATCCTCCTTAATGTGGGCCAGAACTTCGCGGCCATCCATTTTCGGGAGGTTCAGATCCAGTAGGATAAAGTCCGGGCGGGGAGCTTGGCTGTGTGATCCCTCGCGTCGCAAAAAGGCCATCGCCGCCACGCCGTCGACAGCCACGTGCAAATTGATACGCGAGCCGGCGCCGCGGAAGGCTTCCTGCGTCAGTCGAACGTCACCAGGGCTGTCTTCGACCAAGAGAATTTCCAAGGTCATAACTTTATCTCCGATGGTTTTATCATTTCGCCACTTCCCGACAGAGCAAAGCGAAACGTCGAGCCGTGCCCGGGTTGCGATTCAACGGAAATTTTGCTGCCATGCCGCTCGACGATCTTTTTGCAGATGGCCAATCCGATACCGGTGCCGGCGAACTCGTCCCGTTTGTGCAACCGCTGAAACATGCCGAAAATCCTTTCGAAGTATTGCGGGTCAATTCCCAGTCCATTGTCTTTCACCGCAAAATCCCATGTCCTGCCGCCGTTTTTGGCGGCGGAAACGTGGACACGGGGAATTCCCGGTCTTTGGTATTTGATGGCGTTGCCGACGAGGTTCTGAAACAACTGAGTCAGTTGCGTTTCGTCGGCCATGACTGCGGGGAGCGGATCGTGCGTTATCACGGCGCGGCTTTCCTCGATGGCGCCGCGCAGATTGACCAGCGCCTGCTGCAACGCGTCTTCACTCGAGGTTTCGAGTAGATCTTTTCCCTTTGTTCCGACGCGCGAATAGGCCAGCAGGTCCTGGATCAAGCGTTGCATCCGGCTGGCCCCGTCCACCGCGAATGCAATGAACTCGTCGGCATCGGAGTCGAGCTTTCCCTTGTACCGTCTGGACAAAAGCTGGGTGTAACTGGCGACCATCCGTAGCGGCTCCTGCAAATCGTGCGAGGCAATGTAGGCAAACTGCCCCAGTTCCTCGTTCGAACGGTGCAATTCCTCGACCTTCTGCAGCAGAACGACGGCGGCCTTCTTGCGCACACCGATGTCGCGAATCGCCGCGGTCACCAGGGTGCCCTCCGCGTTGCGGAGCGGGCTTAGCATCAGCTCAATCGGAAATTCGCTGCCGTCCTTTCGCCGTGCAATGAGTTCGATCCCGGTCCCGATCTGCTGCGCCGACGCGTCTTCCGCGGAGCGCAGATCGTCGGCGATCAGCCGTTCGGCAAAGCCCTCGGGAATGATGTTGGTGACTTTCTGTCCGAGGAGCTCGTCGCGGCGATAGCCGAACTGTTTCTCCGCCTGAACATTCAGCAGGACGATTTCTCCGCCCTGATTCACCACCACCATCGCGTCGGGAGCCGCTTCCAGCAGCCCGCGATAGCGGCCCTCCATCTGCGCCAAATGCGTTTCCGCAGCCTTGCGCACGCTGATGTTGCGGATCGCCGCCGTCACCAGGGTTCCTTCGGCGCTTTCCAGCGGGCTCAGCATGATCTCGATCGGAAATTCGCCGCCGTCCTTGCGGAGCCCGATGAGCTCAATCCCAGTCCCGATCTGCTGCGCCAGCGCGTCTTCGGTGGATCGCAAATCGTCAGCAATCAGTCGTTCCGCAAAACCTACAGGAATAATGTTCGTAACCTTCTGACCGAGCAGTTCGTCGCGGCGGTAGCCGAATTGCTTCTCCGCCTGGACGTTCAGCAAAACAATCTCGCCGCCCTGGTTTACCACCACCATCGCATCCGGGGCCGCTTCCAGCAGCCCACGGTAGCGGCCTTCCATCTGCGACAAGTGCGTCTCCGCAGCCTTGCGCACGCTGATGTTGCGAATTGCCGCCGTCACCAGGGTCCCTTCGGCGCTTTCCAGCGGGCTCAGCATGATCTCGATCGGAAACTCGCCGCCGTCCTTCCGCAACCCGATGAGCTCGATCCCGGTGCCGATCTGCTGCGCCAGCGCATCCTCCGTGGATCGCAGATCGTCCGCGATCAGCCGCTCCGCAAAGCCCACGGGAATGATGTTCGTCACCTTCTGACCGAGCAGTTCGTCGCGGTGGTAGCCGAACTGTTTTTCCGCCTGGAGATTGAGAAGGACTATGTCGCCGCTCTGATTCACCACCACCATCGCATCGGGAGCAGCCTCCAGCAGCCCGCGGTATTTGCTTTCGATCTGCGCCAGGCGCTTCTCGTCGGTTTTGCGCGCGCTGATATTGCGGATTGCAGCCGTCACCAGAGTCCCTTCCGCGCTTTCCAGCGGGCTCAGCATGATCTCGATCGGAAATTCACCACCGTCCTTGCGCCGCCCGGTCAGCTCGATCCCGGTTCCGATCTGCTGCGCCGAGGCGTCTTCCGCGGAACGCAGATCGTCCGCCACCAGCCGTTCCGCAAAACCGTCGGGTATAATGTTTGTGACCTTCTGACCGAGCAGTTCATCGCGGCGGTAGCCGAACTGTTTCTCCGCCTGAACATTCAACAGGACGATGTCTCCGCCCTGGTTCACCACCACCATCGCATCGGGCGCCGCCTCCAACAGCCCGCGGTACTTCGCCTCCGACTCCTTGCTCTCGGTGAGATCCCGGCTGATTACGGAAAACCCACGGAGCTTTCCGGCCGAATCGCGCGATGCCGTGAAGGTGGTGCGGGCCTGGAAGCGCGCTCCGTCTTTGCGCACGCGCATGCCTTGCTCTTCGTATTGGCCGCCGTCGGCAGCTGCCTGGAGTATCTCTTGCGGCCTGCCCTGCTCGATGTCGTCAGGCAAAAAGAAGCGGGAGAAATTTTGACCGGCGACTTCCTCATACGTGCAACCTGACATTCTCTCCGCGCCGGGATTCCAGGTGCGAATCTCGCCCTGCGGACCCAACATAAAAATAGCGTAGTCCTTGACCCCCTGAATCAGTGTCCGATATTTGCGTTCGCTCTCCTGCAGCGCTTCTTCGGCGACCTTGCGCCGCGAACCGTCACGCTGGACGATCCAACCGGCGGCGGCGGTGATCAGGAGGCCGAGGACGGTTCCTAAGAATCAGAATAATTTCGGTACGGTTCGTGCTCCGCCGGGTGTCCGTATCGCGTAGCAGCAACAATCGCTGCTCTTCGTCCTGCATCTGGCGAACGATCGCTTGGTAATCGACCATGATCTGCAGGCCGGGTCCGGCCCGAGTTGCGGCCACTTCAGGTAGAGGCTGATGATTTCGGATCAAAGCAATGTTTTTGTCCGCGAGGTCTAACCTCAGGGCGGCCAGCCGTTCGAGGTCTGGAATCCTGCGCTGCTGCACGGGATTATCGACCGTCAAGTCGCGGACCGCCGCTGCATGCTGCTCCAGGCTCAATCTGGCGGCGCGGTAGCGATCGAGATAGGCCTCGTCCTTGACCAGGAGAAACCCGCGGACGCTCGACGTGATCGTCTCCATTGCGAATTGCAATTCATCGAGGTTTTCCAGAACCTCGTGGGTGTGCTGCACCCGATAATTGTTTCCACTCGTACTGACGATGCTGTGGTAGGACAGACCGCCCACGACGAGCAGGATCGCAAAGGCCGACCCGAACGCGATTTGCACCATCCGATTTGTCAGAGGCTTGGCCGTCATTGCGCACTCACCGTGGCTTCCGCGTTCTTGCGCACGACCGGCGAACGGTCTCGCGCGATGGTTGGTCTGGGGCGCCAAGCCGCAGTGATGCCGCGCCTTAGTTTGTTTCCGTGTTTTGGTCGTCTTTTTTCTGCAGATGCTTTATCGATTTCTTCAACGCGGCAATTTCCGCCTGAAGTCGGCCCACCCGCCTATCAACGCCGACATCGTCGCCGTTCTTTTTTGCGGTTGTACGGAAAACGACTCCTATTTTGTCGCCGTCGTGCCACCGCTGCTCCGCGTGAAAGCTTTGTCCCTTCGCCGGGATGTGCAAATCTAAAAGCTCGGTCAAACCCAGCGGCTTATCAAATTGCAACCGTGCTCCGCTGTCGGAAATATCGCGTACAACGCAATTTACGGCAGCGCCACGGCCCTCAAAATAGACGAAGGCTCGCAAGTAGCATTTGCGTCGGGGGGCGTCGCGTTTTTCCATCTCGGGTCGCTCGCAAATTCATCGGCTGACGTATCAACGCCGCAAGCGGCGCGGCGGTCTGCGTGGTTATACTTATGACGAGCCAGTTCTTTGTTGTTCTGGTTATTGCGCGATGACCGGCCGATGCGATTATCCCTGCTTCGGGCGGCGATTTAAGCCACGACAGCTTGCGAGCGGACAAAATTCGTTGTTTGCATCAGAGGGCATGCTGGACCGCCGGCGGCGGCAGGTAACTGCGCACCGAGGCGGCGAGCGTCATCGGATCGAATGGCTTGGACAACACGCCTTGCGCTCCAAGTGAAGTGTATTGCTCGATCTCGTCGGCCCGCGTACGGGCGGTCAGGAACACAACCGGGATGTGGGCGGTCCGCGGGTTCTTGCGCAGATTGGCAAGCGTTGCCGGGCCGTCCATGAGCGGCATCATGACATCCAGCAGGATGAGCGAAGGCGACCACTCCGCGGCCGCCACCAGCGCATCCGCACCCGACGCGCAGGCCCGCGTCTTAATTTCGCGGTCGAGGCCGAGCGATACGTCCACCACCTCGCGGATATCCGGCTCATCGTCCACGAGCAGAATGCGAATATCACTCATACGACCTCCTTGGATGGGTTCGTTGGCCGGGATGCCAGGCGATCGCGCACCGTGGCCATAAGGCTATCGATTGATGTGTGCGACTTGGCCAGCGCGGACGGCACCTGTGCGTCAGACGCCAAGTTCGCGCCGTCGGCGGAAAATACGACCACGGGAATTATATTGCCCCTGCTGTCGCGCAACTCGGGCAACAGATCGGGGCCGGCGCCTTTGGCGAGCGCCACGTCAAGCACCGCAAGGTCGAAGTCGCCGGTCTTCAGCGTTTGCCGCGCCTCCTCGATCGACTTGACCGTAACGACATCGCCAATTTCGCTTAGCGCGCGCGCGACGCGATTGTCTTCGTCAACGTGAAGGATTCGCGGCCGTCTGTTCGCCTCGTGCCCGACGGTCTTGGCGAGCGCGCGCACCAGGCGGTCGAGATCGACCGGCTTGTTCAGCCAGTCCAGCACATTGAGCTTGGCCGACCGCACGTCGTCGCGGCCGCGGCTGGGATCGCCGGATACGACGACGATCGGTGTGTCGCGATATTGCGGCAAGTCGCGCAAGCGTACGATCAGGCTAACGCCGTCGCCATCCGGCAGTTGGATATCCACCAGAATAGCATGATATTGAGTTGCCGCCGCGCGCGTAAGCGCTTCGCCGACCGAATAGGCGAAGTCGGTGGCAAATCCGACCTGCCTCAGCTGCTCGCGCAGCGTGAGCGCCGTGTCGAGATCGTCTTCACAAAGCAACAGGCGCACGGCATCCGGCTTCGCCTCGCGATCGATTGCGAGGCTGGCCACGTGATCCCAGCAGGGGAGCTGGACGTGAAAGACCGTTCCGCCGCCGGGAGCATCGGCAAAGCCCACCTCGCCGCTAAGCCGGTCGACGATCTCCTTGACGATGCTGAGGCCGAGACCGGTGCCGCCCTTCTGCCGCGCGTCCCCGGCATCGGCTTGCGCGAATTTCTCGAAGATGAGCGGCTTGAAGTCGACCGGAATGCCTGGGCCATGGTCGCGCACCGTAAGACGGACCATGTCGATTCCTTTTTCGATCGCGACCACCACTTCACCGTCCTTCGGGGAAAACTTGATTGCATTGGAAAGCAGATTGGTGACGACCTGGAGCAGGCGGTCCGGATCGGCTCGCACGTCCGCGGCGGTATGCGCAGCCTCGAGCCGAACGCGCACACCATAACCTTCGGCGAATCCCCGATTGGCTTCGATCGCCTGCGCGACCAACGGCCGAACTTCGACGCGACTGAAATTGAAGACCATACGTCCGGCCTGTATCTTTTCGATATCAAGAATGTCGTCGACCAGTCGAACCAGGCGCTTGCTGTTCGAGTGTGCAATTGCAAGCAAGCGCGCCATCGGCTGAGGCAAGTTCCCGGCTGCATTACCCATAATCAGGCCGAGCGATCCGGTGATCGAAGTCAGTGGCGTGCGTAGCTCGTGGCTCACCGTCGAGACGAATTCGTCCTTCAATTGCTCCAGGCGCTTGCGTTCGGTGGCATAGCGCAACGCTCGCAGAATCCCGCGCACCTCGATTTGACCTTTGATGAGGTAGTCTTGGGCGCCTTCTTGCAGGGCTTGCTCTGCCACCGATTCGTCATCCAAGCAGGTCAGCACCACGAGGGGGAGACGTGGCGCGGCGGCGTGGGCGCGGCGTATCGCACCCAGTCCCTGCGCATCGGGTAATCCCGGGTCGAGCAGGATGATGTCGACCACATGCTCGCCAAGGTGCTTTTCGGCGGCGCTCATGCAATCCACGTGCGTCAATTTGGTGTTATGCGCGCCGTGATCATTGAACATTTCGCGGAGCAGACGAACGTCTCCGGGATTATCTTCGATCAGGAGAATTGCTTTACTCAATTTCGTGCTCGGTTGCTGAGCGTCTGCGCGGGCGGTGATTGTTCGTGCGCGGGAAGCAGCGATGTTCTTCGTGGAACACCACGCGTGATCGGCCGGGAATGCATAGTCTCGAAAAAGCGATGATTGCTTACTGTCGGCATCGGCGACACTGCCGTATCAAAATATAATTTTGCAATAAAAACCACGTCAGCCGAACTGGAAAAGTCCTAGGTAAAAATACCGAACGCAAAAGTCCGGATGAACAAACAACGCTTCAACGTGTTCGTCAGGTCCGTATAAATACTGTCTTTATGCCGTCGTCGAAGCCGCGATGCATTGGCCGAGCGAGGCGACGCCCGAAGACGCTATCGCGTCCGATCCGGCGGAATCGACTTACCGCAAACGACCATCAGGTCGGCGGCGCTGCCGAGCTTGGAACGCTGCGGCCTCGTTCATGCGTCCCATTGTTCATGACAATGCGCATGAGATCGACGGAATTTTTCGCGCCGAGCTTGTGCATGATCCGGCCGCGATGGATTTCAACAGTCCGCGGACTTATGCCGAGATTCCTCGCGGTTTCCTTATTGGAGGAAGCGGCGGCGATTTGCGCCAAAACCTCGCGCTCGCGACGCGTGAGCTGATAGTAGCCGCGGATGGCCGGCGACAGAGCGGGGGACGAGCCGTCGCGTTGGCGAAGCCCTTTCCAGGCCTCGATCGCATCGACCACGCGCGAGACGATGCTTTCGGCGTCGAGCCGCTTCTCGAGATAGTCAAAGGCGCCGTTGCGCATCGCCTGGACCACATTCAATACGTCTTCCTGGGCGGAAATGATCAGGATGGGCGCCGGATAGTTCCTGGCATCGAGTTCCTTGAGAACATCGAGTCCGGACATTCCGGGCATGCAGAGATCGAGGAGAACGCAAGCAGGCGTTTGACCGCGGGCCAAGCGGACGAAGGATCTGCCATCGGTAAAGGCGGCGGTGCGGTAGCCTTCGTAACGAAAAATCGCCGCAAGCGCCTCACGCATATCGTAGTCGTCGTCGACGATAAAAACTTCGTTGCTCAGCATCGGTTCGCCCGTTCGAGCCCTGGCGTTATTCTCTCGGATGATCGCCGGAATTCGTGCCGCGTGTCGGACGAATTGCCGGAGAAGTCACAACGTCGAGAACAGGCTTCGCTCTTTGGCGCAATTCCCCACGTTGGGCCTTTCTTGGGCCGACCGTCGGGGACATGAAGCTTCGCGCAATGTTTTTGTGCAAAGCGTCAGCGACCCACGCGCCAAATCAGTCGTCATGATATTTGCCATGACATGTCGGAGTTCGCTGTTCAAAACTGCACAACTAATACGGAATTTGCGTACGTACTAACACCAGGGGCCGTTGCTAATGATTTGTTTGTATGTCTGGCTTGTCGGTTTAAATTCAAATGAACGCCAGCCGGCGCGGCGGATGCAGTTTTTGATCAGCAAGTCGGTTGCAGCACCGCGGATCCGGTCAAATTGATTCAAATCAACTGCGAGGGGCTTTCCGGCGGCTGATTCTTTGACCGCAGCCGGCGCTAACTAGCCGCTGCCATCCGATCGTCTGATGCGACAAACGCGTCTTCGCGGAGCGCGACGTCCGACAGCGAGCTGTGGACGGAAATGACGCCGCCCTCGTAATCGATGTAACCGAGCTTGCGAAACTTGTTCATGAAATAATTCACCCGCGGGCGCGTCGTGCCGATCATCTGCGCCAGGGCCTCTTGATCAATATTTTTTATCACATTCATCTGAGAACATTCCTTGCCGGTGTTTGCCAACAAGACAAGAGCGTGTGCCAGGCGCCGCTCGCTGGAATCGAAAAGCTGGCTGATAAGATCCTCCCGCAAGCGAAAGGCGCGACGTAAAATGTGGACGATAAAAAATTCCGCAATCAGCGGATCGCAGCGAATGGCACGAACGACGCTTGATCGCTCCAGCCGTGATACAACGCTGTTTGCGATGCATATCGCCGTCGACACCCGCACCTGCCCGCCGATGAGACAACTCTCGCCAAAAAAGTCGCCGGCGTTGAGAACGGCGATGATTGCCTCCTTGCCGTGGTTGGAAACGATCGTGAGCTGAACCTGCCCTTCATGGATGTAATAGATAAAGTCCGCCGGCTCTCCCTGCACATAGAGCGGAGCTCCAGGTTTATGCGCCGATGCCACGACCCCACCGTAAGTCGCGGTGAAGGCCTCGATGTCAAGCGTTTGTCTCGAGTTGAACGTTGCGCCAGTGACAGATGGACTCGCGTCGATCCTGAAATTCATGGCCCGCTCCTCGGCTAGCCATCACGGTCATTCTCATGCACGTGGATTTTCGAATCGTCCCATCGGGGTTTCTTATGTGACCTCCGCACAAGCAACGTCAGGAAATACCTGATCGATTGCTTTATTACTCAGCCCTTGGACATTGTACGGTTTCGCACAATGACCGATAATTCGACATTGGCATTTGTGACAGGTTAATAGCACCTTTACAACTTGATGACGCCTTCGCAGAGCGCAATCGCCACGGCATGCGTCCGATTACAGGCGTCTAATTTTCGTACCGCCGTCTGCACGTGCTCGTCGACCGTTCGCTTCGTGATGTGAAGTATTTCGCCGATTTCCCTGGCCGACCTGCCGTTCGCCACCCACCGGAGAACCTCGCTCTCGCGAGCCGTCAGCTTGCTTTTTATCGTTTGTCTTCGGCGCAAAAAGTGGTCCCCCCGTTTCGATGGCATATCCATCATCTGACGGGTCAAGGTGGGGCACAATCAATCCACCGCCAAATCTGCCGCCAATTTATGCAGCATCTGACGTCCCGCGGGTAATTGTTATTTTTACGGGTATGTAGGATTAGTTGCAGATGAAATTGAAAATGTTCGAATTGCGCGCGCAACGGGGCTGTGAGAGGAACTCACGGGACGCGGCGCTGCGCGTTATTTCAACCTTGGCGCGAGTTGAGCCACGCACCCCGGTGCCGACAATTGCGCGCGCCTCCGGGCGAAGCTCATGCTCGACCGGACAGCGCGCGTGGAACGAGCGTTCTGAAACGTCAGCGCGGGATCGACTGCACCGCGATGCCGGTCGTGGGATCAATCACGAGAATACGATCCGGCTGGTAAACGTAGCGGTAGGTGTAGGGCTCGGTGGCGACCACCGACCCATTCTCCATGATAGGCGTTTCGCCGACTACCGCGGCCGGCGGCGAAGCCACCGGTGCGGCCACTTCGTCGTAGAGCGGTTGCTGGCTCTCGGCGATCGGCGCCGCGACGACCTCGTCGTAGAGCGGCTGCGGTGCGGCCGGTACAGTACGAGCAATCACTGTCGGCGACGCCACGATACGCCGCGTTATGGTTCGCGTCGTCACGATCTGCCGGCGCGCGGCGCGCGACAACACCGGCCGTGTCGTGCGGACTGTCTCTGTCGTCACTGTCTCTGTCGGTTGCGCCACGACGGTTGCAGCCGGAACCGTGACCAGGGGTGGTCGCGTGATTACGGTTTGCGCGTGCGCTGCCGTCGCGGCGGCCGCCGCGAGCGCGAGACCGATTGCGGTAGAGGGAAAGCTGAATCTCATGGCCTACTCCATGTGCTAAGCGGTCCGGGCGCATGGCCCGAGCCACAATGCCAACGCCCTTGCGCAATGGCCGTTCCGGCCCGCCGGCAATTGCGGAGAATTGAGCCGATATGGGAACCCGGGCTCGCGAGATTCCAACGCTCCCTGTTCCGCTGCCGCAAATTTGACGCGCTTGGGTCGTTCCGCGAACTTATCGGCGCGCCAATGCGCCGCGCAGCAGCGCGGAGAGCGGCAGCGTGAGCAGCACGAACGCCGCGACCAGCGTCAATGCATGCCACACACCGAACGCGTCGCCGGCTCGACCGAACAGGATTGGCGCGATCGCACCCGAACCGATGACCCCGGTGTAGAAAATACTCAGGGCGCGCGTGCGCCATTGCGGCGCCACCAGATCGGGCACGGAGCCGTAGAGCACCGACGACGTGCCGTTGAGTGCGACGCCGATCAGCGGCAGCAACAGCAGCGCGCCGCCAAGCGACAGCGGAAACAGAGCCAGGATTCCGACAGCCGTCGAACCTTCGGTCAGCCATACCGTTCCGACCGCGCCGATCCGCGCACCGATAAAGGTGCAGGCGAGCTTTCCCGCCGCGCCGCCGGCGAAAACGAGCGTCAGCGCCAAGCCGATAGTCTGCTCGCTCGCGCCTTTACTTCTCAGCACAAAGGGCAGAAACAGCAAAAATGCCATGCGCGTGGCGGTATCGATGACGCCGATCGTAACCAGCAGCGGAAACGCAAACGGCTGCCGCTTCGTGTCGCGCGCCGTATTCGCCAGTTCCTGCGGATGGACGATGACGCCGTGCTCGAAGCGCGGAGTGAAGATATAGATCACCGCCGCCACTGCGATGCCGAGGCTGCCCAGAATGGCGAGCGCCGGACGCCACGCCATCACCAAGAGCATCAGCGAAAGCGTTCCCGGCAACGTCATCTTGCCGAGGTCGCCGGTGAAATTATAGGTACCGAGCGCCTTGAGCGAACGCGGCCCGGCAAAGGCCCGTGCGACGAGCGCCGATGCGATCGGGTGCTGCGTACTCGATCCGATGCCGCAGATCAGCAGCGCGCCAAGCAGCATGACGAAGCCGGTGCTGGCTCCGGCCAAGCAAAATCCGAGACCGGCAAGCGCGGTGCCAAACGCCAATATGGCGGCGGCGCCGAACCGCTCCGCGGCGAAGCCGGCGGGAATTTGCAAGCTCGCCATGGCGCCGACGAGCACGCTTCGCAGCAAGCCGAGCGCCGCGTAGGTCAGGCCGAATTCCGTCTGCCATAGCGGCAGCAGAATGTAGATGAGATCGGTATAGCCGTCGTGCAGCGCATGCGCGGCGCCGGCGACCGCGACGGCGCGCCGCTCGTCGCCGGACATTTGCGGCGCCAGCGCCGCGAAATCCTCCCAATGAAGCCTGCGCATCCTGACCTGCGGATCCTTTGATTTACGTCCCTAGAGCATGATCCCGCAAAGGGAAAGCCGGCTGTTGCAAAAGATCAAACAAAAAGCCGGCCGCCGCGCCGGCAAAGCATGCTCACGATCCTCGATTGACCGCTGCAATTACGGGGTGCAGTCTGCCGCCCGAGACGGGAATCGCGTGGACTTAGCCAGGAGGAATCATGCTTGGGCTCGGCGACCTGTTCCAGTGGGAGCGGTTCGTGACGCCCACCGTGATCAAGGTCTTCTATTGGCTCGCGGTGGTGATTTCGATTCTGCTCGGCTTCGCCGGCGCGGTGAGCGCACTCACGACCATGGCGTTCAATCCGTTCGTCGGCATGATCTTTTTGATCGTGAGCCTGCTCGGTGCGTTTATGGGCGTAATCGTGGCACGCATCATCGCCGAATTCGTGCTCATCGTGTTCCGTATCAACGAGCATTTGGGCGCGATCAGAAATCAGGGAGGCATCAGGAATCAGTAATCGGGACTTCCGGATGACTGATGCCTGACTCTCAATCCTAATTCGCAAAGCGAAAGTGCATGACGTCGCCGTCCTGCACGACGTAATCCTTGCCCTCGAGCCGCATCTTGCCGGCATCGCGCGCGCCGGCCTCGCCGCCGCAGGCCACATAATCGTCGTAGGCGATCGTCTCGGCGCGAATGAAGCCGCGCTCGAAATCGGTGTGGATGACGCCGGCGGCTTGCGGCGCTTTGGCGCCGCGCGTAACCGTCCAGGCGCGCGCCTCCTTCGGCCCGGCGGTGAAGAACGTCACGAGATGAAGGAGTGCGTAGCCGGCGCCGATCAGCCGATCGAGCCCGGCTTCTTTCAGACCGATCGCGGCGAGATATTCCTCGCGCTCGTCGCGCGACAGCACGGCGATTTCCGCCTCGATTTTGGCGGAAATCACGACCGTGGCCGCGCCTTCCGCCTTCGCCCTCGACTCGACCTTTCGTGCAAACGCGTTGCCGCCGGCCGCGGCGGCCTCATCGACATTGCAGACGTAGAGCACCGGCAGCGAGGTGAGCAGGCCGAGCATGTGGAATGCCTTCTCTTCTTCGGGCTTGCGCTCGGTCAAGCGCGCCGGCTTGCCGTCGCGCAAAAGCGTGAGCGC
This sequence comes from uncultured Alphaproteobacteria bacterium, assembly GCA_963775515.1. Lineage (GTDB taxonomy): Bacteria > Pseudomonadota > Alphaproteobacteria > Rhizobiales > Xanthobacteraceae > BOG-931. The sequence continues at coordinate 348,450 of CAVZIQ010000003.1, read as the reverse complement.
TCGGGTAATGAGATCGAGCGCCTCCTTGGCTTCCTTGTCGCCGCCCTTGGCTTTCTTGCTCAACCCGTCGACGCGCCGCTCCAGGCTGTCGAGATCGGCGAGCATCAGCTCGGTTTCGACCGTGTCGATATCGGCGACCGGATCAATGCGGCCCTCGACATGCGTCACGTCGGTATCTTCGAAGCAACGCACGACATGTGCGATGGCGTCGACCTCGCGGATATTGCCCAGGAATTGATTGCCCAGCCCCTCGCCTTTCGAGGCGCCGCGCACCAGTCCAGCGATGTCGACGAAGGTGAGCCGCGTCGGCACGATCACCGCCGATTTGGCAAGCGTCGCGAGCGTTTCCAACCGCGGATCGGGCACCGCGACCTCGCCGACATTCGGCTCGATGGTGCAGAACGGATAATTCGCCGCTTGCGCCGCCGCCGTTTCGGTCAGTGCATTGAACAGGGTCGACTTGCCGACATTGGGCAGGCCGACAATGCCGCATTTAAAGCCCATGGAGATTTATTCCGTTTCCCGGATCACGCCTCGTCGCGATCGCCGTTTTCTTCATTGCGTTGCTCGCCAAATCCCTTGGCGACCATGGCGAGGTGAACCTTGTTCTGAAAACTCGCGTCCTCGCCGCGGGCGATCAGATCGGCGTTGTCGGCGAGAATTGCGATCAGCACATCGAGCCAGCCACGTTCGCTCTTGGCGAAATCGCTCAGCACGTAGTGCTGCACCAGGTCCTTGTCGCCGGGATGGCCGACGCCGATGCGCACGCGCCGATAGTCGTTGCCGACGTGTTCGGAAATCGAGCGCAAGCCGTTGTGGCCGGCAATGCCGCCGCCGACTTTGACTCTGACCTTGCCGGGGGGAAGATCAATCTCGTCATGGAATACCGTGATGTCGCTAAGCGGCAGCTTGTAGAAGTGCGCCGCTTCGCCGACGGCGCGCCCGGATTCATTCATAAAGGTGCCGGGCAGCAGCAACAGAGCGCGTTCGCCACCGATCGGACCTTCGCACGCGACCCCTTGGAAGCGCCGGCGCCACGGTCCGATGCTGTGGCGCTTGGCGATTTCTTGGAGGGCCATGAAGCCGACATTGTGCCGGTTGCCGACATAGCGCGCTCCCGGATTTCCGAGTCCGACCAGGAGCCGCATCAGAGTCGTCCCAGCTGGAACCTCACTTCTTCTCGGACGCGGCGGCGGGAGCGGCGCCAGGGGCGGCACCCGGCGCGGCGCCGGGCGCAGCACCCGGAGCGGCACCCGGAGCGGCGCCTTCGGCCGGACCGGCTGCGGCGGCGGCCGCAGCGGCTGCAGCAGCGGCGGCGGCGGCTTCGGCCGCCGCTTTCATTTCTTCCGCATAGCCCGACGGCGGCACGACCGTGACCAAAGTGATGTCACGGCGTTCCACAACGCTGACGCCTTCGGGCAGCGTGATATCGCTCAGATGCTTGGAGTGATTGATCTCCAGCTCGCTGACATCGACGTCGATGCCGGCCGGAATAGCGTCGGCGCGGCAGCGCACGGCGACACTGTGGCTCACAATCGAGACCGTGCCGCCGCGCTTGACGCCCGGCGACTGGTCGGCGTTGCGCACATGAATTGGAATGTTGACCCGGATCGTCGCGCCCTCGCCCAATCGCATGAAATCGACATGCAGCGGCAGGTCGCGCACGGCATCGAGCTGGAAATCTCGCGGGATGACGCGATGTTTCACGCCATCGATCTCGACGTCGTGAATGGTGGTCAGGAAATGGCCGGCATAGATGCGCTGGCGCAATTCGGCGTAATCGAGCGAAATCGGCAGCGGCGGCTTGCCGTCGCCATAGATGATTCCCGGAACGCGGCCGGCGCGACGCTCGGACCGGGCGGCCCCCTTGCCTGCCCGCGAACGTGCCGCCGCCTTGATCAGATTGACGGTCGCCATGATGGTGTCCTTGCCTTAAGCCTTGTTATTCAATGAGAATTCCGCGCCGAGCCTCCAGGGGTGCTGTAGCACGCGCGGAAGCGGCGCTTATAGCGGCGCAAATCATGAAAAACAAGGAATGCCAGGGTGATGAATACGTCAGGTCAGACTGCGCCCGGATCGACCGGACCGGGGCTCCCCGGCCGCTGGGGCGCACCGGACGCGCTCTTCGAGCCAAGCGCCGCCTCGAGCGCGTCGACGCGGGCCTTGAGCGCCTCATTCTCCTCCCGCGCGATGCGCGCCATATCTTTAACCGCCTCGAAATCCTCGCGCTTGACCAGGTCGAGATCGCGCAGCCAACGCTCAGCCTGAGTTCGAAATAGCGTCTCGAATTCGCGCCGTACGCCTTGGGCGACGCCGGCCGCGTCGTTCATCAACCGTGCAACCTCGTCGAAGAACCGGTTTGTCGTCTGGACCATGACCGCCTCCGCGCGGCTTGCGAATCCCTTATGAGTTTCTTGTGACTCCATCGGGCAAGCCCGCTTGCTATGCGCCGTGACAATGGCGATGGTGCGGCGCAGCCGCAAGGGGGCTCGGCCGCACCATGCCGCATCAGCCGCGGCGCCGTGACAACGGCCGTTCGTTGAGGAAGCCCACCCGATGTTCTTCGTCCTGCCGCTCATTCCCTATCCCGCGATCAACCCGATCCTGATCTCCATCGGACCGTTCGCGGTGCGCTGGTACGCATTGGCCTACATCGTCGGCATTATCGCGGGCTGGTTTTACGCGCGCGCCATCATCGCTTCGGAGCGGCTGTGGGGCGGCCCGGCGCCTTTCACCGTGCTCGACTTCGACGATTTCGTCATTTGGATCACACTCGGCGTGATCCTCGGCGGCCGTACCGGTTACGTGCTGTTCTATAATCTTCCGCTGTTCGCGGCGCACCCGATCCAGATTTTCGAACTGTGGAACGGCGGCATGTCATTTCACGGCGGCGTCGCCGGCTGCACGGTCGCCATTGTGCTGTTCGCGTTGCATCGACGCATCCCGATACTGTCGCTCGGCGACGTCACCGCCGGCGTCGCTCCGATCGGCCTGTTTCTCGGCCGCCTTGCCAATTTCATCAATGGCGAATTGTGGGGCCGGCCGACGGACGTGCCGTGGGCCATGGTATTTCCCAACGGCGGACCGATCCCGCGCCATCCCAGCCAGCTTTATGAGGCTGCGCTGGAAGGCGTCGTCCTGTTCATCGTGCTCGGGCTCTTGATGCGCGCCGGCGCGCTCAAGCGACCCGGATTCGTCACCGGCGCTTTTGCGCTCGGCTACGGCATAGCGCGCATCAGTTGCGAATTCTTTCGTGAACCCGATGTCCAAGTCGGCTTTCTGTGGGGCTCATGGCTGACGATGGGAATGCTGCTTTGCATTCCGCTGATACTGGCCGGGATCGTCATTCTAGTCCTCGCATTGCGGCGCGCACCGACAGCGAAAGATGGCTGAAGAACATTCGCCGCTGGAGAACGAAATCCGCCGGCTCATCGCCATCGCCGGGCCGATGTCGATCGCCGACTATATGCGGCTGTGCCTAACGCATCCACAATACGGCTATTACATCAACCGCGACCCATTGGGCGCCGGCGGTGATTTCATCACTTCGCCCGAGATCAGTCAGATGTTCGGCGAGCTGATCGGATTATGGATGGCGGCGGTCTGGCGGCTGATGGGCGAGCCGGAAGACTTACGCATCGTCGAGCTCGGCCCCGGACGCGGCACCATGATGCATGACGCGCTGCGCGCGGCAAAGGTGGTGGACGGCTTCCGCAGCGCGATTGCCGTTCATCTGGTCGAGATCAGCCCGGCCTTGCAACAGGTGCAAGAACGGCGGCTGGAGACTCTCGACGTGCCGCTGCTGTGGCACACCGCGCTCAAGGACGTTCCGGGCGGCGCCAGCATCGTCATCGCCAACGAGTTCATCGATGCGTTGCCGATCCACCAGGCGGTCAGGCACGACGACGGCTGGCATGAGCGCGTCGTCGAAATCGCGCCCGAAGGACACTTCGTCATCGGCGCGGCGCGCGACCCGCTGCCGTTCTTCGAGACTTCGATGCCGCGCGGCTTGCGCCAAGCTCCGGTGGGCGCAATTTATGAATGGCGCGCCGACGAAATCGCGCTCGAATTGGGCCGGCGCATGCGCGATAGCGGGGCGGCATTGATCATCGACTACGGTCACGACCATTACGGCTTGGGCGATACTCTGCAGGCGGTCGCCGGGCATTCATTCACCGATCCGCTACGCGGCCCGGGCCGCGCCGATTTGACCGCGCATGTCGATTTCGAAGCGCTGGCGCAGTGCGCGGAAAGTATGGGCGCGCGGATTCACGGCCCGATCCGGCAGCGCGACCTTTTCCTGCGGCTCGGCATCGAGCGACGGGCCGCCGCGCTGAAGGCGAGCACGCCGGGAAAGGCCGCCGACATCGAGATCGCGTTCTCGCGGCTGATCGCAGGCGGCGCGCACGGCATGGGCGAATTGTTCAAGGCGATCGCCATCGCCGCCCCCGAACTCGATGCGTTACCTGGATTTGAGACGCCGCCATGATGATCGAGGCTTCCTCGCTGACCCTGACCGGCATCCGCCATGGCTTCTTCACGCGCGCCGGCGGCGTTTCCGGCGGCTGCTACGAAAGCCTCAATGGCGGCATCGGGTCGCGCGACGCCGCCGTCAGCGTCGCGGAAAATCGCGCGCGCATGGCGGCGGCGCTCGGCGTCGAGCCAAGCCGTTTTCTTACCGCCTACCAGGTTCACTCGCCCAACGTCGTCGTCGCCGAAACGCCGTGGACGAGCGACACTCGCCCCCATGCCGACGCGATTGTCACCCGCATGCGCGCGCTCGCCATCGGCATCACCACCGCGGACTGCGGACCCGTACTGTTCGCCGACCCGACGGCGCGCGTCATCGGCGCCGCGCATGCCGGCTGGCGCGGCGCGCTGACGGGAGTGATCGAGGCGACGGTCGAGGCGATGGAACGGCTCGGCGCCGCGCGCAGACAGATTCGCGCCGCCATCGGCCCGATGATCCGCCAAGCCAGTTATGAAGTCGGCCCCGATCTCATCGCACGCTTTGCCGCCGAGGACCGGGCCAGCAGCCGGTTTTTCTCTCCGGCGGCGCGTGACGGCCGTGCCATGTTCGATCTTGGCGGCTATGTCGCGGCGCGGCTTAAACGTGCGGGCATCGGCCAGGTGGAGGATCTCGGTCTTTGCACCTATGCCGACCCGGCTCGTTTTTTCAGCTATCGCCGCGCCACGCACCGGGCCGAAGCCGATTACGGCCGGCACGTCAATGCGATCGCGCTGACGGGCGAATAGCACGGGAAAAAGCGGCGAGCGGCGCTTAGAAATAGTCACTTCATCCCGTTCCAATTCCGCAGCCGGTTAACCCTGATGCGGCGAAACTATTGCACCGACACAAGGAAAAGCCTCGGGGAAAGGCCGTGAATTATGTTGCCAGCCCGGTAGGCGGCTTGTATCAAAACTTGGCTTTTGACCGCGGGCACGCGCAGGAGAGCGGGAATGGCGGGCAATAACGGAGCGATCAAGCTCGTCGCCGGCAATTCCAACCCTGCGCTTGCCGAAGCCATCGGCGGCCATCTTGGCACGCCGATGACCAAAGCGGTGGTCCGGCGCTTCGCCGACATGGAAATCTTCGTCGAAATCCAGGAGAACGTGCGCGGCGCCGACGTGTTCGTGATCCAGTCGACATCGTTTCCCGCCAACGATCACCTGATGGAATTGTTGATTATCATCGACGCGCTGCGGCGCGCGTCGGCGCGGCGCATCACGGCGGTCATCCCCTATTTTGGCTACGCCCGGCAGGACCGCAAAGTAGGCCCCCGCACGCCGATTTCGGCCAAGCTCGTCGCCAACCTGATCACGCGCGCCGGCGTCGATCGCGTGCTCACGCTCGATCTGCATGCCGGCCAGATCCAGGGATTTTTCGATATCCCGACCGACAATCTGTTCGCCGCGCCGGTGATCATGCGCGACATCAGGCAGCGTTTCGACGTCGCCAAGGTGATCGTGGTATCCCCGGACGTCGGCGGCGTGGTGCGCGCGCGCGGGCTTGCCAAACGCATCGACGCGCCGCTCGCCATCATCGACAAGCGGCGGGAGCAGCCCGGCGAATCCGAAGTGATGAACGTCATCGGCGAGGTGAACGGCGGCATCTGCATCCTGGTCGACGACATCGTGGATTCCGGGGGCACGCTGGTGAATGCCGCGGACGCGCTACTCGAGAAGGGCGCCAAAGAGGTTTACGCCTACATCACGCACGGTGTGCTGTCGGGCGGCGCGATCTCCCGCGTCGGGAAGTCCCGGCTGAAGGAGCTCGTGATCACGGATTCGATTCAGCCTACCAATGCCGTCAATGCGTCCAAAAACATTCGCGTGCTGTCGATTGCGAGCCTGATCGGCGAAGCCATCAACCGCACCGCTGCAGAAGAATTGGTGTCGAGCCTGTTCGACTGATCAGCGCCGCGCCCCCCGGCCGCGCATCCCTCCCCCTGAGTCAACCTGTCGCAGTCGCCGCTGTGGACGGACTTATTTCGAGGATTGTGCGAACGCGGCAAATCACTTCATGACTGCCGGCAGCGGCGGTGGCAGAGACGCTTTTACAACCTTTGGCGGACGGAATCAGGCCGATTATAGTCGGTGCGGCGGCTGATTCGCGGCTGCCAGTCAATCGGCCTGTAAAAGCCGTCCCTGCGTCAAATTGCAGCCGGTATTCGGATGGGTTCTGTGGCGTGCGCAGTTCCACTTCCAAGCGGCACTGTGGGGGAAGGCAGCATGGCCCTAATCGAGACGGCACGCGATCAACACAATAATCCGCTCGACGTCGTCGAGCGCATGGCTTCCGGCAACAACTGGCCGTTCGAGCGCGCCGGCGAAGACGAGATCGGCATCGTCGTCACCGGACGCTGGACCAATTACCAGGTATCCTTCACCTGGATGAACGACATCGAAGCGCTGCATCTGGCTTGCGCCTTCGACATGAAAGTGCCGGACCCGCGGCTCGGCCACGTGCAGCAGCTGATCGCGCTGATCAACGAGCAATTGTGGATCGGACATTTCGACGTCTGGACGCAAAACGGCGTGGTGATGTTCCGCCACGCGCTGGTGCTTGCCGGCGGCGTTGCCGCGTCGGGGCGCCAATGCGAGGCGGTGCTCGGCACCGCGCTCGATTCCTGCGAGCGCTACTTCCCGGCATTTCAATTCGTGATCTGGGCAGGCAAGTCGGCGCGCGAAGCGATGGATTCCGCGATGTTCGAGACTTCGGGTGAGGCGTGACCGAGGCCGGCACGAGTCCGGACCTAGCAAATTTCTCCGGCCTTCTGGTGCTGGTCGGCGCCGGCAAAATGGGCGGCGCGTTGCTTGAAGGCTGGTTGCGGCTAGGCCTCGACCCAAAACACGTCGCGGTGCTCGAGCCGCAGCCGTCGCCGGACATCGCGGTCCTGGCGCGGCGCGGCTTGCGGCTCAATCCGGCACCGGAAACGCTCGGCAATGTCGCCGCCATCGTCATTGCGCTGAAGCCGCAAGCGGCGGCGCAAGCGATACCTCCTCTCGGGCCGCTCGTTTCGGCATCGACCGCAGTGGTATCGATCATGGCCGGGCGGACGCTGCAATTTCTTTCCGGCGCGCTGGCGCGCCCGTGCGCGATGGTGCGGGCCATGCCGAATACGCCGGCTTCGATCGGACGCGGCATCACCGTCGCGGTGGCGCGCAACGCCAGCGCCGCACAGCGCGATTTCGCGGACCGGCTCCTGTCCGCGACCGGGGCGGTCGAATGGATCGACGACGAAGCGCTGATGGACGCGGTGACCGCGGTGTCGGGATCTGGGCCCGCTTACGTCTTCCTGCTCGCCGAAGCGCTCGCCGAGGCCGGTGTGGCGGCCGGCCTGCCGCCGCCGCTCGCGGCAACGCTGGCGCGCGAAACCGTCGCCGGCTCAGGCGAGCTGCTGCATCGCTCGCCGCTCGACGCCGCGGCGTTGCGGGAAAACGTGACATCGCCCGGCGGCACGACCGCCGCGGCGCTCGCGGTGCTGATGGGGCAATCCGGCCTGGCGGCGCTCATGAAAAAAGCGGTTGCAGCCGCGACCGCGCGTTCGCGCGAGCTGGCGGGCTGATCTGGCTTTCTGTTTGAGCATGATCTTTTCCGAAAACGGTTTTCACTTTTCGGGATCATGCTCTTGCCCCGCCTTGGAACCGGCAGGTGGCGGCCCTACATTGATGGTAAATAGGCGCGCGTTTGAGACGTCCGCCAGCGCGTTTGGTATTCAGGAGTTCAGTCATGGCCCGCAGACCCGCCCGCAAACCGACTTCAAGGTCCACGCGGAGCAACGCTCCCGCGGGCAGCGCCGCGCCGGCCGGCGATCGCGAGAAGATCGTCGCCGCCTTCCTCGCGTTGCTCGCCGATAAGCGGATCGAGCAAATCGGCCTTGCCGAGATTGCCGACGGCGCCGGAGTCTCGCTGGCGCAAATGCGCGGGGAATTTGCCTCCACACTCGGCATCTTGGCCGCGTATCTCAAATCCGTGGACCGCGCCGTGCTGGCGGAGAATATGGCCGACATGGAAGAGGAGCCTGCGCGCGAACGCCTGTTCGACGTTCTCATGCGTAGGCTTGAAGTCATGGCGCCGCACCGCGAGGCTGTTCGCTCGCTGGTTCGCTCGGCCACGCGCAATCCGCCGCTCGCGCTTGCGCTGAACGGGCTGGCGGTACGGTCACAACAATGGATGCTGACCGCCGCCGGCATCAACGCATCGGGCCCGCGCGGCATGATGCGGGCGCAGGGCCTTGCCGTGCTGTTCGCGTCGGTCTTGCGCACCTGGGTCAATGACGACGATGCCGGCCTGGCGCGCACCATGGCGGCGCTCGACCGGGCGCTCGGCCGTGGCCAGCGCTTTGCCGGCCTGCTCGACGACCTTTGCCGCGTGCCGTCGCGGCTTTGCCTGCTGCGATCGCGCTGGCGCCGCCGCGGCAAAGAGCCCAACGAATTGGCCGCCGCATGATCGCGGCAGGAGTTATCCACATGGGCTCGTTTACATGGGCTCATTCACATGGGCTCGTCCACATGGGCTCGGCGCCGCCACAGCGTCCGTCTCGAACAATTTGATCCAGATCAGGGCGCGTGGGTTGCCAACAATCGATATTGGTATTGGGAAATCGGAACTTACTGGAAACCGGCAAACGCCTAGCCAAGCCGGGGAAGATTAGAATCCCTATAAAGAGTTGATTTCCTTTGCAAAGTTAGAATTCCTAAATTACGGATAGTTACATATCGTACCAATCCGCCGCCGGGCCTTCCTGCAATGATTGTCTGCTCCTGCAACGTACTCACCGACCATGACGTACGCGCAACGCTGTCGGCCAGCGACGCCGCGCCGCGCACGACGGGACAAGTCTACGATTGCCTGGGCTGCAGCCCGCAGTGTGGGCGCTGCGCGCGCACCATCCGGCGGATCATGAACGAAGCATTGGCGGCGGCCGAGCCGGAATGCTGTCGGGACGCCGCAGACCGTTCCTGAATCTTTCTCCCGACACCGACACGAGCGGCCAGTGCGTTCGCCACGGCGCTATCGGCGTTCGCTGCAGCGGCTATAATGACGCGCCCGCTTTCTTCAGTGCGGCGCCAATCGCAGGAGCATGATCATGAGAGGCGAGCCCGTCGTCGTCGACTACCTCAATAAAAGCCTGCGCCATGAATTGACGGCGGTGAATCAGTATTGGCTGCATTACCGACTGCTCGACAATTGGGGCTACAAATCGCTGGCTAAGCAATGGCGTAAGGAATTGATCGAGGAGATGCAGCACGCCGACAAGCTGATCGAGCGCATCATCTTTCTGGACGGTTTCCCCAATATGCAGGTGCTCGACCCGCTGCATATCGGTCAGAACGTCAAGGAAGTGCTCGACTGCGATCTGGCCGCCGAGTTGTCGGCGCGCGCGCTCTACCAGGAAGCCGCCACCCATTGCCACACGGTGCGGGACTACGTGTCGCGCGACCTGTTCGAGAAGCTGATGCACGACGAGGAGGAACATATCGATTTCCTCGAGACTCAGCTGGACCTGGTCGCCAAGCTCGGACTTGAGCTCTACGCCCAGCATCACATCGGCGAACTCGACGAAGACGCGGACTGATTCGCTTCGTAATTGCGCGACTGCGTCCGCGCCACAAACGTCAACAAACGCTTAATGCGTTTTCCGCGCGGGCCGCGGTGGGGACGGCTTTTTGCTTAATCCGCTGCGTGCCGTCGATGGCGGCGTGCCGCGCCAAGTGCCTAACACGCCAAGTCGTGTTTCCTGAACGATTATGGTTAAGCGTTAAGGTTAAGAGCCGCTTAAACATTTGCTGGCTAACTTCGACCTGCTCAACGACCGCGCGCCGCAGCGGGGCGCGGCCGCGTCGAGGAAAGGTCGAAGCAATGGTAAGCGTCAGGCTCCTCATTAGCGCCGCAGCGGCTACCGTGGTGAGCACCACGGCCTTCGCCGCGGACATGCCGCAACCTCTGCCACAGCCGCAACTCGCCTATCAGCCTCCACTGATGGTCATGGAGCAGCCGGAAGGCGCCTGGTATCTGCGCGGCGACATCGGCGTCGGCATCACAAATCAATTCGATCTGACTTATCTGCCGAGCCCGCCGGATGTCGGCAACGGTTTCGTATTCGACCAGCATTCGTGGGCCGATACGGTCTTCTTCGACGCCGGCGTCGGTTACGAGTTCAACAACTGGCTGCGCTTCGACGTGACGGCCGGCTATCGCGACCGGACTCAAGTCAATGCGCGCGGCGTGTACAATCCAGTCACCGGCCAGGGCGACTCCTATCAAGGCTATCTGAGGTCATGGGTCGTCCTCGCCAATGCCTATGTCGATTTCGGCACTTGGAACTGTCTCACGCCCTTTCTCGGCGTCGGCATCGGCGGCGCCTACAACCAGATGGCCGACCTCGTCGACATGGGGATCGGCACCACCGGTGCGGGCTTCGGCAGCAACAGCACCAATTTAAGTCCGGCCTACGCGTTCTATGCCGGTCTCGACTATGACGTGACCAAGAATTTCATCGTTGAGCTGTCCTACCGGTACCTCAATTACGGTGCGGTCACCGACACGGTCGATTGCGTCGGCGGCTGTAGCCCCAATTCGTACAAATTCTCCAGCCTGAGCTCCAACGACTTCATGCTGGGCATGCGCTGGCGATTCCCGATCGACAGCGGGATGACCTACGTGCAGGCACAGCCGGCGTCCGTCATGGTGCAGCCCGCCCCGGTCTATACGCAACCTGCGCCGGTCTATCAGCCCGCGCCGGTCTATCAGCCCGCGCCGCCAATGGTGCCGCAGCAGCAGCCGATGATGCTGCAGCCGCAATATCCGGTTCAGCCGCAGTACCCGCTGTCGACCCGCGGCTGATGGGCGGGCCGCCGACCGGCCGCCCCAAGCCGAGCTAACCCTCCATTAAGGTTAATGCCCGATGATCGCGCCCAATTGGCCGCTTTATGCGCGCCGACGGGATGAGAGGGCGCGGTTAATGCGTTGGGTCATCTGTGCCGTGGCCATGCTCGCGTTGACGCCTAGTGCGTTTGCGCAGGATTTCGACGCCCTGCGCGGCTCGGAAACCGTCGGGCGGGCTACGTACACGAAATGGAGCGGATTCTATTTCGGCGGCCAGATGGGCTACAGCGGGGGCTCCGCCAGTTTTTCGAATGCGACCTCGGGGCTGCTCGCCTATAGCTTGCGGGGGCTGACGCTGGAGGCCTTGGATGACCCCTCGGCAATTCCGATCCTCGGCAACGCTAACGCAAATATAGCGGGCTTCGGCGGTTTTGTCGGTTACAACACGCAGTGGGAAGATCTCGTCCTCGGCCTCGAAGCGAACTACACCCATTCCCCATTTAGCCTCGTCGCGAGCAACTCGACGTTCGTCGACCGGATTTACGCGGTCGGCTCCGCCTTGGTCTCCGTTACCGAGCAGGGCACCGGCTCAATGGAGATCACGGACTATGGCTCGCTGCGTGCCCGCGCCGGGTGGGTGCTTGGCGGTAATTTCATGCCTTACGGCTTCGCCGGCTTCGCCATGGGGCGAGGCAGCTACTCCGTTACGTCGCTGGTGTTCGGCCAGCAGAGTTCACCCCCGTCTCCAGCCACGCCGTCCCTGCCGTGCACGCCGTCTCCGGGAACGTGCCTTGACTACTCCTTTGCCAACGCCACTTCGGGCAATTCCGTGCCGCTCTACGGCTTCTCTGTCGGCGGCGGTGTTGACGTGCAGCTCACATCCAATATTTTCCTGCGCGGCGAATACGAGTACATCCAGTTCGCGCCGGTCGCCGGCATTACCGCCGCGATCTCCAGCGCCCGTGTCGGCGCCGGCCTCAAATTCTGAAAACGGACGACAGCTGACCGACGACGGACAAGCGTTGTCGTCTGCCATCCGTCATGTGACTTGACGTTACCCGTTCCCTTCCTTATTTCCGCCCTTGGGACACCCCTCCCCACCGAGGGGCGACTATCTGGAAGGATAGATCATGACGCCAGCGACGCCTCCCGTGCGGCCGGTCGTGCCGCATTTTTCGTCCGGCCCTTGCGCCAAACGCCCCGGCTGGAATTCCCAAAAACTCAGCGACGCCGTTCTCGGCCGCTCGCATCGCTCGAAGGCCGGCAAGGCCAAGCTCAAGCGCGCCATCGACCTCACCCGCGAGGTTTTGCAGGTACCTTCGGATTACCGCATCGGCATTGTGCCGGCCTCCGACACCGGCGCCATCGAGATGGCGTTCTGGTCGCTGCTCGGTCCGCGCCCGGTAACGATGCTGGCCTGGGAATCGTTCGGCGAGGGCTGGGTCGGCGACGTCGCCAAGGAGCTCAAGCTCAAGGACGTGACGGTGCGTCGCGCCGCCTACGGCGAATTGCCCGATCTCGCCGCGATCGATCCGGGAAGCGATATCGTGTTCACCTGGAACGGCACCACTTCGGGCGTGCGCGTGCCCAATGCCGATTGGATCGCCGCCGAGCGGACCGGACTTTCGATCTGCGACGCGACCTCGGCCGCGTTCGCGCAGGCACTCGACTGGTCGAAACTCGATGTCGCGACGTTCTCATGGCAGAAGGCGCTGGGCGGCGAGGCCGCGCACGGCATGCTCATTCTGTCGCCGCGGGCGGTCGCGAGGCTCGAAAGCTATTCGCCACCCTGGCCGTTGCCGAAAATCTTCCGCATGACCAAGGGCGGCAAGCTCAACGAAGGCATATTCCAGGGCGAGACCATCAATACGCCGTCAATGCTGTGCGTGGAGGACTATCTCGACGCGCTCGACTGGGCGAAATCGGTCGGCGGCCTTAAGGCCTTGCACGCCCGCGCCGACGGCAATGCAAAGGCAATCGCCGACTGGGTCGAACGTACCGCGTGGATCGATTTTCTGGCGCGCGACCCGGCGCTGCGTTCGAACACTTCGGTGTGCCTCAAGGTCGTCGATCCGGCGGTGACGCGGCTCTCGGCCGAAGCACAAGCAGCGTTCGTGAAGAGCGTCGCGGCGGCGTTGGAGAAGGAAGGCGTCGCCTACGACATCGACGCTTATCGCGACGCGCCTGCCGGACTTCGCATCTGGTGCGGATCGACCGTCGAGCGCAGCGATGTCGAAGCGCTCACGCTATGGCTCGATTGGGCCTATGCCAAAGCCAAAGATGCACTCGCGAAAGCGGCATAGCTCGCTCGTCTACCCTCCCTGAACGGGAGGGTCGCCGAAATCTCGAGGCTCTATCTCGCACAACTTACCCCCACCCGGCCCCCGCAGGCCGATCCCTCCCCGCGCGGAGAGGGTGAAGAAAGAAAAACCCATGGCCCCCAAAGTCCTCATCTCCGACGCGCTGTCACCCGCCGCGGTGCAGATTTTCAAAGATCGTGGCGTCGAGGTCGATTTCCAGCCCAATCTCGGCAAGGACAAGGAAAAGCTTGCGGCGGCGATCAACGGCTTTGACGGTCTGGCCATCCGCTCCGCATCCAAGGTCACGGCGAAGATGCTGGAGAGCGCGAAAAGTCTCAAAGTGATCGGCCGCGCCGGCATCGGCGTCGACAATGTCGACATTCCGGCGGCGACCGCGCGCGGCATCATCGTCATGAATACGCCGTTCGGCAATTCGATCACCACAGCCGAGCACGCGATCACGTTGATGCTGTCGCTGGCGCGGCAAATTCCCGAGGCCGACGCTTCGACACGCGCCGGCAAATGGGAGAAGAACAAATTCCTCGGCGTCGAGATTTTCTCAAAGACGCTCGGCGTGATCGGCTGCGGCAATATCGGCTCGATCGTCGCCGATCGCGCGATCGGACTGAAGATGAAGGTAATCGCCTACGATCCGTATCTTTCCGCCGAGCGGGCGCTTCACCTCGGCGTCGAAAAGGTCGAGCTCGACGAGCTGTTGCGCCGCGCCGATTTCATCACGCTGCATACCCCGTCGACCGAAAAGACCCGCAACATCATCAATGCCGAAATCGCTCGCCACGACCAAAAAAGGCGTCCGCATCATCAACTGCGCCCGCGGCGAATTGGTCGACGAGACGGCCTTGGCCGACGCGCTCAAATCCGGCCACGTCGCCGGCGCGGCGCTCGACGTTTTTCGCGAGGAACCGGCGACGCACAGCCCGCTGTTTGCGCTGCCCAACGTGGTCTGCACGCCGCATCTCGGCGCCTCGACCATGGAGGCGCAGGAGAACGTCGCGCTCCAGGTCGCCGAGCAGATGTCAGATTATTTGCTCCGCGGCGCCATTACCAACGCCGTCAATTTCCCGTCGATCAGCGCGGAAGAAGCGCCGAAGCTCAAGCCCTTCGTGGCGCTCGCGGAAAAGCTCGGTTCGTTCGCCGGCCAGCTTACCGAGACCGGAATCAACAGGGTACAGATTTCCTATGAAGGCGTAGTCGCGCAGATGAACACCAGGGCGCTGACTTCCGCCGCGCTCGCCGGGCTATTGCGGCCGATGCTGCAGGACGTCAACGTCGTCTCGGCGCCGATCGTCGCCAAGGATCGCGGCATTGTCGTCGAAGAAACCCGGCGCGACGCCGAAGGCGATTACGACAGCCTGATCACCGTTACCGTGGTGACCGATCGGCAGACCCGCTCGGTGTCGGGCACCGTCTATGCCGACGGCCGCCCGCGCATCGTCGACATCAAGGGCATCCGCATCGACGCCGAATTCTCGCCGTCGATGCTTTACGTGACCAATCAGGACAAGCCGGGCTTCGTCGGCCGTTTCGCCACGCTGCTCGCCGAAGCCGGCATCAACATCGCGACCTTCCACCTCGGCCGCGAATCCGCCGGCGGCAATGCCATTGCGCTCGTCGAGATCGACGGCTCAATTTCGCCGGACGTGCTCGCTAAGGTGCAGCAGATAACGAACGTGCAGCAGGTCAAGCCGCTGATGTTTTGAGACCGTTATTTCCTGGTCGCGATCGTGATGCCCGCAAACACCAGCGCGTAGCCGACGCCGTGGAAAAGCTCAAAGCGCTCGCCCAACAGCACGATCGCCAGCACCGAGCCGAACACCGGAACGAGATGGATGAACGGCGCCGCGCGATTGGCGCCGATGAGTTCGATACCGCGGTTGAGGAAGAGATAGCCGAGCAGCGACGGAAAAATGCAGACGAAGGCGAAGCTCGCCAGGCTTTCCGCGTCGAACACGACGGTGCGGCCGCTGGCGATCTCCAAAACCACCGCCGGGATAAGCATCGCCGCGCCGAGACCCATGCCGACGGCGAGAAACGACAGCGGATGCATGGCTGGTCGCTTGCGCAAGTAAGCCGCATAGAAGCCGTAGGTAATGAGCGCGATCACGAAGCAGACGTCGCCGCGATTGAATTTGATCGTGAGCAGAACGTCCAAGCGGCCGCGACAGATGATGACGAGAACGCCGGTCAGCGACACGCAGATGCCGCCGGCTTGACGCGGCGTCAGCCGTTCGCCGAATAGCGCGAACGTCCACATGGCTACGAACAGCGGCCCGACCGACTGCAGCAGCAGTCCGTTGATCGCCGTCGTGTATTGCAGTCCGTAATAGGCCATTGTGTTGTAGACGGAGAACCCGACAAATGCGATCAGGATCAGGACACCGGCGTTCTTACGGATGACCGGCCAGTCGCGCAGGATGTGCCGCGCCGCGAACGGCAACAGGATCGCGGTTGCCCCGCTCCAGCGGATGAAGGCGAGCGTGATCGGCGGCACATGTCCGGCAACAAACCGCCCGAGCACGGTATTGCCGGCCCAGAACAGCGAAGTCAGCGACAGCAGCAGATAAGGCTGATCGAAGAACCAGACGCCGGTACGACGCGAACCCCCAACTGAATTCGGGACCGGACTTTGGGCGCGCGCCCCCGACATGCGTATCCCCTCGACGGTATCGAAGTGAGCTAGCCCGCGGCGCGCCGCGAGACCAGTGACCGGCGTCACATGACTCGCCGTCCCCGGCCCTCCAATCCGTCGCAGCACCCGAGTCGCCGCGCAAGGCTGCGACAATCCGCCCGCCACCCGTGCCGCATTGCCGCCTGCAGTAGCCGAAACAAATCCACAATCTCGGCAACAAGGCTAACGGCGAATTTGTTGTGAAACCAATGAATTGTCGGAACTCACAGGGACGGCCGGGAAGCGCTTTTCCTTGCGTCCGGCACCGGCATCCATTATCCGGGGCGGTCGGCTGCGGCCGGCAGCCGCTCCATCCGAGCAGTCATTCAGTATTCATTGGGCCTCTTGGGGACAGTTCCTCATGGCAAATGTTGTCGTGGTCGGCTCCCAGTGGGGAGACGAGGGCAAAGGCAAGATCGTCGATTGGCTGTCCGAGCAGGCCGACATCGTCGTCCGCTTTCAGGGCGGCCATAACGCCGGCCATACGCTGGTCATCAACGGCACCACCTACAAGCTATCGCTGCTGCCGTCAGGCGTGGTGCGGCCGGGCAAGCTCTCGATCATCGGCAATGGCGTGGTGCTCGATCCCCACGCACTGCTGGACGAGATCGCTCACCTCAAAACCCAGGGCATCACGGTCACCCCGGAAAATCTGCGCATCGCCGAGAACACCACCTTGATCCTGCCGCTGCACCGCGAGCTCGACGGCATCCGCGAATCCGCGAGCGTGGCGCTGCAGATCGGCACCACCCGTCGCGGCATCGGTCCCGCCTATGAGGACAAGGTCGGCCGGCGCGCCATCCGCCTGATGGATCTCGTCGATGGTGCGACGCTCGACCGCAAGATCGAACGCCTGCTCACGCATCATAATGCGCTCCGTAAAGGTCTCGGGCTTACGCCGATCGACATGCGGGATGTGCGGAACGAGCTTTTGAGCGTGGCGCCGCGTGTGCTGCCCTATATGGATACGGTGTGGTCGCTCCTCGACCAGAAGCGCCGCGAGGGCAAGCGCATTTTGTTCGAGGGCGCCCAGGGCGCGCTACTCGATGTCGACCATGGCACCTATCCATTCGTCACCAGCTCGAATACGGTGGCGGCACAGGCGGCGACCGGATCGGGGCTCGGCCCCGGCGCGATCGGATATGTGCTGGGCATTTGCAAGGCCTACACGACGCGCGTCGGCGAAGGGCCGTTTCCCACCGAGCAGAAAAACGAGATTGGCCGGATGCTTGGCGAGCGCGGCAAGGAATTCGGGGTCGTGACCGGCCGGCCGCGACGGTGCGGCTGGTTCGATGCCGTACTGGTGCGGCAAACCGTACGCACCAGCGGCATCAACGGCCTTGCACTGACCAAGCTCGATATCCTCGACGGTTTCGACGAGATCAAAGTCTGCATCGGCTATCACCTGGAAGGCCGTGAGATCGACTATCTTCCGGCGAGCGAGCACGCCCAGGCGCGGGTCAAGCCGATCTACGAAACAATCGCCGGCTGGCGCGAGAAAACCGCAGGCGCCCGCTCCTGGGCCGACCTGCCGGCGCAGGCGATCAAATATGTGCGTCGGATCGAGGAACTGATCGGTTGCTCCGCCGCAGTGCTGTCAACGAGCCCGGAGCGCGAGGACACCATCCTCATGCAAAACCCGTTTGAAGCTTAAGATGAAACTTTAGAGAGCCAAGCGTACACTTAAGACATGGCCGACTATCATCCGCTTATCGCCCGCGCCGTAGAGGGCCTCGACAATAGCACCGGCGAAGCTCGCCGGGCGCTGTATGAGCGAGCGCGTGCAGCGTTGGTCTCGCAGTTGCGATCGATCGAGCCGGCGCTCTCCGAGGCGGACATCACGCGCGAACGCCTGGCGCTCGAAGACGCGATCCGAAGGGTCGAGGCCGAGAGTGTCCGCAAGGCACGCACCGAGCGCCCAGCGGTGCCGCCGCGTCCGATCCCGCCCGCCGCGAGACCGCCGGCTGCAGCCGCCGCGCCGGTTCCGCCGCGCCGCGAGCGCCCGAGCCCGGCATTGGGCAATGTGCCGTCCGCGCCACGTCCTGAAATCGGACGGCCGGCGCCGCCGCGCGCCGAACCGCAGCCGTTAGGGATGCGAAGCGATGCAGTTGCCGACGATACACCGCGGCCGGCGACGCAAGAAAGCGCGCGGAGCCGGCTATTGAATGCGCGGACCTCGCCGATCTCCCGCGAAGGGTTCCGGGGTTTTCGCGACGTCGTCAACGAGGTTGACGATCTGGGCGCCGCGTCCGCCAAGTCGGCGCAATCGGCGCGCGACACGCGCAACTCGTATGGAGCCGCGTCGGCGCCACGATTTTCCGATGACGACGAGCTGCCGCCGGTGCACGACCGATTGGAGCCGGCCTTCGACGACGATGAAGCGGCAAGTCTCGACGACGAGGCGCCGCACGCACGCGCGCTCGAGCCCTCTTACGACTTAGAGGACGACGAGCAGCCGGAATCGCCGAATTTTGCGCGGACCCATGCGCCGCGCGCCCGGGGGCCGGAAGAGCACTACCGGGAGCCGCGCCCGCCGCGTTCCTATCGCGGCCTCGCCAAGCTTGCCGTCGTCCTGATCGTACTCGCCGGTCTTACCGCCACGATCTCATGGCAGTGGTCCAACATCACCGGCCTTTATGACTTTATCTCACACATGAGATCGCGACCGACGCAGACGGCACAAGCCCCCGCGGCGCAGCCTAAACTCTCCGGGCGCGTGCCGCAGGAGCAATTGCCCGGACAACAAGCGCCGGCCGCCGGCACGACCACCGATCAAAATGCGCCTGCTGTCGCGCAGCAAGTCGTACTCTACGAGGAGGATTCGAATAACCCGCAGGGCAGGCAGTTTGTCGGCTCCGCCACCTGGCGAACCGAAACCGTTTCGCCCGGCAGCGGGCTTGCGCCTGAGCTTGAAGTGCGAGCGGACGTCACGATCCCGGAGCGAAACATGACCGTGACTTGGACGCTTCGCCGCAATACCGATCAGGCCCTGCCGGCAAGCCACACGATCGAAATCATGTTCAACCTGCCGCCGGATTTTCCCGGCGGCGGCATTGCCAATGTGCCCGGCGTCTTGATGAAGGATTCCGAGCAGGCGCGCGGCGTGCCGCTTGCCGGCCTTGCGGTCAAAGTCACCAACGGCTTTTTCCTGATCGGCCTGTCCGCCGTCGACGCCGACGTGCAGCGCAACGTCGAGCTTCTCAAAGATCGGCCGTGGTTCGACATTCCGATCGTCTATAATAACGGCGGCCGCGCCATCTTGGCCATGGAAAAGGGCCCGCCCGGCGATCGGGCTTTTGCCGATGCATTCGCGGCCTGGGCGAAATAAACTCTCCTGTTGTTTCAGCCGTCGGCTATTATTGCGGTGTTGAGCGGAACCTGGAGTGCTGAGTGGGGACACGTGCGAAGATGAGTTCATCCGACGCGAGGAAGCCGATGCCCGCGGTCAATTCCCACATTGCATCCGCGCTACGCACGCTCGATACCGAAGCCGAGGGCGTGGCGGCCCTCGCCGCGGCGATGTCCGACGGATTGGGAGCGCCGTTCGTCTCCGCCGTCGATACCATCCGTGCCGCGCGCGGCCGGGTGATCGTGACCGGCATGGGCAAGTCCGGGCACGTCGCGCGGAAAATCGCCGCCACGCTCGCCTCCACCGGAACGCCGGCATTCTTCGTGCACGCCGCCGATGCTAGCCATGGCGATCTCGGCATGATCACGTCGGACGACGTCATGCTGGCTCTGTCCTGGTCGGGCGAAACCGAGGAACTCAAAGACCTGATCAATTACTCCCGCCGCTTCCGCATCGTGCTCATCGCGGTCACGGTGAATGTCGAAAGCACGCTCGGCAAGGCGGCCGATATCGTCTTGGCGCTGCCGGCTGCACGCGAGGCCTGCCCGCACAATCTTGCGCCGACCACATCGTCGCTGATGCAGCTCGCGCTCGGCGACGCACTGGCGATCGCGCTTCTCGAAAGCCGCGGCTTCACGGCGATCGACTTCGGCGTCTTTCATCCGCGCGGCAGACTTGGCGCGGCATTGAAATTCGTCGGCGACGTCATGCATCCCGGCGCCGCCGTGCCGCTGATCAAACGCGGCTCGCCGATGTCGGACGCGATCGTCGAAATGTCGGCCAAGGGTTTCGGTTGCGTCGCCGTTGTCGAGCGGAACGGCGAGCTTGCCGGCGTCATCACCGACGGCGATTTGCGCCGTCACATGCGGGTGGATTTGCTGCAGGCGCCGGTCGAGGTCGTCATGACGGCGTCGCCGAAAACCGTCCGGCCCGACCAGTTGGCAAGCGAGGCGTTGCAGCTCCTCAACTCATCGAAAATCACCGCGCTCATTGTTGTGGACGTGAACCGGCCGGTCGGCATCGTGCATTTCCACGATCTGCTGCGCGCCGGCGTGGCGTGATGTCTGCTTTGTTTGAGCATGAACTTTTCCGAAAACCGTCGGGTCACCCCGGATCAGGTCCGAGGGCAAGCTATTTATCCTGCTCTAATAGAGCCCGCCCTGTACCACGCTGGAGTCGTCGGAGGCCGATTGCGGCGCGACCTGTGTGCTGGGCGCGACCTGCGCGGCAGGCGCGACTGGCTCAGCAGGCGCGGCCGGTGCGGCAGGCCCGGGCGACGCTGTTTGGAAAACCGGCTTCACGGGGACGGCGGCGGCGTTCGCGCCGGCAGCGGGCGGCGGCAGCACATCCTGGTCGGCTTGCCCATGGGCGATGAATTCGTTGTAGCCCGGAGCGCCGGGGCGCGGCGGAACATCGCTCGGCATGCCGCCCGCCCAATGCGGCCAATGATCGGCGACATAGGCGGAAAACCCGTCTTCGGAAGCTCCGCCGCACGAGGCGAGCGTCAAACCGGCCGATACGACCATTGCCGACGCGAAAAGCCGCTTGACGATCATTTGCGCCACCGGCCGGCCGGTCCTGCTTGGAGTTTGCATCGCGCGCCGTTTGCCATTCTTTCCGACCGCAGAGCAGTTCGTTAGCGGTGCCGTCATGCTAACGCTTCGCTTCGCGAGAGCTCCTGCGCCGCGTGCGGTTTTAAAGCACGAAAGTTTATACTTTCCGCCGGCCAGGCACATCTCCAGGTGGACGGCCTTCATGGCGGGACTGTGGTGTAAGCATGGGGGTCTCTGCGCGCGCATCGCCTTAGGGCGCACGATTGTGTGGATCGCCTTAGTGCTGTCCCTTGTCATCTTGCCGGCCTGCAGCGAGCTGGCGCAGCCGAGCGAAGCCGCGGCGCCGGCCGCACCGCCGGATTACGTCGCGCTAGCGGCCAAATATCTCCTGTCGGCATTGAAGGATCGCTCGTCCGATGCCGGATTCGAAATCTCGGGCCTGCGCTGGGTTTCTTCCATCAAGGGATGGGCCTGGCTCGCCTGCGTGCACTTTCAGGATCACGGACATCCGCGCAGCTATGCGATATTCATCCAGGACAATGCCGTCGCCGACGCGCGATACGCTGTCGAGACCGACCAATGTGAATCTCAAACCTATACGCAATTCGATTTGGTGACGGGCGTGCTCGGGCGGCCGACTGCGCCGGTGCAGCCGCCGCTGTATTAGGGCGAGGACCGATCAGGACGCGGTCGATGTCTGCTGTTGGGGCTAAAATGAACACTGTAATTTGACCGCGCCGTGGCCGCTTGTGACCCATTCCGGACATTGCGGAGTTTTCGTCAAGGGCTCAAGCGCCGCCGGCCCCCAACGTGAAGGCCGACGGCGGACTTCTCTTGCGTTGACTGAGCGCCATCTTGCAGCTCACGCCGCCCTGGCCGAGCTCACGCTCTTCGCCGCATTGGCAATGAGCGCCGCCACGACCTGCGGCTTCGAAATATATATCGCGTGACTGCCAGCAGCTTCCGCGATGGTCGAGCCGGCGCGCATTGCCATCTGGCGCTGAGCAGGCGGCGGAATCATCTTGTCCTCGGTCGCGACCAGATACCAGCTTGGCTTGGACTTCCAGGCAGGGTCGCTGATAGAACCAGACAGAGCAGCAAGACCCCACGGCACTTGAGAGTCGGCCAAGAACGCGGCCTTTTCCTCGCAGACATCGGCCGCGAAGGAAGCGCGGAACTTCGCCGTATCGAGGAACAGAAAGCCGTTCACCGGCGGCAGGATCGGCGGAACCGGCGCGCCGGGAGGTGGGTTCTTAATGAGGGACGCAACGGACTCGCCCTTATCCGGGGCAAACGCTGTAATGTAGACCAGCCCTGCAACTTTTTGGTCCGTACCGGCTTCGGTGATGACCGCCCCGCCGTAGGAATGGCCGACCAAAACAACCGGCCCCTGCGCGCGAGTGATCGCGAGCCGCGTGGCGGCCACATCGTCAGCCAGGGACGTTGTCGGGTTTTGCACGATGCTGGCGCTGTAACCGTCCTTTTTCAGGATGTTGTAGACGCCTTCCCAGCCGGCGCCGTCGACGAAACCGCCGTGCACGAGGACGACGGAAACTGGTGATGCTGAATGTCCAACCATGGCAATTCTCCCTTCGGGGTCGCTGCGTGCGCGACCAATGTGCACTTGGTATTTGCGGTTTTGTATTTGCCAGATTTTGGTATAGCTGATTAGTTCTATTTTATGGCTATACCCCTAACCATTCAGCTAGGTAGCGAATGAAGTGGACAGATCGGATCGGCCGGCGCGTTAAGCTCCGCGACCTTCATATTGCGCTCGCGGTCGCGGAGGCGGGCAGCATGACCCGGGCGGCGGAGGAATTGGCCGTGTCCTATCCTGTCGTGTCCAAGACGATTTCGGAACTGGAGCACACCCTGGGCGTCAAACTCTTCGATCGCAGCATCTCAGGGGTCGAGCCGACGCACTACGGTCGTGTGCTGCTTAAATCCGGAGTTGCGGTGTTCGACGAAATGCGCAAAGGCTTGCAGGAAATCGAATTCATCAAACAGCCGGACGCAGGCGAACTGCGGATTAGCTCGTCAATCGTGACGGATGCCGGTTTGCTTCCAGCGATCATTGAACGATTTTCGCAAGAGTTCCCGCGCGCGGTGGTTGACGTCCTGCCGGAAAACATCGCAATTCAGCAATATGATAATCTGCGCGATCGAAAAGTTGAGCTGGTGTTCGGGCGGCTTCCCACGACAATGAGTGAACCTGACTTGGTCGTGGAGCCGTTGTTTGATGAGCCGCTGATGGTCGCCGCTGGATCCGAGAGTTGTTGGGCAAAGCGGCGAAACCTGACGCTCGCCAACTTGATGGGCGAGCCCTGGGTGTTGGCGCAAGCGGGCAGTCTGGCGCGGTCGCTGCATGAGGAAGTGTTCCGAAAGAGTGGTGTTGAACCTCCCTCTGCAACGGTAGTGACGGTTTCGCTCCATCTTTACATGCGCCTGATCGAAACGGGACGCTGGCTCGGTCTCGTCCCCGCCTCCGTCATGCGCTTTGGCGGCAGAGGAATGCGTCTCAAGGTTCTGCCGGTCAAAGTGTCATCGCCTCCCGCTCCGGTTGGGTTCATCAAAGCCAAGGATCGCACGCTGACTCCGTTAGCGGAGCGATTTATCGAGTGCACCCGCAAAATCGCCAATTCGGCTACCGGTCGCGTATCGACGCGGCGCCCGTAATATCCGCCTGTGGCCTAAAGCGGACATCGACAATCGCCGCCCAACCGCCGATTTATCGAGCACACGCCCTCGCCGCTACGCCGCCTGTCGCATCGCCAGCGCTTCGTCCACTGCCGACACGACCTGACCGGCGGACAGCTCGTCGAGACACTGGCTGTGACTATCGAGGCGGCGCTCGCATCCTTCCAATTGGCACGGCAGGCATGGCAGCGGATTTTGCACGAGCCAAACGTTGCCGCGATGCTGGATCGTGCCGGCCGCGGCCCATGGGTAATCGAGACCGCCGAGCGGCCAAGGCCCCCAAAGCCGCGGATCGGTCGGGCCGTAGAGCGCAACCGTCGGCGCACCCGTTGCGGCGGCGAGGTGAGTGACGGCGGTGTCCGGCCCGATATAGACGCGCGCGCCGGCGATCAAAGCGGATAATTCCGGCCAGCTGAGCTTGCCGTCAAGACGAACGGCATTGCTGTCCTGCCAGACTTCATCGAGATAGTCCCGATCGGTTGCGGCGCCGGTGACGACCGTGCCGAGGCCGCGCTCGTGCAAGGCCGCAGAAAGCTTCTTCCAGCCGCCGACCGTCCAGCGCTTGTAGATGAACATGGGCGCGGCATGGACGACGGCGTAAGGCTGCGCCGGCGCCAGCGCCGGACGCATCGCCCCCGCGGGACAGACGATTTCGGCCTGCGCGGGAATGCCGATGAGCTGGGCAATCCGCAGGAGATCGCGAACGCGATGTTGGCCGCGGTCGCTCACATAGGAACGGCGGAGCGCAATGCGTTTGACAGTTGCGGCGAGCCCATCCGCTTCCACCGGTCCGGCGCTTTGCCGCCCGGCAATTGCCGCCAGGAATGTCGGGCGGTCGCCGGTCTGCGTTGACAGCGCCAGGTCGTAGCGTTTGCAAAGCCGCAGCATCAGCGCGAGCATTTCGCCGGCCCGCGGCTGCTGGGCGATGGTGAGGACTCCGGAAAGATCGGGATTCCCCGTCAAAATCCCCTCGGTTCCGGCAAACACCAGCGCATCGATCGAACTTTCCGGAAACGCCCGCTTCACGCTGCGAATAAGCGGCGTGCTGAGCAAGACATCGCCAAGGCGGCGTAACGCCACGACGAGGACGCGCGGCGCGCTCGGTAATTGCATCGGCCTCATTGTCGCGCCATCGAAGCACTACGCGGGCGCGCGGCGTCGTCGCTCAGCGCCGAGAGACCGCGCAAGGCGCGCACCCGGCTGCCGCCGATGACCTCGTCGAGCCTCGCTTGGTTGGTCGGCAATTGAGCGCGGTCGTTCTGGGAATGCCACAAGTGCAACACTCCGGTTGCGAACCGCCCGTCTTTGCGCCGCACGCCCGAGTGCAGGAGACGCACGACGAGATCGGAATCCTCCAGGCCCCAGCCGGTATAAGCGCAATCGAACCCATCGATGCGGTCGAGGTCGCGCCGCGCCACCGCAAGATTACATGTTTGCGCGCCCTCCCAACTTGCACCGTTCAACTTGCGCAACGGCCCGAGTGGCAGGCGCAGCGTCGGCAATAGCCGATTGATGCCGCCGCGCAACCGCTGCTGCAGCAGCGCGGCGAAATTCCACGTCTCCACCTCCAGTCCTCGCGCGAGCACTGCATCGGTCAGTTCGCGCGACAGCAGGATGCGGTTGCCGGTGACGAACCATTCGGCCTCGTGCAGCCGGCGATGCGCGGCGATGAAATTCGCGGCGGCCAGGCAATCGCCGTCGAGGAAGATGCAAATCTCGCCGTCGCTCGCGGCAATGCCGCGATTTCGAATCTCGCTGCCGCGAAAGCCCTGATGCTCGTGCCGGACATGTTTTAGCGGCACCGGCAATCGCGCCTTCCAGCTTTCGACGACGCGCGTGGTATCCGGCCGCGAGCCGTCATCGGCAATGACGATCTCGAAATCGCGGTCCGATTGATGGGCAAGCGCGCGCAACGCCGCATCGAGCGCATCCTCGCGATCATAGGTCGTGACGATAACGGAAATCAGCGCCGCGCCGCTCACGACTTATCGCTCGTCCGAAGCGTCGCGGCGGTGCGGGCTCCGAAGCATTGGCGGAGCCGGTCGCGCAGCCGGCGTTTACGATCCCGCAACGTACGGATTGGCAGCGCAAGATAATATTTGCGCGCGATCTGCCGCCGGCCAAAGCCAACGTGCGGCGCATCCGCTTGCGGCACGTACCAGCCGTTGGGACCGGCGCGCCGGATCAAGCGGTAGCTGGCGAGCGTCAGGAAGCCGTGCGTGGCAAGACCGGTGACATGATCCTCGACCAGAACGAGCCGCGGGCGCCAACGCGCCAGAACGAAGCTGGACAATGCCTCGACTTCGTGACCTTCCACGTCGATCGACACGAAATCGATCGGCGCCGGCGCGCCGGCCTGTTCGAGGATTTCATCGAACGTGCGCACTGCAATGTCGATGGTCGAATCCGCCGCGACGCCGGTGACGGCGAGTTCGCAATTGAGCGAAGAGTGCGGCCCGAGAACATGCAACGTCATTGCCGCGCCGGCATTGGCCGGTGACGAACAAGCCGCGGCGACGACAACAGCGCGGCGCGATTGGCGCAAACGTTCCGCCAGATCGGGCTGCGATTCGATCGGCACGCCGCGCCAGCCCGCCCGCTCGAACTGCCAAGTTTGCGATGCTTGCTGTGGTTGATTGGCGCCGACTTCGACGAAGAAGCCGCTTTGCAACGGACCGAAGCGCTCGGGCTTGAGCTCATTCTCGACCTGCCAGGGAAATACCGTGCGCATCGGTTAGTCCTCGGCGGAAAGTTTTGCCGGCCGCGCGCGCTCGACTATCGCCGTGGTCGAATGGCCGGGCACAAGGTCGATAAGCATCACGGTTCCACCGGCTTCCTCGACAACGTCGTGACCGACGACGTCCTCGCGCCGGTAATCGGCGCCCTTGACCAGCACCGCAGGTCGCACGCGCCTGATCAGTTCGATCGGCGTATCTTCCTCGAATACCACCACGAGATCGACCGCTTCGAGCGCGGCGAGCACTTCGGCGCGGCCCTCGGCCGGATTGATCGGCCGGCCGTTGCCTTTGAGCCGCGTCGTCGAGGCATCGCTGTTGAGGCCAACCACAAGCCGATCGCAGGCGGCGCGGGCTTCGGCCAGCAATTTGACGTGACCGCGATGAAGGAGATCGAAACAGCCATTGGTGAAGCCGATGCGCAGACCGTGGCGCCGCCAATCCGCCAGCCGCTCATCGAGCATCGACCAGTCGAATACGATCTTGTCGCCGGGCGCGAGCGAAGCGGCAGGGAGGATGCGGTGGCGCAATTCGGCAAGCGAAACCGTCGACGTGCCGCGCTTGCCGACGACGACGGCGGCGGCGGCATTGGCGGCGCGCATCGCAGAATCGAACGGCGCACGCATTGCCAACAGGACTGCCATAACGGCCGCAACGGTATCTCCGGCGCCCGACACGTCGCGCACCTTGACCGGATAGGCCGGGATGTGGAGCGGCGCGTGACCCGTGACGTGAAGCGTCATGCCCTCCTCGCTGCGCGTGACCAGCACGGCTTCGCTGTCGACGATGCGTGCGAGCTCGGCCGCCGCTTTGCCGATCTCGGCCTCGCTCGTCACCGGCCGGTGCACGGCCGCGCCGAGTTCCGCGCGGTTGGGCGTGATCAACGTCGCGCCGCGATAGATGCTGTAATCATGCCCCTTCGGATCGACCACAACAGGTTTGCCGAGCTGCCGTGCCCGGTCGATGATCGCGCGGATGACGCGGGGGGTCAGGACGCCCTTGGCGTAATCGGACAGCACCACCGCGCCGCACTGCGGCAGCGTCGCTTCAGCGTGTGCGATCACGGCGGTTTCGCTCGCGGCGCTTGCCGGCTGCGCGGTCTCCCAATCCGCCCGCATCAGATGCGCCGAATGATGCTCGGAAACGAAGCGCACCTTGCGCGTGGTGTGCCGCCCGGCCTCGATAACAAGATGGGGAACAACCGAGCCTTTGAGCTTGGCGAATGCATCGCTCAGCGTCCGCGCCGCGTCATCTTTGCCGGTGAGCCCGACGAAAATGCAGCGCGCGCCGAGCGCCGCGATATTGCGCGCGACATTGCCGGCGCCGCCGATCTCGACCTCGTTACGCGCCACAGCGAGGACCGGAGTCGGCGCTTCCGGCGAAATGCGCGTGACCTCGCCGTAGACGAAATCGTCGAGCATGAGATCGCCGATGCAGAGCACGGTCTGCTTCGACACAAGCTTGAGGGCTTCCTCAAAATCGAACATGCGTTTTGCCGCGCCCTACCCTCGTGACCGTGCTCAACGATACCGGTCGGTACGATCGAGATAACAATCCACGTAGCGCTTCACCGCCGCCTCGAGCGGCATGAAGTCCGCATTATACCCGGCGCGCCGCAGATTGGCCGTCTCGGCCTGCGTGAAGTACTGGTAGCTGTCGCGGATCGAAACCGGCATGTCGATATATTCGATCGCCGGCTGGCGGCCCAGTGCCGCAAACATGGCCGACATCGAATCGCGGAAACTGCGCGCCTGCCCGGTTCCGACATTGAAGATCCCCGATACGGCCGGCGTATCCATGAGCCAACGCACCACCGCGATCGCGTCGTCCACGTAGATGAAGTCGCGCTTTTGCTCGCCGTCGGCGATGCCGGAACGATGCGACTTGAACAGGCGGACCGGCTTGCCGGCCTTAGCCTCGTCGAAGCGCTTGGCGACGAAACTCATCATTTCGCCTTTGTGGTACTCGTTCGGGCCGAAGACATTGAAGAATTTCAGGCCCGCCCATTGCGGCGGCAGCTTATCCTTGCGGCGAGCGCGCTCGACCAGCGCGAGATCGAACAAGTGTTTGCTCCAGCCGTAGAGGTTCAGTGGCTTGAGGCGTTTGAGCGCGCCATTCGACCAGTCGTCGGCATAGCCCTGCTCGCCGTCGCCATAAGTCGCGGCGGATGAGGCATAAATGAAGGGCGTGCGGTTTGACGCGCACCAGTCGAGCAGGCGCAGCGACAGCCGGAAATTGTTCTCCATGATGGCATCGCCGTCGGTCGCGGTCGTCGACGATATGGCGCCGAGATGGAGCACCGCATCGAGCTTGCGCCCGTCGAGCCAGCGCGCGAGCTCCGCCGGCGGGACAAAATCGGCGATCTGGCGACCGGCCAGGTTATGCCATTTGGCGTCGCTGCCGAGCACGTCGTTGACGGCAATGTCGGCGCGTCCGGCCTCATTGAGGCTCGCGACCACGTTCGACCCAATAAACCCGGCCCCGCCGGTGACCAATAACATCGACCGTAAGACCGGTTTGAGGATGAGATCGACCGCCCCGACCTCTGACGAACGTTTGCCCCAGTCTCGCACGCCGAGCAACACTTCGTGGACACTCCCGAGCAATCGATCTGGTGGTTTGATGAATAAATGAATGTAACTTCATATATTAAAATGAATTTTAATTCATAATTTCTGATATCTACTGCTTCGCAACGTCGCGTGGAATTCGCAATGGGGCGATTGGTGTATTAGCCTCCGGCGCCATTGCTCCCGTCATGCATCGGATCATGCACACCATCTCCGCCTATATCCTGGCGTTCAATGAAGCCGAGAAGGTCAAGGCCGCGGCCGAAAGCGTGCTTTGGGCCGACGAAATCATCGTCATCAACTCCCGCAGCACCGACGGTACTTCCGAGATCGCCGCGGCTCTGGGGGCGCGTGTCGTGCAGGTGCCGTTCAACGGTTTCGGCGATCTGCGCAATCACGCCATCGAGGCTTGCCGCTGCGATTGGATTTTTAGCCTTGATGCCGATGAGCGCTGTACCGCCGCGGTTCGCGACGAAATTCTCGGCCTCCTCGCCGGCGCGCCGTCATCCGATGTTTATCGCGTGCCCCGCCGTAGTTTCATGATGGGGCGCTGGATCCGCGGCTCCGGCTGGTATCCGAACTTTCGCCAGCCGCAGCTCTTCCGTAAAGGCAGCATGCGCTACACGCTCGAACCGGTGCACGAGGGCTACGAGCTTCTCACCGCCAAGCCGGTCGGAACGCTGCACAACGCGATCTGGCAGTTTCCCTTCCGCGATTTCGAAGAAGTCCTGCGTAAGGCCAACCGCTACTCGTCGCTGGGAGCGCCGAAGCTCGCCGGCAAGCGCGTGTCCATGGCAAGCGCCCTTGGGCACGGACTCTGGGCATTCCTGAAACATTATATTTTCAAGCGCGGCTTTATCGACGGCTGGGCCGGCTTCGTCATCGCCCTCGGCAATTTCGAAGGAACGTATTACCGCTACGCCAAGCGCTATGAAGCAGCGCAGAATTGGTCGACGCCGGCGAGCGAGCCGTTGCGGCGCGAAGCAAAATCCTGAGTTGGCCCGGCGGCAGCGACATAGTAATGAATAACCATTCAAATAGTGCGGACGGCAGTCCGATCCTCATCGTCCCCTATATGTGGATCGGCGACTTCGTGCGTTGCCATTCGGTGGTTAAGCTCCTCAACACGCGCTTTCCGGATCGTCCGGTCGACATGCTGGCAACGACGCTGTGCGCGCCGCTCGCCGATTACATGCCCGGCTTGCGACAAGCCATCGTCGTCGATCTGCCGCGCAGCCGTCTCGCGCTGGCGGAGCAGTTTGCGCTCGGAAAACGTCTCAAGCAGGAAGGCTACGGCACGGCGCTCGTGATGCCGCGAACCTGGAAATCGACGCTGGCGCCGTTCCTTGCCGGCATTCCCGAGCGGACGGGTTTCGCCGGCGAGGCGCGTTTTTTCCTGTTGAATGACGTTCGCTTCGGCGAGCGGGCGCTGCCGCGCATGGTCGACCGTTGCGCGGCGCTGGCGCTGCCGAACGGCGCGGAATTACCGCAACAATGGCCGGTGCCGCAGCTCATAGTTCCCGGCGATGACGTCGAGGCTTGGCGCAAAAAGCGCGGGCTCAATGCCGACGCTCGGCCGGTCGTGGCGCTTGCGCCCGGCGCGGTTGGACCGTCGAAACGCTGGCCAAGCGCCGCCTACGCCCAGCTTGCGCGCCGTCTCATGGCCGACGGTCTCGCCGTTTGGGTGCTGGGCGGCCCCGACGAAAAAGGCTTGGCCGCGGAAATCGTCGCCAATACGCCGGCTCGCGATCTGACTGGCCACGATCTGCGCGACGCGATCCTGGCGCTCGCCGCCGCCAGTGCTGCGGTTTCGAACGATTCCGGACTTCTCCACGTCGCAGCGGCACTCGGCACGCCCTCGATAGGGGTCTTTGGCCCGACCAGCCCCTGGCACTGGGCCCCGCTCAATCCGCTTGCCGGAACCATCGAAACGA
This sequence comes from uncultured Alphaproteobacteria bacterium, assembly GCA_963775515.1. Taxonomy (GTDB): domain Bacteria; phylum Pseudomonadota; class Alphaproteobacteria; order Rhizobiales; family Xanthobacteraceae; genus BOG-931. The sequence goes on along the minus strand of CAVZIQ010000003.1, from coordinate 317,291 downwards.
CGACCGAGCTTCCCTGCCGGCCGTGCCACAAACCGGTATGCCGCCTCGTCCATCACCGCTGCATGCGCGATATCCCCCCCGAGCAAGTCCTCGCCGCCACCCGCCGTGCACTTGCGGCGGTTCCGCCGCCCCGGAATCCGGCCGCTTAACAGAACATTCGTCAAATCGGAGTACGGCCAAGCCAGGAAAACTCGAACGACATGAGTTCTTGGGCCATGGCGATCCTGGTCACCGGCGGCGCGGGCTATATCGGCAGCCAGATGGTGCATGAACTGGCCGACGCCGGCGAACGCGTTGTCGTACTCGACAATCTTTCGACCGGACATCGCTGGGCCGTCGCCGAAGGCGTGCCCCTCATAGTCGGCGAGACCGGCGATCAGCCGCTAGTGACGCGGCTCATCCGCGAGCATGGCATCGAGGCGATCATCCATTTTGCCGCGTCGATCGTGGTGCCGGACTCGGTGCGCGATCCGCTGGGCTATTACCGCAACAATACGGCCAATTCCCGCACGCTGATCGAATGCGCGATCAATGGCGGCGTACGCCAGTTCATTTTCTCCTCGACCGCCGCGGTTTACGGAAATCCGGCCGAGATTCCGGTGGCGGAGGATGCGCCAACAGTGCCGATCTCGCCGTACGGCTGGTCGAAACTGATGACCGAGATCATGCTGCGCGACGCGAGCCGCGCGCACGGTCTCGCGCATGTGATCTTCCGTTACTTCAACGTTGCCGGCGCCGATCCACTGGGCCGCACCGGTCAATCGAGCGCAAACGCCACCCACCTGATCAAGGTTACAGCCGAGACGGCGTTGGGACTGCGGCCGAAGCTCGACGTCTTCGGCACCGATTATCCGACGCCGGACGGCACCTGCATCCGCGACTACATCCATGTCAGCGATCTTACCCGTGCGCACTCGGATGCGCTGCTCCACTTGCGCGCCGGCGGATCGTCGCTCACGCTTAATTGCGGCTACGGCCACGGCTTCTCGGTGCTCGATGTGATCGAGACGGTCAAGCGCGTGTCGGGGACCGATTTCAAGGTCGAGTACGCGCCGCGGCGCGAGGGCGACCCCGCGCGCATCGTCGCCGGCAGCGCGAAGGTGCGCGCAACGCTCGGCTGGCAACCGCGGTTCGACGATCTTTCGACCATCGTCGCGCACGCGCTCGATTGGGAGCGCGAGCTCATAACGCGCCGCGCAATCAGCCAGTTGCAGGCGGCGGCGGGCCACACCGAGGCAGCGGAACCCGCGCGAGTGGCGGACCGCCGCGCCTAAGCTTCATCCGCGACGTCGGATCGTCGTCGCCCGCGTTTTCGCGCCGCCCGAAAATTTCGTCGGGCCGGGAACGGAAAGCCCTATTGAATCAATATCAAGCCGGCGAGCTTTCCGTAGGGCAACAACAACCCGCGGCGCCGGGCATTGCCCTTCGCGGCCAATGCGCGCACAAGTACATAACGCATGACACCTGTCGCGGCCGATTCCTCGGCCGACTATTCGGCCTCTGCCTGGGTGCGCCGCCTGTCGGTGGATGAGGCGCTGTCGCAAATCGGCAAGCGCTTTCCGGCAGTCCCCCAGCAACGGCATGCAATGGACGAGCACATTGCCGGCAATGCGAGCGGCGGCAGCGCAATGGCCGCGGGGCCGCCTGCCCAGTGCTGCAGCAGGAGCATTTGCGATGACAGACGATAGATTCAAAGTCGGGCAAACGGTCGATCTGGTCCCATCGACTTTTCGGTCCGCGGCCAAAGGCTCCTATCAGATCCTAAGTCTGCGGCGGGCTGAGGATGGGAGTACGCGGTATCGTATCAAAAGCTTGAGTGAATCCCATGAGCGGGTGGTTTCCGAAAGCGACCTGCTGCCCTCGACGGAACAGAAATTCAATCGCGACTGAGAACGGTCCCATAGAGAAAACCGCAATGTTCAAGATTCTCGAGCTCAAAAGCATGGTTTCCGAACCGGCGACCGAGGTCGGCCGCGGATACTCGACGCATGAGGAAGCCTTGGCAGCGGTCAAAAGGTACCTCAAGAAATTTAGCGTCTCCGGGCACAATGCGGAGGCAAGTTACTGGTGGGCCCGAGATTCCGAAGGCCTGCGAAAATGCTGGATTGCCAATGCCAATGACGAAGCGCGGGTTTGATGCTCAATTTTCCAAACCGAAGCCGAGTTGTCGATCCAACCCGACGTGCCGTCCGATTCTGGGGGCATGACAGCTCGATGGAGTGGTCGTTTTTCGTCACTGAAGACGCGCTCAAGCGGCTGCAACCGACCATGACGCCCGATGACGTGAGTTTATTGCTCGCTTTTGACGCCAATCGTAACAAGATCTACGCGGCGGCGATGAAAGCGTATCAGCGGGAGCGCAAAGGCTCCTATGAACTCGCGGTGAGCGATTTTTGATATCGCGCGGAGCGCGCGGCATACCCGCTCGGACTGAGCCGGGACTCTCCGCGTCTCGTCCGATATTTTTTTGAACGGCCGTCAGCTATCGCCTGAAAGGCGCTTGAAGTCGGCAACAACGGCGGCAATCAGCTGCTTTCTGCGCGGATCCTGCGCGGCCAGTGTCGCCGCAAAAAGATTCAGGAGATAGCGGGCCTTCGCGGCGGCCTCCTGCCAATTCGCGGCGGGCGCCGCCAGCAAGTGGGCTTCCAATTCATCCTGTCGAAGGCGCAGTTCTCCTTCGTTCGCCTCCACGTCCGCCAAGAGCCGACGAAGCGTCGTGGCCTTCTGGGCAGCCATCCCGCGGTGCTGATCAAGCTCGATGGTCCGGTCCGTCATGACCGCGCGGCGTGACGGGCGAGCGGATATTCCGTGCTTTCGTATAACCGGCGGATCTCGTCGCTGCCGTATCTTGCCTCATCAACTTCGAGAAACGCGCCGACGAGGCATTCCGGCGGCAAATCTTCCATTGCGAAACGGATGGCGAGCGCGGCTTGCGCAAATCGCTTGTAGCCGAACGGCTGACGCCTCGGCAGTCGCCGGCGCGTCGGAAACAACTCGGCCGCGGCGTCGTAATCGAATTCGGCCATCGGAATTTGCCCTCGCAAAAAAAACGCCTTGCCTCAATGAACGCCATTCAGGCACAACGGTAATATAAGCGCGAATTGCACACTTGCCAGTCGAGCCCCGACACATCGGCGTCATAAATCGACAGAACCGAGCTCTATTGTGTCTATTTGTCTCCTAGTGTTGTGTCCTTTTGCGTTGTGGACGTACGAGGCTGCACCATGTACGTTACCGACCATTGGCGAGTGCGGCGATTCGGTTGTGCAGGCCGACAGAACAGCGTGCGCTCCCGCCGGTTGCTCTGCGTGACTCGGCACAAAAAAGGCGCCTTCCTGTCGGATAAACTCGTCGTGGTGGGCAGGCTTGCAGAGCGCGGCGTGGTTCGGCTGCGCGTGACAAGAGCCGCTGATGGCCGGTCACCGAAGCCCAAGCATTGAATGACCAAGCATTGAAAGACAGCATTGAAAGACCAAGCCTTGAAAACACAAGTATTGAACGACCGGGCGATAACCGCTGACGCTGCCGCCGTCGACTTGCGCGCTTTGACACGGAGCCTGGCGCGGTACCGCGAACCGAACCATGGACGCAGCATCGTCGAGATTCTGATAACGGTCGCGCCGTTCGTTCTGCTTTGGTCATTGATGTGGGCATCGCTCCATGTCAGCTACTGGCTTTGTTTGTTGCTGGCCGTTCCCGCCGGCGGCTTTCTTGTCCGCCTATTCATGATCCAGCACGATTGCGGCCACGGCTCGTTCTTTCGCAATCGATTGGTGAACGATTGGGTCGGACGGGTGATCGGCGTATTCACGCTGACCCCTTATGATTTCTGGCGACACTCGCATGGCATCCATCACGCCACTTCAGGCAATCTCGATCAGCGCGGTATCGGCGACATCGACACGCTCACGGTGCGCGAATATCTGGCGCTGTCGCGCTGGCGCCGGCTCCGCTATCGCCTGTACCGCCATCCTCTCGTCATGTTCGGTATCGGTCCGACCTATCTGTTCATCCTGCGCCATCGCCTGCCCGTAGGCCTGATGCGGGGAGGCTGGGCGCCCTGGATCAGCACCATGGCGACCAATGGCGGGATCGCTCTCGTCGTTGGCGGCCTGATGTGGTGGATCGGCGTTGGCCCATTCCTGCTTGTGCATCTGCCCATTACTGTTTTCGGCGGGGCGATCGGAGTATGGCTGTTCTACGTGCAGCACCAATTCGAGCATACCGTCTGGTCGGAAAGCCGAAATTGGAGCTTTCCGACCGCGGCGCTTTACGGCAGCTCGCATTATGATTTACCGCCCGTGCTGCGCTGGTTCACCGCCAATATCGGCGTGCACCACGTTCATCACCTATGCAGCCGAATTCCATTTTACCGGTTGCCACTTGCGCTTCGCCACCACCCCGATCTGGCGAAAGTCGGCCGGCTTACTCTGAGTCAGAGTTTGGCCTGCGTGCCGCTCGTGCTGTGGGACGAAACTGCGCGTCGGCTTATTTCGTTTCGTGAACTGCGAACTCGGCTCGGCGGTGACACGTCGCTTGGTGCGGCGACGCACGTCCACGCTCTTTGATCGCTCTACGTGCATCGAGAGGTCGTTGCGCGCCGCCTTGCAAAGGCCACGCTTATCTCGTAGACAGCGGATATCGACATTTGGCCGGACAATCGGGCCGTATCGCCTCCGCTGACTGCCAGGGCGCACGTTCAGACCCTCCAAACATCGACGGATCGAGCTTCAAGACACGCAGTCGCGCGTTTGCAGCTTGAGTGCACCTAAAATCAGCGAAAGGATATCTTTATGAATACGGGCACCGTGAAGTTCTACAACGACCAAAAAGGCTTCGGTTTCATTCAGCCGGATGACGGCGGCAAGGACGTTTTCGTTCACGCCACCGCGCTCGAACGCGCCGGCATGCGTGGGCTGGTCGAGGGCCAGAAGGTTGCGTTCGATACTCAGGAAGACCGCCGCACCGGCAAGATCGCCGTCGGCAACATTCAGGCAGCCTAACGTTTGAATTGATTGCTCGCCAAAGCGCGACCAATCGAAACCGTCCCCTAGGGGGCGGTTTCTTTATGCGCCGCGCACAACGGCCGGCGCGGCGAGCAAGTCAGGGCATTGGTGGCGAGCCGCCGGAGAGCGCAGTTGCCGTGACCAACATACCCCGGCACGCCAGCGCCTGCTTGAGCTGCCGGATTGCACTGTCCGCGGTCGCGGAACTGTTGACCTTCTCGATGTGCCGGAGAAGCGCCTTCAAAGCGGGATCTTTGTCCCTGATCACCCACCTGCGCGCAAACACCTTCGCCTCGTGCAGGTTGGTTACCCGAACGACCTGAGTGGCACCGGGAAAGCTGGCATCGAAATAATCGGTTGGGGCAACGGACATTCGTCCTCCAAGGGTTGAGCTACGATGGAACAGCCGGATCAAGAGTTCAATCGGCTGACGGCAATGGTCCCCACTGTTCTTCGCCAAAATCCGGTTTTCGGTTTTGCCCCAACCGTTCCATCCGTTGCCGAGGCCGCAACCGCCCGCGCGACGCCGCTAAGCGCCGGATTCAGTTGAGAAACCCCTTACCGGCGGGCAAAAAACCGCGTCGCGGCAATCGCCATTGGGGGGCATTGCCCTGAGCCGCCTAAGCGGGCAAAACGAGGCAGCATGAAAGCCGTCACGGCCGATTCCTCGGACGACTATAAGACCCTCGCGCTGGTTCGTCGCCTGCTGCTCGACGAAGCGTTCGAACACTGGCCGAGCTATGCCGTCGCCTTTGTGCTGATGGGGATCGCAGCCGCAGCCACGGCGCTTACCGCATATCTTCTCGGCTCGATGACGAATGAAGCCTACGTCGATCACAATTTCCACGGCATCGTCGTCATCGGCCTGATCGCGATGGTGATCTTCGCGGCCAAGGGCTTCGCCACCTACGGTTCCGCGGTGCTGCTGTCGTCGATCGGCAACAGTATCATCGCCAATAACCAGCGGCGCTTGTTCGACAAGCTGCTGCACGAGGACATCGGCTTTTTCGCCGACCGGCATTCATCCGAATTCATCGCCCGGCTGACCACCGGCGCCGCCGCCGTCAGCCAGGTGATCAATCTCCTCATCACCGCGATCGGCCGCGATCTGATGTCGCTCATCGGCCTGACGATCGTCATGGTGATCCAGGATCCGATCATGGCGCTGGGCGGCTTCATCATGGCGCCGCCCGCATTCTTTTTCCTGCGCAAGCTGATCCGCCGGGTACGCGGGATCGCGCGGATGCAGTTTAACGGCGGCACCCGCATCATCGAGACGATGCAGGAAGCGCTGCAGGGCATGCGCATGGTCAAGGCCTTCGCGCTCGAAGACGAAATGCGGCGCCGCCTCGAGAAAAGCGTCGCCGATGTCCAGCATGAATTGAACAAGATGGCGCGGGTCGCGAACCGAGCGAGCCCGCTGATGGAAATGCTCGGCGGCTTCACCGTCGCTCTGGCGACCATTTACGGCGGCTATCGCGTGATCGAAACCGGGGCGACGCCCGGCGAATTCGTCTCCTTCATGGCGGCGTTTCTACTCGCCTACGAGCCGGCCAAGCGGCTCGCTCGACTCAATATCGACCTCAACAACAGCCTCGTCGGCGTGCGCGTTCTTTACGAGATCATCGACAGCCCGCCGGGTGAACCGAACGACGACGACCTGCCGCCGCTTGCTTTGACGACGGCGCGTATCGAGTTTTCCGACGTGCACTTCGCCTATCGCGCCGATACGCCGGTACTGCACGGCATGAGCTTCGTCGCCCAGCCGGGTAAGGTCACCGCGCTCGTCGGTCCGTCGGGCGGCGGCAAGTCGACGGTGCTTAACCTGCTGCTGCGCTTCTATGACGTCGGTTCCGGGAGCGTGCTAATCGACGGCCAGAATATCGACGCGGTGTCGCGCAGCTCGCTACGGCAGAAGATCGCCTATGTCGGCCAGATCGTGCACCTGTTCCGCGGCACGATCCGCGAGAACATCGCGCTCGGCAAGCTTGCCGGCAGCGAGGCGGAGATCGTCGCCGCCGCCAAGGCCGCGCATGCGCACGATTTCATCATGAGCTTCCCGGCCGGCTACGATACGCCGGTCGGCGAGCACGGCTTGCAGCTTTCCGGCGGCCAGCGCCAGCGCATCGCGATCGCTCGCGCGCTCATCAAGGACTCCCCGATCATCCTGCTTGACGAGGCGACCGCGTCGCTCGATTCGGAATCCGAGCGCTACGTGCAGGAGGCGATCGCCGAACTCTGCAAGGGGCGCACCACGCTCGTCATCGCGCACCGCCTCTCCACGATCATTCATGCCGATTGCATTCTCGTGGTCGAGAACGGGCTCGTCGTCGAGTCCGGGCGCCACGATGAATTGTTGCGCAAGGGGGGCCGTTACGCCTCGTTCTATCGACTGCAGCTGCGGGAGCAGTCGTCGCCGCCGCTCGAGCCGGTCGCCGCCATCGCTTCGTCCGGATAGAGCATCATCCCGAAAAGTGGGTACCGATTTTCGGATAAGATCCTGCTCAAACAAAATGCCAATCAGCGGCATGAATGTCAGATTGACGCAATCGCGCGCACGCGATAAGCCCCCGCGTCCTCCCCTCCAACAACAGACGTGATCATGAGCACCGACGCTAAAAGCTACGTCATCCCGCAACCGCCGCAGGCGGCGATCCCGGTCGCCGGCACCGACAAATATTTTCCGGTCCGCCGCCTATGGTGCGTCGGCCGCAATTACGTCGAGCACATCAAGGAGATGGGCAACGACGTGCGCGAGCCGCCGTTCTTTTTTGCCAAGCCGGCCGACGCCATCGTGCCGGACGGCGGCACCGCACCCTATCCGTCCCTGACCAAGGACATGCACCACGAGGTGGAGCTCGTCGTCGCGCTCAAGAGCGGCGGCCGCAACATTAGGCCCGAGAGCGCGCTCGATTGCATTTACGGCTACGGCGTCGGCATCGATCTGACGCGCCGCGACCTGCAGATCGCCTCCCGCGATATCAAGCGGCCGTGGGAGGTCGGCAAGGCATTCGATCATTCGGCGCCTTGCGGGCCGCTCAAACCCGCGTCGCAGACCGGGCATCCGTCGAAAGGCCGCATCACGCTCAAGGTCAACGGCAAGGTGCGCCAGGACGGCGACCTCAATCAGATGATCTGGAACGTGCCGGAGATCATTGCGAAACTCTCCGAGATGGTCGAGCTGGCGCCGGGCGACATCATCATGACCGGCACGCCGTCGGGCGTCGCCGCCACTGTCGCCGGCGACAAGATCGAGTGCGAGGTCGAGGGCGTTGGCAGGCTCAATGTGACGATTGGGCCGCCGTTGAAATAACATCGGAAATCGGCGGTCATCCTGAGATGGCCGCGAAGCCGCCCTTGAAGGGCGCGGTCGAACCGTCCGGAGCCGGCTTCGACCGTTTTTGCACTAAGTCACGGCGCCGTCACATGATCCGGCCCATAGAAGCGATGCTCTCAACGCGCCGATTCGTTGGAACTCGAACAAATTTGGCGCGTTAAAATGGAACCATAACCGCTCGGAGCTCACCATGGGTGCCCGCCGTGTCACATTGCGCGTTCAGTCACCGGTGCCCTTTGGCGATGTCGCGCTGGTACCTGCTCCCTTAAGCGGGCGGCCCGAAGCCGACATGGCGCGCGCCATGGCCGCAGCACTCGCCGATGTCGAGGCGCCATCCGCGGCCGACGTCTACAACCGTCTGCGCCAAGCTTTCCCGATGGCGCCGTTGAGCGCCCGCATCGCCGCATTGTCAGCCCTGATGGAGCGCATCCGTCGGCCGGCGCATTAAAGCGAAGCCTCGCTGAGCATGATCCGATTCGAAAGCCGGTATCGGCTTTTCCGGGTCGTGCCGCGGTCACAATCCGAGATAAGCGCTGCGGACGCGATCGTCGGCCAACAACTCGGCGCCGCTACCAGTCAGCGTGATGCGGCCGTTTTCCAGAACATAGGCGCGGCTCGCAAGCTTGAGCGACAATGCCACGTTCTGCTCCACGAGCACGCAGGTGATGCCTTCGCGGTTGAGATCGCGGATAGTATCGAGCACGTTATGGGCAATGGCGGGCGCCAGACCGAGCGACGGCTCGTCGAACATGATGAGCTGCGGCGCGCCCATCAGGCAGCGGGCGATGGCGAGCATTTGCTGTTCGCCCCCGGACAGCGTGCCGGCCGGCTGGCGCGCCCGCTCGGCCAGCCGCGGGAACAGCGCGAACGCGCGGTCGCGATTCTTCACCCGATCGGCGCGGGCCCGCGGTAGCATGGCGCCGACGTCGAGATTCTCGTCGACGGAGAGCGTTGGAAACACCTGGCGGCCTTCCGCCACTTGGCCGATGCCGAGATCGCAGACGCGATGGCTCGGCCACCCACAGATGTCGACGCCGCGAAACGAAATCCGGCCGCGGACCTGACGTTGCATTCCGGCAAGCGCGCGGATGAGCGTCGTCTTGCCGGCACCGTTGGCGCCGACGATGGCAACGATCGCGCCCTGCTCGACCTCAAGCGACACGCCGTCAAGCGCCTGGACGTCGCCGTAGAAGACGTCGAGACTTTCGGCGCGCAGCATCAGACCGCCTCCGCGCCGAGATAGGATTGCACGACCGCAGGATTGCGCACGACCGCCTCCGGCGTTCCTTGAGCGATCGCCGTACCGTGATCGAGCACGAGGACACGCGTGGCGAGCGCCATCACCGCGCGCATGACGTGTTCGATCAAAAGAATCGTCACGCCGGTGTCCCGGTTGAGCTCGCGCAGGATCGCGACCATGCGGTCGGTCTCGGTCGGCCGCAGTCCGGCCATGACTTCGTCGAGCAGCAGGAGGCGCGGCCCGGTCGCGAGCGCGCGGGCGACTTCGAGGCGCTTGCGGTCCGGCAACGTCAAGGTCGCGGCGGGCTGGAGCCGCTTGTCGAATAGATCGAGCCGCCGCAGCAATGCGTGAGCGTGGTCGCGAGCCGCGCCGACGTCGCGGCGGCGCAGCAGCGCGCCGACGACGACATTGTCCTCGACGCTCAGCGCCCGAAACGGCCGTACCAGCTGGAAGGTGCGGGCGACGCCGCGCCGGCACACGGCGTCCGCGCTCAGCCCGCCGATCGGCTCCCCGGCAAGGGCGATTGCACCCTCGTCCGGCGCCGTGGCGCCTGCGATCATGTTGAATAGAGTCGTCTTGCCGGCGCCGTTCGGCCCGATCACCGCGAACAGCGCGCCCTCGGCGACCTCGAAGCTGACGCCGTCCACGGCGACCAAGCCGCGGAAACGCTTGCTGACGGCGGTGAGCGAAAGCAGCGCGGTCATCGGCCGCGATCCCCGACGCCGAGCCGCAGCGCCAGCCAAGGCCAAATCCCCTCGGGCAACGCGGCGACGACGAATAGCAGGCACACGCCGTAGAAGATTTGCTCCGCGCCCGGCAGATCGAGACCGCAAGCCGCCAGCGCGGAGTTGAGCGATTCCGCAAGACCGGTGAGCACGAAAGCGCCAAGGATCGGTCCGAACAGCGTGCCGACACCGCCGATGATCGGACCGAGAATCATCTGGATCGACTGCGAAATATTGAACACCTGTTCGGGGAAGAGGTTGTTATAGAAAAACGCGTAGAACACCCCGGCGAACGACGTGACGGCGGCGGAAATCATCACCGCGTACATTTTGTAGCGCAGCGTATCGATGCCGGCGGCGCGCGCGGCCTCCTCGTCCTCGCGGATCGCAAGCCAGAAATAACCGATGCGGCTCGTTATCAGCACGCGGCACAGGACGAATGCGGCGAGTGTCGCCGTCAGGATCACGTAATAGAACATTGTCGGATCGCCGCGCAGCCGCCACAGATCGTTGTGCGCATATTGCCCCACCGGCAGAAATAGTCCGGCGGCCGCGTTGACGATGCCGAGATGGTCGAAGCCGATGCGGGCAAACTCGGCGAAGGCGATGGTGAGAATGGCGAAATAGACGCCGGTCACACCGAAGCGGAACGCGAGAAAGCCGATGACCGCGCCGCATGCCGCGACGACCGGCACGGCGGCAATAAAACCGAGCCATGGGCCGACGCCGTACCGGGTGAACAGCACGGCCGCGATATAGGCGCCGAGCCCGGCATAAATGGCATGACCCAGCGAAAGCTGGCCGGCAAAGCCCATCATGATGTTCCAGGCTTGGCCGGTATAAGCCAGATACAGAATGAGGATGAGAACTGTGACGAGATAGTCGTTGACGACCCACGGCGCGATTACGAGCGCCACGAGTAGCGCGGCGAGCCAAATCACGGTCCGGCGCGAAAGACCGCCCGTGAGGCGCGCGACAAGGGCCGCCATCACGCGGTCCTTTTGCCGAGAATGCCTTGCGGCCGAAACAGCAGAACGAGCACGAGGATGCCGAAGGCGAACATGCTCTTGGCGGACGGCGTGAACAACAATCCGGCAAGCGCCTCGGTCAGCCCGATCAAGATACCGCCCAGCAGGGCGCCGGGCATCGAGCCCAGCCCGCCGGTGATTACGATAACGAACGCCAACAGCGTATAGGTCGGTCCGATCATCGGCGTGACGTCGACGATCAGCGTCATCATGACGCCGGCTGCGCCGACGCAAGCGGCGCCGATGCCGAAGGTGAGCGCGTAAAGCCGGTTGACGTTAAGGCCGACGACGAGCGCGCCGGTGTAATTGTCGGCGCAGGCGCGGATCGCCTTGCCGACGAGCGTGAAGCGGAAGAACGCGAACAGCAGCGCGGCGAACAGGATCGCGGCGGCGCCGGCATAGAGCTTCGCCGCGTCGACGAGCAACGGCCCGAGCTGGAAGCTGTCGAATGCGTAAGCGGTTTGCACGGTGCGGGCGTCCGGACCGAACACGATCAATAACGTGTTGACGATGATGATCGCCAACGCCACCAAGAGCAGAAACTGGCTATGCTCCGGCCGGGTAATGAACGGATTGATCAGTCCCGATTGCAGCGCGTAGCCGAACACGAACATAACCGCGGCGATCGGCACCAACATGATCAGCGGATCGAGGTGAAAGACCGAAAACAGCACGACCGCGAGATACATCGCGATCGACATCATCTCGCCATGGGCGAAATTGACGACGCGAACCACGCCGAAGATAACGGAGAGCCCGAGCGCCATCAGGCCATAGACGAGGCCCGTCAGAATTCCGCCGACGGCGACGTTCAGGTACACATCGTACGGCACCGAACGGGCTCAGACGCGGCTCTGATACGGCGTCATCGGCCATTCCGGTTTGGCGTTGGCGGCATCCTTCGGCGCCAGCGTCACGAGCTTGCCGCCGCGGTTTTGGATGGTGCCTTCCTTGAGCTTGTCGTTCTGGCCCTTGGCGTTGAATTGGATGCCGGGGCCGATGCTGACATTATCAGTGATATTCGTGGTGCGGATGGCTTCGGCTAGCGCCTTTGGATCGGTCGAACCGGCGCGCTTATAGGCATCGGCTGCGACCAGCAGCGCCTCGAACGTATAGACGTGGTTGGTGCTCAGGTTGACGTCGGGATACGCCTTGGCCAGCGCGGCTTCGAGCACCTTCGACAATTTTTTGTTCGGATCGTAGAACGGATCGAGGCTGATCGGACCGTCGGACAGCTTGCCCAGCGTCTTGAGATACTGATCCTCGTACCAGCCCGGCCCCATGCTCATGATCGCTTGCGGCGTCCAGCGCTGCTTGACCAATTCCCGCGTCAAGAGCATCGCGTCATTGAGACGGCTGACGACGAGCAGCGCATCGGCGTTGGCGGCCTTTGCTTTCGCCACCTCGACCGAGAGATCGCGCGCCGCCGGATCGTAGGCAATCTCGTCGACGATCTGATAAGGCATGCTGAATTTCGGCATGACGACGCCGATGCCCTTCGCCATCGCGGTGCCGAATGTATCGTTGACATGCATGAAAACCACAGACTTCGGCGCGGCGCCGACGATCGAGAACAGTTCCAGCTGGTTGGCGAAGGCGCTGCCGAGCAGCATTGGCGCGGTGGGAAAATTTCTGAAGACGAATTTATAGCCCTGCTCGGTGATGTCGGGCGCCGCGGCAATATTGATGATGAGCGGGATACCTTTCTGTTCGGCGACTTGCGCAATCGCGGTGGTCTGGCCGGAGTCGAAGGCGCCGATCAGGACCTGGGCGCCGTCGCTGATCAGCTTTTCGGCGTGTTCGCGCGCGACATCGACATTGGATTCGGTATCGCCGTTCATGATGGCGAGATCGGGCAGGCCTATCGACTTGAGAATCGCGGGCGCAATGTCAACGCCGCGCTGGCAATCCTGGCCGATGCCGGCTTCGAAGCCCGAGCGCGGCAATAGCACGCCGACCTTGAGCGGCCCGCTTTGGGCGCGGCCAATGGACGGCGCGGCGAGAGCCGCGGCGGCGGCGCCGGCGATGACGTGGCGGCGGGTTGGCTGCGTGCGGATGGGTGTCATAGCTATGTCCTCCCCCGAGATTTTCTGAATGCTAGGAAACGGTTGCCGTCGCCGCAAGCCACGTTCATGCGCCAAAAAGTTGCATTGTCGCCGTGGCAATGCCGAGCAGCCGGCGGTCCTGGCCGTTGCGCGCGATCAGCATGAGACCGACGGGTAATGCGCCCGGAGCCCGCGGCAGCGGCACCGAGATGGCGCAAAGATCGAAGAAATTGACGATCGAGGTGTTGCGCAACACCGCCGCGTTGCGCGCGGCGAAGGTTTTGGGGTCCGCGACCTCCGCAATCGTCGGCGCCACGATAGACGCCGTCGGCATGAGGAGCACGTCGATCGCGCCAAGCCGGGTATCCATGGCGCGGACGAGCCGTGCCCGTTCGCGCATCATGTCGGCGTAATCGGCTTCCGTTACGGCGCAGCCGCGCTCGATTCGCACGCGCACGTTCGGGTCCATATCGCCGGCACGGCGCGCCATACGGTCGCGATGAATGGCGCAGGCCTCGGGCGGCGAGATGCCGCCCTTGGCATTAACTGCGGCCATGTCGTCGAACAACGGCACAATCTCGTGACTGACGCGCACGCCGGCGCGGTCGAACCGTGCAATTGCGGAGACGAATGCCGCGGCGACAGCGTCGTCGAGGCGGTCGAGCGGCATGCCTTCGGCGACCCCGAACGACAGCCCGCCGAGTGCGATCAACTCGACCGGCATAAACGTCTCACCGGCCATGATGGCGTCGGCTTTGGCGCAATCCTCGACGCTGTTGGCGATCGGCCCTACCGAGTCCAGCGTCCGGCTTAACGGAAACGCGCCGGCCGTAGGGACGCGTTGCCGGCTCGGCTTGAATCCGACCAGGCCGCACAAAGCCGCCGGAACGCGTACCGATCCGCCGGTGTCGGTGCCGATTGCGATGTCGCACATGCCGTCGGCCACGGCGACGGCCGCGCCGGACGACGAGCCACCCGGCACGCGCGCGCGGTCGCGCGGATTAGCGGGCGTGCCGAAATGCGGATTGGCGCCGATGCCGGAGAAAGCGAATTCCGTCATGTTGGTTTTGGCGACGATCACCGCGCCCGCCGCGCGCAGTCGTTGCACCACCAGCGCATCGGCAACGGCCGGCGTCGCCTCCTCGGCGAGAATCCTTGAGCCGGCGCGGGTTCCTTCCCCGGCGACATCGAATAAATCCTTGATCGTCACGATGACGCCGTCGAGCGGGCCGAGCGAAACTCCGCCAGCGCCGCGAGCATCGGCCGCATCGGCCGCAGCGCGGGCCTTGTCCGCATACACCGTGAGGCAGGCACGCGGCCCCTCCCCGTTCGGGTCGGCAATGCGGGTAAGCGCCTGTTCGAGGCGGTCGCGGCAGGAGGGTTTGGTCATGGATATCCAGCGATTACTATTGCCCGGCCGTGCGCCATTGCAGACTGATCGGCGAAACTGCCATATCATTGACGAACCAAAGACGCGAGCGGGGGAATTTGACGATGCCAAATGCACGGCCGAGCATCTCTTTCATCGGCTTCGGCGAAGCGGGCCAAGCGATCGCCGCAGGGCTGCGCGAAGAAGGCGGGGAACGGATGTCGGCTTGGGACATCCTGTTTCCGCAAAGCGCGGGCGAGACGCTCCGGCAGGCCGGCGCGGCGAGCGGGGTGCGCTGTGCGCGTTCGGCCGCCGACGCCGTGCACGACGCGGATATCGTCTTTTCCGCCGTCACCGCCGCGTCGAGCGTCGAAGCGGCGCAGTCGATCAAGGCCCATCTTACCGGCAGGCCGTTTGTTCTCGACATCAATTCGGTTTCCCCAGGCCGCAAGCAGGAAACCGCAAAACTTCTCGGCGATGCAGCCCGCTATATCGATGTCGCCGTGCTGGCGCCGATTCATCCGGCGCGGCATAAAACGCCGATGCTGCTTGCCGGCGCCCATGCCGAAGCGGCTGCCCCCCCGCTTGCCGCGCTCGGCATGCGCGCGAGCATCGCCGGCACCGAAATCGGCGCCGCCGCCGCGATCAAGATGGTGCGCAGCGTAATGATCAAGGGCATCGAGGCGCTGACGCTGGAATGCTTTCTAGCCGCCGCCCGCGCCGGCGTGATCGACGAGGTCGCCGCTTCAATGAAGAACAATTATCCCGGCCTCGATTGGGCGAAGATCGTGCCGTACAATCTCGAACGCATGGCGAGCCACGGCGAACGCCGCGCCGCCGAGATGGAAGAGGTGGCCGACACGTTGCGCGAACTCGGCGTCGAGCCGCTGATGACCGCGGCCACCGTCAAGCGCCAGCGCGAAATGGGCCAGATCGGCACCCAACAAGCCGTGCGCGGCGTGCTCAAGCAGGATCGCGCCGCCATGCTCGGCGCCATCAGCGCGGCGGCGCACGACCGGAATTGATTATTACCGCCGCCTGCCCTTGCGCCGCTCGCGCGGGGTGACCCGGGACGATTTCGGCACCGGGCGCCGCGCCGCCTTGGCGGAACTGCGCCGCGGCGGCATGCTGCCGGCCGCTTCGAGCCGCGCGCTCCAATATTCCCAGGTTCGGTTGACGACGTTGGGCAATGCGTTGAGCGTGCTCGCAAGCTTGACCTCGCCAGGATGCAAAGGTTCGGGCGTGCCGAGTGCGAGTGCGCGCAGCTGATAATCGGCGTTCTGGCACATGAAGATCGAGCGCGATACCAGTTCGCGCAAGCCGCCGCCGACCACGGTTGCACCATGGCGATTCATCAGAATCGCCGGGTGCTGCCCCAAGGCCCGCGCCAGCGAATGACCTTCTTCCTGTTTCACGACCAACAGATTGGTATCGCCGAACTCGCGATGCTGGTCCCAGAACGGCATATTCTCACCGCCCGCCGCGCCGAGATGGAAAACCGGCACGATCGGTTTGCCGGCAATGGCGAATGGCATCACCGCCGGCGCATGATGATGACACACCGCCATGACGTCGGGACGCGCCTGATAGATGCAGCCGTGGATGACCCGCTCGGCATAGAGCTGCACCTTCGGCGGCCGCACCGGCTGGGAATCAAGGGTGTATTCCAGAACGTCGTCCGGCTCGATCAAAAGCGGCGAACGCGAGCGCGACAGCAGATAGCGGCCGGGATCCGCCGGATGGCGCACGCTGACATGGCCGAAAGCATCGAGCACGCCCTCATGCGCGAGGATGCGGTTGGCAAGAGCCAGCTCCTCGATCAAATCGGTCATCTTATTATCGGACACAATTTCCCCCTGTTATGGCTGGTTCTTGGCGGGTCGCGTCCTTTTACACCAGAAGCTCGCGAACATTGAAGGTCCGTACCGGCCGATGCAGGCCCTTCAAGTCGATCTCGCCGAGCGGCTCCATGGTGGCGATCGGTTCGACGGCAAGTTGCACCCGCCCGTCGATCAGGATCTGGCCGTCTTCGGCATGGGCGCACAGCCGCGAGCCGAGATTCACCACCGTGCCGTTCGCCGAATAATGGAAGCGTCCCTCGTAGCCGACATTGCCCAATGTGGCGTGTCCCGAGGCGATGCCTATGCCGAAACCAAGTTCGTGGCCGAGCCGCCGCCATTTTTCAACAAGCGCCGCCACCCTCATGCGCATGTCGACCGCCATGCGCACCGCCTGCGCGGCCGGCTCGGCACAGGGCACCGGATCGTTGAAGATGATCATGAGTCCATCGCCGGCAAAATGCTGCAGCGTGCCCTCGAAGCGGTCGATACATTCACCGAGACAGCGGTAATATTCCTGCAAGACCGCAATGATGTCTTCCGGCTCCGCGCTCTCGGCGAAACCCGTAAAGCCGCGCAGGTCGCAGAACACCACGGTAATGTCGCGGCGGTGGCTCTCCAGAAGCTTCTGGTCGGAGACGACGAGCTTGGCGATCTGCGGCGACAGAAAGCCTTTCAGCCGGTTCATCCGGTCAAGCTCGCCGACTTGATCGTTGACGCGCTGCTCGAGCGTCTGGTTCCAGGCGGCGAGATCCTTTGCCTGCGCCTGGACCTGGTCGTGCAATTCCTTGATGCGCAGCATCGAGCGGACGCGGGCGACCAACGCCGCCTGATCGATGGGCTTGGTCAGATATTCGTCGGCGCCGGCGTCGAGCCCGTTGACCACGTCCTGCGAGGCCGCGCGCGCGGTGCACAGGATGATCGGGATGAACGGCATTGCCGGATCTTTTCTGAGCCGCCGGCACACTTCGAAACCGTCGAGCTTCGGCATTTCGACGTCAAGCAGGATGAGATCGGGCCGATACTGCGCCACGCTGGCCAAGGCCTCTTCGCCGTCGGCCGCCTGTAGCGTCTGGTAGCCGTTCTTCTCCAGCCGCGTCACCAGGATGTCGCGGTTGGTCTCGTTGTCGTCGACGACCAGGATGCGGGCGGGGTTGTTCATGCGAATACAATTACAATGCTACGGCAAAAATTCCCTGATCTTGGCCAGCAATTGCCGCGGGCTATACGGTTTCGTCACATAGGCATCGCAGCCGGCCGCCCGCGCTTTGCCTTCGTCACCGCTCAAAGCATAGGACGTCACCACGATAACGGGGATGTTTTTAAGCTCAGGATCGGCCTTGATGCGGCGTGTCGCCTCGTAGCCGTCCATCTGTGGCATTTGAATATCCATGAGGATGAGATCGGGCCGCTGCTGTTTTGCCGCCGCGATGCCCGCCTCGCCGTCCCAGGCCTCCGCCATTTCATAGCCGGCGCTGCCAAGGAGATCGCGCAGGATCTGGCGATTGTCCTCTTGGTCCTCGACGACGAGGATGCGCTTGGTCATATCGCTCCCACCTGATGTTCCACGCGCAGCGGCAGCGTGAATGCAAATGTCGAGCCGTTGCCGAGGCTCGATTCGACCCACAGCCGGCCGCCGTGCATTTCGACGATGCGCTTGGCGATCGCTAGCCCCAGCCCGGTGCCGCCCTTGGCTTTGGTTTGCGTTGAATCGGACTGCTGAAATTCCTCGAATATTTTGGCCTGGTCGGCTTCGGCAATGCCCGGGCCGGTGTCGCGCACCGCAACGGTGTAGCTGCCATTGGCGGCACTGGCCTTGATGACGACTTCGCCCGTATCGGTGAATTTAATGGCGTTGCCGACGAGATTGAGCAGCACTTGCGACAGCCGCCGCTCGTCGCCGTGCGCGCGCGGCAAATCCGGTGGCGCCTCCAGCTTAAAAGCAAGCTTCTTATTGCCGGCCAGCGGCTCGACCGCGACATAGACGCCCTGCATCATGTCCTTGATCGAATAATCGTTGAGCGTAAGCGCAAGCTGCCCGGCCTCGATCTTCGACAGATCGAGCACATCGTTGATCAGGCCGAGGAGATGCTTGCCGTTGGTCTGGATGCGATCCAGCGTCGCGCGCATCTTGTCCGGTGCGTCGCCGTAGATGCCGTCGAGAATCAGCTCGGTATAGCCGAGAATGGCGTTGAGCGGTGTGCGCAGCTCATGGCTCATATTGGCGAGGAATTGCGATTTATGCTTGCTCGCCTCCTCGACCTGCCGGCTCTTGTCCTGGATTTCTTCGAACAGCCGCACATTCTCGATGGCGATTACCGCCTGGTCGGCAAAGGTTTGCGCCAGCTCGATCTGCTTGTCGGTGAACGGCCGTACCACGCTGCGCATCATAACCAGCACGCCGGTCGGGTTGCCCTCGCGCAGCAGCGGGACGCCGAGCAAGGTGCGGACGTTGCCGATCCTGATCCTGTCCGATATTTGATAGTCGGGATCGGCCATCACGTCGGCAATCTGCACGGTCCCGCCCGTCATCACGGTACGGCCGACGACAGAGCCTTTGCCTCCGGGAATGATCGGATTCTCGAGCGTGAACTGTTTGAATTCGGCAGAGAAGCCGTACATGGCTACGCAGCCGTAGCCATCCCCCTGCGCGCGGTTGATCGATGCCTTCTCGGCCTCACAGAGCCGGGCGGCGGATTCTGCAAGCGTGTCGAGCACGGTCTGCAGATCGAAGGTCGATCGGCTGATGATCTTCAGCACGTCGGCGGTGGCGGTCTGCTGCTGCAACGATTGCCGCAACTCGTTGAGCAGCCGCGTATTCTCGATGGCGATGACGGCCTGGGCGGCGAAGTTCGTGACCAACTCGATTTGCTTCTCGGTAAACGGGCGTACTTCCTGCCGGAATATACTGATAGTGCCGATCAGGGCACCGTCCTTGACCATCGGGACGGTAAGAAGCGTTCGAATGCCCCCCAGCTCGACACCGGCAACCGCAAATGGATGACGATCAGCGTAGATCTCCATCTTGGCTGCATCGTCAATTTGGACGGTGCGAAGAGTTCGTGCGATCTGTCCAACAATAGTGTCGGGGCCGGCGGGCACGGGGCCGCGATTCAAAAACTCCTTGAATAGCGCCGGGGTATTGAAAGTCGCGACAGTATGAAATGCGCCGCCGTCATACCGGAACATATGCCCAAATTTTGCCTCGCAAATGCGCGTAGCGTTCTCCAACATGGCGTTGAACACCGGCTGTAGCTCGCCCGGCGACGCGCTGATGACCTGCAGTACGTCGGCCATCGCCGTCTGCTGCTCCAGCGATTGTCGCAATTCGCGGAGCAGCCGCGTATTCTCGATGGCGATGACGGCTTGCGCGGCGAAATTTTTCACCAGTTCGATCTCCTTGTCGCCAAAGGGCCTGACCTCCTTGCGGTACATGCCAATTGCACCGATGAGATCATCTTCCTTCAGCATCGGCACAGCCATTAACGTCCGAGCGCCGGCAAATTCGACCAACCCGGATGTGCGCGGATCGTGCTCAAGATAGGCTGGATCCTTTGTGAGATCGGCGATATGAACGACCCCCTTCGTCTGAGCAATTCGAGTGAGCGGATTATGCGGATGCTCGCCAAGCACCATCGCCGGCTGCCGCTTCCACTGATCGGTATGAACGGACGGCGCACCGTGAATTGCGACATTACGAAACCCATCTGCGGTGCGTAGGAACAAGCCGCCGAACTGTGCGTGAGACAGCCGCGTGGCATTCTCAATCACCGCGTCGAACACTGGCGCAAGCTCGCCGGGCGAACCTGAAATGACACCGAGCACCTCCGACATCGCCGTCTGCTGCTCCAGCGATTCCCGCAATTCGTTAAGCAGCCGCGTGTTTTCGATGGCGATGACTGCTTGGGCGGCGAAGTTCGTGAGAAGTTCGATCTGGTTGTCGGCGAACGGCCGGACCTCCTGCCGATAGATAGCGACCGCACCAACCAGTGCGCCGTCCTTGAGCATGGGAACGCAAATCACGGTGCGGGCACCGGTCTGGGTCACGAAACTTAGGCGCTGGGGGTCGGACCGGTAGGCCGGGTCTTCGGCAACATCGGAAATCTGCACCGGCCGTTTGGTCCTCGCCGCCCGCGCAAGCGCCGTATCGCCGGTCATGCTCACCATCGGTGTACGTTGTCTTTGCTGCAAAAATGCCGATGGCATGTTGTGCCCGGCCGCTGTGCGGTACTCATCTCCCTCGACAACAAATAGCGTGCCGAAATTGGCCTCACAGATACGCACCGCGTTTGCGAGCATCGCTTGGAATACCGGCTCCAGATCGCCCGGCGAGGAGCTGATGACCCGCAGCACATCCGATGTCGCCGTCTGCTGCTCCAGCGATTGCCGCAATTCGTTGAGCAACCGCGTGTTCTCGATAGCGATGACGGCCTGGGCGGCGAAGTTTGCCAGCAGTTCGATCTGCTTGTCTGTGAACGGCCGCACCTCCTGGCGGTAGATCACGATCGCTCCGACGAGAGCGTTATCCTTGAGCATCGGTACCGCGAGAAAGGTGCGCGCCTTCAATACTTCCACCGCCATGACGCGGAGAGGATCGCGTTCCGCGTAAGCCGGATCCGCCATGAGATCGAGAATGTGCACGGCCTGCTTAGTGCTAAGGAGGCGGCCCAGACCCGTCTGTGGGGCCGGTCGCAGAACACCCGTCTTGTACAATTCGAGGTAAGCGTCCGGGTAATTATGGAATGCCGCCGAGCGAAAGCCGCCATCCTCGACGAGCAGCAGATTTCCAAAATTCGCCTCACAAATGCGCATCGCATTCGCCAGCATGGCTTTGAACACCGGCTCCAGGTCGCCGGGTGAACTTGAGATGACACGCAGTACGTCCGCCGTCGCAGTCTGCTGCTCCAGCGATTGCCGCAATTCATTAAGCAGCCGCGTGTTCTCGATGGCGATGACGGCTTGCGCGGCGAAGCTCGTCACCAACGCGACTTGCCTCTCGGTGAACGGCCGCACCTCTTGGCGGTAGATACCGATGGCGCCGATCAGCTCGCCGTCCTTGACCATCGGTACGTTGAGCAGGCTGCGCGCGCCGCCAAGCTCGGCGGTTGCCATACGAAAAGGATCGCGATCGGCGTACGCCGGCTCGGCTCGCGTATCGGCAATATGGACGGTCTGCTTCTTAGCGGCGACGCGACCCAAGCCGGTTGCCGGACTGGGCCGGATCGGCGCGCGATTGAGATACTCCGCATAGGCCGGGGTCACACCAAGCAGCGAGACGGCTGAATACGCGTTGTCTTCATAGCGGAAAAGAATCCCGATCTTGGCGTCGCAGATCCGCGTGGCGTTCTCCAGCATGGCCTGAAAGACGGGCTCCAGCTCGCCGGGCGACGAGCTGATGACGCGCAGCACATCCGCCGTGGCGGCCTGCTGCTCCAGTGCTTCGTTCAGCTCACGCGTCTTTTTCCCGAGTTGCTCTTGCAGGCCGGCCGCGGCGCGTGCCGGCTTGGCAATGCGTTTGGCGACGACGACGCGCTTGCGACTTGCGGCTGTGCGGCGCCGCAAACCCGCTGTCTTACCGCGCGTTTTTCGATTCCGCTTCACGGCACTTGCCACCCGCCGCGCCAAGAACCCTCAACAGGACCACTGCCAACCCTACCACATCCCGGAACGGGAACTGTGCTGTGCGTCACAACCAATTCGGCCCCCGGAGCTACCAGCAGGCGCACGATGCCAGGGTTTTCGCAGCTTTATTCCATCGCTATCCGGGTGCCGGTCGCGCCGTTGAGCAGCCGCTTGAGGTGGAAGCTCGCCAGCTGATCGGCGGGTTCTTTGCCGACCTGGGATGCAAAGGCGGCGACCGCGCCCGGATCGTTGGCCTCCAGTTTGGCAAACGCCTCCAAATAGGCCTTGGTCGCGGGAGTTTCGTATTGTTCGGCCCGCAGCGGCTCGAACGCGCGCAGCGCTTCGGTCCTGCCGCGGAGCATCAGGTCGCCGACCGGCCGCCCGCGAAAGTCCTTCACTTTGGCGGCGAGCGCCGCGCTCACGCATACACGGGTGCCGAGCTGTTTGTTGGCGGTTTCGAGGCGCGCCGCGACATTGATGGTGTCGCCATAGGCGGTGTAGTCGAAAAACCGGCCGCCGCCGAAATTGCCGACGATCGCCGATCCGGCGTGGACGCCGATCCGGGTGGCGCCGAGCGCGATGCCCTTTTTGTTCCATCGCTCGCGGAAGTCTTGCGCGAATTCGTCCAGCGCCAGCGCACAGTCGACGGCGCGCGCGGCATGGTCCGGCTGCTCGCCCGGAGCGCCGAACAGCACGTGCAAGGCGTCGCCGACGATCTTCGCGACCGTGCCGTCGTGGGCGAAGACGATATCGGTCATGCCCGTCAGGTACTCGTTAAGGAGCGGCCCAAGTGCGCTCGGCTCCAGCGTCTCCACGAGCGCGGTGAAATTGCCGATGTCGGTGAACAGTGTCGCGATCTCGCGGCGCTGGCCTGAGAGCTCGACCGCGGCCGCGTCGCTGGCAAGGCGCTGGGCGAGGTTCGGCGAGAAATAACGCGACAGCGACGCATGCGCCCGTTCGGCCTCGGCCTGGCGGCGGCGCGCCTCGCGCAGGGCCTCGACGTGCCGCAGCGTCTTGGCAATCGTCGTTTCCAGGTCGGTGAAATCGATCGGCTTGGTGACGAAATCGAATGCGCCGCGATTCATCGCGGTGCGGATATTGGCCATGTCGCCATAGGCCGACACGATAATGGTCGATACGCTCTCGTCGCGCTCCTGCAGCTTGAGCAGCAGCGACAGCCCGTCCATCCGCGGCATGTTGATGTCGGTGACGACAAGGTCGATGTCGCTGTTGGCTTGCAGCGCCGCCAGCGCTTCGATGCCGTCGCGCGCGAACAGAAAGCTTGCCTCGCCGTCCTTGAGCTGACGGCGGAATTTCTGCGTGATGAGAGCCTCGAGGTCGGGCTCGTCGTCGACGAACAGGATACGGGCGTTCATGCGGCCTTTTCGACCCGCGTGTCGATCTCGCTACGAAGCGCCAGGAAATCGATCGGCTTGGTGAGCAGCGCGTCGGCGCCGCGTTCCAACGCCTTGCGCTTGGTCTCGGCGTCGCCATAGGCGGTGATCATGATGACCGGAACGTCGGGCCGCGCCGCCTTGGCTCTGGGCAACAGTTCAAGGCCGCTCATCCCCGGCATGTTGATGTCGGACAGGATGAGAATGAGCGAGGCGCTGGCGGCATCCGCGATGGCCTGCAACGCGGCCGGCGCCGACTGGGCAAACTCCATGGTGAACCGGCCGGCGCGCAGATCGCGGCGGAATTGCTGGCGGAACAGCACTTCCACGTCGGGTTCATCGTCGACCACGAGAATAAGAACACTCACGCCCGCCCTCCTGCTTTTTCTAGCGCCGCCGGCTTGCGCGGCAGCACGATTTTGAACTCGGTGAATTTGCCCGGCTCGGTATCGACGGCAATCGTTCCAGAATGTTGTTTCACGATGATGTCATGGCTGATGGAGAGGCCGAGCCCGGTGCCCTCACCCGCCGGCTTGGTCGTGAAGAACGGATTGAACATCTTATCCTTCACCTCGGGCGGAATTCCGGTGCCGTTGTCGCGAATTCGAATTTCCACGCGGTCGCCGAGATTCTTGGTCGATGCCGCCAGCGTCGGCTCGAAGCTCTCGCCATCGGCCTGCGCTTTGCGCTTGGTCGCGGCATAGAAGCCGTTCGAGATGAGATTGAGCAAGACCCGTGTGACCTCCTGTGGGTAAAGGTCCACTTCGCCCGCGGCCGGATCGAACGAACGTTCGAGGGTGATATTAAAGCCCTGCTTCTCCGCCCGCGCGCCGTGATAGGCGAGATTGAGGCTCTCCTCCACCAGCGCATTGACGTCGACGGGCCGGTGCTCGCCCGATCCCTCGCGCGAATGGAGCAGCATGTTCTTGACGATCGAATCCGCCCGCTTGCCGTGCTGCGCGATTTTGTCGAGGTTGCCCTTCAATGTGTCGGCCAACTCGGTGATATCGGCGCGCGCGGCATCATCCACCTTGATCTTCGCCAATTCCTCCTGCAATTCGTCGATCAGCTCGATTGAGAGCGTCGAGAAATTATTGACGAAATTGAGCGGATTCTTGATTTCGTGAGCGATGCCGGCGGTCAGCTGGCCGAGCGAAGCAAGCTTCTCGGTCTGCACCAGGCGGTCCTGCGCGGTGCGCAGGTCCTCAAGAGACGCACTGAGATCGTCGGTGCGCTGGCGCAACTCGCTGAGCAGGCGAGCGTTCTCGATGGCGATGACGGCCTGGGCGGCGAAGTTTTTGAGAAGCTGGGTTTGTTTGTCGGTAAACTCGCGGGGTTCGAGGCCATAAACTGTGATGACTCCGATCGTCTCGTTGTCCTTGAGCATTGGCACCGTGATCAAACTACGCGCGCCGGTTAGGGTCCTGAAGACCTGATAATGCTCGTCGTCCTGTGGTAGCCCGGGATCATGAGCAACGTCGGGCACCGCTATCGGCTGCCTAGTGCTGAGCGCACGCTCCAGCGGATTTCCCGGTAAGACTCGCACGAGTGGTACGCGGCCGCGAGCTTCAACGAAAGCTGCCGGCGCATTATGTATCGCGACCGAGCGAAACATGCCGTCCTCGACAAGATACATTGTGCCGAAATTGGCGTGACAAATACGGGTCGCGTTTTCCAGGATGGAGTCGAATACCGGCTTCAGATCTCCCGGAGAACTTGAAATGACGCCAAGCACTTCCGAGGTCGCGGTCTGCTGCTCCAGCGACTCGGTCAATTCACGGGTGCGGTCGTCGACCTTCTTCTCCAAGTCGGCGTAGGATTCCTGCAGGCGCCCCGCCATGTCATTGAACTGATTGGCGAGCGCTTCCACCTCGTCGCCGGTCTTGATGTCGATGCGCTGGGCGAGATCACCGGCGCCGATGCGGGCGGCGCCGGCGCGGAGCGCCTGGATCGGCACCACCATGCGGCCGGCGAGGAACATGCCGGCGATAAACGCGAGCAGGAGCGCGCCGAACAGCACGTAGCCGGTGCGCTCGATCGACCGGTAGAGCGGCGCATAGGCCTCCTCGATCGGCGTCTCGACGAAGACGAACCAGCCGAGCGGATGCACCCGCGCATAGGCAGTGAGCACCTTGTGGCCGGTTATGTCGTCGGCTTCCTGCACGTCCTCGCCGCTGCCGCCGGCGCGCGCGCTTTTCACCTGAGCGAGCTTCGACATGTCGGTATTGCGCAGCACCAGGCTGATGTCGGGATGCGCGATCAGACGGCCGTCGCCATCGACCACATAGGCCTGGCCTTTTTCGCCGACCTTGATGCCCGAAACCACGTCCCAGATGAGCTTGAGGTTGACTTGCGCGATGCTCACCCCGTTTTCAGGCCGTGCGCCCGCGAGCGAGATCGTCATATACGGCTCGGATTCGCGGCGGAAATAGACCGGGCCGTAATAGACCTTGTCCGCCACGGCTTTGGTGAATTCCGGCTTGTTCGAGTAATCGATGCCGCTGCCGACGACGTCCATGGTGAGCCGCGAGACCTTGAGCTGCTCGTGGCCTGAGGCGTCGATTTGCGCCAGCTCTGTAATGGCGGGCACCTGGCGGAGAAGCCGCAGCGCGTCGAACCGGCGTTGGTCGAGCGTGCCGCTGGTCCAGGGCAGTTGCGTGGTCCAGCCGAGCTGGCTTTGGATCTGGGTGACGAATTCCTCGATTTTGTCGGCGGCGGCTTCCGCCTGCTGGTGCTGGATATTGATCAGCGAAGACTTTTGCTCCTGAAAGGAAAACCACACCTCGAAGGCGCCATTGGCGACCAGCGCCAGCACGACTACGCTGACGAACAGCGCCACGTATTTGATGAACAGCCGGCTGCGCAGGATCGACGTGCCGGACGCCGTTCCTGCGCCGGCGA
The DNA here is from genome assembly GCA_963775515.1 of uncultured Alphaproteobacteria bacterium. Taxonomy (GTDB): domain Bacteria; phylum Pseudomonadota; class Alphaproteobacteria; order Rhizobiales; family Xanthobacteraceae; genus BOG-931. Next base: position 290,786 of record CAVZIQ010000003.1, on the reverse strand, counting down.
GCCGATCCGCCGCTCCGCTGCCAGCGACGCCGGCCTTATGGTCCACGTCAGCTTTCATCCGATCATCTTAGCAGAGATTTCTTCCCCGCTGTGGGGAGAGGGCCAGCTTGTCCCGCCGCCTCACTCAATCACCTCGTCGGCAAGCGCGAGGAACGTTGGCGGCACGTTCAAATTCATTGCTTTGGCGGTTTTCATGTTGAACACGAACAGGTATCGCGTCGGCAGCTCGAACGGCAGGTCGGCGGCCTTGGCGCCCTGGAAAATGCGGGCAACGAGCGCCGCGGCGCGATCGAACGATTCTTTCGGGTCCGCGCCGTAGGACATCAGGCCGCCATCGCGTGCCATGAAGTCCTGCTCGTAGATCGCCGGCAGCCGGTGCGCGAGCGCGTAATCGAACACGCGCTTGCGATTAAGCAGCGTGAGCGAGTCGGTCACCATCAGGATGGCGTCCGGCGGATCACGGTCCATGGCCGCGAAGGCCTCGTTGAAATCGTCGGGCTCGCGGACGCCGAGCGGCAGCACCGTGACGCCAAGCTCCTGCGCGGCTTGCGCCGATGCGTCATAACGCTGCGACATGCCCAGATCATCCTTATTCCACAGCATGGCCACCTTGCGCAGCTGTGGCGACAATGCCTTCAAATAACCGAGGCGCTTGGTGGAAAGCGCCGCGGCGTCGTCCGATATTCCCGTGACATTGCCGCCCGGCCGCGCCAGGCTCGCGACCAGCCCGGTCTTGACCGGATCGCCGGAGCCCGTCGCGATTACCGTCGGTACGCCGGAGGCCTTGGCCGCCGCCGCGGACGGGTAGCCCACGGTCACGACCACATCGACATTGGCGGCTTTCAATTCCTGCATCAGATTCGACATCTGGCTCACATTGCCGGCCGCGCCGCGAGCCTCGTAGGCCAGGTTTTTCCCGAGCGTGAAGCCGCGCTGCGCCAGCGCGCCGATCAGCATCGCCCCGGCGCCCACAGTGGGCGGGATCGGCGGTCCGACGGTCAGCGTCCCGACGCGGTAAATCTTTGTGGCAGTCTGCGCGGTCGCGGCGCCGGGCGCGACGACCATTGCTCCGGCAAGCACTTGAAGAACATCGCGGCGTCTCATGGCGTGTCTCCTCTGACGAAAAAATTCATTCGATCACTTCGTCGGCGGTCGCCAGCAGCGTCGGCGGAATTGTCAGGCCGAGTTGCTTCGCGGTCTTGAGATTGAGCACCAGCTCGAACTTGCTTGCCGATTGCACCGGCAGATCGGCCGGCTTGGCACCCCTTAGAATGCGGTCTACGTAGCCTGCGGCTTCACGGTACTCGTCGACGATGTCGGGACCATACGAGACCAGACCGCCGCCCGTTGCGAAAAACCGCAGCGGATACACCGCCGGCAGCCGGTAGCGTGCCGCGAGCGCGATGATCTCCCCGCGCGCCGCGACGTTCTCCGATGTCCTGATTACGATCAGGCCGCCGTCCGCCGAGCGCGCGAATGCAGCAACGTCACGTTCCATCGCCGCCGAGTCACTCACGTCAACGAGACTTATTTCCACTCCCAAGGAGCGCGCCGCGGTTTCGATGACCGCGATTTGCGTTTCCGATCCGGGATTGCTCGCCGCCCGGAACACCGCCGCCCGCTTCACGTCCGGCACAATTTCTCTAAGCAGCTCCAGCCACTTCGCGCTCAAACCGAGCTCGGAGGGGGAAAAGCCGGTAACATTGCCGCCTGGCCGCGCCAGGCTTTGCACGATGCCAAGCTCAACCGGATCGGTCACCGCCGCGAATACCACCGGAATGGTGTGAGTTGCCTGCTGCACTGCCAGCACAGCGGGAGGCGCGTTCGCCAAGATCGCGTCCGGAGCGAGTGCAACCAGATCCGCGGCGTTTTTCTTGACGATTTGCGGACCGACGCCGTAGCGATAATCGACGCGTATGTTTCTGCCGTCATCCCAGCCCAACCCACTCATCGACTTCAGGAATGCGTCGATGCGGCGTTTGCCTTCCGGATCGCCATCGGGAAGATTCATGAGTACGCCGATCCGACGCACTTGAACGGCCGGCTGTGCGCGCGCGGCAAGCGGCGCGCCGATCGTCGCGCCACCGATAAGGGCGATGAATTCGCGCCGCCTCATAGTCCCTCCGGGTTAAGGCTTCGCCCAAAAGGTTATCACATCTTGCGACGCAACCGTGCCGAAGATTGCAACGAAAACCTGCCGGCAATCGAAGCGATACCGCGCTTTGTACGCTTATGCCGCCTGATCGCGGTGGGAGATTTCGACGACCCGGGCGCGTGCGGCGAGCTCGTCGACCAGCGCATCGGCCTTGGCCTTGTTTGCGGCGTCGAGATTGGCGTCCCATTCGTCGAGCAGATAGATTTCAGCGTCGGTCGAGCTGACGATTTCCTCGAGCGATCTGAGTTGCCGCTCGCCCGAGGAGAAGCCGAGCTTCTTGTCCATCGATTCGGCGACCACGACCGGCTCGCCCTCATCGTCCTCCTCGACATCGACCGGCACCACACCGCCGGCGAACTGGAACGCCAGGCGGTCCGTCGTCGGCCAATAATAGGCCCGCTTCTTCATCTCGGTCTTCAGCGACGCCAGCAGCGAGGATTTGCCGCTGCCGTTGCCGCCACGCACATTGATGCGGCCGGTCGGCTGCGCCAGCGCAACGCGCAGCGCATCGCCCAGCGACGACACCACATTGGCGTGATCGCCTTCGCGCAATACCAGGCGGTCGTACTTGATGCGCTTGTCGAAATCCGCATCGGGCTCGGGCAGCATATTGGCGGCGACGCCGCCGAACCGTGTCCAGATGGCGATAAAATCGTTCCAGCCGGTGGCGAGCAGGTGGAGCTCGTAAGTCATCTCGATCTGCCGCGGCAGCGTGGTCGCTAATCCGACCAAGAGCGCGGTATCGCCGACATTATGCAGGGCGACCATCGTGATCGTGGCGAAGACGATGGCCAAGCTGACGATGCCGCTCATCGCGCTCATACCCTCGCGCGCGACAATGGCGCGAATCTGCGCCACCAGGCCTTCACGCAGCTTGGTCTTAAAGCCGAACAGCCAAAGCCGCAGATTGTAGCTGTTGCCGGAAAAAACATTGTCCCACGCGGTATAGCCCTGCGCCGTGACGCGGTTGTTCATGCGCTGATTTTCGAGATAGGCGTGGGCGATCGGCTTCTGCAGCACCCACTGCATCAACAAAAGCGCGCCGAAGGCGCCGACATAGGCAACCGGCAGGCTGGGGTCGATCTCCGCACCGAGCACCAGCGCGTTGAAAACGAGGCCAAGGAAAAGTTTTAGCGCGAATTCCAGTTCGTACATGACGTTGAAAAAGCACTGGAAGGTTTCACCTGTCAGGAACGGCTCGACCTGCTCGCGCGCGGGTTTTTCGTTGAGCAGCGTGACCTTGTCGCGGTTCTCGCGCGCGAAGCGCAGCATGAACTTGCCGAAACCGCGGTAGCCGGCCCGCTCCGCGAAGATCCAGCTGATGACCCCGACCACGTAGGACGTCGATTGCGCGGTGAGAATCCAGACCAGGTCGGTGACGAGAAATTCTCCGACCGCGACGCGGCGTCCGGCATTGATGACGAGCCAGGTGGTCGCCGCGGCCAGCATGGCCTCGACCACCATCAACGTCACCATCACGAAGAGCGACGGCGAAAGCAGATAGCTTGCCAGCTCGTAGCGTGAAATCTGCCGTCGTTTCATGGATGCCCGGATTGCGCGCGGAAAGTAGGCCTTGAGTCGGCGGCAGTGTAACGGCATCCGGCCGCGAATTTAAGCACGGGGACGCTCCGCCCAATGGCATATTTACCATTTCGGACAATGGGTTTTCGCGGATCGGCCGCATTCGCGTGAGTAATTTCGGTTGGCTGACCCGGCTTCGAGGGCGTAATTTGGCGCCGGCTCGACCGCATTCAGGGCTTTACGGGGTCTGCGTGATTTTCAAGGACGCGATCGGGATAGTCGCGCATCTAACCGCGCCGTTGCGCCGTTTCGGCGCATCGTCGTTCGCCCGTATTGTCATTCTTGTCGTCGGTCTATCGGCGATGACGGCCTACACGGTGCCGGACTTGCAGCACGCGGCCGGCATCTGGCTGAACGCGTGCTTGTGGTGTTGTCTTGCCTATTTTGCCGTCGAAAGCGCGGTCCGCATGCGAGCCGCCGTCCGCGCCGGCTATGCACGAAGTCACATTCTCTCCTTTTCGTGTTTTGTCGACGTCATCGGCGCGGTCGCGGTGCCGATCGCGCTGCTTGGCGGAGCGACGCCGCCCAATGCTTGGCTATTTGCGTCGTTCTGGGTGCTCAAGCTGACCCAGAACTCGCCGGGTCTGGCGCAGCTCGGGCGTGTATTCGCGCTCGAGGCAAAAGCGCTGGCGAGCGTGCTGGTGCTGTTTCTGATCGTACTCTTTCTTTCCTCGGCCGCTATGTATGTGGTCGAGCGCGGCGTGCAGCCGCAGGCCTTCGAAACGATGCCGCAAGCTTTGTGGTGGGCGGTCGTGACGCTGACGACGACCGGTTACGGCGACAAGGTGCCGGTCACGCAATTGGGACACCTGCTCGGCGGCGTGGTGATGATCTTCGGCATTGTCAGTTTCGGCCTGTCGACCGGCATTCTGGCGACCGGCTTTGCCGCCGAGAACCGGCGGCGTAATTTCATCCAGACCTGGGACCTTGTGAGCAAGGTGCCGTTCTTCCAATCGCTCGACCCCTCGGCGATTACGGAAATTACCCACATGCTGCGGCGTCTTGATGTGCCGGAACGCGTCGCTATTATTCGCCGCGGCAAAGTCGGGGACTGCATGTATTTCATCGCCGCGGGCGAGGTGCAGGTCGATATCAAGCCGGCACCGGTGCGGCTCGGCGCCGGCGCGTTTTTTGGCGAGCTCGCCTTGCTCGGCGATTCGGTGCGCAGCGCCAACGTGACCACGACCGTGCCGTCGACGCTCCTGATCCTCGATCTTGCCGACTTCCGCGCGCTTACCGCGAACCATCCCGATCTCAAGCGCGCCATCGATGCCGAAGGCCAGCGGCGCATGAACGAAAATCAACAGACACGGGAGCGGCAACGCCTAGGCGGCGCGGCACCGGCCTGATTAAAAAGAATTATCGAGACTTGAAGAGTCAGCAAGACTTGGCCCGCCGAAACCTCTAGAAACCAATGCCATGACAGATCGCGTTGCGTTGATCACCGGAGCGACCGGCCAGGACGGCGCCTATCTGGCCGAGCTACTGCTCGGCAAAGGCTACATCGTGCACGGCATCAAGCGGCGATCGTCCTCGTTCAATACGGCGCGGGTCGATCATTTGTATCAAGACCCGCACGGGGCCGGCGTGCGATTTTTCCTGCACTACGGCGACATGACGGATGCGACGAATCTCATCCGTATCGTTCAGGAAGTCCAGCCGGCCGAAATCTACAATCTCGCCGCGCAGAGCCACGTGCGCGTGTCGTTTGAGACGCCCGAATATACCGCGAATGCCGACGCGCTCGGCACGTTGCGTCTGCTCGAGGCGATGCGCATCCTGCGGCTTGAGCACAAAGTGCGGTTTTATCAGGCGTCAACGTCGGAGCTTTACGGCCTCGCGCAGGAAGTCCCGCAGCGCGAGTCCACGCCGTTTTACCCGCGCTCGCCCTATGCGGCGGCAAAGCTCTACGCCTACTGGATTACCGTCAATTATCGCGAAGCCTACCGGATGCACGCCTCGAACGGCATTCTGTTCAATCACGAAGGTCCGACGCGCGGCGAAACCTTCGTGACCCGCAAGATCAGCCGTGCCGTCGCGGCAATAGAGCTTGGCCTGCAAAGCAAGCTGTTCCTGGGCAATCTTGCCGCCCGGCGCGACTGGGGTCACGCCCGCGACTACGTGGAAGGCATGTGGCTCATCGTGCAGCAGCCGGAGCCCGACGACTATGTTTTGGCCACCGGCGAAGAGCATTCGGTCCGCGAATTCGTGGAGAAGGCATTTGCCTGCGTCGGCAAGACGATCGAATGGAGCGGTTCGGGCCTTGCCGAGAAAGGGGTCGACGCGCGCGACGGCCGCGTCCTGATCGAAATCGACGAGCGCTACTTCCGGCCGACCGAGACCGACGCGCTGCTTGGCGACCCCAGCAAGGCTCGGCAAAAGCTCGGCTGGCATCACAAGGTTTCGTTCAACGAACTGGTTCGCGAAATGGTTGACTCCGATTTGCAAGAACTGCGTCGCGACGGCGCGCGGCACAGCGTGCACGACTAGGGCTGCGAAACGCATGAGCGGCGCGCCGGTCATTTTCGACTTACGCGGCAAACGGGTCTTCGTTGCCGGTCACGCCGGCATGGTCGGCGCCGCGATCGTGCGCCGGCTCGAACGCGAAAATTGCGACATCGTATTCGCCGCGCGCCGCGACCTCGATCTGCGGCAATCGGACGAGGTCGGCCGCTTTATGGCGCAGGCCAAGCCCGACGCGGTTTACGTCGCCGCCGGCAAAGTCGGCGGCATCCGCGCCAACTCAACCTACCCGGCCGACTTCATCGCCGACAATCTCGCCATCGCGCTCAACACCATCCGCACGGCGCATCGCAACGGCGTTAAAAAGCTCGTCTTCCTCGGTTCATCCTGCATCTACCCGTGGCAGGCGCCGCAGCCGATGTCGCCCGACATGCTGTTGTCGGGACCGCTCGAGCCGACTAACCAATGGTACGCGGTCGCCAAGATTGCCGGCATCAAAATGTGCGAGGCTTATCGGCTGCAGCACGGCGCAGACTTTGTTTCGGTGATGCCGACCAATATTTACGGGACCGGCGACAATTATCACCTCGACGACAGCCACGTTCCGGCGGCCCTGGTGCGGCGTTTCCATGAGGCCAAGATCAACGGCGACCCGAGCGTGACCGTCTGGGGCACCGGGTCGCCGCGGCGCGAGTTTCTGGCAGTCGATGATCTTGCCGATGCCTGTGTGTTCGTCATGAAATGCTATTCGGATCTGCAATTCCTCAACATCGGCACCGGCCAAGACCTGACCATCGCCGAATTTGCGCGCCTGGTCGCCGATATCGTCGGCTACCGCGGCAAGATCGTGTTCGATACGTCGCGGCCGGACGGCGCGCCGCGCAAGCTTCTGGATGTTTCGCGCATCAACGCGCTGGGCTGGCGCGCGACGACACCGTTACGGGAAGGTTTGCAGCTTATGTATACCGATTTTCAGAAACGATATCCCGCGATCGGCGCGAAGACCGAAAAGCAACCCTCACATTGACGCGCTTTGCGCAATCCTGACACCCATCCTGACAGCCATGCCGATCGCACTTAACGAAACCCACGATCCCAAGCGGCGCAGTTTTGTCGAAAGCGCCAATTCGCCCGGCTGCGACTTTCCGATTCAGAACCTGCCGTTCGGCGTATACCGCCCGGCATCGGGCGCACCGCCGCGCGTCGGCGCAGCGATCGGCGATCAGATCCTCGACGTTGCGGCGGCCGGTACGCACTTCGACGGGCTGGCTGCGGAAGCAGCCCGGGCCTGCCCGGTGCCGGCGCTCAATCATCTGATGTCGCTTGGATCGAATGCGTGGTCGGCGCTGCGGCTTGCGCTGTCGCACGGCTTGAGCGCCGAGCACGGCAACGTAAGCCTGCGCCAGCATCTGACGCCAATGGCGCAGGCGGAGATCGGATTACCGGTGGCGATCGGCGAATTCACCGATTTTTTCGCTTCGATCTTCCACGCCAGCAATGCCGGCCGCATGTTCCGCCCCGACAATCCGCTGATGCCTAACTACAAATACGTACCGGTCGCCTATCACAGCCGCAGCTCATCGACCCGCGTCAGCGGAACGCCGTTCAAACGGCCGCGCGGCCAGCGCAAGGGCCCGAACGAGGCGGCGCCGAGCTACGGACCGTCGCGCAATCTCGATTTCGAGCTCGAGCTCGGCATCTACATCGGAACGCCGAGCGAATTCGGCGAGCCGGTGCCCGTCGCCGCGGCGGCGGAGCACATTTTCGGCTTCTGCCTGCTCAACGACTGGTCGGCGCGCGACATCCAGGCGTGGGAATATCAGCCGCTCGGTCCGTTCCTGGGCAAAAATTTCGCCACCACGGTCTCGCCCTGGGTGGTGACGGCGGAGGCGCTGGCGCCATTCCGCACCGCAGCCTTCGCGCGTCCGGCCGGCGATCCCGCGCCGCTGCCGCATCTCGACGATGCCGGCGACCGCGCCGCGGGCGGCCTCGACATTACCCTTGAGGCCTACATCTCGACCGAGACCATGCGGCGGACCGGAACGGCGCCGCAACGGGTGACGCAGACCTCCTGCGCGCTTTTATATTGGACCGTCGCGCAAATGATCGCGCATCACACCAGCAACGGCTGCAATATGCGTATCGGCGATCTGCTCGGATCGGGCACCGTCTCGGGGCCGGAGAAATCGAGCTGGGGCAGCTTGCTCGAACTGACCGCGCGCGGCTCGGAGCCGATCGCGTTGCCGGGCGGCGAGAAGCGCGGCTTCATCGAAGACGGCGACGAAATCATTTTCCGCGGCTTCTGCGCCAAGCCCGGCTTTGCCCGCATCGGCTTCGGCGAATGCCGCGCGGTGGTGCTGCCCGCCGGATAAAACTTATCGCTGCTGCACGCCGCGACCCCGCTAATGTATCTCCGGCTCCGCGGTCGGCGCCTGGCCTTCCAGAAAGTCGAAATCGCAGCCCTCGTCGGCCTGGCCGATGTGCTGAGAATACATCGCGCCGTATCCGCGCGGGTATTTCGGCGCCGGCGGCTTCCACACCGCGCGCCGGCGCGAAAGCTCGTCGTCCCCGACGTGCAGATGGATGCGCCGTGCGGCGACGTCGACTTCGATTTCGTCGCCGGTTTGCACAAAGGCCAAGGGACCGCCGACGAAACTTTCCGGCGCCACGTGCAAAATGCAGGCGCCGTAGCTGGTGCCACTCATGCGCGCGTCGGAGATGCGCAGCATGTCGCGCACGCCGGCTTTCAGGAGCTTTTTCGGGATCGGCAGCTGACCCCATTCCGGCATGCCCGGGCCGCCCTTCGGCCCGCCGTTTTTCAGGACCAGCACGTGATCGGGCGTGACATCGAGGTCGTCGCGATCGACCGCTGCCGCCATGTCGTCGTAATTTTCGAAGGCGATCGCCTTGCCGCGATGATGGAGGAAGCGCTTGTCGGCGGCGGCCGGCTTCATCACGCAGCCGCGTGGCGCGAGATTCCCGGTGAGGACGGCCGTGGCGCCTTCAGGATAAAGCGGCTTGTCGAGCGAATGGATGACGTCGGGCAGATACACCTGGTGGCCCGCGATGTTTTCGCCGACCGTGTGGCCGTTGACGGTGATGCAGGAAAGATCGAGCATGTCCTGCATCTGCCCCATCAGCGCGCGCAGACCGCCGGCATAGAAGAAATCCTCCATCAGATATTTGCCGGACGGGGTGATATTGGCGATCACGGGGACCTCGCGCGAGATCGCGTCGAAGCGCGCCATGTCGAGCGTGACGCCGACGCGGCGCGCCATGGCGATGACGTGGATGATAGCGTTGGTCGAGCCGCCGAGCGCCATGTGCACGCGGATGGCGTTGTCGAAGGCGGCCGGGGTGAGAACTTTCTCCGGCGTCAAATCCTCCCACACCAATTCGACGGCGCGGCGGCCGGCGGCGGCGCACATCCGCGGATGATTGGCGTCCGGCGCCGGAATCGACGACGCGCCGGGCAACGCGAAGCCGAGCGCTTCGGTAATCGCCATCATGGTCGCCGCGGTGCCCATCACCATGCAGGTGCCGAACGAGCGGGAAATGCCGCCCTCGATCTCGTTCCACTCCGCGTCGCCGATGCGGCCGGCGCGCTTCTCGTCCCAGTATTTCCAGGCGTCGGAGCCGGAGCCCAAAACGTTGCCGCGATAGTTGCCGCGCAGCATCGGACCCGCTGGCACGTAGATTGCCGGGATGCCCATCGAGATCGCGCCCATGATCAGGCCGGGCGTGGTCTTGTCGCAGCCGCCCATCAGCACCGCGCCGTCGATCGGATGGCTGCGCAGCAGCTCTTCGCACTCCATGGCGAGGAAGTTGCGGTAGAGCATGGTCGAGGGTTTGACCATCGGCTCGGCGAGCGACATCGCCGGCAGTTCGATCGGAAAGCCGCCTGACTGATAGACGCCGCGTTTGACGTCTTCGGCGCGGGCGCGCAAATGGCCGTGGCAGGCGTTGATATCGCTCCAGGTGTTGATGATGCCGATCACCGGCTTGCCGACCCAATCCGGGCGGTCGTAGCCGAGCTGCTGCAGCCGCGAGCGGTGGCCGAACGAGCGCAGGTCGTTCTTGCCGAGCCAACGATAGCTGCGCAAATCCTCGGGCGATTTTTTCTTGTGCGATGTCATGCGAGGGCGCTCACCTTGGGGCATTGTTTGCCGGCAAGTGTGCGCTTAATCCGCGCGAAAAGAAAAGCCCCGGCGGATTGAGCCTCGCCGGGGCGTGCCGATCATACTGCAGCAATATTCAGGACAACCTTACGGCCATTTGTAGTTCAGGCCGGCCCGCACGATGTTGTCCGTAAATATCGGATCGTAATTCGTAGTGGTCGTACCGCCACGGCCGATTGGAACGATCGGTGTCAACACTGAGCCGGAAGGCTCGTCCAACGTCAGGAACAGGTATTCGAGCTTCCACGTCCAATTGCCGGTGATGTGGCCCTCCACACCGCCGCCTGCCGTCCAACCGATGCTCGTTTTGCTCAGGCTGAATGCGGAGGATGTGACGGCATTGCTGGTGGTGCCGGTGTCGGAAAGTTCGCCGTAGGCGAGGCCACCGGTCGCATAGATCATCGTTTCCGGGGTCACCGTCCAACCAAGTCGACCGCGCACGGTTCCGAACCACTCAAGCTTCTCAGTCAGCGACGTGGTGATGGCGCTCGCCGAGCATACGCCGGCGGGACAGATGATCGTCGTGCTGCCCTGCTGCCCGGTGCCTTGAATATCGGCCTCAAGTCCGGACACCCAATTTCCGGTCTGCCAATTGTATCCCATCTGTCCGCCGCCAAGGACGCCGTCGGGATGCACGGTGTTGCTAAACATGCCGAGGACGCCGCCCGTGGAGCTTATGAAGGTCTCATTTACATCGGAGCTGCCCCAGCCGTAGCCGAGGTTGACGCCGGTGTAGAAGCCGGTCCAGCTCCAGGCCGGAGGTGGCGGCGGCGGAGGCGGCGAATGATGATGCGGTTTGGCGAAAGCTGTCGCGCCTAAGCCGATAGAGAGACTGGCCGCGAGCACTGCGATGAGCGTTGAGCGACGCATATTAGGCCCCCTGCGATTCCCGCTCTTTCCAGTCAGTTTAACTCCCGCGGCCCCGCAGTCGTCCATCGCAATCAGTGTGCGGCGGGCGAACTCACAGCGGAATAACGAGCGGCGTGTCGCCGAAGTCACAGTACTCGGATACGCCGGATAAGCTGCCGCAAACGCTCGATAAAATCGAACGTGCCGGGTTGCGCGGCTGGTGCCTGATCGCGCTTTGAGGAGGTCTGGCCGCAAACACCGCCCGGCTCGCGCCCCTACTCGGCCGTCGCGCCGGTTGCCTTGACCACCTTGGCCCATTTGTCGGTTTCGTCGGCGATGAGATTGCCGAAATCCTCCGGCGTGCCGGGGATCAAGGTGCCGCCGAGCTCGGCAAGCTTGGCCTGCATGTCCGGATCGGCGAGCGCATCGTTCACGGCGCGATTGAGCGTCTCGACGATGTCGCGCGGCGTTCCCGCCGGCACCGCCATGCCGAACCAGGCGCTCGCTTCATAGCCGGGCACGGTTTCGGCCACCGTTGGCACGTCCGGCAGCGCTTTCGAGCGCTCCGCCGTGGTGACCGCCAGCGCGCGCAGCTTGCCGGCCCTGAGATAGCCGATCGAGGACGGCAGATTGTCGAAGAACACCTGCACCTGGCCGCCGAGCATATCGACCAGCGCGGGACCTGCGCCGCGATACGGCACATGCACCAGCTTGACGCCGGTCATCTGCATGAACAAGGCGCCTGACAAATGCGTGGAGGTGCCGATGCCGGCGGACGCCATATTGACCTTGCCGGGATTGGCCTTGGCGTAATCGATGAACTCCTGGACCGTGTGCGCCGGCACGTTCGGGTTCACCTCCATGACGTTGGGCACGCGGATGAAGCCGGCGACCGGCGCCATGTCGCGGATGAAATCGAACGGCAGATTCTTATAGAGCGTGGCGTTGATGGCGTTGGCGGGATTGACCAGGAACACCGTGTAGCCGTCCGGCGGCGAATGGGCGGCCATCTCGGTGGCGAGGTTATTGCCGGCGCCCGGCCGGTTCTCGATCAGAAATTGCTGATGCAAGGCTTGCGACAAATAATTGCCGATCAGTCGGGCGCAGATATCGGTCGAGCCGCCGGGCGGATAACCGACCAGCCAGCGCACCGCGTGGTTCGGATACCCGTCTTGCGCGCGCGCCGCGCCGGCAACGCCAAGCGCCGCCGCGCTTAATAAGATCATCGCGGCGAACCGCCGGACTATGCGCTGCATGTTTGTGCTCCCTAGCCATAGCGTTCTTATTCGCCCCGCCCGGAACCTACGCGGCATTGGCGATGTCGCACAAGTGATGGACGAGCGGGCGCGATGGCCTTCCGCCGTCTTGCCGGCCCCCGGCGCGGCCGATAGGTTCACCGCCTTCCGCCAAGATCCAAAGAGGAAACCGAGGACTTTGCCATGATCGATCTTTACGCATTGACGAGCCCGAACGTGCAGAAAATCTACATCATGCTCGAAGAGACGAAGCTGCCTTACAAGGAGCATTTCGTCGACGTCTGGAAGGGCGAGCAGTACAATCCGGAATTCATCAAGCTCAATCCGAATTCAAAAATCCCGGCCATCGTCGATCACGACGGCCCCGGCGGCAAGCCCTATACCGTCATCGAGTTCGGGCGCGATTTTGATGTACCTCGCCGAGAAGACCGGAAAATTCCTGCCCACCGACATGGCGAAGAAATACGACGTGCTGCAGTGGCTGTTTTTCCAGACTTCCAACATCGGCCCGAATTTCGGCCAGTTCACCCACTTCAAGCTGTTCGCGCCGAAGGACAAGGATCATTCCTATTCGATGACGCGCCACCAGACCGAAGTGAAGCGGCTCTACGAGGTGATGGAAAAGCGGCTTTCCAAAGTGCCCTATCTCGGCGGCGCCGACTATTCGATCGCCGATATCGCCACCTTTCCGTGGACGCGCAATCATGACGTCCAGGGCGTGAAGTGGGAGGACAATCCGAACCTCGCGCGCTGGTTCAAATCGATCGACGAGCGCCCGGCGGTGAAGGCCGCCTTGGCCAAGGTCGCCGTCATCAAATCGAACCGCGAAACCGCCAACGACGACCAGAAAGACCGCTTCTTCAACCGCGGCAAATACGCCAGGGCGTAAATTTCCCGCCCCGCGACAGCGGGGAGAGGGGACCGCCGAAGGCGGTGGGAGGGGCGCGAGCCTCGACGATTATTCTGTGACGACAAGGAAGCGCCGAGTCCGAAGCCCCCTCCACCATCCTTCGCTTGCTGCGCGAGCTACGGCTGGTCCCCCTCCCCCGCTTCGCGGCGGCGGATGCACGCGATCTCGTTCTCGCGGCGCGAAAAGCGCGCGAGTGTTGTCAAACAGCGATGTCGAACGGCCCGTAGTCCGTAGCCCGGATTGAGCGGAGCGAAATCCGGGTACGATCGAGAAGCCTTCAATGTCCATCCCGGGTTTCACTTCGTTCAACCCAGGCTACGAAAGAAAGAAAGGGAAGCGGAACGCCGGCAGACGCACTGTCGTCAGTCCCGCACCAAACGGGTGCGGTCGCGCCACGGATAAGGCGGCTTGCGCCGCCCTTTCCGCTCTCGGGCGCGCTCGCCTGCCGGCGTTCCACCACGGCTCTTGCCAAGGGGTGTGTCGTCCCTTGGTGCGGCCCGGGCCAGGTTTCGTGGGCAAACCGTCCAAGCGGCGGGGGTCACTCCGCCGACGGCCTGACCACTTCCAGCGACGCACCTCGCACGCCGGTCGTAATGCCGGCGGACATGATGCCCGGACCGCCCGGGAGCCAAGCTGATGAGGCTTGGCCCGCGGGCACCGCACTCGCCCCTGCCGCCCGGCATCACCCGAACGGCGTCCCTTAGGGCGAGATTTGATTCGCAGTTATGTAACGGAAATGGAGACGATTGTCAAGATGGGTCACTTTAACGTTGACAAATGTCTCTGCTTATGAGACGAGACCGACATGATTCAGATGTGGCGTTTAAGTGAGTGCGGCGAGGACAATCTCGGCCTGGCATGCAGCAACGATGGCCTGGTCCTAGGCCGAACGCCGCTGATTGAGCGCCGCGATTATCGTTTCGTGGTTCGCGGCCGGGACGAGATCGAGGCCTTGCTCAGCAGCGCCTATCGGAAAGATATTGTGGTCGGCCCGATCATGCTTGAACTCGCGACCGTGGCAGCCGCGTTAAACGCGAACGACCCTTGCCTGGCGCGGATCGCGGCGGTCCATTTGCGAATTCCCGACCTGCCCGATCGATCCGCGCGCAGAAAACTTGGAGGCGGAAGACAGCCTCATCAAGTGTGCCGAATGCTCATCCGCGCAAAATTCATAAAGCAAGCCCGGACGATCCGAAACATCCGGGCTGGCCTGCCGGGACGGAAGACGGGCTTGGCGGAAAATTCCGTCCAAAGGACGGCTCGAGAGCCTCGATCATGCAGGAGATCAAAGACCGCATCACGCGACAGAAATTGCGGCTGAACCTCGTTGCGGCCTTGCACATCGGCGTCGAGGCAATTGCCAATCTCATCCCGGGTACTGACGTTGCGGCGGACGTCGCGATGGTGGCCGACATCGCTCGGACGGCTTCCGAATACAGGAAGCTCGCAATCGATGCCGCTGCCGCCCTCGATTTCGCTAAGGAGGGGCCGCACAGCATCGAGGACCTTCAAGTTTCATCGAGCGGCTACGAGGAATTTGCCGCTTATGACCAGTTCGTCAAGGGTCAGCTAAGTCTTGACCAGATGGCCAAGCGTTTCGGTGGTGCGGGCGATGGAAATCAATATCATCATATCGTCACGCAAGGCGGCGCGAACGCAGACAATCTTTCGCCACGGCAGTTGCAGAACACCGACAACATAATCCGTCTCCCGACGCTGTTGCATGAGGCGGTCAATGATGAATATTTGAGACCCTCGCGGGTTCCAAACATGAATATGTACCAATGGCTGCAAACTCAGCCCTACGGGGTTCAACGCGACGAAGGGCTCAAAATCCTACGGGAATTGCATATCCTAAATTAGACGATCTACGCTTACGCTCCAGCCGGAGGCTGTCATGGACATCGATGGATCGATCGTACAGTTAGGACAGAAACTGGACGCGTGGTGGGATGATTTTTCTCCGACGCTCGACTTAGGGGATCGTGTGACGCAGGGCAAGGCGCTGCTTCGCGGAATTCGAGATTGCGAAGGAGTTCGATCGCCTCAAGGCTGATGGATTGGCGGCCATCACGGCGCTTATCGAACGTCGCGATCCGGTCGCGGACGGCGAACGCGCCGCATCGCTTATCCGCGGCTTTGAATTTGGGGCCAGACTTGCAGATACGCTTCATGACGAATTTCGCGACACGGCGGACGGCGAGACCAAGGTCGTGCGTCTCTTGGACGCCATCGTCAAAGCCTTGGATGCGAATGGCTCGAACCGAGCGGCGCTCGCCGCGCTTCTCGATCACCCTGACCCCGGGGTGCGTGCTTGGGCCGGAGCCTACCTGATAGATTTACTTCCCGAGCGCGTCGTCCCGATCCTCCGTAAAATTGAGGAGGAAGCACGCGGCCGCAGCGCCGGCTTTGGAGCACACTGGACGCTCCTCGCCTGGCAGCGCCAAGGGAAATCGCGGTTTAATTATTTAACCGGGTAGCCCGAATTTACCGCCTTTTAGCACGGGCAATGGATTCAATTTGGACTGCAGAATTACGGTGACCGCGCACTTATTTGATTGAAAGAAGTCTCTACGTTCACCCGCCTGCCTTCTCCATCATCCCGCGCATAAACCGCACCGCGGCCGGGCCCTTGAGCGCGCTGGCCCACAAGTCGCGCGCCATGGTTTCGTGCAGAGCGAGCGCTTCCGGCGCCGAGGTGATCATGGCGACGCCGGTGCGGATGTTGGGCTCCTCGCCGAGGCGGAACGGGCTGAGCGCCAGGATTTTGCGGTCGGGCTGGCGGAAAATCTGGAAACTCGAGTGCGGCAGCGTATCGCGCACGATGCCGATCTGCACGCCGATCGGCTCGTTTTCCATCAGCGCGGTGAAATGCTCGGCCTCGGCCCGGGCGAGCGCGCGGCGCGCGCGGCGGGTTTTGTCGTCGAGGTCGAGCCGGCCGACCAGGCCGTTGCGCATGAAGCGCTCCATCTCGGCGGCCGCGATCAGATTGACGATGGCGGGGCGGCGGCGGCGGTAGCTCTCCTTGCGCTGGCGCAGCACGTCCATCAGTTCGTCGATCTGGGCCAGCGCGCGCTCGCGCCTTGCGATGCCGTCGGGCACCGACTCGCGCAAGATGTCGCCGAGCGCGCGGTCGAAGCCGTCGGAGGCGAGCACATAGGAGATCGGGCCGGCCAGCACGATGATGTGCTCGGCGGTCTCCTCGATCTGCCGCATGCGCTCGAAATAGCTGACCGCGGAAGCGATATATTCGACGCCGACGCCGAGCAGCGTCGGCACCGAGACTTGCAGAAGCTCCGCGAGTTTCTCCAGCGTCTCGATCTTCGCCACCTCGCCCTTCTCGAAGCGGTACAGCGCGGTGCGCGAAATGCCGAGCTTTTGCGCGATCTCCTCGGCGGACAGGCCGGAGCCGAGGCGAAACGCCTTGAGCCGGTTGCCGATGTCGTCGAAGCGCAGAGGCATCAGGCGCCGCGCATCCGCTTCGCGGCGTCGAGCGCGGCGGCGACGATGTTGTGGTAGCCGGTGCAGCGGCACAGATTGCCGGATATGCCGATGCGAATGTCCGCTTCGGTGGGGTCCGGATTGTCGCGCAACAGCTCGATCAGCGTGGTCAAAATCCCCGGCGTGCAGAAGCCGCATTGCAGGCCGTGATTGTCGCGGAACGCCTCCTGCAGCGGATGCAGCGTCTTGGCATCGGTCGCGATGCCTTCGACCGTCATGATGTCGTGGCCGTCGGCCTGCACCGCGAGCATCAAGCACGACCGCGCCGAATAGCCGTCGAACAGGATCGTGCAGGCGCCGCAGACGCCGTGCTCGCAGCCGAGATGCGTGCCGGTCAGCCCGAGCCGGTGGCGCAGAAAATCGGCCAGCGTCAGGCGCACCGGCACCGTTGCTTCGTGGCGCCTGCCGTTGACGGTGACGGCGATCGTCCTTTGCTCGCTCATGCGCGCGCTCTCGCCGCGATTCGCTCATGCGCTTTCAGAAGCGCGCGCCGCGACAGCACCGTCGCCAGTTGTTGGCGATAGGACGCCGGGGCGTGGATATCGTCGACCGCGTCGAGCTTGCGCAACGGCTCGCAAATCTCGCGCAGCCGCTTGTCGCCGATCGTCGCGCCGATCAGCGCGCGCTCGGCGTCGCGCGCCCGCACCGGCGCCGGGCCCAAGCCGCCGAGCGTCAGCGACGCCCGCGTGACTTTGCCGGCGCCGTCTTCTTCGAGCAGCGCAGCCGCGGAGACGATGGCGAAATCGCCGTGACGGCGGGAAAATTCCACGAAAGCATGGCCGTGCCGCTCCGGCCAGCACGGGAACGTCGCGCCGGTCAGGAGCTCGTCGAATTCGAGCGCCGGCGTCATATAGGCGACCGGGAACGCGGCGAAATCGATGCTGCGCGCGCCGTTCTTGCCGGCGACCGCGACTTTGGCGTCGAGCGCGGCGGCGACCGAAACCAATTCGGCCGCCGGATCGAGGTGACACAACGAACCGCCGAGCGTGCCGCGGTTGCGGGTCTGCCGATGCCCGACCTGCACGATCGCCTCGTGCATCAGCGGGCAGCGCCGGCGCACCAGGTCGGAGAATTCGATGTCGCGCTGCCGCGTCATCGCGCCGATTTCGAGCGTGCCATTGCTGTCGCGGATGTAGTCCAAGCCCTCGACCCGGTTGAGATCGATGACGTGGTCGGGCAGCACGTAGCGCATATTGAGCATCGGCATCAGCGACTGCCCGCCGGCGAGCAGTTTGGCGTTGTCGAGGCTGCCGAGCAGCCCGACGGCGTCGGCCACGTTGCGCGGATCGTGATAGGAAAATGCGGGAGGCTTCATGCCGGACTTTACAGGTGCTGCGTGAGCTATCGGACTTTGACACTGTGCCAAAATCTGTGCATCAATTCAAAAACATACGCTAATCCCAAAGTTGAAACCAGATGAAGCCCGCGGCGTTTCGCTACCACGCGCCGAAAACCATCGACGAGGCGGTCGCCCTGCTCGCCGAAGTTGCCGGTGACGACGGGCGCGTGCTGGCCGGCGGCCAGAGCCTGGTGCCGACCATGGCGTTCCGGCTGGCCAAGCCGGCGCATCTCGTCGACATCAACGGCGTCGCGGCGCTCAACCGGCTCACGGTCGCGGACGGCAAGCTTTGCATCGGCGCCTGCGTGCGCCACGCCGCGTTCCACGAGCCGGTTTGCGACGGCCCGCTCGGCAAACTGCTCACCGACGTGGTGCATCACATCGCCCATTACCCGATCCGCAACCGCGGCACCTTTTGCGGCAGTCTGGCGCATGCCGATCCGGCGTCGGAATGGTGCCTCGTTCTGGCGGCGCTCGACGGCGAGGTTTTGGCCAAGAGCGCGCGCGGCGAGCGCGTCATCGCGGCGCGCGATTTCTTCAAGGGCGTCATGACGACGGCGCTGGCCGACGACGAGCTCCTGGTCGAGGCGCGGCTGCCGATGCTGCCGGCCGGCACGGCTTGCGGCTTTTACGAGTTCAACCGCCGCGCCGGCGATTTCGCCATGGCGATGGCGCTCGGCCTTTATTGCCTCGACGGCGGCAAGATCGCCGAGCCGCGGCTTGCGGTCGGCGGCGCCGAGGTCAAGCCGCGGCGCATCGCGCAAGCCGAGCGCGCGCTTTTGGGCGCCGCGCCGGGCGACGCGGCGTTTCGCGCCGCGGCCGTCGCGGCGACCGCCGCGATCGATCCGATGGAGGACAACACCACCAGCGCCGAATTCCGCCGCGACCTCGTGCTGGCGGTGACGCGCCGGGCGCTTGAGCGCGCGGCGGCTGGATGAAGGTGAGATGACCGCTACGACGAGATCAACAATCGCTCGTCCCCGCGAAGGCGGAGACCCAGTGTCCCCCTCCCCCGCTTCGCGGGGGCGGACAAACGCCTGGATCGGCCAATCGGTCGAGCGGCTGGAGGACCCGCCGCTGGTCACGGGACGCGGCGCGTTTGCCGGCGACATCAATTTTCCGCACCAGCTCGCCATGCGCATCGTGCGCTCGGCGCATGCCCATGGCCGGATCGCCGCGATCGACACCGCGGCGGCGCGCGCGCTGCCCGGCGTCTACGCGGTATGGACCGCAGCCGACATCGCCGACGTGCCGCCGATCGATTTTCGCGAGGGCTCGATCCCGGCGCTCGATCCTTATCGCCAGCCGGTTCTGGCGAGCGAGCGCGTGCGCTATGTCGGCGATCCGGTCGCCGCGGTGTTTGCCGTCGATTCCTATGTCGCGGAAGACGCGGCCGATCTCGTCGCGGTGGAGATCGAAGAGCTGCCGCCGCTGCTCGACGCGGAAGCCGCGCCGGCCGAATTTTCGCCGGGCCATTCGAGCGAAGCGGCCATCATCCGCCAGGGCTATGGCGACGTCGATGCGGTGTTCCGCGACGCGCCGCACATCGTCGAAGCCGAACTCGCCATCGGCCGGCATTCCGGCGTGCCGCTGGAAACCCGCGGCGCCATCGGCCGCTACGACGCCGCGCGCGGCATTCTCGAACTGCACGGCGCCGCCAAGGTGCCGCACCGCATCCAGGAATTGCTGTCGCGCATGCTTAAAATGCCGCCGAGCGCGATCCACGTTCACGAATCCCATGTCGGCGGCGGCTTCGGCGTTCGCGGCGAGCTTTATCCCGAAGACGTGCTGGTCGTCGTCGCCGCCAAAAAATTCAATCGGCCGGTAAAGTGGATCGAGGACCGGCGCGAGCATTTGATCGCGGCCAATCACTCGCGCCAGCAGCTGCACAAGATCCGCGCCGCGGTCGATGCGAACGGCGTGATCCTCGCCATCGACGACCGCTATTTCCACGATCAGGGCGCTTATGTGCGAACCCACGCGGCGCGCGTCGTGCACATGACGGCCGGCATCCTGCCCGGGCCCTATCGGGTGCCGGCCTACCGCGCGATCGGCCATTTCCGGCTGACCAACAAAACGCCGGCGGCGACCTATCGCGCGCCCGGCCGCTACGAGACGACCTTCGTGCGCGAAAGGCTGGTCGACGCGATCGCGCAGCAGCTCGGCATCGACCGCATCGAAATCCGGCGGCGCAACGCCATCACCGCCGACGAAATGCCCTATCCGCGTCCGCTCGAAGCGCTGGGCGAGGAAATCCACTACGACACCGGCGATTATATTGGGCTGCTCGACAAGCTGTTCGCCAAGATCGGCTGGGACAAGCTCAACGCCGACGTCAAAAAGCGCAAGGCCGCCGGCGAGCTTGTCGGCATCGGGGTTGCGATGTTCGTCGAAAAGAGCGGGCTCGGCCCGACCGACGGCGTGAACATAGCCATCGATACGTCGGGCATGGTGGAAATCGTCACCGGCGGCGCCTCGATCGGCCAGGGCTTCGAGACGGTGATGGCGCAGGTCGCCGCCGACGCGCTCGGCGTCGATTACAGGAATTGCCGCGTCATTCACGGCCAGACCGACCGCATCGCTTTCGGCATCGGCGCGCATGCGTCGCGCGCCACGGTGATGACCGCTTCGGCGACGCATATCGCGGCGCTCAACCTGCGGCGGAAGGCGCTCGAAGTCGCGGCCGAATTATTGCAGACGACGCCCGACGCGCTCGACATCGTCGACGGCGAAGTTTCGCGCAAGGACCGCACCGGCGGCCCCTCGATCAGCCTCGGCGCGATCGCGCGAAACCTTGAGCCGACCGCGAAATCGCGCGGCGGCCGCGAGCCGGGACTGTCCGCCGCCGGCTGGTTCAACACCGAGCATCAGGTCTACCCTTACGGCAGCCACGTCGCCGTCGTGCGTATCGACCGCGACACCGGCGGGGTCGAGGTCGAGCGCTATTGCATCGCCTACGACATCGGCCGCGCGCTTAATCCGGCGCTGGTGCACGGCCAGATCGTCGGCGGCTATGCACAGGGCCTCGGCGGCGCGCTGTTCGAGGAATTCACTTACAGCGAGCGCGGCGATCCGCTTGCCGTCACCTTTGCCGATTATCTGCTGCCCGCCGTTCACGAAACGCCGGCGCCCGAGGTTTTGCTGCGCGAGGACTACACCTCGCCGCTTAATCCGCTCGGCATCAAAGGCGCCGGCGAAAGCGGCATCACCGGCGTCGGCGCCGCGATCGCTTCCGCAATCGACGACGCCATCGGCATTCCCGGCGCGGTGCGCGAGCTGCCGGTAACGCCGGCGCGGGTCAAGACGATGTTGGAAGGGCGGCGCTAGCGATCACTCCGGCTTGATGCCGGCGGTTTTGACCACCTTGCCCCATTTCGCCGCTTCGTCGGCCATGAATTTTTTGAGCTCCGCGGGCGTCATGATCATGGGCTCGGCGCCCAGATCGGTGAACCGCTTGCGCATCTTGGGCTCGGCAAGCGCAGCGTTGATCGCCTTGTTGAGCGTGTCGATGATGTCCGGCGGCGTGTTCGCCGGCGCCCCGATCGCGTCCCAGACGGAAACTTCATAGCCGGGAACGAATTGCGCCGCGCTGGGGACGTTTGGCAGCACGTCCGAATGCGCAACGCCGGTGACCGCAAGCGCCCGCAGCTTGCCGGCATTGATGTAGCTCAGCGATTGCAAGATCGGCGTAAATCCGGCCTGCACCTGACCGCTGAGCAGATCGGGCAGATAGCTGTTGCGATACGGCACGTTGACGAGCTTGATGCCGGCCATCTCATTGAACAATTCGCCCGCCACATTGGTGGCAGCCCCGCTGCCGACCGAGGCGTAATTGATCTTGCCGGGATTGGCCTTGGCGTAGGCGATGAACTCCGGCAGCGTTTTCGCCGGCACCGCGGGATTGATCACCAGGACCAAAGGCAATTGCACGAGGCCGGCGACCGGCGCGATGTCGCGCATCACGTCGAAGCTGAGATGATCGTACAGCGATACATTGATGGTGTTGGTCATGGTCAGCGTCAGCAACGTGTAGCCGTCGGCCGGCGCATGCACGACGATTTCGGTGCCGATGTTGCTGGCGCCGCCGGGGCGGTTATCGACGATGAATTGCTGGCCGAAATGCTGCGACAGCGCATCCGCAAGGAACCGCGTGGCGATATCAGGCGCGATGCCGGGGGGATAAGGAACGACGATGCGGACCGACCGCGCCGGATAATCCGCGGCGCTCGCGACGTGCGGCAGCAAGGGCAGCGCCGTGGCGCCGGCGGCAAGATGAAAAAACCGGCGGCGGGGAATCAGCATGCGGCCCTCATAGAAAATTCCATTTCGATTTCCTCCATTGCAGCGCGGCGGCCGGTCTCCGGCGTCAGTCCGCCTTGATATTCGCGAACTTGACCACCTTCGCCCATTTTTCGGTTTCGGCGGCGATGAACTTCGCGAAGTCCGCCGGCGAACCCGCGAATATCTCGCAGCCGAGGGCGTCGAGCCGCGCCTTCATCGCCGGATCGGCGAGACCGGCATTGATCTGTTTGTTGAGCTTGTCGACGATCTCCGGCGGCGTGCCTTTGGGCGCGACCACGCCGTACCAGCCGCTCGCCTCATAGCCGGGCAGAAATTCGGCCATGGCGGGAACGTCCGGCAAGACCGGCTGACGCGACGCGGTGGTGACCGCGAGCGCGCGCAGCTTGCCGGCTTTGATGTAACCCAGCGACGCCGGCATGACTCCGAACAAAGCTTGCACCTGGCCGCCGAGCAGATCGGGCATCGCGGCCGCCTCGCCCTGGTACGGCACGTCGACCATGGTGACGCCGGCCATCATCTTGAACAGCGCGCCGGCGACATAGAGCGGCGTGCCGGTGCCGGACGCCGCCAGATTGATCTTGCCGGGATTGGCTTTGGCATAGGCGATGAATTGCGGAACCGTCGCTGCGGGAACTGACAGGTTCACATCCATCACCAGCGGAATGCGGGCGATGCTCGCCACCGGCACGGTGTCACGGATAAAGTTGAAATTGAGATGCTGGTAAAGCGAGCCGTTGATGGCGTTCGCCGACATGGCCAACAGCAGCGTGCCGCCGTCGGGCGGCGATTTCACCGCCACCTCGGTGCCGATATTGGCGCTGGCGCCGGGACGATTGTCGACGAAGAAGGATTGCCCGAGCCGCTCCGAGAGCCATTGCGCGACGAGCCGCCCGATAATGTCGGGCGAGCCGCCGGCCGGAACGGTTACGATCAAACGCACCGGCCGCGCCGGATAGTCATCCGCCCGCGCCAGTCGCGGCACAGCCGGCAACGCGGCTGCCCCCGCCGCCAGATGCAGAAATTTTCGCCGCGGAAGCTTCATTTTCATTCCCCGCCCGCAGCCGCCGGATCAATCCGCGCGCATATTGGCAAACTTGACCACCTTGGCCCACTTCGCGGTCTCGGCGGCGACGAACTTACTGAATTCAGCAGATCCCATCGGCACGGTCTCGCCGCCCAGATCCTTGATCCGCGCGACAAGCTGCGGGTCGGCAAGTCCCGCGGTGATATTGCTGCTGAGCGCGTCGATGATCGCCGACGGCGTTCCCTTAGGCGCGCAAATGCCGTCCCAGGCGGTCGCGTCAAAGCCGGGCAGCACTTCGCTCACGCTCGGCAATTCCGGCAGCACTTGCGCCCGCTTCGCGCTGGTTACCGCCAGCGCCCGCAATTTTCCGGATCTGATGAAACCGATGGCGCTCGATAGCGTGATGATGAAGGCCTGAATCTGCCCGGCCAGCAGATCGGTGAATGCCGCGGCCGGCCCGCGATAAGGCACATGCACGATATCGATGCCGGCCTGCATCTTGAGAAGCTCGATGGCGACATGCATCGGCGTGCCGACGCCGGGCGAAGCGATGTTGACCTTGCCGGGATTGGCTTTGGCGTAAGCAATAAATTCGGGAAAAGTTTTGGCCGGGAACGATGGATTGACCAGCAGCACCATCGGCAACTGGATCGCTCCGGCAACCTGCGTAAAATCGCGTATGAAGTCGAAGTCCAGCTTAGCGTAGAGCGTGGCGTTGATCGCGTCCGCCGTGACGCAGGTGAGAAGCGTGTAGCCGTCGGGAGCCGCCTTGGCCACGGCTTCAGCCGCAATATTGCCGCCGGCGCCGACCCGGTTATCGACGACGAACGGCTGGTGCAGCCGCTCCGAGAGCCACTGACCGATCAGCCGCGCCACCAAATCGGGCGTGCTGCCGCCGCCAAAGCCGTCGACGATGCGCACCGGCCGGGTTGGATAGTCGAGCGCGGACGCAATTCGCGGAACGGCGGTCGCGGCCGCGGCCAGATACAAAAAACGTCGACGAGGAATTCTCACGGTGCGAATTCTCCCGCGCGAACCGCTGGCAGCGCCGGAGCCTAGCCCGCCCGAATGAATGTGAGAAGTACCGTGACAATTGGTCCGTCTGGGGCCCCACGGCCAGGACAGCCGCGGCCTCACGACTTCTTCTTCGGCACCTTCTTCGGCACCTTCTTGGGCACCTTCTTGCCTTCCTTGCGCGCTTTCGACAGGCCGATCGCGATCGCCTGCGCGCGGCTCTTCACCTTGCCGCCGGCTCTGCCGCTTTTCGCCGTACCGCGTTTGTAGCGGCGCATTTCGCTTTCCACGTCGCGCCCGGCGCCCGGGGAATATTTACGCTTTTGCTTGGCCATGCTTTTCCTCCGACAAAAGGGGATTTCCTCGATTAGATCATTCGACCGACCCGCGGAAGCCGGCCGACGGCGTCTAAAATCCTCGGCGCAAAACGTCTGCGGCATTCGATTTGTTCCTTACGCTTCGCTGAGGTCAAAAGCGCAAAAGCCCGCGACGGCCGTCCGTCGCGGGCTAAGGCGGCGCGTAGGCTGGAAGAGATCAATGCGGACTCATCCGCGCGGAGCCGGGCTGGCCGGGCACTTTGAAGCGCTTGCCGGTATCCGTGACTTTGGTCCCGTCGACGCGAAGAATTGAAAAATCCCTGTCCAAATAGTTGCCGACGAAGATATAGCGGCCGTCCGGCGTAAAGGCGACCGCCTCGGGCAAGGCGCCGACTTCGATGTCGTTCAGCCGGGTCACTTTCTTGCCGCTCACCGCAAACACCGTCACCATCCCGTGCGGGTGATAGTACCAATCCGTCTTGGGGTGGTTGGAACCGGTCGCCTCGACGGCCACCGCGAGATTTCCCTTCGGGCTGAACGCCAGCCCTTCCGGACTGTCGGGGACCGTAACGTGGTCGATGACGTGCACCGGCTCCGTCAGATCGATCACGCTGACCGTATCGACGTTGCCGTCCGACGTACCATTGTTACCGTTGTCCGCCGTCAGGGCGATTGCGCCGTTTGGCGACATCGCAATGTTGTAGGGAAACAACCCGGTCAGGAGATCGTGCTTGGTGTACGTCACTTTGTCCCCGTCAACGTCGAGCAGCGCGACTTTGTTCGCGGAAGCCTTCGTTGCCAGCGCGTGCTTGCCGTCCGGCGTGAACACCACCGCCGAGACTTCGTCGCCCATGTCGACGGTGCCGACGAGCTTTGCGCCGGCGGCCTGGATCGACAGGACCGTTATGGATTTTCCGGCGCGATTTGCGACCAGCGCCAGATTGCCCGCCGGATTGATCGAGAGGCCCGACGGCTGCTTGTCGCCCTCTATCGTGTTGATCAGCTTGGCCGGATTTGCCTTGAGATCGATGACGTAGATCTTGTTGTCCGGAACTTGTTTATAGTTGTCGCCGTCTTTGACGGCATCCATCGAATCCGCGACGATCGCCACTGAATCGGTTGGATCGATGGCCAGATTCACCGGCGGTCCGACCACCGAGTTCTTCAGCGGCAGGTTGGCGACGATTTTCGGGCTGAGCGGGTTCGCCAGATCGACGATCAAGATGGAGTCTTTTCCCGGCGGCGACACGACGGGCTTGCCGTCGGCAAATCCCGCCTTTTCGTCGTCGCCGACGATCATGAACGGCGCCGCTCGCGCGGCGGTTACGCCGAGCACGACACCGATCATGGTGACGAGCTGCAGCGGCTTGAGCTGAAAGCGCATGGAATCCTCCCGGCTGTGTGTCTTTATTTTCGGGTCTTGATGCCCGTCAACCAATTGTTGCGCTTTGGCGGCGACGCAGCAAGTCGGTTGCGGCCCTTGCCCCGTACTCATAAGGCGCGCACGCTAACGTCGGCGTTCGGGCCTAAAGCGCATATCTGCCGGATGGAGCTCGATGTCGGCTAGTGACACCGGCATTGCGCCTCATCAACTGCCTGCCGTGCAGCCGCAGAAGTCCTCTTCCGGAATGCTAATTTGACCCATACGATAGCTTCCTCCGAGCCTTGGGGGGCAAAGGGCGTGAGGCGGCGTGACTTCTTTGCCTGGATTGGCGGTGCTGCGGTAGCGCCGACATTTGCTGCGCTGCCGTCGAATGCCCAGCCGACCGCAATTCCGGTCATCGGTTATCTGAGCAGCAAAGGAGAGACTGCCGAGGCGGGCACAGTCGCTGCCATACGCAAGGGCTTGGCTGAACGTAACTTCGTTGACGGCGAAAACGTCAAGTTCTCGTATCGCTGGAGCAAGGGCGACTATTCTCTTTTGCCGCAACTCGCCGCCGAGCTTGTCGACGAAAAAGTGAACGTAATTGCCGCTTCGGGACTACCCGCTGCGTTGGCAGCAAGGGAGGCAACTTCCGTTATTCCAATCGTCTTTAGACTTGCGATCGATCCGGTTGCCTTTCATCTGGTCCGAAGTTTCGACCGCCCGGGGGGTAATATCACAGGCGTCACGATGCTATTCGACCCGTTGACGCCGAAAAAGCTTCAGTTGCTCCATGAACTGGTTCCCAATGCGGGATCGATCGCTCTTCTGGTTAATCCAAAAAATCAAAACGCTGCGTCGCACAAGGAATATGCCGAGCGTGCGGCCGCGGCCATGGGACTGCCGTTCGCGGTCTTGCAAGTTACTCGCGCGGGGGAAATAGAGGCTGCATTCGCGGCAGCTCGCGAAAAGCGCATCGGCGCCATCCTCGTCGGCGACGATCCCTCATTCGATGATCTCAGCGACGAATTGATCGGCGCTGCTGCTCGTTCTCAAATTCCTACCATGTACTACGTTCGCAGCTTTGTGGCTTCGGGTGGTTTGATCAGCTACGGGCCGAGTTTCGACGAGATGGCCAAGCAGGAGGGCGCATATCTCGGCCGCATTCTGGAAGGCGCAAAGCCCGCTGAATTGCCGATCCAGCAACCGACGAAGATTGATCTGGTCATCAACCTCAAAGCCGCGAAAGCGCTTGGCTTGTCGGTTCCGGCAACGCTGCTTGCGACTGCCGATGAGGTGATCGAATGACACGTCGCGAGTTCCTCGGGCTCATTGGCAGTGTCGCATTATGGCGGCCAGCGGCGGCGCATGCCCAACAGGCGACGATGCCGCTCGTTGGATTTCTCAGTAGCAGAACGCCGAAGGAAGCAGAATATCTCGTCGCCGCCATCCATGCGGGTCTCAAGGAGGTGGGGTTTATTGAGGGTCAAAATGTTGCAATTGAATACCGTTATGCTGAAAGTCATTACGACCGGCTCCCGGTACTTGCGGCTGATTTGGTTACTCGTCAGGTCGCCGTGATCATTGCCGGCGGCACCCCCGGTCCGGCGATCGCGGCCACCAAAAAGATTCCGATCGTATTCACAACCGGCTTCGACCCGGTGGTCGCCGGACTTGTCGGCAGCCTCAATCGGCCGGGCGGTAATGTCACCGGTGCAACGTTTTATTCCGGTGCGCTCGGCGCCAAACAACTTGAACTGCTGTCCGAGTTGGCGCCCAAGACGGCCGCGTTCGGCCTCCTCATCCATCCCAATTCCGCAAGTGCCGCCAGCCAAGTTCGAGATACAGAATCTGCTGCAAACACCATCGGCCGCGAACTTCACGTATACACCGCCGGCAGCGAACAAGATATTGACGCAGGTTTCGCTGCACTGGCCAAACTGCGGAACGCGGCGATGCTTATCAGCGTTGATCCCTACTTCGATAGCCATCCCGCGCAATTGATTCAGATCGCCGCTCGATATGCGCTGCCTACCGCCTATTACCTTCGCGATTTCGTGCGGTCCGGCGGTCTGACGAGCTACGGCGCCAGCATTACCGATACTTACCGGCAGGCGGG
Source organism: uncultured Alphaproteobacteria bacterium (assembly GCA_963775515.1). GTDB lineage: Bacteria > Pseudomonadota > Alphaproteobacteria > Rhizobiales > Xanthobacteraceae > BOG-931. Next base: position 262,415 of record CAVZIQ010000003.1, on the reverse strand, counting down.
CAACTACGCCGGCCGGATACTCAAGGGCGAAAGTCCCGGTGACCTGCCTATCCAACTGCCGACCAAGTTTGAACTGGCGCTGAATCTGAAGACGGCAAAGACACTCGGCTTGACGGTGCCGCCAACGTTGCTCGCCACCGCCGATGAGGTGATCGAATAGCCACGACCTCTACCGCATTGCGAGAGTCCATAACTGGCCCTGAACGACGAATATTGCGGCGCGAGCGAATGTCGGCTCCGGCTTAGGGAGTGATGCACTTCCCATCTGGACTGCGGAGGAAATCGGCGCATTCTTACACGACGACAAATGCGTGCCGACATTGGCACAGGAGGCGATCGGTGGAGGCCAAACTTGAACACAGCCATACCAAGGAAGCAATCCACGCTCGGCTCGCGCGAGACCCGCGGATTAGTTATCTGCGTGATTGGATTTACGGGGGTATCGACGGAGTCGTCACCACTTTGGCGGTGGTTGCGGGTGTCGTCGGCGCCGACATGCCCGCAAGGATCGTGCTTGTGCTTGGGCTTGCCAATCTCGTTGCCGACGGCTTCGCCATGGCAGCGGGCAATTATACTGGCACTCAGGCAGATCGCGACGATTATGATCGTCTGCTCGCTGTCGAGCGCAAGCACATTGCCGTTGTCCCGGACGGCGAGCGAGAAGAGATCCGGCAGATCTTTGGTGGCAAGGGTTTCTCGGGCGACGAGCTTGAGCGAATAGTCAACGTGATCACGGCGGATGATTCTCGTTGGGCAAAGACGATGGTGGTCGAGGAATATGGAGTCGCTCCAACACCAAAATCGCCTTTATTGGCCGGGTTAAACACTTTTGCCGCGTTCATCTTATGCGGCCTGGTACCACTTGTGACGTTTCTCGGGGCAGGTGGGCTTGTCCCATGCGGGGTCGCGACCGGAGTTGTTTTCTTCGCTATCGGAGCCATCAAGAGCCGATGGTCGCTGACGAGCTGGTGGCGATCGGGATTTGGGACTTTCGTCATCGGCATGAGCGCCGCCGCGCTGGCCTTTGGCGTCGGCTTTGGCTTCAGGATGCTATTTAACGTGTCGGCAGCTTGAATAAAATCCATGTCACCCCCTGCTTGAGAATAGACGCCTTCTGCGCGTCCGAAAATCTCGAGGCTGTCATCGCTCTCTGCTCCTCCCAGCCAGGGAATCAGCGCGGAAAACTCTAACTAAAATCGGTCCGGGCTTCCGGCCTCGGGGCATACAGCCCCCTCTCGCCGGGGAGGCCATCCTAGTCCGTAGGGATGGCGCCGAGCAGGCGCGGGCTGGCACGGGCTGGCACGGGGGCCCCATAAAGAAAGCGACCATTTGTGATGGCGGTCACTTCGCCGCCTCAGCCTCCGCAGTATGGTCTGTTTAAGCGTAGGGAATGCACACCGCTTACCGCTTTCAGGAGGCTGAGATGGCTCAAGCGATGAAAAAGACCGGTACCCGGTTTACCCGCTGGTACAATACTTTCCGCGAAAACCGTTACTATAGCCGCTTCGAATAATACCCCTGTACCACCTCCCCTGCCGTGGGGATTGCATCCGGCCCCGGAACTCCCCTCCGGGGCCGTCGCTTTTTCTGGCGCATTTTCATTTCAAGCCAAGCGTGAAAGTCGCTTGCTCGCCACCGCCGACGAGGCGATCGAATAGCCGCGACCTCTGCTGCATCGCGTGACCCTGTAACTGGCCCTTGACCGCCCCGCCGAACGCTCGCCTTCGTGTCCGTTATTGGAGGATTAGCTGCCGCGCGCCTCAATGCTCGGCGTGGCAGTTAATGACCCGGAGCGGCCCTTCGCCACCGGCAATTGCCGCAGTGCGACGGGATTATTCGATGACCTCGTCGAAGACGGAGCGCGCCCTGGCGGCTCCTCGATGCCGAAAAATAGATGCCGATTACGCCACAGCACTCTAGGCTTGGCCGCGCTGGGAGCGGCAACTGCCAATAACACTCGCAGGGGAAGAGATCACCATGGAGCGCACCATCGACCGCAACAGGCTTTACGTGCCGGCCGCGGCCAAACTGTATGAGACATTCGGTCCGCTCAGCTACACGCTGATCCGTGTCGCACTCGGGCTGATCTTGATCCCACACGGCTTCGGCAAATTGTTTCTCGCCGACGCGGTACCAGCCTCGCGCAATTTCGTGAAGTTCGGTTGGGACTATCCGTTGGCTTGGGCCTATTTTATCGGTGCGGTGGAATTCTTTGGCGGCATTCTGCTGGTGCTCGGGCTGTGGACACGCGCGGCGGCGCTCGCCTTCACCATCGAGATGGCGGTCATTTGCTTTGCTGTGCTGTGGCCGAACTGGGCATGGGGCCAGCGCGGTATGGAATACGCGCTGTTCATGGGCATTGTGGCGCTGGCAATCTTCTTCCGCGGAGGCGGACCCTACTCGCTCGACAAAGCGATGAGGAAGGAGTTTTAAAGGCTCGCTGTGTTTCCGCAGTGCAAAGTGCCGCTCCTTGCCCTTGGCGGATGCGGCGCTCAGCGTCCGTCGCGGCCGCTTTCGGGGGTCGAGCGGACATCACGATGCTCACTGGATTGCGTCACCGGCGACAGATACGTAAGACGAATTGCGTTCATCGCGAACCGAGATAGCGGAAGGTGGTTTGCTCCCACCAGTTGCTGTGGATCGCGTCGAGAATTGCAACATCGAGTGTTTTTCTGAGCGGACTATTGCCGGGCAAAGCGAATGCGTATTCTTGCGGCTCGAATGTAGCATCGATCAACTCGATGGAGGATGAAAAGCCTTGCTGGATAGCCCAAGCAAGCAACGGTTTGTCATACACAAATGCATCGAGCCTGTGCGCACGGAGCGCCTCGAGTCCGTCCTGCAAGGAATCGAATCTCCGGTAGGTTATTCGCATATTGGAAAGCGTGTCCTCGGTAGAGGTTCCGGCCAATGCCCCAACTCGAACAATCGACAGATCGCTGACGCCATGCACCTCCCCTTGAAGGTGCTTGATCGTTAGCACCGAGGTGATGCTCGCCGTGAATACGGCGATCGTGACGATTGACGCGATCATCCATACGATCGCCACGACGCGTCCGAGCGGAGTTCGCGGACCGAAATTCCCGGTGCTTCGTTGCGTCATTGCCACCGTTGACCACCAGACGCCCGAACTCAATCCCTTGGCCAAACCGCCGCCGAAATCTTCATTGTGGCGGCGCTCAAAGAACCAAACGAGAAACCCGACGGCTAATGCCAGTCCAATCAGGGCCAAAATCGCTTGGGCAAAACCGAACGAAGTCAAAGTGCGTATAATCGGCTGCCAGCTTGCCTCCCCTCCGGCGGGAACAGCGATACCAAGTCCGGTTGCGTAGAAGGGCTGCGTGAAATCCAGAAGTTTCTCGCGCGCTGCCGTCACGGTCAGGGCCGCTACGGCAACATCGAATTTTCCCGTTGCTATGCCATCAATCAGTCCTTGCACATCGGGTTCCTCGGCAAACCGGTAGTGCAGGTGCAATTGGTCCGCGACGCGACGCCAGAGGTCGATGCTGATGCCTTGCCAAGTGCCGTCGGCAGCCTTCATCGCAAAGGGCGGCGCTTGTTTCGTGCCAATCACCAAATCCCGCCCGGATGAGGCGTCGGCATTCTCCGCCACCTGAGCGCGGCACGGCCCGGTGAATACCAACGCTATGCAGGCCGCTGCAGCGATAACGCGAAGCCTCATGGCTAATCCATGCCCAACAAATATACGTCCATTATCCGACTACACCGTATCCTTTAGAATCAGTGGCGTATCGATAAGCTGACGACGGGCACGCATGATGGACGCGATCAACAGCGTCTGACTTGCCTGTCCGGGAAGCATCTTCGCGCCCCATTGCCGTCGGACGAATCGATGCAGGTGAATTCGGGCACACTCGTTGTCTATGAATTTCACGGAACGCCGGCATATTCCGCTGGCGGTTCTACGACCAGGCTACGACAATTTCCTCCGTGCGTGGAGAGATTTCGAGCCCCGGTTACGGCCCAAAGCTGACGTGCAATGGCCGGCGAGCGATGTCGGCTATTGGGGGGTAAAGCGGACATGACGCGGACACCAAAAGATGTCCGCTCGCGACCCGTTGCGGGCGTTTCGCATTACCAACAGAATAGCCTCCTAAGTGCCGGCCAAGAATGGGAAGGCGCAGTGAGCCAGCGGCAGCACAAACTTCTTTTCGCGACGTGCCAATGCGGCGAGGTGAAGTGCGAGGCGGTAGGGCCGCCGATCCTTTCCATCTCCTGCTATTGCGCGAGTTGCCAAGAAGCTGAGCGTCGGTTCGAGCAGGCGGCTTCTGCTCCATCCGTGCTCGATCCCGATAGTGGAACGGGCTTTATTCTATATCGAAAGGATCGAGTGCAATTCGTTATGGGGCAGGAGCGTCTTGAAGAGCGTCGGCTCAAGCCTGCTTCCCCGACCCGACGAGTCGTTGCTACGTGCTGCAATTCGGCGATGTTCCTTGACTTCACCAAAGGGCACTGGCTGTCGATATACCGGAACCGCTTTCCCAAAGGTGTGCCGCCGCTTGATATGCGGGTCATGACAAAAGAGCGGCGCGTCGGCGTCCAGCTTGCCGATGACGCGCCGAATTATAGTGGTCGCTCCGGCAAGTTCATGTTGAAACTGATCGCCGCCTGGATTGCGATGGGTCTCCGCAGGCCTGAAATCAGCTTGGGTAAGACAAACCTCAGGCCGCAATAAGCCGGGGCGATGCCTCTTCGGCTGCGATATCGAGTACGCGCGTCACCTCAGATTGTGCGCGGACTGCTCTAATTTTCGGAAACGCATATACCGCAACGACGACTGGGATGGCCGCTAAGGTCGCCCGCGAAAAGCATTGCATCGATACGATCATATAGGCTGCTTATTTTTCCGTCTCAGTTTTGCAGCCGTCTCGCACTCCGTTGCCCAGAAGCCCGATTTTCCGACCAAACACCGCTCTCTAAGACGATAGGGTGTTATCGATGCTAAAGCGCCCTGCACCGGTGACAAACAACACGAGAAGACCACCAGCGATAGCGAGGTCCTTGCTGAGGAATACGTATTGTAGGGTTTGCGCGGCGTCGGGATACTCCCAATAGCGGTGCGCCGTGGCAAAGGCGATCACCACGAAGACGAACCCGAGCAACGCGCCGTAGCGCGTGCCGATGCCGAAAACCAGAGAAAGCGCAACGATCCATTCGACGACGTGCGCGAGGATGCTCATGACATCGGGGGCCGGATAGTTAAGAGACTTGAGGTAGGCAGCGGCCGGGCCGCCGGTCCATACCGTCATCAAGAATAGTGCGGCAATCAATACGCGGCCGATCAAAAGCCAAAAATCCGTCATGCCCGTGGCGATGCCATCGGTGCAAGACAGTAACGGATGCGATGATCGTGTGGCCATTGTTTCCCCCATTGGTGAACGATTTTGAAAAATTTAGCGCGGACAGGCACTAGATTGCAAATGGTGCGATGCGAAACGTTTGATACCCGGACAACTGATTTGTCGCGCCAAGCTTGGCCCACGGCAGTCATCGCCAGCCGATGTCGCCATCTGGCCCTTGACGGGCATGACCGAGGCGCTCGGCGATGTCTGCCTGCCGCGGTAAAGCGGAGATCGACCCGTCAGCCTCGATTTATAAACACACGCCCTAGGCCGCCCGCGGCAGCGCCCGGAATTCTTCGGGGCTCGCCATGGCCCAGGCCATCTCGTATCGCTTGTCTGCGCTGCCTGTCAGCAATTCGCCCGGCTTAAGCGACGGATAAAGCTCGGCGAAACTCTTGACCTCGTGCTGCGACACGCGCCGCGAAAAATGCGCCGGTGCGAATTGCGAGGGATGATCGAGGCCCGCGGCGCCGACCAGCTCGGCAAGCGATTCGATCGTGGCGCGATGAAAATTGTACACGCGCTCGGCCTTGTCGGGCACCACCAGCGCCCGCTGCCGCGACTTGTCCTGCGTCGACACGCCGGTCGGGCAGCGGTCGGTGTGGCAGGACTGCGACTGGATACAGCCCAGCGCGAACATGAAACCGCGTGCCGAATTGCACCAATCGGCGCCGAGCGCCAGGACGCGAGCGATATCGAAGGCGCTGATGATCTTGCCGCTGGCGCCGAGCTTGATGCGATCGCGGGCATTGATGCCGATGAGCGCGTTGTGAACGAAGTTCAGCCCTTCGCGCAGCGGCATGCCGAGATGGTCGGCGAATTCCAGCGGCGCTGCGCCGGTGCCGCCTTCCTTGCCATCGACGACGATAAAGTCCGGATAGATTCCGGTTTCCAGCATCGCCTTGCAGATGGCGAGGAATTCCCACGGGTGCCCGATGCACAGCTTGAACCCCGTCGGCTTATCGCCGGACAGCCGACGCATCGTGGCGATGAATTGCATCATCTCGATCGGGTTTGAAAACGCCGAATGCCGCGACGGCGATATGCAGTCGACGCCGACCGGCACGCCGCGGGTAACGGCAATTTCGGGGCTGACCTTGGCGCCAGGCAGCACGCCGCCGTGGCCCGGCTTGGCGCCTTGGCTGAGCTTGAGTTCGACCATCTTGACCTGATCTTGCGTCGCGCCGGCGGCGAATTTTTCGGCGCAGAACGTGCCGTCGCCGTTGCGGCAGGAAAAATAGCCGGAGCCGATTTCCCAGATGATGTCGCCGCCGTTTTCGCGGTGATAGGGGCTGTAGCCGCCCTCGCCGGTATCGTGGGCGAAATCGCCTTTCTTGGCGCCGCCGTTGAGCGCCAGGATGGCGTTGCGGCTCAGCGCGCCAAAACTCATCGCCGAAATGTTGAGGATCGACGCCGAATACGGCTTCGCGCAATCCGGACCGCCGATGACAATGCGAAACGGCTCCTTGACGACGGCCTTCGGCGCGATCGAATGATCCAGCCATTCGAAGCCGCTGGCATAGACGTCGTTTTGCGTGCCGAACGGCCGTTTGTCCAAGGCCTGCTTGGCGCGCTGATAAACCAGCGCGCGCTTGTCGCGCGAGAACGGCGTGCCGTCTTTTTCGCTTTCCAGAAAATATTGCCGGATCTCGGGACGGATCTCTTCGAGGATGAAGCGAATATGCGCCGACAACGGATAGTTGCGCAGCACAGCGTGCCGCTTCTGAAAAACGTCCACCGTGCCGACGACCGCCAAGGCAATGAAAACGACCAGCGGAATATCGATCAGAAGCGACCTCACTCCGAAGATGAATTCCAGTCCGAGCGCCGCGGCGATCAGCACGACGAGCGTGTAAATGATGAACCGCGGCTGCAGCGGCAACAGCAATGTGTGCATTGAAATTCCCCCGGCGAAGGCAGCGGCGCGCGAACCCCCGCTCGCGCGACCCCCGGGCGAATTTAGAAAGAATAGTTGTCAGTTTAATTAACCGACGGATCGGCGGCGGCGTGTTGCTGCACCGCACACATGGTTGCAGCGCATGATTCCCGCACGATCACGCCTGTTTGGGCTCGGCGTCGAGGCGTGCGATCCAGCCATCGAGGCCGGGCTTGGCCGCCGGATAACGCGCCAGCACCAAGGGATCGTGCCCCGGCACGACATGGCGCGGTGCGGTGGCGAGCTTTTTCAGGGTCTCGTAGCCCTCGACCACCTCGCCGACGTTATAGACGAGCGGGAATACCCGGCCGCCGTCGATATGCGCGTAAAGATGCGAAGCGTCGGCGGCGAGCACCACATAGCCGAGGCGCGTTTTCACGCGGACGCTTTGCAGACCCTTGGAGTGGCCGCCGATGTGGTGCACGGTCACGCCCGGCACGATCTGATCCTCGCCGTCGTGGAACGCGCAGCGGCCGCTGAACACCTTGCGCACCATCGCGACCACGTCGTCGACCTCGAACGGCGCGCGCAGCGCCCGGTGGCACATGCAGCGCCCGGTCGCATAGGCCATCTCGCGATCCTGCAAGTGATAGCGAGCCTGCGGAAACAGATCGTAATTTCCGCAGTGATCGTAATGCAGATGGCTGATGATGACGTCCTTGACGCTGTCCGGTGCGATGCCGAGCGCCGCCAGCCCGTCGCGCACCGGCTTGATCATTTCGCGCTGGCGCTTTTTGCCCATCGCCTCGTCGAAGCCGGTGTCGAGGACAATCGTGCCCGACGGCCCGACGATCGCCCAGACAAAGAAATCGAGCGGCTGCAACACATCATGCGGGTCGCCGTCGATGAAATTCACCGGCGAACGGCGCGAATGATGACCGTAACGGATGGCGTAGATTTCGTGAATGTCGTCGCTCATCTGCCCTCCCCCTTTGCCGGATGTTTGAGGCAAGCCTAGCATCGTCCGCGCGCCAAGCTAGGGCATGTACTCATAGATCGAGGTCGGTCAACTACGGCTGGCCAATGTCCGCTTTGCGCCCGGGAGCGGCCATTCCGTTGCGTCGCATGATGTAACGTTAAGGCCCATGAACAGACATGCGGCGCATCACGTCGATCGGCAGCAACGCGCTGTTGAGAAATAGAACCGGCGGAATATGCGCAAAATATCCATAAAGCAGAAGGAGGATATTGCCTCTGACGGTCGCGATGCGCGGCTATCCTCGCTTGGCGGTCTTGGCTTTTTGTTCAACTTCGAGCAGCGCGCACTGCCAAGCAAAATCATTGATGGCGGCTCGCCACGCTCCCAACTCGCCAAGCGATCCGACAGGGAGGGCGGAAAGCTCGTTAACGAGACGGCGATAGATCAACCATCGGCGCACGGCTTTCATCTGCTTTTCGTTTGCGGATCAAAATGGAATGAGCGGCAAAGGCATCGAAGATCGATCGCGTTCCGCGCTGTCATTCTGCTGGCCGGCGCATCTTGTCGGCGCATGGAGAGCTTTGAACAATCTCGAAAAGATACTTCGGCGCGGCGGCGTCTCCTCAATGATCGCGATAGGGACGGGCCCCGGCTGGCCCGTGGGCGCCGTGATTGGCTTGGCGTCGCGCATGACATCAGAACAAGTTGGATTGGATAATCAGCACCGGTATTTGATCGAGAAGCGTCGAATTCACGGAGACGTAAATCGACATTCCTAAGCCAATCAGACAAAAGGCGATAATTGCCCAAGCGTCGTGGGCCGTCGCTCCGGTATCCGGCCGCATTGCGGGGACGGCAAGCTCGCCTCTCATGGGCATGTCACGCTCCTGGATTGCCTGAGGTTGAACGACCAAACCGTGGCCGACGGTTCGCGTTTAGCGGCACAGGCAGTGGGCGTCCCTACCCGATCGGGTAGTGTCAGCAAGCTTTTCGGGGTTCAATTTCAGGCCGCCAGGAGCCGCACGCGCGTCCAGGCCGCTATGTAAATTGTCCTGTTATTCATCCTCCTTCTTGTCTCGCAGGTATATTTGTGTCTTTCATGAACCAAGAGTTTTTCCTGCAGCAAAGACGTCTTGGCGCCTGACCGCTCACGATCGGACGACAGCGGAAATTTGCGATGCGAAACCTCGTCGCCGACCGGCGGACGTCAAAATGATTCCCGGAAATGCCGACCTGGAACAGAGAATTATCGACGCCATCTATCGCGGTGCGTGCGACCCCAATGAATTAGACCAAGCTATCGAATTGATCGCCCGGTATTTCGATTGCGCGGGCGCGACTCTGGGAGAAATGGATCAGGCAACGCCCGAAGCGCAGATTATGGTTGGGGTGCGAAACATCGATCACGCATTCTTTGCGGACTACGGACCCTATGCGCACCTTGACCCGGCGCCATTTGCTTTCAGCGCACTAACCACAGGAACCGTAACGACAACGGATCATATGTTCACCGCGGAATTTCTCCGCAAGAACGTCTTTCTCCACGAATTCCTGCGCCCTCACGGGGTCGACGGAACCCTCGGTGGAATACTGCTGTCGGCCGGCGGCAGGTTCGCGATGGTGGGTATTCATCATGGCACGAACCGTGAGCCGTTCGGGGATGACGACCTGGCTTGCCTCAGACGCCTCACGCCTCACCTGACACGGGCGCTCCAGATCAGACGGCTGTTCCTGCAGAGCGAATCGCGACGCCAGACGTTCGAAGCGATCGTCAATCGCAACCAGACCGGCATGATCGGCATTTCCGGCGACGGCCTCACATTGTTCGTCAATGAAGCCGCCCGCGTCATTGCGGGCGCGAGCGATGGCCTCAGTCTCAATCGTGCGGGACGGCTGATCGCGAGGGACCGAACGGCGGCGAAGCACCTGGCGAAGCTGGAGACGGACGTTGCGCGCGGCGGCGCCGGCGGCATTATTCAAATACAGCGCCCGTCCGGCCGGCCGCCTTATGTCGTGCTGGTGTCGCCGTTGCCGTCAGACGAAAACATGGCGCCAAGGCTGCGGGTTGGCGCCCTGTTTGCCATTCATGACCCGAGCCGCCGAATCGCCTCCGCAGTTCAGCGTATCGCGCACCTGCTGCATGTACCGCTTGGGGCCGCCAAGATCGTGGCTGCAATCCTTCAGGGCGTCGAACTGAAAGACTATGCGGATAGAGAGGAAATCTCGATGAACACGGTGAAGTTTCATCTCAAGACGGCTTTCGAGCGGACCGGGAGCCGCAGCCAAGCCGACCTCGTGCGTCATGCACTGGCGGCCTTGAACGATCTCGGGCCCTACTTTTCAAATAGGTAATTGTTCAAACGGCGCCGCGTCCGCGTCGTTATACGCGGACGTCATCTGATCGTTGACCGTAGTTTCGGCGTGACCCCGATTAGAGAAGCGTGCCTGCGGTTCTGGCCGACTTCACCCTGCCCCACGGTCGAATCCTCTGCGGTTACGATAAGGCTGCCTGGGCCGCCGGCGGCCGGCGGCCGGCCGGAATTTGCGCAGGAGGGCCGGGCCGCCGTCATGTGCACTTCATAAAGCCCCCGCAGATTGGGAAGGAGTTAAAAGGGAGCCGAGCAATGGCCAACGTCGCTGCGCGAGAGGTGTACAGCCAACCGGGCAACAATACGCAACCGGGCAACAAAACGGTGCAGGAATATATCGACGAATTGCCCGTGTGGTCCGACGGTACCACGCTGAAATCGACGCCTATGACGGGCATGCAGTGGCGGATTTGGGCACTCGCCGCGTCCGGCAAGTTCTTCGAGGGTTTCGTCGTATTCATGGGCGGCGTGACGGTGCCGCTGATTACCCGTGAATTCGGGCTCAGCGCCGGCGAGGCGGGCCTCGTCACCTCGGCAAGCCTCGCGGGCATTCTGGTCGGCACTATCCTGCTCGGCGGCCTGTCGGACTATTTCGGCCGCAAGCGCATGTTCATCGCCGAGATGATTATCTTCTGCCTGTTCCTGGCGCTGCTGATCATGGTGGGGGGTTTTCTATCGTTGGTAATCTGCCTGTTCGGCATCGGCATGGCGCTCGGCTGTGACTACCCGACCGCGCACATGATTATCTCCGAGAGTATTCCGAGCGCATCGCGCGGCCGCCTTGTGCTCGGCGCCTTCGCCTTCCAGGCGGTGGGCGCCATGAGCGGCATCGCGATCGGCGCCCTCGTGCTCGTGCTCGACCCGAGCATCGATGCCTGGCGGTGGATGTATGCGACCGCGCTGGCGCCGGCAGTGATCATCACCGTCGGTCGCTTCTTCATCCCGGAAAGCGCGAACTGGCTGATCGTGCGCGGCGCGCACGAACACGCCGAAAAAGCCGTGACACGCCTGCTCCACCGCAAGCCGACCTACCCGCAGAAAGTGGAGCTGACACGCCACGTCGTCGACGAAAAGAGCGCGTCGAAACAGAGTTTCTTCGCGCTTTTCAACGCGAAAAATCTCCGCGCCACCATCTTCTCTTCGGCGCCGTGGCTGTTCCAGGATCTCGGCACTTACGGCATCGGCGTCTTCACACCGACCCTGATCGCTGCCGCGCTTGGCAGCGGACCAGACAAGATCCGCAGCCCCGCCGACCTGATTGCGAGCGGTATCCATTCGGCCGAGGCCGCAGCTCTCACGACGTCGCTGCTTATCGTCGGCATTATCTTTGCCATCGCGCTGTCGGATAGCCTGGGACGCATCAAGTTGCAGATCTTCGGCTTTCTCGGCTGCGCGGTCGGGCTGGGTATCGCCTCCCTGTCCCTCGACGCGGACGGCGCGACCAGGCTGTACCTCATCATGGCCGGCGTGATGCTGTTCAATTTCATGACCAATATCGGCCCCAACGCGCAAACCTACCTGCTCGCGGGCGAGGTGTTCCCGACTGAAGTCCGCGGCATGGGCGCCGGCTTCGCGGCGATGATCGGCAAGGTCGGCGCAGTCGCCACCACCTACGGCTTTCCCATTCTGCTTGTCACCATCGGCACTCGCTCGCTGCTCTACGCCCTCGTCATCAGCTCCGTGTTGGGCGCGATTGTGACCTGGCTGTACCGCATCGAAACCACCGGCGTGAACCTCGATACCATCGGCCGCTGAACTGACAAGAACAAAGAGACAGGAAACGCAGTCATGAAAAACAGACTTCGCCATATGCTCGGTGGCAGCGCCATCGCCTTGGTCCTCGCGGTCCCGATCGCGCATGCGGCCGACACCATTACACTCAGGGAAACCGGCTCGACCTTGCTCTACCCGCTGTTCCAGTCTTGGATCGCCGGCTACAAGAGCGTCGTCCCCAATGTCGATCTGAGCGCAGCGGCCACCGGCTCCGGCGCCGGCGAGGAAGCCGCGCTCGCAGGCAAGGCCAGCATCGGCGCCTCCGATGCCTATATTTCCGACGCGATCGCGGCGCATAACCCGAATATCCTCGACATCCCGCTCGCCATCTCGGCCCAGACGATCAACTATAACCTTCCGGATCTCAACGGCGCGAATATCAAGATCAACGGTTCGACCCTCGCCGCGATCTATTCTGGTACCGTCACGCAGTGGGACGATCCCGCAATCAAAGCGATGAACCCCGGCGTGACGCTTCCGCACCAGACGATCATTCCGATCCGCCGTGCCGAGGGCTCCGGCGACACCTTCATCTTCACCCAGTTCCTGGATTTTTCCGCCGACAGTTGGGAAAACAATCCAGGCTACGGCAGCACCGTCTCTTGGCCTAACGTTGCCGCGGAAAAGACCGCGACTGGAAATGACGGCCTCGTTCAGGCGCTTGCCGCCAACCCCTACTCGATCGGCTACGTAGGTATCAGCTACGGCGGAGACGTCGCCAAAGCCGGTCTCGGCACAGCCATGGTCGAGAACCAAGCCGGCAAGTTCTTGCTGCCGACGCCGGAATCAATTGCCGATGCCGCCGCGCAGCTCGATCCGCGCACACCCCCCTATGAGCGCATCAGCCTCGTCTATGCTCCCGGCGACAACAGCTACCCACTGATCAATTACGAATACGCTGTCGTTTCGAAATCGCAGCCCAACGCCGCAATGGCCGATGCGCTGCGCTCCTTCTTGCGCTGGAGCATCTCGGAAACTGGCGGTAACGCCGCGAGCTATCTCAAGCCCGTCGGTTTCATCCCGCTGCCGGATTTCATCCGCGGGCTAAGCGAGGCGCAGATAAAAGAGATCAAAGAAGTAAAGGCTAACACGGATTGAATGAAGCCGCTGGCGCGGCAATCGAGGGGACGGTCGCGGTGATCGCCTCCTGTTCGCGGGGTGCGCTCATCCCGGCTGGTTTTCGCGGTTTCCGGAAGGCCATGCGTTCAGAAACAAAAACCCCGGCGCCGGTTTTGAAAACCTTGGCGCCGGGGTCTTGTACTACGCAACTACGCTACGAAAATGCTGTGTTCAAACCAATCAGAGCTGGCCGTACTTCCGCAGCACGGCGCGGCACTCGTCGCCGACGCGCCAACTGTGCGCAGCGAGCGTTGCACCACAGCGCATGAGATTGTCCCAGGTCATGCCGCCGGCATGATCGCAAAGCCGCGCGGCAGCCGGCCGGCACGGCGCCAACTCGGCGAGATCGACCGCGTTCGCGGCGGTGACCGATAGACCCACGAAAAGACATGCAGCAACTATGATCTTCATCCTCAGTCGTCCCTCAATTGTCAGCTTGAACGGCTTACTTAATACTTCGATGCCGAAATTGCCAGCATTTTGTGCATCGCAAAAGGTGCCGTAAGTTATTGTTTTGTAAAGTGGAACTTTCAGCGTTTTAAACGTTTAGTGTGCGCTGCCGCACTCGTGCCGCAATTGGCCTCCGGCGGGGCCGGAATTGGCCGTCCAGCCAAGCTAGGCTTCCGCCAAAACGAATGCCCGGCACGAGGCCGGGCATTATTGCAACAACCGGTCCTGGATCGAAAATTCAGGCCGCCGCAGGCGTGAGATTACCGAACCGCTTGAGGTTCTCTTTCTGCTTGTCGTTGCGCGGCGGCAGCTTGAACAGCCGCGCGGCGGTGCCGCCGAGAATATTGTGTTTCGCCTTCTCCGACAGGAACGGCAAGTCGTAGATCGTCGACGGCAGGTCGAAGTCCCAATGCGGATAGTCGGACGAATAGAGGAGCTGCGTCTCGGCATTCATCATGCGGAACGTGCACTCCATCGCGTCGTAATCCTGAATCTCCATCGGCTGCGACGAATAATACATATCGCGCATGTAGTCCGACGGCTTCTTTTTCAGGAGCGGCGCCTCGGACGGCCGCAGCATGTATTCGTGGTCGAGCCGCTGCATCAGGAACGGCACCCAGGCAAGGCCGGATTCGATCCAGATCACCGGCAATTTGGGAAAGCGCTCGCCCATGCCGTTGATCACCCAGTTGGTACAGTGCACGACGTTGTACCAGGTGAAGCCAAGCGCGTGCGCCGAAAGGAAGCGGTTGCAGCTCTTGTAGATCGGTTCGCCCCAGTTCGGGCCGGAGTGGAACGACAGCACCAGGCCGCGCTCTTCCAGCGCCCGATACAGCTTCATATAGGCGTTGTCATAGACCGCCATATCCGAACGCACGGTGGTGACCATGAAGCCGCCGACATTCGGCCGATCGCCGAATACCTCGACGTGGCGCAGCGCGGCCTCCGGCGTATTGAACGGCAGGCACAGCATGGAGAAGAAGCGGTTGCCGCCCTCGGGCATCACCTTCTCGGTGAGCCAGCGATTATAGGCCCAGCACAGCTCGACCTCCATTTCCTTCTGCGGATGCAGACCGATGTTGAGCATGCCGGTGGGGAACAGGCAGGAATAATCGACGCTCATTGCGTCCATCCAGCGATGGCCGAGCTGAATGTCGCGCTGCGCACCCTTCAAGCCTTCGGTCTTTTCCGAGCTGCGCATCGGATAGCGGGTGACGCGGCCGCCCATGTCCTGGTAGCCGACCTGGCTCGCGGTAATTCCGGCGCGATTGTTTTTGGTGCGGCTCGCCATACTGAGCTGGCGCAAAACGTCGTTTTCCATATACGGCAGGAACTCGTCGTAGCTTTCGTTCTCGTAGTGGTGAGCGTCGACGTCGACGATCACCATGTCGTCGAGGTTGCGCTGATGGGCCTGCTTGCGCGCATGCGACAACAGCCGGGTGGTATTGAGTTCCTCGATCGTTACGCGGCGACCGCGATCGGCGATGAGATCCATGACGTTTCTCCGTTTTCTATCTTTCCAATGGCGGGTTCAGCGGCCCGTCCAGTTTTGCCACATGCCGAGCTCGAACACCGCGAGATCGGCCGACCGTAACAATCCGCTCGCCGTGATCATCACGTCGGTGGCGGTAATCGAATTCCTCGGCACCGGCGTGAATGTCTCGCCGGCTTGGGCGCGCGCGGTATAGACCCGGCAGGCAGCCGCGATGAGCTTTTGCAGCGCCTCGGCCGAAATCGTGTCGAGCTTGTCATCGACGATGCTGCGCTCGAGCGTTGCGGCGAGCTGCTTGGCCTCCGCCGAAGTGCCGCTATCGGGAACAACGGCCGGCTTGACCGCGCGCAGCGCGGCCGGCCGCGCCTTCGCCGCAGGTTTCGCGGCAGCTTTCGCTGCGCGCTTAGGCGACGACATAAAGGTCTTCTCCCTTTTGCACCGTCTTGTACTTCTTCAGCTTCATCTTGCGGTCGGAGACGCATTCGCCGGTCTTCATGTCGTATTCCATGCCGTGCCAGGGACAGACGAAGTGCATCTCGTTTTCGGAGAAGAACAGGCCCATCGAGGTTTTGTCCGGCCGCAGCCGCTCCTCGACCTTGGCGATGGTCAGCCCTTCGCAGGCCGGCCCGCCCTGGTGCAGGCAGAAATTGCTGTAGGCGTAGTACTCGCCCTCATGCCGGAACACGCCGATCTCGTTGTCACCGACAAAGACGATGCGGCGCTCGCCGTCCTTCATTTCCGAGAGTTTTGCGACGAATTTTTCGGCCATCTGCGTTACGCCCTCGCGTTTAACCCTTTTGTTCCGGTTTTTTGGCTCGCCCTCGGCGGGGCGATGGGGCGGCCCGATTTAACGACCGCCTGACTCATCCTTTTTAGCACAGACCAACCGCCTGCGCGACGGGCATGACTCGATGCCCAGCCATGCCCGTCCGAGGGCCCGTTAGGCCATCCGGTTCTCGAACTCGCCGACCTTCTCGATCCAGAGCTTCACGACATCGCCGGCCTTGAGGAAGGTGCCGCTCTCGGCGCCGGTCCCCGACGGCGTGCCGGTCAGGATCAGGTCGCCGGGATGCAGCGTCATGTTGGCCGACAATTGCTCAATCTGCTCGGCCAGCGTGAACAGCATCTTGGCGGTGTTGGAATCCTGCTTCAGCTCGCCGTTAACCCACAGTTTTAGCGCGAGTTTTTGCGGATCGGGAATATCGCCTGCCGGCACGATCCACGGCCCGATCGGGCATGAGCCCTCGAACGTCTTGTGCTTGAGCCAGTCCATCTTGAACGGCGAGGTCGGCGGCACCCCGTCGCGCCGGCCGCGGTCGCGGGCCGACAGATCGTTGGAGACCATATAGCCGGCGACATAACTGAGCGCTTTCTCCTTCGGCACGTCCTTGGCCGGTCGGCCGATGACAGCGGCAAGCTCGATTTCCCAGTCCATGGCTTTGGCGTAGTGGGAAATCTTGATCGTCGTGCCCGCAGCCACGATGGTGCCCGGCGCCTTGAGGAAATGAAAAGGCTTCAGCCCCTGGCTGTGCGGATCGGGCGGCGGCGGACTGCCCTCCCGCGCCGCCATGGCCGCAGCGTGATCGGCGTAATTGGCGCCGGCGCAATAGATCGCGACGCTGCCCTGGATCGGCGCCAGCAATTTGGTCTTTTTCAGCGGCAGCCGCTTGCCCCGGCTTTTGGCCGCTCCGGCGGCGGCTTTTTTCAGCGCCGCCTCGGCCGACTTCCAGTCGGCGAGAATGCCGATAACACTGGCATAGGCCGGTTTGCCGGTGAGCTTTGCCGCGTCAAATACCTCGTCGCCGACAATGAGGCCCGCGCGCGGTCCCTCGCTCGATTTATAGGTCGCGAGTTTGTAGCCGGCGGGTTTTGCCGAAGCCATGAGCGTGTACTCCCTGTTAAAATTTCGGCAGCGACCAAACCGCGATCCCGCGCAATTGGCAAGTTTGTCAGGCGGATGGCCGACGGGCAATATTAGGCGGACGATGCCCTTGAGTTGGCGCACCCGTGGTGATTGATTCCGGCTGCAGAAGGCGGGAAACGCGGCAGGAGCACAAAATGATCAAGCCTAGACGCATCGGCCACGCGACATTCGAGACGCCCGACCTGCCGCGCCTCGTCGATTATTATACCGAGGTGATGGGACTCGTCCTCGCCGAACAGGAAAAGGACCGGGCTTTCCTCGCCACCAAAGTCGGGCAGCTCGCCATCCAGATCAACAAGGCCGACGCCGAGCGCTGCAGCATGCTGTCGTTCGAAGTCGCGCCGGATTCCGACTTCGGCACGCTCTCCCGCAAGCTGGAAGAGGACGGCATCAAGAGCGAGCTGCGCAACGATTCCATTCCGGGCATGGGGCCGGTGCTGACGTTCAAAGACAACAAGGGCACGACCATCGCGCTGTTCAAGGACTGGAGCTATCTCGGCAAGCATCTGCAGCATCACGGCGTTGGGCCGCTCAAGCTCGGCCATATCGCCTGGGTGGTCGAGAATCCGGCGGAGACGGCTGAGTTTTACAGCAAGGTAATGGGCTTCCGGATCTCGGATTGGATTTCCGACTTCTTCGTGTTCATGCGCTGCAATTCGGATCATCACACTGTGAATTTCATCCGCGGCACGGCCTCGAAAATGCACCACATGGCGTTTGAGCTGAAGGACTTCATTCATTTGCAGAACAGCTGCGACCTGTTCGGGCAGAAGAAAATTCCGATCATCTGGGGTCCGCTGCGGCACGGGCCGGGTCACAACCTCGCCACCTATCACCGCAATCCGGACGATCAGGTGATCGAGTTCTTCTGCGAGCTCGACAAGATGGTCGACGAGGAGCTCGGCTATTTCGAGCCCCGGCCGTGGCACCAGGACACGCCGCAGCGGCCGAAAACCTGGGAAGCCGGCAAGACCAGCAACTGGGGCCCGCCGCCGACGCCGGAATTTCATCGGGCGCGGGATGCCGTCGCGGCGCAGCCGGCGCAGCACTGACGTCGGTGCTATCGACAGCAAATCAGCTTTAGCCACGGCACCGAGTGGAAGACGCTCATCAAGAGGTACATCGGAACCATTCCGCTGAGCGGCGACGCATGCCGCATGGCCGCGCAGAGGATGTCGGGCTGACCGCGGTCGTGAGCAGCGAGCAGCGCGATAATGGCGAAGGTCGGAGTAGCCGCGAGGCACAGCCAATCGGCCGCGACGCGGGCGACCGATGCGCGACGAGCTCCAAACGCCCCCTTCGAACTGGCCGGCCTTGAAGTCATGAAAGTCTCCGACACGACCGTCCCTCAGCGCTTGTTAGGACCCAGGTCGTCCGAATACCCTGCTTTCAGGCGAGGCCACTGGACGATGGGGCGTCCATCGATGCGGTAAGCGTGCTGGCCTTCTGGCTGTTGCGGCCAGCCGGCCGGCGAGTCCTCCCACGCCTCCTGCCGCCCGTAGACGGTCAAATCGAGCAACCGATAGCTGTTGTCCATCGCCTCGACGCCACGCCGCGTCGTCCAGTAAGTCTCGAACACTTTGGATCCTCGTCGCAGGTAGCAAACGATGTGCATCATGCCGACGCGGCGTCCAACCAAGAGGGTCTCAAGCGACTCCCGGGGGGCTGCGTACCAGGGCATCTCCCATCCCATGAAATCGCGGTATCGCGCGCTCTCTTCGTACGGCCCTTGGGCGAACGTGGCGTAGGTGACAGCGCGGGAATGCAGAAAGGACAGTTCGCACACCTGCGATGTGTAAAAGGTGCAACCTTCGCACTGCTCCGGCGCAGGTTTTCCGGCATGCCACATGAAGTAATAGGCGATGAGCAGCCGGCGGCCCTCAAACGCGTCCAACAGTGTCACCTTTCCGCGCTCGCCGATGAGCGGTGTCGCGCCGTTCACCTCGACCATGGGGAGTTGCCGGCGCGCGGCCGAAATAGCGTCGCCTTCCCGGGTGTAGGCCTTTTCGCGAAGCCGCAACGCGTCCAGCTCCGCCTGAAAGGTGGTCCGATCGGCAATTTTGGGCGCTCCAAGTCCATCTTTTTTCATGACGTCTTTCATCGCTCCCTCCGTCGCATCGCTCGCTGTTGGTCGGCGCTTCGGCTATTCCCAAGCGTCGAGCTTGATCTCGTTCGGCCAGGGCGCGCCTTTGCCGGTTTCAAGGAGCGCTTTGAGGCTCAGCAGGAAGACCGCCCATTTGGTACTGCAGTGATGCATGAACTCCACGGGCTCCTTCCAACCCTGGTGCTTGAACAGAACAATGATCCAGTCGCCGTTCTGTTTGAGGTCGAAGCTGATTTTTGTACCGAGCCATTCTTCCGGCCCGTCGACCACCTGCCACAGAACCCGCTTGCCAGGCTTAAGCTCGAGAACGTTCATGTCGAAACCGCCCGCGCCGAAGCGGAATTGCAGCACGCCGCCAACCTTGCTCTCGCCCTGCGTGTCGCTTGTCCACCAGCGAGAAAGACCTTCGACGGTAGCCAATGCCTTATAGACATTGTCCAGCGACGACGATTTGATTCCAACCTTATGCAGAATGTCAGGCATAACCGTTCTCCGTTCCGTGTTGTCGATCGCAGGCAGACGTAAGGCCGATATGGAAACAACGGGAGTGACAAGTGTGACGGGGTTCACCCCCGGCTCCGGAGATCACCGCAAACCCTGTTCTTCAGCATCGTCTACGGCCATTGGGGCGCCAGGCCCAATGGCAAGCACAGTCACAGCGGCTACAGTCCATTCGACCAGGGCCGTGAGAAACGTTGGGGTCAGAATTGTCCAGTCGAGCATGACGTTGGCTTTCTCTCGCTACGACGTATTTGTTGGTCGTTGTGTTTAGAATAGGGTCCGACATCGAATGGTGAGAGTGACAAGTTTGGCGGGATTCCGATGGACTCGCTGATCGCTGCCGCAGCGCATGCACTGGCGACGGGCGACCCCCTCGGCGCATTGAAACGGGTCGCTCTGCGAAATGACGCGCCGGCGCTGGCGCTTCGCGGCATCGCCATTGCGCAACTCGGCGACCTCGTTCGCGCGAAGGCGCTGTTGCGAAAAGCGGCGCGCGCCTTTGGCCCCAAGGAGGCGGTGGCCCGTGCGCGGTGCATCGTTGCCGAGGCCGAGATAGCACTCGTCTCTCGCGACTTGAGCTTTTCCGCAAAGGCACTCGAGGCGGCGCGGGCGGCGCTCGAGCGGCACGGCGACCGCGCGAACGCCACCCACGCGCGGCATCTCGAGATCCGGCGCCTTCTGCTGATCGGGCGCCTCGACGAGGCCGAACGCGCGCTGGTGAAGTTCGATGCCACGCCCTTGCCGCCGGCGTTGCGGGCTGCCCACGAAATGGTGGTCGCCGGCGTTGCGATTCGGCGCCTGCAAATCAAGACAGCACGCGCCGCGCTTGCCGAGGCTGAGCGTGCCGCGCGTAATGCGGGCATCCCTGCGCTCATGGCGGAAATTGAAAGGACTGCCCATGTTCTGAACACACCTGCCGCGCGGTTGATTGCGTCGGGCGAGGAGCGGCTCATCCTGCTTGAGGAGGTCGAAGCGCTGCTGGCCTCGGGAACGCTCGTCGTAGACGCGTGCCGCCATGTCGTGCGCGATGCCGGCACCGTGGTCTCGCTCACGACGCGCCCGATATTGTTCACACTGGTGCGCGCGCTCGGTGAAGCCTGGCCCGCGGACGTTTCGAGGAGCGCGCTCCTCGCCCGCGCTTTCCGAGCGAAGCACGCGGACGAATTGCATCGCGCGCGACTGCGCGTCGAAGTCGGGCGGCTTCGCTTTAAACTTAGACCTCTCGCGGACGTCAGCGCGACGACGCTGGGTTTTGCCCTGGTGTCGCGGGCCGCGCGCAAGGTTGTCGTGCTGGCGCCGCCGGTCGAAGATCAGCATGCTTCTGTGGTTGCCTTCCTCGCGGACGGCGAATCGTGGTCGAGCTCGGCACTGTCTCTTGCGCTTGGAGCCAGCGCGCGCACTGTGCAGCGCGCGCTCGACTCACTCGCGACAGCAGGCAAGGTGCAGTCGTACGGTCGCGGCCGCGCACGTCGCTGGATAACCCGGCCGGTACCGGGATTCACGACAACCTTGTTACTCCCGGGCTCGCTCCCGAGAGGCTAGATTTCGATCAAGTACGATCTTATCCGAAAACCGGTGCCTGCTTTTCGGGATCATGATCGAGGATCGACTCATGAAACGAGCGACAGCCGAAATAATTCGCGAATACGGCCCCTTTCCTGGTGTCGAACACGTCGCTGGAGTCACATACGACGGCCATCACGTCTGGTTTGCGTCGGGAGACAAGCTGAACGCACTCGACCCCAAAAGTGGCGAGAAAGTCCGCGCGATCGATGTCGCCGCGCATGCAGGAACGGCCTTCGACGGTCACCACCTGTTCCAGCTGTCGGGCGAGAGCATCCAGAAGATCGATCCGAAGACCGGCCGCGTGCTCAGCACTATACCCGCGCCCGGGGGCGCCGGATCGGGGCTTGCGTGGGCCGAAGGAACGCTCTGGATGGGGCAATATCGCAACCGGAAGATCCATCAAATCGATCCCGACACAGGGGCGGTTCTTCGCACCATCGAATCCAATCGCTTCGTCACGGGAGTCACCTGGGTCGACGGCGAACTCTGGCACGGCACTTTGGAAGGCGACGAGAGCGATTTACGGCGCGTCGATCCTCACACCGGCGAAGTCCTGGAAACACTCGATATGCCGCCAGGAGCCGGTGTGTCGGGGCTGGAGTTGGATGGTGGCGATCGGTTCTTTTGCGGCGGCGAAAGCAGTGGGACGGTGAGAGCCGTCCGCCGGCCCAGGCGACGCTCCGTATAAGGGAGCGGCGCGGCGTGATCCGCTCGTACAGCGCGGATCACGCCGCTCGCGTTAATTCCTTCTGCTCGCCGTAGAGCCATTCCATCCCGGCCATGGCGTCGTCCGGCGTCCGCGACGACAGCATCGTGTTGCGCAATTCCTTGGCGACGCCGGAGGCGTGATAGAACTCGCCATAGACGCGCGCCATAATCTGGACGCGGCCGGTGCGCAGATAGCGCGCCTGCTGATAGGCGCGGAACGCCGCAGCGTAATCGCCGTTTGCCGCCACGACTTGACCGGCGAGGCACACCGCGTCCTCGATCGCCATGCAGGCGCCCTGCGCCAGATATTGCAGCATGGGGTGCGCGGCATCGCCGAGAAGCGTGATGCGGCCGCGGCTCCACTCCTTGATCGGCGGCCGGTCGCACAACACCCACATGCGCCAGCTTTCGATCTTGTTAAGCAGCGTGCGCACCGGCTCGCAGGTCTTGGCGAAGCGCTCGTGCAGTTCGGCCGGGTCGCCAAAGCTGTCCCAGCCCTCCTCGTAACGGTTGGAATGAAACACCGCGACGAGATTGAACAGTTCGCCGGTACGCAGCGGATAATGCACAAGATGCACCTTCTCGCCGGCCCACAGCACCATGTCGCGCCAGCGGAACTTCTCCGGCATTTCCGAGGTCGGCAGCACGGCGCGATAGGTGATGTGGCCGGCGGGCTTGGGCTTGCCATCGCCGACCAGCATTTGCCGGATGCTCGACCACAGCCCGTCGGCGCCGATCAAGGCGGCGCCGCGATAATCCTTGCCGCTTTCGGTCTTCACCGCAACGCCGGCCTGCGTCTCGTCGACCGTGACGACCTTTTGCGAAGCGTCGAGCCGGATGAGATTGGATTGGCGGCAGGCTTCGAGCAGCACATTGTGCAGATCGGCGCGATGAATGAGCGCGTAGGGATGATGGAATTTTTTGCGAAACGCATCGCCGAGCGGAATGCGCGTGACTTCCTCGCCGGTGACCGAGTCCATCATGATCAGGTTGTTGGGAAACACCGCGAGCGCGCTGATCGGCTCGATCAAGCCAAGGACGTCGAACATCCAGAATACGTTGGGACCGAGCTGGATGCCGGCGCCGATCTCCTTGAACTCGGCCGTCTGCTCGATGACTCGCGACGGGATGCCCCTGCGCGACAACGCCAATGCGGCGGCAAGCCCGCCGATGCCGCCGCCGACGATGAGAACCTGTTCGT
Source organism: uncultured Alphaproteobacteria bacterium (assembly GCA_963775515.1). GTDB lineage: Bacteria > Pseudomonadota > Alphaproteobacteria > Rhizobiales > Xanthobacteraceae > BOG-931. Next base: position 238,990 of record CAVZIQ010000003.1, on the reverse strand, counting down.
CTTTCCGGCCGCTCATAGCGCGTTTCCTCCACGGTCATTGTAGAAGGCCGTCGAGTGCGAACAAGAGCGGAAGCAAGTGCAACTTAAGCGATGCGGTCGCTGATTTGCGCCCGGTGGCCGCTGACCGATGCGGCGGCATCGTGGTGCAGCACCCAGCCGAACGGCAGATTGGCCAGCGCCAACAGCGCCGCGCCGCCGAACGCCACCACGAAATCGACGGTGCCGAGCGCGGTCGCGCCGCGCACGGCAAGCGACCAATGCAGCAGCGCCGCCGCCAGCGCGATGCCGAAACCGCGGCTCAACTGCTGCGACATGCTCAAAATGCTGGTCGCCGTCGACATCTGCGGTTGCTCGATGTCGGCATAGCTCATCGCCTGCGTCGCGGTGAACTGCAGCGATTGGAAGAAGCCGGCGATCAGGAGGAGGACGAAAATCAGCAGCACCGGCGTCCGCGCGGTAAAGAAGGCGCACATGGCGATGGTGCCCGCGCTGATCACGCTGTTGACGATGATGACTTTACGGAAGCCGAACCGGCGCAATATCGGCTTGGCCGTCAGCTTCATCGACATCGAGCCGACCGCGGTCGCGAAGGTAATGGTGCCGGACGCAAAGGCCGTCATGCCGAACACGACTTGAAGGAGTAGCGGCAGCAGAAAAACCAGCGTGCCGGCGCCGGCGCGGAACAGCGAGCCGCCGCTGATGCCGGTTTGGAAGGTGAGGATGCGAAATACCGAAAGGTCGAGCACGGGATGTTCGGCGCGCCGCAAATGGCGCAGCGCCAGGGCGCCGATCACCACGCCGAGCACCACCAGCAAGACGAGCTCGCCGAGGTCGCCGCGGCCGCGGCCGGCCGCCTCGATCGAGTACATCATGCAGAACAGCGCGCCGCCGGTGAGCACGAAGCCGACATAGTCGAACGGGCGCCGTGTTTCTTCCTTCGGATTGTCGAAGAACAGCGTCACCAGCACGATGCCGAGAATGCCGAGCGGAACGTTGACCAGGAAAATCCAGCGCCAGGAAAAATAAGTGGTGATGAAGCCGCCGATCGGCGGCCCGAGCACCGGGCCGAGCTGCGCCGGCACCTGTAGATAGGCCATGGTGGCTATAAGCGCCGTTTTCTCAACGCTGCGGAATAGAACAAGCCGGCCGACCGGCACCATCATGGCGCCGCCAAGCCCCTGCAGCACCCGCGCCGCGGTCAGCTCGACGACATTGCCGGAAAGCCCGCACAGGATCGAGCCGAGCGTGAACAGCGCGATGGCCGCGCGGAACACGGTGCGGCCGCCGAACCGGTCCGCCGCCCAGCCGCTGACCGGCACGAATACCGCAAGACTGAGGAGATAGGCGGTGACGGCGACGCTGAGTCGGATCGGATCGGTGTGCAGCGAGATCGCCATCTGCGGCAGCGCCGTGGTGATCACGGTGGAATCGATCTGCTGCATGATGATCGCCGAGCCGACGATCATGGCGACAACTTTTGGTTTCCGGTCGGGAGACATCGGGCAGTGAGAGATAGAGGTTCGCGTGCCGGCGTACCATAGCCTTTTCGTCATTCCGGGGCCGAGCGCAGCGAGGAGCGCGGAATCCATAACCCCAGCGTTCGTGCTTATGGATTCCGGGCTCGCCGCTTCGCGGCGCCCCGGAATGACCAGGGCAAATTACCCGGCCCGCAACGCTTGCAGCACGCGCTCCGGCGTGATCGGCATCGCCGTGATCGGCGCGGCGCCGAGCGGGCGGAGCGCGTCGTTGATGGCGTTCATGACGCAGGCCGGCGCGCCGGCGGTGCCGGCTTCGCCGGCGCCCTTAGCGCCAAGCTCGGAATCCGCCGTCGGCGTCACGACGTGGCCGATATCGATGTCGGGCATTTCGCCGGCCATCGGCACGAGATAATCCATCAGAGTGCCGTTGAGGAGTTGGCCGTCATCGTCATAGAGGCAGTGCTCGAACAACACGGCGCCGATGCCTTGCACGATGCCGCCGCGTATCTGCTCGTCGACCAGCTGCGGATTGATCACGGTGCCGCAATCCTCCACGCACCAGTGCTTGAGCAGCTTTATCTCGCCGGTCCTGATGTCGACGTCGAGATAGGACGCCTGGACGCCGTTGGTGAATGCGAACGGCCAGGCGCGCGGCACATAATGGCGCGTCACCGCGAACTCGGCCTGGAAACCGGGCGGCAGCGTGTCGGGGCGGAAATAAACGACGCGCGCCACTTCATCGAGGCCCATACGCTCGCGGCCGGTGTCGGCGTCGACCACGATGCCGGCGCGGATATCGAGCGCCTTCGGATCGGCCTGCAGGATCGAGGCGGCAGCGGCAAGCACGTTGCCGCGCAGCGCCTTGCCGGCCTGCCACGCCGCCTCGCCGCCGATGCCAGCCGCGCGCGACGCCCAGGTGCCGCCGCCATAGGGCGTGTTGTCGGTGTCGCCGGTGATGACGCGCACGCGCTCGATCGGCACGCCGAACGACGTGGCGACGCATTGCGCCAGCACGGATTCGGCGCCCTGCCCTTGCTCGGTCACCCCGGAATGACAGAACACCGCGCCGGTCGCATCGAGCCGCACGGTGGCGCCGTCCTGCGATGAAATGCGCGCGCCGCCGACGCCGTAGAACGCGGCGGAGGGGTTGGTCACTTCGATGAAAGAGGCGAAGCCGATGCCGCGATGAACGCCGTGTTGGCGCAATCGGGTCTGCTCGGCGCGCAGCTTGGCGTAGTCCATCATTTTGAGAATCTTGTCGAGCGAGGCGTGATGCGACAGGCCTTCGAATTTCAATCCGGCGGCGCTGGTGGCGGGATATTTGTTATCCGGGAATAGATTGCGCCGCCGCAGCTCGGCCGGGTCCATGCCGATCTTCGCCGCCGCAAGCTCGACCAGGCCTTCCGTCACCGCGGTCGCGATGGGGTGGCCGACGGCGCGGTATTGGCACATCACATTCTTATTCTGGAAAACGACGCGGGCGCGGGCGCGGTAATTCGGACAGATGTAAGGACCGCCGGTGAGATTGACGACCTGGTTGGCTTCGATGCCGCTGGTTCGCGGATAGACCGAATAAGGTCCAATACCGGTCAGATCGTCGATCTCGAACGCGGTGATCGTGCCGTCACGCTTGACGCCGATTTTCGCTTTAACGCGATGATCGCGCGCATGAATGTCGGTGACGAAGCTTTCCAGGCGGTCGGCGACGAATTTGACCGGCCGCTTGAGGAGTTTCGCCAGCGCCGCCGTCGCCATCTCGTCGGCATAGATGTGCACCTTGATGCCGAACGAGCCGCCGACGTCCTTGGTAAGGACACGCACCTGGTTTTCCTCGAGATCGAGGTGCTTGGCGAACAGGTTCTGCGTCATGTGCGGCGCCTGCGTGCCTTGATAGACCGTGAGACGTTGCTCTCCCGGATTCCAGTCGGCGACGATGGCGCGCGGCTCGTTGGTGACGCCGGTGTGGCGGCCGAAGATAAATGTCGTCTCGACCACGGCGTCGGCTTCGGCGAAGCCCTTATCCGGTTCGCCGGCGTTGAGAACGCGCTCGAAGGTGAGATTGTCGCCAAGCTCGGGGTGGATGACCGGCGTGTTCGCATCGAGCGCCGTTTCCGGGTCGGTGACGCTGGGCAGCGGTTCGTAGTCCACCGCGACCAGCGCGCAAGCGTCTTCCGCTTCGGCGCGGCTGCGGGCGACGACGGCGCAGACCGCCTCGCCTTGCCAACAAGCGCGCTCGATGGCGATGGCGTGCTGCGGCGCCGACTTGATGCCCTTGAGATGGGTGAGTACGCCGACCCACGGCGTGATCACCTTGGCGAGTTCCGCGCCGGTGACCACCGCGACGACGCCGGGCGACTTCTTGGCGTCGACGGTTTCGATGTTTTTGATGCGGGCATGGGCGTGCGGCGAACGCACGAAGGCGACATGCACCATGCGCGGCAGCACGACGTCGGTGACGTATTGACCGCGCCCCTGGGTCAGCCGCGCCAGATTCGGCCGCGGCACCGAGCGGCCGATATAGGAATTCGGCCGGTCGAGCGCGCTAAGGCCGGACGGCTGGTCGTCCGCGATCTTCATTTTTTCTCCCTCCCCCTTGTGGGGAGGCAGGGGTGGGGGTCGGGAGGCGACTACGAGCGTCGACGTTTGCCAACTACCTCACGACCCCCACCCCTACCCCTCCCCACAAGGGGGAGGGGAAGTGATTACAAAAACCGCGTCGGCCACATCAGCGTGCGCCACATATGCGCCGACGGCGAGTTGTCGAAGCCGAGGCCTTCTTTCGGCTGCTTGAAATTGCGGCCGATGATGTCGACGAAGTCGTTGAGATCGACCTTGGCGTTGGGATCGAACGAATAGATGTCGTTCACCGTGATCATCCGCGACGTCATGTAGAACTTGTGGTTCCGCGCGCGCTCGTATTCCGCAACGATATAGGGCTCCGGCTTATAATCGGCGCCGAAATATCTGACGTACATTTCCGGATATTCGTAGCCGACCGACGGATCGGGGAAGAAGCGCAGCGCCTGGTGCATGCGCACCGCCCAGCTCACCTCCTCGTCGACATAGGGCTCGATCATCTGCGCGCCCCAATAGCCGTGGTCGCAGCGGATGAACCCGGCGACGCCGATGTCGTGCAACAGGCAGGCGAGCACCACCTTTTCGCTGTGGCCGCCCTTGAGCGCATGCGTCGCGCTTTGCAAAAGATGATTGAGCGAGGCGAAGCGGTTGTTGAAGAAATCGATCAGGGTCGGTTTCGCCGGCATTTTCGGCAGGCGGGGATCGGCGCCCATCAAAAAGTACTTATCGGGATTGGCGGCTTTGAGCGCCGGGCCGCTCGCCATCTCGACCTTGCCGTCGGCCATGCCGAATAACACCGATTTGGTGGCGATGCGCTCGCCAAGCTCGTGCATCATCTGCTCTTCGAGCTCGTCGGCGGCTTGCGACAGCGACACTGACTTCGCAAGGTTGGGGTTTGCGTGTTCGTTCATGATGTGGCTGCCTTTGCCGCCCGCATTTGGGCTGTGGACTCGATGGCGTCGACGATGGCCTGGTACCCGGTACAGCGGCAGTAATTGCCGGACAGGTGTTCGCGGATCATATCACGACTCGGAATGCCGCCGCGGGACAAAAGTGCCTGGGCGCCGATCAGCATGCCGGGCGTGCAAAAGCCGCATTGCAGCGCGTTGCGCTTTTGGAAGGCCTCCTGAAGATCGGCAATAATGCCGGAATCCGAGATGCCTTCGACGGTTTCGACCGCGGCGCCGTCGCATTGCACCGCAAGAACGAGGCAGCCGCGCACCACCTCGCCGTCGACCAGCACCGTGCAGGCGCCGCACACGCCGTGCTCGCAGCCGATATGGCTGCCGGTCAAACCCAAATCGTCGCGCAAGAAATCGACCAAGGTCTTGCGGGCCTCGACGCGCTCGCGCACGTCCTCGCCATTCACGCTCATGCCGATGTCGAGGTGGCGTTGGCCCATCGTCGATCCGCAATGGTCTTAGCGCTTCGCATTGTCCAGGATGTCGCGCACGATGTCGATGGCGCGGCGCAACAGCGTCATCGAGGCTTCCGGCGTGCGGAACGCGGCGTGCGCCGTGAGCGTGACATTTTCCATGCGCGCGAGCGGGTTGGCGGTTCTCAGCGGCTCGGCGTGAAAGACATCGAGGCCGGCATGGCGGATGCGGCCCGATCGCAGCGCTTCGATGAAGGCCGCTTCATCGACCAAACCGGCCCGCGCGGTATTGACGAAAATCACGCCGGGTTTCATCGCCGCGAATTGCGCCGGGCCGAGAAAGCCGCGGGTCTCGTCGTTGAGCGTCAGATTCATCGAGATAGCGTCGGACCGCGCCAGCAATTCGTCGAGCGGCACCAGCGGTGCGCCCGCCTGCGGCGTGCGGTTCCAGGCGACTACTTCCATGCCCAATCCGCGGCCAAGCCGCAGCACTTCACGCCCGATGCCGCCGAGGCCGATCACGCCCAGCGTCTTGCCCAGAAGCTGCACGCCGTCGTGTGGAATCCAGGTGCCGCCGCGCACCTCGCGGTCCATCCGCGCGATATCGCGGCAAGAGGCAAGGAGCAGCGCAATGGTGTGCTCGGCGACCGCCGTGTCGCCGTAGTTCCTGATGACGTGAACCTTTATGCCGCGCGCCGCCATGTCGGCGAGAACTCATGTAGCTCGCGGGTCCGGTCCCCAGAAAGACGATGTGCTTCAGCGCGGCACAACGGTCGACCAGCGGCGTCGGCATGTAAGAATGATCGTCGATACAGATGTCGTAACCCTCGAGCACGCGCGGCAGCTCGCTTTGCTCGAACGCTTTGCGGTTGACGTCGATCGGCGGGTCGCCGGCGCCAAACACCTGCTGCCATACCGGCGCAAGCTGATCGTTGCAGTCGAGGAAAAGAGATTTCACGGTTTGGCCGTTGACGGTGCGTCCGCCGACTTCTAACACATCGGCCGAATCGCGGAAGGCCGATTGCCGGCCATTTATGACCGCGCGGGAGAGAACAGATGCGCCTTGCCAGCTATGCCTTGCGCGGCCGGCCGAGTTTCGGTGCGGTCGTCAGCGACGGCATTGTCGATCTGCGGCCGCGGCTGCACCGCTTCCAAACGCTGAGCGAGGTGTTTCGCGCCCAAGCACTCGATCAGGCCAAGGCCGCCTCGACCGGCGTGCGTCCCGACGTCACGCTCGCCGAAGTCGAACTGCTGGCGCCGTTGCCGGCGCCGGAGAAAATCCTCTGCATCGGCATCAACTATGCCAACCGCGGCGCGGATTATAATGTCACCAACAATCCGAAATATCCGAGCATGTTCTATCGCGCGCCGAACTCGCTGGTCGGCTCGGGGCAAAGTCTGGTACGCCCGAAAATCTCCGAACAGCTCGACTACGAAGGCGAGATCGCGATCGTGATCGGCCGCGACTGCAAGCACGTGGCGAAGGACCGCGCGCACGACGTCGTCGCCGGCATTACCCTTGCCAATGAAGGCACCATCCGCGATTGGACGCGTCACGGCCAGTTCAACGTCACCCAAGGCAAGAATTTCGACGCCACCGGCGGCATCGGGCCGTGGATCCAAACCGAGTTCGACCTTGGCAAGCCGCTGCACCTCGTCGTGCGCAAGAACGGCGAAGTGACCCAGGATGACACCACGGCGAGCATGATCTTCTCGTTCGCCGATATCATCGCCTACACGACGAGCTTCATGACGCTCAAGGCCGGCGACGTCATCTGCACCGGCACGCCGGTCAAGAAAACGAAAGCGGACCCGCCGGTGTGGCTCAAGCCCGGCGACACCATCGAGGTCGAGTGTCCGGACATCGGCGTGCTGCGCAACACCGTGGTGGACGAGGCGTGACCACGCCGGCGCGAGCGGCTTGCGTCGTCGGCTGGCCTATCGGACATTCGCGCTCGCCGCTCATTCATAATTATTGGCTGAAGACCTACCGCATCCCCGGCGCATACCGGCGCGAGGCGGTGCCGCCCGATCAATTTCCCGACTTCCTGCAATCGCTGGCCGCGCGCGGCTATGTCGGCGCCAATGTCACGGTGCCGCATAAGGAAGCGGCGCTCGCCTGGTCGCAGCCCGACGAGCGCGCGCGCGCCGTCGGCGCCGCCAATACGCTGTGGCTCGACGGCGTGCTGCGCTCGACCAATACCGACGTCGAAGGTTTTCGGAACAATCTCGACGCCGGCGCGCCCGGCTGGGATCGCGGTTCGGGCCAAGCCGTCGTGCTCGGCGCCGGCGGCGCCGCGCACGCGGTGGTTTATGCGCTGCTCGAACGCGGCATCGACCGCATCGTCGTCGCCAACCGGACGCAGCGGCGCGCCGAGGCCTTGCATGAACGCTTTGGCGCGCGGGTCCATCCGGCCCGCTGGGACGAACGCAATGCGGCGCTCGACAATGCGGCCCTCGTCGTGAACACGACGACGCTCGGCATGGCCGGGCAACCGGAACTCACGCTCGAAATTGGGCGGCTGCCCGGTCACGCCATTGTCGCCGATCTGGTTTATTGGCCGCTTGTCACGCCGCTCATCCGCGCGGCGCGGGCGCGAGAACTACGCACCGCCGACGGGCTTGGTATGCTGATGCATCAGGCCGTGGGCGGATTTTTGCTGTGGTTCGGAAAAAAGCCCGAAGTAACGGCGGAGCTGCGCGCGCTGCTTGAGGCCGACCTATCCCTTCCCCGGGCGGCTACCGCGGAATAAGGTTGTATCAGCGGGGTTGTAACCCGTGCCCTCGATCCGAGGCGCGTTGGGAGGAGTGACGATGACCCGGTTCAAGATCACGGCTGTAGGCGCCCTGGCGCTGCTGTTCGGCGCTTCGCTTGCATTGGCGCAGGCGCCGCAAATGGTGCGCGTACGCGCCACCATCGAAAGCGTCGATGGCTCGATGCTGACGGCAAAATCGCGCGACGGCACAGAGATGAAGATCAAGCTTGCCGACAACGCGCCGGCGAACGAGGTCGTGAAGGCATCCCTCGCTGACATCAAGCCAAACTCATATGTCGCGGTCACAGGCATGCCACAGCCCGACGGCAGCCAAAAGGCCGTGACGGTGGTCATATTTCCGGAAGCTCTGCGCGGCCTCGGCGAAGGTCATCGGCCATGGGACTATGAACCCAACAGCACGATGACGAATGCGACCGTCGACAACGAGGTTGCCGGCGTCGACGGCCAAATTCTCACGGTGAAATACAAGGACGGCGAGCAGAAGATTATCGTAACGCCGACAACCGAGATCACCACTTTGGCGAAGAAAACGATCGCCGATCTGAAACCGGGCGAAAAAATCTTGATTCCCGCCGCAAAGAAACTTCCGGACGGCTCGCTAGAGGCGCCAAACGTCCAATTCGGCGATTACGGCGTTTGGCGGTAGCGCGGACAGATCGGTGGAGGATGACATGAGAAGAATGGCATTGCCGGTTGCGGTCGCGTTCGTTGCCGCTTTCGCGGCTACTTCGGCGCTGGCGCAAGCGCCGGCACGCGTCCGCGGCGCAATCGACAGCGTCAACGGTTCGACGCTGAACGTGACGGCGCGCGACGGCTCCAAGGTGACGGTGAAGCTTGCCGACAATGCAACGGTGGTCGGCATCGCCAAGTCTTCGCTGGCCAACGTCAAGCAAGGCGGTTTCGTCGGCATCACCGCGATGCCGCAGCCCGACGGAACCGAGAAAGCCGTCGAGATTCACATTTTCCCGGAAGCGATGCGCGGCACCGGCGAAGGTCACCGCCCGTGGGATCTGATGCCCAACAGCACCATGACCAATGCGACGGTCGATAGCGAAGTCGCTCTCAGCGACGGCCAAAAGCTGGTGCTGAAATACAAGGACGGCGAAAAGACCTTTATTGTGCCGGCGAATGCCGTCGTTGTGACATTTGTGCCCGGGACTGTGGCCGAACTCACGCCGGGCGCAAAAATCTTCGTCGCTGCCGGCACGAAGCAGCCCGACGGCACAATCCTGGCGCCGCGGATCAATGTCGGGCTCGACGGCCTCACGCCGCCGATGTGAACCGGCAGCGCCGCTTTGGCGGCGCAACGGCAAACTACATCGTCGCGATCACGCGGCGATCGATCTGGGCGATGCTGGTGACCCCGGTCAGCGCCATGCAGACGTCGAGTTCGTTGCGCATGATCTCGATGGCGCGCGCGACGCCGGCCTGTCCGCCGGCACCGAGCCCGTAAACGTAGGCGCGGCCGCTCAGGCACGAGCGTGCGCCGAACGCGATCGCGCGCATGATGTCCTGGCCGGAACGGATGCCGCCGTCGAACATGATCTCGATATCGGAACCCAGCGCATCCGCGATTGCCGGCAGCATGGCAATCGAGGATGACGCGCCGTCAAGCTGCCGGCCGCCGTGATTGGAAACGACGAGCGCCGCCGCTCCGCTCTTGGCGGCAATGCGGGCGTCCTCGAGGTCGAGAACGCCTTTGAGGATCAGCTTGCCGGGCCACAGGCTCTTGATCCACTCGACGTCCTTCCAGCTCAGCGTCGGATCGAACTGCTCGGAAATCCACTTCGACAGTACGGTGACGTTGCTCATGCCGGGATAGTAGCCGGCAATATTGCCGAAGGTTTTGCGCTTGCCGCGGGCGACGCTCAGCGCCCAGGCCGGCTTGGTGGCGATATCGATCAGGTTCTTGATGCGGATTTGCGGCGGAACGGTCATGCCGTTCCTGATGTCCTGGTGGCGCTGTCCGATCACCTGAAGGTCGACGGTGAGAACGAGAGCGCTGCATTTGGCGGCGGCGGCGCGCTCGATCAGCGCACGAATATAGCCGCGGTCCTTCATGACATAGAGCTGGAACCAGAACGGCTTGTCGACGGCCGCAGCGACGTCTTCGATCGAGCAGATCGACATCGTCGACAGCGTGAATGGAATGCCCGCTTGCTGCGCGGCGCGACAGGCCAGGATTTCGCCGTCGCCATGCTGCATGCCGCAGAGCCCGATCGGCGCCAGCGCGAGCGGCAGCGCGGCGGCCTCGCCGAGGATGGTGGTCTTGGTGCTGCGATCGGCGACGTCAAACAGGATGCGCTGGCGCAGCTTGATCCGTTCGAGGTCGGCCCGGTTGGCGCGCAGCGTCTCTTCGGCGTACGAGCCGGCTTCCGCGTAATCGATAAACGCGCGCGGCACCCTGCGGTGGGCGGCCTGCCGCAGATCCTCGATGCAGGTCATGGTCTTCATGAGAGGTTCCCAGCTCTTGAGCCCGCCATTGATAGCACAAAGCGCTGGCGCGGATGCGCAGGGAACGGCGGCCCTCGCAAACCGTTGTTGTAGGCAGCAGGATTTAGTGTTGCACCCCAAACCAGGCGAGACGCGCACCATGGATGAATGGAACGGGAATTGATCGCTGCAACCCGATGCCGCCCGTTTTCAGCGCGACCAGAAGTGTCGCGACGGCAAGTCGCGCACCGAGGACCAGCGGCGTGAACAGCTCGATGACGCGCTTGAGCGCGGTTTGGAGGACACTTTTCCGGGCTCGGACCCGGTTTCCGTCACCCAGCCGCCCGGCAGCATCTACGATAAGAACGAGGCAAAGCGGCGCTAACGAGTTCCATCCGGCCGCCCGATTAAGGCGTATCGCTTTGATATCGCTTGTCGTTATGATGAATGGATCGTTGCATCGGGCAGTAAGATTACCCAATATTTTTTGAACCAGTTGAGACGGGGAACGGGCTAGTATCGCTGTAACGGCAGGCGGTGGGGCCCCTTATTATGGTTCGTAAGTATTTCGGTACCGATGGAATTCGCGGCCGCGCCAACGGCGTAATCACGGCGGAATTGGCGTTGAAGGTCGGCCAGGCGACCGGCCTCGTCTTCCGCCGCGGCGAGCATCGCCATCGCGTGGTTATCGGCAAGGATACGCGGCTTTCCGGCTATATGATCGAGACGGCGCTGGTTGCGGGTTTCACCTCCGTCGGCATGGATGTGCTGCTGCTTGGCCCGATGCCGACCCCCGCCGTCGCCATGCTGACACGCTCGATGCGCGCCGATCTCGGCGTCATGATCTCGGCCTCGCATAATCCGTTCGACGACAACGGCATAAAACTGTTCGGACCCGACGGCTATAAGCTGTCCGACGAGGTCGAGCAGAAGATCGAGACGCTGATCGACGCGGATATGACCAAGCAGCTCGCCAAGAGCGCGGAACTCGGCCGCGCCAAGCGCATCGACGGCGTGCACGACCGTTACATCGAATTCGCCAAGCGCACGATGCCGCGCAACCTCTCGCTCGAGGGCTTGCGCGTCGTCATCGATTGCGCCAACGGCGCCGCCTATCGCGTCGCGCCCGACGCGCTGTGGGAGCTTGGCGCCGACGTCGTTTCGATCGGCGTCGAACCCGACGGCTTCAATATCAACCGCGAATGCGGCTCGACCGCTCCCGATGCGCTGTGCCGCAAGGTCCGCGAAATGCGCGCCGATATCGGCATCGCGCTCGACGGCGACGCCGACCGCGTGGTCATCGTCGACGAGCACGGTCATCTGATCGACGGCGACCAGTTGCTTGCGGTCATCGCCGAGAGCTGGGCGGAGGATCGCCTGCTCACCAAGCCGGGCATCGTCGGCACGGTGATGTCGAATCTCGGCCTCGAACGCTACTTGCAGTCGCTCAAGCTCTCGCTGGTGCGCACGCCGGTCGGCGACCGCTACGTGCTCGAATACATGCGCGAGCACGGCTACAACGTCGGCGGCGAGCAATCGGGCCACATCATCCTGTCGAACTACACCACCACCGGCGACGGCTTCATCGCCGCGCTGCAATTGCTCGCGGTAGTGAAGAAGCGGGATAAGCCGGTTTCGCAGGTCTGCCACCGCTTCGAACCGCTGCCGCAGATTCTTCGCAATGTGCGCTATCGCGGCGGCAAGCCGCTGGAAAATTCCAAGGTGCGCTCGGCGATCGCCGATGCCGAAACCCGCCTCAACGGCCACGGCCGGCTGGTGGTGCGGCCGTCCGGCACCGAACCGGTCATTCGCATCATGGGCGAAGGCGACGACAAGGCCATGGTCGAAGAAGCCGTCGACGGCATCGTCGACGCGCTCACCGCGCACGCGGTTTAATCGTCATTCCGGGGCGACGCGATGCGTCGAGCCCGGAATCCATACTCACCGGTCAGCGAATATGGATTCCGGACTTGCCGCTCTGCGGCAATCCGGAATGACGGGACTCACCCCTTCGCCTTGAGAAACTGCGCGAAGGCTTTGAGCGTATTTTCGGAAACGTAGTGCTCGATGCCCTCGGCGTCGGCCTCCGCCGATTTCGGTCGCCACGCCGAGCGCGCGGAGTAGATCCACGACCAGCCGATGGCGCACCCGCACGCGATCGGCCAAGGCATGCCCCTTCTCGGTGAGGAAGACCCCGCGATAGGGGCGCGCCGTCGCCAGTCCGGCGCGCTTGAGGCGTGAAATGGTCTTGATGGCGGTGGCGTGCGACACGCCGAGCCGGCGTGCGATGTCGGTCGGCCGCGCCTCGCCTTCGCCTTCCAGCAGATCGGCGATCAGCTCGGCGTAATCCTCAAGCAGCGCGGTCGATTGCGCCGACCGCGTCTTGCCGAAACGGCGCGCCTGGGTTCCTTCGGCGGGAAGCTTGCCCATGTGTGACCCAGACCGCGTTTTGGCGCCGCGATGGCGAGCGCCAGCCGCAACCACGAATTATTGCCGGCATCAAAGTGTAGCTCATACTACATCTTATAGCCATTGACCAGAGGCGACGCGCGCTTATACTGTAACCAATGCTACACTTTCATGTAATTGCTGCATGCGGCGCGAAGCGATGTCGGATTCGACGGTGACCGAAACCCTTGAACGGTCGGCTTCGTTGACCGAACGCACCGTCGCGACGGCGCATCAGGCGCTCGCCGGGCGGCGCGGCGTCAGCGCGGCCCTCGCCTTCGCCGGCCCGGCGATCGTCGCCTCGATCGCCTACATGGATCCGGGAAACTTCGCGACCAATATCCAGGCCGGGGCGAAATACGGCTATGGACTGCTTTGGGTCGTGCTCCTCGCCAACGTGGTCGCCATGCTGTTCCAGGGCCTCTCGGCCAAGCTCGGTATCGTGACCGGACGCAACCTCGCCGAATTGTGCCGCGATCGATTTCCGCGCCCGGTGGTGTGGGCGATGTGGGCGGTCAGCGAGGTTGCCGCCATGGCGACGGATGTCGCCGAGTTCCTCGGCGGCGCCATCGGACTGTCATTGCTGTTGCACCTGCCGCTCCTTGCCGGAATGGTCATCACCGCGATCATCACCTACGGCCTGCTGATGTGCGAGCAATTCGGCTTCCGGCCGCTCGAACTGATCATCGGTTCGATCGTCGGCGTGATCTGCCTTTGCTACGTCGTCGAAATGTTCATCGCTCCGGTCGACTGGGCCTCCGCCGCATTCCATGCCGTCACGCCGCATATCGCCGACGCCGAGGCGCTGTTGCTTTCCGTCGGCATCATCGGCGCCACCGTAATGCCGCACGCGATCTACTTGCATTCCGGCCTGACTCAGGGGCGCGTGCCGGTTCACAGCGACGACGACCGGCGCACGGTGTTACGATTCTCGAACAGGGAAGTCGTAATCGCGCTGTCGGTCGCCGGTCTGGTCAATATGGCCATGGTGATGATGGCGTCGGGCGCGTTTCACGCCGGCCATCCGGACGTGTCGCAGATCGAAACCGCCTATCACACGCTCACGCCGCTTCTTGGCGCCGCGGCCGCCGGGGTCTTCCTGGTTTCGCTGATTGCGTCGGGCGTGTCGGCGTCGACGGTTGGCACCATGGCGGGCCAGATGATCATGCAGGGTTTCGTCGGCTTTCACATTCCGATCTGGATCCGCCGCGTCGTCACCATGGTGCCGGCCTTCGTCGTCGTTGCGCTCGGCGTCAACGCGACCAACGCGCTGGTCATCAGTCAGGTGATCTTGAGCCTCGCGCTGCCGCTGCCGATGATTTCGCTCATCATTTTCACCAGCAGGACCGACATCATGGGGGCGTTCGCCAACAGCATGTTGACGCGCGTCGCGGCCGTCACCGCAACGGTTCTGGTGCTCGGTCTTAATGTGGTTCTGATCGCGCAGACTCTGTTTTACCCGGCGTGAAATCCGGGGCGCCGCGCGTTCGATAAACCCGGACTGCGCAAGCGCAATCCGGGCTGTCACTTCGTAAGAGCGCGGCCGATGCTCCGGCCGCGTGTAACTCGAGTTACATCGTCTTCAGATTTTCAGCGGCCGACTTTCCGGTCTTGCGGTCCACCACGATTTCGAAGGATACGCGTTGGCCTTCCCTCAGCTCGCGCAGGCCGGCGCGCTCGACGGCGCTGATATGGACGAACACGTCCTTGCCGCCGCCCTCGGGTTGAATGAATCCATAGCCTTTCTGTGCGTTGAACCACTTCACGGTTCCGTTGTTCACGGGTCTCTCCTCATAGACATGTCGATGTAAGCCGCGCGAGTGTACGCGGCTCGGTTAGCTCGAGATTTTGGTGAAAGATCGTCAGTCAGGCGCGCTATCAGTCGCTGCAAAGCCAAGTCATTCGGCCGAAAACTCGATCCGAGCTATTTAGCGGCAACACGGCTTTTTCGCAAGACCGCGCGGGCCGGTTTATGACAGCCGGCATACAGCCTTAACAAAATCAAAAAGTATTCCGATGCGCGCAAATGAAATCAGTTGCGGACGGCAACGATTTCGCCGCATTTTGCCGACTCCACGACGGCATCGAACACCGCCATGCCATGGAGCACGTCGGCGATCGGCACCGGATAGGGCGTAGCATCGCGAATCGCGCGGGCAAACGCGGTCATTTCGGCGTGCAACATGTCGAACCCGGGGAATTGCAAAATATCGTCCGCCGGTGCGGCTATCACGCCGGTCGGCGCGGCCGTCGCGGTCGGCACGAAACGAAAATGCGACAGGTCGGGACGGGAAATTTCGACGAGACCGTTGGTGCCATAGGCGGTGAACTCGAAATTGGTGGCGGTCGCCACCGAGCCGAAGAGCAACCCGCTTGCTCCGGCCTCGAACCGCAGCATGATCGTGGTCGTATCGTCGGACGGGCCCGGATAGTTGCGCGCGGTGACGCAGCGTACGTCGCGCACGCGGCCGGCGAGCTCGATCATGTGGTCGAGCGCATGCACGCCGACAGCGGTGAAGGCGCCGCCCGGCGCTTCTTCAGCCGACGCACGCCAATTGTCCGGCGCAATGAATTGCGCGGTCGAGGTGGTGTGCTGGGCCACCATCGCGACGATGCTGCCGAGCCGGCCGTCGCGTGCGCGCAGCCGCAGCTCGGCGATGCTTGGATGAAACCGCCGCGTGAAGCCGACGGCTAAAACCAATCCGGCTTTGCGTGCGGCATCGGCGACGACAAGCGCGCTGTCATGATCGAGCGTCAGCGGCTTTTCGACGAAGACATGCTTGCCGGCGGCGATCGCGGCAAGCGCCTGCGCCTCATGCTGGCTGTGCGGCGTGGCGAGCACGACGGCATCGATATCCGGCGCGCGCAGAATTTCGTCATAGCTGTCGGCCACAGCGATCCGGCGCTCGCGACAGAACTCTTCGGCGCCGGCGCGCGTGCGCGTCGTGGCGCGCACGAAACGAATGTCGTCGCTTTTACCGGCAACGGCGTCGACCAGCGCGCGGCCCCAGCGGCCAAGTCCGACGATTCCGGCGCGGATCACTTTGTCTCCGACCGTTCGAAACCGGCAACACAGCACGGGCTGGCCACCGGCCGCGAAGATTTGTCTTTCAGATAGCATCGGGCATCGGGACTGTAGATACCGGGACGCACGTAATCCCACGCCAGGCATTGGCCCTCGGCGCGGCACGCCGCCTGGCATGCTTCCGGAGTGGCATCGCCGAAAAAACGATAGGTGCCGCCCTGCAATTCGATACCGCGCTGAGCGCCGCTAACGGTAACCGAAACCGGCGGCGGCTCGCGCATCTCGGGCGGCGGTTCGCGCTCGATACCGGATACGCAACACGTATTCGCAACCCGCCCGGGGATGACTTCCTTCAGCGAACAGTGCGCCGGGGCATCAGCAGCGCCGGGCTGCGTGTAGGTCCAAGCCGCACAGCGCGGTTCGGCGCGGCACGCGGCCTGACAAACCGCCGGGTCGGCCGAGATGCTGGTCACGCGCATGATCGAGCCGGGAAAGGCGATGCCATTGAGCATTTCGCCGAGCTTGACGTCCGCCGGTAGCCCGAAGTCCGTCGGGGGTGCCGGCAGCGTCGGTGCGCTCGCCTGCTGCGCCGGCGCCGGCGTTTGCACCTGCGGGGGTAAGGCAGCGACCGGCGGAAGTGCCGGCGCTTGCACGGCAACGGCAACCGGCTGTTGCGGTACGGCTCTTGCGTGCAATCTCGGCCACAGCAGGGCGATCGCTGCGACGGCCGCCAGGGCGACGCCGCCGCCGATCCAGGTCCAAGGAACGCTGCGCCGCGGCACCACGGCTTCAAGCGCATGGACGATCGCATCGGCGTCGGCGGAGAAGCGGGTGTGACGCAGTTCGAGCGCGTGACGGCGGACCAGCGGCTTGAGATTGTCGGGCAAGCTCTCTTCGGGCGGCATGGCGGCGCCGTCGAGCAGCACCGGGATCACCGCAATATCGCGCTGAAGCGCCGAGGCGATTTCGATGCGCACATAGTCCTTGTCGTTGTCGAGCCGGCGCTTGCCGGCTTGGTCGTGGGCGTCAAGCCAGTGCGGGCCGATCACGGCGAGCAACACATTACATTGGGAGACTTGACTGGCCAGCTGCTTGGCGAAGTCGCGGCCCGGCTCCATGGCATCGACATCCATGAATAGCTCGCGCCTGGAATATTTCTTCGTCAGGTAATCGAACAACCGCCCGGCGACGCCGGGCGTATCGTCCCGTCGGTAATTGATGAATATACGCGCCATCGATTTATTATAGCATCACTGCGGGCGGTGTACCGCGCTTGCTAGGCGGCGCCAGCAATGCAACAACCCGCCGTCAATGGAGGAAATCGGCTATGCGTACCGTCGCACTCGAGGAGCATTTTTCGGTCCCGGCTCTGGCCCGCGGCATCGATCCAAAGGTCGTCAGCGCCCGCGGCTTCCGGCCGAGAAATATTACGCCCGGCGCGGTCAACCCCATGGAGCTTTTGCCCGAGATCGGCGAGAAGCGCCTCAAATCGATGGACGACGCCGGCATCACCGTGCAGGTGCTGTCGAATGCCGGACCGGCCGCCGATCTGGTGCCCGGCCCCGCCGGCATCGCGCTGGCGCGCGGCATCAACGATCACCTCGCGGCAGCTATCGCGCGCCATCCCGCCCGCTTCGCCGGGTTTGCGGCCCTGCCGATGCAAAGCCCCGACGCGGCGCCGGCCGAATTCAGCCGCGCCGTGAAAGAGCTCGGCTTCGTCGGCGCGATGGTCAACGGCACGACCGACGGCCGCTTCCTCGACGATCCGCGTTACGACGGCTTGCTCGCCGCGGCCGTCGAGCTCGACGTACCGATCTATGTTCATCCGCATTTGCCGCCCGAGCCGGTGCGGCAGGCCTATTATTCGAACCTGCCTGAAGGCGCGGCGCGCGTTCTCGAGACCGCCGGCTGGGGCTGGCATTCCGAGACGGCCATTCACGTCTTGCGGCTCGCCGTCTCCGGCACGCTCGATCGCCATCCGCGGCTGAAAATCATCATCGGTCACATGGGTGAGATGCTGCCGATGATGATGGCTCGCATCGACGAAGCCTTCGTGCACGATGTCGGGCATCTCAAGCGGCCGATCAGCCGCGCCATCCGCGATCAGGTCTGGCTCACCACCAGCGGCGTGTTCGACGCGCCGCCGTTCATCTGCGCGCTCCTGACTTTCGGCCTCGATCGCATCATGTTCTCGGTCGACTATCCGTTTGCAACGAATGCGGAAGGCCGCGCCTTCCTCGAACGCGTCGCACCGGCGCCGGCCGACATGGCAAAGCTCACGCACGGCAATGCCGATGCGCTGCTCAAGCTGAAGGTGCCGACCAAATAGCCGCAGATTGCCTCCGGCTTATCGTTTAAGATCGCGTCGGTCGGAACGTTTGCGCACGGCGACCGGCGCGAGGCTCGACATTGTCCGAGGCTGTCGCCGCAGCACTTCCGCCGCAGCCGCACCGAACAAGAGCTTTGAGGTCAGACTGACCGCATAAGGAACCACGTGGACGAAAGCCGGGCTGACGACCGGCAGCACAATAAAGAAGTTGACGGCCCAGACTGCGGCCAGCACCGCCAGCATCAGCGGATAGGGATTGGTCAGGCTCGACCGGCACTCGCGCAACGCCGACCAAGCGAAGGACAATGCAACGCCAAGCGCCACCGCGAGCGACATGTGTATACCGGCGCCGAGCGTCGCCGGCGACGTTGGCAAAAGCGCGCTTACCCCGGCGGCGCTAGTGACGCCGCGCGCCAGAACCGCGGGATCGCCGCCGGTCACGCCGGCATAAAACGTCACCCAGGCGACCTCTGCCAAGCCGCCTGCTGCGCCGGCGATAACGCCCTGAGAAAGAACCGCAAACTGTCGCGTAGCGTTTTTCATGGCGCGGCATCTCCCTTTTTCGGAATTGTCGTATTTCACTCGCCCGAACACGGCGCGGCATTGATTTGAATCAACGGCCTTGCGCCAAAGTTTTTCGACGTCGGCAGACGGGAATTGCCTAATTCCTCGTAATTTTAAGTCCGACGGTTGTCCCCGACGCTCGCAATTCCGCGCCTCGCAGGCCGTTTTGACTCATGTCAATGCCGTGTGCGGGGCCGACGCGATAGGGTCGAAATCATCTTCCGAGGGAGCTGTGCGATGACTGAAATGACTGAAACCAAACTCGACCGCGGCATCATCTTCGTGCTGCGTATCTTGATGGGCTGGACGTTTCTCTATGCCGGCGTGTGGCAGATTTGGGACAATTTCGACACCGCTGGGTTCTTGAATCACGTCGTGACGTTTCACGCCGCATTTGCGGTATTTGGCACGCCGACGATGCTGCCCATCACCGATTTGCTTGTAAAGTGGGGTCACCTGCTGATCGGCCTGTCGCTGATCTCCGGCTTGATGGTGCGCATCAGCGGACCGTTCGGTATCCTGCTGATGATCACTTACTACTTCGCTCACATGAAATTCCCCTACATCGAGGAACCGGTCAATTTCCTCGTCGACTATCATCTCGTTTATGCAACCGTGATCCTCTATCTGATCGCCCATCGCGCCGGCCATGTTTTCGGCCTCGATGGCCTGATCGAGCGGGTGCATATGGTCGATGAATATCCGATGCTGCGGCCGCTGGTTGGCTGAACGGTCGGATCTGTGTCAATACTTACGGCGGAATGCCCGGCCTGGTGCCGGGCATTCACGTCTTAAATTGGTTGGGCAAGCTGTTTAAATCCTGAGTCAGGCTGCGAAGCGTCTGGGCCGAGAACCGATGTCAATCTATCGTCTCGACAAAGTGTTTTCGCCGCGATCCGTCGCCGTCGTCGGCGCGAGCCCGCGGGAAAAGTCACCCGGCCGTGCGGTCTTGAAGAATCTGCTCCGCGGCGGCTTTGCTGGCGAAATCCGATTGGTCAATCCGCATTACGACGCCATCGAGGGTGTTCGCGCGGTTAAATCCTACGCCGACCTTCCGACTGCGCCCGATCTCGCTGTGATCGGCGTCCCACCGCCGGCGGTTCCCTCCGCCATTACCGCCGCCGGAGCCAAAGGCACCGCTGCCGCCGTCATCGTCACGTCCGGCCTCGGCCACGGTCCGGGCTCGCTGGCGGAAGCGTCCGAGGAAGCCGCGCGCGCAACCGGCTTGCGCCTCATCGGACCGAATTGCCTGGGCGTACTGGTGCCCGGCGTCAAACTCAATGCGAGCTTTGCCGCTTCGATGCCGCGACCCGGCGACCTGGCGCTCATCTCGCAATCCGGCGCCATTGCGACCGGCTTGGTGCAATGGGCATCGGTTCGCGGCATCGGATTTTCCGCCGTGGTCTCGATCGGCGACAGTATCGACGTCGATTTTGCCGACCTGCTCGATTTCTTCGCCACGGATCGGCCGACGCGGGCGATTTTGCTCTACATCGAATCGGTCAAGGACGCGCGCAAGTTCATGTCGGCGGCGCGCGCCGCCGCGCGCGCCAAGCCGGTGCTCGTGGTCAAGACCGGACGTCATGCGCAGGGCGCCAAAGCCGCAATGACGCATACCGGCGCGCTGGCCGGTTCGGACGCGGTTTATGACGCGGCGTTCCGCCGCGCCGGTCTGTTGCGCGTGCTCGATCTCGACGAACTGTTCGCCGCCGCGGAGACGCTTGGACATTTGACGAGTCTTGCCGGCAAGCGGCTTGCGATCTTGACCAATGGCGGCGGCATCGGCGTTCTCGCGGTCGATCGTCTGGCGGATTTCGGCGGCGAGCTCGCCGGCATTTCGCCTGAGACCATGAAGAAGCTCGATGCCGCGCTGCCGGCG
The DNA here is from genome assembly GCA_963775515.1 of uncultured Alphaproteobacteria bacterium. Lineage (GTDB taxonomy): Bacteria > Pseudomonadota > Alphaproteobacteria > Rhizobiales > Xanthobacteraceae > BOG-931. Next base: position 218,105 of record CAVZIQ010000003.1, on the reverse strand, counting down.
ATTTGGTCGCATGCCAATCCGGCCGACATCGCCGGCGACGCGGACGAAGAAAGATACGCGATCGCGCTCGAATACTTGCTCAACGACGACGCCAACGACGCCGTGCTGGTCATGAACGTGCCGACCGCGCTGGCTTCGCCGGTCGAGGCGGCGAAGTCCGTTATTGCGGTAACCGAACGGCATCGCAAAACGCGCAGTCCGGCGAAACCGGTCTTCGCGGTTTGGATCGGCGCCAGCGATCCTGCCGCGGAAGCGTTCGATGCAGCCAACATCCCGAGCTACGCGACCGAATCGGATGCGGTCGGCGGTTTTATGCATCTGGTGCAATACCGGGAATCGCGCGAGCAGCTGATGGCGACGCCGCCCAGCATGCCGGAGGATTTCACCCCGGATACGGCGGCGGTGCGTCCGATCATTGACGCCGTCTTGGCCGATAAACGCACCTGGCTCGATCCCGTCGAAATATCGAAAATGTTTTCGGCCTATGGCATCGCCATCACGCCCGCCGTGCTGGCGCGCGATCCGGATGAAGCCGTCGCGGCGGCAAAACCGCATCTTGCCGCCGGCAACGCGGTTGTCCTCAAGATTCTGTCGCCCGACATCGCGCACAAGTCCGAGGTCGGCGGCGTGCGGCTCAACCTCATCACCGAGCAGGACGTGCGCCAGGCCGCGGCGGAGATTCTCAGCCGGGCGCGGGCGGCAAAACCCGATGCGCGGATCACGGGCGTGACCGTGTTTCCCATGATCGTGCGCCCGAAGGCGCGGGAACTGATCGTCGGGCTGGCGGACGATCCGACATTCGGTCCCGTCATTGTCTTCGGTCAAGGCGGCACCGCGGTCGAAGTAATCAACGACAAGGCACTGGCGCTGCCGCCGCTCGACCTGACGCTGGCGCGCAGCTTGATCGCGCGCACCCAGGTGTCGCGGATTCTAAAAGCTTACCGTAACGTGCCCGCCGCGGACGAACAGGCCATCGCGCTTGTCTTGGTCAAGCTCTCCCAGCTTGCCGCCGATTTTCCCGAGATCCGCGAGATCGATCTCAATCCGGTTCTCGCCGACGAGACCGGCGTCATCGCAGTCGACGCCCGCGTCTCCGTCGCGCCGGCCGAACCGCACCGGCGCGGGCCGGCGGGACGTTTCGCGATCAGGCCCTATCCAAAGGCGTGGGAGCGGCACATGTCGCTGCCGGACGACAGGAAGCTTCTGGTGCGGCCGGTCCGTCCCGAAGACGAAGCCCTGTATCCGCCGTTTTTCGCCGCCGTGACGCAACAGGATTTGCGCCTGCGGTTCTTTGCTCCGCTCAAGGAATTCAGCCACGCCTTCATCGCGCGATTTACCCAGATCGATTACGCGCGCGCCATGGCGTTCATCGCCATCGACGAGGCGACCGGCCAAATGCTCGGCGTGGTGCGCATTCACGCCGACCCCACCTTCGAGAGCGCGGAATACGCCATTCTTGTTCGTTCCGACATGAAAGGACACGGTCTCGGATGGCTGCTGATGGAGATGATCATCGAATATGCCCGCGCCGAAGGGTTCAGCTCCGTTCGCGGGCAAGTCCTGCGCGAGAACACGACGATGGTGGAAATGTGCCGCAAGCTCGGCTTTCGGATTTCGTCCGATCCGCAGGACCCGTCCATTGTTGTCGTGAACCTGCCGGTCTAGTCTGGCTATTCATGAGTTGGCGGCTTCGGCCGCCGGACCAGAACCAAACTTCACCGTCCGGATGAAAGCGCTTGCTGTCGCGATTGTTGCTCTCGCCGCGTTCTGTTGCACGGTAGCGAGTTCGAAGCTTTGTGCCGCCGCGCAACCGCCGGCCGCATCCGCCACTGGCGACGTCTGCTCCTATATCGCGGCAGCTTACAATCGCGGCGATCAAAGCAAACTTTGGGGCTACCCGGATCCGGTCGATATCGCCGGCGACGGCAAATTGCGCCACGTCTACATCATCGAGCAGGGCACGGCCCATGTGCATAGCATCGTCGCCAGCACCAAGCCGCTATCGGCCGCCGAGCAAGCGGCCGCACCAAGCAGCGAAGTGAATTTTTATGGTTCGATCGGCCAAGACATGGAGCTCGGAACGATTCCGCGCATCTTTCGGTTCAAGGGCGCGTATTACGTCGTCTACGAGGCAGACGATGGACCGTATGACGTTGTCAAACCCGACGGTGGCGAGCTTTGCCAGTTCAAGCGGCATTATTCGGCGGCGCTGACCGAAGACCATGCGCCTGCGCTCTGTAAGGAAGTCCGCGCCGGCAAACCGTTGCAAAAACTGCCGACCCGAAAGCTCGCGAACGAAATCACCGTGGCGGACGCCTCGACGCTCGATCTTCCTGGCCCGTTCAGTCCCTCTATCGCGCGCTATTTGAATATAAAGCTGGATCCGGCCGCCGCTCCCGTCGCGGTCGGCTATTTCGCATACGAGAGCAGCGCCGGGGCTGGATGCCATGCGGCCGGCGTGGTGTTGCTGCACGGCCAGGACATCGAAAACAGTCCGCGCAACACCGCGCTTCTCGCCGCGCAAGAGGACATGACGAACTGCCACGGTTCGAATGCTTTTGTCGTTCGGGCGGACGGACAGAACCTTATCGAAATCGACGGCGGAATGGCCGAGCAGCAGACCATGCCGCCACGCGTCCTGACGCGCTTACGCGGCGATAAAATAGAAAACGTCTGTCGCGTGGAACAACGGGCGACATACACTCCGCAGCCGGCCGGCAAGACGCATTAGGCGCCGGTGCTAGGTCTCAATGTCGTCGTCAGGCAGGATGCGAACCGCGGCGCCCTCAAGATCATCGTATTGGCCGTGTTTGAGCGTCCACATGAAACCGACGAGCCCGGTCAGACCGAGCAAAAGCGCCAGCGGCACGAGATAGATCAGGACATTCACGGCACGAACTCCAATCCGACGCCGTTTTGCGCCATGCTGTCAGCGCCCGCGGCGGCGGGACATCCAGCATCCGAGGCGCCCGCGATCAATCCGTCACCGCGCCCGGTGACTGGACCGTCGGCCTGCGCGGATAATGACGGCGGCGCGGCGAGCCGCGCGCGCAAGGCGTTCAACGTCACCAGGATCGACGAACCCGACATGGCCAGCGCCGCGATCAGCGGCGTGACCAGGCCCGCCACCGCGATCGGCACGGCGATCGCATTGTAGACCACCGCGAGCGCAAGATTCTGCCGCATCAGGTCGCGCGCGCGCCGCGCCAGCATGACGGCGCGCAGCACCGGCGCGAGACGGTCGCCCAGAAAAAGCGCGTCGGCATGCGCCTGAGTGAGATGCGCGGCCGTGATCGGCGACAGCGAGGCGTGAGCGGCGGCGAGCGCGGGCGCGTCATTTAATCCATCGCCGACCATCAGAACGCGGCGGCCCTGCGACTTCAAAAGCTCGATGACCGCGATTTTTTCCGTCGGCGTCAAAGCCGCAAGCCATTGCTTAAGTCCAAGGCGTTCCGCCACCGGACGGACCGCCTCCGGCCGGTCGCCCGAGAGCACCATGAGATCGAGGCCGCGCGCCACGAGTGCTTGCGTCACGGCAACGGCATCGGGCCGCAGGCTCTGCCGGATCGGGATGACCGCCGTCCGGCCGGCATGCGTAAAGGCGATGCAAGAAGCGTCGCGATCGCGCACGGCCTGCGACGCCGCATCGCCAAGGCCACAAAATACTGCGCTGCCGAGGCGGGCTTCCCCGCCCTCGATTAGTGCACGCACGCCGCGTCCCGGCTCTTCCACCGCGCCCGGATAAGGCGCGCGCTCGCGCGCCTGGCGCGCCAAAGCTGCCGCCAGCGGGTGATGGCTCGACAAAGCAAGCCGCGCCGCGCGTTCCAGGAGATCGGGATCGATCGAGGTTGCATCGACAGCGGGATCGGGAAGCGTCAGCGTGCCGGTCTTGTCGAAGACGACGGTGTCGATCTCGGCCAGCCGCTCGATCGCATCGCCGCAATTGAGAATGACGCCGGACCGGAACAGTTGACCCGCCGCCACCACTTGCACCGCGGGAATGGCCAGCGCGATGGCGCAGGGGCAGGTGATGATGAGCACGGCAATGGCGGTGACGATGGCATCGTGCAGCGACGCACCGGCGATCAACCAGCCGACGCAGGTGAGAGCCGCCGCCGTATGGACCACGGGCGCATAGAGCCGCGCCGCGCGATCGGCAAGGCGCACCGTGCGTGACTTGGCCGCCGTCGCCTTGTCGAGAAGCCGCTCCACCTCATCGACCAGCGTGCCGGCGCCGGCGACGACGACTTTCAAGGTGAGCGCGCCGGAGCCATTGATGCTTCCGGCGTAAACCGTCGCTCCCGTCGCGATGGCGCGCGGCACGGTCTCGCCCGTTACCAGGCTCTCGTCGATTGCCGACGAGCCGGTGAGAATGACGCCGTCGGCCGGAATGAGCTCGCCGGGCCGGACCAGCACGCGGTCGCCGGGCACCAGGCCGGAGACCGGCAGCCGGGTCAATTCGCCGTTACCGTCGAGCCGGTGCGCGAACTCCGCCTTGAACGAGGCGAGATTGCCGGCAAACACTTTGGTCTTGCGCCGCATCGCCAGATCGAGGTAGCGGCCGCACAACAAAAAGAACAACAGCATGAGCGCGGAATCGAAATAGGCATGGACGGAATGCGTCGCGGTCTCGTAGAGCGACAGAGCGAGCGCCAGCGTGACGCCGACCGTGATCGGCACATCCATGTTCAGCTCGCGCCTACGCAAGGCGCGCCAAGCGCTTCGAAAGAACGGCTGCCCCGCGTAAGCGGCCGCCGGCAACGCGATCAGCGCGGAGAGCCAGTGGAACAGATCGCGCGTCACCTGCGTCATGTCGGATACATTGCCCGACCACACCGAGATCGACAGCAGCATGACGTTCATCGCCGCAAAGCCGGCGACCGCGAGACATTTCAACAGCCACTTGGCCGGCGGCTGTCGTCGGCCTCGGCGCGTTCGGGCGCGAACGGATGGGCGTGGTAGCCGATGTCTTCAAGCGCCTTCATGATGTCCGCGGCGCCGATCTCATTGTCGCGCCAATCGACGGCAAGACGGCGCTGGGTGAAGTTCAGCCGCGCGTCGACCACTCCCGGCAGCTTGGTCAGCCCGCTCTCGATCTTGCGGATGCAGCCGGCGCACGCGACGCCGTCGACGGCGAGCGTCATGTGCGCCGCGCCGGCGTCGCTCAACTCAACGAATTGCGACAGATCAAGCGTTTCGGCCATGTGTGGCGCTCACTTCAACATGACGCGGTTCCTCGATCGGAATAGCTGCTCGCCGTGATGCGTCAGCTCGATGACGAGATCCCATTGCCCGACCGTGACGTCGGCGCTGCCGTGGAAGCGCCCTGCCGCATCCTCGACCAGCACGACGCTCCGATCCAGACGCCGGTCGGTCGGGCGTTCGAAAATGGCGGAAGCCTCGATGCCGCCGAGCGGTTGACCGGCGGCATCGCGGGCATTCACGTCCAGCCGTTCGCCGGCCGGCGACGGCGTCAGCTTGGCATCGACGCGCCAGTGCCGCTCGTCTTGTGCCTTGGCCATCGCGACGCTCTGCTCGTACATGAGGCCGGCCTGATAAGCGCTGTCGGTATCGACGCCGCTCAATGTCGACAGCGCCTCGTAAATCATCACGCCGTTGACGGCGAAGACGACGCCGAAAAAACCGAGAAGCGAGAGCAATATCGTCCAGCCAGTCCACCGCCGCGGCGGCCTGCCCCGTTCCGTCTCCTGCCGGCCAAATTGGGTCATCGATTGCTCCGTTATGGTCCCAGGAAATGATCGGCGGCGTTTGCCGCGACGCCGCCGTCGACGGGAACCACGGTGAAAGTCAGAGGGATCGAGGCGTCCGCTTCGAGTTTTTGATGCGTCGTCACCAGCACGCGCATTTCGCGGCTTTGATCGGGACCGACATAGATGACGGGATTGCCGCCGGAATTTCCTTCGCTGCCGATGACGTCGAGCTCGGCGTCGGGCAGACCGGAAATCTTGAGCGCGTAGCTTTGCGCATCAAGCGTCTTGTTGAGAATGCGGATGGTGTAGCCGTTGCGCAACGCGCCGTCGGAAAGACGGACGAATATCGGGTTGCGGTCGTGAATGACGCTGACGCTGTCACTGTGTCGCGTCGCCAGCGCATAGGTCATGATCGCGCCGACAAGCACGATAATCACGGCATAGAGCACCGTGCGCGAGCGTACGAGCCGATAGAATGCCGGCTTGCCCTGCTGGCGGTTTCTGATGTTGATGTCGGTATCGTAGGCGATCAGACGCGTCGGCCGGCCGATCTTCGCCATCACCGCGTCGCAAGCGTCAATGCACAGCCCGCATTGGATGCAGCCGAGATCGGGGCCGTTGCGGATATCGACTCCGGTCGGACAGACGTGCACGCATTGCAGGCAGTCGATGCAGTCGCCGGCCGGCTGGCCATGCTCATGCAGCGTCGCGGCCTTCTTCAGCGAGGCGCGCGGCTCGCCGCGATCGTAACGATAGGTGACGTTGAGCGCGTATTCATCGGTCAAGGCCGCCTGGATGCGCGGCCAAGGACACATATAGACGCAGACCTGCTCGCGCATCCAACCGGCCAGCGCGTAGGTCGTAAACGTCAGCAGGCCGATAAAAATATAAGCCGCGATCGGGGCCTGAAACGTCGCCAAGTTCTTCACCAAGGTCGGCGCGTCGGCGAAATACAGAACCCAGGCGCCGCCGGTCCACCACGCGATCATCAGCCACCAGAAATGCTTGGAAACGCTGCGCGCGGCGCGCTCGAACGTCCACGGTTGCCGATCGCGCAAAAGATGTTCGCGCCGGTCGCCTTCGATCCAGCGTTCGATGGTGACGAACAGATCGGTCCACACCGTTTGCGGACACAGATAGCCGCACCACACCCGCCCGGCGAGCGCATTCATCAGGAACAGCGTCATTGCCGCAAGGATCAGGAGCCCGGTCAGGTAATAGACTTCCTGCGGCCAGATCTCGATGAAGAAAAAATAGAAACGCCGGCCGGGAATGTCGAGCAGCACCGCCTGGCTCGGCGCGTTCGGGCCGCGATCCCAGCGGATGAACGGCAGGAAGTAGTAGATGCCGAGCGTGACGATGAGCACCGCCCATTTCACGCGGCGAAACGTGCCGGTCACATGCTGCGGATAGATCTTCTTGCGCGCGGCATAGAGCGGCTCATCGTCGGGGTTGTCGCCAGGATTATCGTCGTGCAGTTGCGGTTCGGTTGCGGCCGGCCGCTGCGGCGCAAGCTTTGCGCTCTCGGCGAGGTCGGCAAGCGGCGGCCCCGGCCGCTCCGCATTCAAGCCTTCGATAGCGAGCACCGATGAGCAACCGGGGCACATCCGTCACTCTCCGCCGCCGAAGGTGTGAACGTAAACCGCCAGCGCCTTGATGGTCACCGGATCGAGCTTCCCGCCCCAGGCCGGCATCACGCCGCCGTGGCCGTTCCAGATGCCGTCGATAATCGTGTCGGTGTCGGACCCGTAGAGCCAGATCTGATCGGTCAGGTTCGGCGCGCCGACCGAGCGGTTGCCCTTGCCTTGCGGTCCGTGACAAACGGCGCAATTCGCGGCGAAGACTTTCGCGCCGGCAGCGAGATCGGCGCCGGGCGTCGTCGAAAGCCCCGACAGCGAGCGCACGTAATTGGCGACGGTCACAATGTCGTCGCGCTTGAGCATGCCATCGCGGCCGAATGCCGGCATCGACCCTTGATGGCCCTGGTCGTCGCCGGAACGCGCGCCGTGCGTGATGGTTTGCTGGATATCGGCGAGCGTGCCGCCCCACAGCCAGTCGTTATCGACGAGATTGGGATAGCCCTTGGCGCCGCCGCCGCCGGCGCCATGGCACGGCGCACAATTGTCGGCGAAGGCGCGGCCGCCGAGCGCACGGGCGAAGTCGAGCAGTTGCGGCGTCGTTTCGATTTGTTGCAGCGAAGCGGCCGCGAGTTTGGCCATCATCGGCTGGCGCTCTTCCTGCAGCGCCGCGAGATCGGTCGCGACCGCGGAGCGCGCATGCCAATTGAAAGCGCCGTTGGTATAGGACGATACCAGCGGCCAGGCCGGATAGACCACCCAATAGCCGACCGCCCAGACGATGGTCGCGTAGAACAACCACAGCCACCAGCGCGGCAGCGGCGTATTCAACTCATGAATGCCGTCCCATTCGTGGCCGGTGGTGCCGTGCTGATGCTCTTTGGCGTGCTCGCTGCGGTCGGTCATATCAATCCTCCCGCAGCGGCACGCGTGCCGACTCGTCGAACTCTTTTTGCTTCGATGGCCATAGTGCGTAGACGAGCACCACGAGGAAAATCAGGAGGAAGTAGATCAGCCCCCAGGTCTGGGCGAAATGCGAGAAGAAGGCGTAGGTTGGCGACACGATCGTCTCCTCAGCGGATATTTGCTTTGTCGTTGTAGAGCCTGAAGTCGACCAGCGTTCCCAGCATCTGCAGGTAAGCGATCAGCGCGTCGGCGTCGGTGACGCGGTCCGGGTTGCCGTCGAAATCGCGGGCTTGTGCCTTCGGGTAGCGCTTGGCGAGCGCGTCGGCATCCGGCGCGTTGTCGGTCGCCTGCGTGCGAACGTCGGCGAGTGCGCTGTCGATCATCGCATCGGTGTACGGCACGCCGAGATCCGACTGGACCTTCATATCCTGCGCGATGTGCGAATAGTCGAGATCGGTGGTGAACAGCCACGGATAGGCCGGCATGATCGATCCCGGGACCACCGCGCGCGGATTGTTCAGGTGATCACGGTGCCAGTCGTCGGAATATTTGCCGCCGACCCGCGCCAAATCCGGGCCGTTGCGTTTCGAGCCCCATTGGAACGGGTGATCGTATTGGCTCTCGGCGGCGAGCGAGTAGTGGCCATAGCGCTCGACCTCGTCGCGCAGCGCCCGGATCATCTGCGAGTGGCACAAATAACAGCCCTCGCTGACGTAGATGTTGCGGCCGGCAAGTTCGAGCGGCGTGTAAGGCCGCATGCCGTCGGCGGTCTCGATCGTGCTCTTCAGGTAGAACAAGGGTATGACTTCCACGAGGCCGCCGATGGCGATCACGATCAGAATACCGACCAGCAACAGGATCGAGTTGCGTTCGAGGATCCCGTGTTTCTGCCAAAGCGAAGTGGACATCTGCGATCCCCCTACTCGGCCGGAGCCAGGCCGGCGGCCGGCACCAGCTCTTGACGCGGCGGATAGATCGTCCGCCACACATTGAAGGCCATGATCAGAGCGCCGGCGAGGAACAGCGAGCCGCCCAGCGCGCGGATCACGTAGAACGGATGCATCGCCTGCACCGTCTCGATGAAGGAATATTCGAGGAAGCCGAGACCGGTGTAGGAGCGCCACATCAACCCTTGAAGGATACCCGACACCCACATCGAGGTGACGTAGACGACGATACCGATGGTCGCGATCCAGAAATGCCAGTTCACCAGCCGCAGCGAATACAGCGGCCGGTTCCACAGCCACGGCACCAGGCAATAGATCGCGCCGAACGAAATGAAGCCGACCCAGCCGAGCGCCCCGGAATGCACGTGACCGATGGTCCAGTCGGTGTAGTGCGACAGCGAATTGACCTCTTTGATGGACATTACCGGTCCTTCGAAAGTGGCCATGCCGTAGAACGCGACCGACAGCACCATCATGCGCAGCACCGGGTCGGTACGCAGCTTGTCCCACGCGCCGGACAGCGTCATCAGTCCGTTGATCATGCCGCCCCAGGACGGCATCCACAGCATGATTGAAAACGTCATGCCGAGCGTTTGCGTCCAATCCGGCAGCGCCGTGTAGTGCAGGTGATGCGGACCGGCCCAGATGTAGAGGAAGATCAGCGCCCAGAAGTGAATGATGGAGAGGCGATAGCTATAGACCGGCCGCTCGGCGCGCTTCGGGATGAAGTAATACATGATCCCGAGGAATCCCGCGGTGAGGAAAAAGCCCACCGCGTTGTGGCCGTACCACCATTCCACCATGGCGTCTTGAACGCCGGCCCACACGATGTAGGATTTCGACGAGAACAACGACACCGGAATCGCGGCATTGTTGGTGACGTGCAAAACCGCGATGGTGATAATGAAGGCGAGATAGAACCAATTGGCGACGTAGATATGCGGCTCTTTGCGCCGCATCAGCGTGCCCATGAAGATTAGCAGATAGGTGACCCAGACGATCGTCAGCCAAAGATCGGCATACCATTCCGGTTCGGCATATTCCTTGGATTGCGTGATGCCGAGGAGATAGCCGGTGCCGGCAATGATGATGAAGAAATTGTAGCCGAGGATAACGAACCACGGCGCCAGGTCGCCGACGAGCCGCGCGCGGCAGGTGCGCTGCACCACGTAGAACGAGGTTGCGAGCAGCACATTGCCGCCGAACGCGAAAATCACGGCGGAGGTGTGCAGCGGGCGCAGGCGGCCGAAAGAAATATAAGCAAGACCGAAGTTGAGCGCCGGATAGGCAAGCTCGAGCGCGATCCAAAGGCCCACTGTCATGCCGACGATGCCCCAAAAAACGGAGAGCAAGGTCGCCAGCTTGACCGGTCCCATATTGTAGTTCGGCTTGCCGTCGATTTCGAGCGGCGGAGCCTCGGGGCTGCGCTCGAAATAGCGATTGACGATGACAAACACCGAAGCGACGCTTGCCGCGGCGAACAGATAGGCGTGAAACGCGTATTCCGGGGTGTAGGCTTTGGCGGCGACGACGATGGAAAGGAAAGCGAGCGCGGTCATGGCGGCCGCCAAGCCGCCTTCTCCCAGCGTCATAAGTTTCGGTTGCACGTGCGATGGAGTCATGTGGCGGGCCCGTACCAGCGAGGATTTTGCTTTATCAGCCCTCAAAACATGCGCGGGCGCGGCTGACGTTGACCTAGATCAACGCGGCTTTTTTATTCACATGAATCGAGCTACTTCGCCCAAACATTGCCGATTTAGTGCTCGAGCGACTTCAGGTAGGCGATGATGTCGCCGACCTGGCCGGGGTCGAAACGGAATTCCGGCATAGTCGGATGGCCGGTGATGATGCCCTCGGCGAGAGGCTCTTCGAGATCCTCGACCGGATAGCGCTCATGCAGCGTGCGGAACGGCGGCGCGATTTTTAGCGGGCTGTCGCCGACCTTGCCGATCGCGTGGCAGCGCGTGCAATCCTCGCGCAGCAGAACGAAGCCGCGTTGGGCCGCCGGCGACAGCACGTTATCGGCCTTTGCCGGCGAAGCCGTCATCGTCAACAGAATCGCCGCGATATTGGCGAGGCTGGCAATGCCGATGCATAAGCGCACGATCCACTGCATGATTTGATCCCATTTCCGCCGGACGCCGTCTCACGACGCCGCGCGTTCCTTGGCTTCGTCTTCGACGGAAGGAAACGCCATGCCCGACATCGGCTCGACCCAGACCAGATGGTCACGCACCTTCGCGACACCGGGTACATTTTCGGTGGCAACGACTAGTGCCTGACGCTCACGGTCGTCGGTGACGATGCCCCAAATTTCGGCGACGCCATTTTTGACAACGACGTTGACGTGCGGCGCCCAATGCTGCTTGCCAAGCGCCGCAATGATGTTGTCGCGGATCGCCGAATCGCCGCCGGCCGGAGCCGGAATGTCGCGGGATAAACTCGCCAGCGCGTGCATCAGATTGGCGCGGCTGATAATGCCGACCATCTGCCCGGCCCGGATAACGGGAAGCCGCTTGATGTGACGGCGTTCCATGATTTCGACGACATCCTCGAGCGCATCGTCTTCGCCAACGGTCCAAGGATTGAGCGTCATGATCTCCGCGACTTTCCTTCCCGAAGTTTGCACGTATTCCTGGGCCAGTTTGCCCGGGCCGAGGACGAATTCGAGCCATTTCGGACGCTGCCGCTCGGTGCCGATTTCGCGGCGCCGGAGAAAATCTCCTTCGGTCACGACACCGACCAACTGGCTCTTCGCGTCGACCACGGGCAGTCCGCTGATCCGATTCTCCAGCATCATGCGCGCAGCCTTGATGACTGGCTCGTCAGCACCGATAGAAATGACGTTCCGCGTCATGACATCTTTGACTTGCATGACCCCTCTCCATCCGTGAATTGCGTCTCGAAACGAGCGTGCGATCTCAACCGTTCATGCGGCTCAGCGCCAAACGATTGCGCAGCACGATGCGGCGCGACGTCGGCACTTCGATCGCGGCTACGTCTTCCAACGAAGTGAGCGTCCGCGACACTGTCTCGATCGTCAGGCCGAGGTAATCGGCGATATCCTGGCGCGACATCGGAAGCTCAATGGCATTGGCACCCGACACGCGCTCCGACATTTCCAAGAGGAAGCTCGCGACGCGCTCCTGCGCGCTCTTGATGAGGAGCAGAATGCGATCCTGCACCCGGTGCAGCTCGCGCCCGGTCAGCGTGAAGAGCTGCCGGGCGACCGACGCATCGCGCCCGGCCAATGCGTTGATTGCGCTGCGCTTGACCACGAGCACTTTGGTGTCGGCGATCGCCTCGGCGGACAGCGTATGCTCGTCGGTGAATTCAAGACCGAAAATATCGCCGGGAAGATAAAACCCGCCGATCTGACGGCGGCCATCGCTGAGAATCTTATAGGTGCGGACACTGCCGCTGACCACTTTGTACAGGTAGTCGGCCGCTTCGTTGTCGCCGAAAATTTCGGAATTGCGCGGATAGGCCATCGTCGCACCCATCAGCTGCATCGATTGGTCGAGCGCGCCGGTAGCGAGCGCGTCGTCGTGCAAGGAACTAGGAACAAGCGCCACTTGGCGCGTGGAGACGACGGGGCGGCGGATGACGTCGGTGCGAATTGCGCTGCGCGTGTGCATGGGCCTTTACCTCCAGGAGCGTCGGGAGGTATTGCTAAGCCTCGGCTGAGACGCGGAAAATTCAGATATTGACCCTAAGGGTTTCCCCTTATGCTTAGGGATATCTAATCGCGAAGCCTTTGAATTAGCAGTGTTAATGCTGATCCGGGCCGAGATGACAGTAGACGGTTCACCGGCCTTGCAATGGCTGAAACTTCGCCCGGTTCGCGATTGTTCACGGCTCCGGCGGGATTGGCGCCGCGGGCTTGGCGCAGAATTGCCGGACACTATGGCGCCGCGATTGTCGCCATTGCGGTCGGGCTTGCCGCCGAGCTGGCGCTGGCCGATGTACTGCGCGGCCAGGCTTCGTACCTTTTCTTTATCCCGGCTATTCTGATCGCTTCGGCGGTCGGCGGCTGGGGGCCCGGCCTACTGGCCACTGCCCTTGGCGTAACGCTTGGCCTGTTTTTCATCAGGGACTTCCGCATGCTATCGGCAGCGGACGCGGTGACCGCCGCGGTCTTCGCCCTGGTCGGCATCGGCATATCGTGGCGCGGCGAGATGCTGTCTCGCTTTCGCCGCGCCGCAACTTCGAATGCGCAAGATGCCGAGGCGCGCGCCGCTCATCTCGCATCGATCCTCGACAGCATTCCCGAAGCCATGATCGTCATCGACGAACGCGGCCTCATCCAGTCCTTCAGTTCGGCCGCGGAGCGTTTGTTCGGCCATGCCGCGCCGGATGTCGTGGAAAAAATGTCAAGACTTCTGATGCCGACGCCATACCGCGAGGACCACGACAGCTACCTTAACCGTTATCTGCGCACCGGAGAGCGGCGGATCATCGGCATCGGCCGTGTCGTCGTCGGCCAGCGCCGCGACGGCTCGACCTTTCCCATGGAGCTTGCCGTCGGAGAGATGCACGTGCGCGATCGGCGCTTCTTCACCGGCTTCATTCGCGATCTCACCGAGAGGCAGGACACCGAAGCCCGGCTGCAGGAATTGCAGTCCGAACTCGTCCACATGTCGCGGCTGACCGCGATGGGCGAAATGGCTTCGGCGCTTGCCCATGAGCTCAACCAGCCGCTGTCGGCCATCGCCAATTACATGAAAGGATCGCGCCGGCTCCTGGCCAACCGATCCGATGAGAACGCCGACTTGGTTCGCGACGCCATGGACAAGGCCGCCGATCAGGCATTGCGCGCCGGCAATATCATCCGCCGGCTCCGCGATTTCGTCGCCCGCGGCGAGAGCGAGCGGCGGGTCGAGGATGTAAAGAAGCTGGTCGAGGAGGCAAGCGCGCTGGCGCTGGTCGGCGCCAAGGACAAAGGCGTGCGGGTGCGCTACGCCTTCGCGCCGGGGCTCGATTTCGTGCTTGCCGACAGGGTCCAGGTGCAGCAGGTTTTGCTCAATCTCATGCGCAATGCCGTCGAGGCGATGGAGGATTCCACGACGCGAGAACTGGCTATCGCGACAGCGCCGGCGCAAAACGGCTCGATCGAGATCAGCGTCGCCGATTCCGGCGCCGGAATTGCGCCGGAGATCGCCGCGCAATTGTTCCAGCCCTTTGTCACCACGAAACGCACGGGCATGGGCGTCGGCCTGTCGATTTCGCGCACCATCATCGAGGCCCATGGCGGCGCGATCTCGGCGCGGCCGAACAGCGGCGGCGGCATGGTGTTTTCCTTCACCTTGCCCGCCGTGACCAAGGAGGAGGCTGCGGATGGCGGCTGAAAAAGGACTGGTGCACATCATCGATGACGACGATGCGCTTCGCGAATTGCTAGCCTTTCTGCTGCGCACTGCCGCGATAGAGGCAAAGAGCTACGCCAGCGCCACAGCGTTCCTCGAGGCGCTGCCCGATCCGAGCCTAAGCTGCATCATCACCGATGTGCGCATGCCGGACATGAGCGGGATCGACCTGTTGCGGCGCTTGAAGGAGCTCAAGGTCGCCGTATCGGTGATCGTCATCACCGGCCACGGCGACGTCGCGCTCGCGGTCGAGGCCATGAAAATCGGCGCGGTGGATTTCCTGGAAAAGCCTTTCGACGACGAAGTGCTGCTGGCCAGCGTCGAAGCGGCGCTGCAACAGCACGGCGGCCAGGCCAGGCGCGACAGCGAACGTGCGGAGATCGACAGCCGTCTGCGAACGCTGTCAGCCCGCGAGCGCGACGTGCTGGGCGGCCTGGTCGCCGGCCGCGCCAACAAGCAGATCGCCTTCGACCTCGGCATCAGCCCGCGGACCGTGGAGATTTACCGGGCTAACCTCATGAACAAGATGCAGGCCGGAAGCCTCTCCGACCTGGTGCGTATGGCGCTGGTCATCGGCATGCTGGAATAGGACTAGTTGACCTGCGCTCGGGTGGTGCACCGAATTGAGCCATATCAATGCGGCCGGGCCGGTTTCCCTTCAATTCACGCCGCTATGACGCCGCAGTCCCAATTGGCAGCAAAATTTCCGGTCATCGCCGTCGTCGACGACGA
Source organism: uncultured Alphaproteobacteria bacterium (assembly GCA_963775515.1). Lineage (GTDB taxonomy): Bacteria > Pseudomonadota > Alphaproteobacteria > Rhizobiales > Xanthobacteraceae > BOG-931. The sequence continues at coordinate 202,866 of CAVZIQ010000003.1, read as the reverse complement.
TGTGGCGGTCTGCAATTCACTGAAATTTTCACTTGAGCTCGAAGGCTTTATAGTCCGCACCTATCGGAGCGGCACCGAGCTTCTGCGCTCCGGCGATTTCGGCGATTGCGATTGTTTCGTCGTCGATCAACGCATGCCCGGCATGAGCGGCATGGAGCTGATCGCGCTCCTGCGCGAGCACAAGGTCGCGACGCCGGCCATTCTCGTTATCAGCCAGCCCAACGAGGCGTTGAGCTTGCGTGCCGCCAAGGCCGCCGTTCCGATCGTGGAAAAGCCGTTCCTCAGCAACACGCTCGTGGAGCGAATCCGCGAGGCTTGCCGGCAAGCCGGGTAGCGCGCGCCTCGTCGTCATCGGCCACGTCGTCATCGGCCACGTCGTCATCGGCCACGTCGTCATCGGCCACGTCGTCATCGGCCCCATCGACTCGGTCATTGCTGCCGCTGGCCGACAGCAGCTGCGTTGCGGCGTTTCGTCATATATGACGCGATATAGCGCGTTTTCTTGGGGCTTTGCGCTCTAAGCAATCCTTGCTAGTCTGCCGCTCGACACTGACGCGCCGTAAGCGCGTCTTCAATACTTCGGAATGCGCCTCCGAAGTTTGTCCCCCAAATCCATGAAAACGTGCGATTCGCGCGGTTTTAGCCGCGCGACGAACTATTTCGAGGAATTTCATGAAATTGAGCGCGCGCAATCAAATTAAAGGAAAAATTATCGAGGTGAAAAAGGGTGCAACGACCGCTCATGTGCGGGTCGAAATCGCTCCCGGCCAAGTCATCACGTCCTCGATTACCAACGAAGCCGTCGACGAGCTCGGCTTGAAAGCCGGCGATGCGGCAATCGTCGTCATCAAAGCCTCCGACGTCATGATCGGCGTTGCCTAGGCAGCCGCCATGAAGAAACATTGGCTTATTCCGATCGCGCTTCTGATCGCGGCGCCGGCATTGGCGCAGGAGCCCGTCGGCTGCGACAAATTCAAGTGGCCGCTCGACCATGAGCGCGCTCTGCTGGCGTCGCCGTCGCAACTGCCGTCCGGCGGCGAAACGCTGCAGCCGCCGGGGACGGCGGTGACTGTCGCGCTGGCGCCGTACGCCGACGCGAAACTGCCCGTGCCGCCGTCGCGCGCGCCGAAATCTCCCGTCACATACGCCGGGTTTATCCGCCTTTCGGCAATTCCGAAATCGGGCACCTATCGCGTCACGCTTGCGGGACCGGCTTGGATCGACGTTATCCAAAATGGGATCGCCTTGAAATCAACCGCGTTCAGCGGAGCGAGCGGCTGCGCCGGCATCGCCAAGAGCGTGAAATTCGAGCTTGCCGCAGCGCCATTTACCGTCGAGCTCAGCGGCACGACGGCGCACGCTCTCACATTTGTAGTCACGCCGGATTGAACTACTCACAGCTATGAAGGAGATGCCAATGCTTTCCGTCGTTAAATCTGCTCGACGATTTACCACGCTGTTGCTACTGTCGGGCGCGGCACTACTCACAGCCGGCCTGTCGTCGCCTCCCGCGGCTTTTGCCGCGGGGAAAGTCAACGTGCTTTACGCCGGATCGCTGGTCAATCTGATGGAACACGGCGTCGGGCCGGCCTTCGACAAGGCGAGCGGCGACACGTTCCAGGGCTTTGCCGGCGGATCGAGCGGGCTTGCCAATCAGATCAAGGGCAAGCTCCGTCAGGGCGACGTGTTCGTCAGCGCCAGTCCCAAGGTCAACGACAGCCTGATGGGCGCGGCGAACGGCGATTGGGTGAGCTGGTACGTTACCTTCGCCCAATCTCCGGTCGTCATCGGCTACAATGTATCGAGTAAGTTCGCCGCCGACTTCAAATCGAAGCCGTGGTATCAGGTGCTCATGGAGCCGGGAATCAAGATCGGCCGCACCGACCCGAAGCTCGATCCCAAGGGCGCGCTTACGGTGACGCTGATGAAACAGGCGGAAACCTTCTACAAAAGCCCAGAACTGTCGGAAAAAGTGCTCGGCACGCCCGACAACCCGGACCAGGTATTGCCGGAGGAAACTCTGGTCGGCCGCCTGCAATCGGGTCAGCTCGATGCCGGCTTTTTCTATTCGACCGAAACCGCGGACGCCAAGATACCGGCGCTTGCGCTGCCGGCCGAAATCGCGCCCAAGGCTGTGTACACCGCCACCATTCTGCATAATGCGCCGAATGCCGACGGCGCCGACAAATTCGTTGCGTTTCTTCTCGGCGACGACGGACAAAGCTTGATGAAGGCGCACGGGCTCGGCGTGCAAAAGCTGGCGCTCTCCGGAGATGCCGGCGGCATGCCGAAAGACATCCAATCGCTGCTCGATCAGGCCAAATGAACCAAGTAGTGAACCGAGCCAGGTGAACCAGGACACGTGACGCGCCGCGTTCCCGCACTTATTCCCTGGCTCGCCGGGCTGCTCGCGATCTATCTGATCGCGCCGCTGATTGCGGGAGCGCAGCAGGCGGGAATTGCCGATTGGAATTCCGTCGACACGGCGGCGCTCGTTCGCGCGTCGGCCGTTTCGATCGCAAGCGCAACGACGGCGACGGTGCTGATCGCGCTCGGCGGCATTCCGCTCGGTTATCTGTTGGCGCGGGTTTCGGGCCGCGCCGTCGGGTTGTTGGGCTTTCTCGTCCAGCTGCCGCTGGCTTTACCGCCGCTCGCCAGCGGCATCCTGCTGCTGTTTCTGGTCGGCTACGCGACGCCCGTCGGCCGTCTCACCGGCGGCGCGCTGACCGATTCCTTCGCCGGCATCGTGCTTGCCGAAGTTTTCGTCGCCGCGCCGTTTCTGATCATCGCCGCGCGTTCGGCGTTCGCCGCGATGGATCCGGGCCTCGAGGACGTCGCCGCGACGCTCGGGCGCGGTCCGCTCTACGTGTTCTTCCGCGTCAGCATGCCGATCGTGCGGCCGGCCATTGTTTCCGGACTGTTGCTGGCGTGGCTGCGCGCCTTCGGCGAATTCGGCGCCACGGTAATGGTCGCCTATCATCCCTACTCGCTGCCGGTTTACACCTATGTCGCGTTCGGCGCGCAAGGTCTTCCGGCGATGCTGCCGGTGCTGCTGCCCGCGGTCGGGCTGGCGCTGGCGATCATGCTGTTCAGTACATTTGCCGGCAATCGGGCTTCGGCACGAGCGGCGGTGGCATCATCGGCCGGCGCGTTGCCCGGCGTGCCGCCCGATATTGCCGCGCGGCCTGCCGCGACGACCCGCGCGGTCGATCTCGCTCTGCAACTGCAAAAGCGGCTCGGCAGTTTCCATCTCGACGTCGCGTGGTCGCCGCAGGCGCGCCGTCTCGCCATCGTCGGGCCGTCCGGCTCGGGCAAATCGCTGACGCTGAAGATGATTGCCGGCATCGAAGCTTGCGATCGCGGCAGCATCCTGCTCGATGGCCGTGACATCGCTTCGCTCGAACCCGCCGCGCGCGGCATTGCCTATGTGCCGCAAAATTACGGCCTGTTCCCCCACCTCACGGTGGTCGAGCAGCTTGAGTTTCCGCTGGGCGCCGATCCGGATTCGGCAAAGCATTGGATCGATCGTCTCGGACTTCGCGGCCTCGAACGGCGGCGTCCCGAGGCGCTCTCGCTCGGTCAACAACAACGCGTCGCACTGGCGCGTGCGCTGGTGCGCCCTGCCCGCCTGTTGCTGCTCGACGAGCCGTTTTCCGCGCTCGACGCGCCGCTGCGCGCGAGGCTGCGGCGGGAAATGCTGGCGCTGCAAAACGAGCTCACCGCGACGACAATTCTCGTCACCCACGATCCGGCGGAGGCGGCGATGCTCGCCGATGAAATTCTCGTATTCGAAAACGGCCGGGTCCTCCAATCGGGCCCGACTGACGAAGTGTTTCGGCGGCCGAACAACGAAACGGTGGCACGGCTTCTCGGCGCCGATCATGCCGCCGACGGCATCGCGGTCGGCGCCGACAGCATCGCGATTGGCGCGGATGTCGTGCTCAAAGTCGCCGGGCCGCCGCTAACACCCGGGGCGCATGTCGGCTGGACCGTGTCGCCGGCGCGCGTGCGCTTGAGCGAGACCGGCCGCTACAGTGGCGTAGTCGAAGCCGTTACCCGCATCGCCGCGGGTCATCAGATCACGCTGCGTTTTGGCGAGGCGTCGATCGACGCTACGGCCGGCTACGTCGATCCCGTTCCCGGCAGCGCCTGCCGCTTCGACATCGACGCCGACGCGGTGCGGGTTTGGCCGCTGGCGTGAATGCGCTAAGTGCCGGCTGGCTCAGCGCGGACAAACCGGACTTCAGCCGCCGTCAGAATTGAGCGTCGATGCGCAGCCATCCAGGACCGCCGGCCGTGGCGGGCGATATCGGGTTGTCCTCAATCATGCTCGCCGACGCCAGCACTCCCGGAAAATTTGTGAAAGCGAGCGTCACGCCGCCGTCCGTAAACGTCGCATGCGGCGCAGGTCCCAGATAGACCCCATAGAGCCCCGTCGCATCGGGTGGCGGCGGCGCCGCGGAGTCACGCACGATCACCGTGCTCCCGGCGCCGGATAAATCCGCCAAGTTGGCGATCAAGCTTACGGTCTGCGGCGAGGGATCTCGGACACTCCAAGTCAGAAAGCTCTTGGCGATATCCCGTGCAAAGACGCCATTGCGCGGATCGTTGATGAAGGACCGGTCCAGTCCGATCCTTGCTTCGCGGATCGTGCCGTCCTTGTCGGTGAGAATGTCGACTTCGACCAGATTGTGAAAACTCGGGCCGCTCGGACGGAAGCTCTGCCAAGATTGCGCCCCGGCAATTGCGACGGGCGAGCCGTCGGGAATGAGGTGGAAAAAGCTGAAGAAATCCGACTTTTGTTCGGTTTGCAGGTTGAGCGGAGCAGACATAGCGGGGCGGCCGAATTGACAGACGGCGAACGTCGCGGTGAACAGCCAGATCGCAAGCTTGCCCGCCGCGAAATACTTCCCCGTGACGGAACACATGGGCAGCTCGCTCTTTCGCCGCTCCTATTGGCGCTCCCTACGGGAATCGAACCCGTGTTTCAGCCTTGAGAGGGCCGCGTCCTAGACCGCTAGACGAAGGGAGCGTGGCTTCGAAATAGCTGCGATAAAGCAGCCATGCAAGCGCCTCCCCCGGAATGACGGAATTCACTGCTCCGTGCCAAACTGCAGCCGGCCGGTCTGTTGCAGCGTCTTGAGATCGTAAATACGGACCTCATCCTGGCCGCCGATTTCCAGGGTCACGACGATGCGGCCGTCGCCGATAGCGGCGGACACGACGTGCGCGCCTTTGGGCAGCATGACCGTGCCGTCGGTCATCGTCGCGGCGCCGCTTCCGCCGGCGTGGTAAACGCGGTAGCCGACGACGCCGACCACAGCGGCGATGGCAATCGCGGTGGTGACAGCCGATATGACCATCAGCAATCGCACCCGCGCCAGCGTGGGCGCCATCGCTTCAGGCGAATTCTCGGCTAGTGTGTCGTCGTCGGATTTTTGGGCCAAAACTGTCACCATGACTGTCACTGCGACGCAAACGTCGGTGCTGGTCGCCGCCGATGAGGCCGGCGAGCGGCTCGACCGCGTGCTCGCCCGCCGTTTCGCCGACCAAGTGACCGACCAAGCCGCCGGTCAGGTTGCCGCTTTGTCGCGATCGCGGATCAAGGCGCTGATCGAAGCCGGCGCGGTCCTCCTCGACGGCAAGACGATCCGCGATCCGAGCCATCGCGTCAATTCGGGCGACGCGATCGTCATCGACGTGCCGCCGCCCGAGCCCGCAAGGCCCGCGGCCGAACCGATTCCGCTCAGCGTCGTCTACGAGGACGAAGACATCATCGTCATCGACAAGCCGCGCAATCTTGTCGTCCATCCGGCCGCCGGCAACTGGACCGGCACGCTGGTCAACGCACTGATCGCGCATTGCGGCGAAAGCCTATCGGGCATCGGCGGCGAGCGGCGGCCCGGCATCGTGCACCGGCTCGACAAGGACACGACCGGGCTGATGGTGGTGGCGAAGCACGACCGCGCGCACCGGGCGCTCGCCGCGCAATTCGCCGATCATGGCCGGAGCGACGCAGCATTCGAACGCGGCTATCTCGCCTTGGTCTGGGGCGCGCCGGAGCGCCCGCACGGCACCATCGACAAGCCGATCGACCGCGACACGCGGGCACGCGACCGGATGGCGGTGCGCGAAGGCGGCCGCGAGGCGGTCACCCATTGGCAGGTGCTTGAGCGTTACCCTGGCGAGCCAAGCCCCCGTCGCGCCGGCAATACGGCAAAGCCGGCTAATCCCGACCAGCCGGTGGCGAGTTTGATCGCCTGCCGCCTCGAAACCGGCCGGACCCACCAGATTCGGGTCCATTTGGCATCGATCGGCCATCCGCTCCTAGGCGACGAGACCTACGGGGCCGGATTCCGCACCAAATCCGCCCTTTTGCCGCCGGACGCCCAATTTGCGCTGGCCGCCCTTGGCAGACAGGCGCTCCATGCCCATATACTCGCAGTAAAGCACCCCGGCAGCGGCGAAATCATACGATTCAAGGCGGAACTACCGCGTGATCTCGTTCGTTTGCGTGATGCGCTCGCCGGCAGTCGGGCCGGAACCGGCGCTAAACCATCCGGCAATAAGTAGGGATTTTTTACCGATTTCGCGGCTTTTCAGGCCACTTGACCGAGATCAAGGCAATCTCGCGCCGAAGTGATGCCGTATCCCTTCCGTTCGCCTGATTCGAGCGTGTATGTTGCGGGTGCGAGATAACGGAACTGGCGTCGTCGGCTCGGGGAGCGTCGGCGCCATTCGCCCGCCGCTCCCGCGGGGGCATGAATTGAGGAGGGCGCTATAATGGCCCAGACTGCAGCACTACCCATTCTCTCTGGCGAAACCGGCCTCACCCGGTATCTGGAAGAGATCAGGCGGTTCCCGATGCTGGAACCGCAAGAAGAATTCATGCTGGCCAAGCGTTGGCGCGAGCACGGCGACCGCGACGCCGCGCATCGGCTCGTCACCAGCCATTTGCGGCTCGTCGCCAAGATCGCCATGGGCTATCGCGGCTATGGGCTGCCGATCTCGGAAGTGATTTCCGAAGGCAATGTCGGGCTGATGCAGGCGGTGAAACGCTTCGAGCCCGACAAGGGCTTCCGGCTCGCCACTTACGCCATGTGGTGGATTAAGGCCGCGATCCAGGAATACATTCTGCGCTCGTGGTCGCTCGTGAAGATGGGCACCACCGCCAACCAGAAAAAACTGTTCTTCAACCTGCGCAAGGCGAAGAGCCGCATCTCCGCGCTCGATGAAGGCGATATGCGGCCGGATCAGGTCAAGCTGATCGCCAAGCGGCTCGGCGTCACCGAGCAGGACGTCATCGATATGAACCGCCGGCTCGGCGGCGACGCCTCGCTCAACGCGCCGATCCGCGAGGACGGCGATTCCGGCGAGTGGATGGATTGGCTGGTCGACGACTCGGTCAGCCAGGAAAGCCGGCTCGCCGAAAGCGAGCAATCGGAGAACCGCCACAAGGCGCTCGGCGATGCGCTCACCGTGCTCAACGACCGAGAGCGAAGCATCTTCGAAGCGCGCCGCTTGGCCGACGACCCGATCACGCTGGAAGAGCTCGCCGACGAGTTCGGCGTATCGCGCGAGCGCGTTCGCCAGATCGAGGTGCGGGCTTTCGAGAAGGTCCAGAAGGCGGTGAAGAACAACATCGCGCACATCGAAAATCCGCAGGCGGCGGCTGCGGCGGCGATGCATTAAGCAGCACTCTGCCTGTCGGTTTTTGACGCGTCATGGCCGGGACGGCCCGGCCATGACGGTCCCGATCAGCACTACTTTACTCCCCCAATGCCCCTTCAGCGGGCGGTGGCGGGCGAAATGTGTTTGTGGAGCTGGCGCCGATCGTCCGGCGCCTCTGAAACTCCATGGTGCTTCTTGCCTAGGCCGATCAGGATGTCGATTAATCGGCGTGCCGCGGGTGTCAGGTAGCCACCTTCCCGATAGACGACACCGACCGTCCGTCGCCAGATCAACGGGGACCGTGCAATAGGCCGAAGCGCCGAGTTGAAAGGCGAAAGGCGGATTGTCGACCAAGAATGAAATGTCACCAGATCGGTCATTCCCACGATGCTCAAGAGAGCCCCCACCGAGTTGGTGCGGACCTTCGGCACTGGCGCTGACAGCCCCGCGTCGCGCCAACGTTGGGCCAGCCAATCATTGAGCAGCGAGCCATTCGAGAGGACCCATTGTTGCCGGGAAATTTCACTTAGGCTGGGCGCGCGTTTCTTGTGAAGAGGGTGATCCCGGCGACCGATGACGACGACCTGATCCTCCATGATGGGTTCCTGCACCTGTCCCGGATCGGCTGCCGCGGCAATGCCGCTGACAAACAGATCCAGATGACCGTCTCGCAACTGGGGAGCCAGACTTTTGCCGGTGCCGGCAACGACGTCCAATGACAGCCGGGGGCACTCGGCCAGCAACCTCGCGCACGCGACCGGCAGGAGATATTGAGCGATCGCGACCCCTGCCCCAATCCGCAAATGTCCCGTTTCACCTTTCGACAAGTCGGCCAGCTCGCGCTTGGCGTCGTCCATAGCGCTGGTCAAACGGGTGGCTTGGCGTATGACCTGCTTACCAAACGCGGTGACTGTCACGCCCTTGGGCGTTCTCTCCAGAACTTTCGCGTTGAGTTCTCGCTCGATGCGCCCGATGCTTTTGGTAAGCGCCGGCTGCGTTAAGCCCAGGCTTGCCGCGGCCCTTCCGATGTGGCCGGTCGATGCAATGGCCAGAAAATAGGTCAGGTCGCGAATTTCCATCGCGGAAAAATCTCCATAACCATAAATTATCGACTTTATCTTTCTGAGAATTTGCAGGAATGCCGTCGGCGTGTCAAACCTGCAAATGCCGGGGTCATCTCACCCACGAGGTGTGCCCAGATGGTTCTTGTGAAGAATCTCGTCGGACTGCTTCTCCTGGCGCTTGCGGCCAACACCGTGAATGCCGAGACCTATCCGGACAGGCCCGTTCGCATCGTGGCGGGAAATGCCGCCGGCACCGGCGTCGATATCGCGGCGCGAATCCTGGCGGACCGGCTTTCAAGCGAGCTTGGAAAGCGCGTCTATGTCGAAGATCGCCCCGGCGCCGGAGGCAATGTCGCCGCCGAATACGTCGCCAGGGAGAAGCCCGATGGCTATACGCTTCTGTTCACCAACAACGCCTACACCATCAATCCGATTATCTTTCAAGGCCTCTCATACGATCCCGAGACGGACTTCGTACCGATCAGCCTGGTGGGCACTTCGCCGCTGCTCCTCGTAGCCGATCCCAATTTGCCGGTCTCCACGCCGGCCGACCTCGTAAAATTGGCAAAAAGCGAGCCGGGCAAAATCAATCTCGCTTCTCCCGGAGTCGGCAGTCCGAGTTATTTGGCCGGAATCCTGTTCAAGAAAATGGCTGGCATCGATTTACCGCACGTACCCTATAAGGGCGCACCCGAAGCGCTCACCGATCTCATGGCAGGCCGCGTTCAGCTATACATTTCCGGCTTGCCGCCGGTGTTGCCGCTGGTGGCGGCCGGAAAGGTAAAAGCGATCGCAGTCACGACGGCAAACCGCTCTTCGGCCGCACCCACTATCCCCACCATCGCCGAGGCGGGCCTGCCCGGGTATGACGTGACGTTGTGGTACGGCCTATTCGCCCCGGCGGGCGTTTCCGACTCCGCCATCGCCGTTCTCAATTCGGCAGTCATCGAAGCCATGGCCGTCGCCGATATTCGAGAGAAATTCTCCGCACAAGGCGTCGACGCGACAAGCGACACGTCTGCTGAATTCATGAAACTGATCCGCGCCGAATTGAGCAAGTGGCGGACTCTGCTTCAATCCGAAGGGATAAAGCCCGAGTAGCAACGCTGGATTCTTATCAGGACGTCACTTCGACCGGAAACAAGAGGTTGATACGAAAGATGGATGCCTTTCGGGTGTGGGCGTGCGGCTGCTGTCACATACACAGCGATCTTCAACACGGCCGGCGCAGTCTCGGTGATGCCATCGAACAAAGCGAAGTCGGCGGCACGGAGGGCGGGCCGCCCTTCGACTGGGACATCATGGTGAATCTCGGCGACCTCTCCGGCACTCAAGGACCGCCGACCGACGCCGACGGTCCGCCGGTGGTTGAGCAGTTGAGTGCGGGCCGGCGGCATCGGATCGAGCAGATTTATTGTCTGCTTGGCAATCACGATGCCAGCGGCCCCAAGGAAGAATGCCAATGGTGGTTCAAAAAGTGGATAGATCCCCTCGGCCTTGACCCGCAACACTCGCAGGTTCACGCGGAACGGCGGCCGTTTCCGATAGAGGGCACTTGGGAACGTTACGCGTTTCGAGCGGAGAATGTTCTCTTCCTCATGATCGGGGATCGCAACGACGGCGGTCCGCCAAAGGGCCGAGGCGAACACGGCGGATATCCGGCCGGCGCGATCACGGCTGAAACATTCGAATGGTGGCGCGCCCTGGTGGAGGACAATCAGGACAGCATCATCGTCACCTGCGCCCACCATATGCTGCGCGACACCACGACGGCCACTGGCCGTTGGGAAGGAGTCAACGGCAATTACCATCACCCCTACGAGGATGCCGAGGGTTCGTCCTACCTTTACTGGGTTGGCGACGATACGGATTCTAAATGCTTTCCACGACTACTTCGCCGCGCATCCGCATGCGATAGACCTGTGGCTCGGCAGCCATACCCATGCCCATCCGGACGACCGCTTCGGCAGGAAGGAAATGGTCGAGGAGCATTGGGGCGTCACATTTGCCAATGTCGGCGCAATGACGCGCCATCACGGACGAAGCGAACGGAAATGGTGGCCAAGCAGCCGGCTCCTGACATTTGAGCGCGGCCAGCGCGAATTGCTCCTGCAATGCTATCTGCATACGAGCCACTATTCGTCTCAAGGATGGTATCGGCCGGTCGAACGAAAAATCACGCTTCGCCATGCCTTCGGCAAGGATGCATCTGCGTGATGATCCGCAGACCGGTCATGCCGCGCTTATGTCGTCCGTGCCGGCACGTCTCGTCCATGCCGGCACGTCTCGTCCATGCCGGCACGTCTCGTCCATGCCGATCCGTCGCCCCATCCCGACCGCCTCGCCATCAGGCGCAGCCGAGTTCCCGCCCGACCAGATTGGTCGTCATCCGTGCGGTAATGGCGGCGAGCGTCCAGCCGAGATGGCCGTGGCCGGTGTTATAGAATACCCGCGGCCGCTTACTCGCGCGGATCGCCGGCATCATCGTCGGCAGCATCGGCCGCAGACCGCTCCACGGCACGGTCCGATCGGTATCGACGCCGGGAAATAGCCGCCGCGTCCACATGACCAGCGGACTGATGCGATCGGCGCGGATATCGCGGTTGAAGTCGTTGAACTCGGCAGTGCCGGCGACGCGCAACCGGTCGGTGCCCAGCCGACTGGTGACGATCTTGGCGTCATCGTCGAGAATGCCGACCCAGGGCGCGGCGGCCCGCGAGCTTTCATTCGCCAAGTTCACGGTGATCGAATAGCCCTTCACCGGATAGACGTTAAGCCGGTCGCCGAGATCATGCGCGAGGCGGCGGCTGGCGACGCCGGCGCAGACGACGACGCCGTCGCTGTCGAGGGCATCCCTGGCGCGCGCGCCGCCATCGCAGCCGCATCTCAGCTCAAGGCGCACGCCGTCATCGCCGCTATCGATCCGGGTCACCGTGCAATCGGTAAGGAAGCGGACGCCTTGGCGTTCGGACGCGCGGGCCAGGCCGCGCGTGAATTTATGGATGTCGCCGGTCGAATTCGGAGGGCGTGAAGAAGCCGCCGTAAAAGCGTTCCCCAAGCGACGGCTCGATGTCGTGAATCTCCGCGTCCGACACTGGATGGCGCTCAAGCCCGCCTTTTTGGAGCAGCGCACTGACCGCGCGGGCGTGCTCGTAATCCGCTTTGGTGCGATAGACATGGAGAATGCCGCGCAGCTCGTGGTCGAAGTCGATGTTCTCCTGCTTGGCCATCGCGAACAATTCCTCGCGTGCAACGATGGCAAGCCGCGCGGTCGCGACAGTGTTCGTCTCGTAGTTGCGGATATTCCAGAGGAACTCGGCCAGCCACGACAGTTTGTGCCAATTCGGCACGGGATTGACCAGCAACGGCGCGTCGCTCCGCAGCATCCAGCACAAACCCTTCAGCATCGTGTGCCAGCGATTCCAGACCTCGGCGTTGCTGGCCGAGAGCTGGCCGCCATTGGCAAACGAGGTTTCCATCGCGGGATAGCGATGAGCGTCAATGACGGTCACTCGATAGCCGTGCCGGCTCAACAGATAGGCGGTGGTCACGCCGGTAATGCCGGCGCCAATGACGGCGATATGCTTAGGCATGGGAAGCGGCTCCGCGAATTGGATCACACATGTCCCGTGAAACACGAGACGGCGATCCCCATCTGTCCGCGGTGCCTGAGAGTTTGCGCGGACTGCACGTGCAGCCGCGCTTTCCCCTTCGGCGGGTACGGCGCAAGGTGCGCCCTACCGCTCTCCAGATTGTCCAGCCGTGCGGTCTTTGGGCCTGAGAGTTTCCTGGGGAGTTGCTCCTTCGGCGCCGGCGCTGACCGGACTCTCCCGCACGACCTTATGGACGGCGCATCATTGCCGAGCCGCCCGCGATATCGCAAGAGCAAAATTCACCGCCTTCGGCGGCTCCCCCTCCCCGCTTCGCCGGGCGGGATGAAGGACTAGTCCCCCAGCGCCCCCTTCAGCGGCCGGTGGCAGGCGAGGATCATCAGGCCGGCGGCGGCCGCGATGCCCGCGATCATCAGGAAAAATTCGAGGTGCGGCAGCCGGCTCCAGAAGCTGCCGAGAAAGCCGGCGAGGAAGCCGCCGGTGAAGCTCGTCGCCAGCCACACTCCCATCATCATCGAAAGAAGGCGCACCGGCGCGACCTTGGTCACGAGCGACAGCCCGACCGGCGACAGATAAAGCTCGCCAATCGTCGTGATCGCGATCGAACCGAGCAGCCAGAACCAACTCGCCTGGCCGGCGCCGGCGTGAAAGGCGGCAAAGCCCATGATCAGATTGGCCGCGCTCAAGCCGAAGCAGCCGAGCGCCATCTTGGTGACGGTGGACGGCTCCGTTCCGCGCGCCGCCTGCCGCGCCCACAGCGCGACAACGAAGGGCGTGAAGGCGAAGATCATGAACGGATTGAAGGCGAGAAACCAGGTCGTCGGTATCCGCACCGCCGATCCGAACAGGCCGATGCCGCGGTCGATATCGGCGTCGATCCACAGGATCGTGGTGTTGCCGATCTGCTCGTAGCAGGCCCAGAACAATGTGTTGGGCACGAACAGCACCAGCAGCGCCGCGATGGCGCGCCATTCTTCGCGGCTGAGCGCGCGATGTTCGGTATGGGCCGCCTTCGCCTTGTGCAATTCGTCCGGCGGCAGATGCGGCAGCGCAGTGAGATAGATGCACAGCCCGATGCACATGCCGACGCCGGCGGCGGCGAAGCCGTAGTGCCAGCCGACTTCCTCTCCCAACGTGCCGCAGACCAGCGGCGCCAAAAACGCGCCGACATTGATACCGACATAAAAGATCGAATAGGCGCGGTCGCGGCGGTGATCGCCGGGCGCGTAAAGCCCGCCGACCTGGGTCGAGATGTTCGGCTTGAAGCAGCCCGAGCCGAGGATCAGCGCCAGAAGCGCGAACAGGAAAAGCTGCTCGACCGCCATCATGAAATGGCCGATCGCCATCAGCACCGCGCCGACGACCACGGTGCGGCGCTGGCCGAGCACGCGGTCGGCAAGCAGTCCGCCGAAGATCGGCGTGAAATAGACGAGCCCGGTGTAAAGCCCCCAGATCTGCGACGACAGCGGTTGCACGTCGAGCGGCCCGAAGATGCTTTCGAGCGCGCGCTTGACGGCGAGCAGCCCGACCACATCGCCGGAATGATCGGCCAGCAGCAGATATTTCGTCATGTAGAGCACGAGCAGCGAGCGCATGCCGTAATAGGAGAAGCGCTCCCACATTTCGGTCGTGAAAAGGAAGGTCAGCCCGCGCGGGTGGCCGAACAGCTCGTTTTGGGTGGCAGCGGCGGGCATCGATTCAACGTGCTCGGTCAAAACGGCATCCTTGGCATGGTCGCGGCGCAGCCGATGGGGCTTGAACAACCTCGACCGGACGTGATTACTGCACCGTCCGGCATTCGCCGATGATGACAAGAAAGCAAGATCGACGCCACGGAGGAACGATGCTCGGTCGGACAATTCTCCTGGCGTGCGGACTATGGAGTCTCGCTGCTTTGGCGCCGGCGGCCGAACCGATCCTCATTCACGTCAATACCTTTCCCAATGCCCGCGCCTTGCCGTTTTACGCGGCGGTCGAACGCGGCTTTTTTGCCAAGCATGGACTGAACGTCGACCTGCAATTTACCAAGGGCTCGGCAAGCCAGCGCGCCGCGCTGGCAAGCGGCACAGCCGATATCGTGCACTCGGCGGTCGACAACGCGCTGGCGATGATCGACGACGCCAAGGACGATGTCGTGATCGTCGGCGGCGGCGACAGCGGCACCAACGAATTCTACGTCCAGGACGACATCAAGAGCTTTTCCGACATCCGCGGCCACGCCATCGTCGTCGACGCCGTCAACACCGCCTACGCGCTGCAAGCGAAGAAGATCCTGCTCGAACACGGGCTGACCGCCGGCAAGGACTACACGCTCAACCCGGTCGGCAACGGCTCGTTTCGCCTGCGCGCGCTGTTCACCGACAAGAACAATGCCGGCGCCATCCTCAACCTGCCGTTCTCGCTCGAAGCCGCCCAAAAGGGCATGCACAGCCTGGGCCGCACCACCGATCTGCTCGGTCCCTATCAGGCCGGCGGCGACTTCGTGCGCCGCGCCTGGGCGCACGACAACGCCGACACGCTGGTCAATTATCTCGCCGCCTTTATCGAGGCGCTACGCTGGTCGCTCGACCCGAACAATCGCGCCGCCGCCGTCGCCATTCTGACGGACAAGGTGAAAATGCCCAAGGACATCGCGGAAAAAAGCCTCGCGCTGATGGCGGAACCCGGCTTCGGATTTGCACGCGACGCCAAATTCGACATGGCGGGATTTAAGAACGTGCTGGCGCTGCGCGCCGAGGTCGAAGGCGGCACAAAATCAAACGAGCCTGCCGATCCGCAGCGCTACATCGATCTTTCCTACTACGATCGCGCCATGAAGCTTGTGAACAAGGAGTGACAATGCCCGCTGTGTTTCCCGAAGAAGCAAAGAATTTCCGTCTCATCGGCCACGACGCTTCGGCGGCCTGGGGCGGCGGCAGCCTGGTGCAGGTCCACAAGGGCCATGCTTATGTCGGCGCGGTCGGCGGCTCGAGCTATAACGGCCCCGAAGGCTTTACCGTGCACGACGTGCGCGATCCGCGAAAGCCGCACAAGGTCGGCGAATTCCGCGCGCCGCCTGGAATTCATTGCCACAAGCTGCGCATCGTCGGCGACGATCTGCTCTACGTAAATTCGGAGCGGCTCGCGGGCGACAAGGGCAAGAACGCGCGCGCCGGTTTTTTCATTTTCGATATTTCGACGCCGTCGGCGCCGAAACCGGTCGGCTTCTACGACATGCCCGGCTCCGGCCCGCACCGCTTCGGCGTCGACCTCAAGCGCAAGCTTGCCTTTATGCCGAACGACGCGCCGGGCTGGACCAAGCGCGTAATCTGGACCCTCGACATCAAGGATCCGCTCAAGCCCGAAGTGATCAGCATCTGGGGCCTGCCGTGGATGAAGACCGAGTCCGATGAAGTCGGCGACGATCCGCATCCGGCGGAGGAGGCGACCACGCTGCACGGGCCGCCGATGATCCGCGGCAACCGCATGTATTGCGCCTGGTGGGGCGGCGGCATGGCGATCATCGACTGCACCGATCTGCGCAATATGAAGCTTGTCGGCCACGTCAAATGGTCGCCGCCGTTTCCCGGCTCGACCCATACCTGCTGGCCGATCGGCGACCGGCCCTATCTCGTCGTCACCGACGAGGCGCGCGCCAAGCAGAAATTCTGGGACGCGCAATTCATGTGGATCATCGACGCGCGCGACGAGACCAATCCGCTGCCGATCGCGACCTTCATGCCGGAGCGCGAGAAATATTACGACCGCCCCGGCCGCTTCGGCGCGCATAATATTCTGGAGGACCTGCCCGCCGAGGGGCCGTGGAAAGACATCGTCTTTCTCACCTATTTCAATGCCGGGCTGCGCGCGATCAATGTCAGCGATCCGCTGCATCCCAAGGAAGTCGGCTATTACGTTCCGGAAACGCCCGAAGGCGCGCCGGGCATCCAGTCGAACGACATCGGCTCGGACAGCGATGGCCGGCTTTATCTGATCGACCGCTGGGGCCAGGGCATGCACATTCTGGAATATACGGGGTAATGACGCGTCATTCCGGAAACCGCAAAGCGGTTGTCCGGAATCCATAATCTCGATTTTTTCAGAATACTCGCGGACAGCGATTATGGATTCCGGGCTCGCGGGCTCGCGCCCGCGCCACGGAATGAAACACCTCACCCATGCTTCTCCGCCGCGTGCCAGTTCGGCTCGTCCGGCGGCGGTGCGGGCGCAAAGCCAAACGTCTTCTCGAACCGCTTGGCATAGTCCGGCCAGACCTGCGGATTGATGATGCGCGGCACCGGCTTGCCGTCGAGCGCGTCGAGCATCTGCTCGGCGGCGATCCGGCCCATCCTGATGCGCGCCTCTTTGGTTACGCCCGCCATGTGCGGCGTGACCATCACGTTGTCGTATTTCATCAGCGGATGACTGGCCGGCGGCGGTTCCTTTTCCCACACGTCAAGCCCGGCGCCGGCGATTTTCTTGTCGCGCAGCGTCCGTTCGAGCGCCTCCTCGTCATGAATTGAACCGCGCGCCGTGGTGATGAAATAGGCCTCCGGCTTCATCAGCGCGAATTCGCGCGCGCCGATGAGCTTGCGCGATTGCGGCGTCAGCGGACAATTGATCGAGACGAAATCGGAGCGCTTAAGCAGCTCGTCCAATTCGACTTTCTCCGCGCCGCGCGCTTTCACCACGTCGGCGCTGAGATAAGGATCGTAGGCGAGCACCTTCATCTTGAACAAAATTCCGGCAAGCTCGGCGACGCGCCGCCCGACATTGCCGAGCCCGATGATGCCGACGGTACGCCCGTAAGCTTCGCCGCCGGTATAATCGTTGCGGTTTTTGATCGTGCCCGCCCGCAACGCGCGATCCGAATCGGGGACGCGCTTGACCAGGCACAGCATCATGCCGAGCACGTGCTCGGCAACCGCCTCGGCGTTGCCGCCGGATTGATTGACGACCAGGACGCCGCGCCCGGTGCAGGCGTTGACGTCCACGGTGTCGTAGCCGGCGCCATTGGTCGACACGATCAGCAGGTTCGGCGTCCTGCTCAGCAGATCGGCGCCGGCGTGGTAATGCGCCGCCAGTTCGTCACGCGCGGAGCTCATCTGATAGGCGTGCGCCGCGGAAAGAATCTGCAACGCGGCTTCGTCCGGACTTTTTTGCTCGAGCAAATCGAGGCGCACGTCGCCGCGCTTGCCGAGCATTTCGCCAAAGCCGATCGGCCGGTGCGGCTGGACACAGAACACGCGCTTGTTGTTGACCCCGTTACTCATCGATTGCCATCCCCATTGCCGTTCTCGTCTGCGTGAGGCGCGAAACCTAGCGCGGCGGAGCTTCCGCATACAAGGTCGATGGGTGTACCGTGACTAGGCTAAGAAGCCCGAAAGGAGCGATCCAATGGCTAAGAAACATTCAGACAGCGTCTACCGGGTTGTCGATGTCGTGGGCGTCAGCGAAAAATCCTGGGAGGATGCCGGCCGGCGCGCCGTGGAAACGGCCGCCGCTTCGCTGCGCGATCTGCGCGTCGCCGAAGTCACCAAGATGGACATGCGGGTGGAAGACGGCAAGGTCACGGCGTTTCGCACCCGCGTCGCGCTGTCGTTCAAATACGAGGCTTGATCTAGCCGGCCGGGCAGTCATTCGCCCGGCACTGCGAGCGCCGCGAGCTGCGAGACATCGTCGCTTTTGTCCAGCTGCCAAATCGCGTCGATTAACGGCGCAATATTGTGGCGCGGATTCCAATCCGCGGCGGCCGTGCGCAATTTGTCCTCAAGGTCGTTGTCGCTCATCGGGTTGGCGTCGCTGCCGCGCGCCGCTTTTTGCGATAAATGGTGCAGCTTGCCGTCCGCGGTCGTGATCTCAACCGCGGCGGCGACGGTGGCAAATCGCTCATCGCGCGTCACTTCGACCTTGCCGCGCAGCGCCGCGACTGCCGGATCTTTCACGCAGGCTTCGCTGAACTGTTCGACGCCGGCTTTGCCGGTGACCAAGGCGGCGGCGACCGCGTGCTGCACGCTGACCTGCGATTGAGCGCTGGTCGAGATGTTCGGGCGGTCGGTGCGCAGCCCGAGCAGCGGATTGCCGGTGACCTTGACCTTCGCGACGACGGCGGCGGGATGGTCGCGCCGCCAATCCAGCACGCAATCGAGCACCGGATGCAGCACGAAGCCGCAGGGGTACGGTTTGTACGCAGTCTTTACGATCTCCCAGGTCTCGCCAAGACCGTCGGTGAGCAGGGACAGGTTCGGCGTCTCGTTGAGCGCATTGTAATAACCCTGCGTGCCGGTGAGTGGTTCGGCGGGTCCGGCGAAACCCTTCGCCGCCAGCATCGCCGACAACAGACCGTTGCGTGCGGCATTGCCGACGCCGGCGCTCTTCGCCGCCGTGCCGAGACATTCGCACAGGCCAGCCGCCTGGGTTGCCGCGGTGCCGATCGCCCAGACCATTTGCGCAGGGCTCAACGCCAAAAGCTTGCCGCTGCCGGCTGCGGCGCCAAACACGCCGCAAGTCGCGGTGATGTGCCAACCTCTGTTGTAGTGGCTCGGCGACATGGCAAGCCCGATGCGGCATTCCAATTCCTGGCCAAGCACGAAAGCGAGGATGAGATCGCGGCCGCGCACGCGCGTGAGCTCGCCGAGCGCCAACAGCGCCGGCGCCAGCGGCGCGGTCGGGTGGATCGCGGTCGGCACATGGGTGTCGCAGAAGTCGAGCACATTGGCGCCGGCGGCGTTGAGGAACGCGGCATTGAGCGCGTCGATGCGCTCGCGCCGGCCGACCAGCGTCGCCTGCTTGCCGCCCGAAAATTCGGCCAGCGTCGCGAGCGCGATCTCGAACGTCTCATTGCGGCAGCCGGTCAAGGCAACGGCGAAGAAATTGAGGAGCGAGCGCTTGGCCTGATGGGCGACCTCGTTGGGCAGATCGCTCCACCGCGCGTCGGCCACGAACTTCGCCAGGCGCTCGGTTACGCCAGGTTGATGCAGCATTGTCCTCCCTCGCGAATTTGCCGCGAGCATCGACCGCCCTGCGCAAAAGTGCAAGGATGCAAAAAACATCCGAATGGGCGGGGGATCATGACGACAACCTTGAAGTGCCTGGCGTTGACACTCGCGCTGGCGCTGCTGCTCGCCGCGAGCGACACGCGCGCCGACGATTATCCATCGCATCCGATCAAGCTGATCGTGCCGTACGCGCCCGGCGGCGGCGCCGACGCGGTTGCGCGCATCGTCGGCAAACGCGTCAGCGAGACGATCGGCCAGCCGATCGTGATCGAGAATCGCGGCGGCGCCGGCTCGATCATTGGCACCGAGGACGTACACAAGGCCGATCCCGACGGTTACACGCTGCTGCTCGGGCAGTCCGGCCCGATCTCGATCAATCCCGCGGTTTACAAGGAACTGCCTTACGATCCCGAAAAGGATTTTACGCCGATCACCATGACCACAGCTTATCCGTACATCCTCGTGGTCAACGCGAAACTGCCCGTGAAGACGCTGCAAGATTTCGTCGCGATGGTGCAAGCCAAGCCGGGCGAATTCAACTACGGCTCGACCGGCGTCGGCTCGGCCAATCAGCTCGTCACCGAACTGTTCTCGAGCAAGGCCGGACTGAAAATGGTCCACGTGCCCTATCGCGGCACCGCGCTCGCGGTTGCCGATCTGCTGGCCGGACAGGTCACCGCGGTGTTCGCCGATCCGGTCTCGGCGCTACCGCACATCAAGGCCGGTACGCTGCGGGCGCTGGCGGTGACCAGCAAGCAACGTTCATCGGTCGCGCCCGAAGTGCCGACCATCGCCGAGAGCGGCTATCCCGGCTTTGACGCCATCGCCTGGCACGGCATCTTGGCGCCGGCCAAAACGCCGCCGCCGATCACAGCCAAGCTGCACGACCAGATCGTCGCCGCGCTCAACGATCCGGCGACCAAGGCTTTGCTGGAAGCGCAGGCGATGCAAACCGTCGGCGACACGCCGGAGGAATTTGCCGCCTTCATCAAGCAGGACATCGCCGTGTGGAAGGCAGTCGCAACCCAGGCAAACGTCTCGGTGAAGTAGGCTCCCGCCCCGCCGCCGTCACTCTACTCGGCCGGCACCGCAGCCGTGATCGTGTCGGCCTCCATGACCGGCCGCGCGAAGAACAGGAAGATCAGAAACAGCGCGCCGATCAAACAGGCCGCCGCGGCGGAGTAGAAGATGCCGCCGACCTTGTAGCCGCCCGCCACCAGAAGACCGGCCAAGAACGGACCGAAAAACTGGCCGACGCGGCCCATGCCCATGGCCCAGCCGATGCCGGTCGAGCGGATCGCGGTCGGATACATGCCCGCCGCGACTGCGATGAGTCCGGTGCCGGTGCCGCCGACAAAGAATCCGGCGAGAAACGAGGCGGTCGCCAACATGGCCACCGATGATGTCGCCTGTCCGTACCAGGCGAGACTGAGCGCGCCGAGGATGAAGCCGGGGATCAGCACGCGATAGGCGCCGCCGTGATGCACGAGCCAGCCCGACAGGCTGCTGGCGATGATGCTGCCCAAATTGTTGAGCCCGACGATCAAAGCGGCGGCCGAGAGCGAGAAGCCGACGGAGTTCAGCACCGCTGGAGTCCAGAAGGTGACCGTGACCAGGACCATAAACACCATGAAAAACGGTACCCACAGCAGCACGGTCGGGACCGCGCGGCCTTCGGTGAACAAATGCGTCACCGGCGGGCCCTCCCGCGCCGGATCCGGCGGCGCCACAAGCTCAACGCCGGCCGGGAGCTCGCCCGGCATGATCCGTTCCAGCGTACGCCGGACTTCGCCCTGGCGGATGCCCCGCGCGAGCAGGAAGCGCACCGATTCCGGCAGCCAGACCGCAAGAACGATCGCGATCACGATCGGCGCGACGGCGCCGATATAAAACACCGTCTGCCAGCCGAATGCAGGAATGACCCAGGCGCTGGTCAGCGAGCCGATCAGCCCGCCGCCCGGGAACGAGGCAAACAGTATGGTGACGAACACGCTGCGCAGCCGCCTCGGCGCAAGCTCTGCGCCCATCGCCAGGAACGCCGGCGTCGCGCCGCCCAAGCCAAGACCGGCAAAAAAGCGGAAGGCAAGCAATTGGTCGAGCGAAGCCGACTGCGCGGTCAGATAGCTGAAGATCGCGAACACGATCATGGCGAGGATCATGAACCACTTGCGGCCGAACAGATCGGCGAACGGACCGAATGACAGGGCGCCGATGGCCGCGCCGACGAGACCGGCCGAGCCGACCTGTCCGAATTGCGGCATCGGCAGATGAATCACCGCGGCGATGGCGGGCGCCGTGTAACCGATGGCCTGCGTGTCGAAACCGTCGAGCGCCGCCACCAGCATGCACAACATCAATACGCCGATCTGAAAGGCCGTGACCGGATGCCGGTCGATGAGATCGATAACGTCAAGCTTGGCGGCGGCCATGGCGTTTCCCTTCCGGTGGGTGCGGCCTTCATGGGCTGCACCGTTATTTGGCACTGTCAGTCAGTTCGATTACGGCGCAGGTCGAATTTCTGCAAGACAAATCAGGACGGGAAACTGCGATCAATACGCCGTAACACTGCGAGCCCGGCGGCCGCGTTACGCCGCCGTGCGGTTACGCTGCGCGCTACTCCGCCGCGAGCGCCGCCGTGTCGCGGCCATCGCGCACCAGGCGCCCCGGCAGCGCGCCGGTGTGCTCGCCGCGGTCGAAGATCTGCGTGCCGGCGACGAAGGTCGCCTCGTAGCCGTCGACCTTCTGCACGAAGCGGCGGCCGTTGGCCGGCATGTCGTGCACCAGTTCCGGCTTCTGCACCTGCAGCCGCCCGTAATCGATCAGGTTTAAGTCCGCGCGCAGCCCCGGCGCGAGCCGGCCGCGATCCGCGAGCCCAAAGAAACCGGCGGTCTCGCTGGTCTGCCGCTTGATCAGCATTTCCACCGGCAGCTTCGGCCCGCGCGAGCGGTCGCGGCTCCAGTGGGTCAGCATGAAGGTCGGCACGCCGGAATCGACGATCGAAGTGCAATGCGCGCCGCCGTCGCTCAAGCCGAGAAGGCAGGCCGGGTCGTTGAGCATTTCCAGGATCGGCGCGTGGTCGCCGGTGACGTAATTCACCACCGGGAAATAGAGATACTGGCCTTCCTCGATGATGGTGTCGTAGGCGACTTCGTCGGGCGGGCGGCCGGTGCGCGCGGCGATGTTGGCGACGCTCTTTTCCGGGCCCGGCTCGTAATCCGGCGGATTGCCCATGACGTAGAACCGTTCCCACTTCCTGGTAACGGCCTGGCGAAATTGCGCGAGCTTGGCGACTTCGGCGTCCGAAGGTTTCTCGGCAAGGATTTGCGCCCGCACGGCCGGATCGCGCAGCCGCCGGCGCTGCTCCTCGATCGGCAGGCTCTCAAGCTTCTTGTAGCTCGGCCGCACCGTGAACGGATTGAGCGCGGTGCCAATGCCCATCATGACGCCGATCGGGCGGCCGGCCATCTGCGCGGTAATCGGCAGGCCTTGCGCGCGCATTTCATGCACGGCCTTGATCAGGCGGCGCCAGCGTTGCGGATCCTCGTAGCGGTCGGTGAGCAGAAACCAGATCGGACGGCCGGTATCCTTGGCGAGCTTGCGCATCCAGCGCAGCTCGAATTCCTCGTCGTCGAAGTCGGAATTCATGCCGAAGGCGCCGGTGCCGGTGACGCCGAGCGCGGAGCCGATGCCGAGCAATTCGTGATCGTCGGCGTCGCGCGACGGCACGAGTTCGCCGTCCGGCGTCTTGTGCGAGTCGGTGCGAGAGGTGGTGAAGCCGAAGGCGCCGGCTTGCAGCGCCTCGATGGTGAGCTTGCGCATCTCGGCGATGTCGTCGGGCGTCGCCGGCTCGCGGCGCAACGCGCGGTCGCCCATGACATAGACGCGGGTCGGCAGATGGGCTGCCTGCGCGGCGATGTCGATCGCGCGCGGCCGCCGCTCGAGCTCGTCCATGAATTGCGGGAACGTTTCCCATTCCCAGTTCAGTCCGGCGGCGAGCACCGGATTGGGAATTTCCTCGACGCCCTCCATCAGATCCATCAGCGCGCCGCGATGCTCCTTTTTCACCGGCGCGAAGCCGACGCCGCAATTACCGAACATCACTGTGGTGACGCCATGCCAGCACGACGGCGCCAGGAGAGGATCCCACATCGCCTGGCCGTCATAATGGGTGTGCACGTCGACCCAGCCGGGCGTGACCAGAAGTCCGCTTGCATCGATGTCGCGCCGGGCCGGCCCTTGCTTGCCGCCGACCGCGGCAATGCGGCCGCCGGAAATGGCGACGTCGCCGCTGTAGGACGCGTTGCCGGTACCGTCGACGATGGTGCCGCCGCGAATGACGATGTCGTGCATGGGGAGCCGCTCCTTGGATTGCGACTTTGCGCTTAAATTTTCACCATGATGCACCCGCGCCGGGGCTCGCGCAACGTGCCGTTAACCCTTCATTCACCATAAGCTTTTAACGACCAACTGACAGCGAACGCGATGGAGAACACGCATGCACAAGACATTCGTTACGGCGCTCGCCGCCGCAACTCTCTTTGCCGTCGCATTGCCGGCCAATCGCGCCGAAGCGATTCCGGCGGCGACGCCGTCCGCCGTTGGTATTGCGCATTCGTCTGTGACGCCGCTCGTGCGCGAAGCGGCGATCATCTGCGGCGGCAATGGCTGCAATCCGGTCCACACCAAGGCGGTGAAGCGGAGCAAGTTCAAGCCGCTCGACTACACGAAGCCGGTCGGCAAAACGTCATAATTTCTGTCGCCGCAATCGCCAGACCTTATCGGGCGCGCCTGACCGGATAGACGGTCCTTCCAGGAATGAGGGCCGGGGAAGAACGTTTGTCCCGCGCGTCAATTCATTTGCAGCAAGCCATTTTTATTAGGCGCGCTAGTCTGCCAACTCATTGAATATTAGGGCGTAATGCGCCATTTCAGGACCCGATCCCGCTTGATGCGGGCCTCAGGTGCAGCCGTGACGCCGATCCCGAACATCGCCATTTTTGCCGGATTACTGATTGGCCTCGTCTTCGGAGCCGTCGGTCTTCTCAGTGGCTTTTGCCTGACCAGCGGCCTGCGCAATTGGTGGACGCAAGGCGACGGCCGTCTGGTGCGCAGCTTTGCGCTGGCGCTCGCCGTGGCGATTGCCGGCACGCAGTTCTTGGCGGCGCGCGGCCTCGTCGACCTCGGTCAATCGATCTATCTGCAGCCGTCGTTCTCCGCGCCGCTGATGCTGATCGGCGGCCTGATGTTCGGCTACGGCATGGTGGCGGCAAATGCCTGTGCGTCGCGCGCCTTAGTGCTGCTCGGGCGCGGCAATCTGCGCTCCCTCGTCGTGGTCTCGACCGTTGCCGTCACCGCGGAAATGACCCTGAAGGGTCTGATCGCGCCGGCGCGCATCGCCACGCTGCATTGGTCGCAAACGACGCTGCAGGACATTTCGGTGCCGGCATTGCTTTCGGCCTCCGGCATCAACGATGCACTGGCGCATTTCATCGCCGCCGCGACGATCAGCGGCATCCTCTTGGTGTTTGCGTTGTCCCATGCGCCGTTCCGGAAAGCCAAAGGGCAGATCGCGGCCGGCGCGGCGATCGGGCTTTTGATTCCCGCCGGCTGGTTCGTCACCGGCTATCTCGGCGCCGACCCTTTCAATCCGGTGCCGCTGGCATCGTTGACTTTCGTCGCGCCGCTCGCCGACACGATGCAATATGTCATGCTGTCTACCGGATCGACCCTGAACTTCGGCATCGCCGTGGTGACTGGCGTGCTGCTCGGCAGCTTTGCTACCGCACTCGCCACGCGGCGCTTCGAGCTCGAGGGTTACAGCTCGACCCGCCATATGCTGCGTTCGATCGCCGGAGCGGCGCTGATGGGCTGCGGCGGCGCGCTGGATTACGGCTGCTCGATCGGCCAGGGCCTGACCGGTCTCTCGACCTTGGCGGTGCCGTCGGTCCTGGCGGCGACCGGAATTTTGCTCGGCGCGGCCGCGGCACTGCGCAGCCCGGTGCGCATCGCGACATTGGCGGCCGCGTAAGCGGCGCGCAACAAAACTACGCCGCCGCGCTCGTTCGCGCATCCTGCAACACCATATCCGCGCCCTTCTCGCCGATCATCACCGCGGCCGCATTGGTGTTGCCGGACACGACGGTCGGCATGATCGAAGCGTCGATCACGCGCAGATGCTCGACGCCGCGCACCCGGAGCCGCTCGTCGACCACGGCGTTCGGATCGGACCCCATGCGGCAGGTCGAGGTCGGATGATAGACCGTGGTGCCGGTCTGCCGCGCGAAAGCGAGCAGGTCCGCATCGCTCGCGCATTGCTCGCCGGGCGAATGCTCTTCGGCGATGTAACGGCGCATCACCGGCTGGTTCATGACCCGGCGAAGGAGCTTCATGCCGTCAACGACGCAATCGCAGTCGGTGCGGGCCGAGAGGTAGCGCGGCTGGATCGCCGGCGGCTCGGCCGGATCGCGCGATTTGATACGCACGAAGCCGCGGCTGTCCGGCCGCAATTGACAGACCGAAGCCATGAAGCCCGGGAACTGATGCAACGCCGCGCCGGCAGCGTCAGCGGAAAAGATCAGAAAGTGAAATTGCACATCGGGCGTCGCCAAATCCGGACGGGTCCGCAGGAACGCTCCGGCATAGCCGGCGCCGATGGTCAGCAGTCCCTTGCGCGACAGGAGGTACCGCAGTCCCGCGGTGTAGCGGTGGCGCCAATTATTGATCACGTCGTTCATGGTGATCGGTTCAGTGCAGCGATAGAGCATGCGGATCTGCAAATGGTCCTGCAGATCGGCGCCGACCCCCGGCATGTCGGCGACGACGTCGATGCCAAGCTCGCGCAGGATTTTGGCCGGCCCCAGACCGGAAAGCTGCAGCAATTGCGGCGAGTTGAATGCGCCGCCCGAAACGATGACCTCGGCATTGGCGTGGGCGGTAAACGTGGCGCCGCCTTGGCGGTATTCGACGCCGGTGGCGCGGCGGCCGGAAAACAGGATGCGGGTGGCGAGCGCGTTGGCAACGACCGTGAGGTTGGGCCGCCGCTTCGCCTCTTTCAGATAACCCACCGCGGTCGACCAGCGGCGGCCGTTTCGCGTGGTCAACTGGAAATACCCGGCACCCTCCTGGGACGCGCCGTTGAAATCGTCATTGCGCGGGAAACCCGATTTTTGCGCCGCCTCGATGAAGGCCTCGCATAAGGGGTGCGGCTCGCACACGTCGGAAACTTTCAGATGCCCGCCAACGCCGTGCAAGTCGTCGCCGCCGCGCTCCTGATCCTCGGCGCGCCGGAAATACGGCAGCACGTCATTGAACGACCAGCCGGCATTGCCCAATTGCCGCCAGTGATCGTAGTCCTCGTGCTGGCCGCGGATATAAAGCAGCCCGTTGATCGAGCTCGATCCGCCCATCACCTTGCCGCGCGGCTGGATCACCCTGCGGTTGTTGAGCTCGGGCTCGGGCTCGGTCGTATAGAGCCAGTTGACCTTGGGGTTCGAGAACAGCTTGCCGTAGCCGAGCGGGATGTGAATCCAGATGTTGCGGTCAGGGCCGCCGGCCTCCAACAGCAGCACGCGATTGCGGCCCGACGCGGTCAGCCGGTTGGCAAGAACGCAGCCGGCCGAGCCGGCGCCGACAATAATGTAGTCGAAGGTCGCCGAAAGTGGGGCTGCCGCCATGATGCCGTTCTCGGCTCCATTCTCATCGTCTTAAATTGCAAGTATAGATTGGCGCAAAGCTTCGTCGAGGGAGGAAAGCGTGAACAAGTTCGGCATCGGTCAACCCGTGCCGCGGGTCGAGGATCCCCGCTTCATCACCGGTCGCGGCCGCTACGTCGACGATTTCGATCTGCCGCAGCAGGCTTTCGGCGTCGCAGTGATGTCACCGCATGCCCACGCTCGCATCAAAGGCATCAATACCGCAAAAGCCAAGGCGGCTCCGGGCGTCCTTGCCGTGCTCACCGGTGCCGACGTCAAGGCCGACGGCCTCGGCGGCCTGGCGCCGCCGATGCCCGAAGACATGGGCGGGCCAAAGGGCTTCCGCACGCTGCTGGCGATCCTTGCGATCGACAAGGTGCGCGCCGTCGGCGAGCGCGTCGCTTTCGTCGTCGCCGAGACACTCGCGCAGGCGAGGGACGCCGCCGAACTGATCGAGATCGACTACCAGCCGCTGCCCGCGGTCATTGCTGTCGAGGACGCGGTCAAGCCCGGCGCGCCGGCGGTATGGGACGAAGCGCCCAACAACGTCTCCTTCACGCTGATGATGGGCAACAAGGACGCGGCCGAGGCGGCCTTCGCCGGCGCCAAGCACGTCGTCTCGCTCAAGCTCAACAACAGCCGCATCACCGCCAATTCGATCGAGCCGCGCGCCGCGATCGGGCACTATCATCCCGACAGCGACAGCTACACGCTGTATTCGACCTCGCAGAACCCGCACGGCACCCGCTCGTCGGTTGCCGGGCAGGTTTTGAAAATTCCCGAAACCAAGCTGCGCGTGATCTCGCCCGACGTCGGCGGCGGCTTCGGCATGAAGCACGGCGGCTATCCCGAAGACGCGCTCGTGGTGTGGGCGTCGCGCCGGGTCGGCGGCCGTCCGGTCAAATGGGTGTCGACGCGGTCGGAAGCGCTGCTCGGCGACGCGCAAGGCCGCGATCAGGTCGTCACCGGCGAGCTGGCGCTTGACGAGCGCGGCAAGATTTTGGGGCTCCGCGTCACCGCGCTGCACGCCATGGGCTCGCACGTCTTCGGCGCGGCGATGGTGGTGCCGCTGTTTGCCATGCGGCTCGCGCCCGGCGTCTACCAGGTTCCGGCGGTGCACGCCGTCGCCAGGGCGGTATTCACCAACGTCATTCCCACGGCGCCCTATCGCGGCGCCGGACGGCCGGAGGCGACTTTTCTGATCGAGCAATTGCTCGACCGCGCCGCGCGCGTCGTCGGCATCGATCCGATCGAGATCAGGCGGCGCAATTTTATTCCGGCCGCCGCCATGCCGCACAAGATCGGCACCGGCATCACCTACGACAGCGGCGATTTCGTTCACGTGATGGACGAATGTCTCAAGCTCGCCGACTGGAACGGTTTTGCCAAGCGCGCCTCAGAATCGAAGAAGGCCGGCAAGCTGCGCGGCCGCGGCATCGGCTATTTCCTCGAAGAGGCCGCCGTGTTCAACGATCGCATGGTGCTGCGTTTCGATCCGAGCGGCATGCTCACCATCCTCGCCGGCACGCATTCGCACGGCCAGGGCCACCAGACCGTCTATGCCCAGATGGTGACGGAGTGGCTCGGCGTGCCGTTCGAGAATATCCGCTTCGCGCAAGGCGACACCGACGCGGTGCCGATCGGGCGCGGCAGCTACGGCTCGCGCAGCATGCATGTTGGCGGCAACGCACTCAAGCGCGCCGCCGACAACATCGTCGAGAAGGCAAAGCCGATGGCGGCGATGATGCTGGAGGCCGCGGCCGGCGACATCGAATTCAAGGACGGGTCGTTCCGCATCGTCGGCACCGACCGCGCGCTCAAGCTGACCGACGTCGCCAAGGCGTTTTACCGCCCGGCGATGCTGCCGCCGCAGTTTGACGTCGGTCTCGAAGCCTCCGGCACATTTGCCGCCGAACCGCCGAATTATCCGAACGGCTGTCACGTCTGCGAAGTCGAAGTCGATCCCGAGACCGGCGCGGTGACGCTCGTCCGCTACGCGGCGGTCGACGACGTCGGCAAGATCATGAACAAGCTCCTGTGCGAGGGCCAGATACACGGCGGCGTAGCCCAAGGCGTCGGCCAAGCTTTGATGGAGGCGATCGTATTCGACGGTGCGGGTCAGCTCGTGACCGGCAGTTTTCAGGACTACGCCATGCCCCGCGCCGAGGATTTTCCGGAGCTCACTTCGGAGCTGACCGAAGTGCCGGCGCGGACCAATCCGCTCGGCGTCAAAGGCGCGGGCGAAGCCGGTGCCACCGGCGCGCCGCCTGCGGTGATCGGCGCCATTCTCGATGCTCTAAAGCCGCTCGGCATCGAGCACATCGACATGCCGGCAACGCCAAGCCGGGTCTGGGCCGCGATCAAAGCGCGTGGCGCGCAAAAAGAGGCAGCCGAATAGCCTGTCGTTTCTTCGTCATATCATGTGGGAGGAATCGCATGCGCAAGCTTGTCGCTCTCGTACTGATATTACTCGCGGTTGGGGTCGTCGGCGCCGCCGCCGATAGCTTCCCGACGCATAGCATCACCATCGTCGTGCCCTATCCGGCGGGCGGACCGACCGACACGATCGCGCGCATCTTGGCCGAACGGATGCAGCAGCCGCTCGGCCAAAGCGTGATCATCGAAAACATCGGCGGCGGCGGCGGCAGCATCGGCGTCGGCCGCGTTGCGCACGCGACGCCCGACGGCTACACGCTCAGCATCGGCCATACGCAAACCCACGTCTTCAATGCGTCGATATTGAAGCTCGACTACGACGTCGTGAACGACTTCGCGCCGATCTCGCTGATCGCCGACACGCCGATCTGGATCGTCGTAGGCAAGACGGTGCCGGCCAACGACATCAAGGGCTTCATCGCCTGGCTCAAGGCTAAGAACGGCAACGCGACGATGGGAACGGTCGGCATCGGCAGCCCGTCGGAATTTGCCGCGCGAATTTTCCAGAAGCAAACCGGCACATCGTTTCAAATGGTGCCCTATCGCGGCGCGGCGCCGCTGGTGCAGGACATGCTCGGCGGACATATCGACTTCGCGTTCGGTCAAGCGGCGGGTTATGTGCCGAACGTCCAGAGCGGCGAGTTCAGAGCGCTTGCGGTGTTGCAAGCCAAACGCTGGTGGGCGGCGCCCGATGTGCCGACGCTCGACGAACTCGGCCTGAAAAATATCGACGCGAGCTTTTGGCACGGTCTCTGGGCGCCCAAGGGAACGCCGCCGGTCGTCATCGCCAAGCTGAATTCGGCGGTCCGCGAGGCCTTGGCCGATCCAATCGTGCAGGACCGCTTCAAGAAAGTCGGCCAGGAAATCTGGCCCGCGGAATATCAGACGCCTGCGGCGTTGGCGGCGAAACAAAAAGCCGAAATCGTCAAATGGACGCCGATCATCAAAGAGAGCGGTATCGTGGTGCAATGATCGGCGCAGCGCGCATGACCGAAAGTAAAGGAATGCAGACATGACCGAACCCGCGAATCTTTTTGGTGACGGCAAAGCCTATGAGCGGCTGATGGGGCGCTGGAGCCAACTGGCCGGCGCAAAGTTTCTCGACTGGCTCGATGCGCCGAAGGGTCTGCGCTGGATCGACGTCGGCTGCGGCAACGGCGCCTTCACCGAAGTGCTGATCTCGCGCGGCTCGCCTGCCGCGGTGACCGCAATCGATCCGTCCGACGGCCAGCTTGCTTACGCGCGCATGCGGCCCGGAGCGAAGCTGGCGCAGTTTCATCTCGGCGATGCGCAGGCCCTGCCGTTTCCCGACAACAGCTTCGACGCCGCATCGATGGCTCTCGTGATTGCGTTCGTCTCCGATCCAGTCAAGGCAGCCGCGGAAATGGCGCGCGTGGTGCGGCCCGGCGGCTGGATCGCGACCTATATGTGGGACATACCGGGCGGCGGCATGCCGATTGAACCGGTATACGCCGCAATGAAAACGTTGGGCATTTCCTATCCACTCCCTTCCGGCTTCGCCAACACAACCCAGGACAAAATGCGCGCGGCATGGGAACAGGCCGGGCTGAAATCCGTCGAGGCGCAAGTGATCCGCATTCCGATCGTCTATGCCGACTTCGACGATCTGTGGGAATTGAACAGTGCGCCGGTAGGGCCGTCCGGCAAAGCGATCCACGGTTTGTCGGCGAGTGCGCGCGAAGCCCTCAAGGCGCGGCTGCGCGAACAGCTGCCGATCGCCGCCGATGGGCGCATCGCCTACGAAGCCTTCGCCAATGCCGTGAAAGGCCGGGCGCCGGGTTGATTAGCGCATCCGCTCCGGCATGATTGCTTGCCGGCCGAGTTGTTGCCAGGCCGCGGGCGCACCGGCATTTTTCGCAGCTTCTGCCGGCGGCAATTTCTCGTCCCATTTCATTGCGATGAAGCGCTGGCCGTTGACGCCGTCGGACGCGTTCGAGCACAGCCAAACAAGCGGCGCCACCATCACCTCCGGCACGATCAGCGTCGAACGATCCGGCGCCATCGCGCGCGACACCAGGCGAGTGTCGGCGGCGCCGCCCGGCACCAGCACGTTCGCGGTCACGCCGCTGCCTTCCAGCTCATGCGCCAAGGCGGTGAGCATTGCTTCGTTGGCGGCCTTGGAGCCGCCGTACGGCTGCATCAAACTGCGCCACATCGTGTCGAGGCTCGTCGTCACGTTGATGATGCGGCCCCAGCCGCGCGCCAACAACGCCGGCAGCACGGCCCGGGTCATCAGGAACGCGGCGATGACATTGACATCGATGACGCGGCGAAACTCTTCGGGCGTCGTCTCCCAAATTTTTCCGACCGGCTGACCTTCCCGCCGCAACAGGCCGGTGTTGATTCCAGCATTGTTGATCAGGATGTCGAGACGGCCGAACCGCTCGGTGGCGGCGCGCAGGATTTTCGGGCCGCTGTCGTCCCAGGTGACGTCGGCAACGACGCCGAGGAAGCGTTCGCCGGCGCCACGGTCCTCCGCGGCTTCCTGCGTTTCGTCGATTGCCGGGCCGTCGAGTTCGACCGCCGCGACGCTCGCGCCGGCATCGAGCAATCCGAGCGTCATCGCCCGGCCGAGGCCGCGCCCTGCGCCGGTCACGATGGCGACTTTTCCGTCGAGCGGTTTTGGCATGGTTGGTCCTTATTTCCGTGGTGTGGCGGCGATAAATGCCCTGATTATACGGGGATATCGCGCCCGGCGAAGCCATTGCGGCCGGTTGCGCGGGGTCGTCCCGACGCCTATATTCTGGGCGCTTTCCAGTCATCTTCGATGACTTTGAGTGGCTTCGCCCGGACGGGCGGGCGGAGCACAGAGGAGAATTATCTATGGCGATCGCGCCCCTGATGCCCAAAGCGACAGCCGTGTGGCTCGTCGAAAACACCTCGCTGTCGTTCGACCAGATCGCGCAGCTCTGCAATCTGCATCCGCTCGAGGTGAAGGCGATCGCCGACGGCGACGCCGCGCAAGGCATCAAGGGGCTCGATCCGATCCTCACCGGACAATTGACGCGCGAGGAAATCCAAACCGCCGAGGCCGATCCGAACTACAAGCTGCATATCGCCGAGCCCAAGACCCGCCTGCCCGAGGCCAAGCCGAAAAAGGGTCCGCGCTATACGCCGGTGTCGCGCCGCCAGGACCGCCCGAACGCGATCCTGTGGTTGGTGCGCAATCATCCCGAGCTCAAAGACAGCCAGATTATGCGGCTCGTCGGCACCACCAAATCGACCATCTCTGCGATCCGCGACCGCACCCATTGGAATTCCGCCAATCTGACGCCGCTCGATCCGGTGACGCTTGGACTGTGCTCGCAGATTGATCTCGACCTCGAAGTGCAGAAGGCGGCCAAGGAAAAACCCGTTCCGGTGGAGGCGCAAGGCGCGACGCTGTTGCCCGCTTCCGTCACCACCGCGCCGAAAGAAGAGCCGGAAGAACCCACGCCGGCGGCTGCGAAGAAGTCCGAGGACCTCAACGTCGAGGCGGTGTTCGCCAAGCTCAAGCAGCTCGGCGGCAAGGCGGAGTAGTTGTCATTCGGGGGCGCTGGCCCGCGAGCCCGGAATCCATAGCTCCGGCGCTTGCGATTATGGATTCCGGACTTGCCGCTGCGCGTCAATCCGGAATGACGGCCTACTTCTTCACCCCCGATCGTTCCGCAGCACCACGCACGCCCCGCCGGCGGCGATGAGCTTGTCGCAGAATTTTTCCAGATAACGCCGATCGTCGTCGGCGATGCGGATGTTGTAGCGCAGCGCACTGCCTAAGCCGATGCCGCGGCTGCGCACCACGATCGGCTCGCGATCGCCGATCAGGCCTGCGTATTGTTTCTGGATCGTGCGGTAGATCGCCCAGGCCTTGCTCTCCGACCAATTCGCCGTGAGCTGCATGCCCCAACGCGGCACGTAGGCGGCGATGCGGCGCGCTTCCGCCTTCGGCGCCAGGATCAAATTGGCGAGCCGCGTGCACGGCACGCCTTGGGGGATCGTGGTCTCCGACGTCTGCGGCGGCGACGGCGAAGCCCATTCGTCCGCGGTCCAGCCGGTGATAATCGCCACGTAATTGCGCGTCTCGTCCGGCAGCGGCCGATGGTACGTCACGAAGGCGCTGACCCGGCCGGGCCCGGCATTGTAGGCCGCCGCGGCAAGCCCGAGATTGCCGAATTTTTCTTTCAAGTCGTGCAAATAGCTCGCCGAATTTTTCAGCGCCTCGATCGGATCGAACGGATCGGCAAGCCCGCGCCAATCCGCCGTCTGCGGCATGAATTGCGCGATGCCCTGCGCGCCTTTGCGGCTCACGGCCTGGGCGTTGAAGCGGCTTTCCTGCCAGATCACGCGGGCGAAGAACTCGACCGGGAGATTATTCTCCGCCGCGTCCTGTTCGAGCGCGCGGCAGATGTCGTCGGCGGTGGGGAGAGTGCCGGGAGTGCTGGGCTGGTTAGCCGGCGTCGGCGGCGGAGGCTGGGGCTGCGCGGGAGCGGACTTGTTCTGATCAGCAGATGGGGTCGCGGGCGACTGCGCGCTGGCGGCTACACCGCACAGCGTCAAGGCAAGCACGGCCAAGCATCCAATAAAGCGCGGCATGCCCGATAACGTACAAAATCGGCCAAAGTGCCGCCACCAAGCTCGTGGGATGAGCAAAACGAGCTTACCCACGCGCCGAGTTGCGATTTGCGTTGGGCATGCCGGCGGGCGCCGCGCGTCTTTGCCGTCCTACAAATCGTTATGCCCCCACCCCCTTCCCTTTCAACGCGCTCCCAATCTCGTCCAATATCGCCGGATCGTCGATGGTCGCCGGCATCTGCCAGCTATCGCCGTCGGCGATTTTCTTGATCGTGCCGCGCAGAATCTTTCCCGAGCGCGTTTTCGGCAATCGCGCCACGGTGATGGCGAGCTTGAACGCCGCGACGGGTCCGATCTTCTCGCGGACGAGCGCGATGCATTCCTTCTCGATCTCGGTCGGCGGCCGGTTGACGCCGGATTTGAGCACGATGAAGCCGCACGGCACTTCGCCCTTGAGCTCGTCCTTGATGCCGAGCACGGCGCATTCGGCGACGTCCTGGTGCGAGGCGAGCACCTCCTCCATGCCGCCGGTCGAGAGCCGATGGCCGGCGACATTGATGATGTCGTCGGTGCGGCCCATGACGAAGATGTAGCCGTCCGCGTCCTTGAAGCCGGCATCGGCGGTTTTGTAGTAGCCGGGAAATTCGTCGAGATAGCTTTCGCGCATGCGCGCGTCGGCCTGCCACAGCGTCGGCAGGCAGGCCGGCGGCAGCGGCAGCTTGACGACGATCGAGCCCATCTTGTTCGCCGCCACTTCGTGGCAGCCCTCGTCGACGATGCGGATATCGTAGCCCGGCATCGGCACCGTCGCCGCGCCGTATTTGACCGGAAGGGTGCCGAGGCCGACTGGATTGCCGGCGATGCACCAGCCGGTCTCGGTCTGCCACCAGTGATCGAGCACCGGAACTTTCAGGAGATTTTCCGCCCAGGCCACGGTGTCGGGATCGGCGCGCTCGCCGGCGAGAAACAGCGTGCGGAATTTTTTCAGGTCGTAATTGGCAAACGATGCGCCCTTCGGGTCTTCCTTCTTGATGGCGCGAAACGCGGTCGGCGCGGTGAACATCGCGGCGCAGCCATGCTCGGCAATCACGCGCCAGAACGCGCCGGCATCGGGCGTGCCGATAGGCTTGCCTTCGTAAAGAATCGTGGTGCAGCCGTGTAAGAGCGGCGCATAGACGATGTAGGAATGGCCGACCACCCAGCCGACGTCGGACGCCGCCCAAAACACCTCGCCGGGCTCGATGCCGTAAAGGTTTTTCATCGACCATTTCAGCGCGACCATGTGGCCGCCATTGTCGCGCACGACTCCTTTGGGCCGCCCGGTCGTGCCCGACGTATAGAGAATGTAGAGCGGGTCGGTTGCCGCCATGCGCTCGCAGGCCCAAGCGGAGCGGGCGTGAATGAGCGCATGGTCGCGCATCTTCGCCCAGTCGCGGTCGCGGCCTTCGATCAGCGTCGCTTCCGATTGCGGCCGTTGCAGAATGAGACACGCGTCGGGCTTATGCGTCGCCAGCGCGATCGCCTCGTCGAGCAGCGGCTTGTAATGGACGATGCGGCCGGGCTCCAGCCCACAGCTTGCCGACAGGATCGCCTTCGGCTTGGCGTCGTCGATGCGGGTGGCCAGTTCGCGCGCGGCGAAACCGCCGAACACGACGGAATGGATGGCGCCGATGCGCGCGCAGGCGAGCATGGCGATCACCGCTTCGGGCACCATCGGCATATAAAGAATGACGCGATCGCCTCTGCCGACGCCGAGGTCGCGCAGCATTCCGCCGAGCACCTGCGTCTCGGTGAGGAGACGGTGATAGGTGATGCTGCGTTTCACGCCGGCCAGCGGCGAATTGTAGACGATCGCCGCCTGCTCGCCGCGCCCGGCATCGACATGGCGGTCGACGGCGTTGAAGCAGGTGTTGCAGACGCCATCGGGAAACCAGCGGCCGTAGATGCCGGCCTTCGGATCGAACACCGTTTTCGGCTTTTCAAACCAGTCGATATCCGCCGCCGCCTCGCCCCAAAAAACCAGCGGATCGCGCTGCCAGCGCGCGTAAACCTCGTGGTAGCGGCTCGAGCGGGCGTCCATTGGCGCTTCTCCGGCAAGCCTATTTTCAGCCCGGCGACAGTCGCGATGCAAGGGCTGCATGCATCACGGCACTGGCCCCCGGCAGGCGCTTTGATCTATGTCACGACGGCGCGCCCGCTCATCACTTTAATCCCGTCGTGATCACCGATCCGCTGTTCTATCTCCTCGCCATTCCGGCCGTGACGCTCCTCGGGCTCGGCAAGGGCGGCTTTGCCGGCCTCGGCATGGTGGCGACGCCGATGCTGGCGCTGGCCGTGCCGCCGCTGCAGGGCGCGGCGATCATTTTACCGCTGTTGATCATCCAGGATGCCATCTCGGTGTGGACCTACCGCCACACCTGGAGCCTTTGGAACCTGAAAGTTCTGGTGCCCGGCGCCGCGATCGGCATGGCCGCCGGGACGCTGTTCGCGAGCCACGTCTCCAACGGCGCCATCGAGCTTGCGGTCGGCAGCATCGGCTTCATTTTTGTCATCTATCGGTGGCTGAACGACCGGCTGATCAAGTGGCTGCGCCCGGCCGCCATCGCGACGAAGACCGGCGACGGCCGTCCGCATCCGATACTGGGAATATTTTGGGGTTCGCTCGCCGGTTTCATGTCGCTTCTGGTCAATGTCGGCGCGCCGCCCTATCAGATCCACATCCTGCCGCAGCGCCTCGACAAGCTCACTCTGGTCGGCACCACCACGATCTTCTTCGCCTTCATGAACGAAATGAAAATCGTACCGTATTTCGTGCTCGGCCAATTTTCCGCGCGCAATTTTGCGACCTCGTTGGCGCTGTTGCCGCTCGCGGTCGCCGCCAATTATCTCGGCATCTGGCTGGTGCGCAAAACGCCAACCGAGCGATTCTATCAGATCGCATACGTATTGATGTTTCTGATCTCGCTCGCCTTGCTCTGGCAAGGCTGGCGCAGCGAAACGTGAGCGGCGGATCGGGCAAGCCAACTGTCGTCCGCCGCGCGCCATTCGCTATTCGCCGGTTGGCGTATTTGCTAGGGTTGAGAAAACGGTAGGGAGGGAAAACCATGGCGACGCCCTACGACACCGATCTCGACCGCAACGCGGCGAACTTTCAGCCGCTCACGCCGCTGTCGTTCCTGGCGCGCGCGGCCGAGGTCTATCCGGATCAGACCGCGATCGTACACGGCGCGCGGTCGTGGACTTACCGGGAGTTTTATGCGCGGGCGCGACGGCTCGCCGCGGCGCTCGCCAAACGCGGCATCAAACGCGGCGACACCGTCGCGGCTGTGCTGCCCAACGTTCCGGCGATGCTCGAAGCGCACTATGGCGTGGCGATGGCCGGCGCGGTGCTCAATTCGATCAATACCCGGCTCGACGCCCCGATCATCGCGTTCATGCTCGACCACGGCGAAGCCAAAATCCTCATCACCGACCGCGAATATTCAACGGTCGTGAAAGACGCGCTGACGCGATGCAAGTCGCGGCCGCTGGTCGTCGACTATGACGACCCCGAATTTACCGGCCCTGGCGAGCGGCTCGGCAATCTCGACTACGAGGATTTTCTGCGTGACGGCGATCCCGATTTCTCCTGGCTTATGCCGGCCGACGAGTGGGACGCGATTACGCTGAATTACACGTCGGGCACTACCGGCGATCCGAAAGGCGTCGTCTATCATCACCGCGGCGCTTATCTGCTCGCCATGGCCAATGTCATCACCTGCGGCATGGCCAAGCATCCGGTTTATCTGTGGACGCTGCCGATGTTTCACTGCAACGGCTGGTGCTTCCCCTGGACGCTATCGGTTGTTGCGGGCACGCATGTGTGCCTGCGGGCGGTGCGCGCGGCGCCGATTTTCGACGCCATCGCCACGCACAAGGTCACGCATTTGTGCGGCGCGCCGATCGTGATGTCGACGCTGCTCAACGCGCCGGAGCGGGAGCGCAAACCGCTGCCGCATGTCGTCGAATTTATCACCGCCGCCGCGCCGCCGCCGGAATCCGTGCTTGCGGCGATGAAATCGGCAGGCTTCAACGTTACGCATGTCTACGGGCTGACCGAGACCTACGGCCCGGCGAGCGTCAACGACTGGCATCGCGAATGGGACGCGCTCGACAGCTCCGAGCAGGCGGCGAAGAAAGCGCGCCAGGGCGTGCGCTATCCGGTGCTCGAGGCGCTCGACGTGCTCGACCCCGCGACCATGCGGCCGGTGCCGCGCGACGGCGAAACGCTCGGCGAAGTGATGTTCCGCGGCAATGTCGTGATGAAGGGTTACCTGAAAAACAAGACGGCGACCGCAAGGGAATTCGCCGGCGGCTGGTTTCATTCCGGCGACCTCGGCGTCATCCATCCCGACGGCTATGTTCAGATCAAGGACCGCTCCAAGGACATTATCATTTCCGGCGGCGAGAATATTTCCTCGATCGAAGTCGAGGATGCGCTCTACAAGCATTCCGCCGTGCAGGTGGTCGCCGTGGTCGCCAAGCCTGACGAGAAATGGGGCGAGACGCCGTGCGCCTTCGTCGAATTAAAACCGGGCGCGACGGCAAGCGCCGAAGAATTGATCGGCTGGTGCCGCGACCACCTCGCCGCCTACAAATGCCCGCGCACTATCGTATTCGCGGAAATTCCGAAGACGAGTACAGGCAAACTGCAGAAATTCAAGCTGCGGGACAAGGTGCAAGGGATCTGAATCAGGCCGCCATTCTCGCCTCAGCGGGACTTCGGCCAGCATTGCAATGAAAATGTCCCCGGATCCCCGCCGGCACGGGGATCAGCGGCATAGTGTTGCAAACTTTATGAACTAATGGACGAGCGTGCCGAGCCTAAGCCGCTCGATCTCGTCCTTGACGTGCAATTTTTTTCGCTTGAGCTCCGCAATTTGAAGGTCGTCTGCGGAGGGGTGGGTGAGAGCTTCGTCGATTTCCACTTCGAGCGCCTGGTGCCGTTTTTCGAGTTCCGCAAGATGCGATTCAATCGCCATGTGGCCTGCCTCCTTGCGTCAGATTAAAGCCTGATGGACCATCCTACACCCTAACAACCACCGAACAGCATACTCGGTTTCAGCCTTTACGAAAATCCCCAAAAACACGCACGGTATCCACGCTGTGCATTACTGCCCGGCCGCCCGCGCGGGCTTGTCGGCGACTAGCCAAAACGCGATAATCCATAGTGACTTACTCGGCAGCCGGGCTGCGGCATAACGGCCGAAGCGCGGGGCCGACTAAGACGCGACCAAGGCGGCGATGACAAAAGAGGAAGAACGCGAGCTTCGGGCGCAGCTGGCGCGCCTGCAGCAGGCGCATCGCGACCTCGATGCCGCGATTGCGGCCCTGCAGGAATCGCCGGGCTCCGACATCATCCAGGTGCAGCGGTTGAAAAAGCGCAAGCTGCTACTGCGCGACCGCATCACCTTCATCGAAGACGAGCTCACACCGGACATTATCGCATAGCGCGTCATTCCGGTCGGCCGCGGAGCCTTCTCATCGGACCGGCCTGCGGCTGGACCCGTTGGCGGCTTCCGGAATGACCGGCCCGTTCGGCCTTGCGCGCATACATCGCCGCATCGGCCCGTGCCAGCACCTCGTCGGAAGTATCGAGCGGCCCTAAAAGCGCGACGCCGGCTGAGGCGCCGACGACGAAGGTCGAGGCGCCCCAGCACACTTGCGTCGAATAGACCGCCGTTTCGAGCGCGGCAGCCTTGGCCGCCGCCGCGGCGCCGCCGACATTCCACAACAGCACGGCGAATTCATCGCCGCCGACCCGCGCCACGACATCGGAAGCGCGCACGCTGCGAACGAGCGCCACAGCGATTGCCTTGAGCACGGCGTCGCCGGCGGCATGGCCGTGGCGATCGTTGACCGGCTTGAAGCCGTCGAGATCGACATAGATCAGCGCCGCGCTGGTGCCGTAGCGTTTGACGTAAGCAAGCGAGCGCTTGAGTTCGCGCTCGAAGCCGCGCCGGTTGAGAACATCGGTCAGCGGATCGATGTCGACCCGCGCCTCGAGATCGGCGATGCGCGCGCGCGAGGTTTTGAGTTCCGCCGCAAGCGCGTCGACCTCGGCCGCGAGCCGCACGATGCTGGCACGCGACGGCGCGCGCGACGATTTCGGCTCAGCGAAGCCTTCGGTTTCGGCGCGGCGCGATTTTGCTCCCGGCCGGGACGACGCAATCGGCTTGCGGCCCGC
The DNA here is from genome assembly GCA_963775515.1 of uncultured Alphaproteobacteria bacterium. Taxonomy (GTDB): domain Bacteria; phylum Pseudomonadota; class Alphaproteobacteria; order Rhizobiales; family Xanthobacteraceae; genus BOG-931. The sequence continues at coordinate 162,618 of CAVZIQ010000003.1, read as the reverse complement.
CCTCGCCGCCCGGTTCTTCATCGTCGCATTCCCCACCGTACGAATCGTCCGAAGCATAGCGCGCGGCAGAGCGCTAGGCAGCGTTTGGTCAGGAGGAGGAGAAAATCGGCAAATATTACAAGAATTTAATAGAGTGCCGGAATACCGCCGGTGACGGCGAGTGGATCGCTTGTCGATTTCCCCGCGGCGCCAACAGCGGCGTTCGGTCGGCGATCGATGTCATCGCCACGGACGATTTTCGGGAGCAACCAGCGGCATTCGCCTCGCCGCGCGCCCATTGGATTTTGCAATTTGTGCAGCGCGCCATGAGGATCGGTGGCGCGGCTCAGTGACATAAACCCGCCTTTTCATGCGGCCATTCTAATGATGGCTGGATTCAGGCACGATCGTTCAGTCTGCGTTCACCAATAAATGGGAACTTAACGAACCAAGGGACGGTTGGGGTACGAGTGGAACTCCATTGTCGAGGTGATGTCATGAGAAAGATTCTGGTTGCCCTTGTTGCGGCGGCGACGCTTGCCGGAGCCGTAGTGGCGACGTCAGGCCCGGCGTTAGCGTGGCATGGCGGGTGGCACGGCGGCTGGCGTGGCGGCGGCTGGGGTTGGGGAGCGGGCGGCTTCGTCGCCGGCGCTCTCGTCGGCAGCGCACTGGCCGCGCCGTATTATCCCTACGGCTACTACCCGTATGCGTATGGCGGATATCCGCCTCCCTATTACGGCCGTCCATGCGTATGGCGGCGCTGGTGGAACGGCTACACCTGGGTGCGAAGCTGCGTCTAAGCGCGCCGGCAAAGTTTGCATCCGCCGCCATCTTGGCGGAAGCGCGGGGCGTCCCTGAGCGGGGACGCCTCCGGCTGCGGATTTAGGGGCGGATTGCGCTATCGGCACCAAACTTCCGCCAAATAGTCGAACTTCAATGGGCGCGGGTTCGACATAAGTTCTGGGGGGTTTCCGGGACTTCCCGCTTGTCCACGTTCCAGATCGGCACCCGGCCGATCACAAGAGGAAGATACATGCGCAAATCACTCATCGGGCTAGCGGCGGCCACCGCCGTCGGCCTTGCAACGCTGGCAGGCCCCAGCACCGCCAATGCCGGCTGCTATGGCTGCGCCGTGGGCGCGGGAGTTCTCGGCGGAGTTGTCGCGGGTGCGATCGTCGGCAGCGCCATCGCCAATAGTCCGCCGCCGCCACCGCCACCCGGCTATTATCCTCCGCCTCCGGCCGCCTATTACCCACCGCCCGGCCCCGGCTATGCCCAACTCGCCCCCGGCTGTTACTGGGGCAAGCGAAAGGTGTGGATCGAGGGCATCGGCTACCGCTGGCGCACCGTACAAATCTGCCAGTAATGCGGCAGCACTCCGTCGCCTGCCTGTGATGGCGCGACAGCGCAAAGAACTTGGCTGACCGAGCTGACTAGAGCGCCAATCTTGGCGCTCTAGTGCTATTTGGAGCATGATCGTGCTGCGGCCAACCGTTTTTCCATGCCCGCCTGTTATTTGCTCCCGTGTCCCTGACCTTCGGAAACTTCGCCAGACCGCCGCATTCATGCGACCATGCCGATAGAGACGACCACAAAAACCGTGCGCCCGCTTGCGGCAGCGCGTGGATCGGGAATCGGCAGTGACAATGCACCCGGCAGTGCAATGCAGACCGCCATCGGGAAAGCGCGGCGCTTCATCGCAAGTGCATTCGCAGTTTCCAGCGCGACGCTGTTGCGCGTGTGGGCCAAAAAACGACGCACGCGGTCGCTCTCGCGCACCATGACCGTCCTCGGCTGGACCGCCGTCATCGCGATTTGTTGCTACGTCGGGCTGACGGCGATGATTTATCTCGCGCAGCGCTCGCTGATGTATTTTCCGGATACGTCGCACACCACGCCGGCGGAGGCCGGTCTGCCCCAAGCCGCGGAAGTGCCATTGACGGCGTCCGACGGCGTGCAGATTCGTGTCTGGCACGTGGCGCCGCAACCCGGCAAGCCGGTCATCCTCTACTTCCACGGCAATGGCGGTTCGTTAAAATATCGCGTCGAGCGCTTTCACCGGCTGATCGACGCCGGCATCGGCTTAGTCGCGCTCGAATATCGCGGCTACGGCGGACTTCCCGGCAGCCCGAGCGAGCAAGGCCTGATCCGCGACGCCGAAGCGGCTTACGCATACGCCGCGGCGCACTATCCGGTGCAGCAGATCGTGGTATGGGGCGAGTCGCTCGGTTCGGGCGTGGCGGTTGCGCTGGCGGCTGAGAAACCGGTCGGCCGCGTCATCCTGGAAGCGCCGTTCACCTCTGCACTCGCCATCGCCGAACATCGCTACTGGTATCTGCCGGTGCGGCTTCTGATGAAAGATCAATTCCGCTCCGACCGGCGCATCGGCAAGGTCACCGCACCGCTCCTCGTCCTGCACGGCGTGCACGATCACGTCGTTCCCTACGCGATGGGCGAACGCTTGTTCGAGCTCGCCAACAAGCCGAAGCACATCGTTCGGTTCCTCGACGGCGGTCACGAAGACCTCGACAAGAACGGCGCGCTTGACGCGGTAGCCCGCTTCCTCGCCGGCGATTTGGATTAAATTGCGACTTCAAAACGTCGGGTAAGTCTGGCCGATCTTGCCGCCGACGCGGGCGAAGCCTGACTTCGCCGGTTCGTACTTATCGTTGATATTGAGCGCCTTCGCATAGGAACCGGCGGCCTTGTCCTTCTGACCGAGCCGCTCGTAAGCCAGCCCGCGACTGGTCCAGGCCCGCACGTTCTGCGGATCGAGCTGCACCGCCTGATCGAGATCGCTTGCCGCCGACTTATCGTCGCCGACCGCGAGATAACTCAGCGCGCGCGCAATCCACGGCTCGGCATTGCCGTTTTGCAGCCCAACCGCGGTCGAGAAGTCGTCGATGGCGAATTGGTGCTGCTGCTGGGTCTGATAGAGCAGCCCGCGATTGTAATAGGCGTCGGCATTGTCGGGTCTGAGCGCGATCGCTTTGTTGAAATCGCTGAGCGCCTGGGTCGAGCGGCCCTGCTCGCGGTAGACGATGCCGCGGCCGACATAGGCCGGCGCATAATCGACGTTAATCGTCAGCGCTTTGTCGTCGTCGGCGAGCGCCAGATCGAGCTTGTCGGTCTTGCGATAAATCAGCGCGCGATTGGCGTAGGCCTGCGCGTAATTGGGGTCGAGACTGATCGCTTTGTCGAAATCGGCGAGCGCCAGATCATTGCGGCCGGCCTCGCCGTAAACCGAACCGCGCATATTGTAGGCCTGCGGATCGTCCGGATGCTTGGCAATGACCTCGCCGAGCGACGTCAGATTCGACTGCGAGGTCGCAAGGACCGCATCGCCGGCCCCGGCGTCGGAGGCCGGCGGATTGCCGAGCGTCGCGCATCCGGCAAGCGCCAGCGGCGCGATCAGGAGCGCCAACCGCCCTGGAATTTTGGGCGCGATGCGCTTGCAAACGAGCGTGGCGGCTGACCGGATCATCGGCAGGAAGATAGCACCCCGGCGCGCCAAAAAAACGGCGCCTGAAAAGCGGCTCTGCGATATCCGGATCCGATCACGCGAAACGAAATCCAAGGCCCTTGTCGAGTCCGATGAAATCAGGACCGACAACGCCGGCTCGCCGCGCCGTCATCGCAACGCTTTAAATGCTCAGAAGCCAAAGCGGGGTGCGCGCGATGGACCCGACCTGCCGGCGCCGGGGCCGCCGGGACCGCCGGGACCGCCTGGACCGGTGGTCGGCTTCGGTTTCATCGGCAGGAGCCCCTCGCGCTGCAAACGCTTGCGCGCAAGCTTGCGGGCGCGGCGGACCGCCTCCGCCTTCTCCCTCGCCTTTTTTTCGGATGGCTTTTCGTAATGGCCGCGAAGCTTCATCTCGCGGAAAATGCCCTCGCGCTGCATCTTCTTCTTCAGCGCCTTAAGAGCCTGGTCGACATTGTTGTCACGGACGAGAACCTGCACGCGTGCTCCTTTCGCAGTCGGGTTCGTGGATTGCATGGCTGCTAGGGCGCAACTCCCCGGCCGCCTTGGCGCGGCCCTGTAGCAGAACTACGCCGGAAAGTCCACCGGTAGGCCGTCGTTATGAAATTTTTGAGTCCGGAAATACCTGCGTCACATGACCCATTTTGCGGCCGGGGCGAACCACGGCTTTGCCGTAGAGGTGTACCGCGGTGCCGGGCAGAACAAGCCAGCGCCGGTAGTCTTCGACCTCGCGCCCGATCAGGTTCGTCATCTCGACACGGCCGTAACGCACCGGTTTTGCCAGCGGCCACCCGGCGACCGCCCTGATGTGCTGCTCAAACTGCGATACAGATGCGCCGTCAATCGTCCAATGGCCGGAATTATGCACTCGCGGCGCGATCTCGTTGACGAGAAGCCCGCCGTCACCCAGCACGAACATCTCGACGGCCAGCACGCCGACATAGGCGAATTTTTGCGCGATGGTCTCGGCGATGCGCCGCGCCTGCGCGGCACCGTCCTCGCCGAGCGTCGCCGGCACCCGCGAGAGCTTAAGAATGTGATCGCGGTGCTCGTTCTCCGTCACGTCGAAACACGCGACGGCGCCGTCGTTGGCGCGCGCGGCAATGACCGACACTTCGCGCTCGAATGGCACGAAGGCTTCGAGAATGCACGGCTGGCCGCCGACCTCGCGCCAGGCGGCCGCGGGATCGCGGCCGTTTTTGATCGTCGCCTGACCCTTACCGTCGTAACCGAAGCGGCGCGTCTTCAAAACGGCCGGCCGGCCGATCCGCTCGATCGCCGCTGCAAGTTCGGCCGCCGAACCGACATCGGCGAACGGTGCGGTGCGGATGCCGAGCGCGGTGACGAAATTTTTCTCGGCGAGACGATCCTGGGTCGTTGCCAGAATTTTTGGATCGGGCAGAACGGGAACGCGCGCGGCAAGAAACGTGGCGGTCTCCGCCGGTACGTTCTCGAACTCATAGGTAACGACGTCGACATCCGCGGCAAAGCGGTCGAGCGCCTCGGTGTCCGCGTAATCGGCGCGAGTGACGCGACGCACGACGTCGAAAGCGGGCGAATCCGGATTGGGCGAAAAGACGTGACACTTGAAGCCGAGCCGGGCCGCCGCCAGCGCGAGCATGCGGCCGAGTTGGCCGCCGCCGAGGATACCGATCGTCGCCTCGGGCTCGAGCGCGGGCGAAGCTTGGCTCACGCGCCATCCTTCGGGGCTTCGGCGACGGCGGCGGTCTGGCGTGCCCGCCATGCTTCCAGCCGCTTGCTTAAGCCGGGATCGCTCAGCGCCAGGATGCTCGCGGCGAGGAGCGCGGCGTTGATCGCGCCGGCTTGCCCGATGGCAAGCGTGCCGACCGGCACGCCCGGCGGCATCTGCACGATGGAATAAAGCGAGTCCTGCCCGGACAGCGCCTTCGATTCGACCGGCACGCCGAGCACAGGAAGACTGGTCAAGGACGCGGTCATTCCAGGCAAGTGCGCCGCGCCGCCGGCGCCGGCGATGATCACCTTAAAGCCTTCGGCTTTCGCACCCTTGGCGAAGGCATAAAGCCGCTCAGGGGTGCGGTGGGCGGAGACGATGCGCGTCTCATGGGCCACTTCGAGCGCATCGAGCGTTTCGGCGGCATGTTTCATGGTCTGCCAGTCCGACTGGCTGCCCATGATAATGGCTACTGATTTCGCTCCCGGGGGCGCCACGACAGAAACCTTTGCGCGAAGGAAGCGCTGGATTATAGGGCCGCGCGTTACAGGTGCAAGGCGGCTATGATCGTATAGCCTGTCGCGTGGTTAAGGATCGCGGAGGAGAGCCGATGCAGATGAGCCAATACCATTACTTGCCGATGGCGCCCGGCTTCTTCGCCATACTCGTCGGGATCTTCGTCGGCGTTCTGATCCTGCAGACGGTGCGCTTTGCCTATACCAGCCTCGGCATTGGCTCCGGCACGGCGCTGCTTTTGCTGTTCGGCTCGCTGGTCGGCAGCGTTTTCAACATCCCGATCGTCCAACTGCCGCCGGAACGGGTCATGTCCGACCGGGTCATCGATTTCTTCGGCATGCAGTATGAAGTGCCGGTCGTCACGCACTGGCAGGGTACGGTGATTGCCGTCAATGTCGGCGGCGCCGTCATCCCGACGCTGTTGTCGCTCTATCTCCTGGTCAAGCGCGACTTATGGGTCAAAGGGACCATCGCAACGGCGGTCGTCGCCTTGGTGCTGCATTGGCTCGCCAATCCCGTTCCCGGCCTCGGCATCGCGGTGCCGGTGTTCTTGCCGGTCGTGACAACGGCGGCCGTCGCCTTGCTGTTGTCACGCCGGGACGCCGCGCCGCTCGCCTACATTGCCGGCAGCCTCGGTACGCTGATCGGCGCCGACATCACCAACCTCGACAAGGTGCGCGGGCTGGGCGCGCCGGTCGCCTCGATCGGCGGCGCCGGAACCTTCGACGGCATTTTTCTCACCAGCATCCTCGCCGTACTCATCGCCAATCTTTATGCCGGGCCGCGGCAACTGCGGTTCGGATAGCCAGAGAAAGACGTGAGGCTCGATTACAATGCCAACAAAATCTGCCGATGCGATCAGAGATTATCACGCCCACGTCTATTACGATCCGGCGACGAGCCGCGATCGGGCCGAGCGCCTGCGCGAGCGCATCGGCGCCGAGTTTCCTCAGTCCAAACTCGGCCGCTGGCACGACGAACTGGTCGGGCCGCATCCACAGTCGATGTATCAGATCGCATTTCCGACCGCGATGCTGGCCGCTTTCGTGCCGTGGCTGATGTTCAACCGCGACGGCTTGACCGTTCTGCTGCATCCCGAGACCGGCGACGATTTGACCGACCACACCGCGCATGCGGCCTGGTTCGGCGCCATGCTGCCGCTGCGGCTCGAAGTGTTCAAAAAGGAAAAATAACCAGCCTAAATGCCGCGCTCGCGCTTGAGCCGATCAATGTAATCGTCGACTTCGGGCGGCAGAGATTCCAGGCCTTTCTGCCCGGCGGCTGACAAATACGGCCGCAGTTTTGAACCGGCGAGAAACGGCGGCTGGCGGTCGGCTGGAATGATGCGATCGAATATCACGACAATCAGTACGGCGACTAACGAGATCCGCACCACACCGAGTAAGGCACCGCCGATGCGATCGATGAGTGCGGGATCCGTCCCTACGAATTCGTTCGCGCCGTGGCGGAACAGCGTGCCGAGCGCCACGCCAATCACGAGGAAGATCGCAAACAGCGGCAACCACGCCATATCGGAGGGCAGCGTCGCGTTTCCCGTCAGCAGAGGCGCGACATCGGGCGCGACGGCAACAGCGACCGGTGCAGCGATGAGATAGGCAAGAATTGTTGCCAGACTGCGCACCAAGCCCGATACGAAGCCCAGTACGGCGCCAAGAATGACGGCGGCGGTAACCACCGCGTCGAAAGAGTTCATCGCGGCTGGCCGTCGTTAAACTCGCGCTCGAAAATCTCGCCCAGCGTCGCATAGAAGAAGCCGTTGAGCCGTCCGATCGGGTCGAGCTTTTTCATGTCGATATAGCCGTTTGTCATGCAAGCCGGATCGACATGCATGTAAATGACCTCGCCGATGGCCAGCGGATGCCGGTTGGGGCCGAGTTCGATCACTTGCTGCAGCTTGCATTCGAAATGGATCGGCACCTCTTTGACGCGCGGCGCCGCAATCTTCACGCTCGGGATCGGCGTGAGGCCGGTTTCGGCGAACTCGCTGTCGTCCTCCGGAAACGCGTTGGCCGAGTCGACCATCTGTTTCCACACCGGATGCGTCACCACGTTGAAGCAGAACTCGCCGGTCGCGCGCACGTTCTTGAGCGTATGCTTCTCGCTGCCGTCGGGGTTGCGCGCGATTGTCAGCGAGATCATCGGCGGGATGACGCAGACCACGGTGAAGAACGAGAACGGCGCCAGATTGGCGATGCCCTTCTTGTTCACGGTCGAGGCCCAGCCGATCGGCCGCGGCACCACGGCGCCGGTGAGCAGGCGATAGACTTGGCGCTTGTCGGTGACGGCGGGATCGAATTCGAGATAGTCGGTCATCTGTGCGGGCCCCTGCGACGCGGCCGCAAGCTAACACGATGTCATTTGTTTGCGCACGATCTTATCCGGAAACCGGTATCCCCTTTGCGCGATCACGCATTAATGCACTCGCACCGGAATGATCTCAACCGAAAGCAGCACCTCGTCGCCGAGGCCGTAATAGTAATAAGCGGGCTGCGAAACCAGGCGCAACAACACGAACAGCCGTAAACGCAAGCGCCTGAGCAGACCCATCCGCCGCGCCGGCAGCAAGTTCTCCTGCGACACGTGCACGATCCACTGGCGGCGGTCGGTCGGCAGGTCGATCTCGCGATGCCGCGCCATTTCTTCCAGGACATGCTCGACATTCGGCTCTTCCATAAAGCCGAAGCTCAACTCGACGGCGATGATGCCGCCGCGATCGCGGTCGCGATCGAACACGGTGACGCGGTAGCGGCTATCCCGGACGTAGGGCACCTTGCGGTGCTTGACTTCGACCAGGATCAAATTTCGCGGCAGAATGCCGTGCCGTTCCCAGAGCATCTGGATGAGCGCCGGCGCGCGGTCGGTCGGCAGGTGCAGCGGCTTCGGCGACATCACGAGTGCAATACGCTCCATGAAGACCTTGCAGTTGCGATGGAGCGCGACCAGCTCGACCATCGTCATGGTCGGTTTCGCGGAATAGGCGGCAAAGGTCGCCTTGCGGCCCCAGCGCCAAGTCGTCATCACCAGAAAAACGATGGCGCCGACCGAAAGCGGCACAAAGCCGCCGTCGAGAAATTTCAGCGAGCTGGCGAACAAGAATGAGGCGTTGACCGCCGTAAGCAGCCCCCAGACTACGCCGGTCGCGAGCGCGCTCCATTTCCAGATACGCCGCGCGACGGGAAACATCGCGAGCGAGGTAATGAGCATCACGCCGGAGACGGCCAATCCATAAGCCGCCGCGAGCGCGGAGGCCGAACGGAACGTCAAAACCAGAAGCACACAGCCGGCAAAAAGCGCCCAATTGACGAAAGGCACATAAACCTGGCCCGCATGTTTCTCGTGCGTATGCAAGAGCGTAAGCCGCGGCAATAGACCGAGACGAATTGCTTGCGCGACCAGCGAGAATGCTCCCGAAATAAGCGCCTGCGAGGCGATCACCGTCGCCACCGTCGCGAGCAGCACCATCGGATAAAGCAACGACTCCGGCACCATGCTGTAAAACAGCTTGCCGGCCACGACCGGCGCGCCGCTCAAAACGTAAGCGCCTTGGCCGAGATAATTGAGAACGAGCGCGGGATAGACGGCGGTGAACCAGCTCGCGCGGATCGGCCGCGCGCCGAAATGTCCAAGGTCGGCGTACATCGCTTCGCCGCCGGTCACGACCAGCATCAAGGCGCCAAGAATCAGGAGCGTATCGAAAAAGCCCGAGCGATGCAGATAGGACAGGCCGTAAACCGGATTGAACGCGGCGAGGATATCCGGATGGTGCGAGATCTGCGCGACGCCGAGGACGGCGATCGCCGCGAACCAGACGATGAGGAGCGGCCCGAAGACGACGCCGATGCCGGATGTCCCCTTGAACTGGATGGCGAACAGTCCGGTCAACAGGCCGATCGTGATGGGGATGACGGCATTGCCCAAGGCCGGCGTCGCGACATGCAAGCCTTCCACCGCCGACAGCACGCTGATCGACGGCGTAATGATGCCGTCGCCGAACAGCAATCCCGCGCCCAGCATCAGCGCCCACAACAACAGCGTCGTGCCGCGCTTGCGCTGTTCGTGGAGGAGGCCATAGAGCGCGAAGACACCGCCCTCGCCGTCGTTCTGCGCGCGCAACACGAGAATGGCGTATTTGACGGCAACGATGACGGTGATCGTCCAGATCACAAGCGACACGCCGCCGAGCACATCGGCCGGCGTTTGCGCGCCGCCGGCGCGGCCGAAAAACAGCTGGTCCATGGCGTAGAGCGGCGACGTGCCGATGTCGCCGTAAACGATGCCGAGCGCGCCGATCGTCAACCCGGCAAAGCTGCCGCGCGGCACATGCGATGAAGTCGCGGCCGGTTTCGCTTCGCGAGCGAATCCTTTGCGCAAGCGCGTTAAAGCATTCATCAGCCAGGACGGAGCCAAGGCAATCGTACGTTTAGACAATCAATTAGCACGCTGGAAACCGAAGCTATTGATGCACGTCAAAACGCGCGCTTCGCGTGACGGCGCCCGTTTGGCGCTCTATTCCCGAAGACCGATCAAATCGCGGTGCACATTCTTGTGATTCCGAGGCGCGAATAATGCCCGCTCGCGGTCGATAACAACGGCTGCAACGCCATGACAGCCATGATCTGGCCGTGCAACAGGAGATGAACATGACCGCGAAGAAGCTCATTTTGGTTCTGGCGCTCGTTGCGAGCGCGTCATCCGCCGCCTTGGCGAAAATGCCGACGACGAGCGACTCCGGCGCGCAATCGGGCGCGAACGGCGCGATTTTCGAGGACGCCCAGCACGGCGCCGGCGCCGCGTCGCAACGCTGACTTCAGCTCCGTCGCGCGGGGCCCGCCGAGCGGTTGGCAGCGCCGCTCGGCGGCCCACGCGGTGGAACTGGAGGATGGAACCGACGATGTTCCGGAAAAATTGTGTGAACGAAATCCGCCGGCGGTGGTTCTCCGGAGAGCGATAAAACGGAGTATGAACCATGAAGAGAGTTCTCATTGCCGCCGGTTTCCTGGTGGCCGCGACGTCGGCATCGATGGCGCAGGGTTACGGCTACGGCCAGCCATACGGCTATGGCGCTTATGAAAATGGTCCGGGCTATGGCCTATACGATTACGCGCCGAGTTACGGCGCATACGCCGCGCCCGGTTATGGCGCGTATGATTTCTCGCCGGGCTATGGCGGCTTCGGTAACAACAGGTACGACTACGACCGTTCCAACGCGCCCGGCCGCGGCAACAGCGCGGAGTCACAACGATGACTTTTAATAAAATCACTTCGGTTCCGGCGCTGTTGGCAAGCACGGCAAGGGTTGGCCAATGCGCCGGGCGGCGGCTACGTCTGCTACGACGCGCACAGCCCGTCGGCTCCGGTCCGGCGGATACCGGACGGCTGTTAAGAACTTAATTTGCCGCTCGCAGCCATTTGACATTCGCCCGATCTGCCGGACCATGGCGGCATGGCGGTGCCGGCAAAAGAGCGTTTGACCGTGGCCGTGGTCGGGCTTGGCAGTATCGGCGGCGTTGCCGCCGGCTGTATCGCCGCGGCCGGCCGGCATGACGTCATCGCCTGCATGCGCCGGCCGATCGATCGGCTCATCCTTGACCGGCCGGGCGGCACGGTGGACGTCGAACTCACCGCGCTCACCGAGCCGACGCACGCCAAGCCCGCCGACTGGGTGCTCCTTTGCACCAAGACGCACCAGACCGAAGCGGCGGCGCCGTGGCTCGCGAATCTATGCACGCCGTCGACGCGCGTCGCCGTGCTGCAAAACGGCATCGGTCATGTCGCACGCGTCGCGCCGCTCGCCAACGGCGCAACGGTCGTGCCGGTGATCGTCTATTACAACGGCGAGCGGCTGGCGCCCGATCGCGTGCGGCTGCGGCAAGGCTCCGATCAGGATCTCGCGGTGGCCGACGACGCAGCGGGCCGCGCCTTCGCGCGGCTTCTCGACGGCACGCCGCTTCGCGTTCTCGTCAGCGGCGATTTCGCCACGCTGATCTGGCGCAAGCTTTTGATCAATGCCGTCGCCAATCCGATCACCACGCTGACGCTGCAGCGGCAGGCGGTCTTGCGGCGGCCGGATGTGCAGGAGCTTTGTTGCGCTATTCTTGCCGAAGCCGCGGCTGTGGCGCGCGCCGAAGGCGCAAAGCTCGCCGCCGACGAGCCGGCGCGCGCGATGGCGACGCTGTTTACGTTTTCCGGCGAACTCGGCACCTCGATGTATTTCGACCGTCTCGCCGGCCGCCACCTCGAAGTCGAAGCGCTGACCGGCGCCATCGTCGCAGCCGGCGCGCGCCACGGCATCGCCACGCCGCTCAATACGGCGCTGCTGACGCTTTTGCGCGCGATCGACGACGCGGCGGAGAAATGAGCCGCGCGGCCGGCGCCGAGCTGTCAACGCGATCCATGGGCCCGGCTGCACTTGAGGATGCGGCATTCGGAAAATCGCGCCGATCTTGCCGCGCAGCTGCTCAATGCGCTGTCCTCCGCTTCCTTTCGGGTGGCGCCGTCGCCGTTACTGCCGCCGCCGGTGCTGGCGGCCTGACAGGTCCAGGTCCAATGCGCCGCACGGGCGCCGGACGGAAAAGGCATCACGAATATCGCTAGCGAGATCGATGCGAGAGCGACGGCTCGTGTCATTTGTATCCCCGGGCTGGCGTCGATGCGGCAAGCAAGCCTAGCCCGGATTGAGCGATTTGTCGCCACTGCAACGCGCAACGCCAATCGGCATTCATGCCCGCTCGACGCGCGCCGCGTAGCAGCCGGGCGCCGCGAAGTGCACGTGCAGATAGGCCGTCCGCGGATCGGCCAGCAGGCGCTCGATCGCCTCCTCGAGCTTGACGCCGTCGATCAATTCCCACCCGGTCATCATGGCGTTGCCGTCGAACCCGCGCACCGCGAGCGTGCGCTTGCGCAATTGCTCGGGCACCTCGTCGACGGCGTCGAACGTCGCCTCGCCGGCGCGCACATAGATCGCAAACCGCATGCGATAGGGCGACGCCACGGCGTGATGCTCGTAATTGACCAGGATCAGCTCGTCGCCCGGCTTCGCGTCGGTGAGGCTGATGCGGCATGGCCGCGGCGCATCGGCGATCTGCCGCACGGCGCCGTGTTGGCGAAGCTCGTCGTCCGAGAGCGCGAACAGCGGGGCGAATTTTTCCGCCGCCAGGCCCAAAATGCGAAATCCCATGATGCAGTCCTCCTTGTTCCTATGAGGACATATCGGGGGAACCTGTGCGGCAAACCACCCGATTTCTGCCGATTCCGCGGGCGTTAACCGGATTGGCCTCGCCAATCGGGGGTGCGGGCTGATATGCTAGCCATCGAAAAATTTGAATGATTTGGAACAGGATAGCGATATGGCCGAGAAGTCCGGTAAGCACGAGGCAAGCGCTCAATTCGCCAAAGTGCAGCGCGCCAACGATGCCAAGAAAGCGACGTCGGAATACGAGAACGCCGCCGCGGAACTGCGCACCAAGACCGAGCGGCTCAAGGCGCTTCGCCTCGCCCGGGACGCCGCACTGCCGCCGCCGCAGCCGGCCGCGCCGAAACGGAAGGCTAAGAAAAAGACCGCCAGCAACCTATCGGACTGGCTCGACGGCCAATCCAAGGAAGGCCGCGCGCGGTAGCATCGTTTCGCTCCTCCGTTCGTTGAACGCGGCGGTTTTGCGACGCTGCATCATCTTTAGTCCGAATGTCCGCGCTGCCGGCAGCCTTGCTGCGCGGCAACATTTTTGCCGCCGAAAATTCAATAAAAATGCAGCGGCCGTCCTCACGGTTTGTTGAAGCCGCCACCGCGAGGATGACACAGAGAACCGGTAACAGGTTCTCATTCGAGCACGGAGGGATTCGTCATGACGCTCCAAGTCGTTGCGCCGATGCGTTTCTTTCACGAGCATTATTTCGGCCGGCCATGCTGCCCGAAATGCGGCGAACCGATGATGGCGCCGGAATATCCGGAATTCTCGGAGTGCCTCAGCGGCAATGAGATCCGGAATTTTTGGCGCTGCGACGGCTGCGACCATCGCTTCAACACGTTGATCAAGTTCGAACCCGCAGCCGCCTGACGCCGTCGCCTGTGGCGTAGTCCATTTGTGGCGTGCTAAATGGGATCGATGACGCGACGCACCGCCGATCCCTGGTCCAACGCCGAGAAGGCCTTCAAGGCCGCGACTGCAAAACCGGCCGAGCAACCGGCGGCGAAACCGCCGTCGCTGCCCGGCGTCAAGGAAATGGTGTCGCTGCGCATCGACCGCGACGTGCTCGACTTCTTTCAGGAAGACGGCCCGGGCTGGCAGGACCGCATCAACGCGGCATTGCGCAAGGCCGCCGGCAAATAGCGCATTCTTCATAGCCGCCCGATAAGCCCGTCACGCTGGACCCTTGCGGTTGAGTGGACGCTTGACTCCACCTGAAGTTTATGTTCCTGTTTTGTTCCATAGCGCACGAGGACGACGATCAAGCGGGAGGACGGGGACATGAAACCGCAGATTCCGGTATTTGGTTTTCTAGCTGTTGGTCTTGCCATGCTCGCCACGCCGGCGCTGGCACAGACAATCGCGCCGGCCGACGCCAAAGCGCATGTCGGCCAGACGGTGACTGTCGAAGGCCCGGTCGGCAACGTCTACACCGCCCGCTCCGGCATGACCTTCATCGATATCGGCGGCCAGTATCCCGACAACGCCTTCGCGGCGGTGATCTTCGCCGACGACACCGCGAAATTTCCGGGCGTGAAGGCGCTCGGCGGCAAGACCGTGGATATCACCGGCGCGGTTTCGCTCTACCGCGGCAAGCCCGAGATCATTCTGAAATCCGCCGACCAAGTGAAAGCGAAGTAGCGCGGATTACTTCCTGCCCCGCGAAAGCGGGCAACGGGGACCATGCGAAGCATGGCGGAAGGGGCGCGAGCCTCAACGATTGTTCGGCGACGAAAGCGGAGCGTTCTGTCGTTTTGGGGAGACGGCGACCGGAACGACGTAACGATCGTGTTTGAATGCGATCTTCAGATCCGCCGGATCAAGAGCTACACCGTGACTTCTTAACCGCGGCACGGCGGCCGCCTTGACATTTATTGGGGGTACACTTATTCGAAGATCGGCTTCGATCCGGCGAAACACGATCTCACGCTCCGGCATCGCGGTTTGGACTTCGCGCGGGCCGGCGAAGTGTTCGAGGGCCGCACCGCGACTGTCGTGGACGAGCGGTTCGATTACGGCGAGACCCCGCTTCATCGCCGCGGGCCGCCTCGACGGCCCGCTGGTGGTCATGGTCTGGACGCAACGTGGCGACGCCCGCCACATCATCTCGATGAGGCATTGCCGTGCCAAGGAAGAAGAAATCTGGCTCCGCCACATGGGCTGATTCCGATGATGCCCCGGAACTGACGGATAAGTTTTTCGGCCGCGCCGAAATCCGCCACGGCGACAAGATCCTCCGCCGCGGCCGGCCGCCTTTGCCAAACCCGAAGCAGGCCGTAAAGCTGCGCCTCGATGCCGACGTGCTCGCCGCCTACCGCAAAACCGGCGCCGGCTGGCAGACGCGGATCAATGCGGATTTAAGGAGGGCGCGGAAGCTGAAGGCCGGGTGAGCAAGTTGCCCGGATTGTGAGCCCTTGGAGAACGAGGGCATTCCGCGCGTCATGATGCTACAGTGCCGAATCATTCATGCGCTGCGGCGCTTTTGCTATGAGGGAGAACTTGACCATGAGAATCTTGTCGGGAACGAAAATCTTGTCGGGATTGAGAGCCGGCCTTCTCGCCATCGCGGCGCTCGCCGGCGCGGTGTCGGTGGCGCACGCCGGGAGCGGCACGATCAGCATCCGCATCTTCAAGGCCGGATTCGTCATCGGCGGCTCGGCCGGCGAAGGCGTGCTGAACTTCCAGGGCCGCAGCTATCCGCTGTCGATCGGAGGCTTGAGTTACGGCTTCACCTTCGGCGCCTCGGAGACGCGCTTCCATGGCACCGTCAGCAACATCAACCGCCCGTCCGACGTCAACGGCGTCTACGGCCAGGGCGGCGCCGGCGCAGCCATCATCAAGGGCGCGCAGGGCATCGTGCTGGCCAACCAAAACGGCGCCGTGCTGACGCTCTCCGGCGAGCAGACCGGCCTGATCGTCAGCGCGGATTTGAGCGGACTGGTGTTGTCGCTGAAGTAGGCAAATCTGTCCCGCCCCGCGAAAGCGGGGGCGGATGAGCATCCACAATGTCAAACAGCGACGCTCTTACTTTCCCGCCCCGCGATAGCGGGGCGGGGGACCGCACGAAGTGCGGTGGGCGGGGCGCGGGCTTCAACGATTGTTCTGATCCGACAACGAAGCGTCGAGTCAGAAGCCCCCTCCACCACGCTGCGCGTGGTCCCCCTCCCCCGCTTTCGCGGGGGCAGATGCGCGATCTCATTCTCGCGATGCGCCTTGGCATCCGAGCTTTGCTTCACGCTTCAAGAAAGCCCGTCCAACACGCCCCAATAAATGAAGGGGGCGGAGCGCCAAAAGGCGCGCACTTTATTTGCCGTGCCCGGCGGGGCCCGGCGCGCGCCGCACGAACGAATGTTGCCACTCGTCCGCGCTTCGGGCGCGCTCGCCTTTCGGCGCTCCACCGCGGCGCTCGCCGGGCCGGACGCATCCAGCATCGGCTCAGCCTCAGTCCCGCGCTTCCCAAGACCCGGCGCATCGGGCGTTACCCTTTGCCGCCTGTCCTAAGTCTACCGCGCTCCGCGGAGACCGGTCCTAGTGCCGGTCGGTCGGTGGCCCGAGGCCGCCCGGGGACAGTTTGCGAGACCGCCCGCGGGAACCGCACTTGCTCCACCTTCTAGGTCGCACCCGGAATGTGCCCTTCGATGAGCAAGCTTTGACAAATGCTATGTATCTATATCGGTGACATTTGTCACTTCACGTCTCTGTGATTGGGACGGAAAACGGACCGCCGTGCCGAAAAATCTTCCGCCGCCGGCCGCCAGGCTGCGTGACAGGATATGGCTGACCGGGCACGCGGGCGAGACGAGCCGGGATGGGCGATTAAAGCGTGGAATTAACAGTAAGGTGTCCACGAGAGCTCTACCCAACCTGCGGACTTGAACGGCACCCGGCACCATGCGTAAGTTGTGCAGGCTCACACTTAATTTCTCTTTGAGATGCAAATCGAGGTTCTCAAGCCGGATCAGCTTAGGCTGAATCCCGATAATGACCGGCACGGCTGTCAATCGGCGTTGGATCGGGACCCCGTATCGGCATCCAAAAGGGACCCCCTCGTTTTACGTTTTGAGCGATTAGCGTTCGCCCCGTCGGAGCTGGCGGGGGTTGCGGAGACGGGGCGAGCGCGGGTTGACGTGTGATCGTCGGCTCGGCTCTTGAAGCGCCAGCTGTCGTTGCCGGTCTCGATGATATCGCAGTGGTGGGTAAGCCGATCGAGCAGCGCGGTCGTCATCTTGGGATCACTGAAGACGCTTGGCCACTCGCCGAAGGCGAGATTGGTGGTGACGATGATTGAGGTGCGCTCGTAGAGCCGGCTGACGAGGTGGAACAGGAGCTGACCGCCCGATTGAGCGAACGGCAGATAGCCGAGCTCGTCGAGAATGATGAAGTCCATTCGAGTGAGTTGATCGGCGATCCGACCTTGCCTTCCGTTACGGGTCTCGGTCTCGAGCCGGTTGACGAGATCGACCACGTTGTAGAACCGGCCACGGGAGCCGGAGCGGATGCAGCTTCTGGCGATGGCAATGGCCAAATGGGTCTTGCCGGTACCGGTCCCGCCGACCAGCACGGCGTTGCGCTGCTGGGCGATGAAGCCCCCGCCGGCGAGGTCGTTCACGAGCGTCTCATTGATCGGTGTGCCCTCGAACTGGAAGTCGTCGAGGTCCTTGGCGAGCGGCAGCTTGGCGATGGTGAGCTGGTACTTGATCGAGCGCGCCTGCTTCTCGCTGATCTCGGCGTTGAGCAGATCGCCGACGATGCGCTGGGGTTCATGCTGGCGCTTGACGGCCGTGGCCATGATCTCGTCGAAGGCGGCCTTCATGCCGTAGAGCTTGAGCTCACCCATGAGGTCGAAGAGCTGAGTGCGTTCCATCAGATGGTTCTCCTGAGGTTGTCGTAACGGGCACAATCGGCGACTGGCGCATGGCGCAGTGTCAGCGCGGTCGGCGTGAGGATGGTGACCGGCGGGCCGGGATCGCGCTGGCGGGCGAGGATGTTGAGAACGACATCGGCGGAATGAACGCCGTGGGCGATCGCTTCGGCACAAGCCGTCTCGACCGCCGGCAGTCCGTCGGTGAGCACCGCGGTGAGGATGTCGACCATCTGACGATTGCCGTCATCGGCGCCGGCAAGCTTGCGCCGCACGCGCTCCATCGCGGCCGGCAGCACCCAGTCTTTGAAGGGCGCACCGTTGCGTAAGGCGCCGGGCTTGCGGGCGAGCACTGGCACGTAATGCCAGGGGTCGTAGATCGTGTCGCCGCGGCCGAACGATCGGGGATGTTCGGCGACGATCCGTCCGTCCTGGCGGATCACGATGCGGTCCGCATAGGCATGGACTTCAACGGGACGGCCGACCGCACTGGCGGCTACCGAGTATTTGTTGTTATCGAAGCGCACCAGGCAGGTCTTCGAGACCGACGCCGGCACTGCATGGAAGCCATCGAACCGGCCAGCATAGGGAACGAGCTTCGGCCGTTCCGCCTCGAACACTTCCCAGATCGTCTGTTCGGTCAGTTCTGGATGACGGTGCGCCTTGGCGTAGACGATGCACTGGTCGGTGAGCCAGGCATTCAACTCGTCGTAGCTTTTGAACCGAAGCCGCGGCGTGAAGAAGCGCTGACGCACGAGCCCAACCTGGTTCTCGACCTGACCCTTCTCCCAGCCAGATGCCGGCGTGCAGGCGACCGGATCGACCAGATAGTGGCTGCACATCTGCAGGAAGCGGCGATTGTAGAGACGATCTTTACCGACAAGGACCGTCTCCACCGCGGTCTTCATATTGTCGTAGATGCCGCGCTGGCAGGCGCCCTTGAACAGAGCGAACGCCCGGTCGTGGGCGTCAAACACCATCTCCTGCGTCTCACGCGGATAGGCCCGCACGACCAGCATCCGGCTGTGACAGAGCCGAACATGGGCGACCTTCACGATCACCGTCACGCCGCTCAGCAGGACGACTTCGTGGCTCCAGTCGAACTGGTAGGCCTCTCCCGGCGCAAAGCTCAGCGGGACGTAGGCCGCGGCTGTCGATGCACCACGCTCCTTGCTCCACTGCCGCGCATAACGCCGAACGGCATCATATCCACCCTCGTAGCCGAGCCCGCGCAGTTCCTCGAACAGTCGGATCAACGTTAGACGTTCACGCGCCGCCTTCCCTTCGTTCGACACCAGCAATTGATCGAGCTTGTCCCGCCATGGCCCAATCTTCGGAAGTGGTTGAGCCTCTCGCTCGTAGCGGAACTCGGTCACCTCCGACCAAATCACCTTCCGCACGACCTTCCGAGATACACCCAGCTCACGGCAGATCGCTTTGATCGCCTTGCCCTGTACGAAAAATAAGCGACGGATCTTTGCAATCGTCTCCACAATCAGCATCCCAACCTCGGCTTCCATAATCATGGAAGCCAGTGTGGACCCTCAGCCCCGGGGTCCCGATTGGATGCCGATCACCCCGAAAACGGGGTCCTTATTCCACGCCTGTTCACAGGCACGGCCCTCTAAAAGACGAGGCGTCGGCGATTCAATGGCTATTAGAAAACCGCAACTTGCATATGCGAGCCTTGGCGGAAGACCTCGCGAACGCAAAGCGGCTCTATGAGCCTCCTCTCGTTCGCTTCGACGTAGGCAAATACGTGGTGTTCGACGGCAACCGCCGCATTTGCTGCATAAAGCTCTTTATCGATCCGTCGCTGGCCCCGAGCGAGCGTTGGAAAGCCTTTTTCACGGACTTGGGTTCACAGGAATTGGTCGAATCCTTTTCGACGATTACCTGTGAGGTTGAGCCCGACTTGGCTGTCATCGACGAGATGCTCTATCGAAGGCACACAGGCAGCCAAGATGGCGTCGGGCGCAGCCAATGGGACCCGGAAGGTAAATCCTTCTTTCTCCAGAGAACAGGAAAGGCAAGCCACGGTCTAGGGGAAGCCATCGAGAGAGCTCTCAAGGCGGAGCAGTTGATTCCCGAGAAAATGGAATTGCCGTGGTCGAACCTTGAGCGGCTCTTTAGCTCGGAGCCAATTAGAAAACGGGCAGGAATCTCCTTCGCCGGCGGCTCTTTAATCTATCTAACGGATAAACAAAAGAACATGGCGACGCTAAAACGCGTCGCCGAAGACATGGCTAGTCAGAAGGTGGTCCTCGGAGATCTATGGAACAACGCAAGCAAATCGCGTTATCTCGACAACCTCAAAAACCAAGGCTTTGACATCGACGTAGCGCCACGAGGGCGCGCAACACCAAATCAAAATGCTGGCAACGAAGATACTGGTGTTGAGGTAACACCCTTCGTTCGCAAGGGCCGAGCACCAAAAGATAAGCACCTAATTTCGAGCGCCGACCAGAATCCATTTCTTCATCGACCTGAATTTGAGAGGGGAGAAAAAATCTGGAGGGAACTGCAGTTTACACTTCAGTTTGACGAACACGACAACGCCATAGCCGTGTTGATGCGCGTTCTACTTGAGTTGGCCGTGTGGCCTGCACCCGGTTCCGAAGACACCGAGTTAGGTGTTTTTATGGGACCGGAGGTGAGTCATGGAGAGACGAAGGTTTACGCGGGAGTTCAAGCTTGAGGCTGTTCGGCTGATCAGAGATCGGGGGGTCTCGTATGCGCAGGCATCGCATGACCTGAAGGTCCATCCGACACAGCTGCGCAATTGGGTGAAGGCCTTTGCTGACGATCCGCAGCAGGCGTTCCCCGGCCAGGGCCAGATGAAGCCCGAGCAGCTAGAGATCGCGCGGCTCAAGCGCGAGGTGATCAAGCTAAAGGCCGAGCGCGACATCCTAAAAAAAGCCGCGGCCTACTTCGCGAAGGAATCGACGTGAAGTTCGGATTCATTGCGAAGCACCGGGGGATCTGGCCGGCAGATTGGTTGTGCGGGGCGCTCGGTGTCTCGCGGGGTGGGTTCTATGCCTGGCTGAAGCGGCCGCGTAGCCGACGCAGCCGCAGAGATGAAGAGGTCGGCGCCAAGGTACGCGCCAGCTTCCTTGCCAGTGATCGCACCTACGGCGCCAGGCGGGTGTGGCATGACATGCTGGCGGAAGGAATCGCATGCGGTCTGCATCGGATCGAACGATTGATGCGATTACAGGCTCTCAAAGCCCGCCCGCGCCGGCGGCGACTACCGCCCGATCTGGGTGAGCGGCAGATCGCCGCCGTCGCTGCGAATGTGCTCGACCGCACCTTCGAGGCGCCTGCACCGAACCGCAAATGGATCGCCGACTTCACCTACGTCTGGACGGCGGAAGGTTGGCTCTACGTCGCTGCGGTGATCGATCTGTTCTCACGCCGCGTTGTCGGCTGGTCGATGAGTGCGGAGATGACGGCGCAGCTCGTCACCGATGCTCTGGTGATGGCGATCTGGCGCCGCGGCAAACCCGATGCGCTGCTGCATCACTCCGATCGTGGCAGCCAATACACCAGCGAGCAGTTCCAGAAGCTCATGGCCGACCACGGCATCGTCTGCTCGATGAGCCGCGCAGGCAATGTCTGGGACAACGCTGCGATGGAGAGCTTCTTCTCGTCGCTGAAGACCGAGCGCACGGCACGCAAAACCTATCGGACACGCGACGAGGCAAAAGCTGATGTGTTCGATTACATCGAACGCTTCTACAATGCTAAACGTCGTCACTCGACAATCGGCTACAAGAGCCCCATGGAGTTCGAGATGCAGGCGGGATTAGCTTAGGCGGGTGTCAACTGAACCGGGTGCAGGCCAGTGACCTACTATGCTCGAGACCATGGCCTAGTTTTCGGTTCGGGAGACTTCTTCGCCCGGCGCGTATCTTCAGTCGCCGATTCCATGGCGAATAGAGGTCTTATCGACGACAAGGCCCGGAACATTATTCGAAAGTTTGAGAGCGATAAGCCCATCGTCTCGGCCCATTCGATGCACCAGTATGTGCATAATCCCGATTTTCATCCCGCCAAATCAGATATGAAGGCGATCTGGAACGTAATCAGGGTCATAATTATAAACTCGGCAAAATGAGTTGCCCCTCTGGTTCGGCATAGGTCTCAATCCGGCTTCGGCAGTCGCGGACTCTTCTCACCCACGATAAACCGATTGTGATGACGCAACTTTTTTTGCCTCAATAATGGTGGCCCTCCCGACCCTTTCCGTTCCCTCACTATGGCACTTCGATCCTCTGCAACTAGTGGCCGCGGCAGCTTTTCCAACGGCGGCAGCCCTCGCGATTCAAGTACCTCGTCTATTTGCTTTAATTCCTGAGGCACCAAGTCGCGTTCGATAGCTTGGACGTCTCGGCTAATCTGCCGAAGTTCCTCTTGTACGACACGCCTAGGAGCGTGCTTTTCAAGATTCTTCACCCCCTCTAACTTTTCAATGATCCTAGAAATCTTTCCAGGTGTCATATCGCGCTTTGCAATGCTATCAGCTTTCTTCTGGCCGGTAACTTTAAGAACTTCGTCCACGATAGCCGAGCTATAATCCTGCGCATCTTTCACCAGCTCGCCGAGACCCACTTTGAAATCTGGATACTTTGAAATCCCGTCGTACGTTCCCCATAGAATGCTGCCGATCACTGTAATTCTTATGAGCAGCGAACCGGCTTCGATGACAACATCGACCTCGACAGCCGGTCCGTAAATCTCCCGCGCTACTCGCGCCGCGACGGCGTCTATCTCGACACTGAGGCGCTCAAATCGCGCCGCACCGATCTCGTAACGCCGGAAACGAATGGAAGTCTGCGCCAGCCTCGCCATAACTCCCCCCCGAAGTCTTCGGTCTGTCCGCCAAGCTGAGCGCAGTATAGCTCGCAGGGTGTGTTAAGCGCAGCCGCAACCTGCCACCCTCGGCAATATCATAAAATCAAAATGGCGGATTACGCCTTCGGCTAATCCGCCCTACGGTCCCTGGCATGGTCTCCCCCCGAGAGCACGAAGCGCCAAGATGCACTTGAACTGGGCAGGATTACAATCTTAAGTGGCGCGTAGGGCCATGAGCACCAAGTTCGGCCGCTCTGAACGGCCTACTTTGGTTTGCTGGACAGGAAAATCCCAATGACCCTAGACGAGCACGCCATTCGCGTCGGCTACGTTCACACGAATCTAGCCGCCCTAGAGTCGTCATTGCGCTTCTTTATGCTCAAATTGCGCGGTCAAGTATTTCATGTACCCAAGCCCGGAGACGCCGACGCTCCATTAAATTGGATGACTAAATGGGTCTCGCTGGGGGACTTAATCAAAAAGTACAACGGAGAACTCACGGAGAATGAGCGTCTCCACTTTTTAATTACTGAGGAGGCTAAAGATATACGCGATGCGTTGGCGCACGGGCGCCTTCACTCGCCAGAATTAGAGCTTCCTTGGACTCTCACAAAATTCGGTCAGCAAAAAGGGGGCCGTGTTTCAATTATTTTGAATCAGAAGATGACTATTGAGTGGTTGGACAACGCGCACAAGCTTGTCGGCGAGCACAAACACAAGGTGGATGCGTGCAGTAAGGGAAGAGGATTTTCGATTGCGTGAAGCCGTAGGGCGGGTTAGGCGCAGCCGTAACCCGCAGTCCTCGCGAAGACATAAAATTAAAATGGCGGGTTGCGCCTTCGGCTGATCCGCCCTACGGGCTGTCAAAATGGATCTTGAAGGGCCTCAATTCAGCCGACAGGTTAAGACTTCTGGCTCACGCCGCTGACCGTTGCACGCAGAAATTCACGAACGCGCTGCACGCCACGATCATAAATTTAGCATCTGCTTCGTCTATGTTGCTCTCTTCAAGCAGCGCATGCCGTATTCCGCCTTCATCGCTGCTATAGCCGTAAAGCTTGTTCATACCCTCGCGTAACGAAGGATGGATGGTCACTTTTTCGTCGATTTTCTTTAGCGCTGCGCCGAGCGTTGCCTTTGAATCACCCGTCACTACTCGTGCGGCGGCTTCTACAGCGCTGATCGCTTCCTTTATCGAGTTGCGGTAGTCCGGCTCGGGCTTTCGCGAGAACAGGGTAATCGCGGCGAGCATATGGTGACGTGACCCGACAAAAGCATTAACAGCCGACGCCGCTTGCGAGACGGCAGTGACCTCTAAAGGATCGGTGATTGGAACGAATTTACCATTTATGATGCGGTAACCCGACTTCTCTCGATCAAGAAAAAAAGCGACGCGCGCATTAAATTGGATATTCCCCTTACTCATGAGAAATTCCACGAAATTGTAAACTTGGTACCATTCAGCGGCGAAGAACCATTGCCTAACAGTCGCGATGCCCTTGTCGTGGCCAAACGGAATTTCATCACTTGGAAGCCTAAAGAAGTTCACATAGATATTTTCCATGTGACTCTTGAATCTACTGTCCAAATGATATCGATTATTGAATGGTCTGACGTAGTGCTCGATACATGCTTGCCAGAGGCCATTGCGCAAATCTCGATCAATAGAACCGACTTGGAGTATGGATTTTGGTTCGGTTATTCCGATACGATCAGAGAACGACATGATAGTGCCGCTAGGCTTGCCCCGGATTTCGTTTCACTCAATTCGGGCTATGATTGCTACGACTTCCGCCACTTGTCCCTGCCGCCGACACTGGTATCGCGGACACGTTCGACAAGGACAGCCGCCTTGGGATCGAGCTTTTCAGCTTTCTCAATCGCCTGTTTTTGCGTTGGCGCGGTAGCCGATGCTCGTTCCGAGCCACCCCTTCTGACCGCGTAATCGCCTTCCGGACGGCGCTCGACATAAAGCTTGTGCTTCTTCCCTGTCATGGAATCACCCCGCGATTCTCTGAACAGGTTATATCGCGAAACATCCGGCCCCTCTACCAACAGGAAGCGCCCTGATTTTTCCTCGCGCGTCCCGTGCATCGCCTTCTCGGCGGCCCGCTTGAAGGCAGCTTGGGCCTTTTCAAAATCAAGCCCTCGTTTCATGCGTTCCATGCGTTCTGATCCGTCATGGCCGGGCATAGCCGTTCGAAGAACGGCGTCGCTTCGCTCGCCTATGTCCCGGCCATCCACGTCTTTCTTTTCAGACGCAAGCAAACAAGGCGTGGATGCCCGGCACAAGGCCGGGCATGACTGCCGAGAGAGCGTCGCGACCGTGATCCTTCGAGGGCCGCGCTAACGCGCGGCCACCTCAGGATGAGGCTAGAGAGCCTTATTCGCTTCCTTCACCGCCTCGGCCTTATCGACATAAACCTGCGCCCCCATGTCGAGAAACTTCTTCGACATCTGGTCCATGCCAGCTTGGGCCTCGTCCTTCGACATCGCATCCTTCGAGGCCCGCTGCGCGGGCACCTCAGGATGAGGATACAGCATGGCCTTCTCGTTATCGCTCAGCCCCGACGCATACTCCCGCACATCCGCCGTAATCTTCATCGAGCAGAATTTCGGCCCGCACATCGAGCAGAAGTGCGCCACTTTGTGCGCGTCCTTGGGCAGCGTCTCGTCGTGGTATTTGAGCGCGGTGTCGGGATCGAGCGAGAGGTTGAACTGGTCGTTCCAGCGGAAGTCGAAGCGGGCGCGGCTCAAGGCATCGTCGCGCAATTGCGCGGCGGGATGGCCCTTGGCGAGGTCGGCGGCATGCGCCGCGATCTTGTAGGCAATGACGCCATCTTTCACGTCGTTCCGGTCCGGCAGGCCGAGATGCTCCTTCGGCGTGACGTAGCAGAGCATGGCGGTGCCGAACCAGCCGATCATCGCGGCGCCGATGGCGCTAGTGATGTGGTCGTAGGCCGGCGCGATGTCCGTCACGAGAGGCCCGAGCGTGTAGAACGGCGCCTCGCCGCATTCCTTGAGCTGCTTGTCGACATTGATCTTGATCTTGTGCAGCGGCACGTGGCCGGGGCCTTCGATCATCACCTGGCAGCCTTTCTTCCAGGCCACTTTGGTGAGTTCGCCGAGCGTTTCCAGTTCGGCGAACTGGGCGCGGTCGTTGGCGTCGCGGATCGAGCCGGGGCGCAGGCCGTCGCCCAGCGAGAAGCTCACGTCGTACTTGCGCATCAGGTCGCAAATCTCGTCGAAGCGCTCGTAGAGGAAGCTTTCCTTGTGATGCGCCAGGCACCACTTGGCCATGATCGAGCCGCCGCGCGAGACGATGCCGGTGACGCGGTTGGCGGTGAGGTGGATGTAAGCGAGCCGCACGCCGGCGTGGATGGTGAAATAATCGACGCCCTGCTCGCACTGCTCGATCAGCGTGTCCTTGTAGCACTCCCAGTCGAGTTTTACGGGATCGCCGTCGACCTTCTCCAGCGCCTGATAGATCGGCACGGTGCCGATCGGCACCGGCGCATTGCGCAAAATCCATTCGCGGGTGTTGTGGATGTTGCGGCCGGTGGAGAGGTCCATCACGGTGTCGGCGCCCCAGCGGATCGCCCACACCATTTTCTCCACTTCCTCTTCCACGGAAGACGTGACGGCGGAGTTGCCGATATTGGCGTTTATTTTCGTGAGAAAATTCCGGCCGATGATCATCGGCTCGAGTTCGCTGTGATTGATGTTGGACGGGATGATCGCGCGGCCTCTGGCAACCTCCGAGCGGACGAATTCCGGCGTGACGAAGAGCGGCACCGACGCGCCGAAGCTCTCGCCGTCGTCGTGGGCTTCCTGCGCGACGTCGAGCATTGTCTTCCGCCCGAGATTCTCGCGCTCGGCGATGTAGATCATTTCCTCGGTGATGACGCCGGCGCGCGCCCATTCGAGCTGGGTGATGGGGGCGTCGCCGACCGCGCGCAGCGGCTTCGGCGTGTTGGGGAAATTGCGGGCGAGATGCTTGCCGGTGACGTTGCCGTTGTCGACCGGCTTGATCGGGCGGCCGTCATAGTCCTCGACGCCGCCGCGCTCGCGCACCCATGCGATGCGGGCGCGCTTGAGCCCCTTCTCGACGTCGATCGCCGCATCGGCCTCGGTATAGATGCCGGACGGATCGTAAACCCGCACCGGCTCCTCGCCGGAGCCCTCCGTCAGCGGAATCTCGCGCAGCGGCACGCGCAGATCGGGCGCCGCGTCGGGCGCCGCATAAATCTTGCGCGAGCCGGCAATCGGGCCGGTCGTCACCGTCGGCGTCGCGAGATCGGATTCGGAGAGAGGCTTGTTCATGATGCGCTCCTTAAGCGTGCACGTAGCCGTAATAACAAAGCACCAGGCCGATAAGACCGCTGACAGCGCCGGCGGCCGGGATGAGTTGCCGGCGGCCGAGAAGCTTGCCGGCGTAGCCCATGATCTTTTCCGGGAACAAGACGCGCACCGCGCCGCGGATGAGCAAGAGCCAGCCGATCAGCGTGATGAGCACCGGCCAGTGCAGCAGCCATACATTATGGGTGAGCACGATGGCGAGGCCGGCGGCGAAATCCATCAGGCCGAACAGATAAACCAGCGTCACGCTGCGGATCACTTCGGCCGCCAAGGTGCGGAACGCGCCCGGATTGAACAGGACACTGGCGCCGACGATCACAAACAGCGGGCCGAGCAATTGGGCGAGAAAGATCGACGTCTGCATGTCAAGCTCCCGCGCTCACTGTGGTCCGGGGGGTTGGGCTGGGCGGGCATGCTGCAGTCGGAGCAAGTCCCTGTCCCTTCGCCGGCATGACCCGGATCAGGTTCAAAGGGTTTTTCTCAGCCCAAAGCCGGGCACCCCTCGGAACGCCCCTAATCTATGCCGTCGCGGGCGGGTGTCAACGCGGGGGGCCGGCCGGCGGTCGTCCGCGTAGGGGCGCCCCTCGTGGGCGTTCGTCCCGCAACAACAGGGCGGCCACAAGGGCCGCCCCTACGTTCCACGCTTATCAAAGTGGCTCAATAATCCTTCAACAGCCGCTGCAGGTAGTCGAGCTCTTCCTGCGGGCGGGTGAATTCGCCGAAGCGCTTGCGCAATTCCTCGAGGATGCGGCGCGCGCGCTGTACGTCGATGTCGCCGGGAACCTTGACCGAGGAGTCGTCGCCGTATTCGCGGCCGTGCAACGGACGGCCGAGCGGATCGGTGTCGTTGTCGCCGCGCGCCTCGCCGAAGCGGCCGCCGCGGCCTTGGCCCTGGCCCTGGCCCATCTGCTGCTGCATCGCTTGCGCCAGACTCTGCGCGCCCTTGCGCAGCGCGTCGAGCGCGCGGCCCTGCGAATCCACCGCGCCGTCGGTGTTGCCTTGGCCGAGATCGCCCTCGGCTTCGCCCATGGCGTCGCCGGCGCGGCCGAGCTGATCGAGCTGGCCGCTGCTTTGGCCCTGACCTTGGCCTTGCCCCGGGTTCTGACCTTGACCCGGTACTTGCTGCCCCTGCTGGCCCTGCTGATTTTGGCCGAGCCCGCGGTTCTTCAACTCATCGAGCAATTGGTTGAGCCGATCGCGCAGCGCCTGCTGGTTCTGCTGCAGGTCGCCGAGCGAGTCGCCCGGATGCTGGGCCTGCCCCGGTTTGCCCTGCTGGCCGCGCGGGGTGCCCTGCTGATCCTGGTTCTGATTCTGGCCCTGCTTGAAGGTACGGTCGCGCAAATCCTGCTGCTGGCGGATCATGTCGCCGAGCTCGTCGAGCTCCGACATTTCGTCGCTTTCCTCGCCGTTCATGTCCGGCGACGCCATCTGCATGTTTTCCATCATCTGCTCGAGCTCCTGCAGCATAGCTTGCGCCGCTTCTTTGGCGCCGCTCTTCGCCATGTTCTCGAGCCGATCGAGCATGTTTTGCAGGTCGCGCTGCGTCATCACCCGCGCATTGGGATCGAGCGGCCGCGACAGCTGCGGATTGTTTTTGAATTGCTGCGCCAAGGTCTGCATGTAGCGGTCCATCGCCGCGCGCAGCTGGTCCATCAGCTGTTTGATCTCGTCGTCGCCGGCGCCGCGCTCGAGCGCCTGCTGCAGCGCGTTCTCGGCGTTGCGCAAGGCGTCCTGGGCGTTGGAAACATCGCCGCCCTCGATATCGACCGCCATTTGCCACAGCCGCGTCACCACGCTGCGCATGTCGTCGTCGGTTTTGGCGCGCACCAGCGACCAGAAGATCGAGCGCAGCCCGAGATAGACGCCGGCGTCGGGCGTGAATTTATCCGGCGCGATGGCGAGCGCATCGAGCGCGGTGATGACTTGCGGGCGGCTATTGGCGTCCATCGCCAGATCGCGACGCTGCTCGATCAGCGCCCGCGCCAACGGCTTCATAAAGACGCGCTGCGGCAGGCGGAACGTGACCGGATCGCTCTTGCCGACATTGCCGCCCTCGTCATGGGCGACCAGCGTCATCGTCACTTCGGCGCCGGCCCAGGGGTGATCGGTCAGATCCTTGATGGTCTGGCCGTCGCCGTTCTTGGTGCGCGCCTGCGGCAGAACCAGCGCGAAATCCGGCGGTCCGTAGAGCGGATGCGGCGCCTGCTGCGGCTGGTCGCCGGCCGCCGGATCGTCCTTGCGCGCGAACGTCGCCTCGGCTTGCGTCACGCCATAATCGTCGGTGAGCCGGTAGGACAACAGCAGCGAGCCGCGATTCTGCGTCTGCGGATCTTTGGTGAGTTCGATGGTCGGCGGATTGTCGGGAATGGCGTTGAACGGCCAGACCAGGTCGTCGCCGGCGCCGTGCAGCGTCGCCGCGCCGGTCGCGGTGATGGCGAAACGATGTTCCTCGGTGCCGGGCGGCGCTTGCACAGCCTCCTTCGACGGCGTGACGCCGCCGCTCCGGGAAATATCGAGATTGACGTCGCCGGTCGAGCGCACGATCAGCGTCGAGTTGACCGGCACGGCGAACGGCCCGTCGTTGCCGCTTTGGTTTTGCGCGGTCTCGCCGGGGTGGATGCCGGGAAGCATGATCGGCGCCTTGCCGGTATAGACCGGCGGCACCACCCAGGCATCGACGCGGAAATTCGCCGGCAGCACCACGCCCTGCCAATCGAACGCCGCAGCGATGCGCCGCCAGCGTTCGCCGCCGGCCGCGAAAAACGTGGCGATGACGGCGAGCAGCACCAGCGCGCGCAGCGCATAGGGATCGCGCCAGGCGACGCGCGGCGCCGGCGCGCCGGATTTGAGCGCGCGCGCCGCTTGCAAAGCGCGCTCGACATGGGCGTTCCACAGCGCCAGCGAATACGGATCCTTCGCGGCGACCGCGAGCTCGTCGGCGATCGCGGTGGCCGGGCGATGGCGCAGCCCGCTGCCGCGATCGAGCCGGCGCAGACCCTCGATCGTTGCCGGCATGCGCAACAGCCCGAACGGCACCAGCGCCGCGATCACGGCGACGCCGAAGGCGATGAGCCCGATGGTGCGGCCGAGCGGCGGCAGCCACAGCCACAGCCCAAGCCAGGAAACGCTGAGGAACAATCCGATCGCGGTCGCGAGCGTCGCCAGCGCCGGCCACAGCCGTTCCCAAAGGATCGTCCAGCGCGCCCGCCGCACGGCGGCGGCAAGGTGCGTCCGGGCGCCGGCATTGGCGCCGCGATCGTCGGGAGCGGGATTTGGCAAAATCTGCTCGGTCACAAGTGTTCCGTTATTTGCGCCCCGCCGGCCGGCAATCCTGCGACGATTATCGGCAGAGAACACGTTAACATGAGGGCCGGTTCAAGGCACGGCAAGCCGCTCAAACTCTGCGCAAAACTTAACGATGCAAGATCGGAGCCAGGCTCAAAGCCAGTCCGGCAGGCGGTCGAGGCCGATCAGCTCTTCGAGCGTCTCGCGCGGCCGCACCAGCGCCCATTCGCCTTGCCGGACAAGCACTTCGGGGACGAGCGGCCGGCTGTTATAGGTGCCGGCCTGGACCGCGCCATAGGCGCCCGCGGTCATCACGGCAACGAGATCGTTTTCCTTCGGCGCGACCATTGCGCGATCGAGTGCGAGATAGTCGCCCGACTCGCAGACCGGCCCGACCACGTCGGCCGTGATTCGCGGCGCGCCGACCGGCGCCTCACGCACGGGGCGGATGTCGTGGTAGGCCTCATAGAGCGTCGGGCGGACCAGATCGTTCATGCCGGCATCGACGATGACGAAGGTCTTGGCCTCGCCGCGCTTTACGTAAATGACGCGCGTCACCAGGATGCCGGCATTGCCGACGATCAGCCGGCCAGGCTCGAAAATAAGCTTGCAGCCGAGGTTCTTGGTCGCGCGCTTGACGATCGCCGCATAGGCGTCGGGATCCGGCGGCGGCTCGTTGTCTTCGCGATAGGGAATGCCCAAACCGCCGCCGACGTCGATATGCGAAATGACGTGGCCGTCGGCGCGCAGCTGGCCGACAAAGTCGGCCAACAGCGCAAACGCGTCGCCGAACGGATCGAGCTCGACGATCTGACTGCCGATATGCATGTCGACGCCGATGACGCGCACGCCTTTGAGCTTCGCGGCGCGCGCGTAGACTTCGCGGGCGCGGCTGATCGGGATGCCGAATTTGTTCTCGGCCTTGCCGGTCGCGATCTTGGCGTGGGTCTTCGGATCGACGTCGGGATTGACGCGGATCGAGATATCGGCGGTGCGCCCCTTGGCGGCGGCGATCGAAGCGAGCAGTTCGAGCTCCGGCTCGGATTCGACG
Organism: uncultured Alphaproteobacteria bacterium; assembly: GCA_963775515.1. Classification (GTDB taxonomy): domain Bacteria; phylum Pseudomonadota; class Alphaproteobacteria; order Rhizobiales; family Xanthobacteraceae; genus BOG-931. Next base: position 131,334 of record CAVZIQ010000003.1, on the reverse strand, counting down.
TTGACGCAGAGAATGCTCTCGTCGACCGCGCCGGCGAGCTCGCGCGCGGTCTTGCCGACGCCGGAGAACATGATCTTGTTCGCCGCGACGCCGGCGCTTCGCGCGCGCAACAATTCGCCTTCGGAGACGACGTCGGCGCCGGCGCCGAGTTTTGCCAGCGTCGCGATCACCGCCTGATTGGAATTCGCCTTCATGGCGTAGCAGACGAGCGCATCGACGTCGGCGAACGCGCCGGCGAACACCTTGTAGTGGCGCTCGATGGTCGCGCTGGAATAGCAATAAAACGGCGTGCCGACGGCGTCCGCCAGCGCGGTGAGATCGACCGCTTCGGCGTGCAGCACGCCGCCGCGATAGGTGAAATGGTGCATGGCAAGTCTTTAGCTTGAGATTTTAGTTTGCGCTACCGCGACCGCGCGGCGGCTGCCGTCACTGCAGCAGCGGATCGAGAATGAAGGACCGTTTTTGGCCCGCCGCCGCCACCGGATTGCCTTGGGCGTCGAAGCCGGTTTTCATCGCGGTATCTTGCGGCGAGCCCGGAGCGGGCGTGCCGTCCGGCGAGGTCAGCTGCGACGTCGCGGCGGGCGCGGCCGGGGCCGGGCCCGGCGGCAGTTCGAGCGGCCCCTCGCGGCCGCAGCCGGAGAGCGCCAAAACGCCTCCCAGCGCCGCGGCAAGCGCAAAAGTCCGTCCCATTCCGAGCCGATCTCGACGCAAAACACGTTCCCCCACCGGGTCTCCGGCAACCAGCATAGCAAGACCGCACCGCAGCGGCGATTTTGTGTCCGCTCAAGCATCGCTGAAAGGCGTTGCTAAACGCTTATGCCTTTGGCTTCAGCCGCTTGAGCCAGCGCTTGGCTTCCCGGCGCACATTGTTCGGCGCCGTGCCGCCATAGACGGTGCGGCTCTTGGCCGACTTCTCGGCCGAAAGCACGCCGAACACCGCTTTGGTGATGCGCGGCTCGATCTCCTGCATGATCTCAAGCGGCAGCTTGTCGAGCGGCACGGCCTGGGACGCCGCCTTGGTCACGATCTTACCGGTGGTGTGATGGGCCTCGCGAAACGTCAGCTTGAGAACCCGCACCAGCCAGTCGGCGAGATCGGTGGCGGTCGAATAGCCCTCGCCGGCCAATAGCCGCATCCATTTCACGTCGGGTTCGAGATCGGCCACCATGCCGGTCATCGCCTTGAGCGACAAAGCGAGCGCGCCGATCGCGTCGATCGTGCCTTCCTTGTCCTCCTGCAAATCCTTGGCATAGGCGAGCGGCAGGCCCTTGAGCACGGTCATCAGCGCGACCAGCGCGCCGACGATGCGGCCGGTCTTGGCGCGCACCAATTCCGCAGCGTCGGGATTGCGCTTCTGCGGCATCATCGACGAGCCGGTGGTGAATTTGTCGGACAGCCCGATCAGCCCGGTCAGCGGCGACGACCAGATCACGATCTCCTCGGCGAACCGCGACAGATGCAATGACGCAATGGCGCAGGCCGACAGCGTCTCCAGCACGAAGTCGCGGTCGGCGACCGCGTCGAGCGAATTTGCCATCGGCCGGGCAAAGCCGAGCGCCTTTGCCGTCATGGCGCGGTCGATGGGAAACGACGTGCCGGCGAGCGCGCCGGCGCCGAGCGGGCTTTCGTTCAGCCGCCGGCGCGCATCGGCGAAGCGGCCGCGGTCGCGCGCCGCCATCTCGACATAGGCGAGAAGATGATGGCCGAACGTCACCGGCTGCGCGGGTTGAAGATGAGTGAAACCCGGCATGATGGTGTCGGCGTGCTTGAGCGCCTTTTCGGCGAGCGCGCGCTGATAGGCGGCTAGCGCGCCATCGATCTCGTCGACGGCGTCGCGCACCCAAAGCCGGAAGTCGGTCGCAACCTGATCGTTGCGCGACCTTGCCGTATGCAATCGTCCGGCCGCAGGCCCGATCAATTCGCCAAGCCGGCTTTCGACATTCATATGGATGTCTTCCAGCGCCCGCTTGAACTTGAACTTGCCGGCCTCGATTTCTGACAGGATCGTGTCTAGACCGTGAGCAATCCGCTTTGCATCCTGCGCCGTGATAATGCCTTTTTTACCGAGCATCGCCGCATGCGCCTTGCTGGCGGCGATATCCTGCCGGTACAGGTGGCGGTCGAAATGGATCGAGACGTTGATATCCTCCATGATCGGATCGGGTCCCGAGCCGAACCGTCCGCCCCACATTTTGTTGCTCATGACACGTTACTTCTGATGCGTCCGCCGAAGTCTAAACTCTCATGACAGAGCCATCCGCCCCGCCCTCACCGCTTCGCAAAATCGGCCGTTTGCGGCTCGTTTCCGCCGCGGCGGCTGTCGGAATCCTTATAGTCCTGGCGGGGGTATACGGGATTGAGCATCTGCGAGGCAATCCGGCCGACGCCGCCTGTCAGCCGGCGGTTAATATCGCCAAGCGGATCGCGCCGCTGGTCCACGGCGAAGTCGCGGCGCTGGCGGTGGCGCAAACGCCGTTCCGCGTGCCCGATCTCACGTTTAAGGACGCGAAAGGCGCCGACAAGACGCTGAACGATTGGCGCGGCCGCACCGTGCTTCTCAATCTATGGGCCACCTGGTGCGTGCCGTGCCGGCGTGAAATGCCGGCGCTCGATGCACTACAGGCAAAACTCGGCGGACCCGATTTCGAGGTCGTCGCCGTCAATATCGATACCCGCAATCCGGAAAAGCCGCTGGCTTTTCTCAAAGACGTCGGCGTCACCCACCTTGCCTATTATTCCGACGAGAGCGCGCATGTTTTCGAGGACCTCAAAGAAGCCGGCAAAGCCTTCGGCATGCCGACAACCGTCATCGTCGATCGCAACGGCTGCGAGATCGGCAATATGGCGGGCCCGGCGGAATGGGCGAGCGACGACGGCGTCAAGCTTGTGAGCGCGGCGATTGCCGGGCCGGGTACGGCGAACTGAAATCGCCACACCGCGGGAAATGAAGAATCGAGGCCGCTGGGCGCCGAAGGCGCGTCAGCAGACCATATCGACTTGGGCGCCGATGCCGGCCGCCGCGTTAGCGAGCTGGGTGCCGCTCTGATCCGCCGCGCCGACCAATTGCGCGATCGAAGACGAATTGTTGCTCGTGGGATTGTTGCCGTCCATTCGTGCGAGGCTTGCCGCAACGGCAAGCTGCATCGTGCCGACCTGGGCGCCGACGAACGCGGAAATGAGGCTTGTGTCCATGCTGGGTCTTTAGATAGACCCGGACGCTTAAAAACGCATGAATCAAGCCCTCGCAATTGTCATTGCGAGCCGCGCGCCCGGATTCGGCGCCGATCCAAGCGGCTAGCGCGCCCACAGTTGAAATCCGGCGATGACTATTTCGACGGCGATCAACACGACGATGATCACTTCCAGCCGCAGCGACCGCTCGGTGTCGATGATATCGGCGAACGCCTTGGCGGAATCGGAGATCACGGTGAGCTTGCGGGTCAAGACATCCGCGCGCTCCTTCAATTCATATTCGTCTTCGAGCCGGGCATAAAAGCGCTCCAGTCCCGGCCGCTCCCACAGCACGTCCGGTTTTTCCGCCACGGCGACCAGGCCGGACACGCGGTGCTGCACCAGGAGCGCATTGCCGATGTGTTTGAGGATCGCCCGGCGGCCGCCCGGCGTGCGGCCATGTTCCGCCAGTTCCTGGGCGATCGGCTGAATCACGTCGAAAACGGTGGCGACATTTTTTTCGTCGTGCGCCAATACCACGCTGGTGGCGAGCGCGTCGGCGATCAGCAAGGTGTGTTCGGTTGTCAGCGCTTTGAGGACGATGACGCCTGCCGACAACTGCTCGTCCTTGTCCGGCGAGATTTCGATCTGAACGGTTTCTTCCTCGCGCTGGCGCACCGGATCGACGACGCGGCCGTCCAGCCGCCGGATGACTTCATCCTCTTCGAGCGGCGACATGCCGACCAGCACCGCGACGCCATAGCGGAATAACGCGACGACCCCTTTCTCCCCGGCGCGGAACGCCAACGGCACCGTCGACAGCAGGTCGGTGCGCTCCAGCCCCGCTGTCTCGATCCGGTCGCCGAGCAAAAGCGCCCGCACGGTGATGCGATGCTCGCGTGTTATCGGCAAATCGATCATGGGAAAAACCCTTGTGCGGTATCACGTATGCGAGATCGCGCCGCCTTGGAAGTGGATTGGCCGCAATAAAGATGGCGCACCCGGCCGGTTGACAGCACCGCGCGCGCGGTTATAGTAAACCATATGGTTAAGTTTTCAGAGACCGCCCTCGACCGCACATTTGCCGCGCTGTCGGACCCGACCCGCCGCGCCCTGGTGATGCGGCTTGCCGAAAACCCCGATCTATCGGTGAGCGATCTTGCCGCGCCGTTCGAGATGTCGCTGCCGGCGGTCATGAAGCATCTCGGCGTGTTGTCCGATGCCGGGCTGGTGTCGCGCGCCAAAACCGGGCGCGTCGTCGCCTGCCGGCTCGACGCCGAGCCGATGCGCGACGCATTCGAATGGCTCAACCGCTACGAAGCGTTCTGGTCCGAGCGGCTTTCAAGCCTCGCCGCGTTTCTTGAGGAAGAAGAATCACTTTCTGAAAAGGAAAAGTCATGGCAACCGAAGCAGCCACCAAGCCGAGCCTCACGCTCAAGCGCCGGCTCAAGGCCGCGCCGGCCAAAGTCTTCGCGGCGTGGACCGATCCCGAAAAAGTAAAAGTCTGGATGGGACCGGGCGGCGTCAAAGTGCTGAGCGTCGAATGCGACGCCCGCCCCGGCGGCCGATTTCGCTGGGTGATGCAGTCGCCCGACGGCGAAACGCATGACGTCAGCGGCGTCTATCGCGAATTCGTCCCGGACCGGAAGCTGGTTTTCAGCTGGGCCTGGATCACGACGCCGGAACGAGAGTCGCTGGTCACTGTCGACATCAAGCCCGACGGCGACGGCTCATTGCTGACGCTGACCCACGAACAATTTTTCGACGCCGACGCGCGCGACCGTCATCAAGGCGGCTGGAACAGCGCGCTCGACAAGATGGAACAGATGTTTGCGTGAAGGGAGGGAATAGCCATGGAACCGCACAAGATCGTATCGCACGACGAATGGATCGCCGCACGCAAGGCTTACCTCGCCGAGGAAAAGGCTTTCTCGAAAGCGCGCGACGCTTTGAGCAAAAAGCGGCGCGAACTGCCGTGGGAGAAAGTCGAAAAGAATTACGTGTTCGACACTCCGAACGGCAAGCAGTCGCTCGCCGATCTATTCGGCAATAAGAGCCAGCTCATTATCTATCACTTTATGCTCGGCCCGGGCTGGGAAGCCGGCTGCCCGAGCTGCTCGCTGATCGCCGATCATTTCGACGGCGCGACAATTCATTTGGCGCAACGCGACATCGCCTTCGTCGTCGTCTCGCGCGCGCCGCTGCCGGAGATCGAGAAATTCAAGGCGCGCATGGGCTGGGATTTCAAATGGGCGTCGTCATTCGGCGGCGATTTTAATGCAGATTACCAGGTCTCGGTTTCGCCCGAGGAAAAGGCCGGCGGCAAGGTGATGTACAATTACGAACTGACCACATTCCCGAGCGACGAGCGGCCCGGCGCCAGCGTGTTCTTTAAGAATCCAGCCGGCGAACTCTTCCACACTTATTCGACCTATGGTCGCGGCCTCGACATTCTGATCGGCGCCTACAATCTCATCGATCTTGTTCCCAAAGGCCGCGACGAAGACGGCTTGCGATACGGCATGGCCTGGGTCCGCCACCACGATCGCTACGAAGGCGCGGTGGTCGATACAAAAGCGTCATACCAGCAACCCAAATCCGCCTCATGCTGCGATTAGTCCCGCACCGTCCACAACAATGTAGGAGTCTCCCATGAAGCTCTATGGCTTTCCCGCCTCGCCGAACACCTGGAAAGTACGCGCGCTGGCCTCGTACCTGAAAATGCCGCTCGACTTCGAATTCGTCGACCTGACCAAGGCCGCGCAATATGCGCCGGCCTATCTCGCGCTCAATCCGACCGGGCGCACGCCCACCCTCACCGACGGCGACTTCACACTGTGGGAATCGAACGCGATCCTGCAATATCTCGCGTCGAAGAGCGCGACGCCGCTGTGGCCGAACGATGCGAAGAGCCGCGCCGACATCACGCGGTGGCAATGCTGGGAGCTGGCGCATTGGGGCGCGCAAGCCTGCGGCCCGCTGACATTCGAGAACCTGGTGAAGAAGTTCGTCAATCTCGGCGCGCCCGATCAGACTGCGGTCGCCAAGGCCACCGAGTGCTTCAACAAAGAAGCAAAGATGCTCGACGCACATCTGGCCAAGCAGAAATATCTGGTCGGCGGCGTGCTGACGATCGCCGACTTCACCTGCGCGGCGCCGCTGTTCCACGCCCAGGGCGCCGGAATGCCGGTCGCCCCCTATGCCAATATCGGCGCCTGGTTCGGGCGGGTTTCCTCGCTGCCGTGCTGGACCGAAACCGCACCGCAAATGGCCGCGGCGGCGTAACATCTGGTCATTGCGAGAAGCGACGAAGCAATCCAGCACGGCGGTGCCGGACTGGATTGCTTCGCGGAGCTTGTCATCGGGCCGGCCACTTAGGGCCGGACCCGTTGGCTCGCAATGACGGTGGTACGAGTTACCTTGTCGGCACCGGCTTTTCGCCGCGGTAGTCGTAGAAGCCGCGCTGCGTCTTGCGCCCAAGCCAGCCGGCCTCGACGTATTTTACAAGGAGCGGGCACGGCCGGTATTTGGAATCGGCGAGGCCCTCGTGCAGCACCTGCATGACCGAGAGGCAGGTATCGAGCCCGATGAAGTCGGCGAGTTCCAGCGGCCCCATCGGGTGATGGGCGCCGAGCCGCATCGCCTTGTCGATGCCCTCGACATTGCCGACGCCTTCGTAGAGCGTGTAGATCGCCTCGTTGATCATCGGCAGCAGGATGCGGTTGACGATAAACGCGGGAAAATCCTCCGCCACCGCGATCTGCTTGCCGAGCTTGCCGATGAATTGCTTGGTGAGTTCGAAGGTCGTGTCGTCGGTGGCGATGCCGCGGATCACCTCGACCAATTCCATCAGCGGCACCGGATTCATGAAGTGGATGCCGATGAAGCGCTCCGGCCGGTCGGTCGCGGCGGCAAGCCGCGTGATCGAGATCGACGAAGTGTTGGTGCCGACGATGGTTGTCGGCTTGAGCGCTGGGCACAAAGCGGCAAAGATCTTGCGCTTGGTGTCTTCCTGCTCGGTCGCCGCTTCGATCACCAGATCGCAATCGTGCAGCTCGTCGAGCGTGTTGGCGGGCGCGATGCGCTTGATCGCGGCCTGGCGCTCTTCGTCGCTGATGCGCTGACGGCTGACCTGGCGCGCCAGATTGCCGTTGATAGTGGCCAGCCCTTCGGTGATGCGGTCGGCGGCGATGTCGTTGAGCAGAACGTGATAGCCGGACAGCGCGCAGACATGCGCTATGCCGTTGCCCATCTGGCCGGCGCCGACGACGCCGACCTTGCGAATGGAATGAGCCATTCTGTCCGCCTGCTCGCCGCGCGCTTTGGGCCGTTCCTTGACCTCGACCATTTCGAATCACCTTCTACGACGATCCGGGCCCGCTTGCCAGATTCCGTCAGTGTTTAACCTTATCGAGCTCGGTCGCGAGCTCCGGCAGCGCCTGGTAGAGATCGGCGACCAGTCCGTAATCGGCGACCTGGAAGATGGGCGCTTCCTCATCCTTGTTGATCGCGACGATCACTTTCGAATCCTTCATGCCGGCGAGATGCTGAATGGCGCCGGAAATGCCGACGGCAATATAGAGGTCGGGCGCCACCACTTTTCCGGTCTGCCCGACCTGCCAATCGTTCGGCGCGTAACCGGCATCGACCGCCGCGCGCGAAGCGCCGATCGCGGCACCAAGCTTATCCGCCACCGGCTCTATATATTTGGTGAAGTTCTCGCGGTTTTGCATCGCCCGGCCGCCGGAAATAATGATCTTGGCCGAGGTCAGTTCGGGCCGCTCGGACTTGGAAAGTTCCTCGCCGACGAAGCCGGAGAGGCCGGGATCGGCCGTGGCGGCGGCCGGCTCGATCGGCGCGGAACCGCCCTGCCCGGTCGCCTGGAACGCCGCGGTGCGCACCGTGATGACGCGCTTTTTTTCCTGGGAGCGCACCGTTTGGATGGCGTTGCCGGCATAGATCGGCCGCTCGAACGTATCCGGCGCCACCACTTTGATGACGTCGGAGATCTGCATGACGTCGAGCAGCGCCGCGACCCGCGGCATGATGTTCTTGCCGGTCGTGGTCGCCGCCGCCACGATGGTTTCGTAAGGCGGCGCCAGCGCGACGATCAGCGCCGCGGTCGGCTCCGCCAGCATGTGCTCGTAAGCGGGCGCGTCCGCCAGCAAGACCTTGGTCACGCCGTCAAGCTTGGCCGCCGCTTCGGCGACCGCTTTGCAGTTGTGGCCGGCGACGAGAATGTGCACTTCGGCGCCAAGCGCCTTGGCCGCCGTGAGAGCCTTGGCGGTCGCGTCCTTGAGCGAGACATTGTCGTGTTCGGCGAGCAGAAGGGTGGCCATCACACCGCTCCCGCTTCTTTGAGTTTCTCGACCAGCTCGGCGACGCTCTTGACCTTGACGCCGGCTTTGCGCACCGGCGGCTCCGACGTCTTGATCACTTCAAGACGCGGCTTGATGTCGACGCCGTAGTCCGCGGCGGTTTTCTCGTCGATCGGCTTCTTCTTCGCCTTCATGATATTCGGCAGCGAGGCGTAGCGCGGCTCGTTCAGGCGCAAATCGGTCGTGATGATGGCCGGCAGCTTGAGCTTCACCGTCTGCAGCCCGCCGTCGACTTCGCGCGTGACCAAGAGCGCGTCGCCGTCGAGCGCCACTTTGGACGCGAAGGTGCCTTGCGGCCAGCCGAGCAGCGCCGCCAGCATCTGTCCGGTTTGATTGCAATCGTCGTCGATCGCCTGCTTGCCCAGGATGATGAGGCCGGGCTGCTCCGCCTCGGCGATGGCTTTGAGAATTTTCGCCACCGCCAGCGGTTCGACCGCGCCTTCGGTCTTGACCAGGATGCCGCGGTCGGCGCCCATGGCGAGCGCGGTGCGGATCGTCTCGGCGGCTTGCGCCGTCCCGATCGAGACGGCGACGATCTCGGTTGCCTTGCCCGCTTCCTTGAGCCGGAGCGCTTCCTCGACGGCGATTTCGTCGAACGGATTCATCGACATTTTCACGTTGCCAAGCTCGACGCCGGAACCGTCGGCCTTGACCCGGATTTTCACATCCTTGTCGATCGCCCGTTTCACGGGCACGAGAATTTTCATTGCTATATCTTGGCGCTATTTCGGCTGCGATGGCTGTTTATTCGGGTGTTTTTCTTTGCCGCTCCGGCCGTTGTTAGGAGGACCGATGCTGCGGTGCGGGAAACCTAACGGCCGGCGCGCGGGCGGTCAACGCCGCCTGGAGCATGATCCCGAAAAGTGGAAACCGGTTTTCGGAGAAGATCATGCTCAAACGAAAAAGCTGGACTTCGATCCGATTCAGCTGAATTGGATCGGGGTCTAGCGGTTCTCGCCCGGCTTCCAAAGCACGTCGCCCGAGCCGTGGCCATTGGCGTAACGGCTTGCGACGAAAAGGAAATCGGACAGGCGATTGACGTATTTGAGCACCTCGGCGGACACGCTCTCGCCCGGCCGATCGATCAGCTCGGCGATCAGCCGTTCGGCGCGCCGGCACACGGTGCGGGCCAGATGCAGATAGGCCGCCGCCGCGCTGCCGCCGGGCAGCACGAAGGAACGCAACGGCGAAAGCCCGGCGTTGAAACGGTCGATTTCGGCTTCGAGCCACGTCACCTGCTTATCGGTCACGGTAAGCCGCGCGCCGCCCGGCCCTTTGCCTTTTCCCGGCGTGCACAAATCGGCGCCGACGTCGAACAGATCGTTCTGGATGCGCGCCAGCGCGGCATCGAGTTCGGCGTCGTGAACGGTGTGCAGCCGCGCGACGCCGATCGCGGCATTGGTCTCGTCGATGGTGCCGTAGGCGGCGATGCGCAGGTCGTATTTCTTGCGCCGCTCGCCGGTGCCGAGCGCCGTCGAACCGTCATCGCCGGTGCGGGTGTAGATCTTGTTGAGAACGACCATGGCGAGGCGGACTCTATTTCCCCATGAACCAGAGCGTCAGCATGATAACGCCGATGGCGATGGCCTGCAGCAAGACGCGCAACCGCATCAGCTTTTGCGAGGTGTTGCCCGAGCCGCCCATCATCATGTTGACGAGGCCGAGCAGCAAAACGATCGCGACCGCGCCGATGGCGATCGGGACCGCGACATGAGACATGAAACCGGCCATGGCCCCTCTTGTAGCCCGGGTTGAGCGCCGGCGAAACCCGGGCTACATGCTGTCTCCCCCGCAGAGGAACGCCCCGATGATCGTCGATTTTCAGCACCATTTCACGCCGCGCGAACTGATCAAGAACGATCCGGGCGACCGGCTCGTCCTCAATTACGACGCGCTCGGCGCGCCGAGCTATACGGTGCATTCGCTGCTCTACGATCTCGACGAGCATGTCCGCATGATGGATCTCGCCGGCATCGACGCCGCCTGGCTCACCAGCGCCGCCGGCATGTGCGCCGATCTCGAGACCTCGCGGCTGGTCAACGACAAGGCGAAGAAGGCGGAACGCGATTATCCCGGCCGCTTCATCGGCGCCGCACACGCCCATCCGCTCGGCGGCGCCGCGGCATTGAAGGAACTCGCGCGCTGCCGCCACGAGCTCGGCTTCCAGGGCGTGACGATCACGTCGGAATTCGACGGCAAGTGGATCGACGATGCCGCGATCGAGCCGTTCTGGGCCGAAGTCTGCAAGCTCGGCATGTTCGTGTTCGTGCATCCGGCGCTAAAGCTCAATCATGCGCAGCAGTTCGACAGCTACGACACCGCGCGCGCGGTCGGCCGCGAATTCTCGCTGATCATGGCGACGATCCGGCTGGTCAATTCCGGCGTGTTCGACCGCCATCCCGAGCTCACCGTGCATGTGGCGCATCTGTCCGGCGGCATCGCCGGCATGCTGGCGCGCATCCGCTGCTTCCAGGACAAGGAGTTTTGGGGCACCGCCGGCAACGCGCGCCACGGCGCCAAGGGTCAGAAGGATTTCGACTACTACATCCGCAACAATCTCGTCTTCGATACCGCGGGATTCGCCGGCGGCATCGGCGCGGTCAAGGCCGGGCTCGCGGAAATCCCCGCTTCGCGCATGGTGTTCGCCACCGACTACCCGCAGGAAATCCGCAAGCGCGAGGTGGTGCGCGACTTCGTCGACGAGATCCGAGCGCTCGGCGCCGACGGCGAGCGAATCCTATCAGGCAATGTCGGGCTGTTGCTCAAAGATCCGCCGGCGGCCGAGAAACGGAAATTAGAAGAGCGGGTGCGATAGTAGCTTTCAACCCGCCAAGTGCTTCTCGATATCGTAGATCGGGTGCCTGGTGAGATCCTTGTCGATCTCGGCTACGATCTTTTTCCTCACGTCGTCATGAAAGGCCTTGCGCAGATCGGCAAGCGCGCGCGGCGGCGCGACCACGACCAAAGCCTCGACCTTGCGCTCGCGCACGATTTTCTCCAGCGTCGCCGCGACGTCGCGGGCGAATTTATGCTCTTCCAGATCGTGCCAATCGGTCTGCGTGACGCTCGACCGCCCGGGGCCGACCGACGAATGCGCCCGACCGGGACGGTCGGTGCCCTGGTCATGCGTGGCCGGATTTTTTTGGTCGACGAAGACCCGCTCGGTCTTGAGATCGAGATGCAGGGCGTCGCCTTCATTGCGCAGCACCAGCGCTTTGCGGCCGTCGCCGACGAAAACATAGGCATTATGGGGAATGCTCATTTTGGCCATCGGTTAAACTCACTTTTCGTCGCGTTGCCGGCACAATGCGCATCGGCGAACCGGTCCGCTTTGACATGCGTCAATGGCGGCAACGGCGCATTCGTTCCGGGGTGCGGCTTCAATGTCATCAGCCGCCAACGGGTCCGCCCCGACGTGGCCGGCCCGATGACAGGCTTCGGCGGATGATCCCGTCAGCACCGGGCCCGATCGAAATGCCTCGGTTACCGGATGCCCCGCCGGTACGGAGCGTGACAACGGGCTAGTTGGATCCGTCCAACAGCCGCCGTGCGATGACTTGGGCCTGAATTTCGGCCGCCCCCTCGAAAATATTGAGGATGCGGGCGTCGCACAGGATGCGCGAGACCGGAAACTCGACGGCAAAACCGTTGCCGCCGTGGACCTGGACGGCGTTGTCGGCGGCGGCCCAGGCGACCCGCGCGGCCAAAAGTTTCGCCATCCCGGCTTCGAGATCGCAGCGCCGCCCGGAATCCTTCTGCCGCGCGGCGTAATACGTGAGCTGCCGCGCCATCATGATCTCGACCGCCATCATGGCGAGCTTGTCGGACACGCGCGGAAAATTGGCGATCGGCTCGCCGAATTGAATGCGCGCGGTGGCATAAGTCAGCGCCTGCTCCATCGCGGCCTGCGCCACGCCGATGGCGCGCGCCGCGGTCTGGATCCGCGCCGCTTCGAAGGTCGCCATCAGCTGCTTGAAGCCGAGCCCTTCGACGCCGCCGAGGAGGTTCTCGGCCTTCACGATAAAACCATCGAACGCGATTTCGTATTCCTTCATGCCGCGATAGCCCAGCACTTCGATCTCGGTGCCGGACATTCCCGAAGCCGGAAACGGATTGCCGTCGTCGCCGCGCGGCTTTTCCGCGAGCAGCATGGAGAGCCCGCGATAGCCGGTCTCGGCCGGGTTGGTGCGCACCAACAGCGTCATCAGGTCGGCGCGCACCGGATGCGTGATCCAGGTCTTGTTGCCGTAGACTTTGTAGACGTCGCCGTTGCGAACCGCGCGCGTCTTCAGCGCGGCAAGATCGGAGCCGGTGTTCGGCTCGGTAAAAACCGCCGTCGGCAGCACCTCGCCGGACGCGATCTTCGGCAGCCATTTGCGTTTCTGGTCCTCGGTGCCGGAGCCCAGGATCAATTCGGCCGCGATCTCGGAACGGGTGCCGAGCGAACCCACGCCGATATAGCCGCGCGACAATTCCTCGGAAACGACGCACATCGATTCCTTACCCAGCCCCATGCCCCCGTAGTCCTCGGGGATGGTGAGCGAGAACACGCCGAGTTCCGACATTTGCGCGATGACTTCGAGCGGGATGTAGTGGTTCTTGAGATGCCATTGCTGCGCGTACGGCGTGACGCGATCGTCGGCGAACTTGCGCATCTCTTCGCGGATCGAGTTCGAGCGTATCTTCGAGCCCGCAGGCGCCGACCGTCGCATCGTGGTGCTGCCGGATCAGCTCGACGAGGCGGGCGCGGCGGGCCGCGGTGTTGCCGGTAGCGATGAGATGCTCGACCGCGGGGGTGACGCGCGCCGCGACCGCGGCCGGCGAAAGCCCGAGATCGGACATGCGCACGATCTCGCCCTGACTCATCGGAATGCCGCCGATCAGCTGGGCGAGATATTCGCCGGCGCCGATGCGCACCAAGAGCTCCTCGATCTCGCCGAAATTGCCGGCCGCCGCCAACCGCAGCGCATAGGCTTCAAGCTGCCGGATCGCCTCGACATAGGTCGCGAGCCAGGCAAGTCCATGGGTGGCGCGCTGTTCGCGATCGAATATGCGCGGAACCGGGCGACCCTCGATCGTCACCCGGTTGGCGACGGCGCGACGGGCATCGTCAAAGAGAGCTTCGACGGCTGCGACCGCCTCACGGAGCGGGGCGGCCAACTCATGGCCGGCGGGCATAAGGGTGTCGGCAAGCGGCATGACTGGCTCCAATGAGCTGACTTTAGAGAACTCGGTCCGGCCCGGCCTATTCACGAAGCTTACGCGTGCAGTGCACAAAAGCAAATGTGGCGGGGGAAACCCGCGGTCTTACTTACAATTCTTGCCAAATCTTAACCATTTTACGGTGTGCTGGCGTGGCTTGCCGGTTTGCGGTCCCAGCACGGCTGGAGGGTCGAAGACCGAAAAACGTCCGTTCAAGACGACGTCCGATCGGGTCCACGATGTTCATCAGCGATATTTTCTCGCGATTATCGGTACGCGCCCGCATCGTCGTGCTCGGCGTCATTCCGGTTGTCGGCTTCCTCGCCAATGGCCTCGCTTACGTAACCGGCGACTTCGACGTCGGCCACGCCTTCGAGGCCGTGCATCGCAACACCGAAGTGGCCGACGCCAGCCGCGATCTCAAGACCGGGCTCCTCGTTATGCGCGCCGCGACGACCGACTTCGTCGCGCGGCCGTCCGATGCCGAGGTCAAGAATTTCGACGACGGCCAGGCGATGGCGATGCGATGCCTCGACCGCATCCAGGCTTCGCTGCCGGTCGCGGAGCAGGATTCCGTCATGCCGCTGCGCATCACGGTGCGCGACCTCAAGGCGAGCTTCGACAGCCTCGTCAGCGAGCAGAAATCGCTCGGCTACGACGAAACCCAGGGCGTGACCGCCGATCTCATCGCCGCCAGCAACGCGGTCGAGAACATCATCCAAAACGATCTGTCCTGGGTGGCCGATGTCGACAGCGCCAAGCTGACGATGTCGCTTCTCACCATGCGGCGCTACGAGATCGAATATCGGCTGACGCGCGACCAGAATGCCGAGCGGCATTTCCTCGACGAGGTCAAGCATTTCAACGAGCTGTTCGACTCGGTCGACGGCGCGCCGGGGATGAAGGAAAAGCTCACCAAACAAATCCAGACCTACAGTTCGAACTTCGCGCAATGGGTTGCGAGCACCGAAGACATCACCCCCCTCGTCTCGCTCATCGGCCACGACACCGCGAGCGTATTGCCGGAGGCCGACAAGATCATCACCGCCGCGCGCGACAACGCCAGCAGCGCCGCCGAGGACCTCGCGGCGTCGCGGACGCGCACCCGCCACGTCATCATCTGGATCGGATTGGCGGTGGTGCTGATTGGGCTCGGCTGCAGCTGGCGGATCGGGCGCTCGATCACCCAGCCGCTCGAGGAGCTGGCCGCGGTAATGAAGCGGCTCGCCGCCGGCGACACCGCGGCGCGCCCGGCCGCGACCCACTCCCATGACGAGATCGGCGAAATGGCGCGCACCGTCGTGGTGTTCCGCGACAATATGATCGAGCGCGAGCGTCTCGCCGGCGTGGAGAGCGAAACCGGTTTGGCGCGCGAGCGCCGCGGCGAAGCGATCGCCACTTTGATCCGGGAGTTCCGCGCTTCCGTCGAGCAGGCGCTGGACCGCCTGCGCGAATCCGCGGGCCGCCTGGAAAACGCATCCAGCGGGCTCAATACCGCCGCCGACGCCGTCAGCTCCGAAGCGCGCGCCGCCGAGAACTCGGTCGGCGCGGCCTCGGTCAATGTCACGACGGTGGCCGGCTCAATCGAGGAGCTCGCGGTCTCGATCGGCGAGATCGCCGCGCAGGCGATTAAATCGACCGACGTCGCCAGCCGCGCCGTCGCCGAATCGCGGCGCACCGTCAATACCATGTCGCAGCTCGGCACCGCCGCTAACCGCATCGGCGAGGTCATCGGTCTGATCCAGTCGATCGCCGGACAGACCAATCTGCTGGCGCTCAATGCCACCATTGAGGCGGCGCGCGCCGGCGAGGCGGGCCGCGGCTTCGCGGTCGTTGCTTCGGAGGTGAAATCACTGGCGGCGCAGACCGCGCGCGCGACCGAGGACGTCGCCGCGCAGATCGGTTCGATTCAATCGGCGACCGCGGACGCGGCGCAGGCGATCGAGCAGGTGTCCTCGATCATCGACGACATGTCGGAGATCGCCACTACCGTCGCCTCGACCGTCGAAGAGCAGAACAACGCCGTGGCCTCGATCGCCGAAGGCGTCAATCGCGCCTCGACCGAGGCGCGATCCGGCGCCGATGCCATGAGCCGCGTCGCCGGCGCCTCGACCGGCGCGCGCGCCACCGCCGCCGACGTCAAGGCGCTCGCCGACGCGCTCGCCATCGAGGCGGAAAACCTGCAAGGCGAAGTCCGCCGCTTCCTCGCCGACGTCCAGGCGGCCTAGCGGCTTTCACCATTGATTTAGGTCAATGGGCCGCCGCGTGAATTCGCCTACGGATGACTTGGCCCAGCGGGGGCGACTCCCGTGAAGCCGGACGGCCAGGTTCCTCCGTGTGCCAACGAAGGACCTGGCCGTTTCAATCCCACCATGCCCGAATTCCCTATGTGACGGCACGGAACCCGCAAACGAGTGAGATCGTTCCGCCTACGCGCTGCGCCCATCCAGATGCTTGCGCAGCGACCCAAGCCAGCCGGCGAAGGCGTCGCGAAAGAATGCCGTCCACTCGTCGCGACGCTCAGGCGCGCAGTCGAACGTCGCCCACCATTCGGCGAAGCCGCGGCGGCCGTCGATGATGGGAGTGATTCTGAGCGTCGCGCGATAGTGCTGCACCGGCATCGGGGCCTCGCCGCAGAATTCATAAACCTGCGACCGGTCGAGATCGGAGAGAGCGACGAGCCGCTGCCGGATTCGCCGGCCTTGATAGAGGACATTTCGGACGGCGCCGACCGTGTCGCCGGATTTGCCGTCCTCGATCTTACTTTCGCCGGCGCCCTCCACCCAGACCGGGTAGTTGTTGAAATCCCGAATCACGTTCCAGATATCGTCGGCGGACTGCGCCAACACGGTGCTGTAATACGCCTTCGCCATAACTGCTCCTTCGGTTATCCGAGATATGATGGAGTCGGCCGTTCGTAACCACCCGTTTCCTGTTTTGCATTGCGCGTACGAATTTTCGTCTCCCCGCATGCGGCGAGATGGAGGCGTTGTGCTATGAATAAAACTCCCACCGCGGAGGCCGCGTGCTGTTGAATACGATCCGCCTGTGCTACCGCGTCGCGCTCGACGCCTTCTACCGCTTCAACGCCGACGACGGCTGGGCGATCGCGAGCCACATCGCGCTGTCGGTTCTGATGTCGATGTTCCCGTTTCTCATCCTGGTGACGGCGATCGCGGGCTTCGTCGGTTCGGAAGGTCTCGCCGACGAGGTTGCGCGCATGATCGTCGCCGCCTGGCCGCGCGTCGTATCGAGCCAGATCGCCGGCCAGATCCACGACGTGCTGACCACCGCGCGCGGCGGCATTCTCACCGTGGGCGCGGTATTCGCCATTTATTTCGCTTCGAGCGGCATCGAGAGCCTTCGCATCGGGCTCAACCGCGCTTATGGCCTAGTCGAGCCGCGGCCGTGGTGGCTGTTGCGGCTGGAATCGATCGGCTATGTGCTGGTCAGCGCCGTCGGATTTTTAACGCTGGCGTTTCTCGTCGTGCTCGGGCCGCTGGTGTTCCGCACCGCGGTGCTCTACGCGCCGTGGATCGTCGAACTCGAAAGCCACTTCGATATCGGCCGCTTCGTCATAGCGAGCATCCTGCTGACCTCCTCGCTCTTGATTTTGCACATGTGGCTGCCGTGCGGCCGGCGGCCGTTCAGCGCGGTGTGGCCCGGCATCATCGCGACCCTTTTGCTTTGGCTCGCCTGCGGCTACGCCTTCGGCCGCTATCTGTCGGACTTCTCCTACACCTACGTGAACTATTACGCCGGCCTCGCCTCAGTGATGATGTCTCTGGTTTTCCTGTATTTCACTGCGCTCATTTTCATCTACGGCGGCGAACTCAACGCCGCGATCGCGCGAGCACAGGAGGACCCGTCGCTGCCGCTGGAAGGCGGCGGCCGCAAGCGGCGCCGCTCGGCGGTGCAGAAACCGCACCCGCCTGGGCCGTTCACCTGAATTCCGGTTACGCGGGAATGAGCGGCGCTTGATCGGCGCCGCCGGTCAATTGTTTGATCTTGCGGGCATGGTCGACCGCTTCACGCGCCGATTTGTTGTGCGTGAACAGTTCGAAGATTTGCGTCTCGGCTTCGGTCACCGGGGTCATGGCCTGGTCGGTATAGGGAACGTTCGCGCTTTTGGCGACACGGCGGTAGATGCGAAAAATGCTCCAGGCGGCGGCGGTAACGCGTGCGTGCTTGACGACAAAATCGAAGGTGAGACGGGGATAGAACGTCCACACCGACTCAAACGGCAGTTCGGGGCGCCGTTCATGCCGCGCTTTGAGCCGGATAAAGCCGCCTTGCAGCGGATGCACTTTCTCGATCGTGAGCGATTGCGCGAACCAGAGGATGATTTGCGCGAGCCGCAAAATGTTGATGCCGTAGGCCTGAGCGCGGCGCAAGATCGTCTCGATGTGCTCCGGCGTGTAATAAATCGCCCAGGCGTCGCGGTAGAGCTTCTCCCATTCCGCCTTGCTCATATGCGCATGCGGCGTAAGCGCGTGCTCCAGATCGTATTTGTTGAGGTCGGGATCGAGCGGCACGCCCTTGTTCCACAGCGCCTTGTGATCCTCGGAGCCCGGCAGCGGCGTGAGGAAGAAGAACTCGAGCACGTCGAGCGGCATTTCCTTCTTGATGATCTCGATGTCGCGCCGCGCGGATTCCGGCGTGTCGTTGGGAAAACCGAGAATGTAGCCGGCATAGGTCCAGATGCCGGCCGCCTTCCAGGCCAGCAGCATGTTGCGGTATTCGGTGATCTTGTTCTGCCGTTTCTTGGCGGCGAGCAAATTGTCGGGATTGATGTTTTCCAGCCCGATGAAAATGCGGGTGACGCCGGCGCGCTTCGCCTTGGCGACGAAATTCGGGATTTTGTGGCACAGCGTGTCGACCTGGATCAGGAAGCGCACGTCCATGCCGTGCTGCTCGCGCAGTTCGATGATGCGGTCGAAGATCGGTTCCCAGTCCTTATTGCGGGCGAAGTTATCGTCGGTGATGAAGAAACGGTCGATGCCGTGCTCGTAGTTCTTGCGCAGAATGCGCTCGACGTCGTCGGGGCTGCGCCGGCGCGATTTACGGCCCTGCACGTTGATGATGGTGCAGAACGAGCATTGGAACGGACAGCCGCGCCCGGCGTCGAAGGTCGTGACATTGCCGATGGTCTTGCGCACCGCGTTGCCCGGCAGAAACGGCGTTATCGCGTCTTCGAGCGCCGGCAGGTCGTCGATGTAATTGTAGAGCGGCTTGAGGGCGCCCGCAGCGGCATCGCGCACGACCTCCTCCATGCGGCCTTCCGCTTCGCCGGCAAACAGCGTGACGCCCATGTCGAGAGCTTGCTGCAGGTCGGCCATCACGCTCGGGAACATCGCCAGCATGCCGGAGACGTGAAAACCGCCGACGACGACGGCGATACCGGCGTCGCGCAGCGGCTTGGCGATATGCAGCGCGCGCGGATACTGGTTCGATTGCACACCGACCAGGCCGACGAAACCGAAATTATTATCGGCGCGCATGTCGGCGATGATCCGGCCGACGCGGACGCGCGTGTTGGTTTCGTCGATCGCCGCGATCTCGATATCGACGTCGGGCCCGAGAATTTTGCGCTGCGCGCAATCGTCGAGCAGGCCGAAGACGCTGGCCAGCGAATTCGCCGGCATCGGCGAGCGGTACCAGCGGATAACGTAGCCGTCGTCGTCATAATGCGACGGCTTCACCAGCACGATGCGAAAGCGCTTGCGTGCGGTAGCCGCCTCGGCTCGCTGTTTTGGCAGCATGCCTTTCCCCGTCCGGCAGCTGCGATTTTAGCGGATTAGCACCGGCAGCGCGAGAGGCTTACGTGCTCAGCGCCTCGATTACGTCCTCGAAGTTCCGCAAGCCGGGACGCGGCGCGTTGACTAAAACCGCCATATTGCCGGGCTTGTGGCGGTTCGTCCGCATCAATTCATGGGCAAAGGGGATCTTAGCCCACGGAAACACGTCGCTCATGCAGGGGTCGACACGGCGGTCGATGACGAACTGATTGGCGGCGCTGGCCTGTTTCAAATGCGCGAAGTGCGAGCCTTGCACGCGCTTCTGCCGCATCCAGACGTAGCGCGCGTCGAAAGTGATGTTGAAACCCGAGGTGCCGGCGCAAAACACCACCATGCCGCCGCGCTTGACGACGAGGCAGGACACCGGAAACGTCGCCTCGCCCGGATGCTCGAAGACGATATCGACGTCATGCTTGCCGGTGATGTCCCAGATCGCCTTGCCGAAACGCCGCGCTTCTTTCACCCAGGTGTCGTATTCGGGCGAGCCGACCTTGGGCATTTGGCCCCAGCACTTGAAATCGTTGCGGTTGATGACGCCCTTGGCCCCCAGGTCCATGACGTATTGCACTTTCGACGGATCGGACACGATGCCGATGGCATTCGCGCCCGACGCGGCGACGAGCTGCACGCCGAATACGCCGAGCCCACCCGACGCGCCCCAAACCAGGACGTTGTCGCCGGGCTTGAGAATGTGCGGCGCGTGGCCGAACAGCATGCGATAGGCGGTGGCGAGCGTGAGCGTATAGCAGGCGGATTCTTCCCAGGTCAGATGCGCCGGCTTGACCATGAGCTGGCGCGACTGCACGCGGCAGAATTGCGCGAACGAACCGTCCGGCGTCTCGTAACCCCAGATGCGCTGCGACGGCGACAGCAGCGGATCGCCGCCATTGCACTCCTCGTCGTCGCCATCGTCTTGATTGCAGTGAATGATAACTTCGTCGCCGATCTTCCAGCGCCGCACCTTGGAGCCGACCGCCCAGACGATGCCGGAGGCGTCGGAGCCGGCGACATGAAACGGATTCTTGTGCACGTCGAGCGGCGAGATCGGCTGGCCGAGGCCGGCCCAGACGCCGTTATAATTGACGCCGCCGGCCATGACGTAAACCAGCACCTCGTCCTCGGCGATCGGCCAGGTCGGCACCACTTCGCACTGCATCGCCGTCTCCGGCGGCCCGTGACGTTCCTTGCGGATGGCCCAGGCGTACATTTTTTCCGGAACATGCCCGAGCGGCGGAATCTCGCCGAACTCGTAGAGATCCTTAAGCGGCGCGGCGGACGGTTTCTTTTGCGCAACGGCCATGACGGGTTCTCGGCTGCACCGGCCTTAGCGACAAGATAGTCGCAAAAATACAGTCTGCCGCACCTAATGCTGCAGCGCAACAATTACTTGGACCGGGCAATGACAGGAAAAGCGCAAAGCCCTAAGCTTCAGAAGGCGCAATCGCAATGCGCGGCAGCCTTTCCCTTGCCGGGATAAGGTATCTGAGGGGGAAATCATGGACGTACAGAGCCTAATCATTTGGTTGATCGTCGGCGGCGTCGCCGGTTGGCTTGCCGGCATGGTCGTCAAGGGCGGCGGCTTCGGCCTGATCGGCGACATCGTTATCGGCATCATCGGCGGCTTGATCGCCGGCTGGCTGTTGCCGCAGATCGGCCTCATGATTGGTGGCGGCCTGATCGGCGCCATCATCAATGCCTTCATCGGCGCCGTGATTTTGCTGGTCATCATCCGGCTTATCAAACGCTAATACGGCGGAAAGGAATGGCGCGCTAAAGGGGAGGGCGCGAGGGCCATTACGCTCTCGCGCCGACGTTTTCCTTTTGGCAGCGCTGCATGGATGTCGTCCAAAAAAGCCTGACCGGCGCAATACTGCCTGGCGAGGCCCCGCCTTTCTCCGCAGCGCGTACGATCCGCCTCGTCGGTCTTACCCTGTGTCTTTGCTATTTGATCGTACTTTGCGGCACGCTTCTCAAGGGCGACTTTTTGATCGACCGGCAGGGCCGGCCGATCGCCAATGATTTCGTCAACGTCGTCGCGGCGGGACGACTCGCGCTCGACGGCGAGCCGGCCGCCGCCTACGACTGGCCAACGCACAAACAGGCGGAGGTCCGGGTCATCGGCCACGATTTTGCCGACTATTACGGCTGGCACTATCCGCCGACGTTTCTCTTCGTTGCCGCGGCGCTGGCGACCATGCCGTTTCTCGTCGCCGCCGTTGTTTCGCTGCTGACGACGCTCGCCGCCTACGTCGCGGCCATGGCGAATATTCTGGGACGCACCGGCATTTTTGTCGCGCTCGGCTTTCCCGCTGCGCTGTGGAACGTGACGGCCGGGCAAAACGGCTTCCTCACTGCCGCGCTGGTCGGCGGCACGCTCGGGCTAATGGAGCGCCGGCCGGCGCTGGCCGGCATTTGTCTCGGACTGCTGACCTACAAGCCGCAATTCGGTTTGCTGTTTCCGCTCGTTCTGATCGCGGACCGGCGCTGGCTGACGATCGGCGTCGCGGCGTCGGTGGCGATCGGACTCGCCGCCCTGTCGTTGATCGCCTTCGGCGGCGCAAGCTGGCAGGCCTTCGTGCACTGGATGCCGATCACGGGCCGGATCGTGCTCGGCGAGGGCCACGCCGATTTCGGCCGGCTGCAAAGCGTATTTGGTCTCGTTCGCGCGCACGGCGGCAGCGAAGAGCTCGCCTGGATCGTGCAGGCCGCAGCGAGCATCGCGATCGCTATCGCACTGACGGCTCTCTGGCGAAGCCGGGCACCGTTCGATCTCAAAGCTGCGGCGCTTGCCGCAGGCACGCTCGTCGCGACGCCTTACGTCTATATGTACGACCTGGTCGTGCTCGCCGTCGCCGTCGCTTTTCTCTTTCGCTTCGTGCTCGAACGCGGATTTCTCGTCAATGAAGTCTGCGGCCTCGCATCAGCCGGCGCGCTCATCCTGAGCTTTCCTTACGTCAAGACCCAAGTCGGCCTCGCCGCGGTACTGATCGTCTTGGCGTTGGTGAGCCAACGCGCGCTGCCGTTGTTCCAGGGCGCGGGCGAAAGTCCGCGAACCCGGAATCCATAGCCGCCGCTCGGCGACTATGGATTGCATGTTGCGTCGCAGCAAAATCCGCGCCACATTAGCCCTGCCGGAAAGATGCGTGCAGGACCGATGGGCGACCAGCCGCGCCGCGACAAGCCATTAGACGACAAGCCAGTTCGCGATAAGGCAGCGCGCGACAAACCGTGGATTTTTCGCACCTATGCGGGCCATTCGACGGCTTCCGCGTCGAACGAGCTTTACCGCAAAAATCTGAGCAAGGGACAGACCGGGCTGTCGGTCGCCTTCGATCTGCCGACCCAGACCGGCTACGACAGCGATCATCCTTTGGCCAAAGGCGAGGTCGGCAAGGTCGGCGTGCCGATCTCGCATATCGGCGATATGCGCATGCTGTTCGAGGCCATCCCGCTCGGCGAGATGAACACCTCGATGACCATCAACGCGACCGCCGCATGGCTCTTGGCGCTATACGTCGCGCTCGCCGACGAGCAAGGCGTGCCGCGCGCAAAGCTGCAAGGCACCACGCAGAACGACATCATCAAGGAATATCTGTCGCGCGGCACCTACGTGTTTCCGCCGGCGCCGTCGATGCGGCTGACCCGGGACGTGATTCTGTTCACGACCAAGGAAATGCCGAAATGGAATCCGATGAATGTCTGTTCGTATCACCTGCAGGAGGCGGGCGCGACGCCGGTGCAGGAGCTTGCATTCGCGCTCGCCACCGCGATCGGCGTGCTCGATGCGGTGAAAGCCTCCGGCCAGGTCGCCGCAGAGGAATTCGGCGACGTGGTCGGCCGCATCTCGTTCTTCGTCAATGCCGGGCTGCGTTTCGTCACCGAAATCTGCAAGCTGCGCGCCTTCACCGAGTTGTGGGACGAGATCACGCGCCAGCGCTACGGCGTGACCGACGCGAAGCAGCGCTTGTTCCGCTACGGCGTGCAGGTCAATTCGCTGGGGCTCACCGAGCAGCAGCCGGAGAATAACGTCGCCCGCATTCTCATCGAGATGCTCGCGGTCACGCTGTCGAAGGACGCCCGCGCCCGCGCGGTGCAACTGCCGGCCTGGAACGAGGCGCTCGGCCTGCCGCGGCCGTGGGATCAGCAATGGTCGCTGCGCATGCAGCAGATCCTCGCCTACGAGACCGACCTGCTGGAATACGGCGATGTGTTTGACGGTTCGCCGGTTATGGCGCGGAAAGTCGTCGAACTGAAAACCGCGGCGAAGGAGGAACTGAAACACATCGAAGCGATGGGCGGCACGGTCGCCGCGGTCGAATCCGGCTACCTCAAGCAGCAGCTCGTCGAATCGAATTCGCGGCGCGTCGAGGCGATCGAGCGCGGCGAACAGACCGTGGTCGGCGTCAACCGCTTCGTCGAAACGGAAGCCTCGCCGCTGACCGACGCCGCCGAATTGGTCGTCACCGTGTCGGCGGAGGCCGAGTCCGGGCAGATCGAACGGCTTGCCGCTTGGCGCGCCGCGCGCGACCCCAAGGCCGTCGCCGCGGCGCTTGAAGACTTAAGGCGCGCGGCGAAAAGCGGCACCAATATCATGCCGGCCTCGATCGCCTGCGCCAAAGCCGGCGTCACCACCGGCGAGTGGGGTTTTGCGCTGCGTTCCGCGTTCGGCGAATACCGCGCGCCGACCGGGGTCGGCACCGCCATGCGCAACGACGCCGAGGGGCTCGACGGGATCCGCGCCGAGGTCGACCGGGTGTCGAAAAAGCTCGGCCGGCGGCTGAAATTTCTGGTCGGCAAACCGGGCCTCGATGGCCATTCCAACGGCGCCGAACAGATCGCCGCGCGCGCCCGCGACGCCGGCATCGACGTGGTCTATGACGGCATTCGCCTGACCGCGGAAGCGATCGCCGCGGCGGCCGCGGAAAAGAACGTGCACGTCGTCGGCCTGTCGATCCTGTCGGGGTCGCACATGCCGCTCGTACGCGACGTCATCGCGCGCATGAAGGAAGCGGGGCTAAAGGACGTACCCATCGTGGTCGGCGGCATCATTCCGCCGCAGGATGCGAGCGCGCTGAAAAGCGCCGGTGTCGCCGAAATCTACACGCCGAAGGATTTCGAGCTTAATCGCATCATGAGCGATCTGGTGCGCATTGTCGAAGGATCGGCGGACCGGGACGCGAAGGCGGCGGACGCCGCGGAGTAATCACCCCGGGATCACCGCCGCCGCGAGCGCTTCGCTGAGCGCGCTGGGACTCAACGGTTTTTGCAAATAGGCATTCATGCCCGCCGCGCGCGTCTCCGCGTCGTTTGCTTCGCGGCCGGAAATGCCGATGACCGGCGTCGAGCCCGCCGTGCCGCCGAGCTTGCGAATGCGGCGCGTCGCTTCGAGGCCGTCGATGCCGGGCAGCGTCACATCCATCAGTACGACGTCGTAACCGCGCGATGCCGCAGCGACGGCTTCCTCGCCCGAGCCGACGAAGTCGGCGCGGTGGCCGAGTTCCGTCAGGATGGTGTTGAGGATGACGCGGCCATAAGGATTATCCTCGGCGCAGAGGATGTTGAGGCGGCGCAGCGGCGCGATGCTTTGCCGCGAGCGCTCGCTGCCCGCAGCTTCGGCCGGCGCGATCGGCAGCACCGCCACAAGACGAAAGCTCGAACCGCGTCCCGGCGTGCTGGCGACGGTCAGATCGCCGCCCATCAGCTTGGCCAAGACTTTGACGACGGCAAGTCCGAGGCCGGCGCCGCCATAGCGGCGCGCGATGTCGGCGCTGGCTTGCGCGAACGGCCGGAACAGCCGATTGATCTCGGCGCGTTTAAGGCCGATGCCGCTGTCGGTCACGACGAAAGTCAGTTTGGCTCGTCCGCGCGCGGCGCCGCTCGACCGCGCTTCCAAGCGGACGACGCCAACCGCCGTGAATTTCACCGCGTTGTCGATCAGATTTTCCAGCGCGGCGCGCAGCCGCACCGGATCGCCCACCAGCATTTCGGGCAGGTCGTCCGCGATGCTGAGCTCCGCGCGCAGCCCCTTGGTCTCCGCCCGCGCGGCGAGTGTTTCGCCCAAGGCTTCGATGAGACGCCGCGGCCGAAAAATCTCCTGCTGCAACGTCAGCGATCCGCTGTCGGTTTTGGCGGCGTCGATGACGAGCGTGGTCAGCGAGGCGAGATGTTCGGCGCTATCTTTGATGCCCGCCGCCCAGCGCCGCTCGCGCTCGCCGAGATTGGAGCTCGCCAATAATTCGCCGAGCGCGAGGATGCCGGTCAGCGCCGTGCGGATATCGTGGGCGAAAACGGCAAGCACCGCTTCGTCATCGCGCACCGCCGGGCGGCGCATGCGGCGTCGCGCCGGTTTCGCTGCGGACTTCTGTTTGGTCCTCACTCGCGCCATGGTGCCCCTTAAGCCTGGTCAAGATGCCACGGCAGCGGGCCGAACAAAACAAGCCCAACAGCAATCTTCATCGCTCAACGCCCAAGTCCCACCATGCGCCGAATATCGCGCGCTGTTGTGCCGGCGTCGCGTAATTCGCGCAAACCCGTCGACTTGGTCGATTTCGACAGCTTGCGGCCTTCCTCGTCGAGAATGAGCTTGTGATGATGATAGGTCGGCTCCGGCAGCCCGAGCAGCGCCTGCAGCAGCCGATGAATCGAGGTCGACCAGAACAAATCCTGCCCGCGCACCACGTCGGTGACGCCTTGCAACGCATCGTCGAGAACCGCGGCGAGGTGATAGCTGGTCGGCGTTTCCTTGCGGGCGAGCACGACGTCGCCCCACATTTGCGGCGCGGCGGTGATGCGCCCGGTCTGGCCATGCGGTCCGGCGCCGGTCTCGATCCAGGACAGCGCGCCGGCGCGCGCGACGGCCGCGTCCGTGGCGAGCCGCAGCGCGAAAGGCTCGCCGGCGGCGCGGCGGCGCGCCCGCTCGGCGGCGGGAAGCTTGCGCGCCCGCCCGGGATAGATCGGAGCACCGTCGGGATCGCGCGGCCAGTGACCGTGGCGATCGAGTTCCGTGACCATGACGTTCAGTTCGCTGCGGCTCTCGAAACTCGGATAGAGCAGCCCCTGCGCTTCGAGTTCGGCAACAGCCGCGGCGTAATCCTCGAAATGCTCGCTCTGGCGCCGCACCGGCTCCGCCCACAAAATGCCGAGCCAATGCAGATCCTCGTGGATCGCCGCCTCGTATTCCGGACGGCAGCGCTCGGTATCGATGTCCTCAATGCGCAGCAACAGCCGGCCGCCGAGATCGCGCGCCATGTCGTGGTTGAGCAATGCGGAATAGGCATGGCCCAAATGCAGATATCCGTTCGGGCTCGGTGCGAAACGCAAAATGCGGCTGTACATCGGCGACTCGCTTCTCGACACTGAAAGCGAAGATCAACGTCTGGAACACCGTCCCGGCCGCATCAGTCTACCATGCTCACTCACATTCGCACCGAGAACGATCTCGACGCGGCGCTTGCGGCGCTGACGCAAGCCGAGCCGAGGTTCGGCGGCCTTATAGCGCACGCCGGCAGGCCGTCATTGCGGCGGCGGCCCGACGGCTTCGCCGGGCTCGCCGCAACCGTGGTGTCGCAGCAGCTTTCGACCGCGAGCGCGGGTGCGATCTGGGGGCGGCTCGCCGCGGCGTTCGATCCGTTCGTGCCGGCGGCCATCTTGAGGGCGCGGCCGGCTCGGCTGGCGCGGCTCGGCCTGTCGTCGCCAAAGATCCGTGCACTGAAAGAAATCGCCCGCGCCGTGACCCGCGGCGACCTCGCGCTCGCCTCGCTTGCGGACTTTGAGGCCGATGCGGCCCATGCGGCGCTCACCGCGGTCCACGGCATCGGACCGTGGACGGCGGACATTTACCTGTTGTCCTGCCTCGGCCACGCCGATGCATGGCCCGCCGGCGATCTCGCGCTCCAGGAGGCGGCGCGCGTTGCCTTTGCGCTACCCGCGCGGCCAAGCGCGAAGGAAATGGCGCCGCTCGCCGAACCGTGGCGGCCGTTTCGTGCCGTGGCGGCGCGCGTGTTGTGGACCTATTATCGCGCCGTCAAAGGGCGTGACGGCGCCCCCGTCGTGGCGAAGATTCTGCCGACAGCAGCAGCCAAACCTCAAAGACCCATGCCGAAAAGAGGCGCCAATGGCCGCTGAACTCGACGGTCCGCGGCTTAATCCGCGCTCAGGCGCGGCGCGACAGCTTGTGGTTTTCCTGCACGGCTACGGCGCCGACGGCAACGACCTCATCGAGATCGGCCGCGCCTGGCAGCAAATGCTGCCGCAGGCGGCCTTCGTGTCGCCGCATGCGCCCGAGCCGTGCGGACAGGCGCCGGTCGGCAGGCAATGGTTCGCGCTGACGTTCCGCGATCCGGACGAACGCTGGATCGGCGTCAATAAGGCGGCGCCGCTCTTGCAGCGGTTCCTCGACGCCGAGCTCGCCCGCCATAAGCTGCCGCCCTCGGCGCTGGCGCTGGTGGGTTTCAGCCAGGGCACCATGATGGCGCTCCACGTCGGGCTGCGCCGCGCGGTCGCGCCGGCGGCGATCGTCGGTTATTCGGGCCTTTTGGTCGAGCGCCCGGACGGCAATGCCGAGGCATTCGCCGCCGAAATCACGTCCCGCCCCCCGGTGCTGCTGGTTCATGGCGACCACGACGATCTCATCCCGCCGCAGGCTTTATTCCAGGCGACGCAAGGCCTTGCCGCCCTCGGGGTGTCGGTCGAGTGGCATTTATCGGCCGGGCTGGGGCACGGCATCGATGCCGAAGGGCTGCGCCATGGCGGCGAATTCCTGGCTCGGCGCTTGACCGCTTTGCCGCAGGGCCTTTAACCGCAAGTCTTTGTATTCAGTAACGATTTCATAGCAAATTCGGCCTAGAAGCGCGCTAATAGCTAAAGGTGCGCGATCGTCATGGCAGCGATGAAAAGGCTGGCCCGGGGCGCCCGTTGGGCGCGGCTACGGGCGCTTGTCCGCAGTTTTCGGCTGAACCGACGCGGCAACGTCGCCGTCATCACGGCACTTGCCGCGCTGCCGATGATCGCCGCCGTGGGTTGCGCCATCGACTATTCCTCGGCCTCGATGATCAAGACCAAGCTGCAGGCGGCGGCCGATGCGGCGACGCTCGCGACCGTCTCGGTCAATTCGACAGTGCTGACGACCGCCAAAAGCATGACGGGCAACGGCACGGTTTCCGGCGGCTCGACCTTCGCGACAAACTATTTCAACGCAAATTTGGCGCAGGCCCCCGAGAGCACCGGCTATACAAATCTGACTCCGACAGCGACCGTGACCAAAACCGGCACGACGATGACGGCGACTGTCACCTTCACGGCGAAGGTTCCCACCTATTTCATGGGAGTCGTCGGTTATTCCAACATAGCGCTGTCGGGCACATCGACGGCGAGCTACACGCTGCCGACCTACATCAATTTCTATTTGATGCTCGACGTGTCCGGCTCCATGAGCTTCCCGTCGACCACCGCCGAGCAAGAAAGATTGCAGACCGTCAACCCCGACAATTACAGTCTCTATCCCAACGGCTGCACTTTTGCCTGCCATTTCACCGCGCAAGGCGCGTGTCCGCAGTCGGAGCAAAGGTCCGGCGTGCCTCCCGCAGCCTACACCAGCGAGTACAATCCGAGCCCCGGCGGCTATTGCCAGGGATTTACCATTACGCGGCTGGGGACAACGCCGGCGACCTGCACGTCGCCGTCAAATTGCTCCAACATCACGCCCAGCGATATCAATTGGAGCAATTCGCAGGTCAGCTCCTGCGCCAATCCCGGAACGGCGTCGTGTATCCAATTACGGGCCGACGCCGTCGGCTACGCGGTGAGCCAGCTGCTGTCGACCGCGTCCACCAGCGAATTGGTCGCCAATGAGTTTCAGGTCGGGCTCTATCCGTTTATTCAATATCTCTACACTTACTCGGCGATGACCACGAGCCTGACCGGCTCGATCAGCACCGCCGCCTCAAATCTCGCGAGCCTGCTCGACACCGGGGTCAATACCAACTTGGGATCCGGCGGCACCCATTTCGAGAATGCCCTCTCCAGCATGAACACGCTGATCTCGACGGTCGGGACAGGAGCCAGCTCAGCAAGTCCGCTGCCCTACGTATTCCTCATCACCGACGGTTCGCAGGACTACCAAACGCAATTGGCCGGAAACTGGTCGTCCCAAAACTGGTCCGCCACCGCCGCGGTGCCCTATCAAAATTCGGCAACGACCATTCCGCCGAACAGCGTCACGTCTACCGATTACTGCACACAAATGAAGAACCGCGGCATAACGATCGCCGTTCTCTACATTCCCTACGAGACAATTCAGAACGCGACGACTTTCGCAAGCAGCGAAGACATCTATGCCAACAATAACATCCCCAATATTCCGTCGGCTCTGCAGACCTGTGCTTCGCCCAATTTCTTCTTCACCGCGAATACGCCGACCGACATCAACAACGCGCTGATCGCGATGTTCGATCAGGCCGTAAGCACGGCCCATATCTCAAATTAGGCTCTGCCGGACGTCGTGCGATCCGCCGCGTGTGATCTGAATTCCAGGTCGCGCGCATCGCGCTTCGGCAACCCGCCGGGCTGCGCACCGGCCCGCACGGCCCAAAAGCAAGCGCGAAACTGGCGCCGGGACGGCGCGTCAAACCTTGAGTATTTCAACGCCTGAGGATTTTGGATTCCGCCGGACCGCGCGGCAGTCCGCCTCGGCACTTCGATCGGCGGCGGGAAAGCCGCAGCTAACCTGCGACGCAGCCCGAGATGCTCTCCGGCGGATAATTGATGCAATTGCTGACGCGCGGGGTGACGTACAGATTGTCGGAAAAGGTCAGCGAGCCGGGGGTGAAATAACCGAACAGCGGCGTAAACGTATAGCTCACCTCGGCCAAGATCAGGTAGGTGCTGTTGACTTTGAGCGACGACGACGGAAGCGTTATCGCCGAGCCCTGTGCGCGAGCCGTGCCGCCCTGCGAGTAGCTCCAGCTTATTGTCGCCTTGCCCTTATTGCTGATGGTTATTTGCGAAATCGTGATGACGGGATTGCTCGCGGTACTCGGATAGGGAGCGAGCACCGCGCCGGCCGCCCCCACGATAGACGTCATGTCCGTCGACTGGATCGTTGAATATTGATTGGTGATTGCCGCGAGCGCAAAGGTCGCGGCGCGAATTTTCATATAAGCGGCAATGGCTCGGCCGCCGTCGAATGAGGCGAGGAACATGACCGCAAGGACCGGCGCAATCATGGCAAATTCAATCGCCGCGACGCCGCGCGTCGAAGCGGCAAATCGGCGATAGAGACGCTGAAGACGGATTGGCACTGCCATGATCAATAGGGCTCCACCCGGAACGCGGTAATCCCCATCATTTCCGTCGTGCCGTAGCCGGTATTGGCCAACACCGATCCGAGCGGCATGCCGACGATCGGCCACGGATAGGCAAGCTGCACGACCATGATCTCGCCCTGGGTGCCGGGGCTGTATGTTCCAGTGGTGTTAAGGCTGCCGCTTGAGTACAGCGCCGGCGCGGACGTGCTCGCGGCACTGAACGACGCATAAGTCGACACGTTGATCTGCAAGTTGCTGCAAGTGAACAGCGCCGAAACCATCGGACAAACGGCGGCATTGAATTGTGTTTGGGTCAGTCCGCCATTCTGCGCCGAGC
Source organism: uncultured Alphaproteobacteria bacterium (assembly GCA_963775515.1). Lineage (GTDB taxonomy): Bacteria > Pseudomonadota > Alphaproteobacteria > Rhizobiales > Xanthobacteraceae > BOG-931. The sequence goes on along the minus strand of CAVZIQ010000003.1, from coordinate 100,145 downwards.
CGGTCATAAACATCCGGCCCGCCTCCACGGCGGCGTTTTGCAACATCTCCTGCGCGAACAGAAACAGCGTCGTTTGGATGACGGCAAACAGCATCGCCAGAAAGGCCGGCGCGATCAAAGCGAATTCGACGGCCGTCGCGCCCGCTTCCGCAGCGCGGAAACGAGCAACCGCTCTCGCACGACGCCGGAAATATTTCGCCAGAGTTCGCAACATACCAAGCGTGTCCCGCTCAACCAGCGATCCGTCAAAACTGGATTTGTACCTCCGCTAATAGTTCAGACACATTGATTATTCGTTGCGGCAAAGGAATAAACTCCGTCACGCGTGCGAGAGAACAACGCACCGTTAACGTTACCCTGCGGCGTATGGATTGATTACAAAGCGGCGAAGTCGATCGGCTTGTGCCGGTCGAGCGTGCGATGGATAGGCGGCAACGGATATTTGAGGCCGGTCGCGCAATTAAACAGCAGCGCTCGTTCGCTTCGCGTCACGCGGCCGTCGGCGAGGCTTTGCTTATAGGCCGCGTAAGTGGCCGCGCCCTCGGGGCACATCAGAAAGCCCTCCTCGCGCGCGGCTTCCTCGAGCGCCGACGAAATCGCGTCGTCGGCGACGGCAATAGCGAAGCCGCCGCTTTCGCGCACGGCGCGCAGGATTAAAAAATCGCCGATGGCTTGCGGCACGCGGATACCCGACGCGATGGTCTGCGCGTTCTCCCAACGCGGTGCGTGCTCGACGCCTGCTTCGTAGGCGCGCACCATCGGCGCGCAGCCGGCCGCCTGCACGGCGACCATGCGCGGGCGTTTCTTGCCGATGAAACCGATCGCCTCCAACTCCGCGAACGCCTTCCACATTCCGATCAGACCGGTGCCGCCGCCGGTCGGATAAAAGATGACGTCGGGCACGCTCCAGCCGAGTTGCTCGGCAAGCTCCAGGCCCATGGTCTTCTTGCCTTCGATCCGATACGGCTCCTTGAGCGTCGAGGTGTCGAACCAGCCGACCTTGGCTTTGCCCTCGCCGACGATCTTGCCGCAATCGTCGATCAAGCCGTTGACGCGATAGACCGTGGCGCCTTGCAGCCCGATCTCGCTGACGTTCACCTCCGGGGTATCCTCGGGACAGAATATCGTGGTCCTGATGCCGGCATGGCTGGCGTAAGCCGCCAGGGCCGCGCCGGCATTGCCGTTGGTCGGCATCGCCATGTGCTTGATGCCGAGCGCTTTCGCCATCGACACCGCCATGACCAGGCCACGCGCCTTGAACGAGCCGGTCGGCAGCCGGCCTTCGTCCTTTACCAGAAGCTCGCCGCCGCGCAGTTTGGCCGCAAGCTTCGGCAGCGCCACGATCGGCGTCATCGCCTCGCCGAGGCTGACGATGTCCTGCATGCGCCGCACCGGCAAAAGTTCGCGATAGCGCCACAGATCCGGCGGCCGCTGCGCCAGCGCGTCCTTGCTCAGCGCCTGCTTCACGCCGCCAAGATCGTAACGCACCAAAAGCGGCTTGCCGGCGCGGGACAGATTATGGATCTCGTCGGCCGGATATTTCTCACCGGTCTCCGAGCATTCCAGGTGGGTGACGAAGGTTTTGCGTTCGGTCGTCAGGTTATCGTTGGTGTGCAAGAAGGCTCTCCGGGGTCGGCGACATAGGCAAGGACCGGCGCTTGCCATATCATAATGTCAACCCACCGCCCTAACACGCCTGTCACGGCCCGTCGAAATTCAGCCAATGAAAATCACCGCCGTCGAGCCGTTCCACATCAGCGTGCCTTACGACTTCGGCAATACCGCCGAGAACGCTGCGGCCGCGCAATGGGCGAAAATGGAGACGCTGTTCGTCAAGGTAACGACCGATGACGGCGTCATCGGTTGGGGCGAGGGTTTCGGCCTCGCCGCCTGCGGCATCACCAGAGTGGCGGTCGAGAAAGCGATTGCGCCGCTCGCCATCGGCCGCGACCCGACCGACATTGCGGCGCTGATGCGCGACGTCGCCTACCGGCAGCGTAATTGTGCACGTAACGGACCGGTCGGCTTCGCGCTGTCGGCGCTCGACATCGCGCTATGGGACATTGCCGGCAAGCGCGCGGGACAGCCGCTCTATCGCCTGCTCGGCGGCGTCGAGACCGTCGCGCGCATGCCGGCTTACGCCAGCCTGCTGCGCTACGGCAACGCCGATGTGGTGCGAAAAAACAGCGCCGCGGCGGTCGCGCGCGGCTACCGCGACGTCAAGCTGCACGAAATCGGCATGGCGGAAATCAGCGCCGCGCGCGAGGCGATCGGCCCCGACATCGCGCTCACGGTCGACGCCAGCTGCGCCTGGACCGTGCCGCAGGCGATCGAGATCGCCAACAAACTGAAGCCGTGCCGTCTCAAATGGCTGGAAGAGCCGCTGTGGCCGCCGGAGGACTATGCCGGCATGGCGCGCGTGAAGAAGGACAGCGGCGTGGCGACCGCCGCCGGCGAGAACGCCGGAACGCTCGCCGACATCGCGCAGCTCATCGGCGCCGCGGGCGTCGATTACGTCCAGCCCAGCATCACCAAAATCGGGGGCGTGAGCGCGATGGGGCGGATCGCCGAAATGGCGCGCCAAGGCGGCGCCAAGATCGCGCCGCATTCGCCGTATTTCGGCCCCGGCCTGATCGCTACCATCCATTTCGCCGCCAGCATTCCCGAGCGGCCGACCATCGAGCGCTTCTATCTCGACTTGGAAGCCAGTCCACTCGGCGATTTGGTCGCGGCGCCCGGCGGTTTCATGCGGGTGCCGCAAGGCCCGGGCCTCGGCATCGACGTCGATGAAGCGGTGCTGCGGAAATATCGGGTGAATTAGCGTTCCGCCCTTTTTCCGTGGACAGGCCGGCAACGGCCTCGCTACAGTTCGCGCGCGGTTTGCGTCATGCCCAATAAGAAAAACTACGACATCATCATCGTCGGCGCTGGTTCCGCGGGCTGCGCCCTGGCCGCCCGGCTCAGCGAGGACAAAGGCACGCGGGTACTGCTGCTCGAGGCCGGCGGCTGGGACCGCGATCCGTGGATCAAGATCCCGCTCGGCTGGCCGCACCTGCTGCTCAACCGCAAGCACGACTGGATGTATTTCGCCGAGCCGGAAGCGGCGACCGGCGGGCGCGGGCTCGAATGCGCGCGCGGCCGTATCATCGGCGGCTCGTCGTCGATCAATGCGATGGCCTATGTGCGCGGCCATGCCGGCGACTACGACCGCTGGGCGGCGTCCGGACTCAGCGGATGGTCCTACGCGCACGTGCTGCCCTATTTCCGCCGCCAGGAATCCTGGAAAGGCGGCCCGAGCTTTTATCGCGGCGGCAATGGCCCGCTGGCGACGCAGACGGCGTCATTCTCCGATCCGCTGGTCGATGCCTTCGCCGCCGCCGGCAGCGCCGCCGGTTATAAGACGACGCCCGACTACAACGGCGCCCAGCAGGAAGGCTTCTGCACCTGGCAGATGACGGTGAAAGACGGTCGCCGCTGCAGCGCGGCCGACGCCTATTTGCGCCCCGCTTTGCAACGGCGGAATCTCACGGTCGAGATCGACGCGCTGGCGACGAAAATCATTTTCGACGGCCGCCGCGCGGCCGGCGTCGAATATATCCAGCGCGGTGTTCCCGTAACCGCGCATGCGGCGCGAGAAGTCATTCTTTGCGGCGGCGTCATCAATTCGCCGCAGCTTCTGATGCTCTCGGGCGTCGGCGATCCGGACGAACTCGCCGCCCACGGCATCGCCGTCAAGGCGGCGCTGCCGGGCGTCGGCAAAAATCTGCAGGACCATATTTCGGCGAGCGTCGCCTATGCGCGAAAGCAGCCGGGCCCGTTCCATCGGGCGATGCGGTTCGACCGCATCGTGCCGGCGCTGTTGCGCGCCTATTTGCAGGGCGAAGGCATCGCGACCGGACTGCCGACCGGCCGAATGGCGTTCCTGAAAAGCCGCCCGGACGCCGCAATGCCCGATGTGCAGTTCATCTTCAACGCGGCGCCGATGACGGCGAAGACTTATTTTTGGCCGTTCCGCCGCGCCTACGCGGACGCTTACGCCTGCCGCGCCGTGGTGTTGCGGCCGCAGAGCCGAGGCAGGCTCGAACTCGTCTCGGCCGATCCGCGGCAACCGCCGCGCATTCGGCAGAATTTTCTTGCCACCGAGCAGGACTGGCAGACCCTTCGGGCCGGCCTTCGCATGGCCCGCGACGTGTGCCGGCAATCACCGATGCTGCCGTTTTTGGCGCGCGAGATCGCGCCGGGCGACGGCGGCGCAACCGATGCCGATCTCGACGCCCATATCCGCGCCGATTCGATAACCGTCCATCATCCGCTCGGCACCTGCAAAATGGGCGTCGCCGCCGACCCGCTGGCCGTGGTCGATCCCGAGCTTCGCGTATTCGGCACGGAGGGACTTCGCGTGGTCGACGGATCGGTGATGCCCGATCTGGTCGGCGGCAATATCAATGCGCCGATCATCATGATCGCGGAGAAGGCCGCGGATTTCGTTCGCGGCAAGCCGCCGCTGGAAGCGGTTCGGCTCGCCGGCGCCGCGGAATATTCGCGTCCGTAAAGCGCCAGGCGGCTGGCCCAGCCCCGGAAACGCGGCTTGCCGCCGCAAAACCCATAACCCCCGGGGCAGGCTTCACAATCCTGTCACGCCTGCCTATAAACTACGACCCATCGCCGCACTGCGGCATTGAGTCGAGGTGGGAGCGTCGTCTTGAACGCTCATGTATCGCAATCTGGCTTTCCGGCCCTGGTCTTAAATGCGGACTTTCGGCCGCTGAGCTACTACCCGCTGTCGCTGTGGTCGTGGCAGGACGCGATCAAGGCGGTGTTTCTCGAGCGGGTGAACATCGTCGCCAATTACGACCGCGCGGTGCGCTCACCGAGCTTCGAAATGAAGCTGCCGAGCGTGGTCTCGCTGAAAACTTTCGTAAAACCCTCGACGCATCCCGCCTTCACGCGGTTCAACGTCTTCCTGCGCGACCGTTTCGCCTGCCAATATTGCGGCGCGCGCGACGATCTGACATTCGATCACCTGATCCCGCGCTCGCGCGGCGGCCACACGGTGTGGAACAACGTGGTCGCCGCCTGCTCGCCATGCAATTTGCGCAAGGGCAACCTGACGCCCGACGAATCCAGGATGTTCCCGTCGCAGCGCCCGTTCCAGCCGACGGTGCAGCACCTGCACCGCAACGGCCGGCTGTTCCCGCCAAATTACCTGCACGACAGCTGGCTCGACTATCTCTATTGGGATACCGAGCTCGATCCATAAGCTACGCCGCGCCGCGCCCGGATCGTCATGGCTGTCCGCGGAACGCGGCAGCCCTCTCGCAACTCGGCCCGAGCGTCAGGCGTGCGGCCAGCGCCGTTCGCGGAACCAGTCGCGGTACTCCGTCATCTTGGTGCGCTGCACCGCCGGCGCATGCTGCTTGCACGTCGACGCCTCTTCGCTCTCTGCCGGAGCGCCCCAGCGCGACTCGACGCAGTCGTTCGGATTGTAGGCCATCTCGAGATCGGCTGCGCGGTCGATCACGTCCTTAAGCGAGAGCGTCCACTGCGAGCCGTCGCTGCGCGTATAGGAAAACTTGTTCGCCGCAAGCTCGGACGCGAGCACGCTTTGCAGTTGCGCCTTCACGTCCGCCACGCTCTTGCCGTTCGGTATCGCGTAGCGTTCGGGCCGCCGCACCACGTGATCCGGGAAGCCGCGCACCACATCGATCGCGATCAACAGACGAAAATCGCGCGCCGGGGTCGAATAATCCTCCCAGGCGCCGGTCGTCTCGAAGATCGACGGTCCGGACGGCATGTCGATATCGCCGCGCGCGCTGCTCTGATACTTGCGCCCGTTTTCGACCGCGGTGACGCGGGTCTTCACCTGCTCGTCGAGGTCGGTGATGGCGTCCTCCATCGCCCGCACCGGATCGAGCGGCTCGGGCGACATCACGTCGTCCATGCGGTCGTAAAAGTCCTGCACGCTGAGCTGGGTCTGCTCGAGCGAAAAGTCGCCGTACTGCGGATCTTTCGCGATTTCGGCATTGGTCAGCCGCCGCAAGGCGCCGTTCTTCTCGCGCACGATCGGCCGGAAGCGCTTGAAGCCGGGGCTGCCGAGCGCGGGATCGTGCACGAACAGGAAATTGCCGCGCCAAAACCGCTTGCGCGTGATCGTTCCGTCGGGCTCCGCGTCGACGGCGAGGAAAACGCCGGGCGCGCCGTTTAATTCCGGCACCCGCTGCACCAGCATCAGAACGTGCCCGTACGGATCGGCGTACACCGTCCCCGGACGCAGCGTCTGCTGCGTGAGCGGGACGGTGTAAAAATCGGTGCTGTCGTCGTTCGCCGAGACGCGCACGGATCCGGTATGAACGACGTCGCCGACGTCGCGCAAATATGCGGCGAACGCCGCCGGGGTTCCCAGTTGCTTCGGCGCCGGCGGATGCGCCGGAGGCGCGACCGTGGGCTGGGGCTGCGACTGAGCCTGGGGCTGGGAAAACAACTGCAACAGGCCGGGCTTTGGCGCGGGCACCGGCGCAGCCGACGCGGTGCTTTGTTCGGACGCGGTGTCCTGCTCGGGCGGCGGGGCTGGACGCGTGACCTCGGGGTGCTCGATGTCGAACCACTGGTAGCACTTCGGCGGCTTGCCGCCGAGGCCGCGCGAGCAATTCGAATAACCGAACGGCAGCCCCATCTTGTACGCGAAATAGGCGCGCAAAAAATAGACGAAGTCGGCGCAGTCCGGGCGCAGACTCATCGCCACGTTGTCCTCGCCGAGACCCAAATAATTGAACAGCATATTGCGCGAGCGGTCGCGCAGCACGTCATGCCACGCCTTCCACGACAGCTCCACGTCGAGCGGCGCGTCGAACAGCTTCGCGATCCACGCCGAATACAAGTCTTCCGTCGCCCGGTTCCAGGAATTGCGCAGCGGCCACATGCTGCCCGACGCGGGGCGCGGCGGCGGCGGCTTGCCGGCGCTCACGACGATGTCGCGCGTGATTGTGCCGCAGCCGTCCGGCGCGCCGGCGAGTGCGAGCGTCGCGCGCCAGGTTCCCGCGGCCGGCGACGCCACCTCGGCGAACCAGTAATTGGGCGGCCCGCCGCGGCCGTCGCCCGACTTGGCCGCGACGCTTCCGTCGGGCGCGATCAGCGAAAGCTCGCCCTGGAGCGGCGTCTCCGCGGCGACGAGGACGCGCAAAGGCGCGCCCTTCCATGGCGCTAGCGGCGACGGCAACACCGCGATCCCGGCCGCCGCTTCGCAGCCGCCGGACGAAGTCTGGGCCCGTGCCCCCGCCAACGGGACAAACAAGACGAAAGATGCGCCTGCGATCAGCGTCAACGCTGTCACGGCAAGAGTGAACCGGCGCGCTACAAGCAATTGAGTTCCCTTCCCGAACGCCCTCTCTGACAACAGCTTATCATAATGTTGGGCCGGATTGTGCGTTACCGCAATATTGGCCGCCGATGTCGGAAATGAGTCGGACGCGGCCGTGACGCGGTCAACTGTTAGCCCGAGCGTGGACGTTCGACCGCAGTCGCGGGCGTCCGCCCTAGGCCGAACAGCGACATTCGCATCGCAGCAAATAGCTTCGCTATTCGATCACCTTGTCGGCGCGGGCTAGCAAAGTGGGAGGCACGGTGAGGCCGAGCGCCTTGGCGGTTTTGAGGTTGACCAAAAGCTCGTATTGGATCGGCGCCTGGACCGGCAGGTCGGCTGGCTTTGCGCCTTTCAGGATACGATCGACGTAAGCAGCAGCAGGTCGAAACTGGCTCGTTCCATCAGGCCCATAAGAAATTAGGCCGCCCGCTTCGACGAAGTAGCGGAAGGGGTACACGGCAGGCAATCGATGCCGGGCGGCGATCTCAACGATCAGACTGGGATGAGCCGCGCCGAACGGACTAGCCGTTACGATCAAGCCGCCGTTGCCGCCTTGCGCGAATGTGGCGACAGCACGATCGATGTCCGCTGCATTTATTGCGACCATGCTCAATTCCATGCCGAGCGACGGTGCACCCGCCTGAATCGCGTCCAACTGTCCGCTCCCGGAAGCTATTCCGGGATCACGCAGGATTGCAGCTCGCGTCACGTTTGGCGCAATCTCCTTTAGCAGCGCGAGCCATTTGCCACTGAGACCGTATTCAAACAGGGAAAAGCCTGTCGTGTTGCCGCCCGGCCGCGCCAAACTGGCGACGAAGCCGGCAGCCACAGGATCAAGCACCGACACGAAGACGATCGGAATGGTGCTGGTCGCCTTTTGCAACGCGCTCACCACCGGCGCGGTCACAGCGACGAGAACATCCGGCTTGAGCGCGACCAACTCCGCCGCATATGTGCGATTACGGTCAGAAACGCCGCCTGCCCAGCGAATGTCAATCTGCACGGTGCGGCCGACCTCCCAGCCTCGCTCCTGCAGTTCCTGCTCGAATGCCTTTTGGCGGACTTGTCCTAATGGATCATCGGAGGTTAGGTTCATAAGCAATCCGATGCGCCTTACTCGGTCGGCCTGCTGCCCCCGCGCGACAACGGGCCACGCCGCCCCAGCGCTGACAACACCCAGAAATTCCCGCCGCCTCATGTTCGCCCCCCAGGGTCAGGAGACAACATCGTAACGTTAGAATTGGTCGTACTGAAAGCGGTCAAAAAGTCGCTTCGCTTCCGCAACGTGAGATGCGTACCGATGTCCGCTGCGGGTCACAGCCGGACATGGCGTCGGCATTTTGTAATGTCCGCTTTTACTCCGAACGCGGATATTTCTCTGCGCGATCTCGATTTCCGCTTTAGTCCAGGTTCGGACATTCCATCCCTCGCCCCGATTTCAATGGCGGACGCGATTTAGCATCGCGGGTGAAAAGGGGTATTGCCGGCATTAACGACCGTGTAGTGTGCGCTGGGAGTTCATATGAATTTGCCTGTTGCATTGCGCGCGCACCCCCGGCGCTTTTGCCTCGTGCTCATCAAGCCGTCGCATTACGACGACGATGGCTACGTTATTCAATGGCTGCGCTCGCCGATTCCGTCGAACTCGCTCGCCGCGCTCTATGGGCTCGCAATAGATTGCGGTGAACGCGCGGTGCTGGGCCCGGCCGTCGAACTCGAAGTCCACGCCTTCGACGAGACCAACACGCGCATCAAGCCCGCTCGCCTGGCCAGGACGATCGAGCGCGCCGGTTCCGGCATGGTCATGCTGGTCGGCGTTCAATCAAACCAATTCCCGCGTGCGCTCGATATCGCAGCGCAGCTGCGCGCGCGCGGCATCGCCGTCTGTATCGGCGGCTTCCACGTCTCGGGCACCATCGGCATGCTCAACGGCGTCGATCCCGATCTCGACCGCGCCAAGGCCATGGGAGTCTCGCTGTTCGCCGGCGAAGCCGAGGGCCGCCTCGAACAGGTCCTGCAGGATGCGGCTAGCGGCGGGCTCAAGCCGCTGTACAATTTCATGGACGATCTGCCGGGCCTCGAGCATGCCCCGATCCCGTTGATGCCGGCGCAGCGAGCGCATCGCACGGTGGGCGGGGTGACGAGCTTCGATGCCGGCCGCGGCTGCCCCTACCAGTGCTCGTTCTGCACCATCATCAATGTCCAAGGCAGAAAATCGCGGCACCGCTCACCGGATGACGTCGAGAAGATTGTTCGTGTCAATTACGCGCAAGGCTTACGCAGCTTTTTCATTACCGACGACAACTTCGCCCGTAACAAGGACTGGGAGTCGATTCTCGACCGCCTCATTGTCTTGCGCCAAATCGAGAAGCTCCACATCGGTTTCATCATTCAGGTCGACACGCTCTGCCACAGGCTGCCGAACTTCGTGGAAAAATGCGCGCTGGCCGGCGTGCGGCGCGTCTTCATCGGCCTCGAAAATATCAATCCCGACAATCTGCTCGGCGCCAAGAAGCGGCAGAACAAGATCACCGAATACCGCACGATGCTGCTGGCTTGGAAATCCGCCCGTGTCATCACCTATGCGGGCTACATCATCGGCTTTCCTAACGACACGCTTGATTCGATATTGCGCGACATCGACGTCATCAAGCGCGAACTGCCGGTCGATCTGCTCGAATTCTTCAATCTGACGCCGCTGCCGGGCTCGGAAGATCATCTCAAGCTTGTTCGCGCGGGCGTGGCCCTCGATCCCGACATGAATAAGTACGACCTCGATCACGTCTGTACGGCGCATCCGCGCATGTCGCGTACGGAATGGGAGCGCGCTTACACGCTCGCCTGGCAGCGCTACTACACATTCGAGCACATCGAGACGGTTCTGCGCCGCGTCGCCTCAGTGGGAGCCAATGCCAGCAATGCGCTGTTCTTGAGCACGTGGTTCAAGGGCAGCATCGATTTGGAAAAGATGCATCCGCTCGAAGGCGGCTTTCTGCGGTTGAAATTCCGTCGCGATCGGCGCGCGGATCGCCCGGTCGAGCCGGTATGGCGCTTCTATCCGCGGTATGGCTGGGAGGTCGTAAGCAAACTTGTGCAATGGGCTTGGCTCTATATGCGGCTGCGCCGCGTTTATATCGCCATCAAGCGCGACCCGCGGCGATTCGGCTACACCGATCTTGCCATGACACCGGTAGCCGACGACGAGCTTCAGACGCACGAGCTGTTCCGCACCGATGCCGCGCAGAATTTTGTGGGCCAGGAGCAGCGTCTGAAGAAGGCGCGCCACGGCGTGCCGGCGTAATAACCGAGGCGGCGCTGATATCATAAGTGGGGCGCCTCCAGGCCGGCTTTGCCTGAAGCGATTATGCGGAGCGCCGGTCGCGCGGACTTGCCGGTTCCGAGACCACGGCGACGTCCACAGTCATGCCGAGATAGCTGCCGGGGATGCCGACAAAGCTGCCGCTGATGGGCACCGCCTGGCTGATGTCGCGGGTGACGGCGACCCGGATCAAATCCTTGCCGCCGATCGTGCCGTTGGTCGGATCGTAGGTGATCCAGCCGGAGCCGGGGACATAGACGTCGGCCCAGGCGTGTGTCGTGCCGGCGCCGGTGGCGGTCGGCGAACCGGCATCGGCGGAAGCGCGATAAAGATATCCGGTCACGATGCGCGCGCCGAAGCCGAGGGTGCGGACCGCTTCGATGAACAGCACGGCGAGATCGCGGCAGGAACCCCAACCGCGGATGAGCGTCTCGACGGGGGTTTGCGTGCCCTCGGTTTCGCGGCTCTGGTATGAAATCTGCGCCTTCACGCCGTTATTTAAGTCGGCCAGCAGCGCCGAAGTATCGGTCGGATTGCTCCGCACGAAGCCGCGCGCCCACGCTCCGAGGCGATCGCGGGGATCGGGATATTGCCGCTCCAGCATGCGGCCGAGGTCGATGCGATCGTCGGCGGAATAGATGAACGGATAACGCGACGCGTCCGGGGTAATCTGGAATGGCGGCAACGCGGCCGCATAGGTCTCCAGCATCAGGCTGCTCTCGATGCGTAATTCGGCCGCCGGCTGCGAAAACGACGCGATGGCGACCGAGTTGCCGAAAACGTCATGCAGCCAGCGGACCGTGGCGGGCGTCGAGAACGTCAGATTGGTCTTGATCAGGCGAAGATCGTGGCTGTCGCGCGGCCGCAGCATCATTCTGTGATCGCCCAGCGCAACCGGGCGGCTATAGCGGTAAACCGTGGTGTGCCGCACATTGAGAACCGTCACCGGCGCGCCTCAACCGTCTGCGATCGCCATGCGAATGCCCGACCGACGTTATCTCAGTCTGACCGCCAGGTCATCTCCGGTTCGGCGCGTTGGTATTGCAGGAGCCATGCGATACTCAGGCCAACGCAAAACGCCCCGCCGGGTCGACCCGTACGAGGCGTTCTACGAACCGATTGGCTGAGACTTAAGCCGCGAAGCGGATGTTGGGCGAGCCGACTATGCCGCTCTTCTCCATCGCCGACTTCGTTTCCGGCGAGCCGAACCAGGTGCGGGCCTTTGCTACATCGGCAACGTCCTGGAGGATCACAACGTCATTCGGATCATCGGCGCTGCGGAATACCCGCCCGTTCGTGATGCCGGCAGAGGTGCGGTCCTTCTCGTGGCCGTTATAGCTGGTGCGCCATGCATTGAAGTCCTTGACCTTGACATGGACAGTCAGGTTTTCGTTATTCATCGGAACACTCCTTGTTTTGAAAATCTTTGTGAAAATATTTTTAGTACGCACGCAACCGGAGGTGCGCGCGTAGCCGAACTGCGGGCACCGACGGCACCCGCAATGGAACAAAGATCGATTTTTAGATTAGATCGGAATTGTGTCAGCCGATGACACCAGCGCTGCCTGTGAGTGAACGGCGAGTTCGGCATGTCGCCGTTTCGTGAGCAGCTCTCGGGCAAGCCGTTGCCTGCCGGTATCCCTTTAGCTGTGGTATCGAACCCGGAGCACAAGGACGCGTCGAGAATTTACTTTGCGGCAGATAGTGGCGATGGACGCCGATCCTCCCGATTAAAACAACATTGCCTCTCTATTCGGCCACTATTGCGGCCGCTGCTGTGGGCCGCCGAAATTTTCCGGCCAATGATGAGAAATCAACATGAAAGACGCGCACAACAAAGCGGCGGAACATCACGAAGCCGCAGCAAAGTCCCATCGTGCAGCCGCCGACTCTCACGGCAAGAATGACCACGGCAAGGGCAAGGAGCACGCGACCCAAGCCCAGCAGCACGCGCAGAATGCAAACGAGCATTCCAAGACGGCGAATGCGAAAAGCGCCCAGCAAAAGTAGAAACTTCGCGCGGGAGGCTGGCGGTCGCGCCGGCTTCCCGCGGATGACTGCACGCAGCTTACTTCACGCAATTCATTTCAATCACGCTGCGCTTTCCTTGCGCACGCCGGCGAAGGCGGGCGCCACCTCGGCCATAAAGCGCGCCATCTCGTCCTTGACTTGGCCGTGCGGTTTTAAGCCCACGTTGAAGTAAAGGATCACCTCCGAGAAGCCGGCCGCTTCGACTTTCTTCAGCGTATCGATGATGCGCGCCGGCGAGCCGAGCAGCACGGAATTTTCCGTCAGGTCTTCGGGCCTCACCTTGCCAAGGCGGTCGACCATGTCGACGAAATAGCGATAGCTCGGCGGCGCGGTTTTCGGATCGCCGGGCAGCGCCGGAATCACGCATTCCCTGTAGTAGCGGATCTGCCGGGCGCGCGCGGCACCCTCCTGGGCCTCGTTGTCGGCGAAGTGCGTAAAATAGCTGCACATCAGCCTGCCGGGTTTTCTGCCGTACTTCGCGCAGGTCTCATTGTAAAGATCGGAAACCTGTTTCAGGCCGCCGAAGCTCAGCGCCGCGGCAAACGGCGCCACGATCAGACCGCAGTCCAATCGCGCGGCGAGTTCGATCGAGGGTTTCGAGAACGATCCGACATAGGTCGGAATCGGCCGCTGAAGAGGCTTGGGCGTAATCCGCACGTCGTCGAATGAATAATGTTTGCCGTGGTGCGAGGTGCGGCCTTCCGCCGCCCACAGCCGGCGCACCACTTCTAAGCCTTCTTCGAAAATGCCCTGATTGTCGTCAAAGGAGACATGGAACGGCTCGTATTCGCGCCGGTCATAGCCGCGGCCGCAGGCGAAATCGACCCGGCCGCCGGACAAAAGATCGAGCGTCGCCCATTGCTCGGCAACGCGGATCGGATGATGCAGCGGCAGCACGGTGACTGCAGGCGCAAGCCGGATGCGCGTCGTATTGGCGGCGACGTAGGCGAGCACGAGGTCCGGGCAGGACAATACGCCGAGCGAGTTGAAATGGTGCTCGCCGATCCAGGCCGAGTGCATGCCGAGCTTGTCGGCATAGAGCGCCTCGGCGGTGATGTCGGCGACAAACTGGTTCGAGGACCGCGTGTTGTTTTCGTAATGGTTGTCGCTCAGCGTGAAATAACCGAAGTCCATGCCATCCTCCCCGTGAGCCGCGACTTGCGAGCCGTTGCGGCCTTCGATGCCAATGTTAGTTGAAAATGCATCTGTTGTAAATGCACCAATCCAGGCGTACATTGCGGCGTCGGATTTCAGGATGGATTCCCCTGTGAGACGGATTTCCAAGCTCGATCTCGGCGATTATCTGCCCTATCTGGTCAACCGGGTCGGAACGATCATCGCCGATCAATTCGGCGCCGAGGCCCTGGCGCCGCATCGATTGAGCATCGCGATGTGGCGCGTCATGGCGGTGCTGGCCGCAAAGGGCAGCCAGCGCCAGATCGACATCGCCGATCTGACCAGCATCGAAGCCTCGACCCTGTCGCGGCTGGTGACCCGGCTGGTGCGCATGGGCATGGTCGTGCGCGCGCGCTCCGCCAACAGCGATCGCGAAGTCGCGGTCGCACTCTCCGCCAAGGGCGCGGCGCTTGTCGCTCGGCTCATCCCGATGGCGCTGGCATACGAACAAGCGGCCATCGCCGGCTTGTCGCGCGAGGAAACGCTCGTGCTGAAGCGATGTCTCAGGCGCGTCTACGGCAATATGAAGAGCCGGAGCGTTACTTCGGCGGGACCGGCAATTTATCAAACGCCGTCTCGAGATCGACGCTGACCGGGACTTTGTCGGTGAGATCGCCGGGCGTTTTCCAGGTGCTGGCGTAAAGCGTATGCGGCTTGGACATCGTGAAGGTTCCCGACACGGTCGGCGCACCGCCGATCATGTCGCTGAAATTGGCGAACGCGTTCTTCTTGACGCTGTACACCCAAACGGGAAACGACCACGGCGAGTGCCCGCCCGACGACATCATGCTGTAAACGAAGAACTGCGAATCCGGCGACCATGCCGCGTTCAGCACGTAATAGCCGTTTGCTCCGCCCGGCGAGGAATAATCCTTGGAGGCCAGCGCGGCGCCGGCGCCGGAACGGATCGCGACGTTACTCTCCATATCCGGCGTGTCGTTGAGACTTTTGTCCGCGGCAAGCACCGCCGCGATCGTCTTTTTGTCGGGCGAGGTAAAAGTCCTCGGCTTGACGGTTTGGCAGCTGCCCTGCGCTCGCGGCTGCGGCAGCAGCTGATGCCCGTTGCACGGCGCAGCGGCGAATGCGCCGCGCGGCGGCGGCGCCACGGCCGTCACGGCGAGAAGCAATAGCGAAAGTGACTTTCGCGAGATCACGTTCATCCTTGACGCTCCGCCACGGCGCAGTTCGAAATCCGGCGCCGCGCGCAGTTAGTCGACGATCGTGCCCGGTGCTGCGTCCTCGAACACCGATACGTCCATCGGCTTGCCGGCAAAGCCGAGTTCGTTCCAGCGCGCCGCGACCTGCTCGTACATCGGCTTCGACAATTTCGTGCGCTTGGAGAACGTCTTGATATGCCGGTAGTCCATGCAGGCATTGATCAGGGCCTTGGAACCCCAGGGCCGGATTTCCGGCGGATTGAGGCTCGGATCGAGGAACGTGCTCCAGGTCTCGCGCAGGATGTCGATCGATTGCGCCGGGCGCGAACGGGTCGCCATCGCCCACAGCACCTGATGGATGTTGCTCGGATCGACGTCGTCATCGACGACGATGACGTATTTGCCGAAATAGGCGCCGCCGGTGCATTGCGCGGCGAGCGCCATGACCTGCGGCGCGTGACCGGCATACATTTGTTTGATGGAAACGACGGTAATGCCCCAGCCGGCGGCTTCCGGGATCGACCAGACGCCTTGAATGCCGGGAATGCCGAGTTTCTGCAGATCCGACCAGATCGCCGCCGAGCGCAGCGCCGCCCAGAACAATCCGCATTCGTTGGCGGGACCGTCCGCCATCAGGGCGCAGGTCAAAGTCGGATTGTTGCGAAAGCGCACTTTTTCGACGCGCATATAGGGTGTGGCCCCGGCGGGACGGCCGTAATAGCCGGTGAATTCGCCGAACGGCCCTTCGGCAAAGGTCTCGTCCGGATAAACAAAGCCCTCGATGATGATTTCGGCGCGCGCCGGCAGCGGCAGCCCGGTAAGATCGCTCTTGAACACTTCGATCGGCGCGCCGTTGATGCCGCCGTAGTAATCGTATTCGCTTTCGGTCTTGGGAAAGCTCGTCGCCGCGACCAGAAACAGCAGCGGATCGATGCCGTAAGCGGCGGCGATCGGCATCGGCTTGCCCATCTTCCACCACTTCTCGCGGTCGAGCGTGGCGTCCTTGCCGGGCGAGGTGTAGATGCCGATCTCGCGCGGCCCCTTGATCATCATGCGATAGGTGCCGACGTTGATGCGGCCGGTCTCCGGGCATTGCGTCACCACCGCGTCGCCGGTGCCGAGATAAAGCCCGCCGTCGAGCGGCCACATGCGCTGTGCCGGGAATTTGCGGATGTCGACCGCGTCGCCCGTGGCGATGTTCTGATTGCAGATCGCCGTTTCCGCCGCCACCTCTTTCGGCTTCATGGTGCGGCCCATCTTGCGCTGCAGCACCTGCACCGCTTTCAGCGGATGATCGACGGGTTGTTCGCCGATCATCAGGCAGAACCGCGACAGGTTGCAGCCGATCATATTGTAGAGCGCGCGGTGACCGGGATGGCCCTTGATGTTCTCGAACAGCAGCGCCGGGCCTTTTTCATGGGCGGCGAGATACGTGATGGTGGCGGCTTCGAGGTCCGGATCGACTTCGGCGGTAATGCGCTTGAGCTCGCCCATGGCTTCGATTTTCGCCAGCCATTCGTCGAGATCGCTCGAATTGGGCCGCGCCGCCGTTTGGGCTGCGCTGTGTTCGTTCGACGGCGCCTGCTTTTGCGGCGCGACTGCTACGCTCATTTCCATGGCGTTTTCCTACCTTGGCACTTGCCTGCCCTATCCGGGTTCGTTGGCGTCACATTATTGATTATCGCGGGCGCGGGAAAGCCGCGCGGCGGGGCGATTGCCCAACCCGGCTGCTGCGCGCGAATGTCGCTTTTCTTTACCGGCCGCCTGCCTTAGCTTCCGGCGGCGGCGAATACACGCCGGAATAAAATTTTTCGGGGGAAGCGATGGCCGGCGAGGCAAAAGTTCAAGTTTCGCAGTTTTTGGACGAGTACGGGCTTGGATCGTTCCAGGTCAACCTGATCGTCTGGTCGGTCCTGCTCGCGATGATCGACGGTTACGACATCGGGGCCATTGCGTTTGCCGCACCGCACCTGATCGCCGAATGGCACATCCCGCCGAAGGCGCTCGGCCTGGTTCTCAGCGCCAGCAATATCGGCGTGTTGTTCGGCTCGCAGATTTTCGGCTGGGTCGGCGACCGCTACGGCCGCAAGCCCGCGCTCATTCTCTCCAATCTGCTGTTCGGCGTGCTTACGTTTGCCGCCGCTTATTCGACCGATCTCACGCAACTGTCCTGGCTGCGGTTCTTCGCCGGATTAGGCATCGGCGGCGTGATCCCGAATCTCGTCGCCATCAATGCCGAATCCGCGCCGCGAAACCTGCGCGCGACGCTGGCGATCATCGCCGCCGGCCTCGTTCCGCTCGGCGGCGCGCTGGCCGGCCTCGTCGCTTTCGCGCTGGTGCCGCAATATGGCTGGCAAGTTCTGTTTGAGATCGGCGGCATCGTTCCGGTCGTCCTGGCGCTGGCCGCGATCGTCGGCCTGCCAGAGTTCGATCAAATTCATGACGCTGCATGAAAGTCATCGCGACAAAATTGTCGCTTTGCTGGCGGCGATCCGTCCCGATTACCGAGTGCCGCCCGACGCGCGGTTCGTGATCGAGGACGAGCAGCAGTCGCCGAGCTCGAACCCGATCTATTTGTTCGCCAATGGATTGGCGGCGATAACGCCGCTGACCTGGCTGATGTTCGCCTGCAACCTGATGGGTTATTTCTTTCTGCTCAGCTGGACGCCGACGCTGATGGGCGCCGCCCATGTGCCGCCGCAGATAGCGGCGCTGGCGGGCGCTGCGCTGCAAATCGGCGGCACCGTCGGCGCACTGGCGCTGTGCTGGTGGCTGCAACGCGCGCGCTTCCTCGCCATCGCCATCCTGTTCGTGATCGCGGTGCCGGTCGTCGGCTCGATCGGCTATGCCGGTTTGACCTCGACGACCGCACTGATCATCGCGACCTTCTTCGCCGGTTTCCTCGTGCTCGGCATCCAGTCCGGCATCAACGTCGTCGGCGCGCTGATCTATCCGACCATGCTGCGCGCCAATGGCTCCGGCTGGCAGCTCGGCATCGGCCGGCTCGGCGCCATTGTCGGCCCGCTGCTGGGCGCGCTATTCGTCGGGCTTCCGGTCGAGCAGCTCTACGTCTGGTCGGCGCTGCCGTTCGCCGCCGGCGCGGTGGTGACGTTCCTTATCTTTGTGCTGAACAGAGCCCGGCTCCGTGCGCACCCGGAATTGGCCAAGGCGCAGTGACGCGAATGCGTCGTTCCGGAAGCCGCGCAGCGGCTGTCGCTACGCTCGGCCCCGGAATGACGGTTAGAACGG
Source organism: uncultured Alphaproteobacteria bacterium (assembly GCA_963775515.1). Taxonomy (GTDB): domain Bacteria; phylum Pseudomonadota; class Alphaproteobacteria; order Rhizobiales; family Xanthobacteraceae; genus BOG-931. The sequence goes on along the minus strand of CAVZIQ010000003.1, from coordinate 81,853 downwards.
CTCAAATCCCCGCAGCGCCGGGATCACTTGCTCGCCGAACAGCCGGATCGAGCGTTGCAGCGCGTCTTCCGGCAGGTCGGCAAAATTGAATTCGCCCATGAACACGTTGAACAGACCGGCTTCCGCGGCGGCGCGGATCTTAGCCGCGACCGTTTGCGGCGAGCCGATGAAGACGAGGTCGTTGTTGTAGAGATAATCGCCGTCGAACAGATGCTGCATGATCTCGGACGCGCCGGGCTCGCCGCGGCCGACGAACATTTTAGCGTGTTCCTTGGCGCGCGCCTCGAACGTCTCGCCCGGCTTTGGCGGCGCCAGAAAGCCCTCGTAAGCGCGGCTGGCGCGAAACAGCGCGGTCTCGATCGCTTTCTCGTCGCTCTCGTCGACATAGACCACCGTGCAATAAGCGATGTTCGGCATTTGCGCGCGGCCCGCGGCCTTCCAGTCCGCCAGAAATTTGCGGTAGCGCGGCGCCGCGTCGGCGCGCGGATAGACCAGGAAATAGCCGGGATTGATCGCGTGCTGCGCGCAGAATTCGAGCGTCTGCGGATCGCGGCTCATCATCCATAGCGGCGGATGCGGCCGCTGCGCCGGCTGCACCGAAATTTGCGCATTGTCGGTATGGAAGTCCTGGCCGTGAAACGAGAACGGCTGCGCGGCGCCGAACGCCGCGTGTAGATAATCGACGAATTCCAGCGTCGGCGATTTGCGCTGCCCGTAATCGAGCCCGAACGGCCGGAAATAATCCGGGTTGATGCCGGGAACGAGCCCAAGCTCCATGCGGCCGCCGAGCATCTGATCGACGATGGCGATTTCTTCGACAAGGCGCAGCGGATGATAGAGCGGCACGATATAACCCATCGGCCCGATGCGCATGCGCTTGGTCCGCGCCCCGGCGCCGACCGCGTAGAGCGAGGGCGACGACATCCAGCTCTCGTCGGGCCGGAAATGATGCTCGACGCAGAACGAATAATCGAAGCCGAGCGCATCGCAAGCCTGCAGCTCGCGCCAAAGCTGTTCGTAACGCTGATGCGGCGTCATTCCGGGCTTGGCCCAGATGTGGGAGAAGTGCGCGAATTTCATGGGCCGCTTTGTAGAAGTTTGCGCGCCGGCTTGCCAGCCGTAGCCGCGAAGCGGCGAAGGTTGGTGCCCGTGGAGGGAATCGAACCCACACTCCTTGCGGAACACGATTTTGAGTCGTGCGCGTCTACCAGTTCCGCCACACGGGCATCCGGCGCTTTCTATATATTCGGCCGGCGCTGGCGTCCATCGCGCGGCTTGCGGCTGACCCCGCGCGTTCCCGCGAAAGCGGGGACCCGGCGCTTTCGATCAACCCCTCCTGGCTTCGCGCCTACGCGGGAATGAGCGGCCGCTTTTGCAGTGGCCTTGCTTCCGCCTCCAGGATCGGCAAATTGCGCTCCGGGCGCGACGGAAAGGCCGGCGGAAAATGGCGAAGCAAAGCTGGATGGATCGGGCTCGTACCGAACCGGCCGCCGCGGCGGCGCTGTTAATCTTCGTGTTGAGCGCGGCGACGCTGGCCGGCGCCTGGTATTTCCAGCTTGTGGTCGGGCTGCCGCCCTGCCCGCTCTGTCTCGAGGAGCGCATCCCCTATCACGTCGTCATCCCGCTCTCGCTGCTGATGGCGATCGCGGCTTTGGTGCGCGCGCCGCAAAAGCTCCTGACGGTCGGCTTTGTCGCCATCATCGTCGCGATGGCGTGCAATGTCGCGCTCGGCGCCTATCACGCCGGCGTCGAATGGCATTGGTGGGCCGGGCCGACCGATTGCACCGGGCCGCTGACCGATCTGCGCGCCGGCGGATCGCTGCTCAGCCAGCTGCAATCGATCCATGTCGTGCGCTGCGACGAGGCGGCGTGGCGTTTTCTCGGCATTTCGCTCGCCGGCTACAACGCCCTGATCTCGCTCCTGCTGGCGGCGATCGCGGCCTTCGGCGTCATGGCCCGCAAACCGGCGGCTTAGCGGATCAATTAAATCGTATTGCAGCGGCACAGGCCACTGGCACCGCTTGCGGCCTTCGACTAAGCTTCGGTCGTCTTAACGACACGGCGCCGGCGTAGCGTTTCGTCTACGTACATGGAGGACGATCATGGGTTTATTCGACAGTCTCAAGGGCGCTCTGGAAAGCGAAGCTTTGCCGGCGCTGATCAGTACCGTGCTGGCGCAGACGCAATATCACGATCTCCCCGGCCTCGTAGCGGCGCTGGAGAAGGGCGGTCTCGGCCCGCAGGTGCAATCGTGGCTCGGCAACGGCCAAAACCTGCCGATCACCGAAGATCAGTTGAAAGCGGTTCTCGGCAACACCCAAGTGCAGGAGTTCGCCCGCCACCTCGGTCTGCCGGTCGACCAGACGCTTTCAATGCTGGCGAAATATCTGCCGGAAATCGTCGACAAGGCGAGCCCGAATGGAGTGTTGCAAAAGCCGGCGTGATGCGGGAGGCTTGACGGCTTGTCCGGGTAGCCTGCAGCCGATGGAGATTTTGATGAAGACGATCGCAATTATTGTTGCCTCATTCTGCGTGGTGAGCGCCGCGATGGCGCAAAGTCCCGCCCCCGCCGCGCCGCCTGCGGCTGCGCCGGCTCCGGCCGCTCCGGCCCCGGCCGCTCCGATGGCCCCGATGGCTCCGATGGCGTCCACGCCGGCCGTCGCGCCAGCCGACGCCGCGGGCGCCACCTGCCAGAGCCAAGTTGCCGCCAAGAAGCTCAAGGGCGCGGCACTTACCAGTTCGGCGACGAAATGCTGCAAAGACGCCGCCAAGGCAGCGAAGCTGAAGGGCGCCGCGGCCACGAGCTTCACCAAGAAGTGCGTTGCCGACGCGACGAAGGCTTAAGCTTCAGCGCGTTTGAAGCCGCATCGACCTGCCCGTCTTCTCACACTGAAATGACGGGCAGGCTTTATTTCCTTCATTAACAAGCGGAGTCGCGGCTCGTGGCAGTTCGCGCTGCCGCCTTCGCTGCTGCGGCGTGACGGCCTTATCTCGCTTCGCGAGCGAACTCTGGTGGGCGGTAGAGGGATCGAACCTCTGACCCCTTCCATGTCAAGGAAGTGCTCTTCCGCTGAGCTAACCGCCCGATCAGGGCCGAGGGTTTAACTGCGCGCTACCCGCGGGGTCAAGCCCGCGGCGCCGCCGCAATTAATAAACCGCCCGGCCGCCGGAAATATCGAAAACCGCGCCGGTCGAAAACGAGCAATCCTCCGAAGCAAGCCACGCCACCATCGCCGCGATCTCATCCACGGTGACGAAGCGGTTCATCGGGATTTTCGACAGCATGTAGTCGATATGCTCTTGCTTCATCTGGCCGAACATTTCGGTCTTGGCCGCGGCCGGCGTGACGCAATTCACCAGAACGCCCGTGGCCGCCAGTTCCTTGCCGAGCGACTTCGTCAGTCCGATCAAGCCGGCCTTCGACGCCGAATAATGCGAGGCGTTCGGATTGCCGTCCTTGCCCGCGATCGAAGCGATATTGACGATGCGGCCATAGCCGTTGCGGATCATATGCGGCACCACTGCGCGGCAGGTGAGGTACGGCCCAATCAGATTGACCTCGACGACGCGGCGCCAGACCTCCGGCGCCAGCTCCCATAGCGGCGCATTACCGCCGGTGATGCCGGCATTGTTGATGAGAATATCGATCTTGCCAATTCCGCGCGCCAGCCGCGCGACGGCGGCGTCGACGGAAGTCTCGTCGGTGACGTCGATGGTCGCCGTGAGAATGGGGCCGCTGTGTTGCAACTGCTGCGCCGCGTCCATCAGCGCGTCACGATCGATATCACATGCGACGACCGTGGCGCCGCAGGTCATCAGCTTTCGCGCCACCGCAAAGCCGATGCCCCTGGCGGCGCCGGTCACGATGGCGGTGCGGCCTTTGAGATCGATGGCATTCATATCGGCTGCTGCGCCGGCTAGAACTTCACGCGATCGCCGCCCTTAAGGCCGAGCATCTGCCGCGCCTCGGTGGGCGTGGCGATCTCAAAGCCGAGATCCTCGACGATACGGCGGATCTTGGTCACTTGCTCGGCATTGCTCTTAGCGAGCTTGCCGGGCCCGATATAGAGCGAATCCTCAAGCCCGACCCGCACATTGCCGCCGATCATCGCGGCGGCGGTGCAGAAATTCATCTGATGGCGGCCGCCGGCCAGCACCGACCACAGATAGTCCTTGCCGAACAGCTTGTCCGCCGTGCGCTTCATGAAGAACAGATTGTCGAGGTCGGGGCCGATACCGCCGAGAATGCCGAAAATCAGCTGCAGGAAAATCGGCGGCTTGAACATGCCGCGATCGACCAGATGCGCCAGATTGTACAGATGCCCGGTGTCGTAGCATTCGTGCTCGAATTTCACGCCGTGGCCTTCGCCGAGCGTCTTATAGACTTTCTCGATGTCGCGGAACGTGTTGGGAAAGATGTAGCTGTCCGAATTGAGCAGATAGCTCTCCTCCCAGTCGTATTTCCAGTTCTTGTAGCGCTTCGCCATCGGATAGAGCGCGAAATTCATCGAGCCCATGTTCATCGAGCACATTTCCGGCGCCAGCGTGTTCGCGGCCGAGATGCGCTGGTCGACCGTCATGGTGACCGCGCCGCCGGTGGTGATGTTCACCACCGCGTCGGTCGCCTGCTTGATGCGCGGCAGGAACTGCATGAACACGGAAGCTTCCGACGATGGCCGGCCATCCTTGGGATCGCGCGCATGCAGATGCAGGATCGCGGCGCCGGCCTTGGCGGCGTCGATCGCTTGGGTGGCGATCTGATCGGGCGTGATCGGCAGCGCGTCCGACATGGTCGGCGTATGAATCGAGCCGGTAATCGCGCAGCTGATGATGATCTTGTTCGCCATTGGTTCGTTTCTCCCTAAGCCTTGGCCGGTCGTTCGGCGGTACACTCATTCGCCGCGCCCGCTTCGTCAAGGACGTGTCGGCTTCAGCTTTTGGCCGCTCACTTTGCCGGACTTCTTGGCCTCCTGGATCGCCGCCCAGATCGCATAGGGCGTCGCCGGCATCGGCATGTCGCGCACGCCGATGTCGTGCAGGGCGTCGAGCACGGCGCTGACGACGGCGGCGGGCGCCGCCGTGGTGCCGCCTTCGCCGCCGGCCTTGATGCCGAGTGGATTGGTCGGCGACAGCACCTCGGCGATCCCGGTGTCGAATGACGGCAGCGTGTCGGCATGCGGCATGGCGTAATCCATCAGCGAGCCGGTCAGTGGCTGGCCGGAATCGGGATCGAGATAAATCTGCTCCGACATTGCCTGTCCGACGCCTTGCGCGATCGCGCCATGGGTCTGGCCGTGCACGATCAGCGGATTGATGCAGCGGCCGACGTCGTCGATCGACGCATAACGCGTGATCGTCATGGCGCCGGTGTCGGGATCGATCTCGGCCTCGCAGACCGCCGTGCCGTTGGGAAAGACCGGATCGTGCATCTCGTTGTCGGTAACGACTGCGATGCCGTCCTTAAGCGCCTCCGGCATGTTGTGCTGGGCAGCCTCGCTTGCCAGTTCGAGAAAATCGAACGTGCGATTGGTGTCGCGCGAGGAGAAGCGGCCGTCGCTGAACGACACGTTCTCCGGCGCTGCGCCCATGACGACCGCCGCGATCTGTTTGCCTTTGTCGATCAGCTCCACGGCGGCTTTGGAAAACACCGTCGCGGCATGACGCATGGAGCGGCCGGAATGCGTGCCGCCGCCGGCGCGCACCACGTCGGTGTCGCCAAGAATGATGCGCACGCTCTCGCTCGGCACATGGAGAAGATCGGAAACGACTTGGGCGAAGCTTGTCTCATGGCCCTGGCCCGCCGGCTGGGTGCCGATGACGACGTCGACGCGGCCCTCAGGCTGCACCGTGATGCGGGCCTGCTCGCGCGGGGCGCCGATCGAGGATTCGACGTAATTGGCAAGGCCGAGGCCGAGCAGCTTGCCGCGCTTTTTGGCCGCGCGGCGGCGCGCCGGAAATCCCTTCCAGTCGGCGACCTCCATCGCCCAGTCCATATTGTCTTCGTAACGGCCGGAATCGTAGAGCATGCCGACGGAGTTGCGGTACGGCATGTCCTTCGGGCGCACGAGGTTCTTGCGGCGCAGCTTGACGCGATCGATGCCGAGTTGCTCGGCGGCGGCGTCGACCAGCCGCTCGATGGCGTAGGTCACTTCGGGCCGGCCGGAGCTGCGGTAGGCGTTGGTCGGCATCGTGTTGGTGTAGACGGCGAGCGCGCGCAGCGTCGCCGCCGGGATGGCATAGGAGCCCGGAATAAGTCCCGCGCCCTTGCTCAACGGCGACAGCGAGACGCAGCGCGCGCCGACATTGCTGATATTGGTGGCGCGCATTGCGAGGAATTGGCCGGCGCTGTCGAGGGCGAGTTCGACCTCGGTGACGAGATCGCGGCCCTGATAATCGCTCAGGAACGCTTCCGAGCGCGTCGCGGTGAATTTCACCGGGCGGCCGAGCTTTTGCGATGCCCACAGCACCAAGCCAAACTCGACGAAGACGCGGTTGCGCGTGCCGAAATTGCCGCCGATGTCGTAGGCGAGAACGTGCAGCCGGTCGGGTGGAACGCCGAGCACGCTGGCAAGCTCGCTCTTCTGCCGCACCGCGCCGCCGGAGCCGGCATAGAGCGTGTAGCGGCCGGTCGCGGCATCGTAATGGCCGAGCGCCGCGCGCGGCTCCATCGGCACGCCGGTGACGCGGCCGATATGAAACTTCCGTTTGACGACATGCGCCGCGCCGGCAAACGCCCGATCGGTCGCTTCGGCGTTGCCGAACAGCGTATCGACGAGCACGTTGTTTGGAACTTCATTCCAGACGACAGGCGCGCCCGGCCGCATCGCAGCTTCGGAATGCAGCACGAAGGGCAGCTCGTCGTATTGCACGTCCACCGCTTCGGCCGCGTCCATCGCCTGCGCCTTGGTCGCGGCGACCACCATGGCGACGGCCTCGCCGACATGGCGCGCCTTGTCCGCCGGCAACAGCAGATGCGGGCCGATGAACACCGCGCCGCCGCCCGGCGCGGCAAGCTTCATGTCGTATTTGGTCTTCGGCACCGGATCGTGCGGAATGGGCTTGAGGTTATCGGCCGCGCAATCGGCGCCGGTAAAGACGCCGAGCACGCCCGACATAGCCTTGGCGCGGCCCGCGTCGATCGCGAGGATGCGCGCATGCGGAAAAGGCGAGCGCACCATCGCCGCATAGGCCTGGCCGTCGATATTGAAGTCGTCGGTGAAGCGGCCCTTGCCGGTGATGAGCCGCGCATCCTCCTTGCGCGGCATGGGCTTGCCGATGAAGCGGTAGCCGGTTTCGTCCGGTCTTGTTTTATCGTCCATCGGTCCTCGCTGCGGCGATCGCCGGTTCAGTAGTAGCCCACGGTCGCGCCGCCATCGACCGCAATCGCGGTGCCCTGAACGTGGCGGGCCCGCTCGGAACATAAAAACAGCGTGAGCGCGGCAACGTCTTCGGCCTTGCCGAGCCGGCGCAGACCGTCTTTGGCGGTCGCCTCCTGCTTGAGCTGCTCGATCGATTTTCCGGACGCCTTCGAGCGTTGCTCGATGAGCTGATAGAAGCGCTCGGTCTCGGTCGCGCCGGGATGAATGACATTGACGTTGACACCGTCGCGCTTGCCGAGTTGCGACAGCGCCTTGGAGAAGTTTCCCATCGCCGCGTTCACCGAAGCGCCGATCGAGAAATCGGCCCCGGGCGAGCGCGCGGCCCCGCCGCCGATATTGACGACAAAACCCTGCGCGGCTTTGAGCATCGGCCAGAACAACCGGCACATCCGCACGCAGCCGAAGAATTTCAACGCGTAGCCGTCGAGCCAGGCATCGTCCGGCAGATCGATAAAATTGCCGGCGCGGGTGGCGCCCGCCGAGCACACCAGGATATCGCTGCGGTTGAATTTCTCTTTCACTTCGTTGAAAACCTGCTGACAGCCTTCGAGCTTGCGCAGGTCGGCTGCGATTGCAACGGGCGCCGGGCCGCCGGCCGCGGCGATGGTCTTGCTCGCGGCTGCGAGGTTGCCCGCCGACGACGACACGATGACGGTCCGCGCGCCCGCGCGGGCGAAATCGACGGCGATCTCGCGGCCGATCCCGCGGCTGCCGCCGGTGATGACCGCGACTTTATCGGTGAATTCGCTTGGCATCGTTCCCCCTCGCTCGTACCGCATCCCATGGAAACCGCATCCCATGGAAAATGTTCGCGATCGCGCGGCCGGTTGCGGCATAGCTCAATCGACATTTATCGGCAACAAATAGCTGACTCTAAGCGAAGCGGTCGTCGAACCTATTGCTACCGGCGTGCTTGAGCCATTCGATGCTTCGGGATGGAATTCGCTTGTCCGCGATTAACGCGGGTAACCGCGAAAGGTAATGCGAAAATCGAATTTCGGCGAGCTTCGACACAAAGCGGAGTTCGCCGACCGCCCGGCCGGGATTCGTCCGAGCCGTCAGGATGGTGCGCGCGCCAACGAGGGTCGCGCGGGCGATGCCCGAAATGGAGGCGGCAGGTTTACTTCTGGGAAGGTTTCGGACCTTTGTCATGAGGCGGCGTACCGCGTCGCCAAGATGCCGTCCCACGGCGCGAAAGTCGCCGGTGCCGATCCACAGGTCGATCGGAATGAAAAAGATGCCGATAAGCACCAGCTCCAAGCCGAAGGAGAACGCAGCGGCATGATCGACCGGCCAGCGCCAGATTTCTCCGAGATAGCTCGGGCTTTTGAAGATTTCCTTGACCGGGATGAGTTTGACGCAATCCGCTCGCAGCGCCTGCTCTTGATCGCCGGGAAATCCGCCGAGCCCCAAGAGAACGAGCAGGTAATGATCGAAATCGCCGTGTGCGCTCACCCGTCCAATATCGCGGCCGCCATACGCTCCGAAAGTCCGGCGCGTCGCCTCGCTGACCGTCACGCTTTGATCCGCGACATTGCTTAATCGCTGTTCCCACTCGTGTTCTTGAATCTCAAGCTTGAAGAGGTTGGCATACCATTCGGCGTACCGCGCATGCAGCATTGCGACGTGTTCCGTCGCTGCGGAGTTTTGCTCGCCGTCCCGCTCGTGGCTGACGAGGCGATACAGGCCGCCGCTTTGACCCGCAGCCGGTTGAAGGTTTTCGCCAACCGGCTGGGTGCGCCACGTGCGAACGTCCGCGGGCGCTAACGCGTAATGATTGTTGAGCCTGACTTTCGATTGCAGGACGGCATTGACGAAAAATGGGCGCACGCAGCTTGCCGACACTTGCCATATTTCCGCGGTTTCCACCGCGGGCGCGGTCGGCGAGTCGGCCTTCACCCATGCGTAACCGGCCTCGGTGGCACGCAAATTTTGCGCCCAATCGAACAGCGATGCGCTCAAAATCGCGCAACCCAGCGCGGCGATAAAAGTACGGATACGTGAGACTGTGATACGCAACATGCTACTCAGTGGCGACTAACCGCGCATCAAGCGGCGTTCGTTGGCAACGACTGGAAAAGCATTCGGTAATTCGGCGGGTTCAGGCGAAATATGGCAAGGCGCCATCGGAAAACGGACCGTCATCGCACACCCCCCTCAACGCCACCGACCGGCCTAGCCTCCGGCCACTTTGAGCCGGAATTAAGACAACATCCTCGGCGCGATTCGCGGCGTTGGGGCTGCCACAATTGATCGAGCCTCACCGTCGTCCGCCGCAGCGGCGTCCGTTGCAAGGCCGTGGCGCCGATCCTTACTCCGGCTTGATTTTGGCGAACGTGATGACGTCACCCCACTTCTTGGTTTCCGCGGCGACAAACTTGCCGAAATCGGCGGACGAGCCCGGCAACGGCACGCCACCAAGCTCGGCAATCTGCGCCTTGAGCGTGGCGTCGGCCAATCCGGCGTTGATCTCCCGGTTGAGCCGCTCGACAATCTCAACAGGGGTATTTTTCGGCGCGCCGATACCGACCCACTGGCCAGCCTCGAAACCCGGCACGAATTGATCGACCGTCGGGATTTCGGGAAGCAACGCGGAGCGCGTCGTGCTGGTCACCGCCAAGGCACGCAAACCTCCGGACTTGATTTGCGGAAGCGTCAACAAGACGGTGCCGATGGCGCCCTGAATCTGTCCGCCGAGCGCGTCGTTGATCGCCGCCGGACCGCCGCGGTACGCAACAAAGACAATGTCCGCACCGCTCATCATCTTGAGCAGTTCGCCGGCGACGTGCTGCGGCGAGCCGAGCGGCGGTGTGCCAATGTTGATTTTTCCCGGATGCGCCTTGGCGTATGCCAATAGTTCGGCAAAGGTTTTCGCCGGAAAGGACGCATTCACCGTGATGACCATGGGAAAAGTAACGACGCCGGCGACCGGTGCGATGTCCCGGATGAAATCAAATTTGAGATTTGCGAAAAGCGTGGCGTTGATCGCGTTGCTGGCAGACGCCAACAGCAATGTATAACCGTCCGGCACAGCGGCCACCACGGCTTGGGTCGCGAGATTGTCGCTGGCGCCGTTTTTATTCTCGACGAATACCGTTTGGCCGAGCCGCTGTGACAGCCATTGCGCCATCAGCCGCGCGATCACGTCAGGCGCGCTGCCCGGCGTGCCCCCGACGATCAGACGCACCGGTCGCGTCGGATAGGCGTCCGCTCTTGCGATCCGCGGCATTGCGGCAATCGCGGCTCCGCAGGCAGCCAGGCGGAGAACGTTTCGGCGCGGAAGTTTCATGATCATGCCCCGGCTATTCGGAAGGAACTGTGTCGTTCAAGAATGTCTAGTCGAGCCGCACCGTCTGACCGGTCGCTGCGGCGCGCTCGATGGCATAGGTCGTTTTCAGGTTCAGCATCGCCTCCTCCGGTGTGCAGTGGATGCTTGGCCGGCCGGTTGAAAGAAAATCGAGCCAGGCGCGCGTTTCGTTGCCGAGCGGGCCCCAGAAGTCCCCCATCGCCCAATCGCCCGCCGAATTGCTGCCGAGAAACGCCATCTCGACGGAATGCCCGGGCACGTAAGGGTGTGGAATGCCTTTCTCGGAAAAAATAAGATGCTCCATGTGGTCGTCGTCGATGATCATGGTGCCTTCAGTGCCGAGAAGCTCGACGCGGTCCGATTGGCCTTGTGTCGGATAATTCGCCGGCAGCGCGTAGCTGATGCCGAAATTGACCACCGCGCCGTCGGCGAAGGTGACGATTGCCCAGGTCACGTCATGGGCGCTGTAACCGGCGTCGCGAAAAATACCGGACTGGCCGCGCGCCACCACTTCGACCGGCCGGTTGCCCTCCAACAGCCAGCACATCAAGTCGACGTAATAAGTCAGCACGTCGAGCACCGGCGTCGCATGCGGATCGCGCTTGAGAATGGCAAAAGTCTGCGCGCGCGAATTATAGACGCGGGCCAGGCCGCCGCTCACCTTGCCGAGCCGCCCCTGACGCATCTGCTCCTTGGCGCGCAGAAAGCATTCCTTGAAGCGGCGGCTATAACCGACGCGAAGCGTGCCGGACGTCGCTTTTAGCGTGTTGAGAATGGCCTCGGCGTCGTTGAGCGACAGCGCCAGCGGCTTCTCGACCAGCACCGGCTTGCCGAGTTCGAGCGCCTTGCACACCGGCGCCGCATGCTCGCCCTCGGGCGTCGAGACGAACACCGCGTTCACTTGCGGGTGCGCGATCACCGCGTCGTTGTCGGCCGAATAAAAGTCGGCGCCGGCGAGTTCGGCGAGCTTCTTGGCGTGCGCCGGCTCTTTGTCGGAGACGGCGAGGAAGCGCACCGCGGGATGTTTGGCGGCAAGCCGCGCCCGCAACGTGCCAATGCGGCCCGAGCCGACGACGGCGATGCCGAGATCCTTTGCCTTCAAGCGCCCTTCCCCGATACAGCTTACGCCACGCGTTTGTAGTCTTGCTGAGAGCGCCGCACCCGGCGTTCGTCGACCTCGATGCCGAGTCCGGGGCGCGCCGGCGCTTCGACATGGCCGTGATCGACGGCGAGCGGCTCGACCGCGACGTCCTCGGCGAGGCCCTTATTGGTCACGGTCAGGCCCCAGGCGACGTCCGGCGCGACCGCGGCGACGTGTGCCGCCGCCGCCGAAGCGATGCTCGATTCGCCGGTCTTACAGGAAATGTTGACCTTCATGCCGAGCCGCTCGCACAGCCGGCACGCCTCCAGCACCGCGCGCAGGCCGCCGAGTTTTATCGCCTTGAGGCTCGCGCCCTGGGCAGCGTTGCGTTCGTGATGGCGCGCTATGTCATCGCGCGAGTGAATGCCCTCGTCGGCGCCGATCGGCGCGCGGCTCGCCGCGGCGACGCGGGCCATGCCGTCGAGATCGTGCGCCTCGACCGGCTGTTCGAAGAAATCGAGGCCGCAGTCGCCGACTGCGCGCACGTATATGAGCGCTTCCTCGACGCTGAATCCCTGATTGGCGTCGGCGGAAACCAGACAGGCTGCGCCGGCGCTTTTAAGCGTCATGCAAACCGCGCGCGTGCGCTCGGCGTCGGCCTGCGGCGAAGCCAAGCCGACCTTGATTTTGAAGGCGCGGTAACCGGCGGCCCAGCGGTCCTTTGCTTCGCGCAGATCGGCTGCGGCATCCGCCGAGCCGACAACAGCCAGCACCGGCATACGGCCGCGCTTTCTTGCGCCAAGAAGCTCATAAAGCGGCCGGTTGGTGGCGCGGCCGACCAGATCGTGCAGCGCGATCTCGACAGCCGCCTTGGCGCCGCTGTTGCCGTAGAGCCGCGCGTCCATCGCCGCCGAAGCGCCGGAGAAATCGTCGGCTGAACGCTTGAGCAGGCCGGGCGTCATGTGCGCCACCGCCGCCATCATGCTGGCGACGGTTTCGCCGGTCATGGTCGGCGCCGACGCGGCCTCCCCCCAGCCGACGACGCCGTCGTCGGATTCGATGCGCACGAGAACATTGTCCGCCCGCGCCACCGTCTCGCCGGACATTTGCACCGGCTTCTTCATCGGCAGACTGACAGCAATTGGCTCGATCGCCTTGATCTTCACGCCGCCCCCCGGATCTTGCGGCCGATACGATTTTACCAGCCGCGGCGTCATTCGCTCGCCTTAAAGTCGAGTTTCCGCCGCTATATCAGTCCGTGTCAAACCCATTGCGCGAAGCTTCTCGTCATATGGCGGAGGGCCATTGCGTGACATCGACGATGAGCCTAGTTGACTTTCCGCAATCCGGGCGAGAGTAGCAATCGCAATCAGCGGCGCCGCCGGGAACCTGCCAGGAGTTCGGACGATGCGAGCAATACGTGGGATGGTCGCCGCGGCGTTGTTGCCGCTCTTGGCCTTCGCTCATGCCGTGAGCGCCGATCCGCTGGCTGCCGGAAGCGCGCCGGCCGGCCCGACGCCCGCCGGCTTATGGCAAGCCGTCGACAGCGACACCAAGCAACCCACCGGGTGGTTTCTGATTACCAATCACGACGGCGTCTACGCCGGCATTATCGCAAAGATGTTTCTTAAGCCCGGCGAGGACCCGAATGTGGTGTGCGAACAATGCCAGGACGATCGCCACGACCAGCGTTGGCTCGGGCTCGAAATCATCCGCGGCATGAAGCAGGAGAGCGACGACAAATACGGCGGCGGGACGATTCTCGATCCGCGCGACGGCAAAATCTATCACGCCACGATGAAGTTGACGCCCGACGGCCAGACGCTCGTGGTACGCGGTTACGTCGGCATCGAGCTGCTGGGCGAGAATCAATATTGGTCGCGGTTGCCGGATGCCGCCTACAGCATGCTCGACCCGACGATTAATCCCAATCCTGCAGTTAATCCCAATCTCGCGGTGCCGAAGCACGCGCCGGCGCACCGGTCACAGCTGATGGCGCCGCCGCAAAACCCCGCACTGCGTTAGTGGACGATCCGAAAAAAGCGCTCTAGGCGCCGGGCTGCTGCTCGCGCGGCTTGCCCATCAGCACGGGTTGGAATAAAGCAGCCGCCGCCATCGTCGTCAGCAGCGAGATCGCCAGCAATTTTCCCATGCTGGACGTTCCGGGATGGCTGGAGAACCACAGGCTGCCGAAAGCTGTCGCCGTCGTGCAGGCGGAAAACGTCACCGCACGCGTGAGCACCGACTGCAACAGGTTGGTCTGACCTTCGCGCCACGCCATGATGTAGTAGATTTTAAACGCCACGCCGACGCCCAACAAAAGCGGCAGCGCAATGATGTTGGCGAAGTTGAGCGGCAGATCGACCAGGACGCAAATCTCGAGCGTGACGACGCCGGCCAATAGCAGCGGCACCAGCGTCAACAGCACGTCGCCGAGGCGGCGCAGCGTAATCCAAAGCAAAATGCCGATGGATAAGAGCGCGCAAGCGCCCGCTTCGAGGAAGGCGCCGACAACCGCGCGCCGCGCCTCCAGGATGGAAATCGGTCCCTCGGTCGCGGTGGGCGCGACGGACTGCACCGCGCGCGCGAAATTCTGCTGAACCGTGTTGTTGTTCGAATCGCCGCTCGGCGCGACATCGACGCGTGCCTGTCCGTCAGGCGTCACCCATTGGTGCGACAGATAGGCCGGCAAATTGGCTCGCGTGACCGCCTGCGCCTTGAACAGGTTGCGCAAATCGTCGAGCGCGGTGCGCAACGGCTGCACGAACACCGTCTCGGCCCGCTGCCGTACCGGCGGATCGGCTTTGGCCAGCGCGCTCATCGCCGCGGTCAAGCGCCGCGCCGCAACCGCGCCGGTGCCGGTGCCGTTTCCGGCCAGCCGATTGAGCACGTCGATCGTGGAATTCATCATGCTGACATTCTGCGCGTCGGTCGGCGGCGGAGTGGCGGCGGTCGGATTGAGCACGGGAACCAAGGTCTTTGCCGCATCCTGGATCAGCGGCAATTTTTCCTGCTGGTTGTCCGGGATGAAGCTCGACAAGGTGACGACGCGCGCAACTTGCGGCAGAGCACGCAATTTTCCCGCCGCTTGATCCGCGGCCGTCAGCGACGGCTCCAGCACCTGGACGTCGTTGGCGCCGCTTTCGGGATCGTTCTTGAGCGCCAGATAAGTCGCGACCGCCTCGGTTTTCGGGCTGCGCAGATTGATCGGATTGAAATCGAACCGCAGCCAATGCAACAGCGGCAATCCCGCCGCCACGACGGCAAGCGTGACGATCAGGATCGGTACTCGGTGCTCGGCAAGGAAACTATCGACCGGCGCCAGCGCTTTGTAGCCGAGCGGGTACGGTTCGCGCGGCGGCTTGAGCAGGCTCATGAACGCCGGCAGCAATGTGATGCTGGTGGCGTAAGCGACCAGCATGCCGACGCCGGCGATGAGGCCCAGTTCGGAAACGCCTTTATAAACCGTCGGCAGGAACGAGAAGAAGCCGGCCGCCGTCGCCAACGCCGCGAGCGTCAACGGCGCGCCGGCGCGCCGGCCCGATTGCAAGAGCGCGCCGCGCAGATCGTCGGTTTCGTGCCGCTCCGCGCGATAGCGGACGCTGAACTGCAGTCCGAAGTCGACGCCGAGACCGACGAACAGCACCGCAAAATAAATCGATATCAGATTGAGCGTACCGACCATCAGCATGCCAAGCGCGGCCGTGATGGAAAGTCCGACGACAAGGCAGGCGAACACCGCAAAAATAATGCGCACCCAGCGCAGCGCCAGCCACAGAATGACGAGCACGACCACGATCGTCACGGTGGCGTTGAGTGCCGCATTCTCCTTGATCGTCGCGAATTCCTCGTCCGCCATCGGCACCGGGCCGGTCAGGCGCAGGTTTGCCTGATACTTGGATGCGAAATCGAGATCCTTCGCGGCCTGCCGGATGGCATCGGTTGCCCGTTGCCCGGGTTCGAGCTCGGAATAGTCGAGCGAAGCCCGGATTTGGAGGAAGCGAAGCAGCTCATCCGGCGTCGACGCGCGGCCTTCGACCAGTTCGTGCCAGGAAAAGCTCGCCGGTTGCCCGGCATTGACCTTTTCGATGGCGCTCGCGGCGAGGTTCATCGGCCACGTCATGTTGTCGAGCGTGATCTGGCCGCCCTGCACGCCGAGCAGGCCGAATTGGAAAGCCTGAATGACGCCGCGAAGCGAGGGATCGCCGGCCAGCACCTGCACCAGGCGCTGCGCCTGCGTCAGCATTTTCATCTGCGGCGCAAGGTCGGACGCCTTCTCGAACAAGAGGCCGTTCTGGGCAAAAAAGCTGCCGCCTTTCGGCTGTTCGATGGAGTGAAACAGATCCTTCTGCTGCGACAGCCGCTGCACCAGCGCGCCGGTCGCTTCGTCGGCCAATTCCGGCGTCGGCGCATCGACGACCGCGACGATCATCTCGTATTGCGGGAAGGCCTTTTCGAAAGCAGCCTCGCGCTGGCGCCACGGGATGTTCGGCGAAATGAGCTGATTGACGTCCGTCGTCATCGCAAAGTGCGTGGCGGCATACCAGGACGACGCCACCGTAAACAGGATTGCCGCGGCAATCACCGGCCAAGCGTGTTGCGCGCAAAAATCGATTGCGCGGACAACGAGTGCGGTGATTGTCTTCATGGGAGCCGGTCAGCGTCCGAATGGGGATTGTCAACGGATTGGCGGATCAACGAGGGGGTTTGAGGCGTCAAGACAAAGGCGAAATGGTGGCGGATGAATCGGGCCCGGGGCTCTAAATGCCCTGAATGGCCGCAAAAGTGAAATCCTGGATATTTTCCTATCCTCGTCCCCCCGTTCTGCGGGCGTGCCGGCCGGACCTGCCGGAATCCGGCGTTACAGCCGGCACGCCCGCCAATGCGGGGCACCCCGAACCGGTTGCACCCGAACGCGTTACCTTTGGACGGCGGCGGGAGAGCTTCGGTTCAAGGCGGTACGGAACGGGCATTCCGGGACAACCCGGCCCGCTGGACAAGGGGCGGCATTTCCGCTCAATGGGGCGGATTGAGGGGTCATTGGCTGCCGGCGCGGCGAGCAAGACGTTAACGAACAGGTCCGGGCTTGATTGATACGTCTTCGCAGCCAACTAAGTGAGACGAGATAACTGGGATATAAGGGGCGGCAGCCGCATTGTTGCGGCGCATGGCCGCAGAGCGAAATAAACCGCCATTCAACCGAAACTGTCATTCAACCGGCCGATGGACCGGGAGGTCTTGATGAAGGTCATACTCGCTCAGCCCCGCGGTTTCTGCGCCGGCGTCGTACGCGCCATCGAGATCGTCGAGCGGGCGCTGCAGAAATTCGGCCCGCCGGTCTACGTGCGTCACGAAATCGTGCACAACAAGCATGTGGTGGAGAGCCTGAAAGCCAAAGGCGCGCGCTTCGTCGAGGACCTGTCCGAGGTCCCGGCCAATGCGGTTACCATCTTCAGCGCGCACGGCGTCGCCAAGAGCGTCGAGGAGGAAGCGGCATCGCGCAACTTGCCGGTGCTGAACGCGACCTGCCCGCTCGTCACCAAAGTCCACAACCAAGGCAAGCGCTATGTCGGCCAGGGCCGCCGCCTCATTCTGATCGGCCATGCCGGCCATCCCGAGGTCGAGGGCACGATGGGCCAGATCGCCGAGCCGGTGACGCTGGTGCAAACCGAGAGCGACGTCGCCAAGCTCGACATTCCGGCGGACACCCCGGTCGCCTATGTCACGCAGACCACGCTTTCCGTCGACGACACGCGCGGCATCATCGCCGCGCTGCATAACCGCTTCACCGACATCGTCGGGCCGGAGACGCGCGACATCTGCTACGCGACGCAGAACCGGCAAACCGCGGTGCGTGAACTGAGCGGGCTGGTCGACGTTATCCTGGTGGTCGGCGCCAAGAACAGCTCCAATTCCAACCGGCTGCGCGAAATCGGCGAAGAGGCCGGCACGCCGAGCTACCTGATCGCCGACGGCAGCGAGCTCGATCCGGATTGGTTCCGCAATGCGAAGACCGTCGGCATCACCGCCGGCGCATCGGCGCCGGAAGTGCTGGTGGAGGATGTCATCAGCGTATTGCGGCGGCTGGGTCCGGTCGATGTCAGCCAGCTGCACGGCCGTCACGAAACCATAGAGTTCCGCTTGCCGCCGGAGTTGACGGACGGCGCGACCGCCGGCCGCGCGACCGCGAAAGTCTAAACGGCGCAGATCGAACGGGTCGTTGCGGCGGCCACGCCAACTAAAAGAGGATCAGAGCTTTGGGTGTATCTCTACGACAGAAGGCGAAAGTCGGCGCCTATGTGCTGCGGCAGCGCTTGGCGGGACGCAAGCGCTATCCGCTCGTGCTCATGCTGGAGCCGCTGTTCCGCTGCAATCTCGCCTGCGTCGGCTGCGGCAAGATCGACTATCCGGACGCGATCCTCAACAAGCGCCTCTCGGTGCAGGAATGCCTCGACGCGGTCGATGAGTGCGGCGCGCCGATGGTCGCGATTCCCGGCGGCGAGCCGCTGATCCACAAGGAGATCGGCGAGATCGTCAAAGGCATCGTCGCGCGCAAGAAATTCGTCTCGTTGTGCACCAACGCGCTGCTTCTGGAAAAGAAGCTGCATCTGTTCGAGCCGTCGCCCTATCTGTTCTTCTCGGTGCATCTCGACGGCATCAAAGAGCATCACGATAAATCGGTTTGCATGGACGGCGGCTTCGACAAAGCCGTGTCCGCGATCAAAGCCGCCAAAGCCAAGGGCTTTACCGTCAACGTCAATTGCACGGTTTTCGACGGCCATCCGGCGGAAGACATCGCCAAATTCCTCGACCTCACCAATGAGCTCGGCGTCGGCGTCTCGATCTCGCCCGGCTATGCCTATGAGCGGGCGCCGGATCAGGAACACTTCCTCAACCGGCGCAAGACCAAGGAGCTGTTCCGCAAGGTCTTTGCGCTCGGTAAGGGCAAAGACTGGAACCTGACGCATTCCAGCATGTTCCTCGATTTCCTCGCCGGCAACCAGGAATTCCATTGCACGCCGTGGGGCATGCCGACCCGCAACATCTTCGGCTGGCAGAAGCCGTGCTACCTGCTCGGCGAAGGCTACGCCAAGACGTTCGATGAGCTGATGGACTCGACGGACTGGGACGCTTACGGCACCGGCCACTACGAGAAGTGCGCGAACTGCATGGCGCATTGCGGCTACGAACCGACCGCCGCCGAAGCCATGATGGCGCATCCGCTGCAGGCGGCGATGATCGCCTGGCGCGGCGTCAAGACCGAAGGGCCGATGGCGCCGGAAATCTCGCTCGAAGATCAGCGGCCGGCGCAGTATTTGTTCGACGGCCAAGTGCAGCAGACGCTGACGGATATGCGCGCCAACGAGGCGCGCGAGAAGGCCGCCAAAGCGGCCCAGACTTCGGCCAGCGCGGCGTAAGCTATCCGTCACCCTGAGGTGCGCGCCAAAAGCGCGCCTCGAAGTGCGACGGCCTGGGCGCCGCGGCCGATATCCTTCGAGGGCCGCTACGCGGCCGCCTCAGGTTGACGTCTGACTTTCACATCCCCCACGCCACCCTTCGCGCGTTGCCGCTTTTGAGATTGCGGTAGCGCGCCAGCGCCCACAGCGGGAAGAATTTCGCATAGCCGTGGTAGCGCAGATAGAACACGCGGGGGAAACCCGTCGCGGTGTAGCGCTCTTCGTTCCAGAAGCCGTCGGCGCCTTGGGTCTGGCTGAGATAATTGATGCCGCGCGCCACCGCTGGATGATCGACCTCGCCCGCCGCCATCAAACCAAGCAGCGCCCACGCGGTTTGCGAGGCGGTCGACGGCGCCTTTTCGTAGCCGCGATAATCGAGCCTATAGCTTGAGCCGTCCTCGCCCCAGCCGCCGTCGTCGTTCTGGATTGCGGCGAGCCAGTCCGCCGCCTTGCGCAGCTCCGGCGCGTCGCGATGAAAGCCCGCGGCATTGAGCGCGCAAAGCACCGACCATGTGCCGTAGATGTAATTCATGCCCCAGCGGCCGTACCACGAGCCGTCGGCGAGTTGGGTGCGGCGCAGATAGTCGATCGAGCGTTTGACGGCGGGGCTCTCGGTGTCGCCGAGCTGCGTCAGCATCGATAGGCAGCGCGCGCTGACGTCCTCGGTCGGCGGGTCGAGCAGCGCGCCGTGATCGGCGAACGGAATATTGTTGAGATAATAAAATTCGTTGTCGGTATCGAAGGCGCCCCAGCCGCCGTTGCCGCTTTGCATGCCGACGATCCATTCGCGCGCGCGATCGATCGCAGCCCGATAGTCCGCCTTGCCGAGCCCTTGTTGCGCAATGCTCTGCATACGATCCATCGCCATCGCCACGACGGCGGTATCGTCGACGTCGGGATAATGCGGGTTGGCGTATTGGAAGGCCCAGCCGCCGGGCCGCAGATCGGGCCGCCGCGCGATCCAGTCGCCGCGCAGGTCGAGCACTTGCATCGGCACGAGCCAGTCGAGCCCGCGCCTGACCTCGGCCACCGCGCGCGCGCCGCCGGCTTCCAACAGCGCGTGACAGGCGAGCGCGGTGTCCCAGATCGGCGAGACGCAGGGCTGGCAATAGGCCTCGCCGCCATGCACGACCAGAAGCTTCTCGATCGATTTGCGGGCGATGGCGCGCTGCGGATGCTCCTGCGGATAACCGAGCGCTGAGTACATCATCACGCTGTTGGCCATCGCCGGAAAAATCGCGCCGAGACCGTCTTCGCCGTTTAATCGCTCGCCGACCCAGGCCACGGCGCGATCGACGGCGCGCTGGCGGGTCGCTTTGGGAAAATACGGCTCCGCCGCGCGCAGCACGCTGTCGACCGCGCGGAAGAACCAGAACCACGACGCCTTCTGCTGCGGCGCTTTCGGCGTCGGCCCGAGGGTTTGTGGCGGTTCGAGAAACAGCTCGTCGATCGTGACGCCCTTGGCGTTGCGCGCGCACGGCTTCTTCGCCATCAGCACCAGAAGCGGCACGATCACCGTGCGGCTCCAGTACGAAATTTTGTCGAGATGGAACGGAAACCATTTCGGCAGCAGCATGATCTCGACCGGCATCGCCGGCACCGCACGCCAGGGCACGAAGCCGTAAAGCGCGAGGAGGCAGCGCGTGAACACGTTCGCCCGCTCGGCGCCGCCGCGCAAATGGATCGCCTCGCGGGCGCGGCGCATATGCGCCGCTTGCGGCTCGTCGCCGATCATCTTCAGCGCGAAATAGGCTTTTACCGTCGCGCTCATGTCGAAATCGCCGTCGCGGAACAGCGGCCAGCCGGCGTGGCTGCCCTGGATGCGGCGCAAATAGGCGGCGATCTTGGTTTCGAGCGCGGCATCGACCGGTTCGCCGAGATAGTGGCGCAGCAGCACGTATTCGGCCGGGATGGTGGCGTCCGCTTCCAGTTCGAACAGGAAATGGCCGTCGGCGCGCTGACAGGCGAGCAGCGCCTGCGCCGCATTGTCGATATGCCGATCGAGATCGATTTCGCTCATGACGGTTTCGCTTTGCGATCCGCGAAGAGCGCAGCGGCGCGGTTGCCGGAGCGGATCGCGCCTTCGATGGTGGCGGGCAAGCCGGTGTCCGTCCAATCGCCGGCAAGCAGAAGATTGCGCCACGCGGTTTGCGCGCCGGGCCGCTTGGCATCTTGCGCCGGCGTGGCGGCAAAAGTGGCGCGGCGCTCGCGCACGATTTGCCATGCCGGCAATTCCGCCGCCAACCCGGTCACGCTCGCCACCTCGGCCCAGATCGTTTTTGCCAGCTCCTCCCGCGGCGTATCGATCAAGCGATCGCCGGCGCTGATCGTAACCGACAGCCGGCCGGGAAAGGCGAAGATCCATTCGACCGTGCCGTTGATCACGCCGAGGATCGGCGGCTGATCCGCCGGCGGTTCGATGCGAAAATGCGCATTGACGATGGCGCGAAACTCGGTCGGCACGTTAAGACCGCGGATGAGCGACGCCGCGGCATAGGGCGGCACCGCGAGGATCACGGCGTCTTCCTCCGCAAGCGCGATCGTCTCGCCGCCGAAGTCGAGCGCGTCGACGCGTCTGGTGCCGAAGCGGATGGCGCGAAGCTGGTGTTCGAGGCGCACCTCGGCGCCGCGCTGCTGCAGCGTGGAAAGCGCGGGCTCGATCAGCGTCGCGCTTAAGCCGTCGCGCGCGATCAGCGGCCGGCAGGCGCGGCCGCCGGCCGCGAGCGTCTCGCGGATTACCGCGGCGGCGAGTTTTGCCGAGCCGCGCGGCGGATCGATATTCAGCGCGGCGAGCAATAGCGGCTCGACCAGCCGCCAATACAGCGTCCCTTTGCAGGCGATGATGTCGCCGACCGTCTTCTCCGCCGGCGGCCACAGCAATCGTGCCAGCGCCGCATAATCGAACGCGCGCGTGCCCGGCACCCGGCGGGCGGGATCGAAAATCCACCACGGTATGCGGCCGTCGTTGAAGCGAAGCGTCCAGCGTTCCCGGCTCGCCAGGTCGATGAATTGAAATTCGGCCGCCACCGGCCCGATCAGGCGCTGCTCGGCGCCGACCTCACGCAGATAATCGAGCGCGGCGCGATTGCCGGACAGCAAGAGATGATTGCCGTTGTCGATGGTCATGCCGATGGAAGCGTCGTGATAGGAACGGCACCGGCCGCCGGCAAACGCGGTCGCCTCGTGCACGATCACGTGCTCGCCGCGCGCGGTGAGCTTCAGCGCGGCAGACAAGCCGGCAAGGCCGGCGCCGATAATATGGATGGTTGCCGTCATCGCGAAAATGGCATCAGAACAGATTGCGCAACACAACGAGAAGAATTCTTGCGCGCGGCAAATGCACCGCCGGGCGCGGCGGCGTAAAGCCACGCGCGATCAATTGGTCGAGAATGAGGCGATAGGCCTCGCCCATGATCCGCGGCGCCCGCACCGCGCGCCGCGGGCATTGCGCCATGATCGCGCGCGCGTTTTGAAACTCGGCCGTAGCCAGCGCCGCGATGGCGGCGCAGGGCTTTGCGATCGCCGGATGCGCAAGCACCTCGCGCGGATCGGTCGCCGCGATCCCCGCGGCCTGCAATTCCTCGCGCGGCAGATAAAGCCGGCCGATGGCCGCGTCCTCGTCGAGGTCGCGCAGAATATTGGTGAGCTGCAGCGCACGGCCGAGATGGTGGGCAAGCTCAAGGCCCAGGTCGCGCTCCATGCCGAACACGCGCACCGAAAGCCGCCCGACCGCGCAGGCCACCCGGTCGCAGTAAAGATCGAGCGTCGCCCTGTCGGGCGCGCGGATATCGTCGGCGACGTCCATCTCCATGCCGGCGATGACG
Source organism: uncultured Alphaproteobacteria bacterium (assembly GCA_963775515.1). Lineage (GTDB taxonomy): Bacteria > Pseudomonadota > Alphaproteobacteria > Rhizobiales > Xanthobacteraceae > BOG-931. Next base: position 58,805 of record CAVZIQ010000003.1, on the reverse strand, counting down.
GCCAGAAAATCGCCGTGGGCGAGATCGAATGTGCGCACCGCTTGCGCCAAGCCCAACAGATGCGGCTCGACCGAGCCGGCATAAAGCGCCGCGATATCGGCGCGCCAGCGCTCGAGCGCGGCGCTGCGTTCCTGGCGCGGACCCGGATCGTCGGCGATATCGTCGACGGCGCGGCAGAAGGCGTAAATTTCGAACATCGCCTCGCGCTGGGCGCGCGGCAGGATGCGCATGCCGGTATAGAACGAGCTCCGCGAGGCGCGTTCCGCCGCCTGGGTGGGCTTGTTCACTCACGCACCCCGCGGCTTGTGCGACGCGGCGGAGAAGCGCCGGCCGAGGCGGCGCGAAGCGCCGCGCAAAACACCGAGCATCGTGAAGCCGGCGACGGCGGGCAGCGCAAGATGCACGCGCTCGCTCATCGGGTCGTGCCGTCCGAGCAGGCGCGTCAGGCGGTGCGCCAGCGTGTTGATGACGGAAACTTCGAGGCCGAGCCGCGCGTCGCTCAGCGCCGCGGCGAAGCCGTCGCTCTCGCTCAACAGCCGTTCGGTGCGCGCGGCGAGCTTGTGCAGGCAGTCGAGCAAGGCCGGCGACGCGCGTTCGCCGCCAAGCGCTTCCACCGTGGCGCCGCTCGCACCGAGCGCGTCTTGCGGAACATAGACCCGGTCGAGACTGCGATAGTCGTCCTTGCAGTCCTGTAGATGATTGATGATTTGCAATGCGGCGCACAGCGCGTCGTTCAACGGCCAGACGCTGCGGCTCTCGCCATGGACGTCGCAGACGAAACGGCCGACCGGCATCGCGGAGAGTGAACAATAGGAAATGAGATCGTCCCAGTCGCGATAGCGCAGCTTGGTGACGTCGAGCTTGAACGCGGCGATGAGATCCTGCGCATGCTTCGGCGTAAGACCGCGCTCGGCGAGCGCCGCGCGCAACCGCACCGCAACCGCGTCCTCGGCGTCCGCGCCGTTAAGTCCCGCCTCGAGGCGATCGAGCAGGCGAAGTTTCTCGGGCGGCGGCAGCGTCACATGGTCGGCGATGTCGTCGGCGGTGCGCACGAAATTGTAGAACGCCAGGATCGGCGCGCGATAGCGCGGGTGAATGAGGAACGAGGCTACCGGGAAATTCTCATCCCGATGGCCTTTGCCCGACCGTAATGCGCTCGCGTCGTTCATCGCAATTCCGAGACGTTGGGCTTGTTCGAAAGATCGGCTTGCGCGCGGCCTTTCCACATGCCGCCGCGCCCGCGGGCATGCTGATAGGCGGAATTGATCGTGAAGGCCATATACATTGCCGCAATCGCCGGCAGGGCCGGCGCCCACGCGATCGACAAGCGATAGAAGCGCAGCGTTCGCCGGAACGCGAAGGCCATCAACAGCCAGACGAAGATGCCGATGAATTGCGGCCAGCCGCCGGCGAAAATTGCGAGCCCGACCGGCGCGAGATAAGTCAGCGCCAGGCCGATAACGGTTCCGAGGAGCAAGAGCGGCGAATAGCGAAGCTGCGCATAGGCGGTGCGCGACACCATGCGGCGGATGTCGCCGATCGCGGGATAGGCGCGGACGCTCACCACGCGTTCGGTCAAGGCAATCGAGATCGGGCCGTGACGTTTAAGCGCTTTGGCGAGCGCGCAGTCGTCGATCAAGGCGTCGCGGATCGCGGCCATGCCGCCGGCCCGTTGCAGCGCGTCGCGGCGCACCAGCATGCAGCCGCCGGCCGCGGCGGCGGTCGCGCGGCGCGGATCGTTCGCCCAGGCGAAAGGATAGAGCATCTGAAAGAAGAAGATGAAGGCCGGCACGAACATGCGCTCGGCAAAACTCTTGCAGCGCAGCTTCGCCATCAGCGAGGTCAGCACGAAGCCGCCCTGTTCGGCCCGCGCCACCAGATTCGCGACCGCGTCCTCGGCATAGACGATGTCGGCGTCGGTCAGCAGCAGATAAGCCGGCGGCGCCGCGACATTGACGGCAAATTCGACGCCCTGCTGCTGCGCCCAGAGCTTGCCGGTCCAGCCGGAAGGCAGCGGCCCGCCGGACAATATGGTCAGCCTTTCTCCCGCACCGATCAGAACCGCGGCGCCGCGCGCGATGTCCGCGGTGCCGTCGCGGCTCTGATCGTCGACGACGATCACCGTGAGCTCGCCCGGATAATTCTGGCGCAGCAGCGAGGTGACGGTCTGGCCGACGCATTCCGCCTCGTCGCGGGCGGGAACGACCGCCGTGACCGCGGGCCATGCGCCTGCCGAGGGGCCGGCCAATGTGGGGCTCAATGCCGGGCTCGCGTCATCGCGCTCGGCCGCGCGCCAGAAGCCGCCGCGCGCCGCGATGAGATAGAGCCAGATCGCGAGCACCATTGACGCTATAAGGTCGTTGGCCACACATTCTCCATTGGGGGCAGACATAGGTCGGCCGGCGGGATTACCCGCCCCGTTATCCCCTAATTGTAAGACCTGATATAGGACCCCGCAGCGACGTTGGAACGCTGGGTAAGAGCCCGATGGATGCCAAAAACAGCCCTTTTCTGGCGCGCCTCGACGCGGTCGCGGCCGATACCGAGGCGCTCCTCGACCGGCTCCTGGCCGCAACGCCGGCTGACGGCGAATTAAGCCGCCCGGCGCGGCTGATCGAGGCCATGCGCTATTCGAGCCTCGGCGGCGGTAAGCGCTTCCGGCCGTTTCTGGTGGTCGAATCCGCAAGCCTGTTCGACGTGCCGCGACAGAACGCGCTGATGGCGGGCGCCGCCTTGGAATGCGTGCATTGCTATTCGCTCGTGCACGACGATCTGCCGGCGATGGACAACGACGAGCTGCGGCGCGGGCAACCCACCGCGCACAGAAAATTCGACGAGGCGACCGCGATCCTGGCCGGCGACGGGCTTCTCACCTTCGCCTTCGATATCCTGTCGCGCCGCGAGACGCATGCCGATCCGGCCGTCCGCATCGAGCTGGTGATGGCGCTGGCGCGCGCCGCCGGCGTTGGCGGCATGGCGGGCGGCCAGATGCTCGACCTCGCCGCGGAGGGCCGCTTCGGCACGCAAAAGCACGGCGCGAACGAGGTGCGTCTCTTGCAGGCAATGAAGACCGGCGCGCTGCTGCGCTTCGGCTGCCAGGCCGGCGGCATACTCGCGGCAGCGACGCCGCTGCAGCGCACCGCGCTCGAGCGTTACGGAGCGGCGGTCGGCGAGGCGTTCCAGATCGCCGACGATCTTCTGGATATCGAAGGCGATCCGGCGCTGGTCGGCAAACAGACCGGCAAGGACGCCGCGGCCGGCAAGGCGACCTTTGTCAGCGTGCTCGGCGTCGACGGGGCTAAAGCGCGATTGCGCGAGCTTGTCGCGGAGGCCGAAGCGGCGCTCGCGCCGTTCGGACAAGCCGCCGCGATCCTCATCGAGGGCGCCAGATTTGTCGCGGAACGCCATGCTTGAATTGTGAAGGCTCGCCTGAGCCGATACGTCGCAGCGCCGTAACAGTTTCGTGGGAATTGATGGGTTTGAGGTGAAATTGCGATGCCGGACATTGTCGGAGAAAATTCAGCCCTGCCCCGAACTTTTCACGGGTTTTGGAACACTAAGTTCAGAATGAGCACGTCTGCGCGCTGGACATTCTGCCTCTCCGCCGCCGCCCTGTTGGCCGCGGCATTCTTTATTGCTGCGGCGTTGCCCTTTGCCGCCACGGCGGCGCGAGCGCAGACCGTGCAGCATCCTGCCGTCACCCGCGCCAAAAAGGCCGCCGGTAATCCAACCAAACAGCCGGCCAAGCAACCCGCGATTGCGGCAACGCCGTCGCAAAAGTTCCCGCCGCGCACACCGTTCACCGCCGCCGACGATGCCGCCGCCGCCATTCCGGGCATGCCGGACGCGCGATTCTGGGCGGACTCGCAAACCGACTTTGACAAGGCGCTGCCGACGCAGCCGGGCCCCTGGCTCATTCTTTCGACCGGCGGCGCCGACGGCGCTTTTGGCGCCGGTCTGCTCAATGGCTTGAGCGCCGCCGGCAACCGGCCGGATTATTCCGTCGTCACCGGCGTGAGCACCGGCGCGCTGATGGCGCCGTTCGTATTCGCGGGGCCGAAATATGACGCGGCGCTGAAGGCCGCTTACACGCAGATCAGCGCGGCTGACATTTTCGAGATCGGCGCGACCGGCGAGAGCTTCGTCGATTCCTGGCCGCTGAAGGATCTGATCGCAAAAGAAATCACGCCGCAACTGCTTGCCGACGTCGCCGCCGGCTACCAGGCCGGGCGGCGCCTCTTCGTGGTCACGACCGATCTCGATGCCGAGCGCTCCGTGGTCTGGAACATGGGCGCCATCGCCGCTCACGGCAACGACGCCGCGCTCAACCTGTTCCGCACCGTGCTGCTGGCCTCCGGCAGCATTCCCGGCGCTTTTCCGCCGGTGCTGATCGACGTCGAGGGCAACGGCAAACATTTCTCCGAAATGCATGTCGACGGCGGCGTCGGCGGACAATTCTTCGTCGCGCCGGCCGCCGCGATGGCGAGCACCAGCAGCTACCGGATTCCGGCCAGCCAGCTTTACATCGTGGTCAACAGCGGACTGCAGCCGGACTTCCAGGTCGTCGACCGCTCGACGCCGGCAATCCTCGCCCAGACCGTCAGCACCGCGGTGATGGTCGATCTGCGGGTCATGCTCGATCGCACTTATGTCGCGGCGAAGAGCAGCGGCGTCGGCTTCAACGTCGCCTCCATTCCGGCGAATTTCAGCGCGCCGAGCCGCGGCCCATTCGATCCGAATTACATGAAGGCCTTGTTCGACGCCGGCTTCGAGCAGGGCAAAGGCGCAACCGCATTCGCCGATGCCCCGCCGCCCTATCCTGGCCAGCCGGCGGCCGATGCAAAGGACGATGCCAAATCGCAATCGAACGACGTTGCAAAACCGGGAGCGACCAAATGAGAGAGGTGAGGGGCTTTGTATTTGCAATAGCAATGGCGAGCGTGCTCGTCGCGATCGCGGCGACGCCGTCGGACGCGGCGGCAAAGAAAAAATACGTGCGATCGCGCGCCTACGACGGGCTGTGGAGCGTGTCGATCCGCACGCAGGCGGGACCGTGCGATCCGAGCTACCGCTATCCGGCGCGCATCGTCGGCGGGCAGATTCGGCAGGCCGACAACGACTTCAGCTACCAGATCTCCGGCGTGGTGGTGTCGAGCGGCGCGATCGCGGTGATGGTGAGCAAAGGCGGCCAGAGCGCCACCGGCTTCGGCCGGCTCTACGGCGCGCGCGGCGGCGGCCGCTGGAGCGCCGGCGGCAATACCTGTTACGGCACCTGGAGCGCGATGCGGCGCGCGTCCAATTAGGGCGCGGGCCGGGATTTCGGCCCGGCTCGGTACTTCTACGGATTCTCGCAACGGGCCGAATCGCTTACCGAACCGGCATGACAATGCCAGCAAGCGGCGAAGTCGCGGGCATCGAAGACGCCGATGCAACGCTCGCCGAGGTGGTAAGGCAGCATATCGTTGTGACGCTTGCCTCCTGCGGCGGCAATCGAACCCACGCGGCGAAAATCCTCGACATCTCGGTTCGCTGTCTGCGCGACAAGTTGCGCGGCTATACCAACGTCGGCATCGCGGTGACTCCGGTGCAGCAGCAAAAGCCAAAGCCGCGCCTGCAGCCCAGCGGGTTTTGAACCCTCGTCTTACCCCGTCTTGCGCGCCGGCACGTTGGCGTTCCACCACGGGCAGACGTCGGCGGCGCGCAGATAATTGCCGTCCATGACATTGACCGGCTCGCGGCCGCCTGAGGCGGCGACCCTGGCGCGCAGGTCGCGCGCTTCTTCCCGGCCTTCCGGCGGCAGCCAGGTGCGGTCGTGACCCCACAGGCTCGGGCCTTCGGTGCGCTCGTGCGGCTGCCAATTCGCGGTGTCGATCGAGCGGCCGCCCCAGCCGAATTCGACCATGAATTTCGACGGCGAATACGAATAGAACGACGTGACGTGATCGTTGACGTGGCGGCCAAGCGTAGCGGCGATCATCTCCGGCTTGCGCAGCGCGAGATCGTAGCCCTGTCCGACGTCGTCGAGATAACAGGCCTCGAACATCATGTGATGGATGCCGTTCTTGCCGGTATCGATGAAGGCGAGGCTGTGGTGGCGCGCATTGATGTGGAAGAAATAGGCCTTGAACGGCTTGAGGATATAGTCGGTCGGCTTGAAATTGAGGATCTCGGTATAGAACGGCACCACGTCGTCGAGCCGTTCGGCGGTGAGCACGGCATGGCCCATGCCGAGCGGGCCGGTGCGGAAGCCGGAGATCGAGCGGCCGGGCTTGAACGGCTCGCTCGCCGTCTCCGCGCCGTGAAAAACTTCGAGCCGGTTGCCGATCGGGTCGGAGAAAACGATCAAATCCTTGACGCGGCGTTCGTCCGCCAGCGCCCGCGACCCGCGCGCGACCTTCACGCCTGATTTTTCCAGATGCGCCGCGAGCGCATCGAGCGCCGCGGCATCGGCGACCTCCCAGCCGTAGAACGACGGGCCCTCGTCCTCGTCGGTGTGCACGATCACGCGCTGCTTGCGGTCGTCCATGCGCAGCGCCAGCGTGCCGCGGCTCTTGTCGACCAGCTGCATGCCGAGGAAACGGGTGCCGTACTCCGCCCAGTCGTCGAGATGCTTGGTGCGGATGCCGACATAGCCCAGGGCGTTGAGATTCATGGAAGCTCTCCTCGGCCACTTATAACACAGGGAGCTTCAACGATCACCTCTCCGCACCGGCGCCGAAATTCAGTGGCCGGCCGGCGCGTCGCTCGGGGCCGCGCGCGTCGGCAATTTCTGGCCGAGATAGCGGGGAATGACGATGCGCTGGCCGTCGGTCAGCGCCGCATGCTCCGCCACTTTATTGATCTGGGTCAGCGCCCAGAGCGGCACGTGATACGCCGCCGCCAGCGTTTGCAGCGTGTCGCCGGCCTGAGCCGAGATCGCCGCGCCTGAATCCCACAGTTCGATCGGCACCGACGGCGGAATGACAAGACGCAGCGGCACGCCCTCCCCGCCGCCACCGGCGGCGGCCGACCTGACCTTGCCGGCCAGTTGCTCCTGGATGCGGTCGAACTTGTCCAGATTGACGTGGATCACTTCGGACCGGTCTTTGAGGTTGTAGCTCGCGTAATGACCGTGGAAGCCGCGCCCCGGCTCGAGGTCCCCGCCGCCCAGGATATTGGAGGACTGGTAGAGGTTGATATAGCGCTCGACATTGGCCGGTATGGCGTGCGCCTCGCGCGTCGGATCGTAGGTGATGAGAAGCGCCACCGGGACATGCGCGGCCTCGAGCGCTTCGGCGAATTCCACCGCCGAATCGCCGCCGATGGAATGGCCGATCGCAGTGATCGGCTTGGGGTCGCGGCGGTAATCGGCGATGGCCTGATCGGCGGCGGAGCGCCACGACGAATAAGCGCCGATGTCGGCGGCGACTCCGGTGCGGTCGATGCGCGCCGCCAGCTGGTCCATGCCCCAATCGATCAGACCGATCAGGCCGCGGAACAGGTAGGCGCGGCCATGGAGCGTCACCTTTTCGGCGGCGCCGGGCGACTCGGCTTCGGCCGCCGTGGCGAAGCACACTACGGCCAGGTTGGCCGCCAAAACGGCTGCCGCAACGGCTGCGATCTGCTTGGCTCGAATCATGCGCGCTTCGGATACGGCGTATGAAGCTCGAAACCGCCCGCCGGCCGCCGATACCGCCGGCTTGGATCCAACAGAATTCCGCAACGACGCGGTGCAACGACTGATCGCCGCGATTTGTGTTTAGAGCACGATCCGGAAAAGGGAAAGCCGGTTTTCCGAACGGATCAGGTTCCATCGTGCCGAAGTTTGGCGAAGCGGACCGCTCCGGCTAATCTGCGCCGATGAAGTTCCTGATGAGATTGGCGACCGGCCAAATCGCTTTGTGGTGCACGTTCTGGCTGATCGGAGCTCCGCTTGCCCTCGTTTGGGATGCCAGCGGGGCCTGTATCGTCGCATGCGGCGTCCAGCAGCCGCTTGTTGCAGAATTCATCATAGCGGTATTCGCGTTGGCCAGTGCGGCGATACCGTTTGTCGCGGTGGCGATATGGCGGAGCTCGTCGAACTACCCGCAACAGGCCTGGTGGCAAAAGCTTGCCGCGCTCGGCGCCAAGTTATGCGCCGCGCTTTCGGGGCTGCTGGCGGCGCTCAGTGTGGTGGGTTTGCTCTATCTGGCCTACGACATCATCTACGCCGCTCTCGCCCGCGACTGATTTTCATTCGGCGTTGCGGCTTGGCGACTCCCTCTCCCCGCTTGCGGGGAGAAGGTGGAGCGAGCGGCGGGACGGAGCCATTCTAGCCCACGGCGCTGCGCGCTTTAGCCCACCCTACAGCGATCCGTCTCTCGCAAACGAGGCGGCGATGACTTCGCCGCCGGCGGGCGAAGCCGGCCGGCCGCCGAAGCGGTCGCCCTTGCGCGCAACGCGGTAGGTTTTGCTCGCGTAATCCATCATGTCGGCGAGCGTCAGTTGCCGCGCGGCGGACACGTCTCCCGAATTGACCGAATTCGACAGGCCGTCGAGAAAAGCCGTCCACTCTTTCGGCTCGGATTGCTGCGGCTCCTGCGCGGCGGGTTCCGGCGCGGCCGCAATCGCCTCTTGCACCTCGGGTTCGGGCACGGCCGGCAGCGGCTCCTGCGCGACGGGTTGCGGCTCGGCCGGCTGCGGCAGATCGAGGATTTCGCCTTGCGCGATTTGGCGGTGGTCTTCGGCCGCGATACCGCTGTGCCGGGGTGCCGGCCGCGCGTCCGCGGCTTGCAGCGGCGCCGGCCGATCCGGCTGCGCAAACGCGAGCGGCCCCGGTGTTGCGGCTTGCGCGGTTTCCACGCGGTCTTCGGCGGCAAAGTTGGCAACTTCGCTTTTCACCAGATCGCGGAACTGCGGGCTGAACTGCGCTCCCGGATGGGAATCGTTGTTGGTGATGTATTCGATATTGTCGCCGACCAATTTCCGCGATCCCATGCCGCCGAGCGTCATCCAAGGATTGGGATTATAGATTTCGATCATGCGTCCGACTTTGCCCGGCTCGAGCGGCGGATTCCAGCTCAAGAGCGAGGGCTGCAGGGCGACGATCAGGTCGACGTGTTTCGCGTTATTGGCGACAAACACCGAACTGTTCGCGCCCAGGCTATAGCCGACGACGACGGTGTGGGTTCCGGGCGGCTGCCGGGCGAGATCGTCGACCAGGCTCGGCCAGGCCTGATGCACATAGGTCTCGACTTCGACATCCGGCATCATTTTCAGCTCGGCGACCAGTTCGACGAGCCCGATCGCCGGCAGCGGGCCGAACATCGGCCATAACACCCCGACAAACGTCTTGGCCTCAACCGGCGCCGATATCAGCGATCCGCACAGGGCCGCGGCGATCGCGAATATCTTCACGTGCCAGTACTTCACGTGGAATGTCCCCATCCATGTCCCGGTTTGCAGTGAGCCCGGCAATTGCGGGCATTTATGGGACGAGGAGCGGAATCTTTGCGGATGAATAGCGGCGGCCGATGAACGCGGTTAATGTTCGGTGAAGAAACCGGCGCGCCACGTTCCCCGGGCGCAGCGCGGCGTAAGCGCGTTTACGCGCGGATGCGACGCGGCGCCGCGAAGCGCACGGATCGGATTACGTCAGCTTGATGCCGGCGAACTTGATGACCTTGCCCCACTTGTCGATTTCGGCGGCGATCAGCTTGCCATAATCCGCCGGGCTCATCGGCATCGGTATGCTGCCGAGGTCGATAAAGCGCGCGCGCAATGCCGGGTCCGCCAGCCCGGCATTGATCGCGGCATTGAGCTTGTCGATGATCTCGGCCGGCGTGCCGTTGGTCGCGCCGAGGCCCAAGCCTCCGGTGACTTCATAACCCGGCACGAATTCGCTCACGGTCGGCGTGTCGGGGAGCGAAGCGACCCGCTGCGGCGTCGTCACCGCGAGCACGCGAAGTTTGCCGGCCTTGATGGCGCCGAGCGAAGCGATGATGGGATCGAACATGACCTGGGCCCGGCCGGACTGCAGATCGGCCTGCGCCTCCATCTCGCCGCGATACGGCACGTGGAACAGATCGACGCCGGCCATCATCTTGAAATACTCGCCGGCGACATGGGTGAGATTGCCGGTGCCGTTCGAGGCCATGTTGATCTTGCCGGGATTGGCTTTGGCGTAGGCGATGAATTCGGGAACCGTTTGCGCCGGGAACGACGGCGTCACCACCATGACAAAGGGCGTGGCGCCGAAATAGGCGACCGGCGCGATGTCGCGCTGGATGTTGAAGGTGAGATTGTCGTGCAGGAGGCCGCTCATCTCGTTCGGAGTCGCGATCACCAACAGCGTATAGCCATCGGGCGCGGCGCGGGCGACGGCCTCCGTCGACAGATTGGTGCCGGCGCCCGGCTTGTTCTCGACCACGAACTGCTGGCCGAGCCGGTCCGAAAGCCATTGCCCCATCAGCCGGCCCTCGATGTCGGGCGAGCTGCCCGCCGTATAGCCGACCAGGACGCGGACCGGACGAGTGGGATAATCGAGCGCCGCCGCAAGCCGCGGCGCGAACGGAAGAGCGGCAGCGCCGGCAGCCAGCCGCAGCGCGTGACGACGGTGAAACTTCATGGCAAGGCCCCCCGATATGGATTTGCGACGTGGATTTGAGCGTCCCTCAATGCAGAGCATAAGCGCGAACGGATTTTGAGGCGAGCCTATTTCGGAGGTGTGGAGCGTTGCGGACCTCCAATCGTCATTACTGGACCTGATCCGACAACGACAAACTTCACCTTAAATCTTTGTGCCGCCGCTAGGCCCATCGAGGTAGACGAATTCCACCAATTAGGCATCCGCTTTCGGCGGATAGCCGACATGGCACGAACCACGCCAACCTCCTTTCTGTCGCTAATGACCCATTTCGGACCTCGGCCGTCCAAATTTGCTGTGATGCACAAGCTATCTCTCGCTGCTAATGTGTAGCCCGGCTTGCAGGGGGGCCCATGAGGCGGCGCGAGTTCATCACGTTAGTCGGCGGCGCTGTGGCTTGGCCGCTTGCAGCACGGGCCCAGCAAAGCGCTGCCCCTGTAGTTGGCGTGCTCGCGGCCGGGTCGCCCAGCGGGTTTTGGGCGGAGAATTTCACCGCCTTTCGTCAAGGCCTCAGCGATACCGGCTACAGCGAAGGACGCAACATGACGATTGAGGCGCGCTGGGCCGAGGACCACTACGAGCGGCTTCCGGCCCTCGCGGCCGACCTGATCGGGCGTCGACCAGCCGTAATTGGTGCTTTCGCCACGCCTGCGGCAAAAGCAGCAAAGGCGGCAACAACGACCATCCCGGTTGTTTTCGTGACCATTGCCGATCCGGTGCAGCTTGGGCTGGTCGCCAGCCTCGACCGCCCCGGTGGCAATATGACCGGTGTAACTCTGTTAAGCGTCGAGGTTGGGCCAAAACTTTTGCAGTTGCTGCATGAGATGGTACCTGCAGCCACCGTCATGGCACTGTTGGTTAATCCGACCAATCCTAATGCGTCGACTCAAGTCAAAACGGTGCAGGCGGCGGCGCAGGGCCTTGGCTTGCAACTACATGTGCTGAATGCCGCCAGTCCAAGCGATCTCGATCTGGCATTTGCCAAATTGCACGAATTGCAAGTCGCCGCACTGATGATTGCACAGGATGTACTCTTTGGTGCTGAACAAGAGCAACTTGCCAAACTTTCGATGCGTTACAAAATTCCGGCGATTATGGCGCAACACGAATTTGTTGCTGCCGGAGGTCTGATTTTTTACGGCGCCAATCAGCGCGATGAGTACCGCCAAGTGGGCAAATATGCTGGACGGATTCTCGAGGGCGAGAGACCGAGCGACTTGCCAGTGATGCAGGCAACAAAGTTTGAACTGGCAATCAATCTTAAAACTGCCAAGGCTCTCGACCTTAGCGTGCCGCTGCCGCTACTCGGCCGCGCCGACGAGGTGATCGAGTAGGTTGCTTTTGCTGCGGGTGCGTGCGGCAGAAATTGGCCCCTTGCGTGAGATGTTGCAGCGCAAGCAAATGTCGGCGTTCAGGGTAACAGCGGACGTGCCAAGGAAAGTCTAAATCCGACGTTCCTAAACCTGAGCGGAAGTGGCGCCGTCTGTTTTGCTGGGACGCACAACTATTTTCTTCCGACGATATGCTAGCGTGGAGCGCTCGGCCTAAGGGGAAAGCCAATGAGGCGACGGGAGTTTATCGCGCTTGCCGGCGGTGCTGCTGCCGCGTGGCCGCTCGCCGTGGGGGCGCAGCAGCCGGGCAAACTGCCGACTATCGGCTTCCTCGGCGCGGATGCTGCGGGCTGGCGTCCATGGACGGACGCCTTTTTGAAGCGACTGCGCGAACTCGGCTGGATCGACGGTCAAACCGTCGCGATCGAGTATCGCTGGACGGAGGGACATCCCGAGCGCGTCGCCGAAATCGCGGCCGAGTTCGTCCGGCGCAAAGTCGACCTCATTGTCGCGTACGGAATTGCCGTCCCCACATTAAAGCAGGCGACAGCGGTCATCCCCATCGTCTTTGCAATTGCGCAAGACCCGGTCGGCGGCGGCCTCGTCGCAAGTCTGGCACGACCCGGCGGCAACGTTACTGGATTATCGTTGCAGGACAGCGATGTCGCCGGCAAGCGTCTTGAGCTGTTGCGCGAGATCGTCCCGAGCCTGCGGCGATTGGCAATACTGACCAATATTGGCAGTCCCCAAGCAGCGTCGGAAACGGGTGAGGTTCACGCCGCGGCCCGCAAGCTCGGCCTCGAAATCGTGCCACTCGATATCCGGCGGGCGGAGGATATTGGGCCCGCCTTCGAGGGGATCGAGTCTCAAGCCGACGCACTTTACGTCCTGGCCGATCCAATCTTTACCGTCAATCGCAATCAAATCATCACGCTTGCGCTCGGCGCGCGGCTGCCGGCAACCTTCAACGCCCGCGCTTATGTCCAAGGCGGGGGTCTCATGTCCTATGGACCAGACTTTACAGATCTATTCCGGCGCTCTGCCGAGTTGGTCGACAAGATTTTGCACGGGGCGAAACCCGGCGATATCCCGGTCGAGCAGCCGACCAAATTCGAGCTGGCGATCAATCTCAAGACTGCCAAGGCGCTTGCTCTCACCGTTCCGCCATCGTTGCTCGTCACTGCCGACGAGGTGATCGAATAGAGCCGTCATTTGCTGCGGTGCACTTTGTCTGTAATTGGCCCGTCGCGTTGCTTTGCTGGGATTACCGACTTGTCGGCTTTCGGGCCAAAGCGGACTGTCACATGTCGTCGCCAGAACGATCTTATGATCGCCCTAATCAAGATCCGAGATAGGTTTTCGGTATCTTTTTTAGAGACACCTCTTGACATCTGTCCCCATTCCAGTTACATAACGAATCTCGCTCGGTGAAGGACATGGCCCGGAGGCACACCGGGTCATTGGAGCGAGGGCGGTGCCCGCGGGCGGATTTGCAGTCCGCTCCCGGGCGGCTTGGGCATCATGTCTCCCGGCATTACGACCGGGGTGGGAGGTGCATCCCTGGGCTGGGACAGGCGAAGGCGGGTAACGCCCGTTCAGACCGCGTCCCAGGAAGCCTGGCCTGAAGCCGACCCCAGGGACGACAACTCCCTGGGACGAGAGCCGCGGTGGAACGCCGACAGGCGTGCGCATCCTGCTGGATGCGCGGCCGTGCCAGCAGCACGGCACGATGACAATGCGTCTGCCGGCGTTCCGCATCCTTTATTTTCGATTCTTGCTTTTTGGCGTTGGTTCGGCGAAGCGGGCTTCAGCGGACGGCGAAAGGCAGGCACCACCCCTGACTTTGCTTTCGGACCGGCCTCCTTCGCGCTTCACGTAGCTGCATTTTGACACCTCGCGCGCCAAGGCGCGCCGCGGGAACGGGAGCGCTCGGCCATGACGCTTTTACGCAAATGACGCTTTTCGACAGCAAGGATTTCGACGCGCAGCGTTTCAACGACGCCGTCGCCGTGTACTTCGCCATGGTGAAGGCGGGGTTCAAGCGCAAAACGCTGAGCCCGGCGGAGTTCGCGCGGCGCTTCGCGCTGGAAAGGATTCTGCAAGCGCGGCGCCTGTGCGACGGCTTGGCGCTGTGGCGCGCCTGCCGGCGCAAGGATTGCCGCCGGCATCGCCGATGCTGCGGCGACCAGCATAAATGCCTCAACCGCGCGCTGGCGCTGCCGCGCGAGACGCAAATTCGGGTGCGCGAAAAAATCCTCGAAGCGACGCCGCGCAATATCGGCCGCCCCGAGCGCGAGGCGCGGCTGCGCATGCCGCGCGATCTTTATGAGTAGAATGACATGTCACCTCTCCCCGCTGCGCGGGGAGAGGTCGAGCGAAGCGAAAGTGAGGGGGCGCCTCCGCAATTCTGAGCCCCGAAATTCCGCGCCCAGCGGAGCGGCCCCCTCACCCCGACCCTCTCCCCGCAAGCGGGGAGAGCGAATCGCCTCACTCAAATCCTATGAACCTGCAGAACTCGCCGAGCTCCGCGCGCGGCGAGCGGAAGCTGTTCGCCGGATGGGCGTGATCGCCGTAGCCGATGGCCACCGCGCAGAACAGCATCTGCTCCGGCGGCATTTTGACGAACGGGCGCACGACCTCGTGGATGCGCGCCCAGGATTCCTGCGGACAGGTGTCGAGACCGTAAGCGCGCGCCAGGAACATCAGCGCGTGGATGTAGCCGCCGAGGTCGGCCCATTGGCCGGGGCCGAGCTCGCGATCGATGCCGACGAACAGCGCGACCGGCGCATTGAAGAATTCGAGATTGCGGTTGTACTGGGCGAGCCGCCCCGCGGCGTCGTCGCGGCCGATGCCGAGCGCGCCGTAAAGCTGCACGCCGTGATAATCGCGCCGCCCCTTGTAGGGCTCCCACATCGCCGCCGGGTAGATCGGATATTCGGCGGCGATGTGGCGCGGCATCGCGCCCGGCGACGAAGTCCGCGACTTGCCGCTTGAGCTCGGCCAGCGGTTCGCCGGTGAGCGCGTAGATCTGCCAGGGCTGCAGATTGCCGCCCGACGCCGCGCGCGCCGCGCGCGCGATCAAGTCGCGCACGATTGCGGCATCGACCGGCTTGTCGAGAAACCAGCGGCAGGAGATGCGAGACTCGACGGCTTCGAAAACGTCCATAGCTGCGTCCATCCGAGGGCTGACTTGACGCCAACTCAGTATCAAGTCGGTATCGAGTTCGTATACTATCGGCGGGCAAAGGCGAATGCCGCGGTTCAACAGCGGCTCAATTGGGGGGAGAAAATCCATGGCGGCGGATTCGACAATCACGGTGGCGGCGCGGCTCGACCGGCTGCCGCCGTCGCGGCATACGCGCAGACTGGTCACGCTGTTGTCGCTCGGCGGCTGGTTCGAATTCTACGACTTGTTCTTCACCGCCTATATCGCGATCGGCCTGTTCAAAGCAGGCCTGTTCAAGCCGACCACGGCGGGCCTGTTCGACCTGCAGGGCTTCGCCAGCTTCGTCGCCGCGCTGTTCCTCGGCCTGTTCATCGGCACCATCGCCTTCTCCTGGCTCGCCGACCGCTTCGGCCGCCGCTCGATCTTCACCTTCGCGCTGTTGTGGTACTCGATCGGCGCGTTCATCATGGCGTTTCAGAATTCGCCGGAGACCATCGATCTGTGGCGGCTCATCGCCAGCATCGGGCTCGGCGTCGAGCTGGTGAACGTCGACACCTATGTGTCGGAACTGGTGCCCAAGGAGGAGCGCGGGCCGGCCTTCGCCTACAACCAATTCGTCATGTTCACCGCCGTGCCGATCGTCGCTTTCCTCGGCTGGCAATTGGTGCCGCAGACCATCTTCGGCCTCGACGGCTGGCGCTGGGTGGTGATCATCGGCTCGGTCGGCGCCTTCGTGATCTGGTGGATCCGCCGCCGCCTGCCGGAATCGCCGCGCTGGCTCGAACAGCACGGCCGCAGCGCGGAAGCCGAAAGCATCGTCGCGGATCTGGAAAACAAGATTCGCGCCGACGGCGTCGAGCTGCCGCCGCCGCAGCCGGTCGCCGGCGAGACCGAGCGCAAGGCCGGCGCCTGGTCGGAAATGTGGGACGACACCTATCGCGGCCGCACCGTCATGCTGGTGATCTACAATCTGTTCCAGACCGTCGGCTATTACGGCTTCTCGAGCTGGGTGCCGGCGCTGCTGATTTCCCAGGGCGTCGGGGTCACCAAGTCGCTCGCTTACACGTTCATTATCGCGATCGCGGCGCCGATCGGCCCGCTGGTCGGCGTGTTTTTCGCCGATCATTTCGAGCGCAAATGGCAGATCGCCTGGGCCGCCGTCGGCATCGCCGTGTTCGGGCTGTTGTTCGCGCAACAGACCGGCGCGACCGGCGTGATCGTGTGCGGGCTCCTGATCACGCTCTGCAACAACTGGATGTCGTTCTCGTTCCACGCCTATCAAGCCGAGCTCTATCCGACCCGCATCCGCGCCCGCGCCGTGGGTTTCGTCTATTCGTGGAGCCGGTTCTCCGCCATCTTCTCCGGCTTCATTATCGCGTTCCTGCTCGGCAATTACGGCACCATCGGCGTGTTCGGCTTCATCGCCGGGGCGATGGCGATCGTGTTCATCGTCATCGGCGGCTTCGGACCGCCGGTGACCAGGCGGCGGCTCGAGGCGATCGCGAGCTGACATATTACTGTCGGCGGAAGGCTCTAAAAAATCGCGGAGAGCACCCGCCATGGCCGCGTCTGCGCTTGATTCGCTTGCCGGCGGCGGCTGGGACAGGTTCGTTCCCTATGGCGGAACGCACCTCGTCACGGTCGCGGTCTGCCTTTTTGTCGTCGCCGGCCTCGCCGCCGGCGGACGCGCCGTGGGAGCCGCGCACCAAACGCGCTTGCGGCGCGCTCTCGGCATTATCGGCATCGCCTACTGGCTGTCCTATAATATCTGGTGGAACCGCAACGGCATCGATGTCGCGACCGGCCTGCCGCTGCAGATCTGCGACATCAACGGCCTGGTCGCGCCGCTCGCGCTCCTCACGCTTCATCGCTGGCTGCGCGCAACGCTTTATTTCTGGGCCTTCGCGCTCACCACGCAGGCCTTCATCCAGCCGGCGCTGCAGTTCGGGCCGGCGAGCGCCCTGTTCTGGTGGTTTTGGGCGCAGCACACGATCATCCTGGGTTATGCCGTGTTCGACCTCGCCGTGCTCGGCTTTCGCCCCGG
The DNA here is from genome assembly GCA_963775515.1 of uncultured Alphaproteobacteria bacterium. GTDB lineage: Bacteria > Pseudomonadota > Alphaproteobacteria > Rhizobiales > Xanthobacteraceae > BOG-931. The sequence goes on along the minus strand of CAVZIQ010000003.1, from coordinate 41,661 downwards.
CTGGCGGGATTTCGGCCGCGCCTGCGCCGCGGGCGCAGCCTATCTCGCGGTCGTGGTCCCTTTGGACCTGCGGCTTGACGCGGACTACGGCTTTCTGGGCAACTTGCCGCCTGGCGAAATTCCGCCGTTCGTCGCCGCGCTCGGTCCGTGGCCGGCGCGCGCGATCATCGTCGTCGCGCTCGCGGCTGCGGCTTTCGCGGTCGTCGAGTTGCCGTGGCGGATCGCGGCGCGGCGCGCGGCGTGACCGCCGCGATGACGGGCTAGTTGAGCGTTCCCATCCGCTGCAGCGCGGAACGCTGCATGACCTTAACGAAACCGTGGCCGACGTCGCAGATGGCGTTCTTGCGCAGCGAACTCAACACCCGGCAGGTATGCACCGGCGTGAGCCCGGTAAAATCGGCGATCTGTTGCTGGCTCAAAGGGAACGGAAATTCGTCGTCGAGCAGTTCGCCGCGCTCGTCGCACCGCAGCATCACGTGAACGATCAGCGCGGCGATCCGCTCCTGCGCCGTGCGCTGGCCGAGGTCGACGAGCCGCTTGTCGGCGTCGCGCTGCTCCGCCGCCGTGAAGCGGAGCCACACGTCAAACGACGAGGGATTGTCGCAAATCCTGGCGCGGACCTCGGCGAACGGAAACGAGCAGCACCGCACCTCGGTCACCGCCTGAACGGAAAAGGAAAACTGATTTTCGAAAATGGCGGTCGGACTGACCGGGTCGCCCGGCAGCAGCACCGAGAGAATCTGGCGCTTGCCGTTGGGCAATTGCACGAAGCGAACAGCCCAGCCGGTGCAAATCACCAGCACGCCTTCGTTGGGTTCGCCGGCGCGATAGATATTTTGCCGCGCGGCGATTTCGCGGGCCTTGCCCCCGATCGCCATCGGACGGCAGGTTGCGCCGAACAGCGCGCCGCAGAAATTGAGCGTGTGAAACTGGCAGGTGTTGCAATGCCGATGCGGCAGTTTGGACGCGCCGCCGCGCGCCCTTACCAAATCCGGCAGCGAGTTGATTTCACGCAACATGAAGACAGCTACATCTTGGGATCGCAACGCGGCGTTCTGTACCAAGGTGAGCGGCCCCGGGCTTGATACTTGCCAACTTGGACCAGAAGGGGGCTTCGCCCAGGACCGCTCGTCTCTTGTGCCACGTTATTGCGCCAGATCATCAGATCCGCGCAGAATAAATTGCGGTCGTTGCCCATCGCCTAATTTTCGCGTGCGTATAATTTCGTATGGAACCCGAAGAACGGAACCGCGACAGTCGCAGCGCCGCGCTGCTAGGTAGTTTCCAGTAAGGACATATCGGGATGCCGGCGACGGCCGGTCATGCTAAACCAATCTTGCAACCCAATGCGCGGGACCGCACGCGAGATGAAACTATCGATCGCGATCGAAATGACCGACGACAAGTCGGCAACCGATGTCGTTGCTTCGCGCGCTCCCAGCAACGAGCCGCAGCGGGAAAGTTTGCCGTTCCGGATATCCGCCAACTTCGTAGCTCAACTGGCGGCGCCATTCCTTGAGGATCTCGACCGGCGATCTCGTGACCGTCGTGAGACGCCCGGCGCAATTCAGTGCTATGCGGTTGTTTCGGCGCCCTCCTCATATCTCTCCGGCACCGTGATCTGCCGGAAGATATAAACGCTGCATCGCCATCCAGGCCGATCGCGGTTGTAGCAATCCAATATCCGGCAGGCGGCTGAGACGATCGGGTGCCACGCCGTGCGGCGATAGTGCTCGCGCCATCGATCCCTTGACTAGCAACCGACATCTGGCGACAGTTTCGCAGCCGAAAAAGGGACCTGCATGCGTCACGCGACAACGATGCGGTTTATTCTCTTCATCCCGTTCGCGGCCAACTTCGCGTGCAGCAGCTACGCGGACGAACTCACGCCGCGGCAGAAGCAGGGTTACGCACTCGCCGAACGGATGTGCGCAGGCTGCCACGCCGTCGGCCGCGCCGATCAGAGCCCCCATATCGGCGCGCCGCCGTTTCGTAGCCTCGACCGCCGCGTCGATATCGACTCATTCGTGGCGCGACTGCGCGACGGCCTGACGTCCGGTCACCCCGATATGCCGACGTTCCGGTTCACGCGGCAGGATGCGCGCGCGTTCATCGCCTATTTGCGGTCCGTCCAGGCGCCTTGATCGCGGCTTGCAATGCTGCGGACGGCGACCCTCGACACGGTGAATATATTAGCATAGTCTAATTAAATATCGCATTGAACGAGCGGCAGGTTGCACTTTCGTGCGGCGCTGAGTGATCCAAGAATTGCCGCACGGATCCAGGCGGAGGGGAAAACATGCCGGCACCAACACATCATCAGATTCTCATTGTCGGCGGCGGCACCGCCGGCATCACGGTTGCGGCGATCCTGAAGCGCCGCGCGCCGGGGTCCGATATCGCCATCGTCGAGCCGTCATTCGACCACTACTATCAGCCGGCATTTACGCTGGTCGGGGCCGGCGTCTATCCGCTGGAACGCACGCGGCGTCCGGAGCAAAGCCTGATTCCGGTCGGCGTGCGCTGGATCCGCGACGCAGCCCAAGCCTTCGAACCGGAAAAGAACACGGTTCGGCTTAAGAACGGCGACGCTTTGACCTACGACTACCTCGTGGTTTGCACCGGCGTGAAGCTCGACTGGGGCAAGATCGCGGGGTTAGCCGAGACGCTCGGCAAAAATGGCGTGTGCAGCAACTATTCCCCCGCGCACGTCACCTACACCTGGGAGTGCCTGCAAAAGTTGAAGGCCGGCAGCCGCGCGGTGTTTACGCAGCCGCCATTGCCTTTCAAGTGCCCCGGCGCGCCGCAGAAGATCGTCTACCTGGCCGCCGACCATCTACGGCGCCTGGGCCTGCTTAAAGAGTGCAGTCTGGATTATTACGTCCACGCTCCGGTCATTTTCGGCGTTCCGTATTTCGCCCGCGAACTTGTGAAGATCGCGGCGCGATACGGCGTCAACGTCCATTACCAGCACAATCTGGTGGCAGTCGACGGAGCGGCAAAGACGGCGACGTTCGAGAAAGTTGACGAGCAAAACAAAGGCGCGCGGGTGACCGTGCCGTTCGACATGTTGCACGTATCGCCGCCGCAGAGTCCGCCCGAGGAAATCAAATCCAGCCCGCTCGTCAATGCGGCGGGCTGGGTCGAGGTCAATCAGAATTCGATGCAGCATGCGCGCTATCCGAACGTGTTCTCGCTCGGCGACGTGGCGTCGTCGCCGAATTCGAAGACGGCTGCGGCGGTGCGCAAGCAGGCGCCTGTCGTCGCCGAGAACATTCTTCATATGATCGGGAAGACCGCGGTCGAAGGCGGCTACGACGGCTATGCATCCTGTCCGCTGACCACCGCCGTTGGCAAAGCGATCCTTGCCGAGTTCATCTATGGCGGCAAGGCGACGCCGACGCTGCCGCTCAATCCGGCAAAGGAACATTGGGTCGGCTGGTGGATCAAAGTCACCGGCCTGCCGCTATTGTACTGGCACTACATGCTCAAAGGGCACGTCCGGTTCCCGAAGCATAACACCGCGTTTAAAGGAGACGTCACGCCGGCGGCCAAGTGAGCCGGGCATTGAATGCGAACAGGCCGCGACATCACGATCGCGGCCCGACGCAGCGTCGTTCGGCGATCGGATTAATACGCCGTCTTGTTGATCTCGCCCGAGCCGGTGACGTACCAGCGCTCGCTGACGAACGGCTTGCCGGCGAGGCGGTCGGCGAGCCAGTCGGCGAGCAGGATCGGCGGAAACGGCCCGAGATTGGCGGCGGGTACATTGCCGACCGAGTGGCGCGATTCCTGGTACACCACCATTTGCTTCGGTCCCTTGAGCGCCGCCATCAGGCGTTCGGAATGTTCAAGCGGGCTTAATTCCTCCGCTTCGCCGGCGAGACAGAGATACGGCGCGCGGATCTTGTCGGCATGGCCCTCCCAGGTGATTTTCTTGCGGAACTCATCGAACTCGATTTCGTCGATGATGCCCGACATATACATGAAGCGCTTCTTGAAGGTCGGCGACGCCTCCTGGAAAATGGTGTGACAGCCCGGCTCGTGACACACCGACATCACCGCGCAGGCCCTGATGCGCGGCTCGTTCGCCGTCAGCACGGTGCCGAACAGCGAGCCGAAGCTGGTCCCGGCAACGCCAATCCGCGTCGCATCGAGCTCCGGCCGCGCGGCGATCCAGTCGACCAAAGCAGGCCCCGCCGCCATCCAGTTCTCCATGGTGAAGTGAAGCCCGATCATCGGCGCCTCGTACTGACCGGGCCCGTCGATCGCCAGCACCGCCATGCCTCGGTTGAGATACTTATCGCCGTAGAGCGCGACCTGAATTTCCTTGTAGCTATCCATGCCCGGGATCGAGATCACCACCGGCAGCCGGCCGCTGGAATGACCTTGCGACTGATTCGGCGGCAAATGCAGCCACGCCGGGATCGCCTTATCCTTGAAAGGCACCCAGACCGCCTCGACGTGATGATCCGCAAGCGTTGCATACTTGGCGTAGCACTCGCGCTTTTTATTGTTGTAGGCGACGTTGGTCTCGTCGTTCTCGTCATAGGGCCATTGCGCCGCGCCCCAATGCACCGCGGCCATGAAGAAATTGTCGCGCGCGGTGACCTTGTGATCGGCAAGCGCCGCGGCATTGGCCTTGGCCTCGCGGCGCCGCGCCACCGCAGCGAAGGCGGGACCGATATCGGCCATCTTCTTCACCCGCTCGCGGATACCGGCGAAATCGGCGTTGGCCTCGATGCCGCAGGGCAAATGGATATACAGCGAACGAGGCTGGTCCCAATCGATGCCGTTGGCGCGGATGATATTGTCGATGAGCCAGCGCTGCTCATCGAACCGGCGCACCTGCGGCGCGCCGCGATGATCGAGAATGGGCGGAAATCCCTGTTGCGGGCGGTTCATGGCGTGACGCTCCCTGACGTATGGCGGGTGGACTCTATTCCTTGCCCGCATCGTTGCCGCTACCAGCGGAGGATGAGGCAAATGTGTAAGCATTGACAAGACCGCCGCACCGGCCATCCTGGCCGCAGTCCGGGAGAAACCCAATGAACCAGCACAGCAACGTCAAGGCCGCCATTGCCTACGACGATTTACGCGAATGGTTGTCGGCCGCCGAGGCCCTTGGCGAAGTGCGCAATGTCTCGGGCGCGAGCTGGCAGGAGGATATCGGGCTTGCCGCCGAAGCGGTGTTGCGCGCCGAAAATGGCCCGTGCGTCGTGTTCGACGATATTCCCGGCTGCCCGAAGGGCTTCCGCGTTCTGCTGAATATGTTCGCGGGTACGCGCCGGAACATGACGCTCGGCTTTCCCGATCACCTGACCAAGTGGGAATTGAGCGACTCCTACCGCGAAGCCTTTCTCAAGGAGCAAAAGATCATTCCGCACGAGATCGTCGAGGACGGCCCGGTGCTCGAAAACGTGCTGATGGGCGACGACGTCGACCTTACCAAATTTCCGGCGCCGATCTGGCACGAAAAGGACGGCGGCCGCTATATCGGCACCGGCACCTACAGCATCACGAGAGATCCGGAGGAAGACTGGCTCAATGCCGGCGCCTACCGCGCACAGCTGCATGACCGCAATTCGGTCGGCCTCCTGATCGCGGCGGGGCATCATGGCGACATCCATCGCGCCAAATACTTCAAGCGCGGCGAGCCGATGCCGGTGGCGATGGTGCTCGGCGGCGATCCCTTGACTTTCTTCTATGGCGGGCTCGAAGCGCCCTACGGCACGTTCGAGATCGACATCGTCGGCGGCTTGCGCGGCCGGCCCATGAAGATGGTGCGCGGCAAAATCACCGGACTGCCGTTTCCGGCCGGCGCCGAGATCGTGCTTGAAGGCTTCGTCACGCCGGACCGCCGCGAGATCGAGGGTCCGTTTGGCGAATGGACCGGCCATTATGCCGGCGGCGCCAAGCCGACGACCGTGCTCGACGTCAAGGCGATCTATCACCGCAATGATCCGATCCTGCTCGGCGTCCCGCCGATGGGCGGCGGCCCCGACGAAATGGCGCGCTACCGCGCGGTGCTCCGCTCGGCAACGATCAAGCAGAACATGACCAATGCCGGCGTGCCTGGCGTGCAACAGGTTTGGTGCCACGAGATCGGCGGCGCGCGGCTGTTTCATGCCGTCTCGATTACGCAACAGTACCCCGGCCATGCCGTGCAAGCGGGCCACATCGCCGCGCAGTGCGGCGCGTCGGCTTATGCGTCGAAATATATCGTGGTCGTCGACGACGACGTCGACGTCACCGACCTCGATCATCTGTTGTGGGCGATGCTCACCCGCACCGATCCGGCGCAGTCGATCCAGTTCATCAACGGCTCGTGGGACTCGCCGGCCGATCCGGTGTTGCCGCCGTGGAAGCGCGCCGCCGGCGATATGACGCATTCGGTCGCTGTAATCGACGCCTGCCGGCCGTTCCACTGGCGCGACAAGTTTCCGCCGACCAACACGCCGAGCCCGGAAGTCGCCCGCAAGGCGCGCGAAAAATTCGGCTGGCTGTTGGACGGGAAGAAGTAGCACGACGCATCGCCATGAAGCTCGCCGTGCCGGATATGATATCCAATTCGTACTTTCCGGCCGAGGCCGCGGTCGAGCTCGGCTTCTTCAAAGCCGAAGGTCTCGACGTCGAACTCGAACTCATCTTCCCGGTCGATAAGGCATACGCCGCGCTGCGCGACGGCGCGGTCGATTTCGTCGGCGGCTCGGCGCATTCCGCACTCGCGGCGTTTCCCGGCTTTCGCGGCATAAAGCTCATCTGCGCGCAGGCGCAGGGCATGTATTGGTTTTTGGTGATGCATAGCGACCTTCGCGCGCGACGTGGCGATATTTCCGTAGTCAAGGGCCGCAGCATCGGCGCCGCGCCGTGGGTCGACAAAGGATTGCGCGGCTTGCTCATCGAGGCCGGCCTGGACCTTGAGCGCGACCGGGTAAGAATCGCGCCGGTGCCCGGCTCGCTCGAAGCCGGCGTCAATTTCGGCGTCACCGCGGCGAAAGCGCTGGAGGAGCGCAAAATCGACGGCTTCTGGGCGAACGGCATGGGCGCCGAGGTGGCGGTGCGCCGCGGCGTCGGCAGCATCGTGCTCGACGTGCGCCGCGGCGACGGCCCGAAACCGTGCTTCAACTATACCGCGGCGACGATCGCCGCGACCGATGCGCTGATCGCGCGCGCGCCGGATACCGCCGCAGCCGCGGTGCGCGCCATCGTCAAAACGCAAGCCGCGCTGAAGGCCAACGTGACGCGCGCCGCCGAGGTCGGCAACAAGCTGTTTCCGGCTTCCGAAGCCGCGCTGATCGTGGATCTCATTCGCCGCGACCTGCCCTATTACGATGCCGCACTGTCGCGCGAATTCATCGCGGGCATGACGGAATTCGCGCGACGGCAGCACATACTTGACCACGACTTGACCTACGAGCAGGTCGTGGCGACACAGTTTGCGACGCTGTGGAACAATTAGCTCCACCGCAAATATCGAGAGGACTCCTCAATGAACACGACTACTCGTCGCCATTTCCTAGCGCTCGCTTCCGGCGCGCTTGCCGCACCCGCCGTTTCTCGCCGCGCCCTGGCGGACGCTTGGCCTAATGACAAGATCATTCGCGCGGTGGTGCCGTTTGCGCCCGGCAGCACCATCGACATCATCGGCCGCGTCGTGCTCGATCCGCTGGCGAAACAGCTTGGCCAGACCATCGTGGTCGAAAACCGCGGCGGCGCCGGCGGCACCATCGGCTCAGCCGTCGTCGCCAAAGCCGACCCCGACGGCTATACGCTGTTGATCAACGCGTCGGCGCATTCGGCGGCGCCCGCCGCCTATCCGAATCTCTCTTACGACCCTTCCAAAGACTTCGCTGGCGTCGCCATTTTCGGTGTGGTGCCGAACGTGCTGCTGGTGGCGCCGTCGAAAAGCATCAAGACGGCCAAAGAGCTCGTCGAGCGCGACCAAGACGGCCACATGACCTTCGCCTCCGCCGGCGTCGGCAGCGCCACGCACTGGGCGGCTGAGCGCTTCCTGCTGTCGGCCGGCATCAAGGCGACGCACATACCGTTCAGCGGCGGACCGGCGGCGCTCACCGAAGTGATGACCGGCCGCGTCGACTTTTGCTTCATCGGCATCTCTTCCGCGATTGCGTTCATTAAGAACGGCCAGCTCTTGCCGCTTGCGGTGAGCATGACGAAGCGCTCGCCGGCGCTGCCGGACGTACCGACCACGATCGAGCTCGGCTTTGCGGATTCCGATTACGTCTTCTGGAACGGCATGCTGGCGCCGGCGAAAACGCCGCGGCCGATCGTCGATCGGCTGCACGACGAGGTGGGCAAAGCGCTGGCGCTGCCGGCGGTCCGAGAAAAGCTCAGCGCCCAGGGCGTCGAACCGATGCCGCTCAGTCCGCAGCAAATCGATGCCATGATCGCCAGGGAGATCGTTCAGAACATCAAGCTCGCGAAGGCGGCAGGGCTGAAGTTCAATTAAATGTCGCGGTGCAACGGACCCGCGACCGTTGGTCGTCCTGCACCGCCGTCGGCAACTTCGTCGCCCCGTGGATTGGGGGAACCCCGCTCCTGAGCAGTCTATTCGCCGCTGCTGCCGCTCTGCTATTGTTCCGCGGCCTGTACTCGTTCGTGCTGCCGTATGCCACCACGTGGCGCAGGGGGGACAACACCCATGAAGAAGGCCGCGACGACCGCTCAGAAGATCGATGCGAAGGAAGCAAAAGGCGGAGGCTCCCCCTCTCAGCTGATCGACGGGAGGATCAAGGAGTTGGGCGACTGGCGGGGCGAGCTGCTCAGCCGGCTCCGTGCCTTAGTCAAGGAAGCCGAGCCCGCGGTCGTCGAGGAATGGAAGTGGAGAGGAGTTCCGGTGTGGGAGCATGCCGGAATCATCTGCACCGGCGAGACCTATAAGGCTGTCGTGAAGATGACCTTCGCCAATGGCGCGTTATTGGCGGATCCTTCGGGCCTCTTCAACTCCAGCCTCGAAGGCAACATGAGACGAGCGATCGATTTTTGCGAGGGCGATAAGATCAATGAGCGAGCCCTGAAAAATCTCATCCGTGCCGCTGTTGATTACAATGAGACAAAAAAGAAGAAAAAAGCGCCTGCCGGCACTCAAGCGAAAGGACACAAACGTAACAAGACCTGAAGCTGTTAGCGTTTTCTCACTATTTTTTTCGTCACTCCGGTTCGCTCAGAACGCCGCGAGTCAATCCCGCCTCCCTCCAAGAGGCATTCCTGAATCGAAGCCCAAGTCGCGCGCCAACCACTCTGTAAGCGGCGGCTAGTCTCGTATGGCCGACAGAAACTTCACCAATAGCCAGAGCGCCGCCAACCCGGCCGCCGCATAGGCCATTTGATACGGGTATTGGCAAAGCTGGTGCGTGGACGAACAAAAACTCGTCGCCCAATTGTCGCCATTGGATGCGTCAATCGTGCTCCTGGCGGTGAACGAAGTATAGCTCGCGCCTGCCAACACGATGGCGATCAGCAATATGAAATTTGCCATCTTGAGCCTCGCTCATCACTGATTCGCGAGACCATATTCTATGCGCTCCCTGGCCGGGTATCAGCTGGAAACAGACAAACATGGATTATGCCAAAGCCGACGCCGGCGAGGATTCAAAATCCACCGGCGGTGAATTGCAGCCGTTGGGTGACGTCATAGGGCTTGTTTGGCGATCGGATAGGCGTAATCGACCCGGATCGGCCCGAACATCGAATCCCAGATCAGGCTGGCGCCGACCGAGGACCGCACCGCGCGCGAATTGGCGATCTGCTGCGATGGCGACAATGACGCCAGCTTTGAAACGCCGGATGCATTGGTTGCCCACAGGCTGCCGGTATCGGAGAACAAGGCGACTTTCAGCTGTGCGTCGGGCGAGACGAACGGCATCGGCGACTGTAACTCGGCCGTCGTGGTCCAGTAGGCATTGCCGCCCAGATTATCCATGGTCGTGCCGGGCGTAACGTCGCGCGGTCCGAAGCCATAGGGCGCGAAGCCGCGCACCAGCTGCGGACCGCCGAAGAAACCGTCTAGCAACGGCAGCTGCTGACCGCCCCACGGTGTCACGTAGCCGCCTTGCGCGCGCACCATGCCGACGAGGTCGCCGACGATCGGGTGATACAGGCGAACGTCTTCGGTGGTTTTGGCGAAATCCGCGGCGCCGCCCAGCCCGGCGAATTCGTTGTTGGTTTGCACGCGAATGCCGGTCGTCGGATCTTTTGGATTATCGAGCGTCGAATAAGTCACGCCGTTGCCGATCGACGACACCCAATACGAGCCCGCCTGCGCCGCCTGCTGGATCGGCAGCGACGCCGTGCCGAGCGCCGGATCGAGCGTGAGACCTTGATTATAGATCGAATAGTTCCAGCTCACGCCGAGGTTTTCGTTCAACGGCGTCGTGACCGCAAATTTCGCCCCATACATACTGGTGTTGAAAGCCTGGTTGCTGTTGGCGAAGGTTTGCCGGGCAAACACATCGGCGCCGACGCCGACGCGCTCGTCGAGAAACCACGGATCGGAGAAAGCGAGATCGAAACCTCTGGCATATTGCCCGTAAGTTACCGAAGCCTTGGCGGTGTCGCCGGTGCCGAGGAAATTCCGGTCGCTGATCGATACCTGGGCGAGCATGCCGTCGGTCGTGGAGTAGCCGCCGGAGATAAAGAAGTTGCCGGTCTGCTGCTCCTGAAGCTCGACGTCGAGCACGACGCGGTCCGGCGCCGAGCCCGGCTGCGTGCTGATTTTCACCGACTTGAAATAACCCAGCGCTTTGAGGCGGCGCTCGCCGCGGTCGACCAACGCGCGATTATAGGCGTCGCCTTCGCCGAAATCGAATTCGCGCCGGATCACGTCGTCGCGGGTCTTGGTATTACCGTGGATGTCGATGCGCTCGATGTAGAGCCTTTTGCCCTGCTCGATCGTGTAGACCAGATTGATCAGGCGGCCCTGCTGCCGCTCGCTGCCGGCGACCACGTTCGCGAACGGCTCGCCGGCCTTGGCCAGCTCCATCGCCATATCCTCGACGGTCTTATTGACGGCATCGGCGTCGTAGACATCGCCTGACTGCGTGTGCACGGCATCGCGCACTGTCGCCGTCGCGACATTGGTCAAAATCAGATTCGATTTTGACCTTCCCCAGCCGATATTGCGGGCCTTCATCGACCGTATACGTCAAAACGACGCCTTTCTGGGCGGCATCGTAGCTTGCCGCGGACGACACTTTCACGTCGGCATAGCCGTGCGCGAGATAGAAGCGGTGGAGGAGATCGCGATCGGACTCGATACGGTCGTCATCGTAGCTGTCGTTGTCGAGCAGAAAGCTCAAGACATTCGTCGTGCCGGTCTTGACCACGGCTTTGAGCTTGGTTGCGGAAAATGCGTTATTACCGACGAACTGGATCTGCCGGACCGCGAGCTTGTCGCCTTCCTTGATCTCAAAGACGAGATTGACGTGCCCGAGCGCAGCAGGGTTCTCTTCGCCATTTTTGGCGGCAATCTTATCGGGCATTTTCACAGCGATCGTTTCCGGAACGACGTGGACGTCGTAGTAGCCGCGCTGACGATAAAGCTCGACGATCTGCAGGACGTCGCTTTGCACGGATGCGCGCGACAACGGACCGTTCGCCTTGGATTGAATGACCTTCTTCAGATCGGCGTCTTTGAGCTTCTTATTGCCCTCGAAGCTGATAATCCCGATCGTCGGATTTTCGACGACCGTCACCACAACACGATCGCCGGTGCGCGATATCTTCACGTCCTTGAACAGACCGGTAGCGTAGAGGCGCTTGAGACCGGCATCGAGCTCCGCCGCGTCGAGCTTTCCGCTTGCCGACGGATGCAAATAGGACCGGATCATATCAGCGCCGATATGCCGATTTCCGGAAACGGTAATCGGCGGAGCCGCAAGTTTGGAATCGGCATCGTCCGCCGCCGCGGCTTGGCCGCAGGCAGCAATCGCAAAGAACCCGAGGACGACGGCAATTCCCCAGCAACGCATGACGCGCGGCTCCCCGACCTTATCGGTCAAGGAAATCTCACCAAATCGCCGGGGCGGGAGCGTGACGGATTGTGTCGAAATCTGAGGTATTGTTGGGGCGATTGCCACAAAGATTGACGCCGAAGCGGCCAGCGCGGCTTTTAGCCCTGCACACGGACCGCCACGCTGTTTACCATTTTGGCCGGAAATTCAGCGCGAGCCGCCTTCGGCAATCGTACGGATTACTCCGCCTTGAGGCCCGCGAGCTTCACAACGTTCGCCCATTTTTGGACCTCGGCGACGACAAACTTACCGAATTCTCCCGGTGTCATCGGCATCGGCTCGGCGCCCAGCCCCCCAAGCCGCGCCGTCACATTGGAGGCGGCGAGAACGGCGCCGATCTGGCGGTTGAGCGTACCGATGATATTCTGCGACGTGCCCTGTGGCGCACCGACGCCGTGCCAGACGCTTGCCTCGTAGCCCGGAACAAATTCGGCCACCGTCGGAATATTCGGCAGCACATCGGAGCGCGCCGCGCTGGTCACCGCCAGCGCCCGAAGCTTGCCGGCTTTGATGTCGGCAATCGAGGTTGCTATTGGGGCGAACGTGACTTGCACTCGTCCGGCGAGCAGATCGGGCATGTAACTGCTGCTATACGGCACGTGGACCAAGTCGACGCCGGCCAGTTGCTTGAACAGCTCGCCGGCCAGATGCGGTGCGGTGCCGATGCCGCCGGACGCAAAATTGATCTTGCCGGGATTGGCCTTGGCATAGGCGATGAACTCGGGGAGCGTCTGGGCCGGAACCGACGGGCTGACCACAAGCACGCTGGGCGACCGCACGATGCCGGCAACCGGCGCGATATCGCGTGTGATATCGAAATCCAGGTGCTTATAGAACGACGCGTTGATGGCGTTGCCCAGCGTGACGTAGAGCAGCGTATAGCCGTCGGCCGGAGCGTGCACGACGGTGTCGGCGGCGATATTGCTGCCAGCGCCGGGCCGGTTATCGATGACGATATTCTGGCCGAACCGCTCCGACAGCGGTTGGGCAATCACGCGCGCGACAATGTCGGGGGCCAGACCGGGAGGAAAGCCGACGACCAAATGCACCGGCCGGGTCGGGTAGTCGAGCGCCAGTGCAATCTTCGGTGACAGGGAAGTGGCGAGCGTACTTGCCGCCAGATACAAAAATCGTCGGCGCGGAAATAGCATGGCGACACCTCCCGGAACGGCTTCGCGGCCGCGTCCGGTTAGACTACGTGATGTTCGTTATCGCGCGCAATGTGTCGCGCACGACGCCTGGATATGCCCGTCTGACCGGCAATAACTAACTCTTCCGGTTCGGCCCCACCACGGCCTCAACGCCGCAAACGGCGCAGAAAATTTTTCCGCCCGGATCTGCGCGAAAGCCTTCCGATACGCGAGTCAAGGTCGTGCCCCAATCGCCTCGCTGGTAAACCGGATCCTCATTCTCTTCCCAAACCGCCGCCCCCTTCTGTCCGCACCTTGGACAGACCACATAGGCAATAAATCGTTCTCGCATGGCATCAGAACTCGCTACTAGCTGGCCACGATCGAGACGATACGGTTGAGTTTAGTTCTTAAATAAGGCCGCGCCGCCCGACAGCGTCGGCTTATTTTTGACTGGGTGCTGCCCGCGTTCTGACAGGATGCGGCTTTAGCTTTGGATTGCGAGGGGCGATCTTAGCGCCCGCGACCGTCAGCGTTTGCGTAATCTAGTCGGCGTCGCGTGCTATGGTTGAGCCAGGAAGCGGCGAAGTATTTTCATTGGCGCTGGTCAACGCGGTGTTGCTCGCGTTGTGGCCGGTGCTGCCGGGGCTGCTGCTCGCCTATCTTCGGCAATCGTCGGCCGCGCGTCAGGTTCGACCGGAATTCTCGCTTCGCAAATTCGAGGCGCTCGAATTGGATCGAGCGATGCGGCTTTACGGCGGGATTTGCGACCGGCTTAGCGCGATCAAAAATCAGAGTGGGCGGCCGAATGGCTTCTGGCGCGGCATTCTCGCCCGTGGACCGCAGTTCGATCACGGCGACGCCGATGAATTCGAAGACCTCATAGCGCACGCGGAGCTTTTGCGGGAAACCATCGCCCGGCTCAAGCGCCGGCCGCTGCAGCGGCTGAGATCGTGGGCGCACCTGATAAGTTCGAAATCCGCCCTGGGCCGCGCGCTGGCGGCGCATGTCGTGGGATTCGCCCTGCTGCTCATCGCGTTCCATGTTCCCGAACAGCCGGCATGGGCCGACGAACTGACGACCGGCGTGACTAACGTGCTGGTCTGGTATCCGATCGATGAGCGGTTTTTCTATGCCAACGCAATCGCCGCCGGCTTTGCCGCAGCGGCGGCGCCGGTGTTTTATCTCGTCCGATGGGCCGGCCTGCACCGGGAATACGGATGCGAATTTTGCGCGTTCAAGGAGCTTGCGCGAAGCGACCCGGCACAAGTTATCGATCAGCCGCAGGTCGGCCGGGCCGATGGGCATGCCTCGCAGCCGGCGGCTTCAATGGAGATTGGCGCAGACATGACGTGGTATGCCGTGCTGGGCCTGTCATCTTCGGCGACGATCGAAGAGGTCAGAGAGGCCTACAAGCGGCTCGTCAAGCAGAACCACCCTGACCGCGTGCACGACATGTCGCCGGCATTTCGGAAGCTCGCCGAAGCGGAAACCAAGAAACTCAACGCCGCCTTGCGGCAGGCACTGATTGCCATATCGCCGCTTGGTGCGGAGATGAATTGATTGGACTAGGCGGCCTGGCCGTGCGGGGCACCGGCGCCTGGGCGCGCTTGGTTGATCGCAGCGACCGAACGTTCGACTGCCGACCACAGTCTGGCAATTTCGGACGTGGCGATCGATTCAGGCGTGACCTCGCATACGCTGGCGCCGGCGGCGAGCGTGAGGACGTATCCGGTGCGTTGACTGATCTGGCCCGACCACACGGGGATACCAAGCTTGTCGAAGTACGCCCTCGATTGCGTCACCGCCGGGGCTTCCCTATCTTCACGCTTCACCGGCGCGGCGTTGAGCACGACCGCGTAGGGTCTGTTGCGTTCGCGCGCGGTCGCGACCGTCTCGCGCACGGCATTGAGATCGAAAAATCCCGGCCGCGCCGGAACAAGCACGAAGGTCGCCGCGCGGATCGCTTCCAGCGCCACCACCCACATGCTCGCCGCCGTGTCGATGAAAGCCCATTCGTAACCTTCGACCATTGCCGAGGCGAGCGCGCGGTCGACCCCGCGGGCCGCGCTGCGTAACGGCGGGTTGCCGTCGGCGCGCAGCGAATGCCAGAGCGTCAGCGAGCCCTGCGGATCGGCGTCGATAACCACGCAGCGGTGGCCGGCTTGCCGGGTGAAGGCAGCGAGGTGAGCCGTCAAAGTGCTCTTGCCCGCTCCGCCCTTTCGCGACGCCAATGTGATGATGTTCATGGGTGATCTCCCGATCACTTATCTACGCAATGCTGTGGTAATAATGGTTAACAAATGGTTGCAGCGGCATTTTTGTTGGGAATGCTGCACATTCGACCGTACGGTATCAGCCGCAGCCATATTTCCATCAAACCGGTCGGCCGGTTCGATAAGAATCACCGCGGCGACTGTACCGGACGCTTTGTCGAAATCCCACCCCGAAGTTGCCGAGGCGGCGATCGCTGGTCGCCGAGCCTAACCGCCGCTGCTTGGCTCGTCCGGCAGATTTTTCACGCTCTCGGCGACGATCTTGGTCAGCTGCATCACCGATTGGCTCAGTGCCGCGTATTCGACAATGTCGCGTTGAACGCGATCACCGTCGCTCTGCAGTTTTTCGCGCAGCGTTCGCAGTTCGCCGATCAGATTATCGATTTGGCGCGTCGAGCTTCCGGAAACCCGGCGCAGCAATGCGCCGAGATTGTTCGCAGTCATTTCACCGTCGCTGTTATCGGCTTGGCGAAAGACCGCGCTGCCGCGCGTCAGTTCGCGAATATTTCCTTCGACTTCCGTCTCACCTGATTTCTCGATTTCGGCGGACCCTAGCGGTTTGGCAAAGTTCATGACGCACCCCTAATCTTGTCCACCCGTTGAAGGTGGCTCCACCACGGCGAATGGCCGCATAAAAATGTGACGACTTCGCGACCCGACGGAGTCCTAGAATGATCATAGTTCGATCACGCAGTTGCCGGATTCCCTTGGAATGACTCTGCTCATCGTTGCGCAATGAGGTGAAGTCAACGCCGGCATTGAGCGTGAACGATGGGTCAACGGATTGCGGTCAACAGTTCAAGAGGTTGCTGCTACGTCTTTGTGTGTGTGTGTTGCGTAGAGTAAACCTGCCGCGCGGGGGTGAACATGTGGGCGTATCTGCGGCGGTCATTGGCATCTAATAAACCGGGGTCGAAACGACTGGCTTGGGCTTTGCTCGCGGCGGCATTGGCCGCGACCGTTTCCATTTCACCAGGTCTTGCGCAAAAGAAGCGCGCATTCGATGGGAATGCGCCGATCCCGGATAAGCCGGATCTCGGCTCGTTCGGCGCTCAGATAAACGCCAATACGATTGCCATCGTTTCCGGCAATATCAATGCAGCGTGGCTGACGCTGGCCTACGACTTGTCCGCTGTTCTCGACGACGGCAACAATTTCCGCGTCTTGCCGGTCATCGGCAAGGGCGGCGCGCAGAACGTCCGCGACGTGCGTTACCTCAAGGGCATCGATCTCGGAATTACGGTTACGAGCGTGCTCGGCAAGTTTCGTCGCTCGGGCGAGCTTGGCGATATCGCGGACAAGATCGTCTACATCACCAAGCTTTCCGACGACGAAATGCACATTCTCGTGCGCGCCGATTCCGGCATCACTTCGCTGGACCAGTTGAACGGCAAGAAAGTCAATTTCAGCGATATGGGCAGCGCGACGGAAGTGTCCTCGGGCGACGTATTCGAACGGCTCGGCATCAAACCCGTGGAAGTCAACATGGGGCAGGCCGACGCCTACGAAAAGATGAAGACCGGCGAGATCGCCGCGACAATCCAGTTCGGCGCCAAGCCGGCGCCGGCGATCGCAAAATTGCGGGCGAGCGACGGCATTCGCCTCCTGCCGGTGCCCTACGATAAAAAATTGCAGCAGGACTATTTGCCGGCGACTCTCACCAATAAGGACTATCCGGGAATCATCGCCGACGGTCAGAGCGTCGATACCATTGCCTATGGGGCGGTCATGATCGCCTATAACTGGCCGAAAGGCTCGGATCGCTATCAACGCATCGCGAATTTCGTCGACCGGTTCTTCTCGCACTTTGCCGAGTTTCAGAAGCCGCCGCGCCACCCGACATGGCGCGAAGTGAATTTGGCCGCGGATTTGCCGGGCTGGAAGCGATTCCCCGAGGCGCAGGACTGGCTCGACAATCATCGGCCGCCGTCGCCGCAGGCCTCGGCGCAACAGGCCGATTTCGATCAATTCCTCGCGCAACGCGGCGGCGGCACGCCGGATCTCGCTACGCCGCAGCAGCGTCAGGAGCTATTTCGCGAATTCCTGCAGTGGGACCAGCTGCGCGGCGCGCATCCCAACACCGGAGGCTAGCGAGCCATGCACCGGATGCCGGCTCCTAAAGCGCGCGGGTCGTGTCGTCGAACAACTCCTCGACCGAATAGCGCCGCGGGATGATCTGCATTTCCAGCGCGTAGCTCGACATCAGATCGAGCGCCGGCTTGACCGCGTTAAAGCCGAACGGGATGGTGTCGATGGCGCCGGGCTTCGGCAGGCCGGCGGCCTTCTTGCTCGCGGCCAGCATGCGGAACACTTCACGCACCGCGCCGGGGTCCGCCTTGGACAGCGCGCTCTTGACCACGACCATATGATTCAGCGGCACGGTGCCGTGGATTTTGTACCATTCCTTCGCCGCCGCATCGGGATCGGGAATGACGCTTTTGAGCCGCGGGTCGGGCGGCACATTGCTGCCGAAGATCGCGGCGTCGAGCTCGCCGTCGAGCACCATCTTCGTCATGTCCTTGCCGTCGGCGGCGCGCTCCACGCCGGACGGATCGCGGAATTCGGCCAGATGCGCGTCTTCGAAGGTCACCCACTTCACCTTGGACAGGTCGAGACCATAATCTTTCCAGAGGATGCCGCGCATCCAGCAGCCGGTGGTCTGCGCGAAGGAGCGCACGCCGACGCGCCGGCCGGGCAGCATGTCCGGCGTCAGCGTCCCGCGCTCGGAATTGTGCAGCATGGTGCCGTGCTGAAAGCGTCCGAACATCGTCGCGGGCATCAGGGTGATCGGCTTGCCATAGGCCTTGGCCTGCAGGTAGGTCACGAGCGCCATCTCGCTGACGTCGAATTTCTGTTCGCGCGCCATCATGAAAAACGCCTTGTAGACCGGATTGACCTCCGTCAACCGCAGCGCCACGCGATCGGATTTGATGTCGCCGTTCTTCAGCGCCTGAGTGTGCGGGTAGGTTCCGAAACAACCGTCCAGCGTCTCGACTTTTTCCGCGGTCATCGTGCTCATTTCGGCTTACCTCCCAAAACTTCACTTACAGGCTCATTTAATCCTATGATTTGACGCGACCCGAAACCAGCCCTCACCCCACCCTGCATTGCGGAGCATGATCGTATGTCCAGTGACGTTTCCCGCGTTCCAGCCGAGCGGCTCGCCGGCTTTATCACCCGCGCCTTCACCGCGGCGGGCCTGCCGGCGGACGATGCGCAAACGCTCGCAACCCTCATGGTCGAGGCCGATCTGCGCGGCAGCGACACCCATGGCGTCATCCGGCTGCCGCTCTACGTGCGCCGCATCCGCGCCGGCGGCATAAACCCTGCGCCGAATATCCATGTGGTGAGCGATCGGCCGTCGGCCGCTTTGATCGACGGCGACAACGGCATGGGCCATCTGGTGATGCGCCGCGCTGCCAAGCTTGCGATCGAAAAAGCCAAAGCAACCGGCATCGGCTGGGTCGGCGCGCGCATGAGCAATCACGCTGGCCCGGCCGCGCTTTATGTGACGATGCCGCTCAAGCACGACATGATCGGGCTGTACTTCGCCGTCGGCAGCAGCAACCACTTGCCGCCATGGGGCGGCAGCGAGAGTTTGCTTGGCACCAATCCCATGGCCGTGGCCGTGCCGGCGGAAAACGAGCCGCCGATCGTGCTCGACATGTCGCCGACCGTGGCGGCCTACGGCAAGGTGCGGCTCAAGGCGCAGCGCGGCGAAGCGATGCCGGTCGGCTGGATGATCGACCGCGAGGGCAAACCGCTCACCGATCCGAAACGCGCCGACGAAGGTCATCTGCTGCCGATCGGCGACTACAAGGGCTCGGGCCTAAGTCTCATCATCGGCATCCTCGCCGGAGCGCTCAATCGCGCCGCGGTCGGCCGCGACGTGGTCGATTTCGTCAAGGAAGCCGGCAAGCCGACGAATACCGGACAGGCGATCGCCGCGATCTCGATCGATGCGTTCCTGCCGGCGCCGGAATTCAAGCGCGGCGTCGACCGCCTCATCCGCGATATCCGCAATTCGCCGCGGCTGCCGGGCGTCGAGCGGATTTGGCTGCCCGGCGAGCAGAGCCACACCAAGCTTATGGACCGCCGCGCGCATGGCGTGCCGGTGCCGAAGGCGCTGCGCGAGAGCCTCGATAATGTCGCGCGCGACCTCAACGTCGAGCTGTTGGATTAGCGCCATGACAAGTGCTGTGACTAGCGCCACAACGATCAGCGCACCGGTCGGGCTCGTCGGCTTGGGCCTGATGGGCGAAGTCTATGCGCGCCGTCTCGCCGCGGCGGGGTTTGCCGTGGTCGGCTTCGATACCGACGCGGCGAAGCACGCGCGGCTTGCGGAAATCGGCGGCCGCGCCGGATCGCTCGCCGAAATCGCGCGCGACTGCGATCCGATCGTGCTTGCGGTCTTCAACACCGACCAGGTCGAGGACGTGATCGAACGCGCGCTCGTCCCTGCCGCGTCAGGCAAGATCGTGATTTGCACCTCGACTTGCGATCCCGATCGCATCGCCGCGCTCGGCGCGCGGGTGGCGAATTGCTTGCGCTTTCTCGAAGTACCGGTGTCCGGCACCAGCGAGCAGGTCCGCCGGGGCGACGGCGTCGGCCTGATCGGCGGCGATGCACGGCTCGCGCAAGCCGCCGCGCCGGTGCTCGATGCGCTGTTTCCGAAGCGCTATCACATCGGCGGGATCGGTGACGGCGGCCGCGCCAAGCTCGCCGTCAATCTCATCCTCGGGTTGAATCGGCTCGCGCTTGCCGAAGGGCTGGTGTTTGCCTCCCGCCTCGGCCTCGATCCGGCGGCGTTTCTGAATGTGGCGCGCGCGTCGGCTGCGGCATCGCAAGTCATGGACACCAAGGGACCGAAAATGGTGGCGGGAAATTTCGTGCCGGAGGGCCGCGTGCGCCAGACGCTCAAGGATACGCAGCTCATGCTCGATCAGGCGCGCAAGGCCGGCCAAAAACTGCCACTGCTCGAGATTCACGCCGAGGTTTTGCAAGCCTGCCTGCGCCACGGCGAGGGCGAGCAAGACAACAGCATCGTCATCGAGGAAATCCGGCGGCGCATTCAGTAAGCTTTGCGCCGGGCGCTGCGGAATTCGCCTGAAATTCCTCGCTGTTTCTAGAAAACGAAATCAAATGCAGATCAAAATAATCATTGTTGGGGAGCGATTTCGTAACATGGGTACTTTTACTTACTAAGCCGAGGTTGGTCAGGGCAGTGATCGTACTGCTGACAACGTTGGGCATGATCATGACTTTCACAATGCGACGTGAAAGCCGAGAGGAAGTCGGCCATCGCGCCTGGCTCGACACCGGCGATGGCGCTCCATTGGTGGCTTGCACATTGGTCGACATTTCGCCGAGCGGCGCAAAGCTCTCGGTCGACGAGGCCGGGCAGATTCCGGACACATTCGGTCTTCGGTTGACCCGCTATGGGCACCCGCGCTTTGCCTGCCGGACCGTGTGGCGTAGCTCGAACATGCTCGGAGTGACGTTTGCAGAAGCGGTGAACGAGATGACTGGCCGCGCATAACGGCCGTTGCGGCTCGCTCATCAGGAGCAAGCGAAATGGCAAATTTCGTGCTGTTGATCGCAGTCCTGCTCGCCGGTGCGAGTTTTGTGTCTTTCACCGCTCAGGACGTCGCCGCGGCCGGCTACGGCGAGAACTGGGCCAGTGATTTTTGCATGGCCGCACCGATCGCCTGTCAGAGCCCGCATCAAATGGCCTACATCGCGGCCGGATTCACCGGGCTATGGCTCCTGATGAAATTCGTCGCGGCGCTCCGCGATTAGCCGATTAAGCGTCCGCCAGTTCGGTCAGGCGTTCGGGCGCGAAGGATTGCCGGGCCGGTCCGACGGCGCGTTGCCGCAACAGCGAAACGAACAGCTCTTCGGGCATCGGCTGGCCCAGCAAGAAGCCTTGGCCATGGTCGCAGCCCATTCTGAGCAACGCCACCGCGTCGGAAGCTTTCTCGATGCCGATCGCAGCGGCGACACTGCCGCAGCTGTGGGCCAGGTCGATGATGGTCTTGCAGAGCGGCGCATTGACCTTGCTGGTGGCGCAATCGGCGACGAACGCCCGGTCGAGTTTGACTTCGGTGAACGGCAGCTCTTTGAGCTTATCGAAAGACGTATAGCGGCGGCCGCAATTGTCGATCGCAAAATTCACTTCGAATTGCTTGAGCTCTCTGGCGATATCGCTGACCCGCGCGAGATCGGCAACGAGCTGCTCTTCCATCACGTCGATGACGAGGCCCGGCCATTTGTCGAATTGCGGGCGATAGGTCTGCAAGATCTCCGGAAACCGCACCTTGCCGAGCGCACTGGCGGATATGTTGACCGCGAGCGGCAGGTTGACCCCGAGCTTGGCGAAACTCAGTCCGGCTTTGAGCGCTGACACCAGAGCGTGTTCGGCGAGCTTGATGAGGCTCGTCTCGGTGGCGCCCGGCATGAACGCGTCCGGCATCATGATCCCATGCTGCGGATGGCGCGCGCGGGCGAACGATTCGGCGCCGACAAGCTGCTTCCTGCGCAAGTCGATCTTCGGCTGATACCAGAACTCGATCCAACCGTTGTTCAGCGCCTGGTCGAGGGCAATACGGCCGGCGGTCGGCGACGCATGGCCGAGCTTGAGTTGCTGCAGCACATAGAGAATGGCGTGGGGGTCGATCGGCTTCTTGAGCGCAGGCAGCATCTGCAGATCGTGCTGATCGCCGATATGCTTGACATGCGCGAGTACGGCTGAGCCGCGGCTGCTGATAAGCTGCACTTGGCCGCGATAATTGCTGTCGGCAAGTTCCATCAGGCACTTGACCGCTTCGGCGAATTCGAGAGCGATGTCGAGGAAGACGATGTCCGGCGCGCGCTTGGCCAATGCGGCGGCTAACGCCTCGCCGGCGGCAAATTCCTGCGTATTGAGGCCGGCGCCATGCAGGATGAGCGAGAGAAAGCGCCGGACGCTGGCGTCACTGTCGATGACGAAGCACAGCGGCAGGCGCGCCTCGGGCGTGGCGGCATCGCCCGTTTCGTCACTTGCCGCAGACAACGAACTTGCCGGAACCGCGCTCATCGCCTGGACCTGTGCATTCCCATTCCACAACTTCACGCCACGCCCGGCTGCGCCTTCCGCTGCGAGCGATCGCGACCTGGGGACCGCGATCGGGCTCACCCGAAATTCAGCTCAAACGGCTTTATGCTTATGATGCGGACAGGTTGAGATCAGATTGAGCTATTGCTTGCAATCGCACTTGTCGGAGCGCGTTAACAATCTGTTAACCGTGCCCGCTCCCTACTTCGCACCGGAATCAAAACGTGGCGCTTTGCGCATATGCCCGAAACTGCCCGACGCAGCTACGGCGCGACGATCGACCGGGCGGCGCTCATGCTCTTGGCCATGAGCTTTCGGCCCGGTCTCAAGTCGTCGTTGATCGACGAGATCGCCGCGGCGGTTACGGCACGCGGCGGCCGGATCGACGGGCAATGGTTTGCAAAATTCGATCTTATCGCGGTATCCGAGGAAATCGCAGAGCGTACGATGGCCATGCTCTCCAGCGCGCTTCGCCAGCGCCTACCGGGCATCGCGGACGAGATGGATGAGGCATTCGGCGAAAGCTTGCGCAAATTGCTCGCCTCTCTGGTCCGCCCGTTCCCCACGCTCTAGCAAGCTGCAGATCGGGCGCGGCAGAGAGCAGCTACCGCGCGTGAATATAATTTCTGTTTAAGGATTTATTTGATAGTTGTACATTAGAATGTATATTAACGGTTGCATTTTAGGTTAGCGCGGTTGCGGCTCATTCGAATTCCCGCCGTACGCTTGGTGCACGTGTCGACGATGGACACTTCGGCTGCAAGACATTCGCTCATTGCCGAATTGGAGGACGCGGTTCAAAGCGGCTCCAAGGACAAACGCGTCGATGCGTTGCGCCGCATCACCGATCTGTTCGTCGCGGATGCCGACCGATTCAACGACCAGCAGATCGACGTCTTCGACGACGTTCTCGGACACCTGATCCAGCGCATCGAAGGGAAAGCCCTCGCCGAGCTCAGCCGGCGGCTTGCACCCGTCAGCAATGCGCCCACAGAAGTGGTGAACCGTCTCGCGCGAGACGACAATATTGAAGTCGCCAAACCAATCCTCACGCAGTCGCGCCGGCTCAGCGATGCCGATCTCATCGAAATCGCCCAGACCAAGACCCAAGCGCATCTGCTTGCGATTTCGGCGCGCCCGTCGATCGCTGCAAGCGTGACCGATGTCCTGCTGCAGCGCGGCGACAGTCCGGTATTCCACAAGCTCGCCGGGAATTCCGGCGCCAATTTTTCCGAAACCGGCTTTGCCAAACTTGTGAAGCACTCGGAACACGATGAGCAATTGGCCGCAAAAGTCGGGCTTCGCCTCGACGTGCCGCTCAGGCTCTTTCGCGAACTCTTGCTGCGCGCGACCGAGGCCGTGCGTTCGCGTCTCATGGCTTTGGCGAGCCCGGAAAGCCGCGAGCATATTCAGCGCGTGCTCGCCGCCATTTCCGAAGAGGCGCAGCACGAGGCGGGCTTCCAGAGCGAACACGATTACGCGGAAGCCCATACCCGCGTTCTTGCCCTGCAGGCTGCGGGACACCTCGACGAAGCGGCCATCTTCGAATTTGCAAAAAAAGGCCAATACGCCGACATCGTCGCGGCGCTGTCTATTCGTTGCGGGGTGCCGTTAAAATTGATCGAGAGTCTGCTGCAGAACGAACGCCGCGAGGCAATTCTCGTACCTTGCAAAGCCGCCGGTTTGGAATGGCCGACGGTCCGCGCGATCCTGACCTGCCGATCGATCGGACACACGGTATCGGATCAGGACCTCGATAGCGCGCGGTCCGATTACGTCAAGTTGTCATCGAGCGGCGCAGGACGAGTCCTGCGATTTTGGCAGGTTCGGCAGACGGCGTCGAAGGATGGTCCTGGAACGGCGGCTTCGTTGCCGGCAATGGCAGGTAGCCCAAAGCCGCAGATTTTTCGCGCTGGGTGACGTCGCAATGAGCGTGGATATTACACCAAGAATGTTTGGTCGAGGCGGGTAGTGCGCACGGAAAATCGTCGCAGCACACGCCGAAAAGTACGCAACGGCGCCAGAGTAGTTCGCGCTGACGGCACCGACCTGGGAACGTGCGTAATGGTCGATCTTTCCGCAACTGGCGCCCATCTTCGAGTACCGAGCCCTGAAGCAATACCCGATGAATTCGTTTTGCTGCTATCGCACGACGGACGATTGCGGCGTCGCTGCTCGGTGGCTTGGCGCTCAGACACGGCAGTCGGCGTTCGATTTGCACTCGATTGCTCGAGTAAATGAATTAAGCATGGCAATGAATTAAGCCTGGCAAAGAGTGGAAGCGGTGCGATGATTGATACGCGCAGGCAAATTTCCACAGCGGTATCAAATCGGGGTCGATCAACAATAACCATAGTGGCCGTCGCAGGCGTGTCGGTGCTGGCAGCTACCGTGTTGTCGGGTTGGTGGTTTTCCCGCGAAAAGTCTCAGTCCGATCCGGCGCCATCGGCCACGGGCCGTGAATACTCCACGTCAATCATTGTTTCTTCGCCCAATGCTGACGGGTGTCAGCGGTATAAATTGGATAACGCTACTGGCCGCATCGAAGATGGCAGCACTGGCGATTGCAGATCGGAATCCGGCGGTCAGGGTACACGAGTAGAGGAAATTTCTAAGGCATTTCGCAATAGGGAACGCCCGCCCGAGTAGTCGATCACAAATCCTCCAACTCCTGCCATGCGCGCTTGGGCCGGACGAGCGCACCTCGAGGATTCAATTTTGGAACCAGTATGCGCGGTCGCCATGGCGCGTTGGCGCGAGATGACTGCGTCGTGAATTCAGAAATCCGCAGGCGGAGGGCTGACAAAGCCCGATTATTCCGACAGGCCGCCGAGCGCGTAGGCCGCCCGCGTCAGTACGCCGGGCTCGAGACCGAGCTGGCTGAACCACTTCTTGTAGAGCGCCACGATCGCGCCGCTGCGGTAAATCTGCGCCAGCCCGGTGTTGACGGCCAAGCGTAGCGCCCAGTCGCCGCGCGGCAAGACGATGGCGTAGGCCTCGACCGACAAATCGTCCGGCAGCATGATCAGCGTCTCCGGATTCTTCACCTGGGTTCCCACCAGAAGAAGCTTATCCCCGGCGTAGCCGTCGACTTTGCCGGACTCCAAAGCGGCCATGCCGTCGTCACGCGTGTTCACATTGACCAAAGTGACGTCGATGTTGTCGAGGCGGCTCTGTTGCATGACGGCCTCGCCGTTGGTCGTGCCGGACACGACCGCGATCTTCTTTCCCGCCATGTCGGCGAAGGCTTGGATGTTCGACGCGCGCGTCACCAGCATGCCGGTCGATTCGACAAATATGACGTTCGAGAAGTCGACCTCTTTCATGCGCCCGAGCGTGACGGTGCTCGACCCGCATTCGAGATCGGCCTCCCCGCCGGAGACCGCGGATAGACGGGTGTGCACATCGACGGGAACCCATTGGATCTTGAGGTCGTCGAGGCCGAGCTGCTGCGCGATCGATTTCGTCACCAGCTGACAGAGATCGATCGAAAACCCGCGCGCTTCGTTCTTGCCGTCGGCGAAAGAAAATGGCGTGGCGTCGTTGCGATAGGCGATGCGGATGGTTTTGGTTTCGGAAATTGTCTTGAGGCGCCCCTCGGCGGGAGCTGGCGTTTGCGCCGACGCCGTCACCACAAATCCAAATAGCGCAAGGAACAGGCTTACCCAGCGAAGCATCTTCGCACCCCAGTTCTGAGAACTTCCTCGACTAAAAATCATATCGAATTTATTCCGTCCATACAACTCACATAACAGGCACGCTTTGCTCAAGCTCAGCCAACTCATCGGCTCGGACGATGTGCTGATCGTGCGCCAGCATTCAGTGTAAGCCGGTTGCGGCGGCGGCACGATCTTAAGCCGGTTACGGCGGCGGCACGATCTTTCGAATGCGGCGCACCGGACCACATATTGCCAAGTTTCCGGGATTCTCTACGCGCGGACGCGCCTATGACAGATCTCCGCCCAATAATCGGCGGCCTGTCTTGCACGTTTCACCTCATGGACGAATGTGCCGGTCTTATAGTAGTGTTGCCAATGCCCGCTACGATAAACATCGATAAGGTCTTTTAACATCCGGCGGGCTCGCAAAAGCTCTCGTTCGGCGATCGCACGCTCGATGCGGGTCATCGGCAACTTACTCATGATGCCCGAGAATGTTCCCAAGTTTGTAAAAAATTAGTCAATCGTAATCGCAAGAGCGACGGCGCGCCCAGCGCAACCGCCACCAACTCGCGCGTTACGCGGCCGTCACGCCGGAGTTTTCCAACGGCGCGCCTGCGCAAGTTCGGCTCGATGGGCGGGCCCACGAGCGCGCCGCCGGAATTTTCGATCGGGACACATTGAGCCGCCAAGATGGATCTCCGTTCACACTTTCGAGCAAAAGATCCGGCAGGGCGGCCACCGGTTATTTTAGACTGCCGGTAAAAAGGCCGTCGAATTTTAGCCGGCCGGCAGAAGAAGTGGGCGCTGCAGCCGAAGCGTCAGATTCGCTCAATTGCGGGGACTGACTCGCAACCGCTGCCTCGTGCCGCTCTGGAAGGAGCGCCGTCCTTGTTGCGAACGCGGCGTCGATCTTAGCCTTGAGCGTTTGCGCATTAAAAGGCTTGACGATGTAACTATTCGCGCCTGCCCTCTTCGCCGCGATGACGCTTTCAGATTTGGATTCACCCGTCATGATGAATGGGGTTCGTTTGAGGCCCGGATCGCCTCGCACCTCTCGAAGGTAGTCGCAGCCGGTCATCGGCTCGGTGTGCCAGTCCGAAATCACCAGTTCATAACGCTTGACGCGCATCTTGGTGAGGGCTTCGACGGTAGTGTTGGCATCATCAACATCGAGGAATCCCAATTGCCGCAACAGAGTGCGGACAGTGCGGATTGCCGTGTCGTCGTCGCCGACCACGAGAACGGGCACGGATGGATTGAATGCCATGTTCCGCTATCAGCGCATGACGAACACACGGGTGTGTCGTTTGGATGCCGCGGCAGGACGCTCCAGGCGATTGCCGCCAAATTCGCAGGCGATGCTACAATCAGAGGCTGAAAATTCGGTAAATTCCCCACCAAACATACCTATCGCGGCATTTGATCTGTCCCGTCACGTCACTCAGATCTGCGCTAGGGTGTTTGCGTCAACCATTGGCCGGCCATCGCAATTGCCTTAGCAATTACTAAACAACTAACGGGCAGAATGTTCAGTAGAAATAGTCACTCACGCAAGGCTTAGGCTCGGCCGCCAGTTCTGCTGCCGGGCCACGCGCCGTGATTAAATCTCTCGTCGTATGATTGCTCGACGTAGCCGGCCAAACTTTGCCGAGCTCTTTGCGGATCTGGGACTTGGGGGAAACGCAACATGACCATCCATCACTTCAGCAATATTTTATTAGTAGACGATAGCGGCGCGGTAAGAAGCGTGGTGCGAAAACTTTTGACGCAACTGGGCTACAGATGCATCGATGAGGCAGCGGATGGTGAAGCCGCGCTAGAAAAACTATCGGAGAAGCATATTGACCTGGTGATCTCAGATTGGATTATGGAGCCGATGAGCGGACAGGAATTGCTCAAGCGGGTACGTGCAGAGAAAAAGTACGCGAATTTGGCTTTTATTATGATGACCGCGGATTCCACGATCGAAAAAATTGTGCAGGCAAAACACTCAGGCGCTAGCTGTTTCATCAACAAGCCGTTTCGTGCCGAAGGGCTGCAAGACAAGATTTCACAAATCAACACGGAATATCGACGGTCCGCTACCGCGTAGCATTTTAGTTCCATATTTTTCGCGACAGCGGCATAAATAAACCAGGATACGCTTGCCGCGCTGATTGGAACGACGCGGCCTCGCGCAAATTTCTTCACGAACAAATTTCGGAAGTTGGGCTTGATCGACTGCAACGGCAAGTTGGAAGCTCATAAGGCTCTGCTGAACTTCGTTCTGAATGAGCGGTCGCATATTGAGCGATAAACTTATGCCTTAATGGGATCGCCGGGTCGCGAAGTAATGTTCGCGGTGATGTGCCAAAGATTCGTCGCGGATTGGGGGGGCGCCGCGATTGCGTTGACGGGATCGTGTCAAATCAATTAAAGCCGTCAAAAGACGGCCGTTTTCGTCTTCGGTTTCAGGCCCGGGACGGGAAATTTGTTGCGTGCAATTCCCGTGTGCGGCAGCGTCCGATCGGCGAACCTCGCGCACCGTAAGCATCGCCGCGCTTTTCTGCCACGCGCCGCCGTCACTGCGAACCACGCTCGGCGATCTGCTCGACCAGCGCCGCCACGCGACGTCGAAGCTCGCGATCAGCAATCTGGCTGAACGCCTTGATAATGTTTTGGCCGTCGCGGCTTGCGAGAAAGTCCTGGACGTAAGCCAGCGTCGTCGCCGCGCCACTGCCGCTCGTCTTAACGCCGGCCACCTTTGCCGCCGGCGCCCCGTCAAAGAAAAATGATACCGGCACGTCCAATATCTTCGCGAATTGCTGCATGCGGCTGGCGCTCACACGGTTGGTGCCTTTTTCGTATTTTTGTACCTGTTGGAACGTCACAGCGACAGCAGCGCCGAGTTCTGTTTGACTCATACCGAGCATCATCCGGCGCATACGGATGCACGTCCCGACGTGCTTGTCGGTCGGATTGGGTGCCTTAGGTCGGGTTGCAGCCATCGACAAATGTCCCTCTGTGATTGCAGCCGAAATTCTACCAACGACAAACAAACGATGCTCATCTAATTTGATGCCGACTGCAAGATAATCGCCTGTGACTCATCTTTACCCAATCCGTTTACCGAGCGGCTCGATTTATGGCCTGTCATCCACATCGGGGAGCATATTCAGCTACAATGCCACCAGCCGAATGCACTGAGTCAACGAGAATGGGGTGATGCTATGAAGAAGATTCTGACTGCACTTATCGCAGCAACGATCATCAGCGCAACGGCGTTGGCGATGTCCGACAAGGCGGACGCGCGGTGGGGCTATGGCGGATATCGCGGCGTGGGCTACCGGGGTTACGCCTACCGTGGTTATGCCTATCGTGGCTACGGTTATCGCGGCGCCGGCTACCGCGGTTTTGCTTACCGTGGCTATGGTTATCGCGGCGTGGGCTACGGTGGCTATGGCTACCGTCGGCCAGGCTACGGCTATGCGGGTTATGGCTACCCTGGTTACGGTTACGCAGGTTACGGTTACGCCGGTTACGGTAATCCTGGCTACGGCTATCCCGCTTACGGCTATGCCGGTTACAACTACTCAGGCTACGGCTATCCCGCCTACGGCTATCCCGGTTACGGCGTCGGCACTGCGATTGTCGTTGCTCCGGTCGTCTCTTATCCGACTTTCTATTACGGATATTCCGGATTTTCCGGTTGCGGATGCTGATGAGACCGCAATGATCGCCGTGGCCCGGTAAGTAGGAACGCCGAAATGAAAGAGCCCGCCAACCGAGGGCTGATCGACGTCCAATATCCAAGCAACAAAAAGGCCCCAGCCCTGTAGGCCGGGGCCTAGTGGTACGCCCTGCCATCGTCCGCGCGCGCAGGGAGGAAAAGCGCAGCAGCCGGACGATGCCCACGGTTTATCTGATTCGGCGTCAAGCGCCGCAGATTTTTTGATGAACCCGCTCTGTCGATGGGCAACACGTCGGATTTGCCCAGCCCGCGCATAGCATCCTGGCGGAAAAAATCGCGACTATCGCCACGCTGCCGGAGCCTATCCTGAATAGCCCTGCACCAGCACCGTGTCCGATCGCGTGCTGGCCAGCCGGAGCTTCAGGAGCGGCTGATACTCGGCGCTATCGTAGAACCGCTGGGCCGCTTCAACCGTGGGAAACTCCAGAACCACCAGCCGATTGAGCTGAGGATTGCCTTCGAGGCGACGCATGTCGCCCCCGCGGATGAGATAGCGTCCACCGAATTTCTCGATCAGCGGTGCGGCTTTCTGGCGATATTCTTCGAATTTTTCCGGGTCTTTCACCGCGATGTTCAAGACCAAATATCCTGCCATTTCGGACCCTGCCGCTTCGTGGATGACATTGCAGGTTAGTTTAATGTGATCGCGGGTGTGCGCCCGGGCTCAGCTCGGCGAAGCGATCGAGGCGATCTCCGAGGGGTTTGCGCTCCACGACGCAGACGATCGACTAATGATCTCAGAAACTTAACGCCACAGTGTGGCTGTGCCGCAACGGCTAGCGGATTTCGGAGTAGTGCACGGAATAATCGCGCGGAATCGGTGGATCAGGCGGCTGTCAGGGGTTAATCGTAGCAACAGATGGGGATCGTACGGGGGCTCACTATGCGTCGCTCGGGTGTCATACTTCTACTCGCAGCTGGTTTATCGCTCGGTCTGAGCGGTGCCGCGTCCGCCGCCGATATGCTTGTGAAGGCTCCGCCGCCCGTGCCGCTGTTCGACTGGACCGGTTGGTACGGCGGCGTCAACGCTGGCTACAGTTGGGGGACCAGTCGTGCAGCGACCGACAGCGTCCTACTCGGGGCCACATATGCCGAGCAGGTTAGGCATCGGGGCTGGGAAGCGAGTGTCGAAGGTGGATATTGCTGGCAGAACCCTGCCACGTATGTGGTCTGTATTGAAGCGCGTTATGACTTTCCGAGAGAACACTCAGGTCAAACGCTGTATAATGGAATACCTACAACGCCGATTTACAACCAGACGCAGGTTGATCCCATTCTTATCGGCCCTCATCTCGGATACCTGACGGATTCAAACCACACGATGTGGTATGTCGCCGGCGGCCTTGCGGTCGGCGAAGTGGGTGGAAATTCCACAATTACCGGTCCGGGTGGAACTTCCACCGCGACCCCGAGCGATAAATGGACTGCGGGCTGGTTTGTTGGTGCCGGCATCGAGCGCATGATCGATCAGCACTGGAGCGTGAAGGCTGAATATGACTATGTGAGTTTAGAATCAGGTAACGGCGCATGTGCCCCTTACGTGGGAAACAGTTATGCCGCGCTCACCGGCAGCGGAAGCACGAGCTGTCTCGGCGGTAACGCTCACGACAATGTTATGACCGTCGGTATCAACTACCATTTCGGTACACACTAGTTTTCTTTAATTCGAGCGCATGACGGCGCGGGTGATGCTGCCGATTTGTTTCACGCCCCGGCGAGGCTCAATCCGCCGGGGCTTTTCTTTTCGCGCGGATTAAGCGCACGCTTGCCGGCAAACAATGCCCCAAGGTGAGCGTCCTCGCATGACGTCGCCAAAGAAAAAATCGCCCCAAGATCTCGCAGCGTGAACGGGCGCAATGGCGCCATCCCAGCCGCGGGTAGAGCGAATCGGCAAAGAGGTCGCCCGCGAGCACTTGTCTACCCAAGTCGCACGTCTTCTGCGTTAGCGACGATAAGTTTTCGGTGCATCGCAGAATATACAGCGTGTCGTCCTTGGCACCCCGTGCCAGCTTCAATAGCTGGTGGGTCAGGCGCAAGACTGGACCATCCGAGGACCAGGGATCCCGGCTGGGACCTTTTCACTTCGACTCGCGGAATTGGGCAGCGCAAAGTGCTTTTTTTTGCATTTGCGCTGCCTCGCGTGTGATTTGCGCCGCCAATTTCCCGTGTCGATGGTGATCCGTACGTCACGATTCCGGGCCCGCCGCGGCAACCCGCCGGGCTAAACACTTCTCGCCGCCCACATGCAGCTACCGCGCGGCGCGATTACGCTTAATCGGCGGTTAAATCGCTGCCCAACCAGAAATTTAATAGGTCTCGGGCTAATAATGGGTGGAATTATACCCGCCTTTGGCCCGGGAGAATGGGCCGAAGAGAAATAGTCGAATTTGAGTGTGTCAATGCTCCGTCGACTGCTGAATCCCATCATCATTCTTGGCGCAGCGATCATCGCCCTTTGCTGGAGCGAGATCGCCTATCAGCTCCATAGCGACTACTCCGAGACGATCGATCTCGCCGTCGAGCGCGGCGATAGCATGACCAAATTATTTGAAAAGGACACCGTACGGCTGCTCAAAAGCATCGACACGATCCTGCTGCTGTTGCGCCAGTCCTACCAGAACGACCCGGAGAACTTTGATCTGAACATCACCGCTCGTCGGAGCGCACTCGTCGGCGATGTCGCCACCGAATTCGGCCTGATCACGGCGAACGGCTATCTCATTCAGACCACATCGGGCCCGCTGGCTGCTCCGATCTACGTCGGCGACCGCAAGCACTTCATCGCGCAACTGAACAACCCCAAAGACGAGCTGTTCATTGGCGACCCGGTATTCTTGCGGTCGACGGGAAAATACTCAATCCCCGTTGCACGCCGGTTGCTCGCTCCCGATGGCCGCTTCGCCGGCATCATCACCGGTCAGGTCGATCCGCGGTTCGCCGAACAATTTTCGCAAACGCTCAAGCTCGGACGCGGCAGCAACATCAGCATTCGCGGGCTCGATGGCGTGCTACGGGCCTCATATGGCTTCGTCAAGCCACCGACGCAGTCGACCACCGTCATGAAGGAGGCGCTGACGCGTGCCGCTAACGGCCACTTCTGGGGCGGCGGCGCCGCTGACGGCGTGAGCCGCCTCGTCAGCTATCGGACGCTGTCGGATTTTCCGCTGGTGATCACGATCGGCGAAAGCGAAGAGCACCTTTTCGCCGACTTCCGTCATCATGGCTTGATCTACGTATTGATCGGGGCCGCCTTGACACTGGTCACGGTCCTATTCGTCGCCATCATCCTGCAACGCCAGTTGGCACTCGAGCGCACAAACAGCCGGCTTAAGACTGTGAATGGCCAGTTCGATACCGCGCTGAGCCACATTTCGCAGGGCATTACGATGTACGACGCCGACCACAGCCTGCTCGTCTGGAATGAACGGTTTGTGCAAATATATGGATTCCCATCGGATTTGATGATCGTGGGACGGCCGTTTCGCGAACTCCTCGCCCATCAGATAAAGACCGGCAATATCGATAAGGACCCCGATCGCTACATGGCGATGCGAACGGAACGGCTGGCGAAGGATCAACACTATTCGGTGCAGCATCTGCTTTCGAACGGCCGCACGATCGCCGTCTACAACCACGCGCTTGGGAACGGCGGCTGGGTCTCGACCCACGAGGACATCACAGATCGCAAGAACTCCGAGATTCGGATTGAGCAACTGGCGCATTTCGACACCCTTACCGGATTGGCGAACCGCAACTTGTTCAAGGAGCGGGTCGAGGAAACCCTGGCGCGCTATCGGCGGCACGGCGGAGGATTTGCGGTCTTTCTTCTCGATCTCGACAAGTTCAAGGGCGTCAACGACACGCTCGGCCACCAGAGCGGGGACCTGCTGCTCAAGGACGTTGCCAACCGGATCAACACCGCGCTTCGCGACGTCGACCTCGCCGCCCGCCTCGGCGGTGACGAGTTCGCGGTTCTCGTGCAGCCGAGCAAGGGTGGATTGCGCGAGCGCACGGAAGCGCTAGCGGCGCGCCTGATCGAAGCGGTCAGCGCCCCTTACGCGATCGATGGCCACCAGGTCGTCGTGGGCTGTAGCATCGGCATCGCCCTCATTCCGCAGCACGGCGCACGCATTGACGAAGTGTTGCGCAATGCCGACCTCGCGCTCTACAAGTCGAAGAACGCGGGACGTAATTGCTTCCACATCTATTCCACTAAGATGAAGGCGGAGGCCGATCAACGCAGCGCGTTGGAAATCGATCTGCGTGAGGCGATCTGGGGCGATCAGCTCGATGTCTATTACCAGCCGGTCATCGAGCTCGAATCTGGGCGTGTGGTGTCGGTCGAAGCCCTGGCGCGCTGGAATCACAAGACCAAGGGCTCGATCCCGCCGTCCGAGTTCATCCCCGTCGCCGAAGAGGCCGGACTGATTGTAGAGCTCGGCAACTGGATCATGTTGAAGGCCTGCCACGACGCCATGCGGATGCCTAAGGACATCAAAGTCGCCGTCAATCTTTCGCCTGTTCAGTTTGCCAAATCCAACGTCGTCGAAGCGGCGATGTTCGCAACGGCCGATTCCGGGCTCGCCGAGGAACGCCTGGAGCTCGAGATCACGGAGGGCGTGCTGCTCGAGGAGAGCGAGCAGAACCTCGCGACCCTGCGACAGCTGAAGGACGCCGGCGTCTCGATCGCGCTCGATGATTTCGGCGTCGGGTTTTCGTCGTTAGCCTATCTGACGGTGTTCCCGTTCGACAAGGTCAAGATCGACAAGTCCTTCATCGACCGGCTCGACCGGCCGGAGACCAGCGCGGTGATCGCGTCGATCGTCCAGCTCACGACTTCGCTTAATCGATCGACCGTGGCCGAAGGTATCGAAACGCAGCATCAGCTTGACCGCGTTCGATCGCTCGGCGTCAAGTTCGGCCAAGGCTACTTGTTCTCGAAACCGGTGCCGGCCAGCAAACTGAAGTTCGATACTGTGAACAAAGCAGATAGCAGCAAAGTCGCCTGATCCTGAGGCGATCACCGATCCGCTTTTCGCTACGCCAAAGACTTCAGTTGCCGTTGTTGAGCGGCCGATAATAGGGATCCGGAAGCGGATCCGAAGGCGACACATTGTATCCGTTGCCCTCAAAACGGCCAAAGGGAGTCTCTGGACCCTGGTGAATGCCGAACTGCAACGTCGGACCATTTGCACCGAACGGATGCACACCCTGGCCGGAGTTCGTGAACTGATCGTCCGGATCGGCAAACGTCGCGTTGCCGGCCCCGCCGGGCTGAACGTTTTCCTGACTGAACGCCCACGCTGAGGCAGCGGTCAACGAGACTACGGCCGCCGCAATCAAAACAACCGCCGCGAACCGAAGCTGCATCAATCGAAGCACGATGAGATCTCCCATTGCAGCGCCCCCGAAGCCCGGAATTTCAAGCTAGGAGCGCTGCCCCCCGACGTCAAGCCAATCGGTTGCGGATGGATACCGGCTATTGTTTGCCTTTGCGGCCGGTCGTTGGCAGGTCAGATCTGCGGTCCGAGCCCGATCGTCGCTCGTTGTTGGAGCGCCGCTCTCCGCTTAATCGTCGCTCCTCATCGGATCGGGTATCGGCGCCACTGCGGCGATCTTTGCCAGATCGCCGTTTCGCGCTCGATCGTTTGTCATCATTGGCCATGGGCGCGTCTCCATTGGTCACGCGGAAATTGCCATGAGTGGTGTAGGATATGGGCGGTTGCTGAATCGTTTGTAAACGACCCCTTTTGATGAGCGGTCCGCCATTGCCACATCGATAGAACATCGCTGGTCGCTGCGGAGTGCAAGCGCGATGCGTGCCCGCTTTCGCGTTAATCTCGGCGAGCGAGCTCGGTTTGAAGCGCGTTGCCAATGCTGGAGAGCAACGACGCGATCAGGGCGCGACCGGTTCGCAGTTGGCCCGCTAGTCCGCGGTGGATTCTTAAAAAACAGCCGATCTGACGGGCGGCGGCCGCGGCGAGCTTTTATGCCGTGGTCATTACTGCGGGCTGGCG
Source organism: uncultured Alphaproteobacteria bacterium (assembly GCA_963775515.1). Lineage (GTDB taxonomy): Bacteria > Pseudomonadota > Alphaproteobacteria > Rhizobiales > Xanthobacteraceae > BOG-931. Next base: position 5,718 of record CAVZIQ010000003.1, on the reverse strand, counting down.
TTCCCATCTTCACGAGCGTGGACAATTTCTCGGCCGACGATAACATTGATGCGGAGAACCGGTCCAACACATGCAAAAAAGGAATTGGGGACAGCGCCTATGAAAACGATCGTACGACTTTTAATGATGGCCGCGATCGGTCTCGCCATTCCGGTTTGCGGCCAGGCGCAGACATATCCAGCCAAGCCGATTAAGATCATCGTGCCGTCGCCTGGGGGTGCCACGACAGATACCTTGGCGCGCATTATTGCCGCGAAGCTTCAAGAAAAATGGGGCCAGCCGGTGATCGTCGACGACCGCGGCGGCGCCGCCGGCAATATCGGGGCCGAAGAGGCAAGCAAATCTGCGCCCGACGGCTACACTCTGCTGTTCTCCTACCCGGCGCCCCTGGTCGTGAACAAAACTCTTTACGCGAAACTCTCTTATGATCCGGACAGTTTCGTTCCGATCTCGCTCGTGGCCAGCGTGCCGCTTGTGCTTGCCATCAACCCAAACTCTGGCGGCGTCGAACGTCCAGCAGTTGATCGCCTTCGCCAAGGCGCATCCCAATCAATTGAATTACGCCTCGCAGGGTTACGGCACGTCAGGCCACCTTGCCGGCGAACTATTCAAGTCAATGGCGGGGGTCGAGATCGTTCACGTGCCGTACAAGGGCAGCTCGCCGGCGCTGACCGATCTTCTCGGCGGTCAGGTGCAGATGATGTTCATCGAACTCAGCACCGTGCTCGGCCAAATCAAGGCGGGGAAGCTGCGGGCCCTCGCCGTGGGCAGCGAAACGCGCAACCAGTATCTGCCCGATGTGCCGGCCATGGCCGAGGTGCTGCCGGGATACCAGGCGTCGACCTGGTTCGGAATGGTCGCTCCGCCGGGAACGCCGGCAAAGATCGTCGACAAAATTTCGTCAGCCGTTGCCGGAGCGATCCATGAACCGGCTGTCGCCAAACGGTTCGTCGATATCAGTGCCAATGCGGTTGGCGACACGCCCGCGCAGATGGCGGTCTTTCTGCGCCAGGAGCGCGAACGTTGGGGCAAGGTGATCCGCGAGAGTGGGGCCAAGGCGGAATAGAACCGGGGAGCCGTCATAATCCGTGCGACGTTCTTGAATAGCGGAAACAATGTCGCGTTCGGATCGCGCTTCTAATTCGATCTGAGTCCCATGCGGGCCAAACGCGGCAGCACCTCGGCGCAGAAATACGGCGCCTCGTTGAGGTAGTTCACGAAGGAGACCGCGATGCCGCGCACGCCGGCACGGCTGATGTCGGCGAACTCCTCGGCGATCTTGTCGGGCGTTCCGACAAACGGAAAGCCGCCGATGCCGCTCGCCGCCTGCAACGAACGCTTGGCGGCATATTCGTTCGCAGCGGTGTTTTGCCGGGTGATGTCCTTGAGCGCGAGCATCTGCTCGATGGCGGGCCAGTCTGCGTTCTCGACATTGGCATGGTGGTGGTAGTCCTCGGCCTCCCGTTGCGTCGGCCGACAGATCACCTGTCCCTGAGTGAACACGTCGATGTCGCGGCCGAACTCACGCGCCTCGTCCTTGATGCGGCGGACTTGTTCGACAATTCGATCGTGCACGCTCACACCGGTGTCGCGTGCGGTGCCGGCGATTTCAAGACGCAGCGCCCCGGTTGATGTGAAGAAGGCGTCGCAATTGCGCATGGCGAAGGCTTGGCCGGGGCCAGACCTGCCGGCATTCATGATCACCGGGCGGGCGCCGCCAAATGGCTTCGGCTTGGCACGCACGCCGGCAAGCTTGAAAAACTTGCCATCGAAATCGAATTCGTCCTCCGACCAGGCCCGCTTGACCACATCGATCCATTCTTGGGCAAATTCGTAGCGATCCGCATGGTCCCGCTGCTGCACCCCGAACATCGCAAATTCGCCTTCGTTCCAGCCGGCGACAATGTTCAGTCCGAAGCGGCCTTCCCCGATGTGGTCGGCGGTGACAAATTCTTTGGCAGCGATGAGCGGGTGGAACAGTGGCGCATGCACGGTGCCGAAGACGGTAATCCGCTGCGTCGCTGCGAGCAAGCCGCAAGCCCATGTCACGGTCTCGAGCGTGGTGCCATGGAAGTCGCTCGTGCCGCCGTAGCCCTTCCAGCGTCCGATCGGCAGCAGAAAATCGATGCCAGCCTCATCGGCCAGGCGTGCGAGCTTGAGGCAATCCGGCCAACTCGCGAGCCAGCGCTCGGGCACCAACGTCGCAGTGCGTGCCGACGAGCAATTCGCCCCGAAGAAACCGATCTTCAACGCATTAGCGTTGTGCATCTCGCAGCGATTGCGCAATGATCCGTTTTGAACGGGCAACGCGATGTACCCCCCTCATCAAGGCGCGCATGTCGGACAAGCGCATTTCGAGATTTTTGTAATGCAGTATGACGCCCCTGGTCGGAAGCTGCTTGTCATTTTTTGATGCTTGCCTCGAATGTTTCGAGAACCGGACGCCATTGCGCCTGTTGCGAATTCACGAACGCATTGACCTCGGACGGCGACATCGGATCGACATAGGCGCCGCGCAACGCGAGTTGCTTCGCAAGGTCCGGCTCGCCAAGCACTTCGTTTAGGGCCTCGTTAAACTTCGTGATAGCGTTCGCTGGCGTGCCGAGCGGCGCCACAATGCCTTGCCATCCGCCGGCGGCAAAGCCGGGCAATGTCTCCGCCACCGTCGGCAGATTGGGAAAATCGGGCAGTCGATGCGTTGATGCGACGGCGAGCACGTTGAGGCTGTGCGCTTGAATCGCTCCGGCCAGGCCGGAATAGCCTTCGATGATCAATGGCACCCGGCCGCCGATGACGTCGGTCAGCGCGGCCGCAGGGCCTCCGGTGTAGGGCACGACCTGCAATTGGATGCCGGCGTTGCTTTGCAGGAACAGTCCCGTCAGGTGCGTTATCCGTCCTATTCCGGTTGTCGCAAAGGCTATTTTGCCGGGCTGCTGTCTGGCGCGTTTGATCAACTCGGGCAGGGTTTTGATGCCGGATGCGACGCTGGCGCAAATGAACATCGGCTGTGCGATCAACGAGCCGACTGGAAGAAAATCCCGCGGCAGCATAAGCGGCAGGTTCTCGGCCTTACCGGGCAACGATATGAACAGCGAAATCGCTGGCGCGAACAGCGTGTAGCCGTCGGCGATCGATTCGGAGGCGGCGTGGGCGGCGATCGCCCCACTGGCGCCGGGCTGATCGACCGGCACGATCTGCTGGCCCAACTTGGTGCCAAGTCGATCCATCACCAGCCGGAACGTTACGTCCACGGCACTACCGGGAGCGGAATCGGATATGATCCTGATAGGCTTGTTTGGAAAATCGTCCGCCTGCGCCGGCCCAGAGATTGCAGCCGCGAAGATCAGTACAGCCAATGCAATAATGCCAAGCAGCGTTTTCATTTTGCACTCCCGGTGTGCCGCGCCAGTTCGCCGCTATTTTCGTTTATACAAGGTCAGTATACAATGAAAAGGTGACGCTGCCTGCATCGGAGCTGAGGGCATGGCAAACTTCAGGGTGGGGGGGGGATAGAGCGCCCGGAATGGATGGTATGACCCTCACCACCATTCGATTTTGGCCATCCTGACAGAGCGCCGGCAGCCGTTAAATCAGCATTGTCAGATCGCTATGAGACGGCCAATTGGCGCTTCGCGCGGGAATCGAGCGAGCGGCAGTATTGTGATTGCTTCAGGTCTGTTACGGGCGAGCCTTTATGAAGCGCCAGGATGTCCGCTGTAAGTCCGGTGTGGGTGCGGGGAGCGACAACGTGTTCGGCAGGGCTACGCTCATCCGAGCATTGTTACTTGATTTTGAATTTTCGGGCTTCCGCCTTGCGAAGGCTGGCGATGCAGCTTTATCAAATGTTCCGGCAGAAATCCCAACTGCGACGGTATCGAAGAGCTCCAATACCCGCCACACTTTAACGCTTTCTTCCCCTGCTGCTTGGGGGCCTCGCTGCCGTGCCGACGCGATGGTTGGCCCGGCGACTTTTGACCCGCTGCTGGCGAGCTTGGGTCAGCCGCTGATGACGCGGCTCATCCGCGTGCATGCATTGCGGCGATGACGAATTTGAGTGTCGCCGCGCTGACCGTTGTGTTGATGGTGCGCGCAATGTCATGCGCTCGCCGTTCGGCAAATGCGCCGGCGCAGTCGCTCTCCGCCTGCCAGCTTTCGAATTATCTAAACTTGTAATCGATGCCAGCGCGTACGAGGTTCTGGGTGAAGGTCACGTTGATTGGGGCGCCTCCACAAGCGGTCCCGCAGGATGCCTTGGAGAGATCGACGTAGAGGTATTCGAGCCTGGCCGTCCAGTTGTCAGCAAAAGCTGCTTCAACGCCCGCACCAGCAGTCCAGCCGGCTTTTGTACTGGAGCTGGTGACGCCGTTGACGTTTGCTTGCACGTTTCCGTAGGCAGCGCCGCCGGTGCCGTAGAAAAGTACGCGATCCGCCGCGTAGCCTACTCGCACGCGAGTCGTACCCAGCCAATCGTTTGAGGTCGTGCAAGTCGGGTTCACTGCGACGCAGGTTGTGCTGCCCGTAATGCCGGTCCAGTCGAGATCAGTTTCGAGCCCAAACACGAACGCGTCGCTCTGAAAGTTGGCCCCTAGAGTGCCACCGACGACGCCGCCGGAGGTGTTGAAGCTTTGGGTATTGAGACCAGCCCCAGACCATTCGCTGCTGCCGAACCCGTAGCCGCCGTTAAGGCCCAAATAGATGCCGCCCCAGTTGTAGACCGGGGCCACAGTCGGGATGTAGGCTGCGGGAGCCTGCGGAGGCGGCGGCGCGGGCTGCGGCAGATCGGCCGCCCAAGCGGGAGCACTCACGACCAAGGTCAAGGCCGCAAGTCCAGTTGCCATCAATCGCATCAGATTACCCTCCCGGCCCACAACGCCGTCCCGAGCATAAATCGTCGTCCCACGACGCATCTTAACCAGAAAACCCCGAACGGCCAATTAGCCAGTATGATTTATTTCTATTACATTGTTAAGACTAGGTAATTTCTCGCCGTCCAACACAAACCCTCGGACGGATTGGACAGAAGAAATCCTCCTCTTCGCGGCAAATCTTCCAGGCAACCACCGCCAACAGTGCGATTTTCATCGGGTGACGCACCTCGCGCGCGAGAAATCTGAGTTCGTTCTGCCAAACTGCGATCCAAGATTATAGTGCAGATAAATGCGCTCACAGATTGCGGCTCGCCGACTGTAACGGCGCCCGGTGATTCAGGCTCAGAGCGACGCGATTAATTTCGTCGCGATCAACATGCGTTTTTGGCGATCGAGCTACGGAGCGGCCTGACGCCGCACCGAACCTTGCTGCGTGCCACCGCCGTCATAAAGCGCCTGTATCAAGGAACGGCGTGGACGGCTCAAGAACTGCTGTTCAGAAAAACGGCGATAGCAAGTCCCAGCTCAATGTAAAGCGACGGAGGATAGCGTCATGGCATTCTACTTAGTCCAAGTCGTCTACAAGGACACTGCCACCAAATCGTTGGTCGCCAGTCCGCAAACGCGCGAAGACGTCATCAGCAAGACCTGTAAGTCGCTGGGGGGAAAGCTACATGCATTTTTCTTCGCATTCGGCGAATACGATGTCGTGGCCATTGTGGAATTGCCCGATAACGCCGCCGCTGCCGCGTTTGCCCTGGGGACCGCGTCGAAAGGGGCCGTCGCGAAATTCCATACCACAGTCCTACTGACCACTGCCGAGGGGCTGGAGGCGATGAGAAAGGCAAAG
>CAVZIQ010000002.1:0-410016 GCA_963775515.1 uncultured Alphaproteobacteria bacterium | reverse complement strand
CTGGAGCTGGAAATCACCGAGGCCGTGCTGATGCAAAATAGCGAAGTCACGCTTCGCACGCTGCACCAGTTGCGCGAGCTCGGTATTCGCATTTCGATGGACGATTTCGGCACCGGCTATTCGTCGCTGAGTTATCTGCGCAGTTTTCCGTTCGACAAGATCAAGATCGACCGCTGTTTCATCAAGGGGCTCGGCGACAGTTCCGAGGCCGACGCCATCGTCCATGCCGTTGCCGGGCTGGCCGAGAGCCTGGGCATGACGACGACGGCGGAAGGCGTCGAAACCCGACGGCAACTCGATCTCGTGCGCGACCTCGGCTGCACCGACGTGCAGGGCTTTTTCTATAGTCCGCCGGTGCCCGTGCGCGAACTCACGAAAATCCTGGCCGAGAAAGCCGGCAGGAAGACCGCGGCCGCCTAACTGCGGCCGGCCCGACGTCAGCCGCCGCCGCCGGGAGGCGCTCGCAGCCGCGCTGGCGGCGAATATTCGGCCTAAAACCGACTATACTCCCCGATGTCGGGAATTTTCGCCGTTCAAACCAGTCTCACTGAATGGCCTTGATCACCTAAGGCTGGGCCGAGTGCGGGGATGAAACCGGATCTTCGACAATGGCGAGCGGGGCTGCGCCTCACGAGCGGTCTCGTGATGCTCAGCTTCGTCATTTGTCATCTGACCTCGCATTGCCTCCTGCTGGTGTCGTTCGACGATGCCGAGGCGGCGCGCAACGTTTTGATGTATCCGTGGCGAACGTGGATCGGCACCGCAATTCTGCTTGCGGCATTCCTCATCCACTACAGCAACGCGTTATGGTCGATCTACATCCGGCGCTCGTTGCGCTTGAACCGCTGGGAGGGGACGCAACTCTCGCTCGGCCTGTGCATTCCCGTGCTGTTGATGACCCACGTAGTCGCAACACGCATCGCCGAGGAGATGTTCGACGTCACCACCTACTACAACACGGTTTTCATCGTTCAATGGGTGATGTTCCCGTGGCTCGGCGCCGTGCAGATACTCGCCGTGATCACGGTGTGGACCCATGCCTGCATCGGCATTCACTACTGGCTGCGCACCAAGCGCTGGTATCCAAGTTGGCGGCCATTGTTCTTCGGCTTCGGACTGCTGCTGCCGAGCTTGGCGCTGGCCGGCTATGTCACCGGCGGCAATCAAGTCCTGCGCGAAGCCAAGGCCGATCCCGATTTTGCAAGTTCGTCGCTCGGCGATTCCAATCTTACCGACCAGACCGCCGCCCAAGTCGAACGGGTCGTGCATATCGGCTGGGCCATTTGCCTCGCCTTGACGCTGCTGCCATTTGCCGGACGCGGCATCCGCAACTGGCAATATCGCCGCCGCAAGCCGCCGATGCTCACGCACGCGAGTGGCCGCAGCATGCCGATCTTGCCCGGCGCCACGGTGCTCGAAACCCTTCGCGCCCACGGCATAGCGCACGCGTCGGTGTGCGGCGGGCGGGCGCGCTGCACCACGTGCCGGGTTTTGGTGACCAAAGGTCGCGATCGGCTTGCCGAGCCGTCGGCCCTCGAAGCCAAGGCGCTGTCCCGCATCGGCGCCACGGCCGGCACGCGGCTCGCCTGCCAGATCCGTCCGACGGCCGATCTCGCGGTGATGCCGCTCCTTGCCGCCGATGCCAACGCCGCCGATGGCGCGGTGCGCGGCGGGCTCGAAGGCAGCGAGCGGCTGATCACCATTGTCTTCGTCGATATGCGCGGCTCGACCACGCTGGGCGAGGCCAAGCTTCCTTACGACGTTCTCTTCATCCTCAATCAGTTCTTCCATGAAATGACCAAGGCGCTGTCCGACACGCACGGACATTATTCGCAATTCACCGGCGATGGATTGATGGCGCTCTACGGCCTCTACGCCGACCCCGCGACCGGAGCATCCGACGCCGTTCGCGGCGCGCGCGAAATGCTGGCTCGGCTCGATCAGCTTAACCACCGGCTCGGCGGCGATCTACGGGAACCGTTGCGGATTGGCATCGGCATTCACCACAACGAGGCCATCGTCGGCGCGATGGGACCGCCGCATTCCCAGATCATCACCGCCATCGGCGACACGGTGAATACTTGCGCGCGGCTCGAGAGCCTCACCAAGGATTACGGCTGCGCCGTTATCATATCGCGTCAGGCCGCCGAAGCCGCCGGCTTGCGGTTCGTCGGCCATGAATTGCATGAAGCGCCGGTCAAAGGACGGCACCAACCGGTGCAGTTCTATGCCTTGAAGACGCTCGCTGATTTGGCGATCTGATAAACGGAATATCTTTTTACGGCGCGGCGATGTGCCAGACATTGTTGACGCCGTCACCGGCGACGTCGCCGGGCTTGGCATCCTTGTGGAAAGTATAGACCGGCAGGCCCTTGTAGGCCCATTGTTTGCCGCCATCCTTTCGCGTCACCACGGTCCACTGGCCGGATGGCTTGGCGTCGGCGGCTGCCATCAGCGGCGGCCAATTGATGGCGCATTGGTCGTTGCAGTTCGATGTGCCGGCGGCGTCCTTCTCGAAGATGTAGAGCGTCATGCCCTTGCCATCGACGAGCGCTTTGCCCTTGGACGTATCGGCAGTGGTGGCCGGCGCGCTCTGGGCGAGCGCGGCCGTTATGCCGAGCGCGAGAACGCCGGCGGTTAAAAAGACTGACACGGACCGATGCATAAAAACTCTCCCTGAACGATCGAATTGAATGCACTGATTTCAACAACCCCATAAGCCCAATTTTATTCCGCTCTTGTTTATTCCACCTTTGCTTATTCGACCCGCGCCCAACCTTCCGGCATCAGCCGTTCCTGCGGCAAGAAGCGGCTCTTGTAGTCCATCTTGCGCGAGCCGCGCACCCAGTAGCCGAGATAGACATAGGCCAAGCCCATGCGTTGCGCGCGAGCGATATGGTCGAGCACCATGAGCGTGCCAAGCGACCGCGCCGCCTGGTCCGGTTCGAAAAACGAATAAACCATCGACAGCCCGTCGCCGAGCACGTCGGTCAAGCCGATGGCGACGAGATCGCCGCCGCCGCGCTTGTTCGTTGCGTCGCCCGGCTCGCGGCGCCGATATTCGATGATGCGCGTCTCGATGTGGCTGTCCTCGACCATCATGGCGTAGTCGAGCACCGTCATGTCGGCCATGCCGCCGTCGCGGTGCCGGGAATCCAGGTAGGCGCGGAAGATCGCGTATTGCTCGGAGGTGGGCACCGCGATCCGCATTTCGCTGCCGATATCGGCGTTGCGGCGCATGATGCGACGCATGCTCTGCGTCGGGCGAAAATCCTTGGTGACGACGCGCACCGAGACGCACGCGCGACAACCCTCACACGCCGGCCGGTAGGCGATCGATTGGCTGCGGCGAAAGCCGCCCTGGGTGAGGATATTGTTGAGCTCGCCTGCACGTTCGCCGACCAGATGGGTGAAAACCTTCCGCTCCTCCTTGCCGGCCAGGTAGGGGCAGGGCGAGGGGGCGGTCAGGTAGAATTGCGGTGTGTCGCGCGAGTGCTGGGTCACGGGAGTTTATAGCATCCCATCGCGGCCGGCAGCCGAATCCGGCCGCCGCATAACATCGCCCGTGGGGGAGCCGGCGTCAAAGGCCAATTGGGCCTCAGCGCGGCGTGCGCGCCCGCAACGCAGCCGCCCGCGTCGCATTGTTAATTAGCACGGTGCCGACCAGCATGTCATGGAGAAGCCGCCGCCGGGCGTTGAAGAAGCCGACCACCAGGATGAAGGGCGTGAGCACGCTCACGCTGATCCAGTAAACGATGGCGTGGACCGCGCCGAGCACGAAATAAGCCGGCGCCCCGTACCAGGTGCGCATCTCGATTTCCATGGCGCGCATGCCGATTGTGGCCGATGCCGGGCCGCCGAGCGTGACCCCGTAATACACCAGCGCCCAGATCACCGAGCCCGGCGACATCAGCCAGAACAAAGCCCAGCCCAAGCCGAAAGTGACCAGCCCGAACACGAATATGAACATCCATCCCACGATCAGCGGGATGGCGATAATGACGACATCGATGACGAAGGCGACGACTCGGCGCGCCAGCACGCCCTCGAACAGCTCCGGGTTTGCCGCCGGATCGTAGGCATGCGGCTTGACGTCGAGCGACACGCCGATCCGTCCGGGACCTGAGTTTTCAAGTCCTGCGCTTGTTCCGGGTGGCGGGGCGGAATCTGTCATGACCAAGTTCGTACTATAATGCCCCAACCATGACCCAACAACGACCACCAATGCCGCCGGCGCCGTCGGGGACAAGCCCGGCGCCGGTCACGCTTGCCGATATCGAGGCGGCCAGGCGCATCATCGCCGGACATGTGCTGCGCACGCCGGTTTTGGCGGCGCCGCCGCTCTCGGCGCTGACCGGGGCCGAGATCTACGTGAAGTACGAGAATTTGCAGGTCACCAATTCATTCAAGGAGCGCGGCGCCTGCGTGAAGCTCGCGGCGCTGACGGCTGACGAGCGCCGCCGCGGCGTGATCGCCATGTCGGCCGGCAATCACGCCCAGGCGGTCGCCTATCATGCCCGGCGGCTTGCGATCCCGGCGACCATCGTCATGCCGGTGACGACGCCGTTCGTGAAGGTCAAGGCGACCGAAGCGCTCGGCGCCACCGTGGTGCTTTGCGGCGAGACGCTGTCCGAAGCCCACGCGCGCGCCGCCGCGATCGCCGCCGAACGCGATCTGGTGTGGGTCCACCCTTACGACGATCCGCACATTATCGCCGGCCAAGGCACCATTGCGCTCGAAATGCTGGAGGAGGTGCCTGAGCTTGAGGTTCTGGTGATCCCGATCGGCGGCGGCGGTCTCATCGCCGGCAATGCGGTCGCGGCGCGCGCGGTAAAACCGTCGATCGAGATCGTCGGCGTCGAATGCGCGCTTTATCCGTCGATGTGGAATGCGATCCACCGCACCGAACGGCCGTGCGGCGGCGCCACGCTCGCCGAAGGCATCGCAGTGAGCAAGGCCGGCGCGCTGACCTTGCCGGTGGTACGCGAACTCGTGCGCGACATTATCCTCGTCGACGAGCCGCTGATCGAACGCGCCGTCAACGCCTTTCTCACGTTGCAGAAGACAATGGCCGAAGGCGCCGGCGCCGCGGGCCTCGCCGCCATGCTGGCGGAGCCGGAGCGCTTTGCCGGACGCAAAGTCGGCCTGATCCTGTGCGGCGGCAATATCGATCCGCGCATCCTCGCTTCCATCATGGTGCGCGAATTGGAGCGCGCGGACCGCATCGTGTCGTTCCGGCTCACCATTCCCGACCGGCCGGGAATATTAGGCCACATCGCCAGCCGGCTCGGCGAACTCGGCGCCAATATTCTCGGCGTCGAACATCACCGCCTGTTCCTCGACGTTCCGGCCAAGGGCGCCAAGCTCGACATCACCATGGAGACGCGCGACGGCGCGCACGCCGAGGAGATTTTCCGCACGCTCAAGGACGACGGTTATCGGCCGGTGCGGCTGGAAGGCGGCGCGGCGTTGGCGTGAAGGTGCGTGGCGCGGCGAAAGCCGAGGCTAATAATGCCCCGAACTCCAGGCCCGGATCGTAGATCGAGGACGGCGCATCGGCCGGCGTGCTCGGCGTTGCGGCGGGGGCATCCGGCGGACGCGGCCTTGGCAGCGGTATGGCGGTGCTCTGCACCATGGCAAAGAGCACCGGCCGGCGGGGCGGCAAGGGGACGCGCCCGGCAATCGGCTCCGCGGCAGGCAATTCCTCGGTCGCGCTATCGCTTGCCGCCGGCGGCTGCGCCGAGGCCAGCGTTTGACCGCTCGCAGTCGCGGTATCCGTTGCGCCGGCGCTCGCTCCGACGTCAGGCGGCGATTTGGTGTTTGGATTGGGCCAAGCAAGTTTATCGGCCGGCGCCGCCGTACTGCCGGGGCCGGCGGGGGAAACGACCGGCATTGCTGCCATGGACGGCGCTGGCGCCGCCGCGACGGCCGATGCCGGCGGAGGCGTTGGTTGAACCGAGGCGACCGTTACCGGTTGAACGGCGGGGGTCTGGGCCGAAGGCGGCTGGCTGACTGCCGACTGCACCGCAGTCGCGATTTGCGGCGCGGGCGGCTGCGGCGGGGCACTGGCCGGCTTCTTAATGTCGATAAGGGCAGTCCGTGCGTCGGACGCCGCCGTCCGCGCATCGGCTATATTGGCTGATAGTGCGGCAGATTGCGGTTGCTCGGCCGCCGGCGAGGGCGCTGCAGCCGCCGGCGCGGCGTCGGACGTCGTGTCCGCCGGCTGGGTCTCCGTCATGCGTTGGAAGGTCGGCGCCTTGGGCGGCGCGACATAGGTGCGCACGACCGTGGTAATTGTCCACATCACCACCGGGACGGCGATGATCACCGCCAGCAGTATGATGACCCGCTGCAAAACCGGCGTGTAGAGCCGGATATTGTCGTCGTCGTAATCACGCATCACATCCGCCTCGATATCGCATCCCGGGCGGGGGCGGTTATTCAGACCCCGCCCTTCTTCAGCTTCTCCGCAACATTGGGCGCAAAGTAGGTCAGTACCCCATCGGCGCCGGCGCGTTTGAACGCGATCAGGCTCTCCATCATGGCCTTATCGCCGTCGAGCCAGCCGTTCCCCGCGGCGGCCATGATCATCGCATATTCTCCAGAGACTTGGTAGGCGAAGGTGGGCATGGCGAAGGCGTCTTTGACGCGCTGTAGAATATCGAGATAGGGCAGGCCGGGCTTGACCATGACCATGTCGGCGCCCTCGGCGATATCGAGTTCGACTTCGCGGAGCGCCTCGTCGGTATTCGCCGGGTCCATCTGGTAAGTGCGCTTGTCGCCGATCAGCGTGGCGCTGGAGCCGACCGCGTCACGGAACGGGCCGTAGAAGGCGGACGCGTATTTGGCCGCATAGGCCATGATCTGGACGTCGCTGAAGCCGGCCGCATCGAGGCCGGCGCGGATCGCGCCGACGCGGCCGTCCATCATGTCGGACGGCGCGATGATATCGCAGCCCGCCTCGGCTTCGACCAAGGCCTGCCGGACCAAAACCGCTACCGTTTCGTCATTGAGGATGACGCCGTCGCGAACGAGCCCGTCATGGCCGTGGCTGGTATAGGGATCGAGCGCGACGTCGCAAAGGACGCCGATTTCCGGCACCTCTCTTTTGATCGCGCGGATGGCGCGGCAGACGAGGTTGTCCGGGTTGAGCGCTTCCGAGCCGCCATCGTCGCGCCGGCCGGGTTCGGTGTAGGGAAACAGCGCCAAGCAGGGAATCGTGAGTTTGGCGGCCCGTTCGGCGGCGCGGACCGCTTCGTCGACCGACAGCCGTTCGACGCCGGGCATCGAATCGACGCCGGCGCGGATTTTGCTGCCGTCGACCAGGAACAGCGGCCAGATCAAGTCGTCGGTCGTGAGCACGTTCTCGCGCACCATGCGCCGCGCCCATTCGGCGCGGCGGTTGCGCCGCGGCCGGACCGCCAGATCGAGGCGCTCGGGCGGCGCGCTCTCGACCGGCGCGAGGCGGCTGCGTTCCAGCGGCCGGCCGAATTTGATCGCCATACCAGGACTCCATTCTCCCCCTCTTTTACCCCTTCCCTGCCTAAGGTGCCACTAAACGGCAGCGAGACATTTTGAGCCGGATGAATACCGATCCGCAGCATTGACGGCCGGTAAGCGGCCCTCTACCGCTCCGGATGGGGCTCTGCCGCCACGAAACTGCCGCCCGCGTCAGTCTGTTCGTCTTTCGGGAGCATCATGAGCGATCAATCGCGGCAACCGACCCGGCCGAGCGACCTCCTGGAGCCGGTCCGCGTTACCAAGGAGCCGAGCCGCGGCACCTGGACCGAGTATCTCGTCCTGTTCCTGCGTATCATGGCCGCGGTGTCGCTGATCAAGGGGCTCTATCACTGGGGCCAGGTCTGCGGCATCGGCGCATCGCCCGACGGCGGATTTCAAAGCCATACGATCGCCTGGCAGACCTCGACGGTGTTCTTTGCCGTGCTCGATCTCGTGGCCGCGGTCGGGCTCTGGCTCGCGGCGGCATGGGGCGCGGTGGTGTGGCTCACATCGGTCGTCTCGATGGCGGCGGTCGAGGTGTTTTTTCCGCAAGTCTACGGCGGCAGCATATTCGTCGTGTTCATCGAGATGACGCTGCTTGGCGCATATCTTTATCTGGCGATCGTCTCGGCGCGCGAGCATGGCAGGCATTAGGCCGCGAACTCATAAATTCACCAGGTCCGCGCCAACAGCCCCCAAAAAAGAAAAAGCCCCAGCGGGGGGCTGGGGGGCTTGGGGCTGGGGCTTCTGATCTTTGGGGCAAAAACGCATCCCGTGATCATCGGTACAATGATCGACCGGTGAATTAGGTTCCTTCGCCCCCGTGTTTAGCCGGGTTAAAACCGCATGCAGCAAGAGCCCGTTCACACAATTGTTTTGGGTCGCGCTCGCCGCTGTGTGTAAGTGCGATAATCCGGGCGGCAATCAAATTTTCAACGATCTTGTTAGGACGCCCGAAGCCGTGAACGTCTTCAATTGCCCTATTGTAAGCATCAGACATCAACTCAATGTCTGATACTTCAAAAATCGTACTGCTGATAAATGGAACTATCGAAGCCATAGGCCGCCCCTTGGTAGAAGTTCCCACCTCGGCCAAGATGAGTTTGTTCAAAATTGATCACTTTTCAAAACGGGCAACTGGCTGCCGTCGTGCAGCCCTTATGTCCGATTTGGGTCATTCGCGTCGTTGAATGCCGGGTGGGTCCACGACGACATCGTCCGGGTCTTGCGCTTCGGCGCGCCATCGCGCGATCTGCCCAGCAGCTTCGGGCCGGCCTAGTCATCCGATTGCCGGCTGGCGATCTCCGATTTCCGATCTCTGCTCTCCGCGGCGCGAAGCGCCGCGCGGATCCGCTGCGGGGTCGCGGGAATTTCGTCGATCGAAACGCCAAACGGTGAAAGCGCGTCGTTGACCGCGTTGAGAATGGCCGCCGGCGCACCGATCGCGCCGCCTTCGCCCAGGCCCTTGGCGCCGGTGACGGAAGACGCGGCCGGCGTTTCGACGTGCTGCAATTCGAGCGGTGGAATTTCGCAACTCGTCGGCGGCAGGTAATCGGCAAGCGTCGCGGTTTGAATATTGCCCTGCCGGTCGTAAACGATTTCCTCGAACAACGCGTTGCCGATGCCCTGCGCGATGCCGCCGTGCACCTGGCCTTCCGCGATCAGCGGATTGATGATGCGGCCGGCATCCTCCACGGCGAGAAATTTTTCCAGCACGACGCGGCCGGTCTCGATATCGACGTCCACGATGGCGACGTGGCAGGCATTGGAGAAGGTGCCGGGCGGATCGTAGTGCGCGCTCGCGCTCAAACCCGGCGTCATGTCCTTGAAGAGCTGGGTCTGGTGATAGGCGGCGCGCGCCAGCGCCGCGACCGCAACCATGCGGTCGGTGCCCGATACTTTGGCGTTGCCGTTTTCCAGAACGATGTCGCCGGGCGCCGTTTCGAGAACATGGCTGGCGATGACGAGAAGCTTGTCGCGGATTTTTTGCGCCGCAAGCACGCTGGCGCCGCCCGCGATCACCAGCGACCGGCTGGCGAATGTTCCCCAGCCGTAAGGCGTGCGATCGGTGTCGCCGTGGATGACGCGCACGTCGTGCGGCGCGATGCCGAGCTGATCGGCGACAAGCTGCGCCAGCGTGGTTCGCAAGCCTTGGCCGTGCGGGCTCGCGCCGATGCGCGCTTCGACGCGGCCGGACGGATCCATGATGACATCGACGGTTTCCCAGCCCGGCGTGATCTCCATGCCGCGCGCGGCGAAGGCCGGACTGCCGTAGCCGGTGCGCTCGGAAAAGGTCGCAAAGCCGATGCCGAGATAGCGGCGGCGGCTGCGCGCCGCGCTTTGACGGGCGCGGAACGCCGGCAGATCGACGTGCGCTACGGCTTTATTCAGCGTCTCGATATAGCTGCCTTCGTCGAACACGAGGCCGGTCGCCGACGTATAGGGAAAGCGGCCGATCAGGTTGCGGCGGCGGATGTCGACAGGGCTCAACCCGAAGGCGGCGGCCGCTCTGTCCATCAGCCGCTCGACGGCGAGCGTGATGACCGGCCGCGACACGCCGCGATAGGGCGCCATGGTGCAGGTATGCGTCGCCACGCCGCGCGCGCGGCAGGAATAGGCGCGCACGTCGTACGGCCCCGGCATTTCGGCAAGAGCCATCAGCGGCTCGACGCCGCAGGTGGTCGGAAAGCACGAATAGGCGCCGATATTGGCGATGACGTCCGCGGCAAGCGCGACGAGCTTGCCGCGCTCGTCGAAGCCGCCTTCGATCTCGATATGCTGGTCGCGGCTATGAAAGGCGGCGATCAGATTCTCGCGCCGGTCCTCGCACCAGGCGACGCTCGCGCGGAGCTGCCGCGCCAGCCAGACCAGCACGACAAATTCGGCGGCAAGCGACATTTTCTGGCCGAAGCCGCCGCCGACGTCGGGCGCGATCACGCGCAGATCGGATTCGGCAAAGCCGAGAATATCGGCGATGGCGGTGCGCGTCAGATGCGGCATCTGGGTGGTGCAGGTCAGCGTCGTGCGGCCCGATGCCGGGTCGAACGCCGCGTGCGCGGCGCGCGCTTCGAGCGGCGTCGCGTTCTGGCGGCGCGAACGCACGCTGAGCCGGATGCGGCGGTGCGCTTTGGCCGATGTCGTCTCGAAGTCCGCGGTCTTGATCCGGCCGTCGACCACGACATTGCCGCCGTCGTGCACGCGCGGCGCATCGGGCGCGAGCGCGTCGCGGGCGTCGACCACCGCCGGCAATTCGTCGATCTCGATCGCGACGCGATCGGCGGCGTCCTCGGCTTCGGCGGCGCTCGGCGCGTAGACGACGGCGACCGGCTCGCCGACAAACCGCACGACGTCCTTCGCCAGCAATGGCTGCTCGATCGGCCGATAGTCGAATTTGTGCAGCATCGGGCGGATCGGCCGCGCGCCATCGAGATCCGCGGCGGTAACGATCTTTGCGCCGGCCGGCGCGGTAATGCGGACGATACGTCCGGAGGCGACAGGGCTGCGGACGAAGCGCAGGTGATGCGCGGCGGCAAGGTCGGCCGTAAAGCGGCCGCGGCCGGTCACCAGCGCCGGATCTTCCAACCGCCGGATGGCGCGGCCGGCCCATTTCATTCCGGAGCCGGCGGTTGCGGTTTTCATGACCGGGAATGTATCAGAAACGCGGCGGCTCGCCGGCGTAGGCTTGCGAGATGACGTTCAACAGGTCGGCCCGCGACACCGGCTTCGGATGGTCGATCTTGACGGCAGCGACGATCTCGACGGCCTTGCCGATATCCTCCTCGCGCATACCGAGGCCCTTCAGTCCGGTCGGCAGTCCGAGGCGGGCGTTGAGGTCGTAAAGGCCGCGCGCCGCTTCCCCGGCGCCGAGCGCGCGGGTGATGCGCCGCATCGCCTCGGGCGCGGCGTCCGCGTTGAAGCCGATCGCATAGGGGGTCGCGATCGCATGGGTGTGAGCGTGGTCGAGATCGAACCATTGCCGCACCCGTTGCGCGATGGCGTGTTCGAGCCCGACCTCGGCGCGGAAATTGGCGGCGAGCCAGGCGCCGTAGAGCACGTCCGTGCGCGCCGCAAGGTCGCGCGGATTTTGCATCAGGCGGGGCAGGCTCGCGCCGAGCAGACGAATAGCTTCCTCGGCCATGGTCTGCACCACCGGATTAGTGTCGATGCCGTAGAGAGTCTCGACCGCATGCGCCACGGCGTTCATGCCGCTAGCCGCCGAGACGCGCGGCGGCAAATCGAGCGTCAGTTCGGGATCGTAAATGGCGGACGCCGGCAGCGCCGCGGTGTCGTCGCCGCTGATGCGGTCGGCGGCAATGCCGATGCGCCAGCGCGCCGCCATTTCCGAGCCGGAATAGGTGGTGACGACGGCGATGTAGGGCAGCTTGGTGGTCGCGGCCGCGGCTTTGGCAAGCCCGATCGGCGAGCCGCCGCCGATCACGATGAAGCCGTCGGCGTTGAGCCGCTTGAGATCGGCGAGCACGCGTTCGAACGCCTCGCGCGGCATATTCGGCTCAGACGCATTGCAAATGCCGACGCAGCGATCGGCGATGCCCTCGGTCACGCGGCGCGCGAAGTCATTGCGCGATTTCGAGCACAGCACCAAAAGCCGCGACATTTTGTGGAGATCGGCTTCCGCGCCAAGCGCGCCGATGGCGCCTGGTCCGAACACGATGCGCACCGGGTCGGAGTGATAGGTGAATGGCTTCGTGGGTATCATTCCGGTCTCATCTCCCGCACTTCCTTCGCTTTCGCCGCGCACCCCGCCAGCAAAAAGCCGAGATCGGTGCCGGTCGAGACGTAACGC
Source organism: uncultured Alphaproteobacteria bacterium (assembly GCA_963775515.1). GTDB lineage: Bacteria > Pseudomonadota > Alphaproteobacteria > Rhizobiales > Xanthobacteraceae > BOG-931. Next base: position 397,712 of record CAVZIQ010000002.1, on the reverse strand, counting down.
GCGCCCATGCGCACGAATTCGGCCGCCAACTCGGGCCGCGACGACAGCCCGCCAACGCCGACATGCTTGCCGTGCTTGCGGCAGGCGGCGATGGTTCTGGCGTAGGCCTCGCGCAGCCGCGCATGCTCGTATTGTCCGGCAATACCCCAGTCGGCGAGCAGATCGTTCGAGCCGATCATGACCATGTCGACGCCGTCGACCGCGGCGATCTCGTCCGCCTTCGCCACGGCTTCCTCGCTCTCGAATTGCACCATCAAAGTGGTCGCGGCATTGAGCGCGGCATCGGCTGCGGCGGCCGGGAACGAGCGGTAGTGCAAATGGGGCAGGGGACCGGCGGCCGAGCGGTCGCCAAGCGGCGGGAATTTCGCCGCCCGCACATAGTCGCGCGCCTCGGCGGCCGAGCGGACGTGCGGCGCAATCACGCCGAGCGCGCCGCCGTCGAGCACGCGCTGCACCTCGGCGACGCCGGGTACGCGCACGAAAGGCGTGATGCCCGCTTCGAACGCGGCCATGCAGATCTGGCCGGTGGTTTCGAACGAAAAACTCGAATGCTCCATATCGACATAGAGGCTGTCGAAGCCGGCGGTCTTGGCGATACGCGCAATCTCGATGCCGCGCACCAGCCGCACCGTGATCGAGGCGACGACCTCGCCGCGGGCGAGCTTGTCCTTGACGTGGTTGCGGAGAATGTCCTCGATCTTGACCGGCATCTGACCAACTCAGTTAAACTGGTTTCTTAACTGGCCTCTCAAGTGATCTCTTAAGACGCCTCCGCCCGAATTCCCGACTGACATCCTACATTGGGGACGCTATGCTGGAGGAATGGAGGAACGCCCGTGAATTATGCGACAGACTTCAAGTCAATCCGCAACGAGGTGTCGGCGCAAGAGTGGCAGACCAGGCTCGATCTCGCCGCCTGCTACCGGCTGGTCGACGCCTACGATATGACCGACCTGATCTATAACCATATTACGGCGCGCATTCCCGGCACCGAACACCTCCTCATCAATCTCTACGGCCTGCTCTACAAGGAGATCACGGCATCGAGCCTGGTCAAAATCGACGTCGAGGGCAACATCGTCGCCAAGCCCGACACCGATTACAGCCTCAACGTCTCCGGTTATGTGATCCACGGCGCCATCCACAAGGCGCGGCCCGACGTTGCCTGCGTGCTGCATACCCATACGCGCGCCGGCATGGCGGTCGCGGCGATGAAATGCGGGCTATTGCCGCTGTCGCAGACCTCGATCCGCTTTGTCGGCCATATCGGCTACCACGACTACGAGGGCCCCGCGATCGACACCGACGAGCGCGAGCGCATCGTGTCCGATCTCGGGCCGCACGATGCGCTGGTCATGCGCAACCACGGGCTGCTGACCTGCGGCCCGACCATCCAGCAGGCGTTCAACACGATGTATCAGCTCGAAATGTCGTGCCGCTCGCAGGTCGACGCCATGGCGGCGCGCGCCGACCTCACCATGCCCGGCGAGAACGTGCTCGCCCACACCGCGCACCTCTATCAGCCGGGCACGCGGCGGCCCTACGGGGTCTTGGAATGGCCGGCGATGCTGCGGCTCCTCGCGGCGGAAGAGAAAACGTCGGGCTATCCGCCGTACTGGCACTAGGGCGTATAACTTAAAAGCGGAGGACGCTCGCGGAGCGATCCTTGCCCTATGCTATGTCCGCGAACGGACCGAGCAACCGTTAAAATCAATCCCGCATCGCCTGAGGCCGCATGTCGCCAGTCATCGATATTCATCCCCACATCGTTTCGCCCGATACCAAGCGCTATCCGCTTGCCCCGCTCGGCGGCACCCAGTCGACCTGGTCGAGCGAACGGCCGACGACGTATGAGACGCTGCTCAAGGCGATGGACGACGCCGGCGTCGCCAAGGCCGCGATCGTACATTCGTCGACCGCTTACGGTTACGACAACAGCTACGTCGCAGACGCCGTTGCGGCGGTGCCGTCGCGCTTCACCGGGGTCTATTCGATCGACGTCTTGGCGCCCGACGCGATCAAGACGTTCGACTCTTGGCTCGGCCGCGGCTGCACCGGCATGCGGCTCTTCACGAGCGGCAGTACGCTGCCCGAGCAGGCGACCTGGTTCGTCGACCCGAAGACCTATCCGTTTTGGGAGCATGCGGGGGCGAAAAACATCCCGGTCTGCATGCAGATGAAACACGAAGGCATTCCGCTTTTGCGCCAGATCATGGATAAGTTTCCCAAGGTGACCATCATCCTCGATCACCTTTCGCGCGCGCCGTTTGAAGACGGGCCGCCTTATCGTCAGGCAGCCGACCTGTTCGCGCTCGCCGGCTACAAGCAGGTCTATTTGAAGATCACGCCGATCAACGTGACGCCCAAATCATGGGGCAAAGGCGCGTCCGACACGTTCTTCGGCAAAGCGATCGATACGTTCGGCGCGTCGCGGATCGCCTGGGGCTCGAATTTTCCGAATTCGGTCGGGACGCTGTCGGAAATTCTGGGCGCGGCGAGAAGGGCGTTTTCTTTCGCCAAGGATTCGGATCAGGATTGGATCTTCGGCAAGACCGCGCTGACGCTTTATCCCGCACTTGCCGATCGATAAGGAGCGTGTGATGGCGACTGGGTCGAAACTCACCCTGCATACAATGCTGGGCAACTATCCGAACGTGGCGCCGCTCAAAAAAGGCGCGGTGCATTCCGATCTCGTCGACTTCGATTTCGTCGACGTCAAAGTCGCGAACAGCCTGTTCAAACAGGTGGTGCGCGAGGCCAAATACGATCTCGCCGAGCTCGCGATCGTCACGTATCTACAGGCCAAGTCGTACGGCAAGCCGTATGTTTTGCTTCCCGCCGTCATCGTGAGCCGCGGCCAGCATCATACCATCGCTTATAATGCCGAGCGGGGCACGCTGAAGCCGTCCGATCTGAACGGCAAGCGCGTCGGCGTCCGCGCCTACACCGTAACCACCGGCACGTGGGTGCGAGGCATTCTGGCGAGCGACTACGGCGTCGATCCCAACAAAGTGGAATGGATTACATTCGAGGATCCGCATGTGGCGGAATACCGCGATCCCGACGTCGTCAAGCGCGCACCGCCCGGCAAGGAGCTTTTGCAGATGCTTCTCGACGGCGAGATCGATGCGGCGATCGTCGGCGATAAACTGCCCGATCCCCGCCTTAAGCATCTCATTCCGGACGCCGACGCAGCCGCCCAAAAATGGGCCGAGCGTCACCACGGCGTGCCGATCAATCACATGTTGGTGGTGCGAACCGAACTGTCCCGATCGCGGCCCGACGTGGTCCGGGACGTGTTCCGGCAATTCCAGGACAGTAAACGCGCTGCGGGCCTGCCGGATGCGGGGGTGCTCGACCCTTATCGTTTTGGCGTCGAGGCCTGCCGCCCGAATTTGGAAATCATCATCGATTTTTGCCGGCAGCAGAAACTGATCTCGCGGCCGATGTCGGTCGACGAGTTGTTCGACGATACCACGCGCGCCCTGGGCGCGAATTAGTGACACTGCAAGGCGGGCGGTCGAACCGACCGCGCGGCGGCGGTCAGCGACGATTCGGATGGTTATGTTTGTCGCGCCGATCGATCCGCGATGAAAGATCGGATGAAGTCCTCGGCGTTTTTTGGCGCAGATTGAAAAGCAACGTCGCGCAACATCTCAGACCACCGTTCCACATCCAAGAGGCCGTCGCTGACGTGCGGATCCCCGGAGAACGCTGCAAAAACATCTTCCGGAATCGCATCGACCGTTGCAGCCAGCCGATCGAAAACGGCGGCGGCCTCGAGGTAGCGCGCGTCAGCCGGATGCTCTTTCGCCTGCTCGCGCCGCCATTCGGCCTGCTCCTTGAAGATGTCCCGAAGCTCCGCTCGCTCGACCATTCTTAACGTCCCTATTTTTCGGATCTTGCATCCGGCGACGCTGCGGTGAAACCGGCGCAAGTCAGATAAAGGCCGATCAGCAATGCGGGCGCAACGGGCAGATCGCGTCACTTCGCACCGCGGAGCAAACAGCGAACCTTTCACCGTCGAGCCGGCGTTAAGTACGTCCCGGACCTCGAAATCTAAAACGCGTCATTGTGCTCCGGTATTGCGGGTTGCATCAGCCTGTTTTGCGGACGATTTATAATGACAATCGACGTTGGCAGGCGAGAATTCGTCAGCTCGTTTGGCAATCTGAGTTTCAATGCTCGAAGGAAGCCTCGGGCCAAGACGAAACATTCCGGTTCTTAACTGCTTATCGCGCGTTGCTCGGCGGTGCGGCCGGTTTGGCGCGGCTGGGCAGCTTCGCGACGATGCGCTCGACGCGCTCGATGACGGCGGCGGCTGTGACGTTTTTCATGCAGGCGTGACCGTGCGTGCAGTAGCGCAATTCGCGCAGGTAGCACGGCGAGCACTGCAGCTCGACGCGTAAGACCGCCCCGCCGCCGCGGTGGGGACCGGCCCACACCGGATCGGTCGGCCCGAAAACGCTGACGACCGGTCTATCGAGCGCGACGGCCATGTGCATGGGGCCGGAATCGTTGGTCACGCAGATCGTCGAGCGGCGGATGAGCGCCGCAAGCTCCGACAGCGTCGTTTCGCCGGCGAGATCGACGGCGCCCGGCGCAAGTTGAGCGACCTCCTCGCACAGCGCGCGCTCGCCGTCCGATCCGATCAAGGCGACGGCAAAGCCCTTTTGCAGAAAATGCCGCGCCATTTCGGCAAAGCCTTCGCGTCGCCATTGCTTGGTTTCCCAATTCGTTCCCGGCGCCACGACGACGAGCCTTGCTTTGCCGATATCGTAGTACTCGAGCAGAGCATCGATCCGGGTGGTGGCCTCCCGCGGGACCGGAAAGGAAAAGTCGGCCGCGCCGTCATCGAGGCCGAGCATCGGCGCGACGCCGAGGTAGCGCTCGACCGGATGAATATCGATGGTCGGGAGCGCAATGTGATGGGTATAAGCGAGCCAGCTTCCCTCGCGCGCGCCTTGCCAGGCATGCCTTTTTGCTTCGTCGGGGATTTTTCGCGACAGCGTCTGCCACACATCCTTGCGCGGCTTGTCGAAGCCGATCCGCACCGCGGCGCCGGAGGCAAAGGCGAACACGGCGCTGCGCAATTGGCCTTGCAGATCAATAACCAGATCGTATTCGGCGGCGCGCAGCGTGGCGATCAGCCGTGCCGCGCTGACAAACGGCGTCAATCGCCACGGCGCCGACCATTCGTCGCGGGAGAATTCGATGACATTGCTGATCGCGGGATTCTGCCGCAGCAGTTCGGCGATCTCGGGCGTCACCAGCCAATCGATCCGCGCCTTTGGATAGCGCCGCCGCAATTTGTTGAGCACCGGGAACGTGTGCACGACGTCGCCGATCGCCGACAATTTGATCAGCAGGATCTTCTGAAAATCGCGGTTGCGCAGATCGTCAGCCGGCACAGTTGCTTCCCTTATAGCCGAAACTATTCGCCACGGACGATCGCGCGTGTCTCGAATGACCCGGAATTATCTAGCACCAAGTCGCGCGAAATGCGTCAGGAATTTCGCGATCTGTTGCGGGTCGTCGCGTAAGCCGCGAACCCAACCCAAGTCTTGAAGGGTCGGTATTGGTCCAGCAACGGACAAAAGTCGACACAGGGCCTCAACGGCTACGCAGCGATTGACCTGAAGCGGTCGTGTGACCCTCTGCCGTTGCACACACTCAGTGATCGAAGTGAAATAGGACGCGGGCTCGGCCATCATTTAAGTCGGCACGCGTTCGATCGGCGTTCCGACGCAGCAGGAAGCCGGCAAGAAGACGGGCACCGTCGGCGTTTTCACGGATTTCCGCGAGCGATGGACGCTGATCCGGAAAATGTAACTTCGCCCCTTGATAGGACACACGCACGTCGAGATTAAATTCGTCGAAGCTCGCCTCGACAACGATCGGCCCCTCCCGCCAAAAGTCCGCCGCGATGGCGTCAATGAGCTGAATTGTTCCGTAGCTCGCGCGTTTAATAATCTCTGACCGTGCCCCCCATGTCGCGCCTTGTGATTGAAAGAATGTCTCGATCTTCTGCGGATCGACGTCGCGCAATTCGATGGTGAGGGCGGCGGTCTTTTTCACCCCGATACGGAACATCAGGTTCAACACCAATGCAGTTACCGTCGAAAGCACCAGTGAACTTCCCACAAAATAACTCAGGGGCGGAGGCGCCGAAGCTGCAATCGACGGAAACACTTCGACGGCCATGCCTGCAATAATCGATAGGGAGATGATCAGCGTTCGCCGTGCGTCGAGCAGCCGCGAACTCATGATCTGAAGCCCATTGACCAGGATGAAACACACTGCGAACAAAAGCGCGGCGACAATGACCGGTCGCGGCATCAATCCCAACACGGCAGGGAGTTTCGGGAAGAATCCCATGAGAATGAATATGGCCCCTACCGCATAGGCCACTGTGCGGCTCGCTACGCCGGTCGCAGCAGCCAAGCCGACTGCCGGCGTCGAGGTATTGGTGCCGACCGCGCCGACCATGCCGGCAAAGACAGTCGACATGCCGTCGGCAAGGACACCGCTGGTCACCGTCTTCATATCCGGTCTGATCCAGTTAGCGTCGTTCATTTTTTGACACACGGTGATGGTACCCGCCGCTTTCATTGCTGCGGCGATGCTGCCAATCGCAAATGGCGCTGCCAGGGTCAAATCGAAGCTCCAGGACAAATGACCGAATGTTGGCAGGCCCAGCCATGGCCGCGCGCCAACCGCGGTGAAAACGTCACCGCCGATGAGCCCCGTTGCGACAGCGGCGACATAGCCCGCTATCAACCCGATCAAGGTGCAAAACATGCGGGCCGCCCCTTTGCCCCACACGTTCAAAGCGATCATCGTGCCCAGCGTGATGGCACCGACGATCCACTCAGTCGTGAGCACAGGGGCGGCGTTGCTTCCAAGCAGCGTGCGCAACCCGGCTATCCCGCCAGACAGACCAATGACGAATATGACCAGTCCCGATACTTCCGGCGGGAAAATGGCCCGCAGTCGATTTAACAGGGGCGCCAGCGCAGTCTCCAAAATGCCGGCGAATATTGTCATGCCGAACACAAGTGGAAGACCGCCCATTTTTGCAGCCAGCAACGATGGACTTAAATATGTTACGCTGAAAGTCATTGGACACATGAAGCCGGAGCCGACCGCACCAACACGCGAAGACTGCAGGAAGGTCGTCCCGCCAAGCACGAACATTCCGATCGATAACAAGCTGGTGACAAGCTCAATAGGCGCGCCGATGGCACGAAACACTAGGAGCGGATAGACCAGATTGATCGAGACCACGCCGACCTGCTGTAGGCCGGTCATGATCGTGACCATCACAGGCGGCGATTCATCGAGCCCGTAAATGATATTGGCTGGCTTCTTGAGTATTTTATCGGTCTTCCCACCCATCTGAATTTCTCTGCTTTACGGTTTCACCGCATCAGTCACGCAAGTTTTGAGACGGCTTCAGCACGAGATGGATGTACTGTAAAAGCATCGAGCAAGCCCCCCATTTCGAATAATTCGCGGACGTGGCCTCCTAAGCTGCAGAGAACAAGTTTCGCGGCATTGCGCTCAGCCTCATCCGTCGCGACCAGCAGAGCGCGGAACGCCGCACTCGTCAGATATAAGACGGCGCCGAAGTCCACCACAATTGATTTTTCGCCGGACGAGATCAGAGCCTTGAGTCGGCTCATGAGGTCGTTGGCGTTCGTGCTATCGATGCGGCCCGACAACGCCACCAAGCAGACATTGCCTTCGTGGCTCTCGCCGATTGTCAATGCGCTGGAGTTCATAGGCTATGCTCCTTGAGGGTGACACCTACGGCGCAATTCTTGATCAGGCTTGTATGGTTGCGCCCGTCGAGACGTTCGTAAGTTAAGTTGTCTACTAACTTCTTCGTCATGTGAATGCCGACACCGCCCGGGCGGCGGTGTTGCCCCTCGCGTGGAGGATTTGGTTCCGGCGCCTCCCGCGGATCGAATGGCTGCCCGCCGTCGAAGATATCGAGCGCCACGCCATCCGCCCGCACCGTAATCCGCACGAATAATTCATGCTCGCCGCCATCTGGCCATGAATATTTGACGACATTGCTGACGACTTCATCAAGCGCCACTTGCAAATGCATCAATGCGTGTGCAGGCACGGCGAACTCCTTACCTACCTGATCGAGGGCGTCGCGAACGACGGCGATTTCCGACAGATCGTTATGAATCACCAGATCGACCGAACGGAGCATGCTCTGATCCTTCCGTTCATGCTGGGCAGGATGCCATCGCAGTGCGAGCGCGGTCACGTCGTCGGCTTTTGGCGCCGAGCCGGCGAACCTATCGACGGCATTTTTAACGAACCGAACAATTTCAACCGGATCCGCGCCGTTGACGGCGCTGAGTTCCTCGGTGAGCCTTTCGGTCGAAAAGAGCTCACCCATTTCGTTCAACGCCTCGAATACGCCGTCCGAGCAAACGAATATCGCGTCGCCCGGCTCTATCGCCAAGGTGCGCTCCTCGTATTTAGCGTTTCGTCGAACGCCAAGCGGCAAACCGGGCTTGGCTTCAATCTGTGCCGCGGCAGCGCCCCGATGCAGCAAGTGGGGCGCCGGATGGCCTGCATTGATGAATGACAGAATACCGTCTCGCGTGTCGAGCAATCCAAGGAACAAGGTGACGAACATGCGTTCGTCGTTGTTCTGGCAAAGTTCCCGATTGACGGCTTCCACCAGTTCCGCCGGCCGAATGTCGCCGGTGCGCCACTCCTCCCACAGCGCTGCGGTCATCCGAACCAGGCTGCGCGTGCGCGCCATAAACATCGCCGCGGGGGCGCCCTTACCGGACACGTCGCCGACCAGAAAACAAAAGGTCCGATCGCCGGCATAGAAGCAATCGTAGAGGTCGCCGCCGACTTCGCGAGCGGCCTGCATGAGGGCATGCACCGCCACCGGTCGCGCAGCGGAACAAGCAGGGAAGTTGCGGGGCAGCATGCCGAGCTGAAGCATCCGCGCCGCGTCCATTTCTTCCTCCAGCCGGACGAGATTTCTTCGTACCTCGTCACGCAGGCGCTTTTTTTCCAGTAAGGCGCCGACGCGGGCGCGCAGCAGAGTGGGATTGAACGGTTTGTTGAGATAGTCCTCCGCGCCAAGCTCGATGCAGCGGATAACGCTTTCGAGTTCGTCGAGCGCCGAGATCATGATGATCGGAATATCGCGCAGGGATGGATTGGCCTTGACGTGTTCGAGCACTTCATAGCCGTTCATATCGGGCATCATGACGTCGAGCAGAACCAGATCGAACGGCTGCGCGCTCATGCGTTCGAGCGCCTCGCGGCCGTTCGTTGCCGACGTGAGGTTCTTGTAGCCCTCACGATTCAGACGGCGCGTTAGCGTGTACCGGTTGTCCTCGTTGTCGTCGACGACCAATAGCGCGGCGCTCGAGTCCGTCATTCGGGCTTGCCCTTTGCCCGCGCGCTTTCCATTTTCGTGAGCAGCCGGCCGAATTCGATCGGCTTGGTGTCGAAATCGTCGCAACCGGCGGCGAGCGCCTTCTCACGATCGCCGGTCATGGCATGGGCCGACAGCGCAATGACCGGAATGTGCCGAGTTTGCTCGGCTGCCTTGATCTGCCGCGTGGCCTCCCAACCGTCGAGCACCGGGAGGCTTAAATCCATAAGAATCAACTCAGGTTGCTCGGATAGCGCCATGGCGACGCCCTGCGCGCCGTCTTTGGCGATGAGGACCGTGAACCCCTTCCGGCTCAGGCGGTTCTGCAGCATATAGATGTTGTCTTCGTTGTCCTCGACATACAGGACCTTGGTCATGCGACCGCCGTCCTTTCTCGGGCATGACGCTCGACGCATTTCGCGAGCTCTGAACTCACCTGACGCAACATCTCGTCCCGCCCGGTCTTTTGTACGACGCCCTCGACCCGTCCATTCAGTCGCGCCCGGTCCTCCGCCGTAACATCGCGGGCTGTGATCACGATGACTGGAATGTCCCGCCAGTCCTCGTGTTGGCGGACCTCGTCGAGGAATTCGAAACCGTCCATTTCAGGCATCATTAGATCAAGAAGAATAGCGCTCGGTCGCGCTTCGGTCAGTCGGGATAGAGCGATCTGACCGTTATCCGCCTCCGCAACCTGCCAGCCGGCCTGCTGCAGCGCGTTTCTTAAACCCGCGCGGCTTATTTCATCGTCGTCGACGACGAGCACGCTCCCGCCCGCCGGTGTGCTCAGCTGCCGCAGCACGCGGATAAGCTTGTCCCGATCGACGGGCTTAACGAGATACTCGCTCGCACCGAGAGCAAAGCCCCGATTCTTTTCGTCGATGATGGTCAATAGAATGACAGGAATATCCGCAAGTTCCGGGTCGCCCTTTATTGCAGCGAGCACCGTCCAGCCGTCCAGATCCGGCATGGTGATATCAAGCGTGATCGCGGCAGGGCTTAATTCCCGCGCCAGCCGCAGTCCTTCCCGCCCGCCATCCGCTTCGGCGAACGTAAAACCCTCCCGCTCGAGGTAACGTCCGACGACCTCGCGAACGGTGGGATCGTCGTCCACGACGAGAATGAGCGGTACCTCGTGCGACCCGCTGGCACGCAGCCGGGACGGCTCGGATGTTCGCGCAGACTTGTCAGTGACGCCGACGTGAATAGGAAGCGTCATCACGAACTTCGATCCGTGGCCGAGTTCGCTCTCGACTGAGATGTCGCCTCCCATCATCTGACAAAATCGGCGGCTGATCGCGAGGCCGAGTCCTGTCCCCCCGTATTTTCGAGTAGTAGATGAATCGGCCTGAGAAAACTCCTGAAACAGCTTGGCTAGTTGGTCGGGGTCCATGCCGATGCCGGTGTCCATAACGGCGAATTCCACATGTTCGCCGTCGGCTGTCCGTTTTTTTACGGTGGAAACCGTGACCGTACCATTGGAGGTAAATTTGCTGGCATTACTGACAAGGTTCATTAGAGCTTGGCGGACGCGAATCTCGTCAGCGTATATCGAACCGATCGCGTCGGGGCAGTTCACTACGATCTCGTTTCCGTTCTTGCTCGCAATAAACTCGACGGTGTGAACGACATCGTCGATCAAAGTAGCAATCGGAAAGTTTTCGAGGACAAGCTCCATCTTTCCGGCCTCGATCTTGGACAGATCGAGAATGTCGTTGATCAGCGCCAAGAGATGGCGAGCCGCGCGCTGGACGCGGTCAAGCGGTTCAATCTCATCCTCGCGGCTAAACTCGCGCGCGTCCTCCTGCAACATTTCGGTCACGCCGATGATGGCGTTGAGCGGCGTACGCAATTCATGTGACATGTTCGCGAGAAAGCTCGATTTGGTCCGACTTGCTTCCTGAGCGGCGTCGCGCGCGACCTCGAGCTCATGCACGAGAGCATCCAATTCAGCTTCCCGCTGCTTGAGTTCAGTAATTTCGGCGTAGGTTGCCACCACGCCCCCGTTCGTGGTCCTACGCTCACTAATGCGAACCCATCGCCCGTCCGATCGGTGCTGGATGTGGGGACCGCTCGGATTGCGATGCCTGCGCAGTCGCTCCGCCAGCCAACGCCGAGGTTCGCTTTGAGCTTCCGGGATGAACCCGCGCCCTACGGCGCTCGAGATGATCGTTTCAAACGATGCGCCAACCAGTGTCGCGGTAGAACCGTAGGAAAACAATTCCTTGTAGCGAGTATTGCAAGCCACGATTTTGTCATTCGCATCATAAAGCGAGAACCCTTCCGATATCGCCTCGATTGCTTCGGTAAGGGTCTGCTGCATTGCATGTCTTTCGATGATGTTTTTCCGAAAGACATCGATGGCATCGACCATTCTGCCTATCTCATCGCGACGGTCGCGGTAGCCGATCTCGACGTTGGTCTCACCGGCCGAAAGGCGTTGCATCACATCGGTAATGGACTTTATGGGCCTGACGATCGATTGGCCGACTACCACGGCGACCAAGGTGCTGATCAGAAAACCGGCAAGCGTTATGATAATGACGATGCCCTCGGTCCATTCGGCATCGGAATAGAGCTGAGTGCTCATGTTGCTTGCGGTGTATGAAATTGCCGCCGACAGATCTTGGAAATCGGTGTCGACGGCCTTAAAGGTATCGTCCGTTTGGCCGAGCATCATCGTCGCCATAGGCGCGTCAGTTTGACCGATGTCGATCGTGTCCTTCGCCTGACTTTTACAAATTTGCCACTTGGCCAGCAGCTGCTGCATAGCTGCGTGTTCCAGGCGGGACAGATCCGGCCGTTGGGCAAGAGCGGCGATGCGGTTGGATACCGTATCGAGATCTGAATTGATTTCTGCGTACAGCGGCTTCAGCAATATATCGCTCACGCCATTGCTGGCCCACGAAACGTAACGAAAGATCTTCATATGCGTGGCTATGACAGCCTCGCTGACGTCCGAGAATGCCTTCTGCTTCGGAATGAGTTCGTTTGTAAGAACGCGCAGCCCCGCAGCCGATCGCGTCGAGGTCAAATAAGCGTTCGCTCCCAAAGCCAGCAGACAAACCAGCAGCAGCGCCGATGCTACCGATGCTTTGATCTGGACGGACAAATTATTGAAGATGCCAATCAACGGTTGGATACCGGAAGGCGCCTTCGGACCCATCACGCGTTCAGGCGGCGTGACGGCCCCCCCGGCACTTGTCATTACCGGTAAACCCCGACACCCACAAAATAATCGCCCATCTTTTCGACATAGCTGGACTTGTCTTCGATCTTGTTGTTGACCGGGTTAGGCCACTTGTAATCGACCCAACCGCTTCCAGGCCCATTGGCAACATCGGCCAACGCTTGAATAAGATATTTTCCGTCCTGATCTTTAAGGCCGAGCAGATTCTTGCCAATTAACGCGGGCCGCGCGCCGTGAGCGACACAGAGTCCCTTTTTGTCTCCGTCCCTGAAATAAATGAACGGATAGAGGTCGCGATCGTGGAACTCTTTTGTAGAGGGGTCCGAGACCGCCTTAAAGGTGGCTTCGGCGCCGTCTTGCTTGAACATTTCCTGGACGCGCTTGACCATCGCCACAGCTTCGTCTTTGGTTCCAAACTCGTCGGCGCGCGCAGATCCAATCATCGCGAAAGCGACAAAGACAAGCGTAATAAGATATCGAGTCATCGTACCCCCCCGAGTAAATTTTTGCTGACTTGCCCCCCGCAAGCACTTGTCGAAACTTTAGCGTGCGGATACCGATTAGGCTACTGCCAATATACCATTTCCCAATAAATCTAGGCGCTAAAAGCGCCTGTCCGGCGGCAAAAATTACGCGTGGGCCAATCAACTCCGGCAGTCAACAACATGCTTTACCCGATAGATTTGGCAGACCGCTAGTGCTTGAAGTGCAGCGAAAACGCCGATTCTCCGCTGATAGTGCTGACGCTGTCGGCCTGTCGGCGGATCAAATAGCCGGCCAGCCGGCGCTGGCCGTCTTCGGACGCCACTAATTCTTGTCGGCTCGGCGGCTGATCGGGGAATTCGAGCTCAGTCCCAAAAAAGGAAACTTGAAGATCGACGTCGAATTCGTCAAAACTTGCTCGAAGCGTTATCGGTCCCCGCGGCGAACAATGTTCGACGACAGCCTCGACAGCTTGATGCGCGGCGAAACTGGCTCGAAGTCATGATATCGCGGCGTGCGCCCCACATTCCCGCGCTCTGTTCGATAAAGCGCGCAACCGCGGTGTAGTCCGCCGCCGCGGGGTCAATCGTCATCACGACGCTTCGTCGAATTCCCAGACGAAAAATACCATTGAGCACGAGCGTGACCAGCGTCGCCAGAACCAGCGGTGATGTCACGAGAGGGTGTGCCCAATCGGGCACGTCAGTGAATGCTTTAGGCGCGACGGTTACGAATATGAAAGTAAGAAGCCCCGTACCGACGACGATCGTGCGGCGGGCATCCAATATACGCGATGCGATAATGTTGAAGCCGCCGATAATAATGAAGACCGCGGTAAACAAAAGCACCGAGGCCATCACCGCGCGCGGCATTATCGTGAAAAATCCGATCACGATGGGTTGAAACGCGAAAATCGCGAGGATGGCGGCAATCGCGTAGGAAATGATCCGGCTTGATACGCCAGTCGCAGCGACGAGACCAACGTTCGCCGTGGAAATTGTGAGGCCGACCGTACCGAGAAGTCCGGCCAGCATATTGGCGATGCCCTCGCCGAGCAGGCCACGGGTAAGCGAGGTCGGCTCGGGGCGCACCCAATCTGCGTCGTTGAGACGTTGATACGTCGTGATGACGGCCGTCGCGCTCATGGCGGCAGCGAGACCCGATACCGCAAACGGGATGACCATCGACCAGTCGAAGGTCCATCGCAGATATTGGACTTTGGGTATAGAAAATATCGGACGGCTCATTACCGTCGCGATGTCGGTCGGCGTGATCTGACCAATTGCGGCGCCGGCCCCGTATCCCGCAAGCATACCGATGAGAATGCACAGCAATCTCAGCTTGCCCTTGTTCCAGATGTTGAGGCCGACCATGACGCCGAGGGAGACGGCCGCCACTGTCCCGTCCTCGGGGGTCATCATGCCGTCCGTGGTATGGTCCACGATCAAATGTAACGCCGCGAGCCCGATGATGATACCGACCAGGCTGACGACGAGACCCGCCGCTTCCGGTGGGATAAAGACCCGCAGTCGCGACCAGATCCTGGACAACAGCACCTCGATCGCGCCCGCGAAAATCGTCATGCCCCAGACCAACGGCATGCCGCCCACTTTGACGGCCATCATGGTTGGGGCGAGAAACACGCCGGTGAAAATTGATGGTGCCAGAAAGCGGCTTCCCACGGGCCCCGCCGGTAGTCCTTGCAAAAGTACCGCTGCCGCGAGAACCAACATGCCCATTTGAAGGATGTTGATGACCTCTTCGGCACCGAGTTGCGCCTGACTGCTGACGACAAGCGGATAGATCAGGAACATAGCGATCACACCGACGTGCTGAATTGCCGTTACGATCGTCAACATCGCGGGCGGGCGCTCGTCCACGCCATAAACCATGGTCACTGGTTTTTTCATTTCGTCCCGTCTTTCAACCGAATGAAGCTAGCGGGAGAATGCTGGATAAACAAAGTTGGACAGAACGATCGCAATCGCTCGCCAGCATTAATGTCAATCTGCCGAATTACACCGCATTCCCTACGACGTGCGCACCGCTAAGCGCGTTCCCGCTCCCCGACCGTCACGGTGCCAAACTAGCCGGTCGTTCGACGGGCGACCAGCAATAGTTGTTTGTTATGCTTATCGCGTTTGACCCTTTGGGACATTGGCCAGCATTTTGGGGCAAGGCGCTGATCTGATGTGGCAGTTCCTGGCCCTTACCGTATCTACCGCGAGGCCTGCGTTATGTCGGCTTGCCGCGCCGAAGCGGACGTTCCGATTTTCCGCGCGTCCTCGATCGCGCGCCATACCCGCTGCGGCGTCGCCGGCATTTCGACGTGGCGCACGCCAAGCTCCCACAGCGCATCGACAACCGCGTTGATGGTCACGGCGAGCGCCGGCACCGTGCCGCCTTCGCCGGCCGGCCGAATGCCGAGCGGATGCGTGGAGGAGGGCACCTCGCTGATTTCGGTGATGTAGTTCACCATGTCGGTGGCGCGCGGCATGGCGTAGTCCATGAAGGATGCCGCCAGCATTTGGCCGCTCTCCGGGTCGTAATAAGCGTGTTCGAGCAGCGCCTGGCCGACGCCCTGCGCGATGCCGCCATGGACCTGGCCGTGGATGATCAGCGGGTTCACCGCGCGGCCGACGTCGTCCACCGCGACATAATTGATCAGCGTGACTTTGCCGGTGCCGGGATCGACCTCGACCTCACAGACATGGGCGCCATACGGATAGCTCGCGTCGAGCACGGTCTCGTCGCAGGCGGCGTAGAGCGGCCCTTGCAAATCGTCCGGCAGATCCTTGCGCTCGGCCGCGGCGCGGGCGACGTCGAACAAGCCGACCGCGTGGTTGGTGCCTTTCACCGCGAATTGGCCGTTCTTGAATTCGATGTCGGCTGAGGCGGTTTCCAGAAGCACTTCGGCGATGCGCATGCCTTTCTCGATAATGCCGTCGGTGGATTTTTTGATGACGATCGAGCCGAGCCGCATGCCGCGGCCGGAATGCGCGCCGCCGCCGACGGTCACGCGATCGGTATCGCCGGCGACGAAGCGCACGGCCTCGATCGGAACGCCAAGCCATTCGGTGACGAGCTGCGCGAAGCTCGTCTCGTGGCCCTGGCCCTGCGATACGATGCCGATGACGAGTTCGACAAAACCGTCGGGCGACACCGTGATCTCGGCCTTCTCGCGCGGCACGCCGGTCGAGATATCGACGTAATTGCCGACGCCGATGCCGCGATATTTGCCGCGTTTGCGCGCTTCCTTGCGGCGTTTTTTGAAGCCTTTCCAATCGCCGAGCTTGAGCGCCAGATCCATGCCGCCGATATAGTCGCCGTTGTCGTAGACGACGCCGAACGGGTTCTTGTACGGCAGCTCCTTTTCGGTCACGAGATTCTTGCGGCGCAGCGCGACGCGGTCGAAGCCATGATCGCGCGCGGCAAGATCGATCAGCCGCTCCATGACGAAAATCACCTCCGGCCGGCCGGCGCGAGCGATAAGGCCGCGTCGGCGAGGTGTTGGACAACGTCGCGCGGGCGCGAAAATGCGCCGCCGGCATGCGATAGATGCTCGACATCATCTGCACGCCCTTCTGCACCATGGCGAAATTCGTGGTGTGGGCGCCGAGATTGCCGAGGTTCGAGCCGCGCATGGCCAGGAATTTGCCCTTGTCGTCGAGCGCGAGCTCCGCTTCGACGACGAGATCGCGCGCCTGATAGTCGCTCAAGAACGACTCGTGGCGCTCGATGATCCATTTCACCGGGCGGCCGAGTTTGCGCGCCGCCCAGGCGACAGCTGCGAATTCGGGATAGATCATGCCGCGGGTGCCGAAATTGCCGCCGACGTCCTGCATCAAGACGCGCACCTTGTCCGGTGCAACGCCAAGCATCGTGGCGAGATCGGCCTTGAGCCGGACGGCGCCGCCGTTTCCGGCGTAAACCGTGAAACGTCCCGTCGCGGCGTCGAATTCGGCCAGCGCGGCGCGCGGCTCCATCGGCACGCCGGTGACGCGCTGCACCCAGGTCTCGAACCGCGTCACATGCGTCGCGCGCGCAAAAGCCGCCTCGGTCGCCGCGGCATCGCCGAGCTCGGAATCGAAGCAGACATTGGACGCGGCGTCATGGACATGCGGCGCATCCTGCCGCGCCGCCGCGGCGGTCTCGACCACGGCGGGCAGCACGTCGTAATCGATCTCGACCGCTTCGGCGCCGTTTTTGGCCGCATACACCGTCTCGGCGACCACCATCGCGACGGCTTCGCCGACGAACCGCGCTTTGTCGGCCGGCAATGGAAAATGCGGCGCTTCGAACGGCGGCTCGCCGCTTTTGTTGCGCAGCTGGGTCTCCGCCGGATGCGGCGACCACGGCTTGTGCGGAATGGGCTTGAGCCCGTCGGCGATGACGTCGGCGCCGGTCAGCACCGCGAGCACGCCGGGCACGGCTTTGGCCTTGTCGGTTGCGATGGCGCGCAGCCGCGCATGCGCATGCGGCGAACGCACCATGACGGCGTAGACCTGGCCCGGCAGATTTTCATCCGCCGTATAGCGGCCGCCGCCGCGCACCAGCCGCAAATCTTCGCGGCGGCGCACCGGCTGGCCGATGCCGGAACCAATTGCAGGTTGATCCATCGCCTTCTTTTACCGTCATTCCGGATCGCGGCCCCGGAATGACGCAATGTAATTGAGGCGCATACTCAGCGCCAGCGAGGCTGACAACATTCGGCGGCGCATGTACACAGATGACGGCGGGAGGAGCGCGAAGTCATGTCCGAGCAACTCGGCAAATCGATGCTGCGCAAGGAGGACCCGGCGCTGCTGTCGGGCCGCGGCCGTTATGCCGACGACCTGCCGGTCGCGGTCGGCACCTTGCACGCTCATGTCGTGCGCTCGCCGCACGCGCATGCCGAGATCCTTCGCATCGATGTGGCGCGCGCGCTGGCGCATGACGGCGTCTGGGCCGTCATCACCGGCGACGAGGTCAGAAAGCTCTCCGATCCGTTCCTCGCCGCGGTGAAAACGCCGGTCTATCAGTGGGCGCTGGCGGTGGAGCGGGTGCGCTATGTCGGCGAGCCGGTGGCGCTGGTGGTGGCGGAGAGCCGCTATATCGCCGAGGATGCCGCCGAGCTTGTGCAAATCGACTATGCGCCGCTCGAAGCGGTGATCGATCCGATCGCAGCTTGCGCAAGCACCGCACCGGTCATTCATGCCGAAGCCAAGACCAACGAAGTCTCGGTGCGCGAATTCACCTATGGCGATCCGGAGGCCGCGTTCGCCCGCGCCGATCGCCGCATCGCCATGACGGTGCCGTTTCACCGCCTCTCCTTCACGCCGATCGAATGCTACGTCGTCGTCGCGGCGCACAATCCGGCCGAGCGCAGCTACGACGTCACCGCGAATTTTCAGGGCCCGTTTTCCATGCACCCGGTCATGGCGCGGGCGTTGCGCGTTGCCGGGCCGAAACTGCGGCTGCGCATCCCGCCGGATTCCGGCGGCAGCTTCGGCATCAAGCTTTCGGTGTTTCCCTATGTCGTCTTGATGGCGCTGGCCGCGAAAATCACCGGCCGCCCGGTGAAGTGGGTCGAGGACCGCATCGAGCATCTGGTCGCCGCCAGCTCCGGGCCGAACCGCGTCACCGCAATCGAGGCGGCGGTCGCCAGCGACGGCCGTGTCCTCGCGCTGAAACTCGATCAGCTCGAAGACTACGGCGCGTTCTTGCGCGCGCCGATGCCCGGCCCGCTCTACCGCATGCACGGCGCGGTGACCGGCGCCTACGACATCGAGCATGTCGCCGTGAAAAACCGCGTCGTGCTGACCAACAAAATGCCGGCGAGCCTCATTCGCGGCTTCGGCGGGCCGCAGCTTTATCTGGCGCTCGAACGGCTGATGGCGCGCATCGCGGTCGAGCTGAAACTCGACCCGCTCGACGTCATCCGCCGCAATCTCATCGCGGCGGCGAAATTCCCGTACCGTACGGCGGCGGGCGCGCTCTACGATTCCGGCGACTATTTGCGCGCGGTCGAGATGACGACGGGGCAGGGCCGGCTGGCCGAGCTTAGACGCCGGCGCGACGAGGCGCGCCGAGCGGGCCGCATCTACGGCATCGGCTTTGCCGCGGTGGTCGAGCCGGCGATGTCGAATATGGGCTACCTGTCGACGCTGATGACGGCCGCCGCGCGCGAAAAAGCCGGGCCGAAAAGCGGCGCGGTGTCGATGGCGACGGTGAATATCGATCCGCTCGGCGCCGTCACCGTCACCGCCGACGTCACCGTGCAGGGCCAGAGCCACGAGACGGTGCTGGCGCAGATCGTGGCCGAGCAGCTTGGATTGAAGGCCGACGATATCGAAGTCGTGCTGGAAATGGACACCGCGAAGGACCAATGGTCGATCGCGGCGGGCACTTATTCGAGCCGTTTTGCCTCGGGCACCGCGGTCGCCGCGCATATGGCCGCCGTGCAGATGCGCGACAAGCTCAAAGCCATCGCGGCGAAGCAACTCAACGTGCTGCCCGACGACGTCGAATTGGCAAGCGGCAAAATCAGGAGCCGTTCCAATCCCGATAACGCGGTGCCGTTCGGCCGCGTCGCCGGCACCTCGCACTGGTCGCCGCTATTGCTGCCCGAAAGCATGGCGCCGGCGCTCAGCGAAACCGGCATCTGGTCGCCGCAGGAATTGGAAGCGCCGTCGAGCGACGATCGCATCAACACCTCGCTCACCTACGGCTTCATCTTCGACATGTGCGGCATCGAGATCGATCCGGTCACCTATCAAGTGCGCGTCGATCGCTATGTGACGATGCACGACGCCGGGCGCATCATGAATCCGACCATCGCCGAGGGCCAGATCCGCGGCGCCTTCGCCCAAGGCATCGCCGCCGCGCTCTACGAGGAGTTCACCTATAACGAGGAGGGCGCGTTCCTGTCCGGCACCTTCGCCGATTATCTGGTGCCGACCGTGAGCGAAATCCCAGACGTCGAAATCCTGCATTATGAATTGCCGTCGCCGTTCACGCCGCTCGGCGCCAAGGGCCTTGCCGAGGGCAATTGCATGTCGACGCCGGCCTGCATCGCCAACGCCATCGCGGATGCGCTGTCGCTGCGCGACGTCGTGCTGCCGGCGACGCCGCGGCGCATCCACGCGCTGTTGGAAGCCAAAAAGACATGAAACCGCGCCCCTTCGATTACGTGCGGCCCGATACGGTCGACGAGGTGTTGGCGCTGCTTGCCGAATATGGCGACGACGCGCGCATTCTCGCCGGCGGCCAGTCGCTCCTGCCGATGCTCAATCTGCGGCTGATCGATCCGGCGGCGCTGATCGATATTTCGCGGCTCGCGGCGCTCGATGTCATAAGCGATCGCGGCAACATCATCGAGATCGGCGCCGCGGTGACGCAGAACGCGCTTTTGGCCTGGCCGCAACTCAAGCTGAAGCTGCCGCTGCTCGCCGCCGCTCTGCCCTTCGTCGGCCACTTCCAGACCCGCAACAAAGGCACCGTGTGCGGCTCGATCGCGCATGCCGATCCAAGCTCGGAAATCCCGCTGGCGCTCGCCCTGTGCGGCGGCGCGGTGGTGTTGCGCTCGAAGCGCGGCGAACGCGTGCTCGCGGCGGAGGCCTTTCAGCAGGACATGCTCACCACCGCGCGCGCGCCCGATGAGCTGATCGCGGCGGTGCGTTTCCCGGTCATCGAGGGCAAGGGCGTCGCATTCGACGAAGCGGCGCGCCGCCACGGCGACTTTGCCATCGTCGCCGTTGCCGCCATCGCCGACCGGCGCGGCGCGGCGTTGCTCGGCGTCGGCGGCATCGCCGGGCGGCCGCTGGTCCGCGCGATCGACGGCAACGCCCCGGGCGCGATTGCCGCCTGGGCGGACGAGCTCGAAGGCTACGAGGATTTGCACGCGACGGCGGCGCTGCGGCGCGACCTGTTGCGTAATCTCGGGCTGTCTGTGGTTGCGGAGGCCATCCGATGCGCCGCGTAAACAAAAACGAGCGCGTGCGGATTAGCTGTCACGCTGAACGGCCGCAAGCTTACAGCCGAAGCCGAGCCGCGCATGCTGCTCTGCGACTTCATTCGCCAAGGCCTCGGCGCCACCGGCACCCATGTCGGCTGCGAGCACGGCATTTGCGGCGCCTGCACCGTGCTGATCGACGGCGTCGCCGCGCGCTCCTGCCTGATGCTTGCGGTGCAGGCCGAGGGCCGCGCGGTGACAACCGTGGAATTGCTCGCGGCGGCGGACGGCGCGCTCAACCCGCTGCAAACCGCGTTCCGCGCCAATCACGCGCTGCAATGCGGCTTCTGCACGCCGGGTATACTGATGTCGTTTACCGATTTTCTCGCCCGCAATCCGCACCCGACGACCGCCGAAATCCGCGAAGTGCTCTCCGGCCACCTCTGCCGCTGCACCGGCTATGCCGGGATCGTCAAAGCCATCGAGGACGTGGCGAAGGGGTAGGGCTCCCGTACCCGTCACCCTGAGGTGCGAGCCATAAGCGCGTTTACGCGCGTCTTCGACGCGCTATGGCGAGCCTCGAAGGGCGACGGCCCGGGCGCCTCGGCCGCATCCTTCGAGGGCCGCTTCGCGGCCACCTCAGGATGACGGTACGGGAGGCAAGAGATGACGTTCGGCTCAACTCTTGCTATTCCTGTCCCACAGCATTCCGGCCGGTCGGGGGCCGCCACAAGCGGGATCGGTAGCGAACAATGAAAGACATTCTCGACAGGCTCGAAGACCGCCGCAAGAGTGCGCGCGCCGGCGGCGGCGAGGCGCGCATCGAGGCGCAGCACAAGCGCGGCAAGCTCACCGCGCGCGAGCGCATCGAGCTTCTCATGGACCGCGCCTCGTTCGAGGAGCTCGACATGTTCGTCGAGCACCGCTCGACCGATTTCGGCATGGAGAAAAGCCACATCGCCGGCGACGGCGTGGTCACCGGCTTCGGCACCGTCAACGGCCGCACCGTGTTCGCCTTCGCCAAGGATTTCACCGTGTTCGGCGGCTCGCTGTCCGAAACCCATGCGCAGAAGATCATCAAGATCCAGGACATGGCGATGCGCGCCCGCGCGCCGATCGTAGGCCTGTTCGACGCCGGCGGCGCCCGCATCCAGGAAGGCGTCGCGGCGCTGGGCGGCTATGGCGAAGTGTTCAAGCGGAACGTCATCGCCTCGGGCGTCATTCCGCAGATTTCGGTGATCATGGGGCCGTGCGCCGGCGGCGACGTCTATTCGCCGGCGATGACCGATTTCATCTTCATGGTGCGCGACACCAGCTACATGTTCGTCACCGGGCCCGACGTGGTCAAAACCGTGACCAACGAGATCGTCACCGCCGAAGAGCTCGGCGGCGCTTCGGTGCACGCCACCAAATCGTCGATCGCCGACGGCGCCTACGACAACGACGTCGAGACGCTGTTGCAGATGCGCCGGCTCATCGACTTCCTGCCGGCGAATGCGTCGGCGGGCGTGCCGGAATGGCCGTCGTTCGACGACGTCGAGCGCACCGAAAAGTCGCTCGACACTTTGGTGCCCGACAACCCGAACAAGCCCTACGACATCAAGGAGCTGATCCTCAAGGTCGTGGACGAAGGCGATTTCTTCGAATTGTCGGAAGCCTTCGCGCGCAACATGGTGATCGGCTTCGGCCGCATCGGCGGCCGCACCGTGGGCTTCGTCGCCAATCAGCCGATGGTGCTGGCCGGCGTGCTCGACTCCGACGCCAGCCGCAAGGCGGCGCGCTTCGTGCGCTTCTGCGATGCGTTCAACATCCCGATCGTGACTTTCGTCGACGTGCCGGGATTTTTGCCGGGCACCGCGCAGGAATATGGCGGCCTGATCAAGCACGGCGCCAAATTGCTGTTCGCCTATTCGCAGGCCACGGTGCCGCTCGTCACCGTGATTACGAGGAAGGCCTTCGGCGGCGCCTACGACGTGATGGCGTCAAAGCACATCGGCGCCGACGTCAATTACGCCTGGCCGACCGCGCAGATCGCGGTGATGGGCGCCAAGGGCGCTGTCGAGATCATTTTCCGCGCCGACTCAGGCGACGCCGGCAAGATCGCCGCGCGCACCAAGGAATATGAGGAACGCTTTTTGTCGCCGTTCATCGCCGCCGAGCGCGGCTATATCGATGACGTCATCATGCCCCACGCTACCCGTTCGCGCATCGCGCGGGCGCTGGCGATGCTGCGGGGGAAGACGGTCGAGATGCCGGGACGGAAGCACGATAATTTGCCGGTGTGAATGAAGCGAAGGCAGCTGAGGGGACGACGTGCCGACGGTTCTGCGCTGGGGACCCTATCGCGCCTTCTTTTATTCGAACGAGGGCAATGAAGCCGCGCACGTTCACGTTCGGTCAGCAGGCAACGAAGCCAAATTCTGGCTTCACGACATGACGGTTGCGATCAATGCAGGGTTCCCGGCCCATGAAATAACCGATATCATCCGTCATCTGAGGCAGAATCGTAATCTCTTGTTGAGCGCCTGGCATGAGCACTTTGGAGCTTGAAGTTGGCGACCTAAAGCCGCGCGCCGTTGAGTTCACGGCGAGCGAGCTTGTCGTTACGCTGATGGACGGCCGCAAAATCGCAACGCCGCTGGAATGGTATCCGCGCCTCAACAAGGCGTCGGCAGCGGAACGGGCCGATTACGAGATCATGCCGCTGGGCATACATTGGCCGGCTATCGACGAGGACCTCAGTATTGCCGGCATGCTGAAGGGGCAGCGGGCGAAATAAGCGCAGGTTGCGTCACGGCCGGGCTCGTCCCGGCCATCCACGTCTTTGGCACGATCGTAAACAGCAAGACGTGGATGCCCGCAACATAGGCGAGCGAAGCGACGCCGTTCTTCGAATGGCTATGTGCGGGCATGACGCTTTCGTCATTGCGAGGAGCGTCGGCGACGAAGCAATCCAGGGGCGGCTCGCATTGAGCGCTGGTTTGCTTCGCGGAGCCTGTCATCGGGACGCCCGACTTCGCGCGGTCCCGTTGGCTCGCAATGACGATGACTAATCGTCACGACCGGTTTGTAGCTGTTGACGTTGTTCGGACCGGACAAATACCATCACTGAACCGCCGCTCTGCCGCAATCGGGAAGTCACCCATGAGCCAATCTCCGTTGACACTGCACATGCCGCCATCGCCGGAGCCGGTTGCGGTCGAGCTCAACGCCGCGACAACGGCATTGCTGATCTTCGACATCGTCGATCCGATTTGCGCGCGTCAACCGAACTGCACAGGGAAAATGGTGCCGGCCATCGCTGCGCTCTTGGCGCGGGCCAGGAAGGCCGGCGTTACCGTTGCCTATGGGACGCGAGCGCCGACCATGTCGAAGTGGCTGCCGGAAGTTCTTCCCGCGCCCGGCGACATCAAGATCGAAAGCCAGGCGCAAGACCGGTTCTACAAAACCGATCTCGACGCTCTGCTGAAGGCCAAAGGCATCACCACGCTTATTCTCGCCGGCTGGAAGGTGAGCGGATCGGTGACCTATACCTCGGTCGGCGCGACGCTGCGGGGTTACACGGTCGTCGTGCCCGTCGATGCGAGTTTGGACCAGACGGATTACGAAATCGCCATAGGGCAGTATCAAATCCTGCATCAGCACAGTTCGAATGCCGCAAACGAGCCTTTAAAGGCTCAAGCCTCGACGCTGAGCCGCACCGATATGATCGCTTTCAAATAGCAAGCGTTGTCGCCCTCACTCCGCCTTGACGCCGGCCTCCCGCACCACCTTGCCCCATTTGTCGGTCTCCGACGCGATGAACTTGCCCCAATCGGCCGGCGTGCCGGGCATCGGCGCGCCGCCGAGTTTGGCGAGCTTGGCTTTGAAATCGGCGTCGGCGAGGCCGGCGTTGATCTCGCGATTGAGCTTGTCGACGATATCGGGCGGCGTGCCTTTGGGCGCGCAGACGCCTTGCCAGCCGCTGGCTTCATAGCCGGGCACGAATTGGCCGACCGTCGGCACGCCGGGCAGCACCTCCTGCGGCGTCGCCGTGGTCACCGCCAGCGCGCGGACCTGGCCGGATTTGATGTAGGACAGCGACGACACCACGACGTCGAACATCACCTGGACGCGGCCGGCGATCAGATCGGTGAGCGCCGGCGCCGCGCCGTGGTAATGCACCGGCACCATGGCGATGCCGGTCAGCATCTTGAAATATTCGCCATAGAGATGTTGCGCGCTGCCGGGCCCCACCGTCGCGAAGTTGATCTTGCCGGGATTGGCCTTGGCATAGGCGATGAATTCGGGGACGGTTTTGACCGGCAGGTCGTTGTTGACCTCCATCACGAACGGCGTGCGCACCACCGCGGCAACCGGCACGGTGTCGCGCTGGAAATCGTAATCGACCTTGCCGGCGTCGAGCGTCGCGTTGATGGCGACCGCGGTCGAGGCGTAGAGCAGCGTGTAGCCGTCCGGCGCTGCGTGAATGACGTAATCCGAGGCGATGTTGCCGCCGGCGCCGGCGCGATTCTCGACGACGAATTGCTGGCCGAGCCGCTGCGACAGCCACGCGCCGAGAAGCCGCGCATCGATGTCGGACGCCGAGCCGGCGCCGAAGCCGACGATAAGATGCACCGGCCGCGCCGGATAAGTGTCGGCGCGGGCGATGCGCGTTGCCGCAGGAAGGGCGGCTGCACCGGCGGCCAAGTGCAGAAAGCGGCGGCGAGGGATGGTCATGGCGTTTCCGATGGTTGTTGTTGGCGGACGCTAACGTGTTTTCGAGATGGTGTGTAGCGGCGCCGTGTGGGGGCCGTCATTGCGAGGAGCGAAGCGACGAAGCAATCCAGAACGGCGCCGCAGTCATGGATTGCTTCGCTCCGCTCGCAATGACGGGTGAAATCGACGGCGACATGCTCTACAGCGTCATCGCGCCGCCGCCATCGACATACCAGGCGGTGCCGACGACATAGCTCGATCGCTCCGAGGCCATGAAGGCGACCACCGCGGAGACTTCTTCCGGGCGGCCCATGCGGCCGACCGGGAGTTTCGAGACGCGCTGCTGGCGCACCTCGGCCTCGGTCTGGCCGGTGGTTTGCGCCCATTCCCGCATGGTGTCGTCCTGCCGCTCGGTGTCGATGATGTAAGGCACCACGGCATTGACCAGAATATTGTCCTTGGCGAGCTCGGCGGCGAGCGCCTTGGTCAGATTGAGCATGGCGGAATTGTTCAGCGCGGCCGGCACCACGGGATAATGCGGCTGCCGCCCGGCAAGCCCGGAGATATTGATGATGCGGCCCCATTTTCGGGCGCGCATGTGCGGCACGGCGTGACGGATGGCGCGCGCGGCGGGATTGAATTTCTGCTCGAGGATCGAAGTCATCTCGCCGTCGCCCATCTTGAAAAAATCCTGCGGGATGACGGTCGCCGCCGCATTCACCAGAATGTCGATGCGGCCGAACTTTTCGGCCGCTTGCGCAGTCATCGCCGCGATCGCGCCGTCATCGGTGAGGTCGGCCGCGACGCCGAGAACGCGGTCGGCGTGAGGCTTGCCGAGCTCGCGGACGGCGGCGGCGTTGACGGCCGGATCCTTGCTGACGAGGACGACGCTGGCGCCTTCGGCCAGCAGCTCCCTGGCGCACGCCTTGCCGATGCCGCGGCTGCCGCCGGTAATAATGGCTACCCTGTCTTTGAGCCCGAGATCCAAAGCACCCTCCTTACGAAGACAGCGAAAAGCGCACTGTCCACCGTCATGGCCGGGCTTGTCCCAGCCGCGGGCCATACCGTTATCACCGCAAGTCGGCGCACATAACCCTTGATGCACGGCCGGTGGACGGTGTCCTTAAATAGGAGACACGCGCTTGACATTCGTCCCCGGTTCAATTACACGATGACGAATCAAATCTCGCCCCAAGGGACGCCGTCCGGGTGATGCCGGGCGGCAGGGGCGAGTGCGGTGCCCGCGGGCCAAGCCTCATCAGCTTGGCTCCCGGGCGGTCCGGGCATCATGTCTGCCGGCATTACGACCGGCGTGCGAGGTGCGTCGCTGGAAGTGGTCAGGCCGTCGGCGGAGTGACCCCCGCCGCTTGGACGGTTTGCCCACGAAACCTGGCCCGGGCCGCACCAAGGGACTACACACCCCTTGGCAAGAGCCGCGGTGGAACGCCGGCAGGCGAGCGCGCCCGAGAGCGGAAGGGCGGCGCAAGCCGCCTTATCCGTGGCGCGACCGCACCCGTTTGGTGCGGGACTGACGACAGTGCGTTTGCCGGCGTTCCGCTTCCCTTATTTCTTTCTTCGTCATTGCGGGCGAAGCGAAGCAATCCAGTCCGGCCGCTAGGTTCTGGATTGCTTCGTCGCGGAGCCCGTCATCGGGCCGGCCACTTCGGGCCGGACCCGTTGGCTCCTCGCAATGACGACGAAATGCATCGCTGTTTGACAACACTCGCGCGCCGATCGCGCCGCGAGACCGGGGTTGCTTGTTCCTCACCTGTCCCCGCCGCGCGGGGAGAGGATGACGGATTCCATCGGAGAACAATATATGCCCAAGGCTTTTTCGTCGTCCGCGCCGTGCTCGAAGAACGCTTGCAGCAAAAATTCGATCGTTGGTATTCGACCGACCATCTGCCGAGCGCGATGTCCGCCTTCAAGGCGGAGAGAGCCTGGCGGTTCTGGAGCACGGTGGATGCCGGCGTGCATTACGCCGTCTATCAGTTTGCCGGTAGGACCAAGTTCGACACGGCGATGCCGGGCGAAGCCTTGAAAGCGCTGATTGCCGATTTTGACAAAAACTGGCCCGCCGGCTTCACCCCGCACGCGCGATATGTTGAGTTTGGCGGAGGAGCGGAGCGCGTGATGACGCGCTCCGGGCCGCAATCGTTGCCTAGAAATGCCAAGGCTGCAGCGTGAACAAATCGCTGCCGCGCATTGTGCCACCAGTGCCAATCAGGATCCATTGCGTCGGCATCAGGTTGCCCTGATCGACGCCGCTCCAGACGGTCTTGGAGTTGCAATTCTGCCAGCCGTTATTCCACACCACGGTAAACGTGACTTTGGTTCCGCTGGCGTGTCCCGTCAGCGCGAAACCCGGCGGTCCCTGGCAACTGAAGCCCGGCGCATTGTTGATGTAGACGCCGGTGAAGTCTCCTTGCGGACCGACATTGAAGATCTTCATGATCGAGCCGCGCTGGTTCGTCCAGATCGACCATGACGGCAGGCTTTGTGCGAATGCACTGACACTTGTTGCAGCGAGAAGAACGAACGCGATGACCGATCGGCGCATGACGGATCCCCCAATTTTTGCGCACACTCTGCGCGCGAGACACGCTATGGTAGTACGTGCGGCGTGCGCCGCTCAAGGGCCTTCGTCATCTATTTCCGCGGCAGGCGAGGTCTGTACGACGCAAGCTTGTCAGCGGCCTAAAAACTCACCGCCAGCCGCCGCCGCCGTTCACATAGACCGTGTCGGCGGTCATGAACGGGCAGGCGTCCGAGCACATGAACAAGACGAGCTCGCCGATTTCCTCCGGCTCGCCGAACCGCTTCATCGGCACGTCCTCGAGAAAGCGCTGCACCAGTTCCGGCGAAGACCCCGCCGCATCCTGGAACGGCGTTTTGATCGGCCCGGGCGAAATCGACAGCGCGCGGATGCCTTGGCCGGCGAATTCGCGCGCCACGCCCATGGTCATCGACACCACCGCGCCCTTGGCCGCGGCGTAATGGATCGACGACCCGGGGCCGCCGCGGCGATGCGCCATGCTGGCGACATTGACGATGACGCCGAGCTTGTTTTTCAGCATGTGCGGCAAGAGCGCCTGCATGGCGTAAAACGTGCCGTCGACGTTGAGCGCGAAGGTCTTTTCCATCAGCGCATCGTCGATGTCGAGGAATTTGGCGCGGCGGAACGCGGCGCCGGCCGAGTTGAACAGGAACTGCACGCTGCCGAAGGCGGCGATCGCGCGGGCCGCCATGTCGCCGACTTGCGCGCGCGAGGTGACGTCGGTTTTCACCGCCAGCGCCTGGCTGCCTTTGCCGTTGACCGCAGCAGCGGTGTCGCGCGCGCCCGCTTCGTTGACGTCGGCGCAGACCACGTTGGCGCCTTCGCGCGCGAAGATCAGCGCGGTGGCGCGGCCAATGCCGCTTGCGGCGCCGGTGATGACGATGGTTTTTGCGGCGAAATAATCCGGCGTTTTCGGCATGGCACGTCCCTCCCATTATTATTGGGAGCATTGTGCCCAGGGACGGCGGCGGCGGCAATCGGGCGTTCCCGGCGTTCTGTGACAGTGTCACAATCGACGGCCGCATCGCCCGCGCGATTATTCGTTCACCATCTGCGCCGTTGCGTGACAACAAAAATATTCGAAAGCAGAAATCACGTTAGAAAAAACGCAGCTAACAAGTCGCGAAGAGAGCTGTCACATGACAGTCATCAATCCAAATGACGTGGCACTTAAATGACGTGGCACTCAAATGACATGGCACTCAACCGACGTGGCACTTAACGCGATTTTATAAATTTGCCGCTATCGAATTAAATCACGATCAGTCCGACCGATCGCCACTCGAAATCTCGCTAAAACAGTCTCGTCAAAAAATGATCGCGCCGCTTCGCAAACACACGGTCGTATGTCCGCCGCTGTTGTCGGACAAGATTATTATTGAACGGATGTGGCGGGGCTCGGTGCCGCCCGGCAACAAGCTGCCGCAATACGAAGACGTCGTGCTCGGCAGTCTGGGACGGCTCGGCGATCATCTCATCTTATTCGAGGGCGGTTCGGCGGCGCAGTTCAAGGTGCTTCGCTCCGGCCACAAAGTCCGCGATTTACTTGGCGCGGATCTGCGCGACAAGCGGCTCAAAGATCTGCCGCGTGACTGCGCTATCGCGCTTGGCGAGGTGTTGGTGCGCGCGATCGAGGCCGGCGCGCCGGTGCCCTATCGCATGTATCGCGTCGCCGACGGCATGGTCGAGACCTACGAGATGCTCGCCTTTCCAATGGCTTGCCGGTGGGGCGCGCCGCTCATCGGCGTCTATGTCGGGGAGGCCGGCACCCGTTATAACCTGGTGGATACGATCTTCCGCTCGACCGATGAGGGAATCGTGGCGCTGGCGGCCATTCGTGATGCCGCGGGCGCGCCAGTCGATTTTCAGATCGTCGCCGTCAATCAAGGCGCCGCGGAAATGCTGGGTGTCAACGAAGGGATATTACGGTGGTGCCGGCTTTCCGAGCTGCCGCTGGGGTCGTCCTCGCAGGTCATGCTTGACCGCCTCATCGCCGGCGTCGGTTCCGGACAGTTCGACCAGTTCGAATTCGCCTTCACGCGCAATGACAACGACATTGAAGTCCATGTGAATGTCGGCATTGCGTCCGTCGGCGATCTGCTGTCGATAACGCTGACCGATATCGGCGATCTCAAGCAGCGCGAGGCGTCGTTTCGTTTGCTGTTCGACGGCAATCCGATGCCGATGTGGCTCTACGATCCGAGCGATTTGCGGATTTTGAGCGTCAACGACGCAGCGCTTGCCCATTACGGCTATAGCCGCGGGCGCATGCAGGGCATGCTGCTGACCGAGCTTTGGCCGCGCGACGAATCGGACATCCATCGCGAGGCCGCGCGGTCGGTTGGCGACAATTACCAATCCGACCGGACCTGGCGCCATATCAAGGCCGACGGCAGCGAAATCGAAGTCCTCACCTATGCCCGCCGGCTTTCGTTCGCCAAGAAACACACCATTCTGGTCGCGGTGGTCGACGTCACCGAGCGCAAGCACGCCGAGGCCCGCATCGCCTACATGGCGCATCACGATGCCCTCACCGATCTGCCCAATCGCGTACTGTTCCACGAGCGCCTGAACGAATTGCTCGGCCGGGTCCGCCGGCGCGGCGAGAGTCTTGCCGTGCATTGTCTCGATCTCGATCATTTTAAGGGCGTCAACGATACGCTCGGCCATCCGATTGGCGACGAGCTGCTGAAAGCGGTCGCGCAACGGCTGGGCAAGTGCCTGCGCGACAGCGACATGGTGGCGCGTCTCGGCGGCGACGAGTTTGCCGTCGTCCAATTCCCGCTGGCGGGTCCGCATGAAGCCAGCACCTTGGCGACGACGCTGATCGAGGTCGTGAGCAAGCCGTACGAAGTCCACGGCCACGAATTCGTGGTCGGCGCATCGATCGGCATCGCGCTTGCGCCGGGCGACGGCGATGCCGGCGACATGCTGCTGCGTAACGCCGACATGGCGCTTTATCGCGCCAAGGCCGAAGGCCGCGGCACAGCGCATTTTTTCGAGCCGGAAATGGATCGCCGCATTCAGGCGCGTCGCTTGCTCGAACTCGATCTGCGCAAAGCGTTTGCCAACGGCGAGTTCGAACTGTTCTATCAGCCGCTCATCAATCTCAACGCCAACGCGGTCTCGGGCTTCGAGGCGCTGTTGCGCTGGCGCCATCCCGAGCGCGGCATGATTGCGCCGATGGAATTCATCCCGCTCGCCGAAGAAATCGGCCTCATCGTGCCGCTCGGCGAATGGGTGCTGCGCAAGGCCTGCACCGAAGCGATGCGCTGGCCGAGTGAACTTAAAGTCGCGGTCAATCTTTCGCCTGCGCAATTCCGTAGCCGAGGCGTTGTCAACGCGGTCCTCACCGCGCTTGCTTATTCGCGCCTGTCGGCCGACCGCCTGGAGCTGGAAATCACGGAATCGGTGCTGCTCGGCGAAACCGACGCAAACCTCGCGACCTTGCATCAGTTGCGCGAAATCGGCGTGCGTATTTCCATGGACGATTTCGGCACCGGCTATTCGAGCCTGAGCTATTTGCGATGTTTTCCGTTCGACAAGATTAAAATCGACCGCTCCTTCGTGCGGGAATTATCGGAGCGCCCGGATTGCGTCGCCATCATTCGCGCGGTTGCCGGACTCGGCATGAGCCTGGGCATCGCAACGACCGCGGAAGGCATCGAAACCACCGAACAGCTCGAGCGGGTCCGCGCGGAAGGTTGCACCGAGGTGCAGGGCTACCTGTTCAGTCCGCCGCGACCGGCATCCGAACTCGGCGAGCTCCTGAACGCCGGCGATGCGAAACAGGCCGCGGTCGCCTAATTCGGCCGGCGAAAAGACGCGCTGTAATCGGTTAAAATTTGTCGGGCGCGCGGGCGTTCGCCATCGCAATCGGCCCCCTCCCGCGCCGCCGACCCAGACGCTAAGGTGCCGGCGCGCGTGAGGAGGATTACACCATGCCGCATTGGACTGCTCTCGTGACCGTGCTCGCCGTTCTGACTTATTTTTCCACCGGATTTCTCGTCGGGCGGGCGCGCCAGAAATATGGCGTCGCGGCGCCCGCCGTTACGGGAAATCCGGATTTCGAGCGCGTGTTCCGGGTGCAGATGAACACGCTCGAATGGATGCCGATCTTCCTGCCGCTGCTCTGGTTGTTCGCCTTTTACGTCAGCGATATCGGCGCCGCGGCGCTCGGTGCTATCTGGATTGCGGGGCGCATCTTATACATGGTGAGCTACGCCAAAGCCGCCGCCCGCCGCGGTCCGGGTTTCGGCATTCAGGCGATTGTTTGCGTCATTCTCCTGATCGGGGCGCTGGTTCGGATCGTTGCGACGCTGGCGCACAGCGTTTGAGGAGACCGCCATGCCACACACACCAATCGAGTATCGCGACGCCCCGGCCGAAGTCCGCGCCGTGTTCGACGACATCAAGCGCACGCGGCGGGTCGAGGACGTCAACAATTTCTGGAAATACCTGGCGCACGATCCGGCGACGCTCAAGCGCACCTGGCAGAGCGTCAAGGAGATCATGACGCCGGGCGCGCTCGATGCGCTCACCAAGGAGATGATCTATGTCGCGGTGAGCGTCACCAACGGCTGCGGCTATTGCATCGCCAGTCACACCGCGGCGGCGCGCCAAGCGGGCATGAGCGAGGCGATGTTCGGCGAGCTGATGGCGGTTGTCGGCATGGCCAACGAGACCAATCGCCTCGTCAACGGCTACCGCGTGCCGATCGACCCGGCGTTCGAATAGCGCCCGCGGGTTCACTCAAATTCGACGAAAATCCGGGAAGCCGGTCTGGTCTGATGCAAATGCAAAACGGCCCCGGCGAGAAACCGGGGCCGCTGTTCTTCCTCGGTGCCGTTGCGCTAATGGAAGGCGCCCGGTTGCGCATGGGTGTTCGGCGCCGCAGTCACGGGCGGCGTCGGCGTGCCCGGGGCGGGAGTGGTGCTCGGCGGCCTGATGGTTGCCGGCGGGGCCATTTGGGTCGCCGCGGGCGGCGCTGCATCATTGGACGCGGTATTGGTGCCGAGCGGCTGGCCGGGTCTGTGTCCGGCGCCGAATGCGACCGCCAAAATCACCGCCAGGAACACCGCCGCCGCGATCCAGCCCCACGCCGCGTTTGGAGCGCGCGCGTGCGGATCCAGCTTGGCATCGTTGGGGAATGGATCCTCCGGGTTGCGGTAGTCGTAATTCAGGTTGCGATAGTCAGACATGATGGGTCTCCGTCCATCGTTGGGCCTGACAAATAACTGGATACCACCCTGCGG
Source organism: uncultured Alphaproteobacteria bacterium (assembly GCA_963775515.1). Lineage (GTDB taxonomy): Bacteria > Pseudomonadota > Alphaproteobacteria > Rhizobiales > Xanthobacteraceae > BOG-931. The sequence goes on along the minus strand of CAVZIQ010000002.1, from coordinate 364,172 downwards.
TGTTCCCCGGCTCTTGTGGAATATCGCGCTAGCCGGGCAGGCATGACCGGGGAACTCCGGGAACATTCTATCGGTTTTTTGTCATGTTATTTTTACCTGTTCCGAATCACAAACTCGGCACTCTGCGGCGGCGAACCGAATGTTCGCTTCGAAAGGCAGGCGTGGCGGGCGCAGTGACTTTTATGGCGAAGCCATTATGGTGTCGGCGCCGCGCTCGTAGCTCAGCTGGATAGAGCATCAGACTTCGAATCTGAGGGTCGGGAGTTCGAATCTCTCCGAGCGCGCCAGCTTCAGGATCGCGGCGGCGCGATTGCAAAGCGACCGGCGGCGGCATAGACCGCTCCTGCCGGGCGATGGGGCCTCGCGAGGGTGATGGCGCGGTCGGGGGATGGTCGATCTAACCGACAAAAAGCACGCGGACGGTTCCAGCGGATCGATCGCCGGGCGCGCCAATCTCAAAGAGATGAAGGGCCGGACCGACGACGTGCCTCGCGGCATCATCATGATGATCATCGCGACAGTCTTGTTCGCGAGCGCGTCCGCGGCCAGCAAATGGCTCGTTGCAATTTACCCGGTCGGCGAGGTGTTGTTCCTGCGCTCGCTGTCCTCGTTCATGACCTGCGCTGCCGTGATGCTGCCGGTCACCGGCTTGGGCGTGTTCGCAACGCATCGTCCGCTCGATCATCTGGCGCGCGGTCTGTCGCAATCGATTTCGCAGGCGGCATTGCTTCTCGCCTTCAGCCTGATGCCGCTGGCGGGCGCCGTCGCCATCAATTTCTCCGCTCCGCTGTTCGCGGCCGTGGTCTCGATCGTCTGGCTCAAGGAGCGCGCCGGTTATGTGCGCGGTAGCGCGCTCGTGATCGGCTTCCTGGGCGTGCTGATCGTGACCAATCCCGGCGCCAACTCGCTGACGCTTGGCGCGCTGTTCGCCCTCACTAACGCCGTCATGTACGGCACCGTCACCGTCGCGGTTCGCGGCATGACCAGGACCGAGTTCGGCCAATACGCTGGTCATCTGGCAGCTGGCCGTGCTGACGTTCTTTCACAGCTTTCTTCTGGTATTCGGCTGGCGATGGCCTTCGGCGATCGATGCCGCGATGCTGTTCGGCACCGGCCTCGTCAACGCGGTCGGACAATGGTTCTGGACTAGGGCGCTGCACCTCGCGCCGGCGGCGGCGGTGACGCCGTTTTACTATCTCATGCTGGTCTGGGCACTGGTGATCGGATTTGCCGTGTGGGGCGAGGTCCCCTCGGTGAGTCTTCTCGTCGGCTCCGCCATCGTCGTCGCGACCGGATTGTTCCTCTTCCTGCGCGAGGCCCGGTTGCAGCGCCGCCCGGCATAGTTCGGTCTGTCCCTGCGACGGTTCGGCATCTGCTGACAACGAGCGGAATACGGATATAGTGAGCGACGCCGATGGACCTCGGCATTGTCCCGATCGCCGGCATAAGGCGACGGGAATCGGGGGAGAAAACGTGAAACGCCGGAATTTTCTGAAGCTGGGCGCGGCTGCCGCCGCGTTGCCTGTTATTTCACGCCGCGCAGCGGCGCTCGATTATCCGACGCGGCCGGTGCAGGTCATTGTCGGGCAGGCGGCCGCGAGCTCGTCCGACATCACCGGGCGTTTGATCTCGCAATACCTTTCGCAGCATCTCGGGCAGCAATTCGTCGTGCAAGTGCGGCCGGGCGCAACCGGAAATATCGCAACCGAGCAAGTCGTGCACGCGGCGCCGGACGGCTACACGCTGCTTCTGGTGAATTCGCAAAACACCATCAACGAGGCGCTCTTTCCCAATCTTCCGTTCGATTTCGTTCGCGATATCGCTCCCATTGCGATTGTGTTTCGGGTGCCGCTGGTCATGGAAGTGCTGCCGAGCTTCCCCGCCAAGACGGTGCCGGAATTCATTGCCTATGCCAAAGCCAATCCGGGCAAGATCAACATGGCGTCGGCCGGCGTCGGCGGCCCGCAACACGTCGCAGGCGAATTATTCAAATACATGGCCGGCGTCGATCTCGTGCATGTGCCCTATCACGGCTCGACACCGGCGATTACCGACATGTTGGCCGGACAGGTGCAGGTGATGTTCGATGTCACGCCGACCGCGCTGCCGCAGATTAGAGCGGGCAAATTCCGCGCGCTCGCGGTAACAACGCCGGATCGGCTGGACCTGCTGCCTGGCGTGCCGGCGATGGCCGAGTTTTTGCCGGGCTATGAGGCGTTTGGCTGGATCGGATTCGGCGCGCCCAAGGGCACACCGCCCGAAATCATCGAAACGCTGAATAAGCAAATAAATGCGGCGATCACCGATCCGACCATCAAGGCGCGGCTCGGCGATCTCGGCGGCCTCATTATGCCGCCGAATTCGCCCGAGGACTTCGCGAAGTTTATCGCGTCCGATACCGATAAATGGCGCAAGGTGGTTCAATTCGCGCATCTCAAGCCGGAATGAACGAAAACGTCACCGGCATAAAATTGGGGAAGGAAACATGACGCTGTCCCGCCGCAATCTTCTTCATCTTGCCGCCGGCGCAACCGCTGCCGGCGCCTATCCGAGCTATGCGTTCGCGGTGGACTATCCGACACGGCCAATCACGATCGTCGTGCCATTTGCCGCCGGCGGCGCGACGGATGTGCTGGCACGGGTTCTCGCCGACCCAATGGGAAGGTCGCTTGGTCAAACGATCATTGTCGAAGATCTCGCCGGCGCCGCCGGCGCTATTGGCGTCGGCCGTGTCGCGCACGCGCCACCGGACGGCTACACGCTGTGCGTCGGCACCCTGACGACGAATGTGCTGATCGGCGGCCTATACAAATTGGATTTCGATGTGATCAATGATTTGGTGCCGATCGCGGAACTTGCCTACGAACCACTCCTGATCTGCGTCAAAAACAGCTTGCCGGTGCACAATCTCAAGGAGCTGATTGGCTGGCTCAAGGATAATCCCGGTAAAGCCAGCGTCGGCGTGCCCGGTATCGGCTCGACAGGAAATCTCGCCGGGATTTCCTTCCAGAAAGCCACTGGCACCACGTTCCAGTTCGTGCCGTATCGCGGCGACGGGCCGGCGGTGCAAGACATGATGGCCGGTCAGATCGACATGATGATCGAGCCGTCATCGAACTTCACGGCTCAGGTGCAGGCCGGGACCATCAGGGCCATCGCGGTACCGTCAAAAACCCGCATGGTCAGTTTGCCCGAAGTCCCGACGACCGACGAGGCCGGCCTGCCGGGATTCTATGCGTCGATCTGGTTTGGCATGTGGGCGCCGAAGGGTACGCCGAATGACGTCGTCGACAAAATTCATACCGCGACCGTCGCGGCGTTGAAGGATGCAAATCTAAAAGACAAGCTGACCAAGCTTGGACAGCAGGTCGCCTCGCCCGAACTGCAATCCTCGCAAGCCTTTGCCGCCTTCCAGAAATCCGAGGCCGACAAGTGGTGGCCGGTCATCAAGGACGCCGGTATCAAGGTGCAGTGAGCGGCGGGTGGGGCGTCCGGCTTTGCTGGATCCTTACTCAATCAGCAAGCTAAAGACCAATTTTGCTTCCATCAAAAACCTCTGCCAGTCGTTCAGTTCGTGATCTGATACCCGACATACCACGAGTATAAATTCGTTGCGGATGCGTTTTCGATGCCGGTCCCGGCGGACATCAGCAAATGGTTATGCTCGTCGAAATCGTAAACGGCGCCGAGGTTGAATCCGGTGTTGTCTTTGCCGCCGATCGTGTCGGCGGTCTGATGGAAAATTTCACCGCCGACGGCGAGCTGCTTCGTGACCTGTTTCTGCAAAAGCCAGCCGACGAACCAATAATCCCGGTCGAGCGTGCCGCCGCCGTGGTTGATCCAGAAGCCGCCGCCGCCATAGGTGGTCCAGTCGCCGAAGCTTTTTTGCAGCCAAACCGGCAGATAAACGCGGACATGGCCGGCGCCGAGGCCGTTGCCTTGATCTCCGGTCGGCAGTTCGACGAGCGGAAACACGCCGACCATCGGACGTAAACCCTTGTTGTCCTCCTGGATGAAACGGTATTTAAAGCCGAGTTCGGTATCGCCATAGCCGAACTGCGATGGCCCGCCGGCGGGACTGTCGAATGCCAGCGGCGCGACGATGTGGAACTGTCCGTTGGGGATGAGGCCGTAATTGAATTCCCAAGCCGGGCCGACGCCTGACGTATCGCCGCTGATGTGAGTCCCGGTGAAGAAAGTATAGAACTCGTAGTGCTGATAATCGACCGGTTCGGGATCGTCGGTCCGGAACGGCGGCCCGGCCGTTGCAGCGTGTGGAACCAGCAGCGCCAGTCCCAATGCTAAGGCGGCTGCTCGAAACGCAAGGTCGCGGCGGCCAGGCGCCGCTGGCCCCATCATGGCGAGTTACTCATTTAGCCTCGCATGAACCTTCATCGGACGTGCGGAATGCGCGATCGCACGTCGCGGCGGTCACGAATATACCACGACGCTGCGGATGCTCTTGCCCTCGCGCATCAGCGCGAAGGCCTTATTGATGTCGGCAAGCGGCATGGTGTGGGTAATCATCGGATCGATCTCGATCTTACGCTCCATATACCAATCGACGATCCTGGGTACGTCAGTGCGGCCTCGGGCGCCGCCGAAGGCAGTGCCGCGCCAGATTCGGCCGGTGACGAGCTGAAACGGCCGCGTCGCGATCTCCTGACCCGAGCCGGCAACGCCGATAATGATGCTCTGGCCCCAGCCGCGATGACAACTTTCCAATGCCACGCGCATCAGACCGACATTGCCGACGCATTCGAAAGTGTAATCGGCGCCGCCGATCTGATCGGCGCCGGTCTTGGTCATGGTGACGAGATGCGCGACGAGATCGCCGCCGATGTCCTTCGGATTGACGAAATGCGTCATGCCGAAGCGTTCGCCCCAGGCCTTCTTTTCGGGGTTGAGGTCGACGCCGATGATCATGTCGGCGCCGACGAGGCGCAAGCCTTGAATGACATTGAGCCCGATACCGCCAAGACCGAATACGATGCACTTCGCGCCGGGTTCGACTTTCGCGGTGTTGATCACCGCGCCGACGCCGGTGGTGACGCCGCAGCCGATGTAGCAGACCTTGTCGAACGGCGCGTCGTCGCGAATTTTAGCCACCGCAATCTCCGGCAGCACGGTGAAATTGGCGAATGTCGAGCAGCCCATATAGTGATAAATCTTCTTGCCCCCGATCGAGAAGCGCGAAGTGCCGTCGGGCATGACGCCTTGGCCCTGCGTCGCGCGAATGGCGGTGCATAGATTGGTCTTGCGCGACAAGCACGAGGGGCAGGTGCGGCATTCCGGCGTGTAAAGCGGAATGACGTGGTCGCCCTTTTTGACGGTGGTCACGCCGGGACCGACATCGGCGACGATGCCCGCGCCCTCGTGCCCGAGAATGGCGGGAAACAAACCCTCCGGATCGGCGCCGGAGAGCGTGAATTCGTCGGTATGGCAGAATTCCCGTCGCCTTGATTTCGACCAGGACCTCGCCGGCGCGCGGACCATCGAGCTGGACCGTCGTCACCTCGAGCGGTTTCCCGGGCGCGTAGGCCACAGCGGCTTGCACGTCCATGGTATCCTCCGCTCAGTTTTGCAAACGATGACATTGTGAGGTTCGGATGGCAAACCTAGAAATGACCGCGCCGGGCCTGGAGTTCGTCTTCGAAGCGCATGTTGCGGTAGGCCAGCCGCTCGACCTCGGTGACGTGGGCAAAGGTCGGCGGCGTATTGTCCCGATCACCGGCGGAGAGTTTTCCGGCCTGCAATTGCGCGGCGAAGTGCTGCCCGGCGGCGCCGACTGGCAGGTGTTGCGCAGCGACGGCGTTGCAGAGCTGGAAGCGCGCTATACGCTTCGCACCGACGATGGCGTGTTGATCTATGTCCGTAACCATGCTTTGCGTCACGGCCCGGCCGCGGTGATGGCGGCGTTGGCGGTGGGCGAGCCGGTCGCGCCACGGGATTATTACTTCCGCGGCGCAACCTTCTTCGAGTCGAGCGCGTCGCGATATGCATGGCTCACGAAGCACGTCGTCGTTTGCACCGGCGCGCGCGAGCAGGCGAAGGTCACGCTGCAGTTTTATAAAATGACGTGAAAGGGAGAGCGTCATGTACCGGCCAGATCACTTTCGTGTCGAGGATGTACCGCAAATGCACGCGCTGATGCGTGCCCGGCCATTCGCGGCGCTCGTCTCGGCGGGCGCATCGGGCCTTCATGCGAGTCATCTGCCGACAGTGCTGAAAGACGGCGGCGCCTGCGGCGTCATCGAGTGCCATCTGGCGCGCGCCAATCCGCATTGCAAGGAACTCGGCGAGGTCAGTGAAGCGCTGATGATCTTCCATGGCGCCGAAGGCTACATCACGCCGAACTGGTATCCTTCCAAGGCGCAAAGCGGCAAGGTCGTCCCGACCTGGAATTATGCGGTCGTGCACGCCTATGGTCGTCCTGAAGTGATGAACGATGCCGATTGGCTGCGCCGTCATGTTGGTGAACTCACCGCACAGCAGGAGCGCAGTGAAAGCAAGCCTTGGGCCGTCTCCGACGCGCCCGAGACTTACGTCAGCGCCATGCTGCGCGGTATCGTCGGCTTCCGCTTCGCGATCACCCGGCTCGAGGGCAAGTGGAAAATGAGTCAGAACCGCGAGATGCAGGATCGCGAGGGGGTTGTAAAAGGCCTCCGCCGGCGCAGCCAGGGCGACGATCTGGAGATTGCCGACTATGTTGCGGGTCAGATCAAGCCGCAGCCTTGAGAAAGAGCTGCCGCTCCGCCTTATTGTTTCTCCGGCAGCATGACGATCTGGGTCTGGATCACCAGCGCGCAAAGCCGTCCATCGTTGCGCGTGATGCGTGTCTGCCAGACCATGGTGGTACGGCCTCGATGCAGCGGCGTGCATTCGGCCCGCGCCGTGTCGCCGACGGGGATCGCGGCGAAAAAGTTGGTCTTGCTTTCGATCGTCGCCGTTCTGCCGCCCGGAGGTAGATTCGCCACCGTTGCCGTACCCCCAAGATTGTCGGCGAGCGCCATGACGGCGCCGCCGTGGAGCGTGCCGAAACGGTTGTTGAATTCTTCTCGCACGGGCATCTCGGCGACGACTTTGTCGGGCGCAACGTGCGTGACCTTGATACCCATGAACTCGGCGAATGGCGGCTGAAATTTTGCGTCGGGATTCATCGTGTCCCCTAAAAGAAGAGGCGCGGCTTAAGCCGCGCCCTTCCCATCAAAGCAGAGACTTTGATGATTTGCTACCGCGGTTGCGGCACCACGCGAATGTAGGGTTTCGGCGTCTTCCAGCCACCGGGATAGAGCTTCTTGGCCTCTTCGTCGCTCACCGCGCCGGTGAGGATGACGTCTTCGCCTTGTTTCCAATTGGCCGGCGTCGCCACCCGGTGCTTGGCGTTGAGCTGCAATGAATCGATAACGCGCAGCACTTCATCGAAATTGCGTCCCGTCGTCATCGGGTAAACCAGCACGAGCTTAATCTTCTTGTCAGGTCCGATGACGAAGACGTTGCGCACCGTCTGGTTGTCCGCGGGCGTGCGACCCTCCGACGTGCCGGCCGTGCTCGCCGGCAACATGCCGTAGGCTTTTGAAATCTTCAGGTCGGTGTCGCCGATCATGGGATAGTTCGGCGCGAAGCCGACGACGTCCTTGATGTCGCCCGCCCATTTCTTGTGGTTGTCGACCGGGTCGACCGACAGGCCGACGATCTTGACGCCGCGCTTGTCGAATTCCGGCTTCAGCCGCGCCATCGTGCCGAGCTCGGTGGTGCAAACCGGGGTAAAATCCTTGGGGTGCGAAAACAGCACCACCCAGTTATTGCCGATCCAGTCGTGGAAGTGGATTTTTCCTTCCGTGGTGTCGGCTTCGAAATCCGGGGCGGTATCGCCAATCTGAAGAGCCATGCAAATCCTCCGTCGCGTAGGCCGATCGTGATTTAAGCTGATCCGAAGATCGCAAAAGTATTTCAGAGCGTTATGTACGGCGGTGATGGTTCGAATGCCAGTCTCACAACGGGTAATATTCCCTTGAACCAAAGGCGTTATTTGCTCGGTAGCCCACCGAATCGCGAATTATCGTCTGGGCTTCCGACGAATCCGGAAAGTTCATTTCGGGGACGTTTGCGTGACCCTTCCGGCACCTCGTGGTGGGCGGGGCGGTGCTTATCGGGAGTGCTGCCAAAACATTGCGCGGGAGTGCCGCGAGATTGCCGCACTGCCGCCCTTCGCGGGCCACCCTGGCATTGAAATTTGAACCCGTGGGGCGAGTTGCGCGAACTCATTGGAACGATCGCGGATGGCAGGAGTTTGCGTCCCAAGGCTGGTCGGAGGCGGCGGTGGTAATCCCGATAGCGCAATATACCGATCTGGAGACGCTCGCCGCTGTGATCGCGCGCTCGCAAATCGTCGTGGAGCGAGCGCCGCGCCGGCGGCTGCCGCCCGGCTTCGATGAGGTGGATGTCGCTATCCTCGACTGGATTGCCGCCGAGGCTCGGCGCGCCAGCCACGGCTTAGTTCGGATGTAGCCGCACCAATCGGCCGCGTCGGCGCCGACACGACCGGACTATTTTTCTCTATAGCCGTCCACGAGCGTTTTCAGGAAAGCGATGATGTCGCTCTCGTCCGCCTCGGTCATCGCCGGCGTATCGCCCGATTTGCGATTGAACGGCGGATCGGTGACGTCGACATTGGCCTGATAAGCCCGCGGCAAATCGTTGAATCGTTGCACGGCGCCATCGGCTCCTCGCGGATAGATTTTTTGCGGTTCGGTATCGCGGAAGTCGTAGAAATCCAAAACTTGCTTGAGGCTTGAATACACGCCGTTGTGGAAAAATACGTGACGCGTCGCCGCATTGCGCAAAGTCGGCGTCATGAACAGTCCGCAATATTGCATGTCGCCGGACATGTCTTTGCGATAAGGCCCGCAAATGCCGAGATCGAAGAAGGCGGGATCGCCGTTGACGGCAAGCGCTGGATTGCGCGGCGCGCCCAAGGCCTCGAATTGATGATCGGTGAACAGCGGCGGCAGGCCGTCGCGGGATGGCTGATCGACGTGGCAGCCCGCGCAATTGGCTTTGGCCGGGTCGTTGAACAGCGCATAACCGCGCTGTTCGCCCGCGGAAAAACGCGCTTTGCCTTCCAGCCAGAAATCAAACTTGCTCGAATAAGAGTGAAAGCTCGGGTCTTCGATTTGATAGCGTGCGACTGCGAACAGCGCCTCGCTGACCGCAAGGCGCGGGTCGGACCAGACCGAACTTCCGAACAGTTCCACAAAACGCGCCGCGTAAGAAGCGCGCTGCAATTTGCCGGCGACGATGGCGATGCTGCCGCCGTCCATTTCCCGTCGGTCGAGCAAGGGCGAAAGCGCTTGGTCTTGCAGCGTGTCGGCACGGCCATCCCAGAACAGACCGCCTTGCGGCACCATATTGGCCGCCGCTTGAACTCGCCTGTGGAGCGGTTTTTTCGACGCGCACTGCATCCCGGCTCAACACAACGAGCTGGGCGAGGCTGACATTTTCATTTTCTTCGTTGTCGGGGCCGATCGCAAAACTCGGCTGGCGTTCCAGATAGGTGAGCGACGGCACCGCGCGGACGCCTGGGCGCGACAAACGCGGACCGCCGCGCATCACCGGCAGGTCGCCCGGCGGGCCGTAGGCGTGCTGCGGACTGTGGCATGACGCGCAAGACAGCCGGCCGGATGACGACAGGCCCGCATCGAAGAAAATCAGCCGGCCGAGCTCCGCCATCGCCGACAGCGGTCCGGCGGGCGGGCGCACCAGCGCGATAGGATGCGGATTGCCGCCTGCGGCCGGCGCGGGACTTGACGGCGATTGAACAGGAGAAGGCGGAAGCGACCGCGAGGTTGCCGCAACGCCGAATGGCATCGCGGCGCAGAGCAGGCTTGCGCCGACCACCCAGCGGAGCGGCGCGCTCGGCCTCAGTGAGCGCCTCCGGAGGTCGGCGGGGCGTTGAGCGGCGTGCCTTTCGCCGGATCGAGATAAAGCGTTGCAGTCTTGCCGGACCCGGCGAAGTCGAACAAGCCATTGATCGATCCTGCCGTCGCGTCAAATGAGCCGCCGCCAAGCCGCTGCCCGTGCAACCAGTTATCCTCGATGAAGCGCACCACGGAGGCGAACGAAATTTGCTGGTGGCCGACATAATTGGACTTCGACCACGGTGAAATCACAAAGAAAGGAATCCGCGTGCCGGGACCACAGCGGCCGTTGACCGGCTTGCCACCGACGCCAGGCAGCGCAGTACCGGTGCCGCACTTGCCGGGGCCATCGAGCTGGTCCGCTTCGGCGTCGGAGGACGGACTGGTCACTTTCGCAAAGACGTGATCGTACCAGCCGTCGGAATCGTCCCAGGTGATGATAACGGCAGTGCTTTTCCAATCCGGCTGTTGTTGCAGGAAATTGATCAGCGTCACCGTGCCGTCCTGCTCGTCGAGCGGATCCGAATAAGCCGCATGACCGTCCTGGTAGGCCGGCATCTTGATATAGGCCACCGACGGGAAATTTCCCGCCTTCACCGCGTCGTAGAAATCGGTCAGATCGTAGTTGTGGTTGGCGGGGTCGTGCGTCGTGCCGTCGTGCTCCAGACTGTAGCCGATCGCGGCGAGCGAGCTCGGCCGTTCGTGCTTGGGATTGGCGGTGGAAGCGTAATACTGAAACCAGGCGTGATGCGGGATGTAGTCCAAGACGTCGGAGCCGACTATCGTTGAGTGCGTCGCGCGTTTGCAGCCGGTCGAGCCGTTGGCGTTGGTCGCATCAAGGCGGAAGCCGCCCATGAACGAGCCCCAGGTGATACCGGCGCCGTTGAGGAGATCGCCGATGGTTTTGCCCGACATCATCGCCTGGTCGTTCGGGTTCGAGCAAACGTCGTAACCGGGATCGACGTCGTTGATCATGGTGAGCCCGCCCGTTCCGTCATTGATGTAGTAAGAGACGGCCGTCACGGTTGAGGGTTTTTTTGTGGTGGCCACGATGGTCATGCCGTTGGTCTGGCCGGACGAGACGTTGAGCATCCCCGGCGTCGACGGGCCGTAAGTGTCGCCGAAAGCAGTATCGCTCATCGCGAAGTGCTGCGCATAGTTCCACATCGCGGCGACGGTGTTGCCATCGTAATAGCCCATGACTTGGCCCTTGGTGCCGAAGGCGCCGGCGCCGCCGCTGGTGGCCTTGCCGGTAAATTTGGGAAACAAGTCGGCCTTGCCGCCGTCATAGGCCTGCTGTTCGGCGGTGTAGGCGTGATTTTGATCGGCGGTGAAGGCTTGGCTGGGATCGAGCCGGAACGGCTCTGCGGCATCGCTGCCGTTGGCCTTGTTGGTAAAATTCGGATTGTTTCGCAGCAGCCCCGCGTTGGCCAGATTATTGACGGGCGGTGTGCCGGGTTTCGGCTTAAAGGCCGGCTCGCCGGGCGGATTGGTGGCCTTAGGATAGGTCGCGAAATAATGGTCGAACGAGACGTTTTCGTTGAAAATAATGATGAGGTGCTTGATTGGCGTCGCGGTGGCCACCGTGTCTTGCGGGCCGGCGGCGGATGCGCTGTCTGGCGCGGTCGACTCCGCGGCGGCGGCGATGCCGCCGGTCAAGACCGGGACTAGCCCCGCAAGCATGGAAAACGCGACGGTCGCGAGCAGCTTGTTGCTCATAGGATCCCCCAAAATTGCGCTGGCGTTCGAGGGAAGCTAGTCCGCCATATATGACTTGCGCGTGACAAGGTCCCGGAATGCGAACGACTTTCGACCCACCGGGCCGCCGGCGAGCCGGCGCGAACCGGATAATGCGGTGCCATATCGGCTTGGCCGGCCATCTTGCCGGCAAAATCCCGCGCTTCTAAAATCTCTCATCCGCTTCGCGGGCCAGATTCGGGCAACGATATGTCCCACCATCTGAACGCTTTTCGCGGCATTGCTGTGCCGCTTTGCGCCGCCGCGCTTGCTTCGATCCTGTTGCGCCAGCCTGCCGTTGCCGCCACCCACGAGCAGATCGTGGAGCGGTGTAAGGAGGCCGTCCTTCCGCAAATACACGCCTGCGTGGTTGGCAAATTGGGCGGGCCGCCGCGGAACGCTTCGGGACCGGATCTCGATCGAGCCAGGCAGCAATGCGGTCCGCCGCTCGTTCGGCCCTGTGTGCAACGCGAGGAGCAAAAGGAAGCGGTTGGTAAACCGCCGCCGGCTGCGCCCACCGACCAGGCCGACATAGCCCCGCCCGGCGCGGCGCCGATCCAGCCGACTTTTATCGCGCCACCGCGCACGATTGCGGACATCACTTCAATTCTCGACAGCGCCACGCCAGATGCCGCGCAGATCGCGACGCGCAAACAGGACGCCGAGGCGGCACCGCCGACCAACGCGTCGGCCGAAGATTTGGCGGAATTTTATCTCCATCGCGCCGGCGCGCGCGCCTTACTTGCCCGCAACAAGGATGCGCTTGCCGACGCCCTGCAAGGTCTAACCGTCGGTAAGAGCGGCGTCGACCTGCGAACGTTGGCACGCCTTCGGCAGTTGGCCGCTCTGCAATATAAAATTCTCGGCGATCCGAAAAGCGCAATCGGGCTTCTGGATTTGCAGATTCGGCAGGGCTTGGTGCCCGGCCGCCAGGGGACCGTCATCAACGCCATGACGGCGATGACGCAAGCGCAGATTTTTATGGGCGACGTCAACCAGGCCGCCACATATGCCGGACGTGCGGAAGCCATGGTTCAGGAAGCGCGCGGCAGTCCCAATCCGAATTGGCGTGCGGCGTACTCGAAATACGGTAGAGCGTGGGAAGGCGACGCGGATTCCGTGCACGGGCTGGTGTTTGAAGCGCGCGGGCAATACGCCGAGGCCGAAACGGCCTACCGGCGCGCGGAGGCGTTCGAGCGCGACGCGGTGAACGACATTCCAAAATTTGATCCGCCGCGGCCGCGACCCGAACAGCTCATGCAGATCGCCGACACCTACCTGCTCGCAGTCGCGCGTAATGAGCAGAAGCAGGAGAAGTTGAGCGAAGCGGAGGCCGACGCACGCCGCGCATTGCTGGGCATCCTCAAGGCGCAGGGAAAGTACAGTCCAGCGACGCCGCAATTTATCGTCGGACTTGCCGGCATCCTGGTTGAGGAAGGCCGCTATCAGGACGCCGAGAAACTTGCGCGTGCCGCGCTCGATGTGCAGCGCACGATCGGAATCGGCGATGACGCGCCCGAAAGCGCCAGCATTCTTTCGCATCTCGGCAACATTCTGGTCTTAGAGCGCGAGATGAAGGACGCCGCCGTCGTCTATGCCGAATTGGATAAGGCCATGGCGCAATGGCCGCCTCAACAACGTGAGACGTTCGAACTCAACGGCTCGCGTATCGCCTCGCTTTACGCGTCCGGCCAGGTCGAGGCCGGGATTGCGGCCGCCGAAGCCTCGGTCAAGGTCAAGACACAGCGTACCGGCGCCGGCAGTGCCGACACGGCCGCAGCGCGCGGTACGCTCGCCATCGGCTACGCGCGCGCCGGGCGCGACGCCGACGCGGTCCGCGAATTCAAGGCCGCGATCCCGATCCTGATGGCCGAGGAGCGCGAGAACGCCAGTGACGACGACCCGACGGTCGTGGCGGCGCGCCGGGTGCGGCTGCAGCGAATTGTCGAGGCCTATATCGGCGTGCTTGCGCACGGCACGGCAAATTCGAACGACGTGGCGCTTGAAACATTCGGATTGGCCGACGCTATTCGCGGCCATGCCGTGCAGCAAGCGATGGCGGATTCGAGCGCTCGCTTGCTGGCGAAGGATTCCGCGCTGGAGGATCTAGTCCGCAAAGAGCAAGATCTGGACAAACAGATCGGCGCCCAACTCGGCGCGCTCAACAACTTGCTATCGCTGCCGTCCGACCAGCGTGACGATCAGACGGTGCGGGCGCTCAATGCCGAAGTCGTCCAGTTGCGGACGCAGCACAAATCCGCGCAGCAACAAATCATTCGGCAGTTTCCCGCCTATGCCGATCTGGTCGACCCGAAACCACCGACGGTCGATGAGATCAAGGCAGTGCTGCGTCCGGGCGAGGCGTTGCTGTCGTTCTATTTCGGGCAGGACGCAAGCTTTGTCTGGGCTGTGCCTAAAGAGGGAGCCGTGGCGTTCGCCGCGGTGCCGATAACGGCGCTTCAGCTCGAAACCATGGTGCGCCGGCTGCGCGAAGCGCTCGAACCGCAAGCCGAGCTGGTGTCGGAAATTCCGCCGTTCGACCTGACGCTAGCCTATCAGCTCTACGCGTCGCTATTAAAGCCGGTCGAGAGCGCATGGCAGCCGGCCAAGAGCCTGATCGTGGTGACCAACGGCGCACTGGGCGAATTGCCGCTGAGTCTCCTGCCGACCGCGCCTTCCCAAGTCGACGCCGGCACGAAGCCATTGTTTGCCGGGTATCGCGATGTGCCCTGGCTGGCGCGGACCCATGCAGTGACGGTCGTTCCGTCAGCCTCGGCCCTGGTGACGTTGCGGCGCCTGCCGCCGGGGGCGCCCAACCGCGCACCCCTGATCGGCTTCGGCGATCCTTACTTCAACGCACAGGAGGCGGCCGAAGCGGATGCCGAGCAAGCCACGCCGACCGAAGTGGCCTCGGCCACCGTCGGCGACGCCGGCGCGGCAAATGTCACGCGTGGCGTTCCCCTCAAGCGGCGAGCCGCTCCCCATACCGAGAATGTCGATGTGGCTGAGCTTGGAATGCTGCCAAGACTTCCGGACACGCGCCTGGAATTGATGTCGATGGCCAAGGCGCTCGACGTCGATCCCGCCCGGTCGCTTTATCTTGGCAAGGCGGCCAATGAGCAGAACGTGGAGACCACGGATTTGTCGCACTACCGCATCGTCGCTTTTGCCACACACGGCCTGGTTCCCGGCGACATCGATGGGCTCACGCAGCCGGCCTTGGCACTGACGGCGCCCGATATCGCCGACGTGAAAGGCGATGGTCTGTTGACGACGGCAAAAATCCTCGCGCTCAAGCTCGATGCCGATTGGGTGGTATTGTCGGCTTGCAATACTGCGGCCGGGGCGGGGGCTGGCGCCGAAGCGGCATCCGGCCTCGGCAGCGCGTTCTTCTACGCCGGCACGCGAGCTTTGCTGGTCACCAACTGGTCGGTGCAGTCGACCTCGGCGCGCGAACTGATCACGGATGTATTCCGGCGCCAAAGCGCCGACCCGGCTCTGTCACGCGGCGAAGCCTTGCGGCAAGCCATGATGGCGCTGCTCGACGGGCCGGGCTCGGTCGATAGTGCCGGTCGTACGGAATTTACCTATGCGCATCCTTTATTCTGGGCTCCTTACACGGTGATCGGCGATGGCGGCGGCAATTAGTCGGATGATGGTGCGGCGCTTGATGCAGATACGGCAAATTTCCGGGCCATTATTTGCGCCGGGGACGCGGTGGAAGCCGCTGACGTTATGCGTCGCCGCATGTCTGGCTTTCTTTCCTGCCGCTGCGGCGTCGGCCGCGGAATTGCAACTGATTACCCCCGCCGAAGCGGCATTGCCGGCCGGAACGGTGCCGACGCTTGATTTGCGCGGCAGTCCGACGCGCCGGCCAATGGTCACCGTCGTGTCGCCGCCGCCCGGGGCAGGTCTGGTGCACTCGCCGTTGGATTTGAAATTGCAATTTCGTGCTTTCGGCGGCGCGCAAATCGACCCCAATTCCGTGGTCGTGACCTACCTGAAGGACCCGCCCATCGATGTCACGCAGCGGCTTGCACCATTCATCACTGCCGCGGGCATCGATATCCCGCAAACCGATGTGCCGCCGGGCAAGCACCTATTTTGGCTCGAACTGAAAGATAAGAATGGCCGCATTGGCGGCGGCGAGTTCAGTTTCCAGGTTACCAAATAGCGCCACCGCTAAACGAGCCGTGGGACCGATGCCGAAGATTTTGATCTCTTACCGCCGCTCCGATTCCTCGGCCATGACCGGCCGTATTTTCGATCGCTTATCGCATTATTACGGCGAGAACTCGGTATTTATGGATGTCGACAGCATTCCAATCGGCATCGATTTTCGCCAGCACATCCAGGAAACTCTGCGGCAAACCGACGTCCTCATTGCGGTGATCGGTGCGAATTGGCTCGGGCACAACGCTGCCGGCGCTACGCGGATGCACGATAAATCGGACTCGGTCAGGCTCGAGATCGAAACCGCGCTGGAGCGGACGATACGCATCATCCCCGTGCTCGTCGACGGCGCAAAAATGCCGGCCAGTTCGGAACTGCCGCCGGAATTCGGCAATTTCGTTTTTCTCAATGCCGCCGAGGTGACGACCGGCCGCGATTTCCGTTCTCAGATGGACCGCCTCATCGGCGCGATCGATCAGTCCCTGGCGGGAAGTACACAGGTCATTTCAGGCCGTGCGCCGACCGCGGACGTCGACCGCGAACGCTCGCGAAGGGCCTGGCTGATCGAGGGAGTGCGTTACGCCGTCGTGCCGCTCGTCCTGCTTCTTGTTGCCCATCACGTCATCGTCAACGCCTTCGATCTCAGTACAAACTATTTGTGGACTGCGTGCACCGTTGTGCCGTTCATATTCGGCTTTGCTTTGTTCTGGGTCAAACGGCGCGGCGAGGGCCAGGCCTTCGCCTTCGCTATCGCGCTGGGCGTGGTCGCTGTCGCCGGGATGACTGTGTCGCAGAGCTTGAATTCCGGCGACCCGATCATGCCGCAGACGCGATTTGAATGGTGGGACAATATCAACTTCGCGGCAGTGATCGCGCTGAGCTATCTCGTCGGCCACGCCGTGGCGCGGGCGCTGCGCGCGATCTTGCGCACGAAAGCTGCGAAGTCCTAGCCGCCGACATCGCGGCCGCGGTCACAGCGACACGTAAAAAAGGCGGCCCTTTTGGGACCGCCGTGAAGTCATAAAAAAGGGCGGCGCTCTTTGGGGCCGTCATAGACTTATAAAAAAGGGCGGCCCTTTTGGGGCCGCCATAGACTTATAAAAAGGGCGGCCCTTTTGGGGCCGCCATGGGTCCGCGCGACAAGAGGTGTAACGCGGACCCAGACTTGCGAGCGGCCATCATGCTCGCAACAGAAGTGACGTAGGGGCGATTACTCGCCCTCGACGCCGATCGCGTAAGCGGTCTCGCCGTGCACCGCGTCGTCGCCCACTTTCAAGGTAGCCTCGTCCATACGCAGGCTGACGAAGATCGAGATCACCTTAAGGATGATGAAGGTGAGGATCACGTTGTACACGATGATGAATGCCGCGCCTTCGGCTTGAAGGAGGAGCTGAGTGGGGTTGCCGTAGAGCCAGCCGGTAATGCTGACGCCGGGCGCATCCTTATCAGTGCCGATGTACTCGAGCATTGCGGGATTGGCCAATACACCGGTCAGCAAGCCGCCGGTGATAGCCGCCACGCCGTGCGTGGAGAACACGCCGAGCACGTCGTCCACCTTCGCCATGAAGCCAAGCTTCTGGAACTTGTTCATGGAGAGCCACGGGATGATGCCAGCGCAGACGCCGATGATGATAGCGCCGACGCCGTCCACATAACCGGCCGCGGGAGTGATTGCGACCAGGCCCGCGATCATGCCGTTAACCGCACCAAGCACCGACGGCTTGCCGTAAGCCATCTTGTCCATGATCGTCCAGACCAGAAGGGCTACCGCCGTGGCAGTGTTGGTGTTGAGCACCGCAGCGCCGGCGTCGGCGTTGGCAAAATACGGATCGCCGCCGTTGAAGCCGTTCCAACCCAGCCACAGGATGCCGGCGCCGACCAAAGTCATCAGCAGACTATTGGGCGGGAAATGGTCGCGATCGGCCTGTAGGCGCGGGCCGATAATCCAAGCCGCGGTGAAACCGGAACTCGCCGCAGCCAGATGGATGACGTAGCCGCCCGAGAAGTCGGCCACACCGAGGGTTGCAAGCCAGCCGCCGCCCCACAGGCTAAATGCGCCAACCGTATAGACCAAGGTCATCCATAGCGGGCAGAAGATCATCCATGCCCCAAAGCTCATGCGTCCGAGGACCGAGCCGGCGAGAATGATCACGGTGATGGCTGCGAACACGAACTGGAAGAAGATTAGAGTTGCCATCGGAAAGGCGATGGGCGGCATGCCGGCTGCCGCAGCCGGGATTGTCGCTTGTCCCGTCGTAAAAGCGGCCGATGTCGCTAGGCCCGGTTTACCGATGAACGAGAACCATTCCGGCCCGAACGCTAAATTGTAGTCAAAGAGAACCCAGACGACTAAAACCGAAGCGAACGCGTACATCGACATAAAGGCGGAGTTGATCGCCCACTTCTTCTTGACGATGCCTCCGTAGAGAACGGTCAGCCCTGGAATGCTTTGAAGGCCGACGAATGTTGCCGCCGCCAACTGCCAGGCATTATCGCCTTCATTGAGCCAAGCCGGTGATGGAACGAGTGCCATGTCCTGTCCTTTCCCCCAATTACCCCGCCCTGAGCGCCAACGTTGACTAGGCGAGCTTGGGGGAAGTCGCAAAATTTATGCCAGTTAAACGAACGTTGACTGGATGTATATTTCGTAGAGGAATTGGCCCAGCTAGACAGGTTATGACTATAAAATAATCATTCTGAATACAAAGTAGGCAGATAGTGCAATGCGATGCTTGTTTTTGACTCGGCCACTGGCCTTAGGATTTGGTCTATTCGCGCTCGGCTTTGCCTTTTCCGTCATCGCCGCAGAACCGCCGCATGGTGAAAAAGTTATCACCTGCACCAATCCGGTCAGTGGGTCGAATTGGCAGGTTAAGGTCGACTTCGATGGGAGCACTGTGGATTCCCATCCGGCCAGTATTAGCGAAGCTGAGATTTCGTGGCATACGGCGGATGGCGAAAACTACAAGCTTGATCGCAAGTCCGGAAATCTTACGGTGATTGTCGCCTCAAGCACCGGCGGCTATTTCCTCCATGATCATTGCAATCTCGACAATTGAAACGGCAAGCGCGGGGCTCGCGTCTAGGTCACCGTCGTGTCGCCGCCCAGGCCGCCTGCTGTCGCCGAAGCCGGAGCAGCGGTGATGGCCGAGCGGGTATCCGGCGTTAAAGCAAGCGCGGGCTTCGCCTCGGAAACGGGCCCGCGCGAACGCAACGAAGACTTTGCCGGCGCCGTTTTCGGCTTGGAGCTGCCGCAGCCGCGGCGCGACGTCGTTGCGGCGATCGCCGACGGCATCGGCGGCGCCAAAGGCGGCCGCATTGCCGCCGAGACCGCGGTGCGTGGATTTCTAGATGGCTTTTGCGACCTACCCGAGACCATGGAAGTGCGCCGTGCGTCGGCGATAGTCCTCAATTCACTTAATCGCTGGATCTATTCGGAGGGTCACCGCAACGCTGGATCGGCGGGGATGGGTTGCACCTTCACCGCGCTGGTGCTGCGCGGACGGATAGCGCATGTGCTGCACGTCGGCGATACGCGCGCCTATCGACTGCGCGGCGAGCGACTTGCTTGCCTGACCACCGACCACGTACGGGAGATGCATGGCGCCGGTCGTTCCAACATCCTATCCCGCGCGCTAGGCGTCGAGACCGAGGTCCGGCTCGACTACGCGGCGCAGCCGGTGGCGCTGCACGACCGTTTTCTCCTGTGCAGCGACGGTGTGCACGGTTCGCTGACGGCCGAGACCATTGCCGACATTCTGCGCGAACGCTCTGGTTCCGAGGTTTCCGCCCGAGCGCTGGTCAATGCCGCGCTCGATGCCGGCAGCACCGACAATTGCACGGCCTTGGTGCTCGACGTTGTCGATCTACCGACGGCGGGATCGGCCGATATCGGCGCCGAGATCATCGAGCTGCCGCTGATCCCGGTGCCGATCGACGGCGAGACCGTCGACGGGTTCGTGCTGAAAGTGCTGATGTCGGACGGCCGTTACACGCGACTGTTCGGGGCCATCGACGAAGTCGAGGGCGGCGAGGTGGCGCTGAAGTTCCCGAAGCCCCAGGTTGCGGCGGTCGCCACCTACCGCGCGGCATTCGTTCGCGAGGCGTGGGTGGGAGCGCGCGTGCACAGCCCATGGGTCGGTCGCACGATCGTGTTGCCGCCGGGACGACAGACCTGCCTGTACACGGTCATGCCGCTCTACCAGGGCGAACTCTTGGAAACGCGGCTGGCGCGACGCCCATCGGTGGGTCTGGAGGAAGGACGCAATATCGCGATCAAACTGGCCCGCGGCGCTGCCGCGCTCCACCGCGCCGGCATCATTCATCGCGACATCAAACCCGATAACGTGATCCTCGAAGGCGAGGGATCGCTCAAGCTGATCGATCTCGGAGTGGTGCGCGTGCCCGGGCTGGAGGACTTCCCGCCTGACGATATTCCAGGAACGCCGGCTTACATGGCGCCCGAAATGTTTGTCGGCGAACCCGGCAATGAGGCGACCGACATTTACGCCCTCGGCGTCACCATGTTCCGCGCCTTTACCGGCGAGTACCCCTACGGCAATGCCGACGCCACCGGCCGGTCGCGCCGCGACCGGCCGAAGGCGCTCGCCGATCTGCGTCCGGATCTTCCGGCGTGGCTGCAATCCGCCGTCGCGCGTGCGATCGCCGCCGATCCATCCAATCGCTTTCGTGACATGATGGAATTTGCGGTCGAGATGGAGGAGGGGCCGGCGCGTAGCCTGCACGGGACCGGTGGCTCGCAGACACTCTATCAGCGCTACCCGGTCCGCTTCTGGCAGGGGCTGGCCGCGCTCCTTGCACTTGCGCTCGCACTCTCGCTGCTGCTTCGGCATTGACGTCAAATGTCGTAGCGTCATTGACATTTGTGCGCCACCGCCGCAAAGGCAAAAGGCCGGATCGCGGGATCGTGAGCTTCGATGTTCAAGCGTATCCTGATTGCCAATCGCGGTGAGATCGCCTGCCGGATCATCAAGACCGCGCGTCGGATGGGAATTGAGACCGTAGCGGTCTATTCCGAGGCCGACCGCGATGCGCTCCATGTCGAAATGGCCGATGCGGCCGTGCCGATCGGACCGCCGCCGGCCGCGCAAAGCTATCTGGTGATCGACAATATCATCGCCGCCTGCAAGTCGAGTGGCGCCGAGGCGGTGCACCCGGGCTACGGCTTCCTGTCCGAGCGTGCGGCTTTTGCCAGTGCGCTGGCCGAGGCCGGCATCGTCTTTATCGGGCCGAACCCCAAAGCCATCGCGGCGATGGGCGACAAGATCGAGTTCGAAGAAAGCCGCCGCCCGCGCCAAGGTCTCGACCGTCCCGGGCCATCTCGGCGTCATCGAGGACGACATTCAGGCGGTCGCCATCGCCGAGCAGATCGGTTACCCGGTCATGATCAAGGCGTCCGCCGGCGGCGGCGGCAAGGGCATGCGCATCGCGTTTTCCAAAGCGGAAGTGGCGGAGAACTTCGCCCGCGCCCGCTCCGAAGCGAAATCGAGTTTTGGCGACGATCGCGTGTTCATCGAGAAATTCATCACCGATCCGCGCCACGTCGAGATCCAAGTTCTGGGCGATAAGCACGGGCACGTTATCTATCTCGGCGAGCGTGAGTGTTCGATACAGCGCCGCAATCAAAAGGTCATCGAGGAATCGCCGAGCCCGCTGCTCGATGAGAAGACGCGCAAACAGATGGGCGAGCAGGCCGTCGCGCTTGCCGCTGCGGTTGGCTACGACAGCGCCGGTACGGTCGAGTTCGTCGCCGGCCAGGATCGAAGCTTTTATTTCCTGGAGATGAACACGCGGCTTCAGGTCGAGCATCCGGTGACTGAGCTCGTCACAGGCATCGACCTTGTCGAGCAGATGATCCGGGTCGCCGCCGGCGAGCCGCTCAAGCTAAAGCAGAGCGACGTAAAACTTTCCGGCTGGGCGGTGGAGAGCCGCATCTACGCCGAGGATCCCTACCGCAATTTTGCGCCTTCGATCGGGCGGCTGGTGCGCTATCGCCCGCCGGCCGAAGGCGTTCGCGACGGTGTCGTCGTGCGCAACGATACCGGCGTCACCGAAGGCGGCGAGATCTCGCTCTACTACGACCCGATGATCGCCAAGCTCGTCACCCACGCCAAGACCCGGCTTGACGCGATCGAGGCGCAGTCCGAGGCGCTCGATGCTTTCACGATCGAGGGCATTCGCCACAATATTCCGTTCCTCGCCGCGATCATGCAGCATCCGCGCTGGCGCGCCGGCAAATTGAGCACGGCGTTTATCGCCGAAGAATTTCCCGGCGGTTTCGAGCGCATCGCGCCGGTCGGCGCCATGGCGCACACTATTGCCGGCGTAGCCGCGGCCATCGACCACGTGCTCGGCGAGCGCAAACGCAAAATCTCCGGACAATTGAACACGACGCTCACGCGCGAGCGGCGCCGCGCGATCTGGCTCGGCCCTGACGAATTTCAAGCCGACGTCGAGCACGAGGGGCGCGCGATCGCGGTGACGTTCGAGGATGGCGCGCGGCACGTGCTGTCCTCGGACTGGATTCCCGGCATGCCGGTGTGGGCCGGCACGATCGACGGCACGACCGTCGCCATGCACGTGCGCACGCTTCCGAACGGGTTCGAGCTCGCCTATCGCGGCATCGAGGTGAAAGCGTTCGTCTATACCGGACGCGAGGCGCGCTACGCGCGTCTGATGCCGGTGAAAAAGCTATCTGACAGCGAGAAGGCGGTGCGCTGCCCGATGCCGGGGCTCGTCGTGTCGCTTGCCGTCGGTGAGGGCCAGGAGGTCAAGACCGGCGAGACGCTGGCCGTAATCGAAGCCATGAAAATGGAGAATATTTTGCGCGCCGAGCGCGACGGCACCATCAAGAGAATCCGCGTGAAACAGGGCGACAGCGTCGCGGTCGACGCGGTGATCATCGAATTCGCCTGAAGGCGAGCCGCGCCGAATCGGGCATGATGCCGCCTTTGTCGGGGCAGGCCGGATGCAAACGGTGCACTTTCTATTCTCGCCCAGCGGGCGGCTGCGACCGCAGCCGTTCATCTATGGCGCTGCCGCGGTTTATCTGTTTGGCGCGGCATCGCATTTGCTAACGACGCCCGGGGTAATCGCGCGGGGCGGACTGTGGCCCTTCGTCGGCGCGCAAATCGTGCTGGTCTGGATTTGGTTTATCTTGCACGCCAAACGCCTGCACGATGCCGGGCGAGGCGGCGGCTTGGCCGCGGCTGTGGGTCTGCTTTATAGCCTGTCGATCGTGCTGCTGTTGATCGTTGCCGATAGCTTCTTCAATACCTCCGATGGCCTGATGCAGAACGCGAGCGCGACGAGCGCGCTTGAACTCATCCTGCTGCTTTACGTCATTGTGACATTGCTCGGGTCGCCGCATTACGATCTCGCTTGGCTCATGGTGGCTGCGCTGACCGTAATCGCCTTCGCGCCCATCGCCGTGGCATTTGTGTTCACCGTGTGGACGGCGCGGCGGCCAAGCCTGGAAAATAGCCTGGAAAACCGGCCATGACCCAATTCAGTTGAATTGGGTCATGATCTGCGTCTTGAATTGAGCATTTGATGCTGCATTTCGCCTATGGCTCGAACATGCACCGCGCGGTTATGCGCACGCATGCGCGGTACGCCGTACCGATCGGCTTGGCGCAACTCGCGAACTACCGTTTTGTCATCACCGCCGACGGCTATGCCTCGATCGAGCCGGCGCGTGCACACAGCGTGCACGGCGTGATGTGGCGGCTCACGCCGCGGGATCGCGTGACCCTCGACGCTTGGGAGAATATCGCGGGCGGTCTTTATCGCGCCGAGACTTTGCCGGTGGACGAAGCGGCCCGTCGCCGCCGCGCACTCGTCTATATCGCGCGGCGGCGTCCGCTCGGACGGCCAAAGCCCGGCTATATGGAGATCGTCGCCAAGGCGGCCCGCGACTGGGAAATGCCGCCTGCCTATATTGCCTCACTCGAGGAGTGGCTGCCGACCCGTCCGCTTGGCGCCGGCCATCGCAAGCTTGGAGAATTCCGTTGAACGTGCACCGTTATGTCCTGATCCGCGGCCGGGTTCAGGGTGTCGGTTTTCGCGCCTGGGCCGAAGTGACGGCGCTTGAGCGCCGCCTGCAGGGTTGGGTTCGCAATCGCCACGACGGCACGGTCGAGGCGTTATTCATCGGGCTCGAAACCGATGTGCGCGCGATGATCGAGGCGTGCCGCTCCGGGCCGCCCGGCGCGCGCGTCGATTTCGTCGATCACCGCGAGGCCGCGCCGGAAGAAGTGGCGCTGCGCCGGCGCGACGAGTTATTCTCGGTGCTCGGCAGCGTCTGAGCGCAGGCGGCTGTACCGAACAGCGGCTCGAATGCCGCGCGCAAGGCCATGTCCAGCTCCGGCATCGAAACGGTCAAGCCGAGATCGGCGAGCGAAGTGACGCCGTAACGGGCGTCGGTCACGCCGCACGGCACGATGCCGGAAAAGTGCGACAAATCCGGTTCGACATTGAGCGCAACGCCGTGCAGCGTCACCCACTGCCGCACGCGAATGCCGATCGCTGCGATTTTATCCTCAAAACCGTCGCCCTTGTCGGGCCGCCGCACCCAAACGCCGACGCGATCGTCGCGGCGTTCGCCGCGCACGTTGAATGCGGCGAGCGCGTCGATGATCCACTGTTCGACGGTGGCGACGAAGCGGCGCACGTCGGGCGTGCGGCGCTTGAGATCGAGCACGAGATAGCCGACCCGTTGTCCGGGCCCATGATAGGTGAATTGGCCGCCGCGTCCGGTCATATGGACCGGAAAGCGCGCCTCGATCAGCTCCGCCGGCCGCGCCGAAGTGCCGGCGGTATAAAGGGCAGGGTGTTCGAGGAGCCAGACCAATTCGTGCGCATCGCCGCGCGCGACCGCTTCGGCGCGCGCCGTCATGGCCGCAAGCGCGGCCTCATAGCTAACCGGCCGATCGCTCACGAGCCATTCGACCGGCGGCGCGCCGGCGGCCGGCAACATTCCAATTGTCAGGTCGCCGCGCGTGTTAACCACCTCGTAACCATAGCGTGGTCAACACTATGAACCTCCAACGCCAAAACCGAAACGGGGGGCTGCTTGCCGACACTGGAAAACGTCTCGATCGATATTGCGGTTGTCCTCGGCACAAGCTCGATGCCGATCCACCAGGTGCTCCGCCTCGGCCGCGGCGCCATCATCGAGCTCGACGCCTCGGAGGAGGACGAGGTGAGTATCCTCGCCAACAACCTGCCGGTGGCTAAGGGCACGGTCATCGTCAGCGGCAACAAGATCGCGGTCGAGGTCAAACAGCTTCTGCCGCGGACGCCAGTCGGCTCCTGAGCGGCTTTTGGCCGTCTCGCGCTTGGCCTTGTCCGCCAATAGCCTAGCTGTTACATCGGCGCCGCGCGCGCTTCTGCGCGCGCGTCCACCCCACATGCGGCCGTGGCGGAATTGGTAGACGCACTAGCTTGAGGTGCTAGCGGGGCAACCCGTGGAGGTTCGAGTCCTCTCGGCCGCACCACTCAATTATCATCATTAAAATCAATAGTTTAGTTGACCTTGCTGGGCAACACTTGCAGGTTTTCATTTATCGGGCCAGGGCCGAGTGTCGGCGGGTCGGCCGCCGACCATGAATGGAGCCCCAATGAGAAAGTAGATAGCCGTAGTGTCGAAAGCCTCCGAGCCCGCTCACCAGACGGCGCGCTGCAAAATGATGCCGATGCGCTGCGGGCGGCGTAAGTCACCAACTCAAACGATCCTCGATGTCGCTACGGGCCAGCCCGGCGCGATTGCCGAAACCGGCGACGGACTGTGACGAGGCTGGCGTCATCCGCCGAATATCGCCTTTAGATTGCAGAGCGGCCGGAGACAGAGCCTCGGCTGCCATCGCCTCACCGCGTGGTCTTAGCCGTCGAGAACAGCGCGGCGAAGGTCTGGATCCGGGTCATGAGATCCGCGTGATGGCCTTCGGCGCCGGCCCGAGCGTGTGTCCGCGGATGATCGGGCCGCCGCTCCTTTTCAGCCCGGTCACGATCGTTCGAGCGAACGACATGGAGCTTTCGGCGCTCCGGACGTTCCGCCAGTCTCGTGTGCCTGCCTTTCGCTGTCACAGCATCCGGCGTGGACACCGCCGCGATCGATTTCGGGATATCGGGCCAGCGGACGTCGCCGCTGTCGTCGGCCAAGCCGGCTTCGGGTTGAAAGGCCGCAGCGTCCGGAACCGGCAGCACGACGGCATCGGGCGTCAGGTCGTCGGCGGCGTGCGGCCAGGCCGGGCGAGCATCGTCGTTGTTGTCGATCGTGAGGTCGCCCGGGATCGCCGAAGCCAGCATCCGGGTCGCTGGCTTGCGCGCCATCGCGATCTCGTAAGCGGCGGACGGCACCACCTGGACGATATGGAAACCCTGCTCCTTGAGTTGTTGGAGCAGCCCCGGCAACGCGGCGACCGTTCTCGGGTGAATATCGTGCAGCAGCAAAATGCCTTTGCCGCGCTTTTCGAGGCGGCTCATCGCCAGCGAAATGATCTTGGCCGGCGAGATGTCGCGGTGCCAATCGTCGGCTACCACGTCGGCGGAGAAGATGACCAGCCCGCGTTCGGCGAGCTCGCTCTCGAGGAGGTCGGAACGTTCGAGCCCGGGAATGCGGAAGAACGGCGCCAAATACCGGGAATCGCCGCCGAACGCCGCGCTCACATCGGCGATTCCGCCGTCGATTTCCTGGCGCATTCTGTCGATCGGCAATTTGCCGAAGCCGATCGGATGATGATCGCTGTGGGTGCCGATGGTGTGGCCGTCTTCGTAAACGCGGCGCACCGTTGCGGGAAACGCCCGCGCCATCTCGCCGACCATGAAGAACGTCGCCTTGACGCATTGCGCGGCGAGAATATCGAGGACCTGGTCGGTATGCGGCGGCAGCGGACCGTCGTCGAAGGTGAGGACGACTTCCTTATCGTTGAGCGGCAGCGAGTCCGGATACTGCATGCGGCCGAGCTGTTGGTATTCGCTGAAATCGATCGGCAGTACGCGGCTCGTTCCGAGCGCGTCGGGATTTCCGGGACAGGCCTGACCTGAGTTCTGCGCCTGGTTTTGCGCCTGATCCGCAGTCGGGGCGCTCGGCTGTGCGCTGCCTTGATCTTTGGCTTGAGTCTGAACGTGGTCGGGCGTCGGATTCTGGGCGCGCACCGATACGGCGGCGAGCGGTAGGCCTACCGCCGTCGCAAGAGCCGTGGCCACTAAGCCCGCTCTGAACCTCTGCATCCCCAGTTTTCGCCCAGCTCTCGAACGGCAGGCTCCACGCCTGCCACGAACTGCCGTACACCCTGAGAAACGACTACAGGTTTCGTTGGTTAATGTCATGTTAATGCTGCGCTTCGCGGCGGCACACTGTTGATAACGGCCGTTACACTTCGTCGCGCTCGCAGCCTTGCCGCCTTTCCTTGCCGTTAATCCCGCCCGCTTACCTTGCGGCTGCGTGGTTGGTGAGGGGCGTGTGAGGGAATGAAGGCCGCTGTGGAAGCCCGAAAAATCGGGGCATGGCGGCGATCGGGCGGCCAGGCGGGTTTCACCGCGCCCGGCACAACGGCCGCGCGCATCGCGACGGTCTCGTCGCTGGTCCTGGCGCTCGCGGTGCTCGCCTGCGCCGCGATCGGGCTTACCGAAACGCATCTCAAGGACAGCCATCTTGCCGGTGAGCAGCACGCGGCGCTGCAAGCCGCGCTCGACGAAATGCATGGCGTTCTCGGCAACGCCGATCACATCAGCGCCGATGAGCTCAGCCTCATCGAACGGCGCGCCGGGCTGCACGATCTGAGATTCGACGGCGACCTTGCCACCGATAGCGGCCGCGAAGTGCAGTCTTTGCATGACGCGCAGGGCCGCATTGTCGGCTGGTTGAGCTGGGCGCCCGACCGCGCATTCATTGGCGCGATGGCCTGGCTGTGGGATCTTCTCGGCGCGGTTGCGCTGGTGCTGACATTGGGCGCCTACCTTGCCGTCCGCGCCACGCGGCGGCTCGGCGCGTCGCTCGCACGCAGCATCGCAACAATCGGCAAGCTGACGACGCAGGATGTGCTGACCGGGCTGCCGAACCGGCGCGCTGTGCTCGAACGGCTCGACGAAGTGCTGGCGGCGCGCCGCTCGCGCTTTGCCGCCTTCGCCTTGCTCGACATCGACGGTTTCCACGACGTCAACGACACGCTGGGACGGGCAGGCGGCGATATCGTGCTTGGCGCCATCGCCGAACGGCTCAAATCCGCGCTGCCGCCCGGCGCGCTGCTCGGACGTTTCGACGACGACGGGTTTGCGGTTGTCGCGGCGAGCGATGACGCCGGGCTCGCGACGCAACTTGCCGACAAGCTTGCGGGCGCACTCGCCGCGCCGATGCATATGGATCAGATGTGGCAGATTAGCGC
Organism: uncultured Alphaproteobacteria bacterium; assembly: GCA_963775515.1. Classification (GTDB taxonomy): domain Bacteria; phylum Pseudomonadota; class Alphaproteobacteria; order Rhizobiales; family Xanthobacteraceae; genus BOG-931. The sequence continues at coordinate 335,935 of CAVZIQ010000002.1, read as the reverse complement.
CGGCATCGGCATCGCCAAAGCGCCCGAGGACGGCACGACCGGCGACGAATTGCAGCGCCATGCGGCCTTGGCGCTGCGCACCGCCAAGCGCGGCGGGCGTGGATCGGTGCGCCACTTCGTGCCGCAAATTCACGCCGAGCATTCCGAGCGGCGCTTTTTCCTGCGCGAGCTGGAAACCGCGATTGCGCAGCAAGCGTTCGAGATTCACTACCAGCCGGTCGTCGCCGCCGAAGGCGGCGGCATGGTCGGCGTCGAGGCGCTGCTGCGCTGGAACTCATCCGACGCGCGGCGCGATCGCGCCGTCGGTGTTCATACCGCTCGCCGAAGAGAGCGGTCTCATGATCAAGCTCGGCGAAATCGTGCTGCGGCGGGCGCTCGCCGACGGCGCGCGATGGCCGAACCTGTTCGTTTCGGTCAATCTGTCGCCGGTGCAGATTCGCAGCCGCGGGCTGACCGATCTGATGGCCGCGGCGCTCGCCGAGACCGGCATGCCGTCGTCGCGCCTGGTGCTCGAAGTCACCGAAGGCATTCTGATCGACGATCCGGAAGAGACGCTGCTGAAGCTCGAAGCCTTGCGCGCGCTTGGCGTCTCGACCGCGCTCGACGATTTCGGCACCGGCTATTCGAGCCTGAACTATCTGCAAAAATTCCACTTCGACCGGGTGAAAATCGATCGCAGCTTTGTCGCTTCGCTCGGCACCACGGGCAATGCCGGCGCCATCATCCAGTCGATCGTCACGCTCGGTCATGCGCTCGGCATGAAAGTATTGGCGGAAGGCATCGAGACCAACGAGCAGCGGGTGCTGCTGCGGCTTGCCGGCTGCGACGAGATGCAGGGCTTTCTGTTCGCCAAGGCCTGTCCGGCCGAAGCCATCGACAAGATCCTGGCAAAGCCCCCGGGCGCGCGCGGCCAACGCCGGACCGGCAACGCTGCATCCTGACAGGCGCCGGACGAGCCGCTATCTATAATGAGCGGTTTTGGTCTCGCCCGGCCGCGGAAGGAAGCGCTGCAATGCTTGCCAACAGCTTGCCCGGCCTCGATTTCGGCCTCGGCCACGACCTCGAATTGCTGCGCGACACCGTGCGCGGTTTCGCCCAAGACAAGATCGCGCCGCACGCCGAGGAGATCGACCGCTCGAACAGCTTTCCGCGCGAGCTGTGGCCGCAACTCGGCGCGCTCGGTCTGCACGGCATTACCGTGGAAGAAGAGTGGGGTGGATCGGGCCTCGGCTATCTCGCCCATTGCGTGGCGATGGAGGAGATTTCGCGCGCCTCGCCGGCGATCGGATTGTCCTATGGCGCGCATTCGAATCTGTGCGTCAATCAGCTGCGCCGTAACGGCAGCGACGAGCAGAAGAAACGCTATTTGCCCAAGCTGATTTCCGGCGAGCATGTCGGCGCGCTGGCGATGTCGGAGCCGGGCGCGGGATCGGATGTGGTCTCCATGCGCACGCGCGCCGATCGCAAGGGCGACCATTTCATCCTCAACGGCTCGAAAATGTGGATCACCAACGGGCCGCTCGCCGATACGCTCGTGGTCTATGCCAAGACCGACCGCACCGCGGGCGCGCGCGGCATCACCGCGTTTGTCGTCGAGAAGACTTTCAAAGGGTTCGCCGCCGGCAAGAAGCTCGACAAGCTCGGCATGCGCGGCTCCGACACCGGCGAGATCGTTTTCCAAGACTGCGAAGTGCCGCGCGAAAACGTGCTCGGCGTCATCGGCAACGGCGTCAACGTGCTGATGTCGGGCCTCGACTACGAGCGCGCGGTGCTGGCGGCGGGACCGCTCGGCGTCATGCAGGCCTGTCTCGACCTCGTCATTCCTTACGTCCACCAGCGCACGCAGTTCGGCCAGCCGATCGGCCGGTTTCAGCTGATGCAGGCCAAGCTCGCCGACATGTATGTGACGCTCAATGCCGCGAAAGCCTACGTCTATGCCGTCGCCAAAGCCTGCGATCGCGGCGAGACGACGCGCGAGGACGCCGCCGGCGCCATTCTCTACGCCTCCGAACGCGCCACCTGGATGGCGCTGGAAACGATCCAATGCCTGGGCGGCAACGGCTACATCAACGATTATCCGGCCGGCCGGTTGTTGCGCGACGCCAAACTCTACGAAATCGGCGCCGGCACCAGCGAAATCCGCCGCATGCTGATCGGCCGGGAGATTTTCGAGAAGACAAGGTGAGCGGCCGCGCCACTTACCCCAACCTTCGATCGAACTCCAGCACCGCATTGAGCAACACCTGCGCCCCCGCCGCGCATTCGTCGAAGCTGGTCGCCTCCGCTTCGTTGTGCGAAATGCCGCCGCGGCAGGGCACGAAGATCATGGTCGTCGGCGCGACGCGGGCGATATAGGCGGCGTCGTGGCCGGCGCCGGATATCATGTCGCGCGCGGCGAAGCCTGATTTGGCGGCGCCGATGCGCACGCAGTCGATCAGGTCGGGCGCGAACTTGACCGGCGGGCAATCCCAGATCCGTTTTTCGTCGTAGGTCATCTGCATCGGCGGCAATATTTCGCCGAGTGCGGCGCGCAATTCCGCCTCCATGGCGTCGAGCACTTTGTCGTCCGGATGGCGGAAATCGATGGTGAAAAACACTTCGCCGGGAATGACGTTGCGGCTGTTCGGCTTGTTCTCGATCAGGCCGACGGTGCCGACGGCATCCGGCGCGTGGCGCTTGGCGATCGCATCGATGCGCTCGATCAGGCGCGCCGCGCCGAGCAGCGCGTTTTTGCGAAGCCGCATCGGCGTCGCGCCGGTGTGGGCCTCCTGGCCGCTGACGGTGACTTCGTACCAGCGCATGCCTTGGACGCCTTGCACGACGCCGATCATGCGGGTTTCGTCTTCGAGGAGCGGGCCTTGCTCGATGTGCAGCTCGAACATGGCGCTGAATTTGCGCGCGCCGGCTTTCTCCGCGCCGCGGTAGCCGATCCGCTCGAGCTCCTCGCCGAACGATTTGCCGTCGCGGTCGCGCCGCGCATAAGCGTAATCGCGCGAGAACACGCCGGCGAAGACGCCGGAGGCGAGCATGGCCGGCGCGAAGCGTGCGCCCTCTTCGTTGGTCCAGTTGACGATCTCGATCGGCGCGTTGGTCTCGTAACCCGTCTCGTGCAGCGTGCGCAGCGCTTCGAGCGCGGCCAGCACGCCGAGCACGCCGTCGAACTTGCCGCCGGTCGGCTGGGTGTCGAGATGCGAGCCCATGGCGATCGGGGGCAGCGCGGGGTTCTTGCCCGCACGGCGCGCGAACATGCTGCCCATGTCGTCGACCGCAACGGTGCAGCCGAGCGCCTCGCACTGCGCCTTGAACCAGTCGCGCACCTTGCGATCGAGGTCGGTCAAGGTGAGGCGACAGATGCCGCCCTTCGGCGTTGCGCCAATTTGCGCGGTGTCCATCAGGGAATCCCACAGGCGCCGGGCGTCGATTTGTAAATTCTGCAAATCCGGAGCTCCAATGGCCGCCGCAGGGCAGGGCGGCGGATCATCCGCCGATTTGGCGCTTGAACCAAGACGGGTTGAACCAAGATCTGCGCGAATGCGACAGTTCCACATAGGGCGGGCGAGGGCGGCGATGGGCAGATGGATTTTTGCGGCGGGCATTGTTGCCGTGGCGTCGATCGCGGCGGCGGCGAGCGCTGACGCCCAATCGCGCAAGCCGACCGCGCAGGAGGTGGCTGCGATCCGCGGCTGCGCCACCAAGAACCAGGACGATCTGGACGCCGGCGAGCAAAGTTGCCTGTTCAAGCTCGTCGCCGATCCGTGCGCCGGCCCGCCCGGGACCAAGGACGATGCGACCGTCGCCGACTGTTTCGACATCGAAGCCGGGATTTGGGACGATCTGCTCAACGCGAATTACCAGACGCTGCTCGGCGAGCTCGACGCCGATCAGACGGCGAAGGCTAAGGTCATGCAGCGGGCCTGGATCGACTACCGCGACACCACCTGCGGGTTCTATGACGACAAAATTCGGGGCTCGATGTCGCTTGCGATGCACGCCGCCTGCGTCACCCGCGAAACGGCGCGGCGCGCGATGCTGCTCAGTTTCTTTAGCCGGCTGTAGCCACGGAATCGATGAGCCATTGGCCTACTCCGCCATCGGACGTATCGTTCAATGGGCGGCACGAACGGCTTTCGGCTGACTAACCCACTGAATCCACGACGAAATCAGCTATGATGCCGGCCGGCCCCATGCCGAGACAACCGCCGGAGCGAGCGCCATGCTGCGCGTGCGATTGAAAGCGGACGGACGTCTGGTCGAAGTCCTGCCAGACGGCAGCGAACGCGCCATCGCGACCGACCCGCGCGCGATTGCAACGGCGGCGCACAATGCGGCGCGGGCCGCGGACCGTTTTAATGACGCCAGCTATGCCCGCAACGTCCGCGGCCGGACTGGTCTCACCCAGGCCGCTTTCGCCGCGCGGATCGGCGTGCCGGTCGAAACGGTGCGTAACTGGGAGCAAGGCAAGCGCTCGCCGCGCGGGCCGGCGCGCGCGCTTCTCAAAGTGCTCGATCAAGCGCCCGAGGCCGCCTTCGCGGTGCTCGGCAAGGGGCGCTGATTGGGCGCTGATCCGTAGCCCGGATTGCGCAACGCGCAATCCGGGGTTTACGCGCCGCAGATTTTCCCCCGGATTGCAGCAGCAATCCGGGCTACAATGCGAACGTGACGACGATCGGACCCATCCCCAGCATCGAGGCCAACGGCGCCAAAATTCCGTTGATCGGCCTCGGCACCTGGGATTTGCGCGGCCGCGCCTGCGCGCGCACCGTCGAGCAGGCGCTGCGGCTCGGCTATCGCCATGTCGACACCGCGGAAATGTACGACAACGAGCGCGAAGTGGGGGAGGGCCTGCACGCCTCGGGCGTCAAACGCAACGACATCTTCGTGACCACGAAAATCTGGCCGTCGCATTTCGCGCCGCGGGAGCTCGAACGCGCGGCGCGCGACTGCCTGGTGCGGCTGCGCTTGAGCGAAGTCGATCTGCTGCTGCTGCATTGGCCCAATCCGCAGATCCCGCTTGCCGAAACGCTCGGCGCCTTGTGCAAGGTCAAACGCGACGGGCTCGCGCGCAATATCGGCATTTCCAACTTCACCGTGGCGCTGATCGAAGACGCGGTGCGGATCGCGACCGAGCCCTTGGTCTGCGACCAGGTCGAATGCCATCCGTTCCTCGACCAGTCCAAGGTGATCGCGGCCTGCCGCCAGCACGGCATGGCCGTGGTCGCCTATAGTCCGATCGCCCGCGGCAACGCCAAGAACGACAAGCTGCTCGCCCGCATCGGCGCCGCGCATAAAAAGACCGCGGCGCAAATCTGCCTGCGCTATCTCGTGCAGCAAGAGATCGTCGTCATTCCGCGCACCAGCAAGCTCGAACGGCTTTCGGAAAACGCCGCGCTGTTCGATTTTACGCTGAGCAAGAGAGAAATGACCGAGATCGCCGCGCTGGCGCATCGCGACGGCCGCATTGTCGATTGGTCCTATTCCGGCAGCGCGAAGTGGGATTAGTGGCGCAGAATTGGATCAGCGAGCCTTTACTCAATGCCCGCTTTACCCCTGAAAGCGGACGTCGCTCGGCGCCATGTCCATGTTTGCTTTGGGCCATCTTCGACCATTTGCGTTGCAAGAAATCGAGAGCTTTTCTAGGTCGAAATCCCTCGTCGTAATGCGGCTCAATGTTCTGGATGCGATAAAGCGTTGCGATTCAAATCTTTCGACTATCGTATGCCCAGTGCAACAGAGCTTGCCGTTGCCGCGGGCGGCAAAACAGATCACCGGGCTCGCAGTTCATTTTGATTTGATTGACGTGGCGCCGAAATGCCTTCCAGCGCTTGATCTGCCGCCTGTCTTCCTCAGGCATCCTCCTGCCCGCGTAGTAGCGGCAATACCATTGAAACCAGCCGCGTGGATCATCGTCGTGCAGCCAGCCTTTGAAGCGCCACTCCGATAGTGGCCGGCTGGCGTCGACGCCAAAATAGTTGAGCGAGCAGTCGCGGCCTTTCGGCGACAGCTTCGCTTTCTTGAACCAGCTCGCGGGAAACTCTTTGCGGCAGTCGGTCATGTACTTGCCGCAAAACACGCCAAGCGCGAGCATTTCCGCGGGCGTCAGTTCCGGCTTGAATTCCGGATCGAAGTTGCGACCGACCGGATTGGTCAGCTCGTACCGATAGCCATTCTGCATCCGGTCATTTACGGTCACCCATTTTTTCCTGCTCCGGCGCGACCGTTTGACTCGCCGTTTCACGAGTTCAGCTTCCAGATCGCAAAGTTAAGACTGTTGCGATGCACACGCGACTTCCGCTTCGGGTCATTTGCGGACATGGCGGCTTCCTTTGGCAATGTCTGCTTTACCTTGGCACGCGCCCTCTCCGCGTTTTTCCGAGCCAACGGCTTAATCACGCCGCTTGGCTCTCCGCCGCCACGCTGCGCGCCATGAAATCGGCAAACACCCGGGCGATCTCCGGCTCGTAGACGCTCCAGTCCGGGAACGGAATAAGCGGCACGTCCTGATCGGTGATCGGCAATTGATGAAGTTCGCTGCCGGCGATCGACCGGTGCGCGGTAAGCCCGCTGGCGCTCGAATGGGTGTTGTCGTTGCCCGGAATGACGAGGGTGGGTGTCTTGACGGCGCGCAATTGCTCCGGGCTCACGCCCATCACCGGATAATGCCCGCCGGCGACGAAAATCTCGTTCCAGCGCGTCAGCACGTCGATGAATTGCTGCGCCGGGAGCTTCGCCAAATATTCGCCGTTGCGAGGATTGGCCGCGATCCGCTCCTTCCAGGCGTCCATGGCGCAGATCGCGGCCATGCCACCTTCCTTCGCGGCGCGGATGAACTGGCCGTAATACTGCTCGGGCAAGCGGGCGGCGGCGAACGGCCCGCCGGTGACGCGCAGCAAGAGGAGCCCGCGCACGGCCCGCGGATAGTTCAGAGTGAACAGGATCGAGGTGCGCGCGCCAGCCGAGGAGCCGCTGAAAAACGCGGGCAGCGCGTTCTGCTCCGACAGCAACGCGTACATGTCGCGCGTCCAGATAAATTCTTCGCCCTCGTCGCCGGCGATTAAGATATCGGAGGCGCCCGTATTGCGGCGGTCGTGCAACATGACGCGATAGCCGTAGCGCGCGATTTTTTCGGCGAGCGGGATGAACTCGTCGTGCCCGCGCCGGCCGCCGGTGGTCATCACCAGCCACGGATGAGCGTCATTGCCGCGGTCGCCCACGGTTCGCCAATTGATGTTCACGCCGTTGATTTTGCTGACCGGCATAGTGCGCTCCCTCCAATGTGTGGACGGCAGTTCATCACACTCACGCCGGTACTGAAAGCGGGGCTGGGGGGCGGCGATGGCCTGGCGTCAGAACTCGACGTCGAGCTCTTCGAGCTCGTCCGGTTCGGCTTTGGCGCCGGCGATCCATTCCTGGATGAAGGGCATTGCCATGATGGTGCGGCAATAATCCCGCGACGGCTGGTCAAGCGCGACGTCGTAGGTCACGAAGCGCGAGCACACCGGCGCATACATGGCGTCCGCGGCGCAGGGCTTTTTGCCGAACAGATAAGGACCGCCATACTGCCCCATGCATTCGCGCCAGATCACCATGATGCGCTCGATATCGGCGCGCGCGCCGGCCCACGATTTGAAGCCCGGAAAATGCGCCTTGATGTTCATCGGCAGCGCCGAGCGCAGATTGGAAAACCCGGAATGCATCTCGCCGCAGATCGAGCGGCAATGCGCGCGCTGCGCCTGATCGGCGGGCAGCAGCCCCGCCTCCGGGTTGACCTCATGCAGGTATTCGGCGATCGCCAGCGTGTCCCACACTTTCAACCCGTCCTGGATCAGGCAGGGCACCAGGAACGACGGCGACAGCAGCAGCAATTCCGCGCGCGTCGAGGGGTCGTCGGTCGAGACGTGCTGCTCCTCGAAATCGAGGTTCGCCATTTTGCATAGCAACCAGCCGCGCATCGACCAGGAGCCATAATTCTTGCTGGCGAGGGTGAGAATGGCCTTGGACATCCCGTTGCTCTTTCTGGAAATATGATCCCAGCTCAATTGGTTAGCGATCAAGGGACGGAATTGCAGCAGCTTTGGCTTAAACTTTGAGCAGCCGAGTCTTCAGCCCTTCCCACTGCACGGGATGATGTTCATATTCTTGTCGCAGTGCAACAAGAAATGCACTAGCTTCCACTCGTTGGGGGGTCGAAGTGTGTCCGTCGCCAAGCGGACAGCGGCGCCCGTGGACCACGGATGCTGTATCTCGCTTATCAACTGCAATCCGACATGATGGGGCCGGTCAGGGCCTGGGCAGGCATGGCGGCTGGTTCAGTCGGGCCGCCGCTCCTCGGCGATCTTCCGGCGCTGCGCAACCTCACCGCGGTCTATGAGCTGATCGCGCGCGCCGGCCTGACCCACACCCGGCCGCCGTTCGGCATCGACACCGTCACCGTCGGCAACCGCGAGGTCGAGGTGCATGAGGAGGCGGCGGCGAAGACGCCGTTCGGCACGCTCCTGCATTTCAAGAAGGACATCGCCACCGTGCAGCCGCGCGTGCTCCTGGTGGCGCCGCTATCGGGGCATTTCGCGACGCTGTTGCGCGCGACGGTGCGCACCATGCTGCCCGACCACGACGTCTTCATTACCGACTGGCACAATGCACGCGACGCTCCGCTGACAGCGGGCCGCTTCGGCGTTGACGAATATACCGACCACCTGATCAAGTTCCTCGAAGTCATGGGGCCGGGCTCGCATATACTGGCGGTGTGCCAGCCCTGCGTCGCCGTGCTCGCGGCCGTTGCGGTGATGGCGCAGGCCGGCAATCCGGCGCAGCCGCGCTCGATGACTCTGATGGCGGGGCCGATCGATACCCGCGTCAATCCGACCAAGGTCAATGAGCTTGCCAAGAAGCGCACCATCGAATGGTTCGAGCGCACGCTGACCGCATCGGTGCCGATGCGCTATCCCGGCGCGTTCCGCCGCGTCTATCCGGGTTTCGTGCAGCTCGTCGCTTTCATGAGCATGAACCTCGAACGCCACGTGAAGGCGCACAAGGAGCTTTATGAGAATCTCGCCAATGGCGAGCTGGAGAAGGCGGCGGTGACCAAGGCCTTTTACGACGAATATTTTGCCGTGCTCGATCTCACCGCGGAGTTTTATCTCGAGACGGTGCGGCTCATCTTCCAGGAGCACGCGCTGCCGCTCGGCCAGCTCGAATGGCATGGCGAGCGGGTCGACCCGAGCGCGATCCGCAAGACCATGCTGCTCACGGTGGAGGGCGAGCGCGACGACATCTGCGCCGTCGGCCAGACCGTCGCGGCGCACGATCTGTGCAGCAAGTTGCGGCCGTATCTCAAGCGCCACCACATGCAGGCCGGCGTCGGCCATTACGGCGTGTTCTCAGGCTCGCGCTGGGAAAAGCAGATCTATCCGATTTTGAAGAACGTGATTTTGTCGAGCGATTGAGGCGGCGGCGCTTAACGCATCGCGGCTGCGATATTGCCGCCGTCGACGGTGGTGACACTGGCGGTGGTTTTCAGCTCCAGCGCCTGATGCAGAAACGCCTGCGCGACGTCTTCGGCGGTGACTTCGCGGCCGAGCAGATTGCCACTCATATAATTTTTCTCCGAAACGCCGCGCGCTTTTGAGCGCGACGCGATCATGTCCGGCGTGAGCAGCCCCGAGCGGATGCGGTCGGCGTTGACGGCGTTGGCGCGGATGCCGTCTGCGCCGTAATCGAGCGCGTATTGGCGCATCAAAGCGAGCGCCGCGGCTTTGGGAATACCATAGGGCCCGAAATTCGGTCCGGGATTGACCGCCTGTTTCGAAACGTTGAACAGGAGACACCCGCCGGTCGCCTGCGCCAGCATGATTTTCACCGCGGCCTGCGCGACGCGCTGGTGGCCGTAGAAGTTGAGCTCGAAACTTTCGTGCAGGATTTCTTCGTCGACTTCGCCGATGCGGCCCTGCCACGCCGCGCCGGCGTTCGAGACCAGGATGTCGAGGCCGCCGAAAGCCGCGGCGATTTTGTCGAATGCCGCCGCCACCGATCCCGCATCGGTGACATCGCATTCGACCGGCAGCGCGGTGGCGTTGATCGCTTTCGTCCGCTCGCGCGCGGCGGACAAATTCACGTCGAGCAGCGCAACCTCGGCGCCCGCCGCCGCAAAGGCTCTTGCCGCTGCGGCGCCGATGGCGCCGGCTCCGCCGGTGATGGCGGCGATCTGGCCGGCGAGCGGCAGCGCCTTGCGTTTGACGAGCTTGGCTTGCTCGAGCGGCCAATACTCGCAATCGAACATGTCGGCTTCGGAGATAGACTCAAATTTTCCGACGGCCTCGGCGTCGCTGACGGCTTCGACCCAGGTCTCGGCGATATCGGCGGCGATGACGGCGTCCTGCTTGGTTCGGCCGAGACCGAACAGGCCGAGGCCGCGCACCAGGACGACGCGGGGCAGGGGATCGAGCTCGCGCTTTAGGCCGCCGGCACGCTTGTTCTGACGCTCGAAATATTGCCGGTAGTGCGCGATGAATTCCGCCGACTTGTCGCGCGCGACGCGGGCGAATTCGTCAAGCTTGCCGGCTTCCGGCGGCGGCAGAACCAACGGCCAGTTCTTGGTGCGGATGGTGTGATCCGGCGTGATTACGCCGCTGCGGCTCAGGCGCTCCAGATCCTTGCCGTTTAGAAAATTCAAAATCGGATCGCCGGAGCGAAACTCGAGGACCAGCCGGTGCCAAGCGCCTTCAATCTTGTCGTCCTTCTCGCTGCACGCTCCGCGCACGACCGGCGCGATCTGCGCCGTCATGGCGACGTTGCGCGCCGCGGGCACGGCAACGGCCTTGCGGTTGCGCGCGATGAACGCCTCCGCAAGCGACACCATCTCGATCATGCGCTCGTAGGCTTCGCGCGCCGTCTCGCCGAAGCTGACGATGCCGTGCTTGCTCAAGATCAGCCCTTCGCATTGCGGCGCGCGATCGAAAACCTCGATCGCCTTCTTGGCGAGACCGAAGCCCGGCATCAGATACGGCACGAAGGCCAAGCGGCCGCCGAAAACCTCGGCGCATTTCTTCTCGCCGTCGGGCTGATCGATCAGGCTCAGGACAGCGGTCGCGTGCGTATGATCGATGAATTTGTGCGGCAGCAGGGCGTGCAGCATCATCTCGACTGAGGGATTTGGCGCCGCCGGGTCGATCAGGTTGGCGCGCTCGACGGCGACCAGCTCTTCGTCACCGATCGATTCGAGCGCGCGCAGCTTGCGCATCGGTGCAAGGCGCACGGCGACGAAGCCGTCCGGCCCGATCGTCGCCATGTCTGAGCCGGACGACTTTACGTGCAGTACCTCGACATCGTCGCCGAGGCGGTCGAGCATGCGCGCCTTCAGCGAGGTATTGCCGCCGCCGTGCAGGACGAGCTTCGGGTCGCGGCCCAACAGCTGCGTCGTGTAGAGACGCAGCGCCCGATCGCGGTCGAGGTCCGATGCAACGCCATCGGCGACGATGGTCTCGGCGTCACGATCGACCCACCCGCTTTTCACGGTCTCGATCCGTCGTCTAGCCGCCGGCGAAGCGGCGCGACCACCAGCCGGTGCGGCGCGGCCGGTCGCCGTCCGCAGCCTCGGCGGGTTCGGTGACGACCGGTTCCGGCGTAGGCGACGCAGGTTGCTGGGTCTGCGGCGGCGGCAGGGTGTCTTCGCCGCCGATGATCGGCGCACGCTCGCGCACCGTCGAGCGCCGGCGCGGCGGCTCCTCGGAAGGCGCCGCGTGCGATGCTTTGGCACCGACGGGCGCTTGCGAGACAGCGCGTGGCGCCGCATCGAGATCGGCAACGGCGTCTTTGAGTTCGGATTCGGTCGGAGGCGGCGCGATCAGCCCTTCGGCCGGGGCAAACTCCTGGGCAAACTCCTGGGTAAACTCCTGCCGCGGTTCGTGCGAGGTGCCATCGTTGCCGCCATGTATCGCGTCGCCGTTGCGGTGGCGGTTGCGTCGGCCGCCGCGGCGGCCACGCCGCCGCCGCCGCTCACCGTCACGGGCCGGCTCGCCGGCACGCTCCCGCGGAGCAAACTCGCCGGGTTGATCGGCGTTCTCGTCGTCCGTGGCAGACTCGTGTTCTGCGTCCACCGACGATTCATCGCCGGATTGGGTGATCGCGATTTGCTGGGGGCGCTGCTCGTCGCGCTCCTCATGCGGCTGCCCGTGCGCGTCTTCGCCGCCGTTGCGGCCGCCGCGCCGCCGGCGCCGCCGCCGCCGCCGCGGGCCGCCTTCGCCTTCTTCGGACGCCATGGACGGCGCCGCCTCGGTGTCTGCGGGCTCGGCCTCAACCGCCTCAGTCTCTTCGCCTTCCGCCGCGGCGAGCTCTTCGAGATCGTCCTCCTCTTCGAGCGGTGCGGCGATGGCCGGGATGCGGTCGGCGATCGCCTTGGCCGCCTCGGCCGTGTGCACTTGCTCGCCGCGGTCGATGACGAAAGCCTGCGGCGCCCTGACCGATTCGTCGGCGCTGATCGTGATGGTAATAGCGAACCGCTCTTCCAGGCCGCGCAGATGCGCGCGCTTCTGGTTAAGAACGTAGAGCGCGACGTCGGGCCGCGTGCGCGCGATCAGATTGTGGGTGCCGCCCTTCATGAGCTGCTCCTCGAGCGCGCGCAGCACTTGCAGAGCGAGCGACGACACCGAGCGGACATGGCCGCTGCCGCCGCAATACGGGCACTTCTCGGTCGAGCTTTCCAACACGCTCGTCCGGATGCGCTGGCGCGACATTTCGAGGAGGCCGAAATGCGAGATGCGGCCGACCTGGATGCGCGCCCGATCGTGTTTCAGGCACTCCTTCAACCGCCGTTCGACCGAGCGGTTGTTGCGCTTCTCGTCCATATCGATGTAGTCGATGACGATCAGCCCGGCGAGGTCGCGCAGCCGCAGCTGACGCGCGATCTCGTCGGAGGCTTCGAGGTTGGTCTTGAGCGCGGTATCCTCGATGTGATGTTCGCGCGTGGCGCGGCCCGAATTGACGTCGATCGCGACCAACGCCTCAGCCTGATTGAGCACGATGTAGCCGCCCGAGCGCAATTGAACGACCGGCGAGAACATGGCGTCGAGCTGGTTTTCGACGCCGTAGTGCGACAAGAGCGGCTGGGTCTCGGTGTAAAGGTGCACGTTCTTGGCATGGCTCGGCATGAGCATGCGCATGAAATCCTTGGCCTCGTGATAGGCGTCGGGGCCGGCAACGATCACATCGTCGATGTCTTTCGAATAAAGGTCGCGGATCGAACGCTTGACCAGCGAGCCCTCCTCGTAAACGAGCTTCGGCGCGGTCGACTTGAGCGTCAGATCGCGCACCGTTTCCCACATCCGCAGCAAATATTCGAAATCGCGCTTGATCTCGATTTTGGTGCGGCTGGCGCCGGCCGTGCGCAGGATCACGCCCATGCCTTCCGGCACTTCAAGATCCGCCGCCGCTTCCTTGAGCCGCGCGCGATCCTCGGCGCTGGTGATCTTGCGGCTGATGCCGCCGCCGCGCGCGGTATTCGGCATCAGGACGGAATAGCGACCGGCGAGCGACAGATAGGTCGTGAGCGCCGCGCCCTTGGTGCCGCGTTCCTCCTTGACCACCTGCACCAGCATGACCTGGCGGCGTTTGATCACCTCCTGGATCTTGTACTGGCGGCGATAGCGCGGCGCGCGATCGGGCACTTCCTCAAGGGCGTCGCCGCCGCCGACAAATTCGACGACCTCTTCGGCGGCTTCGTCGTCCTCGCCATTGTGTTCGCGTTCGCGGGCTTCGGCAGGAGCCGCGGTCTCGCCGTTTTCGGCCGTGACGTCATGCGCGGCCTGATCAGTCTCATTTTGCTCTGTATCGGCGTGCTCGCCGGGGGCCTCGGCAGTCGCGGCCAATTCGGCGGGGCCGGTGTCCGCCTGATCCGGCTCGGCATCGCTGCCGAGGGCGGCGTCGCCCGGTATCTGCACGTTATCCGCCGGTTCCGAGCTTTCGCTTTCGGCCGGCGCCGCTTCAGCGGGGCCGGGACTGGCGAACGACTCCAGTTCCGAACGCTCGCCGACGGCCTCGTCATGCTCGATTGGTGACGGCGCAAACTGGTCGCCGGCGACCGAATTGTCGGCGTTCGAATTCGGCATGCTCGCTCCGCACCACCTCGTTGCGCCGTGCGGCCGGATGTGGGCCGCGGTGGCGGTGGCGGCGCGAACGCCGATCGACCTCGTCATCGGCGGCGCGCTGCGCGCGCTCCTCCTCGTCGATCAGAGCCTGCCGGTCGGCAACCGGGATCTGATAGTAGTCCGGGTGGATTTCACTGAACGCGAGGAAGCCGTGACGATTGCCGCCGTAATCGACGAAAGCGGCCTGCAGCGACGGCTCAACGCGCGTCACTTTCGCCAGATAGATATTGCCTCTTAATTGCTTCCGGTGCGCGGATTCAAAGTCGAATTCCTCGACGCGATTGCCGCGCAGTACGACCACCCGGGTCTCCTCCGGATGGGTCGCGTCGATGAGCATTTTGTTTGCCATTGGCAGATCTCATAGGGGCCGGCATACCCGCTTGCTCCGCGCCGCATCGGCGAGGGAAGAGGGCGTGCGCCCGATTATCGGTGAAGGGGACGGCTCGGAAGCCGCGAGCGCCGCAAGCTGGCAAGGTTCGTATATCGGCGCGCGCCGCATGAACGCCGCCGTACTTCTTGAAGCCAACCTGGACTTGCGCCTCGAACATAAACTCCAAACCGCGATGGGGCGGCAGCGCGTGGCGCGGCCGCAATTTCGCTCGATCGCTCACGGCATGGCGCGAGACTGTTCCAGCGGCTTTCCTGCCGCTGGCACACGCTTCGCGCACGAGGTTCCGGCTGTCCTCATCCTCAAGGGCGTCGGCGTCGCTTTGCGCCGTCAGCGGCGTCCGGTTCGCTGGAGAGTTAACTCCATAGAACCTCCGGCGCCGGAGCGGTTCGAAAGCGGTGTCCGCCTCGCTCCCGTCATCTTTATCGGGGAGCCAAACCCTGCGGACGTAACCGGATGCCCTAACGCGACACAACCGGAACCTTTCACCGTCAGCGTCCTCTTCTTAAGGCCGCGAACAGGGAATTGGCAAGTCGCCTGTGAGATTTGGCGGCAGGGCGGCGAATTTCGCGGTGTCCAAAGGTCAGTTCCGCGAACGCTTAAGTTCCGGTTAACCACGCGTCCCTAATGGAGTAAGAGGGGTACGATGGGGTGGAACCCGATGCCTGTCCGAGCCGTGCGCTGGGCTCTCTTCGGTGTGCTCTTCGCTGGTGCGGCCATGGCAGCCGGAGCGCCGGCAACGGTTCCGGCGGCCGACTCATATCCCGCGGCGACCGACGTGCGGCTCGGCGGCGACGGCACGCAGACCCGGTTCGTCATGGACCTCGATCGCTCGATCGACCTGCACGTTTTCACCCTTGCCGACCCCTACCGCCTCATCCTCGACATACCCCAGGTGACCTTCCAGCTGCCGCCGCACGCCGGCGACGACGGGCGAGGCCTGATCAAGGCGTTTCGTTACGGCCTGGTGATGCCCGGCGGCTCGCGAATGGTGTTCGACCTGACAAAGCCCGTGCGCGTCGACAAGGCGTTCGTCGTCGACCCGGCGGCGGGCGCGCCGGCGCGGGTGGTTCTCGACCTCGTCGCCACCGATCGCGACAGCTTCCTGCGCAACATCGCGCTTGACGAAAAACTAGCCAGGAACGAACCCCCGCCGGTCGGCGCCGCTCCAGCCGTTTCGACCGACCCGCGTCCGCTTATTGTTCTCGATCCCGGTCACGGCGGGATCGATACCGGCACACGGGCGCCTAATGGCGAATGTGAAAAAGACATTGTGCTCGACGTCGCCAAGCGTTTACGCGAGCGCATCGAGAAGTCCGGCAAATACCGCGTGTTGATGACCCGTACCGACGACACTTTCGTGCCGCTTGCCGACCGGGTGCAGATCGCGCGCAAGGCCGGCGCCGCACTGTTCGTCTCGATTCACGCCGATTCCTTGCCGCACAAGGAAGGCGATGCGGAGGGCGCCACCGTCTATACGCTGTCCGATACGCCGTCGGATCCGCAAGCGGCACGCCTTGCCGAAGAAGAAAACCGCTCCGACGTCATTGCCGGCGTCGACCTCAAGGACGAGCCGGACGATGTGGCCGGTATATTGCTCGATCTTGCGCAGCGAGAAACCAAGACATTCTCGGTGCAGTTCGCGCATAAGCTGGTCAGCGACATGAAAGCGACCACGCGGTTGCATAAGGAGCCGATCAAGTCGGCCGGTTTTCGCGTCCTGCGCGCGCCCGATGTGCCCTCGGTGCTGATCGAGCTGGGTTATGTGTCCAACAAGCAGGACCTGCAGTCGTTGGATTCCGACAGCTGGCGCGACCGCACGGCAGACTCGATCGCGTCGGCCGTCAACGATTATTTTGCCTCCCACCTCGCCGGCGCCCGCGCGGGAGCGAACTAGGGCTCGAAAGCGCTTGAAGTGCCCAAACGGCCTCAGTTTGAACAAAAACCAGAGCGACGAGATGCGATGACGACAGGGGCCTCTAGCGGGCTTGTGCCAATACTGCCACACTGGGCAGCCGATCGGGCCTCTGACTCGGCGCAGCGCGAGTTGTTCGGCCCATCTCGTTTAACGAAATGCGCCGGCTGAGGCGCGGCGGTGCAATCTCAATGAATTCGGTGTCGCGGTGAAATTGCTCCTGCGCTTTTTGGGCTTTCTTTTCGCGGCGGGGACGATCCTCTTTATCGCCGGGATCGCCGCGACGGCAGGCTTGCTGTGGCACTACTCCAAGGATTTGCCCGACTACACCCAGCTTCAAGACTACGAGCCGCCGGTGATGACGCGGGTCCATGCCGCCGACGGCTCGCTGCTCGCCGAATATGCCAAGGAGCGGCGGCTCTACCTGCCGATCCAGGCGATACCCAAGCTCGTCACCAATGCTTTCGTGGCCGCGGAGGACAAGAACTTCTATCACCATCCCGGCATCGACGTGAACGGCATCATCCGCGCCGGCATTCTCTATGTCGAAAACTACGGCAGCGGGCGGCGGCCGCAGGGCGCCTCGACCATCACGCAACAGGTCGCCAAAAACTTTCTGTTGAACAATCAGGTGTCCTTCGA
The DNA here is from genome assembly GCA_963775515.1 of uncultured Alphaproteobacteria bacterium. GTDB lineage: Bacteria > Pseudomonadota > Alphaproteobacteria > Rhizobiales > Xanthobacteraceae > BOG-931. Next base: position 318,852 of record CAVZIQ010000002.1, on the reverse strand, counting down.
GCGTAAAATCAAGGAAGCGCTGCTGGCATTGCGCATCGAGCGCACTTATTCGAAGCAGAAAATCCTCGAACTTTACCTCAACGAAATCTACCTCGGCTTCGGCGCCTATGGCGTGGCCGCGGCTTCGCTTCTGTATTTCGACAAGTCGGTGCATGAGCTGACCATCGCCCAAGCCGCTTATCTCGCCGGCTTGCCCAAGGGGCCGAACAACTACAATCCGTTCCGCCGCAAGGACGAGGCCATCGCGCGCCGCAACTACGTCATCGACCGCATGGTCGAAGACGGCTTCATCTCGGCGGCGGACGGCGCCAGTGCGGAGAAAGAGCCGCTCGATGTCACGGTGCGGACGGCGAGTCCTCACGTCTATGCCGCCGAGTATTTCACCGAAGAGGTGCGCCGCTATCTCTACGACAATTACGGCGAGCAGAAGCTGTACGAGGGCGGCCTATCGGTGCGCACCACGCTCGACCCCACGCTGCAGATGCTGGCGCGCAACACCATGGTCGACGGGCTCGTCAATTTCGACGAGAAGCAAGGCTATCGCGGACCGGTCGCGAAAATCGACGTGGTCGGCGATTGGGGCGTCAAGCTCGCCGACGTAAAATCGCTCGACGATATCGACCCATGGCGGCTGGCCGTGGTGCTCCAGGTGGACGATCAGTCGGCGCGCGTCGGGCTGCAGCCGGGGCGCGATCCGTCCGGCGCCGTGCTCAAGGATCGCGAGGTCGGCATCGTGCCGCTCGACGGCGTCAAATGGGCGAAGCCCGCCAGCGGACCGTCGAAGCCGATCCAGCGTGTCGACCAAGTTCTCTCGGTCGGCGACGTTATCTATGTCGATCCGATGGAGCAGCAAGGTCAATATAGGCTGCGCCAGGTGCCGGAAATCTCCGGCGCCATGGTGGTGATGGACCCGCATACCGGCCGCGTGCTGGCAATGGTCGGCGGTTTCTCCTTCGATCAGAGCCAGTTCAACCGCGCCACCCAGGCGCTGCGCCAGCCGGGCTCGTCGTTCAAACCCATCGTCTATGCCGCGGCGCTGGACAACGGCTACACGCCCTCGACTATCATCATGGATGCGCCGATCGAGATTGACATGGGAGCGGGCGGCGGCATCTGGACCCCGCAAAACTACGGCGGTAAATTTTTCGGGCCATCGACGCTGCGCTTCGGGCTTGAAGAGTTGCGCAACGTTATGACGGTGCGGCTCGCCCAGGACATCGGCATGCCGCTGATCTCCGAATATGCCAAGCGCTTCGGCGTCTATGACGAGCTGCCGCCGTACTTGTCCTATGCGCTCGGCGCCGGCGAAACCACGGTGATGCGCATGGTCACCGCCTATTCGATGTTCGATAACGGCGGCCGCCGCGTGATACCGACGCTGATCGACCGCATCCAGGATCGCTACGGTCATACCATCTACAAACACGATCAGCGGCAATGCATCGGCTGCAACGCCCAGAGCTGGCAAAATCAGCCGGAGCCGACGCTGGTCGATAAGCGCGAGCAGGTGATCGATCCGATGACCGCTTATCAGATCACCTCGCTCATGGAAGGCGTCGTGCAACGCGGTACCGGCGTCGCGTTGCGCGCGGTGGGCAAGCCAATCGCCGGCAAGACCGGCACCACGAATGACGAGAAGGACGTTTGGTTCATCGGCTATTCGCCCGACATCGTCTGCGGCGTCTATATGGGTTTCGACAAGCCGCGTCACATCGCGAACCGCGCCACCGGCGGCAGCCTCGCGGCGCCCGTCGTGCGGGACTTTATGAAGGTGGCGCTTACCGACAAGCCGCCGATCCCGTTTAGCGTGCCGCCGGGCATAAAACTCGTCCGCGTCGATGCGAAAACCGGAATGCGCGCCGGGCCGACCGACCCCCGCGTGATACTCGAGGCCTTTAAGCCCGGCACCGCGCCGCCCGACAGCGACACCGTCGTCGGCGCGGATACCACGAACGGCGTTCCGAATACCCAGCAGGTCTCGCCTGACGCCGGCAGCGTCGTTCGCAGCGGTACCGGCGGGCTATACTGACGATCGTCCTTTCCTTGGAGGAAAGGTGTTTGCTTTCCCTCCCAAAGCCATTACATCGCTTCATCATGCGTGCGGAAATCACGGCCATCGTCGAGGAAATCAAGCAGTCGGTCGCACTGCTGAGGAGGCATCTTTGACGTCGACAAGGCGCGTGCGCGGCTCGCCGAACTGAACCGGCAGGCCGAAGACCCTAGTCTCTGGAACGATCCGCAGCGCGCCAGCCGCGTCATGCAAGAGCGCACCGCGCTCGACGACAGCCTCACCGCGCTTGCGCGCATTGAGCAGGAGCTCGACGATCAGGTGACGATGATCGAGCTTGGCGAGGCGGAGAGGGACCAGAAGGTCGTCGCCGAGGCCGAAGCGAGCTTGCGCAAGCTTAAGGACGAAGTGTCGCGCCGCCAGCTCGAAGCGTTGCTGTCGGGCGAAGCCGATAACAACGATTCCTATCTCGAAGTCCATGCCGGGGCCGGCGGCACCGAGAGCCAGGACTGGGCGAGCATGCTGCTGCGCATGTACACGCGCTGGGCCGAGCACCACGGTTTTAAGGTTGACTACATAGAGGAGACCCAGGGCGAAGAGGCCGGTATCAAATCCGCTACGATCGAGATCAAAGGCCGCAATGCCTACGGCTGGCTTAAGACCGAGAACGGCGTGCACCGCCTAGTGCGCATCTCACCGTTCGATTCCAATGCCCGGCGGCATACCTCGTTCGCCAGCGTGAACGTCTATCCAGTCATCGACGACCGCATCAAAATCGACATCAACGAAGCCGACGTTCGCGTCGATACGCTGCGCTCCAGCGGCGCCGGCGGCCAGCACGTCAACAAAACCGAATCGGCGATCCGGCTTACCCACATCCCTACCAATATCGTGGTGTTTTGCCAGAACGACCGTTCGCAGCATCGCAACCGCGCGCAGGCGTGGCAGATGCTGCGCGCCAAACTCTACGAAGCCGAACTGATGAAGCGCGAGGAGAAAGCCGCCGCCGATCAGGCCGCCAAGACCGATATCGGCTGGGGCCACCAGATCCGCTCTTATGTGCTGCAGCCCTATCAGATGGTGAAGGATTTGCGCACCGGCGTTGCCACGTCCAATACCGGCGCGGTGCTCGACGGCGACATCGATCAGTTTACTGAAGCGGCGTTGGCGCAGAAAGCGTTTGGCACCGGGCCGGAGAAGGTCGACGACGTCGAGTAGCGCGGCGCTTCGTCATGCTGATTGTCGGCCCGCGCTAGTCCTGAACTTCGCTGCGGCCGCTACGGACGACGATCTGTTGGCCGTCGCCGAAAAGCTTTGCGCCGGCTTCGAGGAATTTCTCCGGATCGACCGCCTCGCCGTTGACGCGCGTTTCGTAGTGCAGGTGTGGCCCGGTCGAGCGCCCGGTCGTGCCGATCAGGCCAATGACCTGGCCGAGCCGAACTTCATCGCCGACGCGAACATCGATCTGCGAAAGATGGCCGTAGCGGGTCGATAGGCCGTTGCCGTGATCGATCTCGACCATATTGCCGTAGCCGCCGTCCCAGCCGGCGATGGTTATTCGTCCCGCCGCCGTGGCATGCGCCGGTTCACCGACCTCGCCGCGAATGTCCATGCCGGTGTGCATCGCCGCCTCATGTACGAAGGGGTCCATGCGGACGCCGAACGGCGAGGTTTCTTCGATATCGCCGGTCACCGGCTTGCGCACCGGCACGGTACGCAGCGTGTCGGTGAGCTGCGCGACCTCGGAGCGCGCCAGATTTGCCTCAAACAGGGCGCGCGCAAATCCTTCGTTGGCGGGCGGCGGTCTAACGGGGACGAAGGGACCGCCGGTTGCCGCCGGCGCTGCGTCGATCTTCACGCCGATCTGGTCGAGGACGCTGCGTATCCGGCGAGCTTTGTTTTCATAGCGGCTCTCCAAGTCGCCAAGCGCGAGCGATTGTCGCTGCTCGATGCGATCGAGTGACGCGTCCATGCGGCCAAGCGTTGCACCGATGCTCGATTGTCTGCCGCGGTCGCTTCGTGACGGTTCGGCCAGGGAGTCTTTGTCCTGGAGCTTGGCCGCGCCGCCTATCGAGCCCGTCGTCGCAGGGTCGGTGAGGCTGCTCAACGCCGTGGCGCGAGATTCCAACGCCGCTTGCCGGCGTATCAACTCATCGAGCTTTTGCTCGAATTGCTCCTGGTCGAGCAATTGGCGGCTGGTGGTGCGGTCGATCTGGGCGCGCAACTCGGCGATGCGGTCCTCATAGCCGAACTGCTGTTGCGCCTGGCGCGCAATGAGCGTGCGCAGCACGTCGTCGCGGAATGCGAGATAGGTTGCGGCCGTAACCGACCATCCGGCCATGATCACGACCGTACCGACCGCGATCCAAAACGCCACCGGACCGAATCTGACCTGCCGTCCGGCATGCGCGATGGTATAAGCCCGCCCCGCCGGTTCGCTTACGCCGCGCCGGCGTGACTCGCCGCGGTGAACACGATCGGGCGAAGAATGCTGCGCCTGATGTTGCACCGGATGTTGCGGTCTTGCGGCCTCCAACGACCGAGACGCTTTCCACTGCGGCATTGACGCTCCCACCCAGGCCAGGGAGCGGATTTGAGCCGTGTATGGTTAATTTTCGGGAAATTGCAGGGCTAGACTTGATGCGATTTTGCTAACTTCAGTAAATGCATCGGCAATGTTCGAAAGCCGCTTAGAGAGCCCGCGCGGCGGCCAGGACCTCGTCGGCGTGGCCATCGACGGTCACTTTGGGCCAGACTTGGGCTATGCGCTGATCGGGGCCGATCAGGACGGTGCTGCGGACAATGCCCAGAAACTTCCTACCGTACATCAGCTTCTCCTGCCAAACCCCATAGACAGCAAGCATTTTGTGAGTTTCGTCCGATCCTAGGGCGACGGTGATTTTGTGCTTCGACTTGAATGCATCCAGGGCCTTCAGCGGATCGGCGGAGACGCCAAGAATATCAGCCCCGGCGCGGCTGAATTCGGCCTTCAGCCGAGAGAACTCGATCGCCTCCTTGGTGCAACCGGGCGTGTCGGCCCGGGGGTAGAAATAGAGGACGACCTTGCGGCCGGCGAAGTCCGCCAGCGAGACCGTGCCCCCGCCATCGCGAGGCAGCGTGAAGTTTGGCGCTTTTGCGCCCGCAACGACGCCCGTTTTGGCCGGCTTGATTCGTGCTATCCCCTTGCTGGGCGATTTGTTTCTGGCGGTCCTTCGGGCCAGCTTCCGTACCGTCTTCGGCGGCATGTGCCTTCCTTTCGACGCTTTCCCGGGGGCATTCTGTACTCTCAGAATCCGCACGCGAGCAGGGGTGTCGATCGCTCGCGGACGTGTTTAACCTCTTCGCTGCAATATCGTTATGACGGCGCCACGGACGAGGGGACGCCCGAGCGGGCATGACGAACCAAGATAGGCACAGTCCGGCATTTCCGCGATGGGAATCCGGCGTTCATCCGCGACGCCGCGGTAACCTCGCAGCAGCGCACCGCGGCGGTGGACGCTGGGGCGATGGCCGCTACTTGGCCGCATATCGACGGCTTCTTGCGCGGCATCAACGCCTCATCAGGCGGGTCGGCATCGGATCGGCGGTGCTCGTCAGCCTATTGGTGCTCGGCTGCGCCGGGCTGTGGTGGCGGCTGTCCAGCGGCCCGATCCAGCTCGACGTTTTTACCCCGTGGCTGGTCTCCGCCATCGAGGACAATTTCGGCAGCCACGAACACGTCGAAGTCGGCGGTACCCAGATCGAACGCACCGAGAATGGCGGCGCTGCGGTGCGGGTGCGCGATATCGTGGTGCGGGATCCTGACGGCACCGTCGTCGCGCGCGCGCCGAAGGCGGAAATTCACGTCTCCGGCTTGAGTCTCTTCAGCGGCCATATTCGCGCCGAAAGCCTCAATCTGGTCGGCGCCGCAATGGCGGTGCGCATCGAGCCGGACGGCAGCGTGACCGTCTTTGCCTCCGGTGCGGATAAGCGTCCGATCGCGACCGCCAATGGGCCGATCCCCGCTGTCGGCCTCATCGCGCGTCAAGCCGTAAAACAAGACGAATACGAACCGAAAGGCGCCGCGCCAGGAGCGCCGGCCGTTGCCCCGCGTCAGGTGCAATCCGGACTGCCGCGCCCGCCGACCGACAGTATCGCCGCGTTGCTGTCGTGGCTCGACGGCATCGGGGAATCCGGACTCGACGGACATGACCTGCGCGAACTCGGACTAAAGGATGGCACGCTCACCGTCGACGACCAGCGCACCGGCAAGCGCTGGACGTTCGAGGATATCAGCCTGAGCATCCAGCGGCCGCATGGCGGCGGCATCGTGGTCACGGTCGGCTCGGACAACCCGGAGCATCCATGGGGCCTGACTGCTTCGATCAAGCCGACCGAGGACGGTTACCGCAGCATTGCGCTGGAAGCCCGTCATGTATCCGCCAACGATCTTTTGCTGGCGTCCCGATTTGGCGATGGAAGCTTGCAGTTCAATGTGCCGCTGTCGGCGACTTTGCGCGGCGTGATCGGCCCGAACGGCGTGCCGCAATCGCTGACCGGCCGGATTGTCGCCGATGCCGGATTTCTGAATGACGGTGACAATGCCGATGGCCGCATCGACATCGACCACGCCGAGTTCAAGATCAATTGGGATGCCGGCAGCCGCGTCCTCGCGGTACCGTTCCAGATTCTGTCCGGCGGCAATCGGATCACGCTGCTCGGCCAAGTCGAAGCGCCGGCGCAATCGCCCGGGCCTTGGCTGTTTCGGGTCGGCGGCGGCACGATCGTACTGAACTCGCCTGACGAGCAAGGCGATCCGCTGATCCTCAACAATATTGCCCTGAGCGGTCAGTTCGACCCGGTGAAAAAGCGCTTTGTCGTCGACCAGAGCGAGATCGGCAACGGCGAAGTCGGCGTCGCGATGTCCGGCAACGCGGATTATTCCAGCGGCGATCTCAAGCTTGCCGCCGGCGCCGCCGCGACGCGCATGTCGGCCGATGCCTTGAAGCGGTTGTGGCCGGTTTTCGTCGTTCCCAAAGTCCGAGACTGGTTCAACGAACATCTCTCCAGCGGCAACATTGAGCGCGTGGTGATTGGCGTGAATGCGCCGCTCGACGATCTCAGAGCGGGCGGCCCGCCGGTCCCCGACGACGGGCTGACACTCGATGCGCTGGCGACGAATTGCGTCATTCAGCCGGTGGCGGGCCTGCCGGCGTTACACGACGCGGATCTGACCGTTCATATCGTCGGACGCGACGCGCAGATTGCGCTCGGCAAGGCGACATCCGATCTGCCGTCAGGGCGTAAGCTCGTTCTGTCGTCCGGCCTGTTCGAAGTGCCCGATACCGCGCCGCTTTCGCCGCCGGCGCGCGTGCATTTCAAGATCGACGGCCCGGTGCCGGCTGCGGTCGAGCTTTTAAATATGGACCGCCTGCGCGACGCGGCGCAGGTGCCGTTCGATTCAGCGACGACCCACGGTAACATGAGCGCGCTGGTCGCTCTGGCGATGCCGCTCAAGCCCGATCTGCCGCCGGGATCGACCAATTACGCCATCACCGTCGATGCCACGAACTTTGCCGCCGAGCACATGATCATGGGGCAGAAGGTCGACGCCGCGGATCTCAAAGTCAGCGCCAACAACCAGGGCTTTGCGATCAAAGGCGACGTCAAAATCGGCGGATCGCCGGCCAATCTCGAATACCGGCAATTGCGCGGCGACACTGAAGCCGACGTCCATATTCGAGGCATGCTCGACGAGGCGATGCGCAATAATCTGGGCCTCGATCCGTCGAATACGATCAACGGGGCGATTCCCATCGATATCGCGGGCAAAGTCGGCACGTCGTCGGAACATGACGGCCGCTTCGCGGTTGCCGCCGACCTGACGTCGGCTCAGATCGACGGCTTCTTGCCCGGCTGGGTCAAACAGTCGGGCAAGCCGGCGCGCGCCACCTTCACTGTGACGACCAACCCGCAAGCCGTTCACATCAGCGATCTGTTGATTGAGGGCGCCGGCGGCGGCGTGAAAGGCACCATCGAGCTTGACGGCTCGGGCGCACTGCAATCGGCCGATTTTCCTTCATACGGTTTCTCAGACGGCGATCACGCCAGCCTCAGGGTGACCCGGGGGCCTGACGGTGTGCTGCGCGCCGTCATGCGCGGCGATACTTACGACGGCCGCGGTTTCATCAAGGCGCTCAGCGGCGGACCGACGGCTCCGCAATCGGACATCCACAAGGCGCCCGACATCGATCTCGACATGAAGCTCGGCGCCGTGCTCGGCTTCAACGGCGAGGCCTTGCGCGATCTCGAGCTGAAATTGTCGCGGCGCGGCGGCGAGGTCCGCGGTCTCGGGCTGTCCGCCAAAATCGGGCGCGAGGGAGCGCTCAGCGGCGATTTGCGCAGCGTGGCGGGTGGGCGGCGAGCGATCGACATCGAGAGCAGCGATGCCGGCGCGCTGCTGCGCTTCACCGACGTCTATTCGCGGATGGATGGCGGCCAGATGACGACGGTCATGGACGCGCCGTCCGCGAACAATCCGGCTCAGCTTGGAACGCTGAGCGTCCGCAACTTCACCGTTCACGACGAGTCCCAGCTCGAGCAAGCGGTATCCAACGGCAGCCCGCTGCCGCGCAACAATATGTTTTTCTCTGGTTTGAAGGTTGATTTCACCCGTTCACCGGGACGGGTCGCGCTGCGCGACGGCGTGGTGCGCGGGCCGGTGCTCGGGGGCACCATCGACGGCCTTATCGATTATGCCAACGACGACGTGCACCTGCGCGGCACTCTGATTCCGCTCTACGGCGCCAACAATCTGCTCGGCCAGCTCCCGGTCGTGGGGCTTTTCCTCGGCGGCGAAAAAGAGGGGCTGGTCGGCGTCACCTATGAAGTGGTCGGCAGGCCGGGCAATCCGGTCCTGCACGTCAATCCGCTATCGGCGTTGGCGCCGGGACTTTTGCGCAAAGTGTTTGAATTTCCCGCGACCAGCCCGGCTTGGCCGACGGCGCCGCCAACCGGCGACGCGACGGGCACGGTCAACGACGGCGACAATCACTGAAGCAGTTGGGTCACACCGGCTTGAGCAGGACGTGACGTTTGCGGCCGAGCGAAAGCTTGACAGCGCCGTCCGCCGTCACGTCTCGTTCGCTAATTTCAGCTGTCTCGCTGGTGACTCGCGCATCGTTCACCATGATTGCGTTGTTAGCGATTGCGCGTCTTACTTCGCCATTCGAGGCGGCAAGGCCTGCTTTGATGAACGCCGCCCGCACGCCGATGCCGGCCTTTAGCTCATCGCGCGCGATTTCGACCGTCGGCAGGGTCGCGCCGAGCCCGCCTTCCTCGAACGTCGTGCGTGCCGTTGCGGCTGCTTCGTCGGCAGCCGCGCGGCCATGGATGAGGGCGGTCGCCTCGGTGGCGAGGATCTTTTTCGCTTCGTTGATTTCCGCGCCTTTGAGGGCGGCAAGCCGCGCAATATCGTCGAGCGGCATAACCGTAAAGAGTTTTAGAAAGCGGCCGACATCGGCGTCCTCGGTGTTGCGCCAATATTGCCAATAGTCGTAGGGGCTCACTTGATCGGCGTTGAGCCACACCGCGCCGGCGGCGGTCTTGCCCATCTTGGCGCCCGACGACGTGGTGATCAGCGGCGAGGTCAGCGCAAAAAATTGCGCGTTGTGCAACCGGCGGCCGAGATCGATGCCGTTGACGATGTTGCCCCATTGATCGGAGCCGCCCATCTGCAAGACGCAGCCGTAACGGCGGTAGAGCTCGACGAAATCGTAAGCCTGCAGGATCATGTAATTGAATTCGAGGAACGATAGTTCCTGCTGGCGTTCGAGGCGAAGCTTCACCGAATCGAAGGCGAGCATCCGATTGATGGAAAAATGCCGTCCGACGTCGCGCAGGAAGTCGATGTAGTTAAGTTCGTTAAGCCAATCCGCGTTATTGGCCATGATTGCATTGCCGCCACCATTCTCAAATTTGAGAAACTTGGCGAAAATGGCGCGGATGCCTCCGAGATTCTCGTTGATGTCATCATCTGAAAGGATGCGCCGGCTTTCGTCCTTGCCCGACGGATCGCCGACCCGCGTGGTGCCGCCGCCCATCAGCGCGATCGGCCGATGCCCCGTCTGCTGCAGCCAGTAGAGCAGCATGATCGGCAACAGCGAGCCGACATGCAGCGATGGCGCGGTGCAGTCGAAACCAATATAGGCTGTAATCGTTGATGAACGCGCAAGCGCGTCCAGCGCATCGGGTTCCGAGACTTGATGGATGAAGCCCCGTGCGGCAAGGACGTTTAGAAAATCGGACTTGTAGGTGTTCATCGAGGTCCGGTTAATTGGTCGAGTTGCATCCGCGAGCGGCGGCTCGCCGCGGCGGCGCGGCTGGTGTAATACAGGTCTGGACGGCGATTCAAAGAACGCGGCTGGAAGGCATTTCAATGTCCGAGCAAATGTCACTGGACCGGCCGTCGGCGGCCGCAGCCGACACATCGGTCTTGGCGATCGGGCTGATGAGCGGAACCTCGCAGGACGGCGTCGACGTCGCGTTGATCGATACCGACGGCGAGACGATTGCGCAATTCGGCGCGACGGCGTGCCGTCCGTATAGCAAAGCCGAGCGGACGCTGCTGCGCCGCGCCACCGCCGCCGCCGCGAACCTGACCGAGCGCACCGCCCGGCCGGCAATCGTCGCCCAGGCGGAGCGATTGATCAACGATGCACACGCCGAAGCGGTGCAAACATTTCTCGCCGCAAATGATCTTAACGCCGCCAATGTGGCCGCGGTCGGCTTCCACGGCCAGACCTTGCTGCATCGGCCGGAACGCCGGCTGACGCTGCAGATCGGCGACGGCGCGGCATTGGCGGCGCGGCTCGGCATTCCGGTCGTCTACGATTTTCGCTCGGCCGACGTCGCGGCGGGCGGGCAGGGGGCGCCGCTGGCGCCGATCTATCATCGGGCGCTGGTGCGTCGCTTGGGCCGGGAGATGCCGATTGCGGTGCTCAATATCGGCGGCGTCGCCAACGTGACCTACATCGACGGCGAGGAGTTGATTGCTTGCGACACCGGACCCGGCAATGCCTTGCTTGACGACTTCTTGCGGCTGCGGACCGGTCGCCCGCTCGACACCGACGGACGCAAGGCCGCGGCCGGCGCGGTCGACGAGGCCTTGATCGAGCGGCTGCTGCAGCATCCGTTCTTTCTTGCGCCGCCGCCAAAATCGCTCGACCGCAACGATTTTCGCGGCTTCGTCGGCGATACGCTCGACGGCATCGGCGTCGAGGACGGCGCGGCGACGCTTACCGCCCTCACTGCGGCCGCCGTGGCGCGCATCGTGCGGCATCTGCCGCGCCCGCCTGCGACCTGGATCGTCGCCGGCGGCGGCGCGCGCAACCCGACGCTGATGCGAATGCTTGCCGGCCGCTTGGCTCCGGCGCGCATCGAATCCGCGCACGAGGCGGGCTGGTCGATCGATTCGCTCGAAGCGCAGGCCTTCGCCTATCTCGCCGTGCGCAGCCTGCGCGGCCTGCCGATTTCGTTTCCCGGCACGACCGGCGCGCCGCGCCCGCTGACCGGCGGTGTTTTGGCGCGGCCGTGACTCAGTTCACGAGAAACACGCCCTTGCCGCTGGTCTGGCGATCGAACAGCCGATAGGCCTCATCGGCTTGCCCGAGTTGCCAACGATGCGTGAACAAATGCTCGACGTCGATGTTGCGATCGGCGACGAAGCGCGCACAATCCGCCTGCACGACGGTGGAAAAGGTCCAAGACGCGATGATGGTGAGCTGTTTGCGCAGCATGTCGGGGCTGACGTCGATCGTGACGTCGCCGCCTTCGCCCACGAAACTCGCCGTGCCCCAGGGCCGCGCGCCGCGCACCGCGGTCAGTCGTCCGTCAGGCGTGCCGGACGTGTCGAGCGTCATATCGGCGCCTGCGCCATGCGTCAGCGTCTTGACGGCGGCGACCGGATTGTCGGCGTCCGGATTGATCAGTGCGTCCGCGCCGAATTCCTTGGCGCGTGCAAGCCGCTCCGCGCTCACATCGAGCGCGATGACGCGGGCGCCCATCGCGGCGGCAAGTTGCGTCGCGGAAAGCCCGACGGGTCCCTGGCCGACGATGGCGATCGTATCGCCGCCAGCGAGCTTCATCCGCCGCAGCGCCTGATAAGCGGTGCCGGTGCCGCATGAAATCGCCGCGCCGGTGGCAAAGCTCAATTCGTCCGGCAAAGCCACCAGCGTCGTTGCCGGGACTTTCATGTAAGGCGCATGCGCGCCGTGCCCGGTGATGCCGTAGACGGTGCTGCCGCTCGAACACATCTGGGTCCAACCGGTGCGGCAATGCCGGCAGGTGCCGCAGCCGGCATAGTGGTGCACCATGACTCGCGCGCCGACGTGCGCGGTGCGCAGATCGACGGCGCTACCGACCGCCGCGACCACGCCGCACGGCTCATGTCCGGCGATGACCGGGCCGTCGACCTTGCCGAGCCCCAGCGCCGCCGAGCCGCCCGACGCGCGATAGGGCTTGAGATCGCTGCCGCACATGCCGGACGCCTTGATCGCGACGATGACGTCGTGCGGTCCCGGCACGGGATCCGGAAATTCGGCGAGCTGCAGCTTGCGCTCGCCAAGAAAGGTCACGCCGCGCATGGATGAGCGTCGTGCCTTCTACTTCGCGGCCGCCTCCTTGAGCGGATCTTTCACCGCCGGGAAGGTTTTGAACTCAATGGCCCACGGCTCGCCGTTCACCATCTCGACCTTGCGGATATAGATGTTCTGCACGATGTCGCGGGTCTGCGGGTCGATCGAGATCGGACCGCGCGGGCTTTCCCACTTCATGCCCTTCATCGCGCCGATCACCGCGTCGGCGTCGGTGTTGCCGTTGGTGGCTTTGAGCGCGGCGTAGATCAGATGCATGCCGTCATAGCCGCCGACCGAAATAAAGTTGGCGCGATGACCGGTCGCTTTTTTGTAAGCCGCGGCATAATCCTTGTTGAGCTGCGACGGATGCGCCGCGGAATACAGTCCCGCGGTGACGACGCCAAGGAGCGTGTCGCCCGTGGTCGGCAGATCGTCGTCGTCGGCGATGTCGCCCGGTCCAATCAGCTTGATGCCCGACTTTTCCAGGCCGCGCTCGGCGAATTGCCGCGCGAAAGTGCCCGCCTGTCCGGCCGGGACGAAGACGAACAGCGTGTCGGGTTGCAGATCGTGGGCGCGCTGCAGGAAGGGCGAAAAATCCGGATTGGCAAGCGGCACTTTCAGCGTGTCGAGAACTTGTCCGCCGCCTTTGGTGAAGTTGCTGTCGAACACCTTGCCCGCTTCCGCGCCGGGCGCCCAGTCGGACAGGATCATGACGGCTTTCTTGCTGCCGTTCTGGATCGCCCAATCGGCGATGATGCCGGACTGCTGGCCGAGCGTGAAACTGGTGCGCACGTAATAGGGCGACTTTTCGGTGACGATCGAGGTACCCGACACCATCACCACTGTCGGAACCTTCGCCTCGGTGGCGATCGGCGCCATCGCCATGGCGCTGGGCGTCAGGCCGGCGCCGAGAAAATTGACGTGATCGTTGACGATCATTTCCTGCGCGAGCCGTTTGGCGTTGTCAGGCACGCTGGCGTCGTCCTTGACGATGAGTTCAATCTTCTTGCCGGCAACCGTGTCGCCGTGCTGAGCCATGTAAAGGTGAGCGCCGTCCGAGACTTCCCGCCCGACCGCAGCCGATGTCCCGGTCATCGGCATGACCAGGCCGATTTTTACGGTGTTGTCCGATGCAGGAGTCTGCGCAACGGCGCTGCCGCCGCCGAAACCGGTAACCGCGACGGCCAGACAGCCGGCAACAAGATGCATATGACGCATAGTAGATCCCCCCGAGCGTTCATTCTGAGCTTCTCATTAAAGGCATTGAACGACCGAGGCGCGCCGATTGCAAGCGCGGCCACGACGGGGTCTGCCTTTGAGGCCTTTTACGCGGCCGTGGTGGCCCGTCCGCCCTTGAGCCGTTTGTCGAGATAGCCGCTGATCGCGGTCATTAGCGGCTCGACCTTGCCGTCGAAAAAGTGGTTGGCGCCGGGAATGATCTTCTGTTCGATGACGATGCCTTTCTGCGTCTTCAGCTTCTCGACGAGATTGGTGACGTCGCGATGCGGCACCACCGCATCCTTGTCGCCGTGAATGATCAGACCCGAGGACGGACAGGGCGCCAGGAACGAAAAGTCATAAAGATTCGCCGGCGGTGTGATCGAGATGAAGCCCTCGATCTCCGGCCGCCGCATTAAAAGCTGCATGCCGATCCAGGCGCCGAACGAGAAGCCGGCGATCCAGCAGCTGCGCGCCTCGGTATTGACCGATTGCGCCCAGTCGAGCGCGGAGGCCGCATCCGACAATTCGCCGATGCCGTGGTCGAAGCCGCCTTGGCTGCGTCCGACGCCCCGGAAATTGAAACGCAGCGCGGAAAAGCCGCGATGCACGAAGGCATAATAGATCTGGTACACGATCTGATGGTTCATCGTGCCGCCGAACTGCGGATGCGGGTGCAGCACGATACCGATCGGCGCGTTCTTCTGCCGCGCCGGATGGTAGCGGCCTTCGATGCGGCCGGCGGGCCCCGTGAAAATAACCTCGGGCATTCTTAGAAACCTCGATTAGTGCGGAAGCGGCGCAAGCAGCGGACTCAAAGCGCTGCGCTTGACGTTGCCGGTCGCTCCACGTAAGTGATTATAACCACTTCATATTTTCGGAACTGGCGACGTGCTGGGACCGGCGACAGCATCAGGTCGCGACTTCTAGCACAGGCCAGGGGACAAAAAGCAAGCACAACGAGCATGTCCGACCGCAGCTATTTGGACTGGAACGCCACGACGCCCCTGCGGAACGAGGCGAAGGCGGCGCTCGCGGAGGCGCTTGCGCTCCTGGGCAATCCGTCCTCGGTCCATGCCGAGGGTCGCGCCGCCCGGCGCGCGCTCGAACAGGCGCGCGAAGAGGTCGCCGCGCTCGTGGGCGCGCGGCCGGGCGACGTGTTCTTCACGTCGAGCGGCACCGAAGCCAATATGCTGGCGCTGACGCCTGCGATCGAAACCGCGACCGAGAAGCGGTCACGGACGCGCCTTCTGATTTCGGCCATCGAGCATGCCTCGGTGCGCGGCGGCGGCCGGTTCCCGCGCGAGGCGATCGAAGAGCTGCCGGTCGACGCCGATGGGCGACTGAATCTCGCCGCACTCGCGGTCGCCGTTGCCAAAACCCCCCGGCCGTTGGTGTCGCTGATGCTTGCCAA
Source organism: uncultured Alphaproteobacteria bacterium (assembly GCA_963775515.1). Taxonomy (GTDB): domain Bacteria; phylum Pseudomonadota; class Alphaproteobacteria; order Rhizobiales; family Xanthobacteraceae; genus BOG-931. The sequence continues at coordinate 303,599 of CAVZIQ010000002.1, read as the reverse complement.
TAACGAGACCGGCGTCATTCAGCCGGTCGCCGAGGCGGCGGCGCGCGTGCACGCCGCCGGCGGCTTGCTCCATGTCGATGCCGTGCAAGCGGCCGGCCGCATCGATTGCGACATCGCCGCGCTCGGAGCGGACTTGCTGACGCTGTCCGCCCATAAGATCGGTGGGCCGAAGGGCGTCGGCGCGCTCGTTCGAAGCAGCGACGATATTCACCTCGCCGAGCCGCTCATCCGCGGCGGCGGGCAGGAACGCGGGCTGCGTGCCGGCACGGAAAATGTCGCCGGCATCGCCGCATTCGGCGCTGCCGCGGCCGTCGCTCGCCGGGAACGCGCAGCCGAAACCGGCCACATGGTGGCGTTACGGGACTTGCTCGAAACCGGACTGCGCGAGATTTCGCAGCGGGCGACCATCTTCGGCGCCGGCGCCGAGCGACTGCCAAATACGACCTTGTTCGCGGCGCCAGGCATGAAGGCGGAAACCGCCGTCATCGCCTTCGACCTCGAAGGTATCGCAGTGTCGTCGGGCGCCGCATGCTCGTCGGGCAAGGTCCAACCCTCTTATGTCCTTGCGGCGATGGGGGTTTCGCCGCCGCTCACGCGCGGCGCCGTGCGCGTCAGCCTGGGCTGGAGCACGACTGCAGCCGACATCGAAAAGCTGCTGGGCGCTTGGAGAAAGCTTGCAACTACATTATCTAAGGAAGAACGAGGTATCGCCGCCTGAGTGAGCGCACAAATCGATTGAATTAGGCCTATTAAGCGCCTGAAATGGCGTAAGAAGGTGACCCGAGAAGGTATACCTGAACCATAACCGACTAATCCAACCCGCGGTCCTTGAAACCGTGAGCGGAGGGACGAATGCCGGCAGTGCAAGAGACCGTCGATCAGGTCCGGCGTATCGACGTTGACCAGTACAAGTATGGATTCGAGACGCTGATCGAATCGGATAAGGCCCCCAAGGGCCTGTCCGAGGACACCGTCCGCTTCATCTCGGCGAAGAAGAACGAGCCGGACTGGATGCTCGCTTGGCGGCTCGACGCCTATAAGCGCTGGCTCACCATGCGCGAGCCGACATGGGCCAAAGTCGAATACGGCCCGATCGACTACCAGAACATCTATTATTACTCCGCGCCGAAGCGGAAGGACGGACCGAAATCGCTCGACGAGATCGATCCGGAGATCCTGCGCACCTACGAGAAGCTCGGAATCCCATTGCGCGAGCGTGAAGCGCTCCTGGGTATCCAGAGAGCCGACGGGGATGCCGGCGTGGACGGCGCGGGCGGCAGCGGTTCCGGCCGCATTGCCGTCGATGCGGTGTTCGACTCGGTTTCGGTTGCCACCACCTTCAAGGCCGAACTCGCCAAAGCCGGCGTGCTGTTCATGCCGATCTCGGAAGCCGTCCATGAGCATCCCGAACTGGTGAAAAAATATCTCGGTTCGGTGGTGCCGATCAGCGACAATTTCTTCGCCACGCTCAATTCGGCGGTGTTCTCCGACGGCTCGTTCGTCTACGTGCCGCCGGGCGTGCGCTGCCCGATGGAACTGTCGACCTATTTCCGCATCAATGAAAAGAATACCGGCCAATTCGAGCGCACGCTGATCATCGCCGATCGCGGCTCGTATGTGAGCTATCTCGAAGGCTGCACCGCCCCGATGCGCGACGAGAACCAGCTGCACGCCGCCGTGGTCGAGCTTGTGGCGCTCGACGACGCCGAGATCAAATATTCCACGATCCAGAACTGGTATCCCGGCGACGCGCAAGGCCGCGGCGGCATCTACAATTTCGTCACCAAGCGCGGCGATTGCCGCGGCAAGAATGCCAAGATCTCCTGGACGCAGGTGGAAACCGGCTCGGCCATCACCTGGAAATATCCGAGTTGCATTCTGCGCGGCGAGAATTCGCGGGGCGAATTCTACTCCATTGCTATTTCAAATGGATATCAGCAGGTCGATTCCGGCACCAAGATGCTGCATCTCGGCAAGAACACGACAAGCCGCATCATCTCCAAGGGCATCGCCGCGGGTCACTCGAACAATACCTATCGTGGCCTCGTCAGCGCGCATCGCCGCGCCGCGGGCGCGCGCAATTTCACCAATTGCGATTCGCTCCTGATCGGCGACAAGTGCGGCGCTCACACCGTGCCCTATATCGAGGCGAAGAATTCCTCGGCTGTATTCGAGCACGAGGCGACCACATCGAAAATCTCGGACGACATATTGTTCTACTGCCGGCAGCGCGGGCTTTCGGCGGAGGAGGCGACGGCGCTTGTCGTCAACGGCTTCGTCAAGGACGTGCTGCAGCAGCTGCCGATGGAGTTCGCGGTCGAGGCCCAGAAACTGATCTCGGTCTCGCTGGAAGGCAGCGTCGGTTGAGCGTGGGTGATGTCGTGACCACCTACTGGTTCAGGCCGAAACGTTATGGCTACGGCGCCACCCCCACCACGTGGCAGGGATGGGTGCTGATCCTCGGAATCGTGGCCGCAATGGTGGCAGTTTCGCTCTATCTGCGGCTGACGGAGAGGCACTCTTGGGCGCTGGCGGTGCTGCTCGCCTTCGATGCCCTCGCCTTGGCTATTCTCGCGATCATCAGCCGCCGCAAGACCGACGGTGAATGGCGCTGGCGTTGGGGCAACCGCTGATCGCACGGATTTTGGAGTTCTTGGAATGGCGCTTCTGGAAGTCAAAGATTTGCACGTCGAGATCGACGGCAAGGAGATTCTCAAAGGTCTGAACCTCACCGTGAACGCGGGCGAGGTGCACGCGATCATGGGCCCGAACGGCTCCGGAAAGTCGACGCTGGCCTACGTGCTGGCCGGCAAGGCGGACTACGAGCCGACGGCGGGCGAGGTATTGTTCAACGGCAAAAACATTTTCGACATGGCGCCCGATGAACGCGCTGCCGCCGGTATGTTCCTCGCCTTTCAATATCCGCTGGAAATTCCCGGTGTTGCCACCATGACTTTCCTGCGCACCGCGCTTAACGCGCAACGCAAGAAGCGCGGCGAGGCGGAGCTTTCCACGCCGGAATTCATAAAGAAGGTGCGCGATACCGCCGGCAAACTCAGCATCGACCAGGACATGCTGCGCCGCGCGGTCAATGTCGGCTTTTCCGGCGGCGAAAAGAAGCGCAACGAGATTTTGCAAATGGCGCTGCTTGAGCCGCGGCTCGCCGTGCTCGACGAAACCGATTCCGGGCTCGACATCGACGCGCTTAAGATCGTTTCCGACGGCGTCAACCGGCTGCGGGCGCCAAGCCGCTCTTTCATCGTCATCACCCACTACCAGCGGCTGTTGACTTACATCGTGCCCGATATCGTGCACGTGCTTTCCCATGGCCGCATCGTCAAGACCGGCGGCAAAGATCTGGCGCTCGAACTCGAAGCTCGCGGCTATGCCGAGTATCAGGAAGAGGTTTTGGCGTGAACGCCGGCGTCACCACGATCAAAACCGCGGCGGAAGCCGCGCTGGCGCAAGCCTTTGCGCAGGCGCGCGAAACGCTGCCCGGCGGTGACGCCGTCGCCGCGCAGCGCGACGCCGCATTCGATGTCTTCGCCCGAGAAGGCCTGCCCCATCGCCGCGTCGAACAGTGGAAATACACTGATCTGCGCGCGCTGATGCGCGATGCCAAGCCGCTCGCGAGTCCGCCGGACGCCGCGGTTAAGGCGCGCGCCAAAACCGCGGGCGCGTTGCTCGTCGATCTCGAAGCGCGACGCCTGGTCTTCGTCGACGGCGCGTTCGTCGCCGAACTGTCCGATCTGGCTGATCTTGATCAAGGGCTCACGGTCCGCTCGCTCGCCGACGCGCTGGCCGACAACGATCCGGCGCTTGTCACGCATCTCGGCAAGCTGGCGCCGGCTAGCGACGTCGCCGTCGCGCTTAATACCGCATTGATGGGCGACGGCGCCGTGATCCGTATTGCCGCCGGCTCGACAATCGCACGCCCGTTGCATCTGCTGTTCGTGGCATCGGAGAAGCCCGCCGCGACTTTCCTGCGCTCGCTGGTCGTCGCCGAGCCGGGTTCGCGCGCCATGTTGATCGAGAGCCATGAGGGCCCGGCGGGGACGGATTACCAGGTCAACGCGGCGCTCGAATTGTTCGTCGGCGACGAAGCCCATGTCGATCATGTGAAAATCATCGGCGAAGGCGCCGATGCGCTCCATGTCTCGACGCTCGCCGCCGCGATCGGCGCGCACGCGCGATTCAACTCCTTCACCTTCACATCGGGCGGCGCCGTGGTGCGCAATCAATTGTTCCTGAAATTCGACGGTGAGGGCACGGTGGCCGCGATCCGCGGCGCCACGCTCGTTAGGGGCCGCCAGCATGCCGATACCACGCTGATTGCCGATCATGTCGCGCGCGATTGCCAAAGCCGCGAAGTGTTCAAAGCGGTGCTCGACGACGAGGCGCATGCCGTATTTCAGGGCCGCATCATCGTGCGGCCGCACGCGCAGAAGACCGACGCCAAGATGATGACGAAGTCGCTGCTGCTTTCCGACCGCGCCGAGGCGGACAATAAACCGGAACTCGAAATATTCGCCGACGACGTGCAGTGCGGTCACGGCGCCACGTCGGGCGCGCTCGATGACGATCTGAAATTCTATCTGATGGCGCGCGGCATTCCGGCGGCCGAGGCCGAGGCCTTGCTGATCCAGGCTTTCCTTGGCGAGGCAATCGAAGGCATCGAGCACGCCGGCCTGCGCGAGGCTTTGATGGAGACGGTCGCGGCATGGCTGAAAGCCCGCGGCTAGGATGCAACGATGAATGATATGACGACGAACGGCGCCTACGACGTGAACCGGATTCGCGAGGATTTTCCAATCCTGGCGATGCAGGTTTACGGCAAGCCGCTTGTCTACCTCGATAACGCGGCGTCGGCGCAGAAGCCGCGCGCCGTGCTCGACCGCATCGAGCAGGCCTACACCACGCAATACGCCAATGTGCATCGCGGCCTGCATTACCTCGCCAACGAGGCGACCGAGGCCTACGAAGGCGCGCGCGAGAAAGTTGCGGCCTTCCTCAATGCCGGGCGCAAGGAAGAGATCATATTCACCCGCAATGCGACCGAGGCGATCAATCTCGTCGCCTATACGTTCGGACGCGAGCGCATCAAGGCGGGCGACGAGATCGTGCTCTCGATCATGGAGCATCACTCCAATATCGTGCCGTGGCATTTTCTCCGCGAGCGCCAGGGCGCCGTCATTAAGTGGGCGCCGGTCGATGACGAGGGCCATTTCCTCGTCGATGAATTCGAGAAGCTGCTGACCCCGCGCACCAAGCTCGTCGCCATCACCCATATGTCGAATATGCTCGGCACCATGGTGCCGGTGAAGGAGGTGGCGCGGATCGCGCATGCCCGCGGGATTCCCGTGCTGTTCGACGGCGCGCAAGCAGCGGTGCATCTGGATGTCGACGTGCGCGACATCGATTGCGACTTTTACGTTTTCACCGGCCACAAGCTTTACGGTCCGACCGGGATCGGCGTGCTTTACGGCAAATATGAGCACCTTGCAGCGATGCCGCCGTTCAACGGCGGCGGCGAGATGATCCGCGAAGTGTTCGAGGATCGCGTCACTTATGGCGAGCCGCCGCACAGATTCGAGGCCGGCACGCCGCCGATCGTGCAGGCGATCGGGCTCGGCGCCGCGATCGATTATGTCGCGTCGATCGGCAAGGCGCGCATCCGCAATCACGAAAGCGGCCTGGTGCGCTACGCCCACGACCGATTGCGCGAGATCAATTCGCTGCGCATCCTCGGCACCACGAAAGATAAAGGACCGATCGTCTCCTTCGAAATGAAAGGCGCGCATCCGCACGACGTGGCGACGATCATCGACCGCTCGGGCGTTGCCGTGCGCGCCGGCACGCACTGCGTTATGCCGCTGTTGTCGCGGTTCGGCTTGACCGCGACCTGCCGCGCCTCCTTTGCGATGTACAACACGCGCGATGAGATCGACTGCCTTGCGCAGGCACTCGTGAAAGCGCAGGATTTCTTTTCATGACGGATGAAACAAAAACCGATGCGGCCGAAGCGCCCGCCGCGCCCGCCGCGGCTGCCGGGGAAAGTCACTCGACGATCCCCGCGGATGAAATGGCCCGCCTGACCGACGAGATCGTCGGAGCGATCAAGACCGTTTACGACCCGGAAATTCCGGCCGACATCTATGAGCTCGGCCTGATCTACAAGGTCGATATCGACGACAACCGCATGGTCAATATCGACATGACGCTGACGACGCCGAACTGCCCGTCGGCCGCGGAACTACCGAATCAGGTCGAGAATGCGGTCGCCGGCGTGCCCGGCGTGCGCGAGGCCAAGGTGACGATCGTCTGGGATCCGCCATGGGACCCGAGCCGGATGTCGGATGAGGCCCGCACCACGCTCAATATGTGGTGAGTTGAACGTAAGACGCGCGTCCACTACATGAATGCATGCGAGGTCATTAGGATTTCTGAGTTATACTAGATCGTAATTGGCGCGTTTCTGAGAGCGCGAAGGAAACAAAATGGTCAGTGCCCGGCCGAGACCTCAAGTGATGCGGCTTACCGAGGCCGCTGCGGAACGCATCAAGGCGGTGATGGCGAAAGCCGAACGCCCGATTTCGGCGGTGCGCGTCGGCGTCAAGAACGGCGGCTGCGCCGGCATGGCTTACACGATGGAATACGCCGAAAGCGTCAATCCGCTCGATGAAGTGATCGAGGACAGAGGCGTGCGCATCCTGATCGATCCGAAGGCGGTGCTGTTTCTGCTCGGCACCGAGATGGACTACAAGGTCGACAAGCTCTCCGCGCAGTTCGTGTTCAACAATCCGAACCAGACCTCGGCCTGCGGCTGCGGCGAATTGGTGCAGATCGAGCCGGTGCGTGGCGAGACCGGCGCCGGCGCGCGCTAGGCGCGTACGCATAACTCCGGTTCTGTAAGCGCAGCTCGCTGAATCTCCGCTTCGCTCGGAAAGCTGCCGAATTGCTGCACCGCCGCGAAACGACGCGATGGGCCATAAACGGACTTATGCACTGCGACAAAACGAGCGAGGCGGACGACGTCGGTTGCCATCCGTTAAGGTCGCCTTGGCAACAAGCAAAGCGGCAATCTTGCCATCAGCAAGCATCGCCAGCAGGATAACCCCGCTGGCGATGTTGGCCTAAAAACTACACCTCATGCCGCGTGTCGGCCGGCGGCGAGGTCCTTGACGGCTTCGGTGGTCAGCGGTTGGCCGCCGATGCCCCAGTCGCCGCTCGTCACTTCCGAAATCTTCACCCAGGTCACGCCGCGCATATTCTCGCCTTCGATCGAGACCATGGCATCGGTCAATTTGTGGATGATCTGCCTTTTTTGCTCGGGGCTGAATACGTTCTCGATTAGATGGACCTCTATCAATGGCATGGTCGTGCTTCCTCTATTTTTGCCTCGCCCGTACTAGGGCACTGGCGGCAGGATGCACGTTTCGGCCGATCAAGACTTTCAGAATGCTATGATTTACCCTCCAGATGCTCTTTAGATGGACTTGAGATGTCGCATGTTTTCTTCCGGCCGTCCCCACGCCTTGACCCACAATGATCCTCAGTTTTGATGACTACGAAATTGACGTTGAACGGCGCGAACTTAGGCGCGCCAAAATCGCGATACACGTCGAGCCGCAAGTATTCGACCTGCTTGTTTACCTGGTGCGGAACCGCGAACGCGTCGTCAGCAAGGACGATGTCATTACTGCGGTTTGGGGTGGCCGAATCGTGTCGGATTCGACTTTGACCAGTCGTATCAATGCCGCGCGAACGGCAGTCGGCGACAGCGGCGAAAACCAGAAGCTAATACGCACCGCCGCACGTAAGGGTTTCCGTTTTGTCGGCACGGTGCGCACGCAACAAAATGATGCGGTATCGGCACATGCCACCGGTCCGCAGGCGGACGAAATCCATGAGCCGTCACGCCCGGCCCTGCCACTCCCCGACCGCCCTGCGATCGCCGTGCTCCCCTTCATCAACATGAGCGGCGACCCGGAGCAGGAGTATTTCTCCGACGGCATCAGCGAGGACATCATTACCGCGCTGTCCAAACTGCGCTGGTTCTTCGTGATCGCGCGCAACTCGTCCTTCATCTACAAGGGCAAGGCCGTCCATATGAAGCAAGTCGCCAAAGAACTCGGCGTTGGCTACGTGGTCGAAGGCAGCGTGCGCAAGAGCGGCGACCGCGTGCGCATCACCGTGCAGCTCAACGACGTGACCACCGGCAGTCACCTGTGGGCCGAGCGTTACGACCGCGGCTTGGCCGACGTGTTCGACGTGCAGGACGAGATCACCGAGGCCATCGTCGCAGCCATCGAGCCGCAGCTCTACGCCGCCGAAAATTTCCACGCCCAGCGTAAGCCGCCGGACAGCATGGACGCCTGGGACCTCGTGATGCGGGCGCTGTCGCATTACTGGAGGGTGACGCGGCAGGACAATGTCGTGGCGCAGGCATTGCTGGAAAAGGCGATCAGCATCGACCCAAACTACGGTCAGGCGCTCGGCGTGCTTGCAACTAGTCATGCGTTCTGCGCCCACATGGGGTGGGCGGACATGGCGACCACCATGCCGATCGCCGAACGCGCTGCGCAGGCGGCGATCCGGACCGACAGCGAGGACCCCTGGGCGCATCATGCGCTCGGCTGCGTCTATCTGTTCACGCGGCGTTTCGACGATTTATTGGCCGAGTTCGAGTTGGCGCTGCGACTCAATCCGAACTTCTCGCTGGCCCAGGGTTATTACGGACTGGCACTGTCCTATTGCGGGCGCGGGGAGGAAGCCACCGAGGCCGCCCATCGCGCGTTGCGGCTAAGCCCACGCGATCCGTTTTCCGCCGTCTACTACGGTATCGCTGCCTATGCCCAGTTCATCGGCCGTAACTACGAAGAGGCGGTACGGCTGGCGCGCGAAGCCATCCGCCAGCGCGGCGATTTCGTCGGTGCGCACCGGGTACTCACCGCTGCCGCTGGCATGGCGGGAAAGTCCGCTATCGCGAAGGCGGCACTCCAGGAGCTGCACCGTGCGCAGCCTAATATCTCGCTCGCTTGGGTCGCAAGCCAAATGCCGATCAAACTGGACTCCGATCGCGAGCATTATTTGGAAGGCTTCCGCCGCGCGGGGTTGGACTAGTCTTGGCCTTAGAGCTGATCAGGCGTCGGCGGCTACACCCCTGGTAACGGACATGAAGGCGGACGGCTGTCGCGGGTGAGAAGGGTCAGAACGGGACGACTATTCCACTGGCGTTACGATAAGCTGATCGAGTCAGGCAGGAACCGCCAATGGCTGCAATTCCGGAAACCCACTATGTCAAGAGCGACGATGTTCACGTTGCCTATCAGGTTCTCGGCGAAGGCCCGCTCGACCTGCTTTTGGTTCCGGGATTCGTGTCCCATATCGAGGCAGCATGGCAATCGCCGGACACCGCCGCTTTCTTACGGCGGCTCGCCTCATTCTGCCGTCTAGTTCTGTTCGATAAGCGTGGGACGGGGATGTCGGATCGGGGTTCGCAGATCTTCACGCTCGAGCAGCGCATGCATGATGTGCGGACGATTTTGGATGAGATCGGCTCGGAGCGGGCGGCATTGTTCGGCGTGTCTGAGGGCGGACCAATGTCGCTACTTTATGCCGCCACCTATCCCGAACGCACCTCCGCGCTGATTTTGTATGGCTCCTACGCCAAGCGCAGCTGGGGGCCGGATTACCCGTTCGGATGGAAGGACGAACAGTGGGACCGTGTCCTCGGAAACATGGAACACAATTGGGGAACGCCTCAGGGTACGAGTATTGCGATGTGGGCGCCGAATCTCGTGGATAAGCCCGGCGCTGCCGAAAGATTGGCTTCCTATTTCCGGGCGGCGGCAAGCCCCGGCGCGGCTGTCGCAATTATGAAGATGAATTGCGAAATCGATGTTCGAAATGTTTTGCCCGCGATCCGTACCCCCACGATTGTTCTGCACCGCACCGCGGATCGTGTGAGCGAGATCGGCCACGCACGTTACATGGCTCAGCATATTCCCGATGCGAAATTGATCGAGCTTTCTGGCCTCGACCATGTGTACTGGATCGATGGCGGTACAACTATTGTCGATCATGTTGAGCAATTCTTGACAGGCCGGCGTCAGGTGCGTCAGTCCGAGCGCATGCTCGCCACAGTGCTGTTTGTCGACATCGTTAGCTCGACAGAACGCGCGGCCAACCTTGGCGATAAGGCGTGGCGTGAGTTGCTTGAGAACTTTTATCTCAAGGTGCGTGACGTGCTTCTTCAGTACCGCGGCCGCGAGATAAATACCTCGGGTGACGGCTTCCTTGCTGCGTTCGACGGACCTGCGCGAGCCATCCGCTGCGCCGGTGCGATCTGCGACGCGGTGCGTTCGCTCGGCCTTGAGGTGCGCTGCGGCTTACACACCGGGGAATGCGAGATTATCGGCGCTGATCTTGCAGGGATCGCGGTGCATATCGGCGCTCGTGTCGCCGGTCTTGCCGGACCGGAAGAAGTCTTGGTCTCACAGACGGTACGGGATCTCGTGGCTGGCTCTGGGCTTGCTTTTGAAGAGCGCGGTACGCACGTGCTTAAAGGCGTGCCAGGCGAATGGCGCCTATTCCGCGCCCTTATCGAATAATTTACTCGCCATTGCCGACGAGGTGATCGAGGGCAGGGAGGTGCGCATCCTGATCGATCCGAAGGCGGTGCTGTTCCTGCTCGGCACCGAGATGGACTACAAGGTCGACAAGCTCTCCGCGCAGTTCGTGTTCAACAATCCGAACCAGACCTCGGCCTGCGGCTGCGGCGAATTGGTGCAGATCGAGCCGGCAACCGGCGTCGCCGGCGCCGAGGCGCATTAGCCATAAGACTTGTCGTGCCGCGCCAAGGCGTGGCGCCTAGTTATCGCGTCGCGCGGGTCTGGCTGCGGCGGCCATCCAATTTACGGATTACGGGATCGTCCGCCTTCGCGGATGATGACATGAGTTGCGGGTCACGCCACCCGCGCTGACGCCGTAGTCTCGGCACCGGCTTCGGGATCGGCTTCGCAGACGACGCGATTTCTGCCGTTGCGCTTGGCGGCGTAGAGGCATTTGTCGGCGCGATCGATCAAAAGCTGCGAGGTGTCGCCCGGACGCAGGACTGCGGCGCCGATCGAAATCGTCACGCGACCGAGGCGTTCGCCATTGGAACGCCGCATCAGCTCCTTGGTCATGACCGCGTGCCGGATGTGTTCGGCGACGGTGATCGCCGATTGCAGCGCGGTGCTCGGCAACGCGACGACGAACTCCTCGCCGCCATACCGCGCGGCGATGTCGCGGCCTTTGACATTCTGCTTCAGGGCAAGCGCGACGAGCCGCAGCACTTGGTCGCCGGTCAGGTGGCCATATTGATCGTTGAAGCTCTTGAAGTGATCGATGTCGGCCATCAGCAGCGACAACGGCTCGTTCTGCTCTTGCGCCTCGGCAATGCTTTTGGCCAGCGCGGCATCGAAAAACTTGCGATTGGAAAGCGTCGTCAGCGGATCGGTAAGACTTTCGTTGCGCACGATTTCGAGATCTTGCTGGAGCTCCACGATTTCCTGGCGCGACGCCAAAAGCCGCGCTTCAAGCTTCTTGTTGTTGAGCTCCATTTCCTTGGTGCCCTCTACAAGGCACCCGATGACGGCCCGCAGCGCCTCGTCGTCCTTGGCGTGTTCGAGCGCTTCGGTCGCGTCGGCAAGACTCTCGGAATAATTGGTCGCCGAACCGGCGGCGGCATTGACCATGTCAAGCACTTGCTTGATTTCGTCGAGCACCCGCGAACCGACCGAATCGATGCGCTCGCCCGTTCGCGTCGCGGCGAGGTAAGTTGCGTAGATCTGTTCGAGGTCCGTTTCGCTCAGCGTGCCTTTTTTTGCCAGCACGTCGTTGATCGTCTGATTCAGCGGCTGGTTGTAGCCGGTTGCATAGTGATACCAGATCTCAAAATTCCGCGGTGAGGCCGCCTGGCCCAAGGCGCGGATTTGTCCGAGCGCAATTTCGGCGAATGCGAGGCTCCTTTCGTGCTCTTCGTGGGGCACGGCGATCATCTCCATTCGCTCTGGAAAGTCTCAGACCGCGCCGAACGGCGCGGCACGCGGTAATTGATCCGCGAAACTAAGGGAAAGCCGTGAAGGACCGGTAAATGTCTTTGTTTGTAAGGATAATCCTGACGCTGCAATCAGGTCGCGAGTTGCATAAATTTTTCGCGGCTAAGCCTTCACGGATATCGGACGCAGCAAGAAAGCGGGCAGGTGAGAGGCGTCGGAATCGTCTTGCCGCGGGCGCGGTGCGGGCGGCGATGAGCGACGCGATCTGCCGTCGTCGCTGCGCCCAACCGGAGCCGGACGATGCGAATGACGACGATGATCGGATTGTCCGTGATGATCGGACCGTACGCGATGATCGGACTGTCCCGATGATCGGGCGGTTGCTGCTGTGGCGCGGCGCTTGCGGCCGGCGAATTGTCCATAAAGGGGATCGGCTGGCCGATCAGCTTTTCAATCGCCGCGACCGCCTTGGCGTCGTTCGCACCCGCGACCAGCGTGATCGCAACGCCGCTGCGTCCGGCACGGCCGGTACGGCCAATCCGGTGGACGTAATCGTCGGCATGGATAGGCACGTCGAAATTGTAGATGTGGCTGACGGCCGGGACATCGAGGCCGCGGGCCGCCACGTCGGACGCGACAAGCAGAGTCACTTCGCCCTTGCGGAACTGTTCGAGCGCGGCCGTGCGCGCGGACTGGTCCATGTCGCCGTGCAGCGCCTGGACCGAGAAGCCGTGACGCAGCAGCGAACGAAACAGGGTTGCGACGTCGCGCTTGCGGTTGCAGAAGACGATGGCGTTCTTCAATCCTTCGGCGGAGCGGATCAGGCGGCGCAGCGTGTCGCGCTTCTCGTGCGGGTCGCGTCCCGACCTGGCGAGGAGCTGCGTCGTGGCGGCGACGGTCGAGGCGGGACGAGAGACCTCGACGCGAACCGGATTGTGCAGGAACTGTTCGGTGATGCGCTGGATTTCCGGCGGCATGGTGGCGGTAAAGAACAGCGTCTGACGGGTGAACGGCACCAATTTGCAGATGCGCTCGATGTCGGGGATGAAGCCCATATCGAGCATGCGGTCGGCTTCGTCGATGACCAGGAGCTCGACGCCGGTGAGCAGGAGCCGCCCGCGTTCGTTGTGGTCGAGCAGCCGCCCGGGCGTCGCGATCAGCACGTCGACGCCGCGCGTCAGCTTGGCGTCCTGATTGTCGAACGAAACGCCGCCGATGATCAGCGCCACGTTGAGCTTGTGGTTGGCGCCATATTTGACGAAGCTCTCCTCCACTTGTGCGGCGAGTTCGCGCGTCGGCTCAAGGATGAGGGTGCGCGGCATGCGAGCGCGGGCACGGCCTTGCTCCAGCATGGTGAGCATCGGCAGGACGAACGCCGCCGTCTTGCCGGTACCGGTCTGCGCGATGCCGAGCACGTCGCGCCGGGCAAGCACGTGGGGGATAGCCTGATCTTGAATGGGGGTGGGAGTTTTGTAACCAGTCGCCGCGACGGCGGCGAGAACCTTTTCGGACAAGCCGAGATGAGAAAACGACATAGACCCTCGATTAAGGACCGCCGGCAGCACCCTTTCGGTTGAAACGGGAATACGCGAAGGCGGTCGAATCTGCCTTGTGCAGCGTTGCATGCAACATAGGGTCGATTGGACGAAAGTCAACCTGAAGGGGTTTTACGCAACGCAGTAAGTCGAACGGATTCCTTCACTTTTTCTCGATGCCCGTTAATCTCGACGCCTACCGAAGGAAGCTTTCCATGCCAAATCCTTTATCCGATGGCTTGCCGATCGTGCTCATTCCCGGCCTGACATGCACGGCGCGGCTCTACGCCGAGCAAATCCCGGCGCTTTGGCAATTCGGGCCGGTCACGATTGCCGATCACAGGCGCGATGACAGCATGGCAGCCATCGCGCGGCGCATTTTGGCCGCCGCGCCGCCGCGCTTCGCACTCGGCGGATTGTCGATGGGCGGCTATATCGCTTTCGAAATCATGCGCCAGGCGCCCGGCCGCGTCGCGAAGCTGGCGCTTCTCGACACCGGAGCGCGCGCCGACACGCCGGAGCAGACCGAGCGCCGCAAGGTCGTGATCGCGCTCGCCACGAGCGGCCGCTACGCCGAGATTCCCGATCTGGCTTTTCCGATTTACGTGCACCGCAATCGGCATGGCGACGAAGCGCTCAAGCTGATCGTGCGCGCCATGGCCGAAGCAACCGGCGTCGAGGCCTTTTTACGTCAGCAGCAGGCGATTATCGGCCGGCCGGATTCGCGTCCCGGTCTCGCGGCGATTTCGTGTCCGACCGTTGTGCTCGTCGGCGAGGGCGACGAGGCGACGCCGCCGGAGCTTGCCCGCGAGATTGCCGCCGGCATTCCCGGATCGCGCCTGGTTGTAATCCCGGACAGCGGTCATCTTTCGACGCTCGAGCGGCCCGATGCGGTGACGAAAGCGCTGGTCGAATGGATGCGGCCATGAGCGCAGCGCATCCCGCGCGGGATTGTGCTAACGATGCGATGAACGTTTGACGGCCCCGCGTCGCGGGCAAAAGACTGGGAGGAAATCCTATGAGTGCCGGCCCCTTCACGCGCCGTTCGATTTTGTCAGGCGCCGCTGTTCTGGTGACATCGCCAGCCGTGATCGCACCGGCGCGCGCGCAGAGCGATTACCCGAACCGGCCGATCCATCTGGTCGTCGGTTTTGCCGCCGGCGGCGGCAACGATATTTTCGCGCGTCTGGTCGGCGCCAAGCTGTCCGAGATCCTCGGCCAGCCGGTGGTGGTCGAGAATAAGCCGGGGGCCGGGGGACGGCTGGCGCCCGAATATGTCACGCAGCAGGCGCCGGACGGCTATACGCTGTTCGTCGGGCCGAGCGGCGCCATGGCGATGGCTGCGGCGATCTACCCCGACCTCAAATACTCTCCGACCAAAAGCTTCGTGCCGCTGGCCATGATCGCGCATTTTCCTTTGATCATGGTGGTCTCCGCCGACAATCCGGCAAAGAACGTGAAGGAGTTTGTCGCCTGGATGAAGGCGCATCCCGACAAAGCGAACTACGCCAGTTCCTCGCCGGCCTTCACCATCACCACGGAGCTGTTGAAATTGAAGACCGGCATGCCGGGGACGATAATTCCTTACAAGGGCAGCGGAGAAATGATCCTGAGCGTAATCCAGGGCCAGACCGCAATGACGATCGCCGACGGACCGCCGACGATCCCGCAGGTCAAGGCGGGTAAAGTGAAAGCGCTGGCGGTGACCGGCGCCGAACGCTCGCCGCTTCTGCCCGACGTGCCGAGCATGGCGGAGGCCGGCTTCCCGAGCGTCGATGTCCACCTCTGGAGCGGCGTGTTCGCCCCGACAGGGACGCCGGCGCCGGTCGTCGCCAAGCTGCGGACGGCGTTGAAACAATCCATCGAAGATCCTGGCGTATCGGGGAAACTCAAGGCCATGGCGGTCGATCCCGGCGGCGCCACGCCGGAGGAATTCGAGAAGCTCATCCAGAGCGACATCGTCAAATTCGGCGAAGTCGTTAAAGCCGCGAACCTGAAGTTCGAAGATTAGGGGCGTTCACCCGCATTTTGCCATCGTCTCGTTTTTAGAGACAAGACCTTGACAAATGTCTCCGATATAGTTACTTGACGGCAAGCTTGCTTCTTCGAAGGGCGTCACCGGTGACGGCCGAATGACCGAAGCGAGTGCGGTGCCCGCGGGCGGGGCTCGTAACCCCGTTCCCGGGCGGCTTCGGGTCACCGACCGACCGGCACTACGACCGGTCTCCGCGGAGCGCGGTTGACTGGAGACAGGCGGCAAAGGGTAACGCCCGATGCAGCCCGGTCTCAGGAAGCGCGGGACCGGAGCTGAGCCGATGTCCGGATGCGTCCGGCGCGGCGAGAACCGCGGTGGAGCGCCGGAAGGCGCGCGCGCCCGAAGCGCACGCGAATGGCAACATTCGCTTTGCGTGGCGCGCTGCCGCATCCGCCGATGCGGCGCCGTGGACGACTGCGCCTTTCGGCGCTCCGCCCCCCTTCATCGGGAGGGCTTACGTGAGGCGGCTTTAAGCAAAGCTCGGATGCCAAGGCGCATCGCGAGAACGGGATGTGCTGTCCTGTCGCTTTCGGGGGCCAGAACGGACATAGCCGAACCCGCCGCCGGTTCGGGCGAGTCGCGAATGACCCGAAAGAGAATTCTCCAAGCCGCCAATTACTGCATTGCGAGAGCAGCAACACAGTTGCTCATTCGATCACTTTGTCGGCGCGGCCGAGTAGGGTGAGCGGAAACGTTAGGCCGAGCGTCTTTGCAGTTTTCAGATTTAGGACCAACTCGACTTTCTCTGCCTGCACCACCGGCAAATCGGCCGGCCTGGCACCTTTGAGGATGCGTGCGGCGTAGACGCCGACCTGATGATAGGCCTCCGTCAGATCGGCACCATAACTCATTAGGCCCCCGGCGGTGACGAATTCACGCCAACCATAGCAAGTGGGCAACGCATGGCGGGCCGCTTGCGCGACCATTTGCTCGCGCCAGCGATAGAAAAAAGGGTCGCCGCCGACAATGAGTGCATCGACGTGTTGCTCGGCGAACGCGTCGAAGGCCGTTTCGATCCCGGCTTGGTTTGCGATGCTTTGCACGACCATCTTCCGGCCGAGTGTGCGTACCGCAGTTTCCAGTTCGTCGAGCTGGCTGCGGGCGTATGGATAGCCCGGATTGCTGACAAAACCGATGAGTTTTGCCGCTGGTACCGTGGCGAGCAGCACCTCCAGTTCTTTCGGCCCCAGCGCGATAACGAAGAAGGCAACGCCGGTCATGTTGCCGCCGGGGCGGTTCAAGGTCGGGACTAGTCCTTGCTGGACAGGATCGCCACCGGTTGTGAATATTGTCGGGATACTGATGCCAGCTGCTTTGACGGCCTGGACGGTGCCGCCGCCGGCCACCAGCACCGCTAGAGGTCGGCGAACAAGATCCGCAAGCAGTCCTGGCACTCGGTCGAATTGACCATCGGCCCAGCGATATTCGATCGCCACATTCTGGCCTTCGATGTAACTAGCTTCGTTCAGGCCGCGCTTAAACGCGCTGACTTCTCCGGACACGGCATCGGGTGATTCACTGTGAAGAAAACCGATCACTGGAATCGTCGGCTGCTGCGCCCGCGCGGCGAGCGGCCACGCTGCTGCCCCACCGAGCGCGGATATCAATTGCCGTCTTCCGATTTCCATTTGAGCCGCCCCGGACGAGACCATGGCCGCCGCAATATTGAAAGTAGACTACCACGCCTCGATGGGCAGGTCTGTGACCGACTTCACGGTCCTCCAACGGTGAAATGGTTTGCTGCTTTTGCTGCGGGCGCGTGCGGCAGAAAGTGGCCCATCGCGTCGTTTGGCGGCGGCGCAGTAATTCAGTCGCTTTCGGAGCGAAGCGGACATTCAACGAGCTGGTAAGAAATGGGCACCGAAGCTCTTTCGTTTCCGGTTTGCTGGGCAGCGGAGGAGTAGTCGCTCACACGTCCAGCGCCGCCTCGTCGGCGAACTCCGCGCGCTCCTGGATGAAGTCGAAGCGTGCTTCGGCTTTGACGCCCATCAGCCGCTCGACGGATTTTTCGGTATCCTTGCGGTCGTCGGCGGCGAGCGTGACACGCAGCAACGTGCGTTTTCGCGGGTCCATGGTCGTTTCTTTGAGCTGCGCCGCCATCATCTCGCCCAAGCCCTTGAAGCGGCTGACTTCGACCTTGGCGTTGGCGTTGAATTCCTTCTTTAAAATCTCGTCTTTGTGCTTGTCGTTTCGCGCGTAAAAATTCTTGCCGCCGTGACTGAGCCGGTAGAGCGGCGGCACGGCGAGATAAAGATGCCCCTTGTCGATGAGCTGCGGCATTTGCCGGTAGAAGAAGGTGATCAGGAGCGAGGCGATGTGGGCGCCGTCGACGTCGGCGTCGGTCATGACGATGACGCGGCCGTAGCGCAAATCCTCGTCGCGATAATGCGCGCCGGTGCCGCAGCCGAGCGCCTGGACGAGATCGGCGAGCTGCTGGTTCTGCGCGAGTTTGTCCTTGCCGGCCGACGCCACGTTGAGGATCTTGCCGCGCAGCGGCAGGATCGCCTGCGAGGCGCGGTCGCGCGCCTGTTTCGCCGAGCCGCCGGCCGAGTCGCCCTCGACGACGAAAATCTCCGAACCTTCGGCGGCGCTGTTGGTGCAGTCGGCGAGCTTGCCGGGCAGGCGCAGCTTGCGCACCGCGCTCTTGCGCGCGATGTCTTTTTCCTGGCGGCGGCGCAGGCGTTCCTCGGCACGCTCGGCCACGAAGTCGAGAAGCTTGTTGGCTTGCAGCGGGTTGCCGGCGAGCCAATGGTCGAACGGGTCCTTGATCGCCTGTTCGACGATGCGCTGCGCTTCGGCGGTGGCGAGCCGGTCCTTGGTTTGCCCTTGGAATTCCGGCTCGCGAATGAACACCGAAAGCATGGCGCCCGCGCCCACCATCACGTCGTCGGAGGTGATCGCGGCGCCCCGCTTGCCTTGGCCGACGCGCTCGGCGTGATCCTTCAAGCCGCGCGTCAGCGCGGCGCGCAGGCCGGATTCGTGCGTGCCGCCGTCCGCCGTCGGAATGGTGTTGCAATAGGAGTTGAGAAACCCGTCGGCGTCGGCGGTCCAGGCCACGGCCCATTGCACGGCGCCGTGCGCGCCGGTTTTGCCCGCGCTGCCGGTGAAGACTTCGGGGTGAACCAGTGTCGCGGCGGCCAGCGTTTCGGAGAGATAATCCTTCAAGCCGTCGGCGAAATGAAACGTCGCCTGTTCCGGCACGTCCTCGATGCCGCGCAACAGCTCCTTCGCGCAGGACCAGCGGATTTCGACGCCGCCAAACAAATAGGCCTTCGAGCGGGTCATCTTGAAGACGCGCTCCGGCTTGAAATGCGCCTTGGCGCCAAAAATCTGCGGGTCGGGCCGGAAGCGCACTTTGGTGCCGCGGCGGTTCGGCGCCTTGCCGGCCTCCTGCAATTTCGTCTTCGGCTTGCCGCGCTCGAAAGCCATCTTGTAGAGCTTTTGGCCGCGCGCGACCTCGACCTCCATGCGTTCGGACAACGCATTCGCCACCGAAACGCCGACGCCGTGCAATCCGCCGGATGTCTCGTAAACCTCGGAATCGAATTTGCCGCCGGCGTGCAGCGTGCACATGATCACTTCAAGCGCCGACTTGTTCTTGAATTTCGGATGCGGATCGATCGGGATGCCGCGGCCGTTGTCGGTGACGCTGACAAATCCATCGGCCTCCATCTCGACTTCGATCCAATCGGCGTGGCCGGCAAGCGCCTCGTCCATGGCGTTGTCGATCACTTCGGCGAACAGATGATGCAGCGCCTTTTCGTCGGTGCCGCCGATATACATGCCGGGGCGGCGGCGCACCGGCTCGAGCCCCTCCAGAACCTCGATATGCTTGGCGGTATAGCCGGCTTCGGCAGAGCCGCGCGCGGACGCGCTGCTGACGCGGCGCGCTGTCCCGCGCCGGCTTTCGCCCACGTCGCCGAACAGGTCCGGCGTTTTGGAGGATTTCGACGATTTGGCAGATTTTCCCACAGCTTTACCCAAGGCTTTACCCATGTGGAGTGTTACGCTTTGGCATGCAACCAAGGCCGGCGAATCAAGTCTCACTATGCGCCCGACTATGCCATTTAGGCGGCAAATCGATCACCACATTGACGACCCCAAGGACGGGCCTTATATCGCCGCCCATGACGAGGTCGTTACCCACTGTCGCGCTTTGCAATCGCCGCCGCCGTCGCACCCGCGACACGGCACGGCTACGCGCTCTCGCGTAATCGTTCGTGCCGCCGGTTCCGCGGCACCGTTCCCCTGATATCCTGCCCGCGGATTCGGCCTGATCCCTAACAAGGACAAAGGTGAATCATGCCTGCGAAAGCAAAAATCGGCGTGCTCGGCGCCTCCGGATATACCGGGGCGGAACTGGTGCGGATATTGCTGCGCCATCCGCGGGTCGAAATTGTGTTGCTCACGGCCGATCGCCGCGCCGGCAAAACCATGGCCGACGTATTCCCGCAGTTCTCGCCCTATCCGCTACCCAAGCTCACCTCGGTCGACGAGGCCGATTGGAAGCGTCTCGGGATCGAGCTTGCGTTTTGCGCGCTGCCGCACGGCACGACGCAGAAGGTCATCAAGGATCTGATGGTGCGGGCACCGCGGACGAAAGTCGTGGATCTATCGGCCGATTTCCGGCTGTCCGATCCCGCCGCCTATGCACGCTGGTACGGTCACGAGCATTTCGCGCCCGAACTTCAGAAAGGCGCGGTCTACGGCCTGACCGAAATCTATCGGAGCAAGATCAAGACGGCGCGGCTCGTCGCCAATCCCGGCTGCTACACGACCTGCGCCGAGCTGGCGCTCATTCCGCTGCTCAAGGGCAAGGCGATCGATCCGGACGAGATCGTTATCGACGCCAAGTCGGGGATGACGGGGGCGGGGCGGACGGCGAAGGAGGAGATGCTGTTCTCGGAAGTGTCCGAGGGCATCCACGCCTACGGCGTCGGCCATCATCGTCACATGTCCGAACTCGACCAGGAGTTCTCCAAGGCTGCCGGCCGCGAGGTGGTTGTCAGCTTCACGCCGCACCTGGTGCCGATGAATCGCGGCATTCTCTCGACGATATATGTCCGCGGGCGCAACGCCTCGCCGCAGGATCTTCATGCGGTACTTCTAAAGTCTTACGCTAAGGAGCCGTTCGTCCACGTGCTGCCCTTCGGCGCTGTGCCGCAGACCCGCCATGTGCGCGGCTCGAACATGACCTTCATCGGCGTCGCCGCCGACCGCATTCCCGGCCGCGCCATCATCGGCGCGGCGCTCGACAACCTCACCAAGGGCGCGTCGGGTCAGGCGGTGCAGAACATGAACCTCATGCTCGGCTTTCCCGAGACTCTGGGCCTCGAACAGATCGCACTGTTTCCCTGAACGTGATCCCCGAACGGGATAAAATCACGTTCCAAAAAATCTTCAGGTCAGTTTGAAGATCGCCAGCACGAGCATTGCCTGCGCCACGAATCCGCCGGCAAAAGACAGCGTGCGCAGCACTGGGATACCGAGCGTATAGACCACGACATGCGCCAGCCGCGACCAGAAATAAAGCGCGCAGGCGAAGGCCGTGACCGCTGTCGCGATGCCGAGTGCCTGGATCACCAGAACGAGCGGCGCGAAAATGACGAGATTTTCCACGGCATTGGTATGCGCGGCCATCATGCGCCGCGCCCAGGCCGATTGCGGCTCGTCGTTCGGGCTCGGATTTGCCATTGCCGGCATCAGCCCGCGCACCATGATGCGGTCGAGAATGTAAGGCAGCCAAAACAGGCCGGTCATCGCGACCGTCAGCACCAGCCAAAATAGCTCGTTGGACATTTTGATTCCCCCGGTCTTGTCGCGGATTTATCCGCGTCTCGGAGCTTTGCAGCTAATGCTCGCCCCTGGAAGGCCTGTGCATAAGATGCATTCGCTCGCCAGACCTAATCGCGAACCTTCACGTAGCTTCCCGGCGCGTCCTCGATCGGCTTGAGCGCGCTCTCGCCGGGAACGCGCGCGGGCACCTCGGTCGGGCTCTGCCGGGTCAGCCAGAGAAGCCAATCGGGCCACCACGAGCCTGGATTTTCCTTGGCCTTGGCGAGCCATCCGTCGACGTCGGCATTTCGCGGTTTCGGCCCCGTCCAGAATTGATATTTGTGCTTGGCCGGCGGATTGATCACGCCGGCGATATGGCCGGAACCGGAGACGACGAATTTCACGTCGCCGCCGAACAGTTTTGATCCGACCATGACCGATTTGGCCGGTGCGATATGATCTTCGCGCGTCGCCAGATTATAGATCGGCACTTTTATCGCTTTGAGATCGATCGGCGTATTGCCGAGCAGCATCTTGCCCTTCGACAACTTGTTTTCGAGGTAGCAATTGCGCAGGTAGAACGAGTGGTTGGCCGCCGGCAGGCGGGTGGCATCGGAGTTCCAATAAAGCAGGTCGAACGGGAACGGCGCCTTGCCTTTCAGATAGTTGTTGATCACGTAGGGCCACAGCAGATCGTTGGACCGCAACATATTGAACACCGTCGCCATAGACTGGCTCTCAAGATAGCCGCGTTCGGCCATTCGCTGTTCGAGCGCTGCGACCTGTTCCTCATCGACAAACACTTTGAGGTCGCCGGCATAGGTGAAGTCGACTTGGGCGGCGAACAAAGTCGCCGACACGATGCGGTCGTCGTGCCAGGCGGCCATCGCGGCAAGTGTCACAGCGAGCAGCGTGCCGCCGACGCAATAGCCGATGGCGTGTACTTTCTCCTCGCCGGTCGCCTGTTTGATCGCATCGAGCGCCGCCAGCGGTCCTTGCCGCACGTAATCTTCGAAGCTCTTCTGCGCGAGGTGCGCGTCGGGATTGACCCAGGAAATGCAAAAGACCGTCAGCCCCTGGTCGACGCACCATTTGATAAAGGACTTTTCCGGTGTGAGGTCGAGGACGTAATATTTGTTAATCCAGGGCGGAACGATCAAAACCGGACGCTTGAGCACGGTTTCAGTCGACGGTGCGTATTGAATGAGCTGCATCAGCTCGTTCTGGAAGATCACCTTGCCGGGTGTGGTCGCGAGATTGCGCCCGACTTCGAACATCGAGGCGTCGGATTGGCGGATTTTTAGATGTCCGCCGCCGGACTGGATATCTTCGACGAGCATGTGCATGCCGCGAACCAGGTTCTCGGCGTTCGACGTCAGCGTCTCGCGCAATAGTTCTGGATTGGTCAGCACGAAATTCGTCGGCGACAGGGCATTGGTGATCTGCCGCATATAGAACTCGGCCTTCTGCCTGGTGTGCGGGTTGATATCCGCGGCGTCGCTGACCAGTTTGTCGGCCCAGCCCGCGGTGAGGAGATAGGCTTGTTTGAGGAAATCGAAGAACTGGTTTTGCGTCCATTCGGGATCGCTGAAGCGCTTGTCGCTCGGCGTAGGCCGCACCACCGGCGGCGCCTCTTCTCCGGCAAGCCGCTTCACGGCGGAGGCCCACAGGTCGAGATAGGCCTTGCCGAGCCGGTTCTGCAGTTCGACGGTGCGTTGCGGATCGGCGAGCCAGTACTCGGCGACCTGACCGAGTGTCTTGGCAACTTCAGCCACTTCGTCCGCGAATTGGTCGCCGTCGCGGCCTTCCTCGCGCGGCTTGAGATAGGCCGCGAGCGCGCGGCCGCCTTCCTCGATGAGCCGCGCCAGATTGCGCGAGAATGCCTCGACGTCGACTGACCCGATTTTCATCGGGTTTTGCGGCGCCGGTTCCTGCTTCACCGGCTCTTGCGATGGAGCCCGCACGAGCGTTCCTCAATGGCCGACTAACCGAGCTTTTGCCAGAAATGGCCTGCTCGGCTGCCGTGCGCAAGGCGTGCCCGCCGGCCTGTTAGCGGCGTTCAACACTATCCCGCCGGCGAGACATTGCGTCCTTGTTTCGACATATTAACATTCTAGCCTGATAGCTTGTGTGATGTCTGAGTTGATCAGTGCAAATTATTGTGGCTTTAGGTATTTCCGAAGCACATAGGGGTGGGTGAGGCGGATTTTCGGACCGTGTGGGGTCGAAACGGGGCGCTTTACCAGGGCAGTCGGAGACAAGTTTGCAGCGCCGGCGCAGGGTTACGATGCGTGCATTTGCCGTTTTGGCGCTCATTGCCCCGGCAGCTCTTGCCATGTCCGGTTGCTCGCCCGGCTCCGACTATCCGTCGCTTTTTCCCGCGGTTCACGACATGCCGCCGCCGCGCGCCGATACGCCGATGGATGCCAACCAGGTCCAGCAGGCCACCGAAGATCTCATTTCCGACCGCAATCGCTTGAGTGCCGAAGCGCAAGGTACCGGTCAATCGGCCAATGGTGCGAATGCACCCGCGGCAAAAAATCCGCCTGCGGCCGGGGTGCAGAATGCCGGCGGCGTAGCGGGCACGGCGCCCGGCATGGCTGCGGACGGAACGCAGACCGCCGGCACCGAAACCAAGTGATAAAAATCCAATCCTAGTATAGTATTTCGTCGAGACGAGCTGCCGGGGTTCCTATGGAAGAATTATATCGCATTCGCCGGCTACCGCCCTATGTGTTCGAGCAGGTCAACCGCGCCAAGGCGGTAGCTCGCAACGGCGGTTCCGACATCATCGATCTCGGCATGGGCAATCCCGACTTGCCGACGCCCGCGCACGTCGTCGAGAAGCTGAAAGAGACGGTCGGCAAGCCGCGCACCGATCGTTACTCGGCCTCGAAAGGCATACCGGGGTTGCGCCGTGCGCAAGCGGCCTACTATGCGCGCCGCTTTGGCGTGAAGCTCAATCCCGAGACGCAGATCGTCACGACGCTCGGCTCGAAGGAAGGTTTTGCCAATGTCGCCCAGGCGATCACCGCGCCAGGCGACATCATCGTCGTCCCCAATCCGACCTATCCAATCCACGTCTTCGGCTTCCTGATGGCGGGCGGCGCCATACGGTCAGTGCCGGTCGAGACAGACGACAAGTTCTTCGGCGCGCTCGAGCGTGCGGTACTGTTTTCAATCCCAAAGCCGATCGCGGTCGTGGTCTGCTACCCGTCGAATCCGACGGCCTGCATCGCCAGCCTGGATTTCTATCGCGAGCTCATTGCTTTTGCGAAGAAGCATTCGCTTCTGGTGTTGTCGGATCTCGCCTATGCCGAGGTCTATTTCGACAACAATCCGCCGCCGTCGGTGTTGCAGGTGCCCGGCGCGATGGATGTGGCGGTGGAATTCACCTCGATGTCCAAGACTTATTCGATGCCCGGCTGGCGCATCGGCTTTGCGGTCGGCAACGAGCGCATCATCGCCGCGCTGGCGCGGGTGAAGTCCTATCTCGATTACGGCGCCTTTACCCCGATCCAGGTGGCGGCGACGGCGGCGCTCAACGGCCCTGAAGATTGCATTAACGAGATGCGCGCGACTTATAAACGCCGGCGCGATGCGCTGGTGGAACTCGTTCGGCCGGGCCGGTTGGCAGGTGCCCCCGCCGGCGGCCTCGATGTTCGCCTGGGCGCCAATTCCCGAACCGTTCGGGCCGCTCGGCAGCGTCGAATTCTCGACCCTGCTCGTCGAGAAGGCCGGGGTCGCGGTGTCGCCAGGGGCCGGCTTCGGCGAGCACGGCGAAGGTCATGTGCGTATCGCGCTCGTCGAGAACGAGCAGCGCATCCGTCAGGCGGCGCGCAATATTCGGCGCTTTCTTGAAACAGGCCCGGAAATGCTGCACAACGTCGTACCGCTGGCGACGCGGCGTTAGTCGCGGATCGCTTCACTCCCTTCACGTTGGCGACGTTTCATGGCTGAGCCGCTGAAAGTCGGTCTTGCCGGGCTCGGAACCGTCGGCAGTGCCGTCATTCATCTGTTGGACCAGGGTCGCGACAAGCTCATCGCCCGGTGTGGCCGTCCGATCGAGGTCGTCGCGCTCAGCGCCCGCTCGCGCGGCAAGAAGCGCGATTTCGACGTGAAGAAGTTTCACTGGCATGCCGACCCGGTGGCGCTGGCGCGGGACCCGTCGATCGACGTTTTTGTTGAGGTCATCGGCGGGGAGGGCGATCCCGCCAAGCGCGCCGTCGAGACTGCGCTTAGCGCCGGCAAGCCGGTGGTCACCGCGAACAAGGCGCTGCTCGCCCGGCACGGCCAAAAACTTGCCGCGTTGGCCGAACGCCACGGCGTCGCGCTTAATTTCGAGGCGGCTGTCGCCGGCGGCATTCCGATCGTGAAGACGTTGCGGGAAGGCCTGAACGGGGCGTCGTTCACGCGCATCTACGGCATCCTCAACGGCACCTGCAATTACATCCTCTCCCGCATGGAGCAGGACCGGCTCGCCTTCGACGATTGCTTGCGGGAAGCACAGCGGCTCGGCTATGCGGAGGCCGATCCGACGTTCGATGTCGAAGGCCACGACACCGCACAAAAACTTGCGATCCTTGCAAGCCTCGCCTTCGGCACCAAGATCGATCCCAACGCGGTCTATGTCGAAGGCATTTCATCGATCACGCTCGCCGATCTCGATGCCGCGGCCGAGCTCGGCTACCGGGTCAAGCTTTTGGGGGTGGCGGTGAAAACCGAGGCCGGCATCGAGCAGCGCGTGCATCCGACCATGGTGCCGAAGGATTCCGCCATTGCCCAGGTCATGGGCGTCACCAACGCCGTCACGGTGGACGCCGAAGGGCTGGCGCCAATCACGCTGGTCGGCCCCGGCGCCGGTGGGACGGCGACAGCTTCGGCGATCGTCGCCGATCTTGGCGACATCGCGCGCGGCGTGCGCACTGCGCCGTTCGGACGCCCGACCGCGCGCATGATCGCGATCCGCAAGGCGCCGATGCAACACCATGAAGGGGGGTATTATATTCGGCTTCTGGCGCGTGATCGGCCGGGCACCGCGGCGACCATCGCGCGGCGTCTGGCGCAACGAAAGATATCGCTGGAGTCGATCGTGCAGCGCCACGCGGCGGGGTCGCGTGGCGCGGCACAGCCCGGCCGCTCCGGCGAGTCGGTGCCCGTTATCATGATTACCTATGCCACCAGCGAGGATGCGGTGCACAAGGCGCTTGCCGCGGTGCGCCGCGACCGGGTTGTCTCCGGGCGGCCGCAGGTGATTAGAATCGAAAGAGCGTGATTCCGAAGATGGTAAGCTGTCCTTCGGGAAAGCTCCTGCGCGAAGACGAGAAAGTTTAACTCATGGCGTCTAAACCCGGCCGGCAGCATCAGGCGCTTGAGCGTGCGCTGTCACTCGAAATTGTCCGCGTCACCGAACGGGCTGCGGTTGCCGCGGCGCGATTGCGTGGACGCGGGGCGGAAAAGAAATCCGATCAGGCGGCGGTTGACGCCATGCGGCGCGAGCTGAGCGTTCTCGCGATCGACGGCACGGTCGTCATCGGCGAGGGCGAGATGGACGAGGCGCCGATGCTGTTCATCGGCGAAAAGGTCGGCGCCAAGGGCGGCCCCAAGGTCGATATCGCGGTCGATCCGTTGGAAGGCACGACGCTGTGCGCCAAGAATATGCCCGGCGCCATCGCTACGCTCGCAATGGCTGAAGCCGGTGCGCTGCTGCATGCTCCCGATATTTACATGGACAAAATCGCTGTCGGTCCCGGCTATCCCAAGGGCATTGTCGACCTCGACGCGCCGGCCGACGAAAACATTCGCAAGCTGGCCAAGGCCAAAGGCGTCAAGCCTGACGCCATCACCGCGATGATCCTCGACCGGCCGCGCCACGCCGACCTGATCGCCGCAGTGCGCAAGGCCGGCGGTGCGGTAAGCCTGATCACCGATGGCGACGTCGCCGGCGTCATCCATACCGCCGATCCCGACAAATCGGGCATCGATATTTTTCTCGGCATCGGCGGCGCGCCGGAGGGCGTATTAGCGGCGGCGGCGCTACGCTGCATCGGCGGCCAGATGCAGACGCGGCTCGTCGTCGATACCGACGAGAAGCGCGAGCGCGTTGCCAAAATGGGCATCAGGGACCCCCGCCAAAAATACGAAATCGAGGATATGGTGAAGGGTGACTGCCTGTTTGCCGCGACCGGCGTCACCGACGGCCGCATGTTGCGCGGCGTGCGGTTCGGCAACGGCGTAATCGAAACCGAAACCGTGGTGATGCGCTCGGCGAGCGGCACCATCCGCTGGATCAGGGCCGAGCACCGCAAGCTTGATAAGTTTTCCTAGCCTATTATCTGCGGGCGGCTAACGAAGTTTTGCCGCCAAATTCATTCTACAATTGTCGAAATGACTGAGAGTCGCTTATTTCTTGGCGTCGAAAACTCGGCGACCGGCCGCGCATGGCGCGACCGCCTGGACGAGCGCGGCGCCGCACGCGCGCTGACCATCGCGCAGCGCCACGATCTGCCGGAGCTATTGGCGCGCATTCTTGCCGGCCGCAATGTCGAAGCCGATGCGGTCGACGCGTTCCTCGATCCGACCATCAAGGGTTCGATGCCCGATCCGCATGTGCTCACCGCCATGCAGGCGGCGGCGGAGCGCATCGCCGACGCTGTGGCGCGCGGCGAGTGTGTCGCCATTTTCGGCGACTACGACGTCGACGGCGCGACGTCGGCTGCCGTGCTGGCGCGATATCTACGCCAATGCGGCATCGATCCCATCATCCACATTCCCGACCGCTTGTTCGAGGGCTATGGCCCCAACATCGAGGCGGTGCGCGGGCTCGCCGAGCGCGGCGCAAAACTCCTCGTTTGCGTCGATTGCGGCACGACCAGCATTGAGCCGCTCATGGAGGCGAAAAAGCTCGGGCTCGATACGGTGGTCATCGATCACCATCAAGCCGACGAAGAGCTGCCGCCCGCCGTGGCCATCGTCAATCCGAACCGTCGCGATGATTTGTCGGGGCTTGGCCATCTCGCCGCCGTCGGGCTCGTCTTCATGACGGTCGTTGCCGTCAACCGGGTGCTTCGCGAGCGCGGCTTCTGGAATACCGATCGTCCCGAGCCCGATCTGCTCGCGCTCCTCGACGACGTCGCGCTCGGCACCGTTGCCGACGTGGTGCCGCTCATCGGACTCAATCGCGCTCTCGTCGCCAAGGGTCTGATCGTATTGCGCCGGCGCGAGCGGCCGGGCCATGTCAGCCTGATGGACGTGGCGCGGCTCTCGGGGCCGCCAGAAGCGTGGCATCTCGGTTTTTTGCTCGGTCCGCGCATCAATGCCGGCGGCCGCATCGGCCGTGCCGATCTTGGCGTACGGCTTCTGTTGGAAAACGATCCGATTGAAGCCGCAAAAATGGCGGCAGAGCTCGACCGGCTCAATCAGGAGCGTCAGGCCATCGAGCAGGCGACGCTGGCGCAGGCCGAAGCCGAGGCGGCTGCCGCGCTCGGCATCGAAGAAAAGGGCGCGGTGGTCGTTACCGCCGCCGAGGGCTGGCACCCGGGCGTGGTCGGGCTTGTCGCGGCGCGGCTGAAGGAGAAATTCGGCCGGCCGGCTTTTGCGATTGCGCTCGAGCCCGGCGGCATCGGCACCGGTTCGGGCCGTTCCATCCCCGGCGTCGATATCGGCCGCGCCGTGCGGCGCGCGGTGGCCGAGCGACTTTTGCTCAAGGGCGGCGGCCACGCTATGGCGGCCGGCGTGACCTTACGCAAAGGCGCGCTCGCGGAGTTGCGCGCATTTCTCGAAGCCGCTCTCGGCGCCGACGTCGAGATTGCGCGGCGCGCCAACGGTCTGATGATCGATGGCGCCGTCACCGCCGCGGCGGCGGATGCTAATCTCGTCGCCATGATCGGGCGCGCCGGGCCGTTCGGATCGGGCAATCCGGAGCCGGTGATCGCGCTGCCGGCGCATACGGTGACCTACGCGGAGGAGGTCGGCCAGGCGCATATGCGGGTGCGCCTGAAATCCCCTGACGGCACCGGCCTTAACGCCATCGCGTTCCGCGCCGCGGGGCAAAAGCTTGGCGCCGCGCTGCGCAGTAGCCGCGGCCGGCGAGTGCATGCCGCCGGGACCTTTGCACTGGATCGCTGGCAGGGCGAGGAGCGCGTGCAGTTCAAGCTCACCGATATCGCAGCCGCCGAGCCTTTTGCGGGACGGTGACTCCGCGGAAATGTCACGGCTTGCTCGCGCACCAGACGCCGTGCGCTTGCCCCGCCATTTCGTCCGGATTGTCGAACTGGCCGAGCGGGCCAAGCTCGTTTTTTCCTGTTGGATCGTACAGCCAGTACCAATCGTAGCTGCCGCCGAGCAGGAAATAGCGGTGCGCCAGCACGACGAGATCGTCTTTGTATTTGTTCGAACAGAAACTCAACACCAAGAGATCGTTGGCGGGCAGCACGAAACGCTCGTCGCCACTGTGCATGTCGAAGGCGTGGAGCGCCCCCGATGTGGCCCAGCCGGGGGTGAGGAAATAAAGCCGCCGGCCGTCCGAGCTGAACTGTTTGTTGCGAAAATCGCAAAGCTGGCGTTCGGGGATGCCTTTGCGGCCCTTGAGCAAGAGCTTGTCGCCGCTGCCGTCGACGCCGATCTGGCGCAGTTCGTCCGGCCGCGGCTCCGTCGTGCAGACTTGGCTGGTATCATAGCCATGGACGGTGCGGCCGCGCCCCTGCCGCGTATAGACGACATATGCCCCGTCAGGGGTGAGCACCGGGTCGACGTCCATTTCCGATGCGGTAAGTTTGGTCTTCGTGCCGTTACGCTCGATATAGATATTGCCGGCGTCGCTATAGACGCGCGGCGCCGCCTGCAGGGCTCGGCCGACCCCCGGCTGCAGGAACGGCAGCAGGATCGCTACAACCGTCACTAAGATGCGGTGCCATTTCATCACGAATCCCGGCAAGCCTTTCGATGGGCGGGCGGCGCGTCGTCAGATAGCATCTTGGCACGACCCGCCGGAGGCGGCTATCTGTCGCGACCAAGATCGCTGTGAATGTATCTAGGGAAGTGAAATGGCCAAGCTCAACCTCTCCGTCGCGGTCGGCGACTATGACCGCACCCGCGCTTTGATCGACGGCAGCGTGCAAATCGATGGTGTCGATCCGGTCTATATGACCCTCGTTCCCGAGGAGATCTTCTTTCGCGCTTTTCGCGCCGCCGAATTCGACATCTGCGAACTGTCGCTGTCGAGTTACACGGTCAAGACCGCGCAAAATGATTGCCCGTATATCGCGGTGCCGGCCTTTGTATCGCGTGCCTTTCGTCACACCTCGGTCTACGTCCGTACCGACCGCATCAAAAAGCCGGAAGATCTCAAGGGCCGCAAGGTCGGCGTGCCGGAATATCAGCTCACCGCCAACGTTTGGGCGCGTGCTTTTCTCGAGGACGATTACGGCGTCAAGCGCTCGGACATTCATTGGATCCGCGGCGGCATCGAGGAGGCGGGCAGGCCGGAGAAGATCAGCGTAAAGCTGCCGCCCGGCGTGCGGCTCGACAACGCACCCGAGGGCGCGACGATTTCAAAACTACTCGAAACCGGCGAGATCGACGGCTTTATCGCGCCGCGGCCGCCGAGCCTCGTCGAGAAGGGCCATCCCCATGTCGGCTGGCTTTTTCCGGATCCGGTCGCGGTGGCGAAAGACTATTTCAAGCGCACAGGATTTTTTCCCATCATGCATGTGGTGGGCATCCGCCGCGAACTCGCCGAGCGGCATCCGTGGCTGCCGGGCGCGGTGTTCAAGGCCTTCGAAGCAGCCAAGGAAGCCGGCCTAAAAAAACTCTCCGACACCTCCGCCACCAAAGTGACGCTGCCCTTCGTCGAGGAGAGGCTAAAGGAAGCACGCGACCTGATGGGCCACGATTTCTGGTCGTACGGCGTCGGGCCCAATCGCAAGGTGCTCGATTATTTTCTGACGCAGCATCACGCTGAGGGCCTGTCGCCGCGGCGCGTTTCGGTCGACGAATTGTTTCATCCGGCGACTTACGAGACGTTCAAGCTGTGATGAATTTTCTCCCCCGCGAAGCAGGGGAGGATAAGAAGCTCAAATTCGATCCGGGAATTTGATGTTGCCGGCAACCTTTTCGAGCGCAGGCGAGACCTATCTACGCTTGGCTTTGCGCGTGATATTCCTCCCGATTTATCGGCGCCTTTTTTTGTGGCGCCTTATTCGTTACGCTTTTCCAGGCCGCAGCCGCACGTGAATGTTCTTCTCCTGCGTATAGGCGAGCATCTCCTCGAAACATTCCTCGCGGCCGATGCCGGACTGCTTGTAGCCGCCGAACGGCGCGCCGAGAAAATGTTTCGACACTTCGTTGATCCAGATGAAGCCGGCCTGCACCGCGGCTGCGGTGCGGTGCGCGGTGGAAATATCGTTGGTCCAGATCGAGGCGGTGAGGCCGTATTCGACGGCGTTCACCTGTTCGAGCATTTTTTGCTCGTCGCTCCATTTGAAGACCGCGAGGACGGGGCCAAAGATTTCCTCCCGCGCGATACGCATATTTGGCTGCACATCGGCGAACACCGTCGGCTCGATGAAAAAGCCTTTCGCCAGCGCCGGATCGCTCGGCCGTCCGCCGCCGGTCAGGAGCCGCGCGCCTTCCTGCTTGGCGCCGTCGATGAAGCCTAGGATGCGTTCGTACTGGGTCTTCGAGATGATCGAGCCCATAGTGGTGGCCGGATCGGTGGCAATGCCGGGCTTGTAGTGTGCGATTTTGGTCTTCACTTTGGCGAGCACGGCGTCGTAGATCTTCTCATGGATGAAGGCGCGGCTGGTCGAGCCGCAGGACTGCCCGCACCAAGTGAAATTCATGCCGCCGATGACGCCGTCGGCCACTTCGTCCGGATCGGCATCGGGATAGGCGATCAGCGCATTCTTGCCGCCGAGTTCGAGCATCACGGCTTTGAGCGTGTCGGAGGCCGCCTTCATCACCGCGCGGCCGGTCGGCACCGAGCCGATGAGCGCGATCATGGCGACGTTGGGATGCGATGCGAGCGCCGAGCCCGCTTCCCTGCCGCCGGGGACAAGGTTGAATACGCCGGGCGGCAAAATATCGCCGATCAGTTCGGCGAGCCGCAGCGATGAAAGCGGCGCCTGTTCCGGCGGTTTCATCACCACCGTGTTGCCGGCGGCAAGCGGCGCGCCGGATTTTCCGGCGCAGAACATGAACGGATGGTTGAATGGAATGATGCGGCCGACCACGCCGCGCGGCTCGCGCACCGAGAAATTCACCACGCCGGGTCCCATCGGGATCGACGTGCCTTTCATTTCCGTCACGAGGCCGGCGTAGAACTCGATCTGCGCCGCGGCAATCGTTGCGTCCTTGACCATCTCGGCGAAAGGATTGCCGCAATCGGCGGCGTCGATCAGGGCGAGTTCCTCGGCATGCTCGCGCAGCACATTGGCGATGCGCTTGAGCATCCGTGCGCGATCGAGCGGCGGTGTATCGCGCCAGGCCGGAAACGCCGTCTTGGCCGCGGCCACGGCGGCGTCGATATCGGCGGCGCCGCAATCGGCGACCGGCCCCAGCGATTCACCGGTGCCGGGATTGATCGCGTCGGCTGAGCGGCCGGATTTTGCCTTGTGCCATTTGCCGCCATAGAAGGCGTCGCGATGCTCGGGAAGCTGGAGCGGCGTCGCCTTCAGCGACTTTAGCGGGACTGCTTCGTTCATGATCTCCTCCCTGCGGCGCCGCTTTTGCGCTCAACTTCCAGCGCGCGTCATCGCTGCCGTCATGACTGCCGTATATCCAGGCTCGACGCGCACATCGACGACAGCGACCTGGCCGGCATCGACCGCGGCGATAGCCTTTTCCAGCACGCCCGCGAGGTCCGCAGGCTTGGTGACCGGGCCGAAGCCCACCGCGCCCTGGGCGCGGCCCATGGCGGCGAGATCGACTTCCGGATCGGACATGCGCTGACCGATCCACTTGTTTTCGACCGGGCGGTTGCGCGCCCGCGCCATCCGCTCCTGGTGCAGCTCGTCATTATAGAACGAGCGGTTGTTGGCGAGCACGAACAACAGCGGGATCTTGTAATGTACCGCTGTCCACACCGCGGTGACGCCCATCAGGAAATCGCCGTCGCCGCAGATCGCGATCGGCAGCCGGCCGGTGCCTTTGAGCGCCAGCGCCGCGCCGACCGAAATGCCGGGGCCGCCGCCGACGCCGCCGCCGCCGTCGGAGCCGACATAGTCGAGCGGATGACGGAACGTGATCCAGCTATCGTCCCAGGACAGCGGCAGGTGCGTGTAGGTCACCGGCCGGTCGCCCAGCACTTTGCGCAAATTGCGCGCGATATGCTCGTTGGTGAAACCGGCGGGCTCCTTGTCCGAGATTTTGCGAGGGCTCGGCATCGCGTGCGGCTTGGCGCTCTTGTTGGGTTCGTTGCCGACTTCCTTCGCCAGTTCCAACACCACGAGATCGGGGTCCGCCGAAAGCAACAAATCGACCGGCGGCAGAGCTTGGTGATCCATGCTCCAGCCGTTGTGGATGCGGTGATCGAGCGAAACCTGGATCACTTTGGCGGCCGGCGTCGGGCCAAAGTAGCGCAGCGCGCCGGCGAGATCGACCCAGTCGAGGCTAAGAATGACGTCGACGTTCTTCAATCCTTCGACGCTCTCGGGGTTGATGGCGCGCGGCGAGCCGACATAGAGCGGATGATCGGTGGGGAAAGTCGCGCCGATTTTCAGATCGGTGACGACACGCGCATTGAGCGCCTCGGCGAGCGCGACCCGTGCATTCCAGGCCTCCAGATCGCGCGAAGCACGGCCGGCCAGAATCAGCACCTGCTTGGCGCCTTTGAGTAGGGCCGCCGCCTCGCGCACGACCCCGGCCGGCGCCGCGGTCGAAACATTCGGCATATAACGCGCCGCCTCGATCGGCGGCAGTTGCTCGGAAATCTTCATTTCCTGGAGTTCGGCGTCGAAATTGATATAGACTGGGCCGTGCGGCACGGTATTGGCGATCCAGGTGCCGCGCAGGATCGCTTCGCGCGCCGCGCCGGGCGACGCCGGCTGGTCGTCCCACTTGGTGTATTCGCGAACGAGCGCGCCCTGATCGCGCGCGGTATGGATCCAGTCGATCCACGGCCGGCGCTTGACCGCATCGACCGGACCGGTGGCGCCGAGCACCACGACCGGCATGCGGTCGCACCAGGCATTGAACATGGCCATGCTGGCGTGCATCAGCCCGACATTGGAATGCACGGCGGTGACCATCGTCTTGCCGGTGACCTTGGCATAGCCATGCGCGATAGCGACGGCGGCTTCTTCGTGCAGGCAGAGCAGCATTTGCGGCTTGGTATTGCCGAGGTAGTTGACGATCGAGTCATGCAGGCCGCGATAGCTCGCTCCCGGCGTGAGCGCGATATAGGGGATGTCGAGCGAGCGCAGCGCCTCGGCGATCACGTCTGAACCGAAACCGGGCGCATTGGCGCCGGCCGGCGTCGGGCGTTCGACCCCGGCAACGGCGGGATCGGCATTGTTGGCGCGTGCGGTCGCGGACTGTGACGGCGTCATGGCGGGCATTTCCTCATGGTCAGGCTTGGAGGGGGGCGGGTCGGGCGACATCCAACCGGATCATGAGCCTCGACGCAACCGGGCGAGAAGTCCTACGCCGGCATAGCCGTCGGCCGGCGCGATACCGGCCTTGCGCTGATAATTGCGCACCGCAAGCGTCGTGGCGAGGCCGATACGACCGTCGGCATCGCCGGCATCGAAGCCGAGCCCGGTAAGGCGGCGCTGGATTTCTTCGATCTCGGCGAGCGTCGGGGGCGGTTCACCGCCCGGGAATTTCTGCACCAAGGGCGCGCCGCCGACGCAACGGTCGCCGAGATAACAGAGCGCAAGCGCGTAGTTCATCGACGGATTGTAGCTGCGCGCGGCGAAGAAATTCGGGCCGAGCAGGAACGCCGGGCCGCCCGGTACCGGCACCCAAGGCCGCGCCGTTGCGTTTGGCTGCGGGTAGGGCGCGCCGTCGGCGCGGATAACGCCACGCGCCTGCCAAGCGGCGTAGCTGCGCCAGACGCGGCCGCCATACGAATGCGGCAACCGCACCTCGTAGCCCCAATGCTCGCCGCGCCGATAATTGCCGCGTTCGACGAAATAGCGTGCAGTCGATCCGAGCGCATCGTCCGGGGCGCCGTAAGGCGAAATTTTGCCGTCGTGGTCATAATCGATGCCGATATGGAGCCAGACTTCCGGCATCCATTGGGTGTGACCCATGGCGCCGGCCCAGGAGCCGACCATTTCCTCCGGCGTGCTCCAGCCGCGCTGAACGATGGTCAGCGCATTGATCAGTTCTTGCTGCCAATACGCGCGCCGGCGCGGTTCGGCCCACGCCAGCGTCGCCAGCGCCGGGATGACCGGCCGCATGTGATTTTTCGCGACGACGGCATCGCCGAATGCCGATTCGATGCCCCACACGCCGAGCATGAACGCGGGCTCGACGCCGAAATCTTTTTCGATGCGGGAAAACAGCGGCGCGTATTGCTTTGCCTTTTCCTTGCCGGCGGCAACTTTCCAATCGGACACGGCGCGATTGAGATACTGCCAAAGTTGTTGATTGAATTCGGCCTGCTCGTGGATCGCTTCAAGCCCGGTCGTATCGGGTCGGACGCCGCTCATGACGCGGGTGTAGGTATCGTCGGTGATGCCGTGCGCGATCGCCTTGGCGCGAAATGCGGCGGTCCATTGATCGAACGGCATGGCCGCGGCGCGCGCGCCGGTCGGCGCGATCAGTGTCGCAATGGCGCCCGAGATGGCCGCCAACGACGCGCGTCTCGTCGTGACGGCCCTCACTGGTGGGCAGCCTGAATCACCGCAGGCGGTTCCAGTTTTGCAACAAGCCGATCGAGGCTGTCGGCAAAGCTGTCGATATCGAAATTCAGCGGATCGTCATGGCCGTTGGGGATTTCCGCGTCGATGGCGGCGTGGAACGCAGGAATGAGCCATTTTCCCCGGCGCACGCTGGCGATCACGTAAAGCAGCGCCAGCCTGTCGTATTGCGCGGCGGTGAAGGCGGGATCGGGAGATTGCGCGTCGTTGCGCCGGCCGTGCCCGGACGCGCTCTTTCGCGGCTGCACGAGCTCGTTGTGAAGGAAAAGTCCTTGCAGTTCGCCGCCGAATTCGGCGGCTTGCTCGAACTTGGTTTCGCGCCACGCAATCGAATAATCGTGCGCCACCAGCATTTCGCCGGTGCGGTTGACGAAGACGTGCGCGCGTCCCCAGCCGTCCGAACAGGCGTAATCGGCGAGGTTCTCGTATTGCGGGTCGGTATCGATGTTGTCCGGAAATCCGCGATGCCCGTAATTCGGTCCGCTGGTGTCGTGAATGACAAAATAGCGCGCCATCGGCGCATCGGGATCGTTGTCGGCGGCGTGCGATAGCGGCTCCCACAAATGGGCGGCAAAATCGGTTTCGAGGTTTTGCTTTGAGAGAAAGCCCGACAGCGCCTCGCGCGAGGGCAGGCCGGTCGTCTGGCCGATCCGGCTGGCGAGGCCGGTCGGCAGACTCTCGAGTGGCGGCCCGAGGTTCCTGGTCGCATCCATGCCGCGCATCAGGCACATGGCCTGCTGCACCGGAGTGCCGGCATAACTCAATGTTTCGGGATCGAAGGCGCAGGCGCCCATGCTTTTGATGAAATACGGCGCTCGGAAATGGCTCGGCTTGCATTCAGTGCTCAAGCCGGCATGGACCGAGCCGATCAGCATCGCGCAGGAAAATCCCGTCGTGAGGAGCCTGCGATTGGTCTTTACGGCGGCGTGCACGCGGCAAATCCCGAGTTTGAGATTCTCTACTATCGCCAGCAACGCCCATCGTGCCAAGCGGTGCCGCGGCGCTTGGCGCGAGAAGTACGGCGACGCTCACGATGAATGAACGTTCAGGATCGATTGGGATGCCGCGCGGTCGGGTTAACGCCGCCTTAACGCGATGCATTGGATGGTCACTATCGGAGTAACCACTTTGGAGATCTCGCGATGCTGCCCGATCACCGCGCGCTTCTTGAGGACGAACCCTGTCCCGTCGCCGATCAAATGCTTGGCGAAATGTATCGGGCCAGCGCACATGGCCTGAACGCACTCATTGCTACGGTCTCGCCGACGGCGCGAGGCCTGCTCGCTGTGTATTGCTACCGCCGCGCACACCTTGCTTCGATCGGACTGGCAATCGCGGCAACCTGCGAAGAAGACGAACTCACCGCTTTCGGTGGCGGTGCAGGTTCCGTCTTATTCGAGCGATCGCGGGAAGCCCCGAAGCCGTCGTCCGGTGACAGCCACACGAGCGGGCGTCGAAAAATAACTCTGGCGACCAATTCAGCTCGCCAGCAAAGCCCGTTCGAAGATGAGGAAGATTAAGGCTTTACACCGTGCCCGAAAGGGGATGTCGGCGGCTGGTTGCCGCGATTATTTTCCAGCCGTGACACTGAAGTCCTTAACCTGGATTTGAGGTGCGTTGGCGGCCGCCGTGTCATCAAATCCGTTCATGCCGAAACTGGCGTTGGCGCTCGGTGGTTCCTGCGCCCTGACCGCCTTAACTGTGCTGCCGTTCAGGTAGACCGTTATCAGGCCGCTAAGCGCGGTGACGCGCAGAGTATTTACGGCGTTCGCGCCGGACTTGAATCCCGGAGCGTTTTTCACTGCAAATATGGTCGTCCAAACGTTTGCCGTGGATTTGGCCAAATATACCGATGCGTCGGATCCCACCTGAAGCTGCATCATGTTGCTGTAATCCGGCGTCGCCCAGAAAACTATTCCGGCATACATCTGATTATTTGCCGCAATCGCCGCGGGCAGAACGAAGTCCATGCAGTAATCGCCGTCTGTTGCATTGAAGGTGGTGTTCAGTACGTTGAACCCCTTCGTCGTTGCATCCATTGCAAACACAAATACGGGAGGCTTAACCATCGCCATGGGCGGGGATTTGTCCCAGCCGCCGCTATCGTCGCTGAAATTGTCCTGGTAGATGCTCGTGCCAACCTGTCCGCTGCAGGCCCAGGCCGGAGTCCAGGCCAGAACCTGCAAAGCGGCAACGACACCTAATGTGCGCAGCATCGCTTAATTCCCCTCGATTGAGCCCATCAAAGTCCGTCTTTTAAAGGCTCGCGCTTTCCCGTGAACTTGGCAAGACAAATATCGGACGGCAGCGCGGCGCGGGCTACGCTTCGGCAGGACGATCTGACGTCTTCTGATGGAGAAATAGCGGACGCGAAACCGATGCTCGGGTCAACTTGCTTTGGCGGCGCAGCCTCCGCGACAAGGTCAGTCCTTCGCTCGTTCAACGTAGCTGCCGTCGGCGGTCATCACCACGATCTTGGTGCCGGTCGTAACAAACGGCGGGACCATGGTGCGCACGCCGTTCGACAGCACGGCTGGCTTGTAGGACGAGGCCGCGGTCTGGCTCTTGATCGTCGGTTCGGTTTCGACCACTTCGAGCGTAGCCTTGGGCGGCAGCTCGATGGCGACCGGGACGGCGTCGTGCATGCTGATCGTCACTTCCATCTCAGGCTGCAAATAGGCCGCCTGATCGCCGATGATGTCCGCGGGCAGGGCGACCTGGTCGTAGCTTTCCATGTTCATGAAGTGGAAGCCTTCGCCGTCCTGATACATATATTGGTGCTTGCGGTCCTCGACGAAGGCGCGCTCGACCTGATCGGTGGTCTTATAGCGCAGTGAAACCTTTACACCGTCGGCGATCCGGCGGACGTCCATCTGGGTGACCGGCGTACCCTTGCCGGGATGGATGTTCTCGACGGCCATGATGACGCCGAGTTTGCCGTCGATTTCGACGATATTGCCTTTTCGCAATGAGCTAGCGATGACTCTCACGGTTTCCTCAATGTTGATAAGCAGGGACGGACCGCAACATACCGATCCTGAGCGTCACCGCTAGTTATTCCGTCAACGCTGTTTAGACAAGGACATGCCGGCCGTTCCGCCCCCTTCCTCGCCCTTTTGGGCTCCCCACGTCCACGCCGACCGGCGGCCGACCTTGTTGGCGCGGGGTCGGATCGTGGCCGCGCTGCGGGCATGGTTTGCCGGGCAGGACTTTGTCGAGGTCGACACTGCCGCGCTGCAGGTCTCTCCGGGCAACGAAATTCATCTTCACGCCTTCGCCACCACTCTTGCCGCCCCGGACGGCACGCCGTCACGGTTATATCTGCGCACCTCGCCGGAATTCGCCTGCAAAAAGCTGCTAGCGGCGGGCGAGCGGCGCATTGTCGAATTCGCAAAAGTGTTTCGCAATCGCGAACGCGGCGCGCTGCATCATCCCGAATTCACGCTCATCGAATGGTATCGCGCGGGCGAATCCTATGAGAGTCTGATGGGGGATTGCGTTGCCATTATAAGGGCCGCGGCACGCGCGGCCGGGACGCGGCAGCTGACATTTCGCGGCCGCTCCGCCGACGCCTTCGCCGAGCCCGAGCGGCTGACCGTAGCGGAAGCGTTCGCGCGCTTTGGCGGCATCGATCTGCTGGCGACGCTGCTGGACGGCGTGCCGGATCGCGAGCGGCTTGCCCGCGCCGCGCAAACGGCGGCCATCCGCATCGGCGATGACGACACTTGGGGCGACATTTTCAGCCGGGTGCTGGTGGAGCGCATCGAGGGCAATCTCGGCATCGGCCGCGCCACCATCCTCGATGAATATCCGGCTGCGCTGTCGGCGCTGGCGCAGCCGGCGCAAGGTTCAAGACAGGATCCGCGTGTCGCGGAACGCTTCGAGCTTTACGTTTGCGGGGTGGAGCTTGCCAACGGCTTTGGCGAACTCAATGACGCCGCCGAGCAACGCCGCCGGCTCGAACGCGAAATGGCGGAGAAAGAGCGCATCTACGGCGAGCGCCATCCGATCGACGAAGATTTCATCGCCGCGCTTGCGGAAATGCCGCAGGCCTGCGGCATTGCACTCGGTCTCGACCGTCTGGTCATGCTGGCGACCGGCGCTTCGCGTATCGACCAGGTATTATGGACGCCCGTTCAGGAGCCACCGCAATGAGAGCAGCCGGTACGTTGCGAACGCCATCCGAGCTCGTCGATGCGCGATTGGCGCGCCCCGACCACCTCGCGGCTCTCGAGAATGTCGCTGCGCGCTATGCGGTCGCGATCACGCCGGCCATGGCCAACTTGATCGATCCGTCCGATCCGCGCGATCCGATCGCGCGGCAATTTGTTCCCGACGCGCGCGAGCTTGAACTCCAGCCGGAGGAAAGCGGCGATCCGATCGGCGACGATGCGCATAGCCCGGTCGAAGGTGTCGTTCACCGCTATCCCGACCGCGTATTGCTCAAGCTCGTCAGCGCCTGCGCGGTCTATTGCCGCTTCTGCTTCCGGCGCGAAATGGTCGGGCCGGGACGGGGAGGGCTTTCGCGCGCGGCGCTCGCGGCGGCGCTCGACTACATCCGCGCCACGCCGCAAATCTGGGAAGTGATCCTCACCGGCGGCGATCCGCTCTTGCTGTCGCCGCGCCGCCTGAAGGACGTGACCGCGCGGCTTGCCGCGATCGAGCACGTCAAGGTGATGCGCGTGCACACGCGTATTCCGATCGCCGCGCCGAGTTTGGTCTCGCCGGCCTTGGTTCGCGCGCTGCGCGGCGATAAGGCGGCGTTCGTCGTCCTGCATGCCAATCACCCGCGCGAGCTGACCAAGGATGCGCGTACGGCTATTGCGCGCTTCATCGATGCGGGAATTCCGATGTTGAGCCAATCCGTGCTGTTGCGCGGCGTCAACGACGACGTCGAGACCCTTGCCGCGCTGATGCGTGCGCTGGTCGAATGCCGGATCAAGCCGTATTACCTGCACCATGCCGATCTCGCGCCCGGCACGGCACACATGCGGACATCGATCGCGGAGGGCCAAAGCGTGATGCGCGCGCTGCACGGGCGCCATTCGGGCCTATGCCAGCCGGCCTATGTGCTCGACATTCCCGGCGGCTACGGCAAATCGCCGATCGGCCCGAATTATTTGAACCCGGATTGTTCAGGGGTCGAGGATTTCAACGGCAGGCGACACGCCTATCCGCCGCGGGCCGCCGATTGATCAGGCCGCCTCGGGGAAAAACACCGCGGTCTCGAATTGGTAGCCGCAGGCTTCGCACGACCAGGTATGGCGCACGCAGCGGGCGCTGAGATGTTCGGACCAGTCGGGAGCGAGCAGCCATTCGCTGCATTGCGGGCAATTGTTCTTGCTGTAGGCGACCAATCGCGCCCGCACCGCCGTCTCGGCTTGCAGAGTCATAATCTTCCTCCCTGGAGACCCGTTCCTCTTAGCCCGCGGACAAGGCCTAAGAGCACTGTGTGGCGTCGCCATGGCCGATCTGAGTCGCGGACATGGGCGAGGCGGGGAAACATTCCATCGCTGCGGCAACAGTTCGGTGAATTGTGCGCTGCATCAGCGTCGAACTCGGCCAGCTGGCACAAGCGTTTTCGGCGCGGCTGTAATCGGCCCTAACCCGTTACCGAAAATGTGGACCCGAATTAACGCGCCGGCCATCCGTCCTCAATCCGGGCGGAGCTAGCGTTGCGACATAGTGTTTAGGGGACTCCGATGTTGAAGGAGGTTGCCATGAAGACGCTCTACAGCAAGTTACTCATCACCAAATCGATGGTCCCGCGTATTCTTATCGCGGCGTCGCTCGTCCTTAGCGCGAACGGCGCGATGGCCGCGACAACGCATGTCCACAAGACGATCAAGCCAGCACATGCGGTGCATACGCGTCAGGCGGCGGCCGCCAAATACCGTCAGTTCACACAACGGCAATTCGATCTTCCGGATTTCATTGCGGCCGCGTTCGGCGGGTTTGCGGTGCCGCTCGTAACCCACGTATCGCGGGCTACCGGCAGATATGCCCCGGCTGCGTCCAGTGACGACAATTGGCAGGTGTTTGATACACCTTCGCAAACGGTTGAGGTCGATAACAGTCAGTCACAAGCGGCCATCGACGCGTCGGACCAAGCCATGCAGCAGGCGGACCAAGACACCTTTCAGATGGACGAGAGCGTGATCAACACCGAAGCACAAGACGATGCGGCGAATGCCGCGACGCAGCAGTATTTGACCAATAATGGAATGTAGCCGGCGCGCATACGCGTAAGATGAGGGCGCCGGCTTTAAGTCGGCGCCCTTTATTTTGCGACCAAGATTGAAATTGGCGCGCCCTACGGGACTCGAACCCGTGTTACCGCCGTGAAAGGGCGGTGTCCTAGACCGCTAGACGAAGGGCGCGCAACAAGCGCGGAGCGCTTGCTCGTAAAAGCGCGCGACATATAAGGAGATTTGGCTTAGAGCGCAAATCGCTTCAGATTAAAGCGATTGCGCTCTACCTTTTGACTAAGCATGATCTTTTCGGAAAACCGGCTTCCACTTTTCCGGATCATGCCGCCGCGGCAAGCAAGCGCTTGCCGGCTTACCATTTCCCGGTATTGGGCATCGAGATCCAGGGCTCCTTGGGCGGCAGCGGCGAGCCCTTCTGCAACAGTTCGATCGACTGCTTGTCGGGGGAGCGCACGAAGGCCATTTGGCCGTCCCGCGGCGGCCGGTTGATGGTGACGCCCGCTTTCATGAGTTTCTCGCAAAGCGCATAGATGTCGTCGACTTCGTAGGCGAGGTGGCCGAAATAGCGCGCCTCACCGTAGTCCTCGCTGTCCCAGTTATAGGTGAGCTCGACAAGCGGCGCCTGGCGATTGGCCGGTCCGTTGGCGACGAGGTCACCGTCGGCGGGAGCGGCCAGGAACACCAGGGTGAACTTATTCTTCTCGTCGACCCGGCGGCGCACTTCCTTGAGGCCGAGCTTGTTGCAATAGAAGTCGAGCGCGTCGTCGAGATTGCGCACGCGCAGCATTGTGTGCAGATACCGCATGATGGAACCTCCGCAGGTCGGAAATGGCCGTAACGGTCAGTAGGTAAATGTACGATGGCGCCCGGTGGGTATGAAGCGTGGCTGTGACGAATGATTGCGCCCGATCTCGATAGTGCCTTAGCGCGACTGCAGGAGATGGTCCACGATGCCGGCACCGTGATCCCGTTCACCGGGGCGGGCATTTCGACTGAATCTGGTATTCCAGACTTTCGTTCGCCCGGCGGGCTATGGACCCGGTACCGGCCGATCTCGTTCGACGAGTTCCTCGCCAGTCAGGAGGCGCGCAACGAGTCCTGGCGGCGGCGCTTTGCCATGGACGAGCAATTCGGCGGCGCCGAGCCGAATCGGGGCCATCGTGCCGTCGCCAGCCTGTACCGCGCCGGCAAGGTGCCGGCCGTGATCACGCAAAACATCGATAATTTGCATCAAGCCTCGGGAATTGCGCCGGAACACATCGTCGAACTGCACGGCAATACGACCTTTGCATTATGCCTCGACTGTAACGAGCGCTACGAACTGTCGTGGGTGCGGCGGCTCATGGACGCCGGCAATGGATGCGCACCGGATTGCCCGGCTTGCGGCGGCTTCGTCAAAA
Organism: uncultured Alphaproteobacteria bacterium; assembly: GCA_963775515.1. Classification (GTDB taxonomy): domain Bacteria; phylum Pseudomonadota; class Alphaproteobacteria; order Rhizobiales; family Xanthobacteraceae; genus BOG-931. The sequence continues at coordinate 259,737 of CAVZIQ010000002.1, read as the reverse complement.
CCGCGACGGTGTCATTCGGCCAAGCCATGCCCGATGCGGCAATGCGGCGCGCCCGGGATCTCGCTCAGTCCTGCGATCTATTCCTTGTGATCGGCTCTTCGCTGGTGGTCTGGCCGGCCGCCGGCTTTCCCTTGGTGGCGAAACGAAACGGCGCGCGCCTCGTTATCGTCAACCGCGAGCCGACCGAGTTCGACGAAATCGCCGACTTGGTCGCGCGCCAGGATATCGGGACCGTTTTAGAGCCGTTTATCCTGCACTGAATAAAATCCGCTTTGTGCACAGGCCGTGACGCTTTTACGCCAGTGTTGCATTTTTACCCTTTCGCGTCGGATTGCCGGTGTTATCTTCGATTCAAGAGATTCGTCATGCGCCCGCGGGGCGCCAGCACAACAGCGGCGGCGGCCACGGCGTCATGGCGTCGGACGGGATCGAACCAAAATCAACCAAGCCGGGCCTCGGGCCCGACGTCGGTCTTCCTGACGAAGCCTCTGCGCGCGTCATCGAAGTAGCCGGCGTCATCAAGTGGTTCGACGTCGCCAAGGGCTACGGTTTCATCGTCCCGGATAACGGCATGGCCGACGTGCTTCTGCACGTCACCTGTTTGCGCCGCGATGGCTTTCAGACGGCTTATGAGGGTTCGCGGGTTGCCTGCGAGGTGGTGCCCGGGCCGAAGGGCTTGCAGGCCTTCCGGGTTCTCTCGATGGACGAATCGACGGCGATCCATCCGGCCCAGATGCCGCCGCCGCGAACCCATGTTACTGTGGCGCCCACAAGTGGTCTCGAACGGGCACAGGTCAAATGGTTCAATCGGCTGCGCGGCTTCGGCTTCCTGACGCGGGGGGAAGGGACGCCGGACATATTCGTTCACATGGAAACGTTGCGCCGCTTCGGCTTGGCCGAGCTGCGTCCAGGCCAGTTCGTCCTGGTGCGTTTCGGACCCGGGCCGAAGGGTCTGATGGCGGCGGAAGTCCGGCCCGAGAGCGGCCCGCTCGGTCCAGCCTCGCATTAGCGGCGAGGGCCACCCTTCATTCGACGCGGTTGATGCGGGCCATTGGCCTCGCGGCGATCCTATTTGTCGCCGGCTGCGCCCTGCCGGCTGCGCAAACAGCGGCGAGCGCGGCCGGGCAGGACACGATCGAAATCGTTACCAGCTCGGGCGTGCACGCATTTTCCGTCGAGCTTGCGACCAACGATTTGGAACGCGCCCGCGGCCTGATGTACCGCAAATCGCTGCCGGAGGGTCACGGCATGCTGTTCGATTTCCAAACCGACCAACCGGTCCAGTTCTGGATGCATAATACCTACATCTCGCTCGACATGGTCTTCATCCAGGGCGACGGGCGCGTCCTACGGGTCGCTGAAAATGCTCAGCCGATGTCGGACAACCTCATTCCGTCGGGCGGTCCGGTGCGCGCCGTGCTGGAAGTCATTGCCGGTACCGCGCGCAAACTCCATATCGCGCCCGGCGACCGTGTGACCGGCTCAATTTTCGGTAACCACTGATTGGACGGCTAGTTTGCTCGGCTTGCTGGGGACCAGCGAAACAGCTATCCAGTGCCGCGACCGGCGGGGTATAGCGCAGCCTGGTAGCGCGGGAGTTTTGGGTACTCCAGGTCGCAGGTTCAAATCCTGCTGCCCCGACCATATTCAGTGATGGCTCCGATATGACCGCCCGGATCTACAAACCAGCCCGCACCGCGATGCAGTCCGGCACCGCTAAGACCAAGGAATGGGTCCTGGATTATGAACCCGAGCAGCCGCGCGCGGTCGACCCGCTGATGGGCTGGACGAGTTCAGGCGACATGAAGCAGCAGTTGCGGCTGTGCTTCGACACCGAGGAAGAGGCCATCGCCTATTGCGAGCGCAACGGCATCGCCTATGAGGTGTTCGAGAGCAAGCCGCCGAAGCGGCAGCGCATCTCCTATTCCGACAATTTCGCTTACACGCGACGCGGCGCCTGGACGCACTGAGGCGCCGTTTGGCGATCAAGCCTGCCGCTTTTCCGGTGCGCGCTGCGCCGCCGCAGCGGTGCGGCCTGGCGAGCCGGTACGCTGGCGAAGCAGCGACACGAAACGCTCTTGCGGCATCGGCTGGCCGAGCAAGAAGCCCTGACCGTAGTCGCAGCCCATGCTGACCAAAGCCAGCGCATCAGACGCCTTTTCGATACCGATCGCCACGGCTACGCTGCCGAAATTGTGCGCGAGGTCGATCACCGTCTTGCACAACGGGGCATTGACCTTGTCGGTGCCGCAATCGGTCACGAAGGTCCGGTCGAGCTTGATTTCGGCAAACGGCAATTCTTTGAGCCGCACCAGCGAGGAATAACCGCGGCCGAAATCGTCGATCGCGAGCTGGACGTCCAAGTGGTGCAATCGTTTCGTGATGTCGCTGGCCAGCGCGAGATCGGTAACGATCTGCTCCTCGGCCACATCGATGATCACGCCAGGCCATTTTTCAAATTGCGGCCGAAAGTTCTGCACGATCTCGGCGACCGGAAGCTTCACCAGCGCGCTGACCGGAATGTTGACAGCCATCCGCAAATTGACGCCGAGCCCGGCAAAGTCGACGGCGGCTGTCAGCGCCTTGGACAGCGCCATTTCTGACAGCGCGATGAGGGTCGACTCCTTGGCGCCCGGCATGAAGGCGCCGGGCATCAAGATGCCGTGTGTCGGGTGGCGGGCTCGGGCGAACGCTTCGGCTCCGACAAGTTGTTTTTTGCGCAGGTCGATCTTCGGTTGATACCAGAATTCGATCCACTTGTTCGACAGGGCCTCGTCAAGGTCGATGCGGCCGGCGACCGCAGGCGGATGCCCGAGCTTAAGGTCGCCAAGCAGCTTCACGACGGCATTGGTCTCAAACGGCTTCCGCAAGACCGGCAGCATCTGCAGGTGCTGCTGTTCGCCGATGCTTTTGACATGGCCTAGAACCGCGGAACCGCGGCTCGACACGAGCTGCACTCGCCCGCGATAGTTGGCGGCGCCGAGCGCGGCCACGCAGGCGATGGCTTCGGCGGATTCAAGAGGGATATCGAGAACGACCAGATCGGGCGAACGGCGCGACAGCGCCTGATGCAATCCCTGGCCGTCGGCGAATTCCTCGGTATCGATGCCGGCGCCGTGCAGAATGAGCGATAGGAAATGCCGGATGCTGCCGTCGCCGTCGATGACGAAACACAGCGGCGTTCGCGCCTTGCCTTGCTCGGTCGGCCCGGTGGAGGGTGACTGCGCCGGTTTAGCGCTCATGACGTCGCTTGGCCTCAATTGGCGTCAGTCAATGCGGCCGCGGTGACGAGAATGAGCCGGCCCTATCGGGATGCGGCATCATTCACGGAAATTATTAATCGGCGGTTTCGGCGACGCGGCGGCGTCAGGTGCGAGGGGCGATGTGTTAGGGCCGCGGCCTATGTGGGGTCAAATCGCAATAGCGGGCTTCGGTCCCGCGCACCGGAAAACTAATTGGGATAGATTGGGCGCCAAAAGAGGCGCCCGATCGCGCAGCGGGGTAAGGACACCCGGTGGCGGGCGCGCGAATGCAGCGGGAGCAGTCCACATGATTCAGGTCAGACGCCTTGGGCATGCGACCCTGACAACGCCCGATATCGAGCGTCAGATTGCCTATTACACCGATGTCGTCGGTCTGACGCTTATCGAACGCGGCAAGGAGCGCGCTTTTCTCGCTTGCAAGCTCGGGCTCGAAGCGATCGCGCTCGAACCGGGCAGGGGTAACGCGCTGTCACGGCTGGCGCTTCAGGTTGCGCCCGATTCCGATCTCGGCGAAGTCGAACGTGCGTTGAGCAAAGATGGGGTGAAATGCGAGCGGCGCAGCGGAATATCCCCCGGCATAGCCGAGGCGATCGTCTTCACCGATCCCAAGGGCACGCAGGTTGAGATTTTCGCCGGCTACGGCTTCGCCAAGGATGACGGCCGGGCGGCCGGCGTCATGCCGCTCAAGCTCGGCCACGTCGCCTATCGCGTCGACGATGTGCAGAAGACGGTGAAATTCTATTGCGACGTGCTCGGCTTTCGCGTCTCCGATTGGCACGCCGACCATTTCGCGTTCCTGCGCTGCAACACGGATCACCACACGGTGAATTTTGTCTATGACGCCGAGCCGCAGCTCCACCACATTGCCTTCGAAGTGAAGGATTGGGCGGAAATCCAGCGCGCGGCTGAGATCCTGGCGCGGCATGACATCCGTCTGGTCTGGGGACCGGGCCGCCACATCATCGGCCACAATGTCGCGATCTATCACCGCAACGCCGATAAGGTGCGTGTCGAGTTCTTCTGCGAGATGGACCAGATGAAGGACGAGACGCTTGGCTATTTCGATCCGCGGCCGTGGCATCAGGACCGGCCGCAGCGGCCTAAAGTTTGGCCGGAGGCAACGCTGCGCAATTATTGGGGCTTTGGCTCGGAGGCGATTATTCGCGGCTATCAGACCCTTGAGTAGCGCGCGGCTTAGGGGACCATATGTGAACACGATGTCGTGACCGCCCGGCGTTGCGGCGTGGTGAGAATTGTGATTGGCGCGTGTTCCTGTAATTGACCTAAGAGTTACGCGACGCTGCTTGCGCGCCGGGCGCAAGTCGACGGCCCATTCGGAGGAAGCAGATGGCACGCACTAAAATGCCGAGCACTTTGATCGTGGGAGCATCGCTGTTTGTTTCGCTCTTCGCGTTGGCAATCGGTGTTGCGAATGCCGCCGAACCAGCTGTCGCCATTCCGCCTCCGACGCTCGATGCGACCGCGCCGGCCGCGGCCGGTCCACAGACCGTGGTTCTCGCCGGGGGCTGCTTCTGGGGCGTGCAGGCAGTCTATGAGCATACCAAGGGCGTCACCCAGGCGGTGTCCGGTTATGCCGGCGGCCAGAAGGATACGGCGCACTACGAGATGGTCAGCACCGGGCGGACCGGGCACGCCGAATCGGTTTCCGTGACATTTGATCCGCGCGAAATCTCCTACGGAAAAATTCTACAAATATACTTTTCCGTAGCGCACAATCCGACCGAGCTGAATTATCAAGGGCCTGACGAAGGCACGCAATACCGCTCGGCGATCTTCTATGCCAATGATGAGCAGAAGCGGATCGCGGCTGCCTATATCGCCCAGCTTACGCAAGCGCATGCCTTCGACGCGCCGATCGTAACCAAGCTCGAGTCGTTATCCGGCTTTTATCCGGCGGAGGACTACCATCAGGATTTTGCCGTCGTGCATCCGACCTACCCGTATATCGTTTTCAACGATTTGCCGAAGGTAGATAACCTGAAGCGGCTATTTGCGGATGACTATCGCGCTACGCCTGTCACGGTGATGGCGTCGAACAGGCCGAGTCAGTAAGCGCATCGCGCCTGCCCTAGGAGAAGTTCCGACAAGCGCCCGAATCTGCGCTGCAGTGCATCAAAACGCCGGACCGGTTGTGTGTAACCCTTTGGCCAGTAGCCACGCCCCAACCTCTGCGTATATCCTTGGCTCAGGAAGCGGGCCGTGGAGCCCGCTCCGCAAAAACGAGGAAACGGGGGAGGGATGCCATGGCTATGGCAACGACAGTTGGGGCATTGCCCGAGGCTGAACATAGCGCTCAACTGCGCAAAGCAGTGATTGCAGCGACCGTCGGCACGGCAATCGAGTGGTACGACTTTTTCCTGTATGGCACGGCGGCCGGACTGGTCTTCGGTAAGCTTTACTTCCCCCATGAATTGGCGCTTGCGGGAACGCTCGCCGCCTTTGGAACCTATTTCATCGGCTTTGTCGGCCGCCCGATCGGCGCGGCGATATTCGGCCATTACGGCGATCGCATCGGCCGGAAGGCGACGCTGATCGCAACGCTGCTGTGCATGGGGCTGGCGACCTTCGCCATTGCCTTCGTGCCGACTTATGATTCGATCGGTATCTGGGGCGCGGTGCTCCTCACCGTGCTGCGGGCGATCCAAGGCATCGGCGTCGGCGGCGAATGGGGCGGCTCGGTCCTGTTGGCCATGGAATGGTCGCGCACGCGCGGCCAGCGCGGGCTGGTGGCTTCTTGGCCACAATTCGGCGTCCCCTGCGGCCTCCTGTTATCGACGCTGGCCGTCATGGTCTTCAGCAAATGGTCCGGGGACGATTTCGTAACTTGGGGTTGGCGCATACCGTTCGCGCTGTCGATCATCCTCGTAGGGATCGGGCTCTGGATCCGTCTCGGCATCCTCGAGACGCCGGTGTTCCAAAATCTCGTCGACACCAACAAGATCGAGAAGACGCCGATCATCGAAGTCATCAAAAAGCAGCCGAAACAGATTCTGCTTTCGGCGTTGCTGCGGATGTCCGAGCAGGCGCCATTCTACGTCTTCACCGCTTTCGTTTTCGCCTATACCGTCGGAACGCTGAAGATGGATCGAAATTTCATCCTCACGGCGGTGCTGGTCGCGGCCTGCGTTTCGTTCTTCACCATTCCGCTGGCCGGGCACATCTCGGACCGGATCGGCCGCAAGAACATGTATCTGATCGGCGTCGTGACGATGGGCCTGTTCGGCTTCCTCTATTTCGGCATGGTGGATACCGCCATTCCGTCGGCAGTGTTCATCGCCATCGTGCTGTCGCTCATTCCGCACGACATGCAGTACGGGCCGCAGGCGGCGCTGATTGCGGAATCGTTCACGCCAAATCTGCGCTATAGCGGTTCGTCGTTGGGGTATCAGCTGGCCTCGGTCATCGCCGGCGGCCCGGCACCGATCATCGCGACGGCGTTGTTCGCGGCGTACGGTTCCGGCTATGCGATCGCGATCTATATCGCCGGCTGCGCGGTGATCAGCTTGGTGTCGGCCGGCCTGATGCCGGATTACACCGGCAAGGACATCTCGGCGGAAGCTTACGTCGAAGACTGAGGTGAGATGAGATGAGATGAGATAATCATCCCGGGGCCTGCGCCCCGGGATGATGGTTTTCTACAGCACCGCGCCGCTCTGCGGATCAATCAGGTGCATACGTTCCATGTCGGCGTAGAGCCTCATGGTTTCGCCCGGACCGGATGCGCTGCCGGGATCGACGCGCCCGCAGATTTCCTGGCCGTCGACGGTGAAATAGACCATCGTCTCCATGCCCATCGGCTCGACCACGTCGAGCGTCGCCACGAATTCGCAATTCGTGTCGCGGTCGTTGCGCCGCGGTTCGGTAATGTGCTCCGGCCGCAGCCCGAATATCAGTTCCTTGCCATTGAGTGACTGGAAGCGCCCGGATTGCGATGCCGGCACCGGCAGGCTGATCGTGTCGGAAATGCGCACGCGCTGCCCGACGCCGTTCTGTTCCAGCCGGCAGCGGATGAAATTCATCGCGGGCGAGCCGATAAAGCCGGCCACGAAAAGCGTCTTGGGATGATGGTAGAGGTCCTGCGGTGTGGCAATCTGTTCGATGACGCCGCCGTTCATAACCACGACGCGGTCGGCCAGCGTCATCGCTTCGACCTGATCGTGGGTGACGTAAACCGTGGTGGTCTTTACCAGCTGATGAACGCGCTTGATCTCGGTGCGCATCTGCACCCGCAGCTTGGCGTCGAGGTTGGACAGCGGCTCGTCGAATAGAAATACTTTCGGATTACGCACGATGGCGCGTCCCATCGCCACGCGCTGGCGCTGGCCGCCGGACAAAGCTTTCGGCTTGCGGTCGAGGAGCTCGGTGATATCGAGAATGCGCGCGGCGTGATCGACGCGCTTTTTGATCTCGTCTTTGGAGAATTTGCGCAGCTTCAACCCGAACGACATGTTTTCGAATACCGACATGTGCGGATAGAGCGCGTAATTCTGAAACACCATGGCAATGTCGCGATCCTTCGGCGGCAAATCATTCACGACTTCGCCGCCGATATAGATGTCTCCGGCGCTGATTTCCTCGAGCCCGGCGATCATCCGCAGCGTTGTCGACTTGCCGCAGCCCGATGGGCCGACCAGCACGACGAATTCGTTATCAGGAATGTCGAGGCTGATGTTGCGAACCACTTCGACATTGTCGAACCGCTTGACGACGTTACGCAACGCGACTTCGGCCATGGCTCATTACCCCTTCGTGGCGCCTGCGGTGAGGCCCGCGATGTAGTAGTCCATCAGGAACGCATAGATGACGAGCGGCGGAGCCGCCGCCATGAGCGCGCCGGCCATGAGCATGCCCCACTTGTAAACGTCGCCGCGGATCAGGCTCGTTACCGTGCCGACGGTGAGAACCTGCTGGTCCGCCGAATAAAGAAACGCCATCGGATAGACGAAGGCCGCCCACGACACGGTAAAGGCGAAAATCATCGCGGCAATGATGCCGGGCAACGCTACCGGGATGAAAATCTTGGTGAGCATCTGCAAATGACCCGCGCCGTCGATCAGCGCGGCTTCATCGAGCTCTTTCGGGATCGACTGGAAATAGCCGATCATGATCCAGGTGCAGAACGGCACGGTGAGCGTCGGATAGATCAGCACCATGCCCCAGTAGGAATTGAGTAGCCCGATCGCCTTGACGATCTGGAACAGCGGAATGAACAAGAGCGTGTCGGGAACGAGGTAGGTCAGGAAAATTCCCGTCGCCAGGATGCCCGAACCCCAGAACTTCATCCGGCCGAGCGAGAAGGCGGCAAAAACGCTGACCACCATCGTGATCGCGACCGTACACGTCGTCACGATGATCGTATTCCTGAAGAAGATCAGAAAATCGGTCTGCGTCAGCAAGATGCGGAATTGATCGAGCGTGACGCCGTCGGCGATGATCCACGGATTGGTCGCCATCCGCGCCACTTCGGCGTCGCTCTTGAGCGCGGTGACGACCATGTAATAGGGCGGGATGAGGAAGAAGATCGCGAATAGAATGAGGAAAAAGTACGACGTGAACAGCGCCCAGCGCCGATTCCGGCTCAGGCTGGCGCGGAGGCCGAAACCCTGCGTCGGGCGAGCGGCGAGGGCGGCCGTGCTCATCCGATTTCCCTGCCGCGCTTGCGCACGCCGCGCAGGATGAAGATCGCGGCGAACGCGAGGATCGGGAACATGAACAGCGAGGTCGCGGCGCCGAGCGGCAGATCGCCGGAGCGAATGCCGAGCATGAACGCATACGTGGCGAACACATGCGTCATGTTGCGGGGGCCGCCCCCCGTCATGATCTGCACGATGTCGAAGTTGGCGAACGTAACGATCAGCGAGAACAGCACCGTGATGGCGATGATATTGCGCATCATGGGCAGCGTGATGTGGCGGAATTTCTGCCACGCATTGGCGCCGTCGATTGCCGCGGCCTCGTAAAGCTGCTCCGGCACCGATTTGAGCGCCGCGAGATACATGATCAGAAAGAACGGCGCGCCGAACCAGACATTGACCAGGATGACGGAAAAGCGCGCCCAATAGGGACTGCTCAGCCAGCCGACCTCGCTGAGGCCGAGACTGGAAAGAACGTAGTTGAATGCGGAGTGTGTGGGATCGAACAGCCACCACCAGCCGAGCGACGATAGCGCCAGCGGAATGACCCACGGCACCAGCATCATGCCGCGCCACTTGCGCTGGCCCTTAGCGGGCAGATTGTTGATCAGATGCGCCGTGATGAGCCCGATCAGCGCTTTGAAGAACACGGCGCTGAGCGCGAAGATTGCCGTCTGCTCCACCACCATGATGAAGACGTCGCGCGACAGCAGGAAAGTGAAATTGCCGAGCCCGATAAAGCGGGTCTGCGACTTGTTCAGCATTGACAGATAAATCGAATAGAACGCCGGATAGACGACGAGCCCGGCGATGATCACGATCAAAGGCAGGCACATCAAAAAGGCGATCGTGGAACGCCGTCGCAGGAAAAGTCGGAGGTTTTGCCGGGCGGGGGGGCGCAGGCCGACGCCTTGCAGCGCTGGCGACCAGGTCTGGACGGTATCGGCCATATTCACGCCACCGATCCGTTCGGATCGGCCTCCCATCGCGCTTTACGCATGCCGGCCCCCCGAGGCCGGCACGCGCTTTTGCCACGAACCGAAAAACTGTCGCTCAGGCGCGCAAAGTTCCTTCGAGCTCGTTCTCGGCCCACTTGATCACGTCGTCGATCTTCTCGTTGCCCTGCGTGACCTTGGCGACCATCACGGTGTTGATCGCCTGATTGTAGATCTGGGCGCCGACTTCGGAACGCGCCGGCGCGCCGGCGATCGATGTCTGTTCGTCGCCGCGCGGCGGATAGCTGTAGACCGTGCCGACGGGCGGTTCGACGGTCTTCCAGGTGTCGAGATCGTACATGGTCCTGAATGACGGCAGGTCGTAACCGTAGGAGGCCTGCACGAGCTGCGCCACCGCTTCCTTCTGCGAGATGAAGGTCAAAAGCTCCTTCGCCGCGGTCTTGTTCTTCGAGAATGACCACAGCCCGTAGAACTGCGGCAATTGACCAACGAAGCGGCCCTTCGGACCACGCGGCATGGCGTGGGTCCAGCAATTCGCCGCTACCGTTGGATTGTCGCGCTTGGCGACGGCCCAGGCGCTCGGCGGGTTCATGATGCTCGAACCCTTGCCGGAGATGAGCCAGCGATTGTTGCCGGCGTCGTCCCAGGCGTAAACTTCCGGCGGGTTCACCGCCATCAGCTTTTTCAAATATTCCAGCGCAGTGCGGGTCTCGTCGGAGTTGATCTTGATGTTGTCCTTGCCGTCGACCATGACGACGCCGAATGAGTTGAACAGCGCGCCGACCCAGTCGACGGCGTCGCTGGTTTGGCCCATCGGCAAGCCGACCGGGAAGCCCGCTTTGTAGAGCTTCTGGGCGGAATCGAGATAGGTATCCCAATTCCAGGTATCGATCTTGGCCTTGTCGTATTTCGACTCGTCGGCCGGGAACATGCCGCGAATATCGATGCCGGCATGCTGCTGGTAGAGATCGAAGCGCGAGCAGCACGGCTTCACCTGGCTGCCGACGGTCGTCGGGATGCCGCGCCACGTGCCCTTGATGCGGGCGAGGTATTCGGAGACCGGGCTGATCGGGCCGTATTGCTTGATCAAGCCGTCCACGACGTCGTCGAGCGGCTCAAGCACGTTCTGGTGAATGCGGATGTTCCAGTCGCGGTGAGACATGATGTCGTGGCCGGTACCGGCCTGGGCTTCCGCGGCCGCGGTCAATTTGTCCTTCTCGCCTTGCGAGGTGATGTAGTCGATCGTGACTTCGCAACTGTTCTTGGCGCCCCATTCGTTACAAAGCGCAGTGAGCGCCTTGTTGGCGCCGGGCACCCAATGGTCCCAGACGCCGAGCGACAGCGAACCGGCCGCGTATGCGCCCTTGACGTACGGGGCGGTAATGGCGGCGGCGGATCCGAGCGCGGCGGATCTGAGAAGGCTGCGGCGTGATAGCTTTGATCGAGAAACCGAGCGTGATTGTGCAAGCAGACGTGAGTCGCTCATCATGTCCTCCCTGTCGGCGCCATGACTATTGTTGATTTTGGCTGGCGTGACGGAAAACATACTCTCATCGCGGGAAGCCCGCTAGTGTCCTCATTCCGGTGCTCGCGTTGGGTCGCGCGATGGGTGGGCAGAGTTCGGCCCATTGGCGCGTCGGCGATCAAATTGTTGAGTGAATTGGCGACCCCGGCTGGATTCGAACCAGCGACCTTCAGCTTAGAAGGCTGTTGCTCTATCCCCTGAGCTACGGGGCCGCGCGAAACGGATCATATAGTAAAATCAGTGCCCGAAGGCCGGGTAAATCACGCCGCGGGCGGCGGCGGACCGCAACAACGAGCGAGATTTCGCCGCGAAGCACTTCGCCATGACGGCGACACGATCTTTGGCGACGCCACCGCAGGCGGGAAAAACGGGATAGCGGCCAGGGCCCCTCGGGGCGTTTGCGGTCCTTTTCCGATGGGGTGGATTTCACTATTGTCGGCTGGCATTTAGGACCATATGCCGGACCCGTCTGGCCCGGACTTGATCCGGGCCGCGGGGCGATTTCCGGACAGATCATGCGCCAACGACAAGTCGCCAAGACATGAGTACGACGAGCAGCTGGGGATCGCGGTCTTATTGGCCGGCAAAAGGCCTAACCGCGTTATTCGACTATGCAGCGGGATCGCACCGGCGGGCCGTGTCGGTGCTGGTGCTCGTCTCGCTCCTCGCCTTCCTGCCGGGCTTTTTCCAGATTCCGCCCGTCGATCGCGACGAGGCTTATTTCGCGCAAGCCACCAAGCAGATGATCGAAACCAGCGATTACGTCGACATCCGCTACCAGGACGACGTGCGCTATCGAAAACCCGTCGGCATCTATTGGCTGCAAGCCGCCGTCGTGAATACGGCAAGCGCGCTCGGGCTACCCGACGCGCTGACGACCATCTGGCTCTACCGCGTGCCGTCGTTGCTCGGCGCCATCGGCGCCGTGCTGGCGACCTATTGGTGCGCGCTCGCTTTTGTCAGCCGGCGGGGCGCGCTGCTGTCGGCTTTGATGATGGCGGCATCGACAATTCTTGGCGTCGAAGCGAGATTGGCCAAAACCGACGCGGTGCTGCTTTTCACCATCGTTCTCGCCATGAGCGTGCTGGCGCGCGTCTATCTCGCGCCGCGGCGTGGCGAGGCGCGTCCGGGGTTGGCGCTGCTTGCGGTGTTTTGGACGGCGATTGCGGTCGGCATATTGATCAAAGGACCGCTCATTCTGATGGTCGTCGGGCTCGCCGCGGCGACGCTGTCGATCATCGATCGCTCCGCGCGTTGGCTTGCGGCGCTGCGCCCGCTGCCGGGAATTGCCTGGATGTTTCTGCTCGTGCTGCCGTGGTTTATCGCCATCTATGCCCGCGTCGGCAGCCAGTTTCTCGTCGCTTCGGTCGGCGAGGATATGCTCGCCAAGGTTGCCAGCGCGCAAGAAGCCCATGGCGCCCCGCCCGGCCTCTACGTGCTTTTATTTTTCGCCACCTTCTTTCCGGCGTCGATGTTGGCGGGGCTGGCGGTGCCGGCGGTGTGGGCGGTCCGGCGCGAACCGGCCGCGCGCTTCCTGCTGGCCTGGCTGGTGCCGTCCTGGATCGTGTTTGAGCTTGTCGTCACCAAGCTGCCGCATTACGTGCTGCCGCTTTATCCCGCGATCGCCATTCTGATTGCCGGCGCCGTCGAAACGAAAGTGCTCTCGCGCCGGCTGTGGATGGTGCGCGGCATGATGTGGTGGTTTTTGGTCCCGGTGATCGTCAGCATCGTTGCGGTGGTCGCTGCGGTCGTGATCGATCGCGACCTGGCGCTGCTCGCGTGGCCGTTTTTCGCCGCTGCGATCGTGTGCGGGCTTTTTGCCTGGCAATTGTACGACGACGACGGTGCCGAGCGCGCCTTCATGCGCGCCGTGGAGGCCTCGGTGCTGATGGCGTTTGGAATGTATGCGGTGATCGTGCCGTCGCTAACGCCGGCGTTTCCAAGCGTCGCGCTCGCGCAAGTGTTGCATAAGGCCGGCTGCCGGCATCCGGTCGCGGCCAGCGCCGGTTACGAAGAGCCGAGTTTGGTCTTTCTTGCCGGAACCAACACCCGCTTCACTGACGCCGACGGCGCGGCCGATTTCCTGCGCGGCGGCAATTGCCGCTTCGCCTTCGTCGAGGCCCCGCAGGAGCGCGAGTTCGCGTTGCGGGCCGAGGCGATTGGCTTGCGCTATACCCGTGGGCCGCGGATCGAGGGTTACAACATCAGTGTCGGCAGGCCGATTACCATCGCGGTGTTCGAAGCGGCAGGCGCGCCGTGAATGAGCCGAAAGTGCCGTCCGATGAAACGACGGCGCCAAGCGTCTCCGATCCCGGTCACGGCCGAGCGAGGCTTGAGCAGTTTGGGCGCAACGCGCTGACAAATCTCGAGCGCTGGAGCCTCGCCATTGCGCCGGCGCCGCCGGCAAAAATGCTGCGGCCGACGCTCCCTGCGGTAGCCGCGACAGTCGCGACAATCTATGTGGTCATCGCTTCGATGTTTGTCTTCGATGCGGCGGCCAGCCATTGGGCGCGCCATGAGCCGGATTGGTTTCGCGGCGCATTCGAAAAAATCACCAATGCCGGTTTGTCGGGCTGGTTTCTGATTCCGTTCGCCGCCATTCTGCTGTGGCTGGCGTCCGTCATATCGCCGGCTCTGTCGCGGCGTTCGCAGGGCGTGTTGACGGCGCTTGCCGCCCGCTTCGGGTTCTTATTCCTGGCGATCGCCGTGCCGGGTCTGTTCGTCAGTATCGTCAAACGCCTGATCGGAAGGGCGCGCCCCTATGTCGGCGGCGGCGGTCATGACGATCCGTTTGCCTACATGCCGTTCGTCTGGCGGCCCGAATATGCCAGCATGCCGTCGGGCCACGCCACGACGGCGGTATCGGCGGCAATTGCAATCGGCGCCATTTGGCCGCGCACGCGCGTCGTGATGTGGCTCTATGCGATCGTTATTATGTTAAGCCGCGTCTTCGTGCTGGCGCATCATCCGAGCGACGTCATTGCCGGCGCACTGACCGGCGCCGCCGGCGTCTACCTTGTCCGCCGCTGGTTTGCCGCTCGGCGTCTTGTGTTCTGCGCCCGCGATCTGCGGCCCTATCCGGGACCGTCGTGGCAGCGCATCAAGGCCGCACTTCGCGAAGTTCTTTCCGGGGCATAGCGGATGCCGGGAAACATGGCGAAACGCCGTCCGATTGAACCCGGGCGGGATGCGCCTTAGAAGCTTCCGCCATGGCGCAGGACAATCCGCAGAGCAACGGGCAAGCGCGTGGCGAGGTCCGACCCGCAATAGCGGTGGTCGTGCCGGTGCGCAACGAAGCCGGCAACATCGCGCCGCTCGTTGCCGAGATCGCCGGCGCCTTGCAGGGCAGGGCGTTCGAGATCGTCTATGTCAATGACGGTTCGACCGATGCCACCGAGCAGGAATTGCGCGGCTTGATGGTGGAGCGCCCGTACTTGCGGCAGATCCGCCACGAAAAATCCTGCGGCCAGTCGGCTGCCGTGCGCACCGGCGTCATGATGGCCCATGCGCCGGTAGTGGTGACGCTCGACGGCGACGGCCAGAACGATCCGGCATTCATTCCGGCGCTTGTCGGCGCACTCGAAGCCGGCGCGTCGCGTATCGGCTTGATTGCCGGTCAGCGCGTCGGCCGCAAGGCGACGGGATTTAAGAAGCTGCAATCGCGCATCGCCAATACGGTTCGTAACGCCGTGCTCAAGGACGGCACGCGCGATACCGGATGCGGACTGAAAGCGTTCCGCCGCGACCTGTTTTTGTCGCTGCCTTA
Organism: uncultured Alphaproteobacteria bacterium; assembly: GCA_963775515.1. Lineage (GTDB taxonomy): Bacteria > Pseudomonadota > Alphaproteobacteria > Rhizobiales > Xanthobacteraceae > BOG-931. The sequence goes on along the minus strand of CAVZIQ010000002.1, from coordinate 244,573 downwards.
CTTCGACGGACTGCATCGTTTTCTTCCGGCGCTGGTTCGCCGCGAGGGTTTCGACATCGGTTATGTCGATGTTGTCGACCGGCCGCGCGCCCACGGCACTTCGAATTACGGTTTTTGGGACCGGCTGTGGATCGGCATTCTCGACCTCGCCGGCGTGTGGTGGCTGGTTCGGCGCAAAAGACGCGTTCCCCAATCGCAGGAGATTACCCTTGCTCGTTGATATGTCGCACGCGGTCGGTTCTTATCTGCTGGATGTCTTCGTCACCAGGCTGGATTGGTGGGTGATCCTGGGCCTGATCGCGCAAGGCTTGTTCACCATGCGCTTCGTGGTGCAATGGATCGCTTCCGAGCGCGCCGGGCATAGCGTCATCCCGACGGCGTTTTGGTTTCTTTCGATCGGCGGCGGCCTCTTGCTGCTCGTCTATGCGCTTTATCGCAAGGACGCTGTGTTCATCGCCGGCCAGGCGTTCGGGGTATTCGTCTATCTGCGCAATCTCTATTTCGTATTGCGCGACCACAGGGCGACGACGGTCGCCTGAAAGCACGTCAGGTCGCCGCGGCGAGCGCGGCAAAACCGTGCTCGATATCGGCAATGAGATCCTCGACCGCCTCAAGCCCGATATGGAAGCGCACCGTCGGACCGCCCGGTTCCCAGCGCGTCGCCGTGCGCAGCGGTGCGCAGTCGAATGGAATGGCAAGGCTCTCATAGCCGCCCCACGAGGCGCCGATGCCGAACAGTTCCAGCGTGTCGACGAAGGCGTGATAGGCTTTCTTCGGCACCGGCTTGAGCACCATGCTGAATAGCCCCGACGCGCCGGTAAAATCGCGCTTCCAGATGGCGTGGCCGGGATGGCTCGGCAACGCCGGATGCAGCATCCGCAAAACCTCGGGCCGTTGTTCGAGCCAACGCGCTACCGCGACGCCGGATTCGTAATGGCGGTCGAGCCGAACGCTCAGCGTACGCAAGCCGCGCAGGCCCAGATACACATCGTCCGGTCCTTCGCAAAGGCCGGTCAGCCGAACCGTGTTTTTAAGCTCCGCCACGGTCGCCGCATTGGCGGAGACCGTGCCGAGCATCACGTCGGAATGGCCGCCGATATATTTGGTGCCGGCCTGGATGACCAGATCGACGCCGTGGTCGAGCGGCCGGAAATACAGCGGCGTCGCCCAGGTGTTGTCCATCACAACGAGTACGCCTTTGGCGTGCGCGGCTTTGGCGATCGCCGGGACGTCCTGCATTTCAAAGCTCAGCGACCCCGGCGATTCCAGATAGACGGCGCGCGTATTCGGCTGGATGAGGCCTCCGATCGCGCCGCCGATGCCGGGATCGTAGAAGGTGGTGGTGACGCCGAGCCGCGCCAGAATCTGACCGCAAAAGTTTCGCGTCGGCCCATAGGCGCTGTCGGTGATGAGAAGGTGATCGCCGGCACGCACGACCGCCAACAAGGCAGCCGAAATCGCTGCAAGCCCGGACGGCAACAGCGATACGCCCGCGCATTGCGGTCCCTCGAGCTCCTGCAAAGCGTGTTCCAGCGCTTCGGTGGTCGGCGTGCCGCGGCGGCCATATTGGTAACGCGCGCGATGCGCGAGGAAGTCTTCGGCATTCGGATAAAGTACGGTGGACGCGTGGTAGACCGGCGGGTTGACGAAGCCGTGGTAGGATTCCGGTTGGCGCCCCGCCGTCACCACTTTTGTGGCCGTACGTCGTGACCGCGGCCGGCCGTCGTTGCCCTTGTCATTCATGGCGCTATCTTACGCTCTATTCCGGCTCTAAATCGGCTCGATCTCGCGGCACCGCCCTCGCTCCTCATTACCTCGAGATTGGCAGCTCTCGTCAACCCCTTGACCTTAAAGCGCGATCGTTCTCAGATGACGATGGATGGGTCACTGTCCCTCAGCGCGCACGATCGCGGGGCTTTTGCGCGTACCTCATGCTGAAAGGTCTGGTCATGAAACGTGTAGCCACGGCTTTCGCCATCGCAATGGCGCTTACGCTCGGCACGCAAGCGGCGTGGGCGCAGTCAGCGACGCTCAAGGCGGTCCAGGACCGGGGCGAACTGAATTGCGGGTCGAATGGTCAATTGGCCGGCTTCGGCATGCCCGATCCGCAAGGCAACTGGACGGGATTCGACGTCGATTTCTGCCGGGCGCTCGCGGCGGCGATCTTTAACGATCCGACCAAAGTCAAGTTCGTGCCGTTGATAGCCGCCAACCGCTTTACTGCGCTGCAGACCGGTGAGATCGACGTGTTGTCGCGCAACACGACATGGACGATGGAGCGCGACACCACGCTCGGCATCGACTTTGCCGCCGTCAATTTCTACGACGGTCAGGGTTTTATGGTGCGCAAATCGCTGAAAGTAAATTCGGCGCTCGAACTCAACGATGCTGCCGTGTGCGTGCAGCAGGGAACCACTACCGAGCTCAATCTCGCCGATTATTTCCGGCAAAACCACATGTCGCTCAAGACCGTGACCTTTGCCACGGCCGATGAAGCGATCAAGGCCTATGACAGCAGCCGCTGCGATTCCTACACCACCGATTCGTCCGGGCTTTACGGTGAGCGGCTGCAACTCACGGATCCGAACGCGAATATCGTGTTGCCGGAAATCATCTCCAAGGAGCCGCTCAGTCCGGCGGTCCGCCAGGGCGACGATACCTGGGAAGATATCGTGCGCTGGACCCATTTCGCGATGGTCGACGCCGAGGAGCTCGGCGTCAACCAGCACAACGTCGACGATATGCTGAAGTCCGACGCGCCGGATATCCGCCGCCTTCTCGGCGTCGAGGGGCAGTTCGGCACATCGCTCGGGCTCACGAACGATTGGGCCTATCGCATCATCAAGGCGGTCGGCAATTACGGCGAGAGTTTTGAACGCAATGTCGGCCAAGGCTCGCCGCTCAAGATCGCGCGCGGACTCAACGCGCTGTGGACCAAGGGCGGATTGCAGTACGGCCTGCCGATCCGCTGAGCCGTCCGCGCGCGCCGGCCGCTGCAGCCGCGGGCTTGCCGATGCCGCAGTTCGTCCAATCGTCGCCGCCTTCGTCGCATACCGCGCGCCGGACGAGATACATCGCGCTTCAATTCGCGGTTGTCGTCATCGTCGTCGCGCTTGCCTATGCCGCCATTCATAACGCGGCGCAGAATCTCGCGAATGCCCACATCACGTCGGGCTTCGGATTCTGGAACAATACGGCGGGCTTCGATATCAGCCAAACGCTGATCGGTTATTCCGCGAGCACGTCGACCTTCGGCCGCGCCTTCTTGGTCGGACTTCTCAACACGCTCCTCGTCGGAGCGCTCGGCATCGTGCTGGCGACCGTGCTGGGCTTTGCCATCGGCATCGCACGGCTGTCGCGCAATTGGCTCCTCGCGCGTCTCGCCGGCGGCTATGTCGAACTCATCCGCAACGTCCCGCTCTTGTTGCAGCTGTTGTTCTGGTACAATTCCGTGCTTAAAGCGCTGCCGCTGGTGCGCGGCAGCGTCGCTATTCCCGGCGGCGGACTTCTCAATATTCGCGGACTGTTTCTGCCGCGACCGCAATTCGCCGACGGATTCGAATACGTCGTCATCGCGCTCGGCTTCGGGATCGTGGCGAGCGTCGGCCTGCGGGTATGGGCGCGCCGCCGTCAGGATCGCACCGGCGAGCCGGTGCGCGTCTTTTGGATGGCATTCGGGCTCGTCGTCGTCGTGCCGGCCGTCGTGTTCATGGTGTCGGGCGCGCCGCTGTCATTCAGTTTTCCCAAGATGGGCCGCTTCAACGTCATGGGCGGTGTCGAAATACTTCCCGAACTCGCCGCGCTCCTTCTCGCATTGACCGTCTATACCGCAGCTTTCATCGCCGAAACGGTGCGCGCCGGCGTTCTGGCGGTGTCGCACGGCCAGACCGAGGCCGCCCAGGCGCTCGGCTTGCGGCCGGGCACGACACTTCGTCTCGTCATCGTGCCTCAGGCGATGCGCGTCATCATTCCGCCGCTGACCAGCCAATATCTCAATCTGATCAAAAACTCCTCGCTCGCGGTCGCCATCGGCTATCCCGATCTGGTGGAAGTGTTCACCGGCAGTGTGCTCAACCTCACCGGTCAGGCGGTCGAGGTGGTTACCGTCACCATGGCGGTCTATCTGTGCATCAGTCTCTTCACCTCGCTGCTCATGAGCGCGTATGGGTATGCGGTCGCCGTCGAGGAGCGCTGACGGCGATGGCGGCAATGACCGAGAAAAGCTATTTGCGCACTGCGCCGGCGGAACGCCTGCCGCCGCCGCTGGAGCAGGCAGGCCTCCTTCGCTGGGCGCGGGAAAGTTTGTTTTCGTCGCCCGGCAATATCGTGCTGACGCTCGTCTGCATTTTTTTCATCGGTTGGACGGTGCCGCCATTGCTGCGGTTCTTTGTGTTCGACGCCGTATGGTCGGGCAGTGACCGCGAGGCTTGCTTGGCTTCGCCGCAATTGCCCGAGCCGGGCGCCTGTTGGGCCTTTGTCCGGGTCTGGTATTCCTATTTCATCTACGGCTTCTATCCGATCGTCGAGCGGTGGCGGGTGGATATTTTTTTCGCCGCGCTGGCAGTCGGCATTGGCTGGCTCGCCTGGCTGTCGGCGCCGCGCCGCGACATCGGCGCCGTCTATTTCTTCATCGTGCTGCCGATTTTATCCTATGTTCTGCTGAGCGGCGCGCCGCTTCTTGGGCTTGCCGTGGTTCCGACCGCGCAATGGGGCGGCATCCTGGTCACTATCGTCGTGGCGACAGTCGGCATCGTAGTTTCCTTGCCGCTCGGAATTTTGCTGGCGCTGGGCCGTCGGTCCGATATTCCCGTCGTCAAATTCTTCGCGGTGACCTTTATCGAATTCGTCCGCGGCGTGCCGCTGATCACCGTCCTGTTCATGGCGAGCGTCATGCTGCCGCTGTTCGTTCCGGAACGCTTGTCGCCGGACAAGCTTCTTCGGGCGCTCGTCGGCGTTGCGCTGTTCGCTTCGGCCTATATGGCGGAGGTCGTGCGCGGCGGACTTACCGCCGTCCCGCGCGGCCAATACGAGGCGGCGCAGGCGCTCGGCCTGCCGCATTGGCGCATGATGGCTTTCGTCATCATGCCGCAAGCGCTCCGGGTGACGCTGCCGAATATCGTCAATATCTTCATCAGCCTGTTCAAGGACACCACGCTCGTCTTCATCGTCGGCATCTTCGACTTTCTGCGCACCATTGAAGCGGCCCGCGCCGATCCGCGTTGGGCGACACCGGTCACCAGCGTGACCGGCTACGCCTTTGCCGCTTTGTTCTACTTCATCTGCTGCTATGGCATGTCGCGGTATGCCCGCGGGGTCGAAACGCGGCTGGCGCGAGCGCACCTGCGCTAAAAGGCTTTGCGATGGCAGATCGTCCCGACGCGCCGCAGTCCGATGCCAGAGCCGAACTGGCTGTCGAGATCGTCGGCTTGCATAAATGGTATGGCGATTTCCATGTGCTGCGCGACATCAATCTGGCGGTCGCGCGCGGCGAGCGCATCGTTATCTGTGGCCCGTCGGGCGGCGGCAAGTCGACTCTGCTTCGCTGCATCAATCGCCTGGAGGACTGGCAGCGCGGCCGCATCGTCGTGGACGGCATCGAATTGACCGACGATCCCAAGCACATCGTCGCCGTGCGCCGCGACGTCGGCATGGTGTTTCAACATTTCAATCTGTTTCCGCATTTGACCGTGCTGGAGAATTGCACGCTGGCGCCGATCTGGGTACGGCACATGCCGAAGAAGGACGCCGAAGAGCTGGCGATGAGTTATCTCGCTCGGGTAAAAATACCGGAGCAGGCGCAAAAATACCCGGCGCGGCTGTCCGGCGGCCAGCAGCAGCGTGTCGCCATCGCACGCGCGCTGTGCATGAGTCCCAATATAATGCTGTTCGACGAACCGACATCGGCGCTCGATCCGGAAATGGTGAAAGAGGTGCTCGACACGATGGTGGAACTGGCAAGTGACGGCATCACCATGCTCGTCGTCTCCCACGAAATGGGATTCGCGCGGCAGGTCGCCGACCGCATCATCTTCATGGATGACGGGCAGATCGTCGAGATCAACGAGCCCAAAAGTTTTTTCGCAAATCCGCAGCACGAGCGGACGCGGCTGTTTTTGCAACAAGTGCTGCGGTGAGCGCGCGCGACAGCAAATCGCCGCAAAAAAGACGCGAGCCATACTGCACATTTATTCATGAACATTGCGTGGCGGAAATGATTACGGAGTTGTAATCCAACTAAAACTCCACATGTCGAAACTTTAACTTGTGTTGGAGCCTCCGCGGTCTTTTAGTTGCGGCCACGTTTGAGATCTGAGGAGGATCACATGCTCAAGCAAGTCAAGTTCAAACCACTTCTGGCGGCGACGGCGTTGTTTGCTCTCGCCGGCTCTTCGTTGGTGTACGCGCAACAGGGTTTCGGCGGACACGGTAATGCGGGCGGCGACCGTCCACGTTTCGAGCATCGCCATCGGCCGAGTCCGGCGGACGTCAGTGCGTTCACCGACGCACGAATCGCCGCGCTGAAAGCCGGCCTCGAACTCACCCCCGACCAGGCCAAGAACTGGCCGCCGTTTGAGCAGGCGCTGCGCGACATGGTGCAGTTGCGTATTCAGCGCATGCAAGCGCGATTGTCCGGCCAGGAGCAGGCGCCGACGTCGCCGTTCGACCGGCTGGAGCGCCGCGCCGACAGCATGGCCAAGCGCAGTGCTGCGTTAAAGAAGATCGCCGATGCCGGCTCGCCGCTGTATCAGAGTCTCAACGACGATCAGAAAAGCCGCTTCATGAAGCTCGCGCGCATTCTGCGGCCGCACTCGCATATGCACGCCGCCATGGAGCACGGCTGGCGGCAAGGTGAAGGCTACGGCCGCGGCAGCCAAGGTGGCGAACACGGCTGGCAGCACGGCCGCCGCTTCGGCCAGGCGAGCGCGAGCGGCGACGCCGATCAGGGTTCGCAGCTCTAAAACCTGTTCGAATTTATCGGTGCCCGCTGAATTCCGCCTCCCCGCAGCGGGCGCAAAACGGAAGCCGCAGGACTTTGCGCCTGCGGCTTTTGCGTGAGTCGCTGGAGCAACAGACGGCGACGGCCGACGTGTTCAAGGTCATCAGCCGCTCGACGTTCGATCTGCAGACTGTGCTCGATACGCTAGTGGAATCGGCGGCGCGGTTGTGCGAATCCGAAATGGCCAATATCGCGCGCCCGGAAGCCGAGGGCTTCTTTCATATCGCGGCGACGGCGGGCTTGTCAGGTGGGCACAGGAATGACCTGGAAAAGCTGCGGTTCAAGCCGGAACGCGGAAGTCTGATTGGGCGCGTATTGTTGGCGGGGAAATCCGTTCATATCCTCGATGCCGCAACTGATCCCGAATACATGCTGTCCCAAATGCGGCAAGCCGGCCAATTTCACACCATGCTTGGCGTGCCGCTGATGCGCGAGGGCACGCCGATCGGGGTGTTGGCGCTGGCTCGGACTTCGGTCCGGCCGTACACCGAGAGTCAAATCGAATTGCTGACCACTTTCGCCGACCAGGCGGTGATTGCGATCGAGAACGTGCGGCTGTTCGACGACGTGCAGAAGCGCACCGCCGAGTTGAGCGAATCGCTGCAGCAGCAAACCGCCACCGCCGACGTGCTCAAGGTCATCAGCCGTTCGACCTTCGATCTGCAGACCGTGCTCGACACGTTGGTGGAATCTGCCGCTCGGCTGTGCGATGCTGATATGACGGCCACTCATCGCCTTCGAGGTACGCACTATGAGCATGCGGCGAGTTACGGGATTTCTCCCGAACTGCGTGCTCATATGAAAGCAATCCGGTTTGAACCTGGCCGGGGAAGTGTCGCGGGGCGTACCGTTCTCGGACGTGAGGTCGTTCATGTCCAAGATGTCCGGAGCGATCCAGAATACACATTGACCGCAGCCGTCGAAAAGCTGGGCGCGCGGACGACTCTTGGCGTCCCGCTATTGCGGGAGGGCGTGCCGATTGGCGTATTTATACTGATGCGGCGAAGCGTTCGGCCGTTCACCGACAAGCAAATCGAATTGTTGTCCACCTTTGCCGACCAGGCGGTGATCGCGATCAATAATGTGCGCCTGTTTGACGACGTTCAGAAGCGAACCCAGGAGTTGAGCAAGTCGCTCGAAGATTTGCGCACCGCGCAGGACCGCCTGGTGCAGACGGAAAAGCTTGCTTCGCTCGGCCAATTGACCGCCGGAATAGCCCACGAGATCAAAAACCCGCTCAATTTCGTCAATAATTTCTCGGCCGTCTCGGTCGAGCTGATCGACGAATTGCGCGAAGCGCTTGGAGGCGTACATCTCGATGACAAAGTGCGCGGGGAAATTACCGATCGACTTCGGGTCGCTGCGCAGTGAGATCGACAGCCGGGTTGAAAGCGCCGCATGACGGTATCGTCCCCGTGGCTATTGCCGCGCCAACGGTCCGTTCGCCTTCTTCCAGGCGTCGATGCCGCCTGCGATGTGACAAGCGGCTTTCAGCCCGGCGTCCTGCGCCGCCTGCACCGCCATCGCCGAGCGCTCGCCAAACGCGCACAAGAATACGATGCGCTTGCCGGCGGCGGTCGCCAATTCGTGAAGCACGCCGCCTGTAGCGATCTCCTGCTGCAGGCTCGGATAGGGCGCATGAAGCGAGCCTGGAATGATGCCGTGTTTTTCGCGCTCGTTTTTCTCGCGCAAATCCACGATCGCGACGTCGGGGCGACCGCGTAGCGCGATGGCGTCGGCCGCCGTCAGCGCCCAGCCTTTGCGCGCGACGTCCTCCTGATGCAGGCCGACACGCATATTGGCCGGCACGGCAACGTCCATCATCTTCGGATTGGGCAGCTTCAGGCTGTTCATCAGCTCGGCATATTCGTCCATCGACTTCACTTTGAGCCGCGGATTGAACTGTTTTTCCTCGCCGATGGTCGAAACCGTATCGCCCTTATAGTCGTGCGCCGGATAGACCAGCGTCGCATCGGGAAGTCTCAACAGCTTGTTGAAGATTGAATCGTATTGCGCGCGCGGGTCGCCGTTCTGAAAGTCGGTGCGGCCGGTGCCGCGAATGAGCAGCGTGTCGCCGGTGAAGACCCGGTCGGCGAACAAATACGAATAGGAATCGTCGGTATGGCCGGGCGTGTAGAGCACGTCGAGGCGCATGCCTTCGATCTCGACGCGGTCGCCTTCGGCAACGCGCATCGAGACGACGTCGGCTTTGGTGTTTTCGCCCATCACCGTGACGCAATGGGTGCGGTCGCGCAGCGCACCGAGCCCGGTGATGTGATCGGCGTGCAGGTGCGTATCCACCGCCTTGACGAGTTTCAGGTCAAGCTCGCGCACGAGCTGCAAATAGCGGTCAACCTTCTCCAGGACCGGATCGATGATCAGCGCCTCGCCGCCCTGCCGGCTGGCAAGGAGATAAGTGTAAGTGCCGGACGTTGCGTCGAACAGCTGGCGGAAGATCATGGTCGCATCATAGCCCGGATTCGGGCGGAATTATTCCTGGTAAATCATCTTGCGCGTCATGCCGCCGTCGACGACGAAGTTGGCGCCGGTAACAAAGCCGGAGCGCTTGGCGTCGAGGAGCCAGCCGACGATTTCGGCGATGTCTTGCGGTCTGCCGACGCGGCCGGCGGGGTGCTGCGCGTGGTCTTTGCGGCGGAGCGCGCCGTAGTTCTTGGTCGCGATCCAGCCGGGGCTGACGCAATTGACCCGCACGTCGGGGCCGAGGCTGATTGCGAGCGCATGCGTGAGCGCGACGAGACCGCCTTTGCTCGCGGAATAGGACTCGGTGTTGGGCTCCGACATCAGCGCGCGCGTCGAGGCGATGGTGACGATCGAGCCGCGCGCCTTGCGCAGCGGCTTCTCGGCGGCGCGAGCGAGGAGAAACGCGGCGGTGAGATTGGTGTCGATGACGCGACGCCATTCGGCAAGCGTCAGGCGGCGCAACGGCTTGCGAATCATAATCCCGGCATTGGCGACTACCGCATCGAGCCGGCCGAAGCGGTTGACGATTGCGTCGACCGCATCGGCAATTGTTTTTTCGTCGCGCACGTCGCCGTCAATGGCGAGCGCGTTTCGGCTGGCCGAGGGATAGACCCGGTGCAAACCGCTTTCCGGCAAATCGATCACGCCGACGCACCAGGCGGTATCGAGCAGATGCCGCACGATGGCACGGCCGATACCGGTCGCTCCTCCGGTCACCAGAGCGACGGATTTTGCGCGTGCCATTCGTATTGGCTTTATTTATCGCGCTCGACCGGCAGGTCGGGACGCGAGCCCCACTCCGCCCAGGAGCCGTCGTAGAGGCCCTTCGGTTGTTTGCCGATCGATTCAAGAGCGAAGGTCAAAATGGCCGCGGTAACACCGGAACCGCAGCTGGTGATGATCGGCTTGTCGAGATCGACGCCGGCCGACGTGAACGCCGCCGCAACGCGATCGCGCGAAGCGAGACGGCCGTTTTCGATCAGCCGGTCATAAGGCACGTTGAACGAACGCGGCATGTGGCCCGAGCGCAGCCCCGGACGGGGTTCCGGCGCTCGGCCGGCGAAGCGCTCCGCCGAGCGTGCGTCGACGACTTGCACGCTGTCGTCGGTCTGCGCCATCCGTACATCGTCAAGAAGCGCAACGGCGCCGACATTCATCTTGGCGGTGAATGTCTTCGGCGCGCGCTTGGCGTCGCCGGCCTCGAGCGGCCGGCCCTCGGCCTTCCATTTCGGCAATCCGCCATCGAGAATGTAAACGGACTCGGCGCCGAACACCCGGAACGTCCACCACACGCGTGCCCCCGAAAACAAGCCGGTGCTGTCGTAGACCACCACCGTATCGCCATCGCCGATGCCGAGCGCGCCGACGGCCTCGCTAAACAACGTATTGCCCGGCAGCATGTGCGGCAGGTCCGTGGAGTGATCGCTCACCGCTTCGATATCGAAGAACACGGCGCCCGGGATGTGGGCGGCGCGATATTCCGCATGTGCGTCGCGCTTCTGCGTCGGCAGAAAGTAGGAACCGTCGACGGTAACGACGTGAGGATCGCGCGAGCGTTCGGCAAGCCAATCCGTCGATACCAAAAAGCGGCTCGCGGGCGACGGGGCGGGGGTTTCGGTTCGCAGCATGGTTGTTCTCAAGGAGCTAACGCGGGTGCAGTGGTGAAGTTCAATCGCAAGGATCACTCATAAGGAACCTTGATGCTCGATTTGCGCTCGAGCCAGGCCGGCACCGGCAAGTTCTTCTCCCGCAGGAACTGCGGATTAAACAATTTCGACTGGTAGCGCGTGCCGTAATCGGCGAGCACGGTCACGACGGTATGGCCGGGGCCGAGCTCCTTGGCAAGGCGGACCGCGCCGGCGACATTGATGCCGGACGAGCCGCCAAGGCAGAGGCCTTCATATTCAAGCAGATCGAAAATGATCGGCACCGCTTCCGCATCGGGAATCTGGAATGCGAGGTCGATCGGCGCATTTTCGAGATTTTTGGTGATGCGGCCTTGGCCGATGCCCTCGGTGATCGACGATCCTTCAGACTTCAGCGTGCCCGTCGTGTAGTAGCTGTAGAGCGCCGCGCCCATCGGGTCGGCGAGCGCGATGCGCACCGTCGTGTTGCGTGACTTGAGCGCCATGGCGACACCGGCAAGCGTGCCGCCGGTGCCGACCGCGCAGACGAAACCGTCCACCTTGCCGTCGGTCTGGCGCCAGATTTCAGGTCCCGTCGTCTCGATGTGACCTTGGCGATTGGCGACATTGTCGAACTGGTTTGCCCAAATCGCACCGAGCTTTTCGGTTTTCGCCAGTTGCGCGGCAAGGCGGCCGGAGAGTTTTACGTAATTGTTGGGATTGGAATAGGGCACCGCGGGCACCTCGATCAATTCCGCACCGCATAGCCGCAAGGTGTCCTTCTTCTCCTGACTCTGCGTTTCCGGGATCACGATGACGGTGCGAAAGCCCATCGCATTGGCGACCAGCGCAAGACCGATGCCGGTATTGCCGGCGGTGCCCTCGACAATGACGCCGCCTGGCCGCAGCTCGCCCTTTCGCACCGCGTCCTCGATGATGAAGAGCGCGGCGCGGTCCTTGACCGACTGGCCCGGATTCATGAATTCGGCCTTGCCGAGGATGGTGCAGCCGGTCGCTTCCGAAACGCGTTTGAGTTTGATCAGCGGCGTGTTGCCGATCGCCTCGATAATGCCGTTGGAAAACTGCATGGCCGCGGGTCCCGAGCGGGGGAAACTAGATGACCGGCAGGTCGGAAACAAGACTAAGGAAAATGCCGTCAATTCGAGAAACGCTGTCGAAACCATAAGCATGCATCGCGGCTCGATGCTTACGTCTATTCACCGATTTTTTCCTGCAGTCCCGTAAAGCCAGTACGACAGGGTTTCCGGTGGAACGCGATAAATCTCGACGTCAATACCTTGTTCCTGGTGACCATCTATGTGGAAGCAATCCTCGGATTGCTGCTGCTGTTTGCTTGGGTGCAGAACACGTCGATTTACGCCGTGGCATGGTGGGGTTTTGCCGACCTGCTGCGGGCCGCTTCGGTCGCCCTGTTCGGTATGTACGGGTCGGTGTCCGATCTGATTTCGATCGATCTAGCCAATGCGCTGTTGTTCACCGCCTTCGCTTTGACCTGGACCGGCGCGCGCGTATTCGACCATCGCCGGCCGCTGCCCATCCTGTTGTTCGGCGGGGCCGCGTTGTGGCTGGTCCTGTGTCGCGTCCCTAGCATCGCGGCCTCCTGGGATGTCCGCGTGCTGCTCAGCTCCGGCATCATCACCGCCTATACCTGGGCGGCGGCCTACGAGTTCTGGCGCGGCCGCAGCGAGCCTCTGGTTTCGCGCTGGCCCGCGATCTTCATGCTGTTCGCCCATGGCGCGCTCTATCTGCTGCGCACGCCGTTCGGAGCCATGCTGCCGTGGTCGCCGAACGGAAACGTGGTGTTCCAGAGCGTCTGGCTTACCGTGCTCAGCTTCGAGGCGCTGCTGTTCACGATTTCGATCGCCTTCATTCTGCTCGCGATGGCGAAAGAACGCACCGAGTACCGCCACAAAACGGCGGCGTTGGTTGATCCGCTCACCGGCATATCCAATCGACGCGCGTTCCTGCAGGATGGCGAAGCGCAACTGCGGCGCCAAGCGACCGACCCGCGGCCGATCGCGGTCATGCTGCTCGACCTCGACAATTTCAAATCCATCAACGACCGCTTTGGCCATGCCATCGGCGATCGCGTGCTGCAACTATTCGCGGATGTGGCCGGCAACTGCATGCGCCGTGCGGATTTGTTCGGCCGGCTCGGCGGCGAGGAATTCGCGGCATTGCTGCCCGACGCAACGCGCGAGCGCGCGATGGCGGTGGCTGAAAACATCCGCCGCTCGTTTGCCAATGCGACCTGCGAAGTCGAGGGCCGGCCCGTCGTCGCCACGGTGAGCATCGGCGTCGTCATCAGCTACGACGCGGTTCTCGATATTTCGGCGCTGTTGGCGCAAGCCGATCACGCGCTTTATCGCGCCAAGGACAACGGCCGCAATCGCATCGAGATTGCATCGATCGAGCTCATCCTCGATCGCGTCAAGCGGAACGCCGCCGAAGCCGTCGCCGCATCGAGCGCCAAACCGGCGGCCCGGTCCGCCGCCTAACCCACCGTTTCGCCGCCTCAGCCTGCGGTGCAGTCGCCAAGCCTGCGCGCTTCATCGCGGATATGGGATGCCGCCCATCGCGGTGGCGTCAAGATTTCTCGCCGTCTGCTTGCCTAACACCGTGCAATGGTGCTGAAACCGTTGCTGCCGGCAGGCTCTCCCCGCAGCGAGAGCGTTTCGGGAGAGATGAATGAAGCGCAGCAGCGATCGCATTCTCACAACGCATGTCGGCAGCCTGATCCGGCCTCCGGCATTGCAGGAATTCTTGCGCGCCAAACAGGCCGGCAAGCCGTACGACAAGTCCGCCTATGATGCCTGCCTGAAGGATTCCGTCGCCGAAGTCGTGCACAAGCAGGCCGAAGTGGGGATCGACGTCGTCAGCGACGGCGAGTTCGGAAAGTCGATCAGCTGGTCGCAATACGTGCTCGAGCGGCTCAGCGGTTTCGAGCGGCGGCCGATCAAGCCGGGCGGAAATCCGTTCACTCGCGGCGTCGACCGCGAGCATTTCGCCGAATTCTACGCTGAGCTCGACGCGCGCGAAGGCGTCGCAACCACGGTCGAGGCGGTCTGCGTCGGGCCGATCAGCTATACGGGGCAGGCCGAGCTTGCCCGCGATATCGCCAACTTCAAGGCCGCGCTAAAAGACGTCGATGTGACGGAGGCCTTCCTTCCGGTCGCCGCGCCGGCGAGCGTCATTCCGGATCGCAGGAACGAGTACTACAAGAGCGAGGAGGAATTGATCCGCGCGATCGGGGCGGCGATGCGCGCCGAATATCGCATGATCATCGATGCCGGCTTCGTGCTGCAGCTCGACGACGCGCGCGCCGCCGTTACCTTCGACCGCATGGTGCCGCCGGGAAGTTTTGCGGACTATCGCAAATGGCTCGCGTTGCAAGTCGACGTGCTCAATGAAGCGATTGCCGGCCTGCCAGCCGACCGTATCCGTTATCATGTCTGCTGGGGCAGCTGGCCGGGCCCGCACACCACTGATGTACCTCTCAAAGACATCGTCGATCTCATTCTCGGCATGAAAGTCGGCGCCTATGTCATCGAGGGCGCCAATCCACGCCATGAGCATGAGTGGCACGTGTGGGAGAGCGCCAAGCTGCCGCCCGGGCGGGTTCTCATTCCGGGCGTTATCAGTCATGCCACCAACGTCGTCGAGCATCCGGAACTGGTCGCCGAACGGATCGTCCGGCTCGCTCGCCTGGTCGGACGCGAGAACGTCTTGGCTGGCACCGACTGCGGCTTCGCCCAGGGACCGTTCCACCGACGCGTGCACCCCAGCATCATGTGGGCGAAACTGGATGCCCTGGTCAAAGGCGCCAAGCTCGCCAGCGCCGCATTGTGGGCGTAGGAGGTACGGCGCCGCGAGGCTTGCCGTGCCGACGGGGCAGGGCAGGACCGCAAGGGCACACCTTCATGAAGCCTGCGGGATTTGCTAAGTTACAGGCTCAATCAGCCGTCTAGGGAGATCGATCATGCTCGACGTCACCAAGCGACAGGGAACGGCGCCATTCGACACGGCGCGGCTCGACCGTCTGATGGACGAAGCAGGAATCGATTTGCTCGTTGCGACCTCGAAGCACAACATTCAATACCTGCTCGGCGGCCATCGCTCGTTCTTTTTCGAATCCATGGATGCGATGGGGCTGAGCCGCTACCTGCCGGTTTTTGTCTATGCCAAAGGCGAACCGCAGAAGTCGGGCTTCTTCGGCCATCGCATGGACAGATTCCAGAACGAGGTGACGCCGTTCTGGGTTGCCGAGGTCAACACCAAAAGCTCCGGCTCGGTCGACGCGATGGAAAAGGCCGCCGAATACGCTCACAGGCTCAATGCCAAACCAAAGCGGATCGGTATCGAGACGGCATTTCTCCCGGTCGATGCCGTGGCCATGCTGCGCAAGGCGTTCCCGAACAGCGAATGTGTCGACGCGCTGTTCGTGCTCGAGCGTCTGCGCGCTATCAAATCCCCCGAAGAATTGGAAATGCTGCGCGTCGCCTCGGATAAGGTGATCAACTCCATGGCGGCGGTGTTTGCAAACTTCGGCGCCGGCGCGACCAAAGCAGAATTGGCCGAAGCGCTGCGCCGCGAAGAGACTTCGCGCGGGTTGACCTTCGACTATTGCCTGATCGCGGCGGGTTCAAGTCTCAACCGCGCGCCGTCCGACCAGCGCTGGGAGAAAGGCGACGTGCTGTCGCTCGATTCCGGCGGCAATTACCACGGTTATATCGGCGACGTGGCGCGCATGGGCGTCATCGGCGAGCCGGACGCCGAACTCGTGGATCTGCTGGCCGAAGTCGAAGCCGTCGAGCAGGCTTCGATGAAGCCGATCCGGCCCGGCGTGCTGGGCAAGGAAATCTACGCCGCGGCGAACGCCGTGCTGCATAAGTCCAAGCTGCACAATCACACCGAATTCCTGGCCCATGGCATGGGGCTTGTCAGCCACGAGGCGCCGCGGCTCACCAATTCGGGCCCGGTTCCGTACGACGCCTATGATGCCGACCGGCCGCTGGAAACCGGCATGGTGGTCTCGGTCGAAACAACGCTGCAACATCCGCGCCGCGGCTTTATCAAACTCGAGGACACGGTCGTGGTTACGCCGAGCGGCTCCGAGGTTTATGGCGATCGCATCCGCGGCTGGAATCGGGCCGGGGGCTAGGCCGAGTTGGCTGGACTAGATGTCGTGTGTTGCGGGGCGCGACGGCGCGTCAGTTCGCCTTTTGTCGCGTGCTGGATGGACGATCATACAAAAAGCCTGCCTCGCGGCGCAGCCTGTAAAGATAACCGAAGCAGACGACACCGGCTAACACCCAGGCTAAGCCCGTGACGTAGACGACCGCCGGCGGAAGATCCGGTGAAAGCGCGGTCAGGATCCAGTACGTTGCGCCCCAGGCGAGCAGCACCAGAACCGCACGCGGCAGAACGTAGGTGAGATTCTGAGCCATGAGTCGTACCTCCTCGGTGGAGGTGCAATGCTGCCGGCGCGTGGTTAATTATCGATGAGCGCTCGTTTCGTCTACTGAGTACAGCACTTGAAGTCAGGTGGCCGGAAAATTCGCGAAGTCCTTGATTTGGCTCCCCGGGCCGGATTCGAACCAGCGACCAACCGGTTAACAGCCGGTTGCTCTACCGCTGAGCTACCGGGGAAAAGCCTGCTCGCGTCGCAGGCCGCATATAACAAAGCCGGTCCGGTATTGAAAGCACGAAGCGCTCGAGTACGGTAGCGCCCGCCTCGTCCGGCTTGCCAAGCCGTAGTTCGCGGCAGCTGGCGCGGGCCCCCGGCGTTTGCAAGGCTACAGCGCGGCAGCCTTCACCCGTTCCTTGCGCGAAGGCTGGAGGCCACGCCCGGAATTGAACCGGGGTAAACGGTTTTGCAGACCGCTGCGTAACCACTCCGCCACGTGGCCGTCCATAGCAAGGTAACGACGGCATGGGTAACTGCACCTAATCGATTAAGCAATGCCTAGGGCCTGTGAACGGGGTCGCCCCGAACGCTAGCCGCTTGCGTTTTTGCGGACCGTATCGCACAACGCCGCATTGCCGACTTAGGAACCTAAGATATGTTCGACACCGCGACGGCGCGCCGCATGATGGTGGACGGGCAGGTTCGCACCGCCGACGTCACCAATCTTGACTTGATCGCGGCGATGCTGGCGGTGCCGCGCGAACTCTTCTTGCCGCCGTCGCTCGCCGATCAGGCTTATCTCGATAGCGATATCGCGCTCGGCGACGGCCGCGCGCTGCTCAAACCGATGGTTCTCGCCAAGCTCATTCAGGGAGCGCAGATCCGCGCCGGCGACCGCGTTCTCGATGTCGGCTGTGCGACCGGCTATTCCTCGGCGGTGCTGTCGCCGATCGCGGGTTCGGTTGTGGCGCTGGAGGAAGATGCGGCTTTGGCGCAACGGGCACAGGACGCGCTGGCGGCTGTCAACGCCGCGCACGTTACGGTTGTAACCGGCCCGCTGACCGCCGGTTGGCCGCCGGCCGCGCCGTACGACCTCATTTTCCTCAACGGCGCCACCGAAATCGTGCCCGACAGCTTGGGCCGCCAGTTGAAACCCGATGGCCGGCTCGCCTGTATCCTCGGCCGGGCCCCAATCGGCAAAGCGATGATCTACCGGATGGTCGAGGGCCACCTTGTCGGCCGCCCGATCTTCGATGCCGGAGCGCCGGTTTTGCCGGGTTTTGCTGCGGTTCCGGCGTTCGTATTCTAGCGCCTTCCGCAGGTGGCCCGCTCGACCTTCTTCCGAAGGACCTCCGCTGTTTGCGGCTAATCAGGTGTTCTACCCCCTGTGGCCCAGAAGCGCCTATTCCCAGATTTTTGCATTTCATCCCCAGCTGCGGGGTTTCGCCTTCCTCGCCAGACGCTTAAGGTTCGTTGTTTCGCGTCTTCGGCCATGATGCTTGGCCGCGGAATTTGAATGCGTCTGCGCTAAGGGTCCACCGCAAGGGGGCGGTGGGAGGTTGAGGGTGGTGGGAGCTGTGTCTACGTCATGAGGGGACGGGGACTGCGGGCGCATATTCGGGCCATTGCAGGCCTCGCTTTGAGCGGCGTTGCGTTTGCCGCGGGCTGCACCGTGGCCGGGGCCGACACGCTCGAATGGGCACTCGTTCAGGCTTATCAGAACAATCCATCGCTCAATGCGCAGCGCGCCGCTTTGCGCGCCACCGATGAGAACGTGCCGCAGGCCTTGTCGGGCTACCGTCCGAAGCTGAGCGTCACCAGCACCGACGGCTTTGCTTATTCCAGCACGCTGTCAAACAGCATCAATCAGGCGGTGTTTCCCAACACCATCAGCTATACGAATATCGGCAAAGACATGGGGCAGCGCGGCGTCGGCGCGACGGCCACCGAAACGCTGTTCAACGGCTTCCAAACTGCGAACAAAACGCGTCAGGCCGAAAGCCAGGTGATGGGCGCGCGCGAGACATTGCGTGTTACCGAGCAGCAGGTGCTGCTCGACGCCGCCACCTCCTACATGAATTTGCTGCGCGACCAGGCGATCCTCGATCTCAACCGCCGCAACGTCGAAGTCCTCACCGAACAGCTCAAGCAGACGCGCGACCGCTTCAATGTCGGCGAGGTGACGCGGACCGACGTCGCGCAAGCCGAAATCGCGGCTGGCGGCCGGCCGCTCGGCATTGCTCGGCGCACAGTCGAATTACGTCACCTCACAGGCCAACTATCGGCGCGTGATCGGCGTCGATCCCGGTCGGCTCGATCCGGGCACGCCGGTCGACAGGCTGTCGCCGCCGACACTGCCCGGTGCCATCACGTCGGGCGAGACGCAGAGCCCATCGGTTCTCGCCGCCATGTACGGCGTCGACATTGCCGAACTCGCGGTGAAGATCAGCGAGGGCGCGCTCTATCCGAACCTTTCACTGACCGCGAGCGCATCGAGGAATTATCAGCCGGTCTATAACGTCGACAAGCAAACGCTCGCCTCGGTGCTCGGCACGTTGACCATCCCGCTTTACCAGGGCGGCGCCGAATATTCTGCGATCCGGCAATCCAAGGAGACGGTCGGACAGCAGCGCCTCAATCTCGACGTCAATCGCGACGAAGCGCGGGAGACGGTGGTGGCGAGCTGGGGCCAGCTGGACGCGGCGAAGGCGCAGATCGAGGCGACGACGGCGCAGGTCAACGCGGCCGAGATCGCGCTCAACGGCGTGCGCGAAGAAGCGCGCGTCGGTCAGCGCACCACGCTCGACGTCCTCAATGCGCAGCAGGAACTCGTCAACGCACGCGTCGCGCTCGTCACCGCCCAGCACGACCGGGTGGTGGCGTCCTACACGCTGCTGGCGGCGGTCGGCGGGCTATCGATGCAGCATCTCGGCTTGAACGTGCTGATCTACGATCCGCAAGTGCACTATCAGCAAGTGCGCGACGCCTGGATCGGCGTGCGGACGCCCGACGGCAGATAGACCGGCCGCGGCGGTAAACGGGCCGGCGCCGCCGCGAAGCATGTCCACAGTTCGCGGCTTGCCCTCGACTTTCGTCATGACAAACTCGCCGGCTACGTTGCATAGTTGAGGTTATGTGATTCGGCGTCGTCGCGGGTTTCGAGCCTCGCGGCGGGGGCGTATGGAAACGCACGCAAGTAAGCGCGCAAGTACGGCAAGTCAGCCAAGCGGGGATGTGCGCATGACGCAACCGGCGAAATCGCAGGAACCGTCGATGGAGGAGATTCTGGCCTCCATTCGCCGCATTATCGCCGACGACGATTCCAGCAAATCCGCGACACGGGTGCCGGAGTCGCCAAAGGTGGAATCGCAGCCCGTTGCGGCGCCGCGAGCGCGCGTTGACGACGAATTGCGACCGGCCATGGAGCCGCCCAGTCGGCCCGGCGGCGCGGCCGTGGCCGATGAAGCCTCCGACATTCTCGATCTCACCGAGTTCAATGGCGGCGCCGATGCCGCAACTGTTCCCCGCAAATCCCCCGGCCAGTGCCATGCCCAATCCTGCAGCGCAATTTCGCACGATCGACGGCAATTCCGACGTCGGATTCGACGATGCGAGTGAGAGATCCACCGCGCCTGCCGCCGAGGAGCGCGGACGGCTGATCTCCGGCGAAACCAGCGCCGCGGTCGATTTCGGCCTTCAATGCGCTTGCTCAAACCGTTCTGGTGCAGAACGCTCGCACGCTGGAGGATCTGGTGCGCGAAATGCTCCGGCCGATGCTGAAAACTTGGCTCGACGACAATCTGCCCGGCATGGTCGAGCGCCTCGTGCGCGCCGAAATCGAACGGGTCTCGCGCGGGCGCGCGACCTGATTCCGAAAATTGTCGTCCCGGGAAGAATGCTAGCCCCGTAGCGCGGCGGCGAGCTTGAGCGCCTGCTCCGACAGCACGGCCGGATCCTCCTTGAAGCTAGCCGGCGGTTTCAGCGCCACGCCGATCTTGCGCGGAATGACATGAACATGCAGGTGGAACACAACTTGGCCGCCGGCCGGCTCGTTGAATTGCTGGATGGTAAGTCCGTCCGCGGCAAAGACCGTCATCGCCGCGCGGGCAATCGTCTGCGCGGCCCTGATGACGTGCACCAGGTCGTCCGGTGCGATATCGATAATGGTGCGCGCAGGGGATTTTGGGATGACGAGGGCGTGGCCGGGCGCCCGCGGCATGATGTCGAGAAACGCAAATACTTTGTTGTCCTCGAAGACTTTATAGGCCGGCAGTTCGCCGCGCAAAATCTTGGCGAAAATGTTGTTTGAGTTGTAGCTCGGCATAGCTCGCTCCGCGGTTAGCGTCGGGAGTTTAATCATTCCGGTTCGACGATGAAATCCTTGCGGAACGGCGCCAGCGTCGCAAGCTCTTCGCCGGCGGCCGTGACATAGGCGCGTTCGCGCACCAGGTAGTCGGCGATGGCGCGCCGCAGGCCTGGGTCGGCAATATAGTGCGCTGAATAGGTAGTCGTCGGCAGGTAGCCGCGCGAAATCTTGTGCTCGCCCTGGGCGCCGGCTTCGACACGCGAGAGCTTGTGCGCGATCGCGTAATCGATCGCCTGGTAATAGCAAAGCTCGAAATGCAGGAACGGATGATGCTCGACGGCTCCCCAGTGGCGGCCGAATAGCGTATCCGAGCCGATGAAATTGATGGCTCCGGCGATCCAGCGGCCGGCACGTTTGGCCATCACCAGCAAGACGCGATCGCGCATTTTTTCGCCGACGAGCGAGTAAAAAGATCGGGTGAGATAGGGCCGGCCCCACTTGCGCGATCCCGTCTCCATGTAAAACTCGAAGAAAGCGTCCCACGCGTCCTCGGTGAGATCGCCGCCGGTCAGCCAATGTACGGTGATGCCGTTTTGTAGCGCGTCGCTGCGCTCGCGGCGAATCGTCTTGCGCTTGCGCGCGGTCAGTGCGGCGAGAAAATCGTCGAAGCTCGCAAAGCCCGCATTTTCCCAATGGAATTGCTGGTCGGTGCGCTGCAGATAGCCGAGCTCGCCGAGCAGGCGGAATTCCGGTTCGGTGGCGAAGGTCACGTGCACGCCGGATGCGCCGGAAAGCTTGCACAATTCAACGAGTCCGCTCGCAACCGCCCGGCCGATCGCGTCGGCGTCGGGGCCCGGGCGCAGCAAGAGCCGCGGACCGGTCGCCGGGGTGAACGGTATGGCGACTTGCAGCTTCGGGTAATAGCTGCCGCCAGCGCGTTCGTAGGCTTCGGCCCAGCCGCGGTCGAAGACGTATTCGCCGCGCGAATGACTCTTGAGATAGCAGGGCGCGGCAGCGACGAGTTCGCCGGCCGCCGTCCTTGCCAGCACATGCTGGGGCTGCCAGCCGGTCCGCGCGCCAACCGATTTCGACTCTTCTAATGCGGACAAAAAATCATGCGAAACGAATGGGTTATAACGTCTATCCTGATCTGGTGTGTTAGCGGTGGGAGCGGGATTGGCGCAGGCGTCCCAATCTGTGGCGCCGATCTCTTCGATCGCGCCGACCACGCTAATGCGCAGTTCTATCTTCGCCGCTCGCTCGGGCCGCTCCACAGCCTCATTCTGCACCGGCTTCATGGCCGAAATCCCTCGAAAATCATCTGGTCGGCCCAGCGCGCGGCAATTTCCCGCTCGGCCTCGGTCCGCACCGCCCACGTCAAAAGCGGCAAGCCAAAAACGTGCCGGGCCAATATCGGCGCGAGTGCCGGCAAATCGGCCACTGCGTACGCCACGAATTGCGATCGCGCCGCTATGCCGGTGAGCAGATAGCCCATGCCGTGCCGCATCCAAAAGGGCATGAGATCCCAATATGGGTGCGGCCGGTATTTGGCGGCAATAATTCCGCAAACAAGACCCGGCGCTTTCCGCCGCAGGAGCGTCATTTGTTCCGGGTCGAAGGACATCGGCGCTATGGGCCCGCGGTAGCCCGCGAGCACCTCGGCAACGCGCGCAGGTAGGCGAGGGTCGCCGTCAAACCGGCTTTTGAGCTCGACCAGCATCGTGACCCGGCCGCCGACGAGATCGCAAAGCTCGCCAAGCGTCAGCATGCGCTCGGCACTGCCGCGAAACGGCACGCGCTTGAGCTCGGCGGCGCTCAAACGATCGAGCCGCTCCGCGCCCTCAGTCAAGCGGCCAAGCACGTCATCGTGGTGCACCATCGCCTCGCCGTCAGCGCTAATTTGGACGTCGACCTCGATGCCGTAGTCCGCGACGATCGCGGCGCGCACCGCGCCGGCGGTATTTTCGATCAAGCCTTGCGCCGCGTCGTGCAGCCCACGGTGAGCGATGGGTCGTGCGGTGAGCCAGTCAAGTGACGTTGTCACTGGTTGCGCAGATCTGTCAGGATACTTCGAACAGGCCCTCGACCTCGACCGCCGCATCGGCCGGCAGCGCGGCGACGCCGACCGTCGAGCGCGCATGCTTGCCCTTGTCGCCGAACACCGCGACCATGAGGTCGGAGGCGCCGTTCATCACCTTGGGCCCTTCGGTAAATCCCGGCGCCGAATTGATGAAGCCGCCGAGCCGCACGACGCGCACCACTTTATCAAGATCGCCGAGTGCGGCTTTGACCTGCGCCAACAAATTGATCGCGCAGGCCCGCGCCGCTTTCTGTCCGTCCTCGATAGCGACGGCGTCGCCGAGGCGGCCCTTGGCAACGAGCTTGCCGTCGCCATCGAGGCACACTTGGCCGGAGACATGGAGGAGATTGCCGCTGCGCACGAACGGCACGTAGTTGGCCATCGGCGCTCGCGGTTCTTGCAGCGTGACGCCAAGCTCCTGCAACTTTTTTTCCATCATCCCAGCCATGGGGTCCTCCGGCTGCAATTTACGGGTCCAGTATGCGATTGCGCCTTCTTCGCCGATCGGTCTACGTCATGCAAGCGCGGCGCGTCTCCGGTGCCAAGCCTTTGCCAGGAAGCGGCTGAGGGAGGGGCGGGGGCTGTTGCGGGTGGCGGACAAGGTGGCCTATCTTCGCCGCAATTCCGGCGAAAAGGAAACACGACAGAGCAGGGGGGAACGGCAGGCGGGGGCCCATCTCCGAAGGAAGTTGAGCGAGATTGGTTCATGGTCGTGGATGACACGTTGGCGTCGCGCGCCGCCGTCCTTGCAGTTGGCTTAATTCTCTCGCTGCAGATGTCGGCGGTGCGGGGGCAAGAGGCTCCACGCGATGCTCCGGTCGTTCTGGTGCCGCATCGCGCCATCTACGACTTGTCGCTCGGGGAAGTTCGCGGTGATTCACAGGTCGCCGGCGTCAGTGGCCGCATCGTCTACGACTTCGGCGGCAATGCTTGCGAAGGTTATTCGCTCGATTTCCGCCAAGTCTCCGAACTCGACACCGGCGAAGGCAAGGTATCGACCAGCGACTTGCGTTCGACGACATGGGAAGGCGCCGACGCCAAGAGCTTCAAATTTACGTCGCAGAATTTCGTCGATGAGAATCTCGTCGATTCGGTTGACGGCCACGCCCAGCATGACGCGACAACGACGGCGGTCGATCTCGACAAGCCGCAGAAGAAAAGCCTCAATCTCGACGCTGGCGTGGTCTTTCCGACCGAGCACATGGTCCGCGCGATCCAAGCCGCGCGCGCCGGCAAGACCATCCTCGATTTTCCCGTCTATGACGGCTCTGATACCGGCGACAAAGTCTTCAACACGCTCACCGTGATCGGCCGCAAAATCGCGCCCCACGAGCGCCATCACGATGACGCGGCGGCCGACGAACCAAAACTCGCCGCGGTGCCGCGCTGGCCGGTCACGATCAGCTATTTCGATAGAGGCAAAGCGGACGATTCCGGTGAACAAACACCGGCTTATTCGATTGGCTTCGAGCTGTATGAGAACGGTATTTCGCGCGCCTTGACGCTCGACTATAACGATTTCGTCGTCAACGGGAAGCTGACGTCGCTGGAGATTAAAGATCGCAAGCCGTGTCCATAGCGCACGGCGGCCAAAGGCCGGTCTTCGAGCCTAAGGCTTTTCCGGCCCATCGAATCCCAGTCCCCTGACCACCGCATGATCGCCGAAGCGGGCGCGCACGCTGTCGACGGCCTGTTCGGCAAGCGCCGAACGGCCGTCAACGAGGTCGGCGGGATCGGCCTCGTCCGCCGTGGCGAGCGCGCTGACGCCGACGCCGAGCAGGCGAAAGCGGGTGCCGTCGGTCTCATGTTCAAGGAGGCCGCGGGACGCTGCAAAAATGCGGCGTGCCAACTGGGTCGGGGCCCCCAGCGCCCGCGCCCGCGTGCGGATCTTGAAATCCGCTGTTTTGAGCTTCAACGTGACGGTCGCGCCGGCCAATTCCTTGCTTTTGAGCCGCGCCGACACGTCCTCCGCCAAGCTCCACAAAATCTTCTCCAGCGAGCGGAAATCGGCGATGTCATGCTCGAACGTCGTTTCCGATGACACACTTTTGGTCTCGCGCTCGGCGCTCACCCGGCGCGCGTCGATGCCGCGTGCCAGCCGTGCCAGGCGGCGCCCTTCCTCGCCGTAACGGCGCATCAAGTCGAACTCGCTCGCGCGCTGCAGGTCGGCGATGCGGCTGAACCCATCGCGCGCATAGCGCGCGGCGCTGACCTTGCCGACGCCGTAGATAAAGCCCAGCGGTTTTGGCGCAAGAAAGGCCGCCGCTTCGGCGCCCCCGAGCACGGCAAAGCCGCGCGGCTTGTCGAGGTCGGAAGCGACTTTGGCGAGGAATTTATTGCAGGACAGGCCAATGGAAACGGTGATCTTGAGATTTTTCTCCACATCGGCCGCAAAGCGCGCCAGCGCCTTGGCCGGTGACATGCCGTGCAGTCGCGCCGTGCCGGACAGATCGAGAAAAGCCTCGTCGATCGATAACGGCTCGACCAGCGGCGTCAGGGCCAGCATCATCTGGCGGACCTCGCGGCCAGCCTTGGCGTATTTCTCGAAATTGGGCCGGACCACTTTGGCCTGCGGGCACAAGCGCAACGCCTCGAACATCGGCATCGCCGATTTCACCCCATAAGTCCGGGCGATGTAGCAACATGTGGCCACGACGCCGCGTTTACCGCCGCCAACAATGACCGGTTCCGCGGCAAGCGCTGGATCGTCGCGCTTCTCGATCGTGGCATAAAAGGCGTCGCAGTCGACGTGCGCGATGGCGAGCGTCGCAAGCTCGTCGTGGCGGAGCAGGCGCGGCGAGCCGCAGGCCGCGCAGCGCGGGCGCTGCGGCGGCGCATCGGCAAGGCAATCGCGGCAGAAGCTTGTGCTCACGGCACGCCTTTAAGGCAAATCGCGTTCCCAGCTTCGTCCCAGCGCGTTCCGCGCGCGCGCAAGGCCGGCCGGATCGATCCCGGCGCTGTCGGCAAATGCGATCAAGAGACTTCTCATCGCCGAGCATATGCTCGAGCACGCCTACGAGAAAGTCGGGCGAGCGTGCGGCGTCGCGGATCGCGCCGGCCTCCATTCCGGTGGCGGAAAGAAAGGCGACCATTCGCTCGGGGTCTTCGGCGATGAAGGCAAGCGCCTGAATCGCCAGCATTTCAGCCGCTTCCCGCGTTGCCCCCGCGTGCTTCTTCATCGGCATCCATTTGCCTTTCCGTAACAAATCGGGACTAGTTTTCCCGATGCCGCCCATTGGGCGGCTGCAGGCGATTCTCCCGCTTGCCGCCAGCATCGGGCCGGGGACAGGCGAAGGGAATGGGGATGGCGAAAACCGTCCTGATTGTGGAGGACAACGAGCTCAATATGAAGCTCTTCCACGATCTGTTGGAGGCGCACGGTTACACGACAGTCGGGACGCGCAACGGCATCGAGGCGCTCGACCTCGCGCGCAAGCATCGCCCCGACCTGATCCTCATGGACATCCAGCTGCCTGAAGTGTCCGGGCTCGAAGTCACCAAGTGGCTGAAGGACGATTCCGAGCTCAAGCGAATTCCGGTGGTCGCAGTCACCGCCTTCGCCATGAAGGGAGACGAAGAACGCATCCGCGAGGGCGGCTGCGAAGCTTACCTTTCTAAGCCGATCTCGGTGGGCAAGTTCATCGAGACCATCCGCCATTTCCTCGGCAATCCTTAAGGACCTGCGATGACTGCCCGCGTACTGGTCGTTGACGATGTTCCGGCCAACGTCAAATTACTCGAGGCGCGGCTGTCGGCCGAATATTTCGACGTCCTTACGGCCATGAGCGGGCGGGAGGCGCTGACGATCTGCGAACGCGCCGAATGCGACGTCGTACTGCTCGACGTGATGATGCCCGATATGGACGGGTTCGAAGTCTGCCGGCGGCTCAAGAGCAATCCGGCGACGCATCACATTCCGGTGGTCATGGTGACCGCGCTCGACCAGCCTTCCGATAAGGTGCGCGGTCTGGAGGCGGGCGCCGACGATTTTCTGACAAAGCCGATTTCGGAACTGGCGCTGATCGCGCGCGTGCGCTCGCTGGCGCGGCTTAAAATGGTGACCGACGAACTGCGCATGCGGGTTTTGACATCGCACGAAATCGGCATTGAATTGCCCGAACGCGAGGCGGTCGCCGACACCGGCCGGGGCGGCCGCGTGCTGATCGTTGACGATCGCCCGGCCTCTTACGAGCGTGTCGCCGCGATGCTCACCAAGGAACACGCTGTCGAGGTCGAGGCCGACCCGAACCAGGCACTGTTCCATGCGGCGGAGGGCAATTTCGACCTGCTGATCGTCTCGCTCGGCCTGGAGAATTACGACGCGCTGCGGCTCTGCAGCCAGGTCCGCTCGCTTGATCGCACGCGAAATATCCCCATCCTTGCGATCACGGAGCCGGACAATAATCCGCGGATGTTGCGCGGGCTCGAGATCGGCGTGAACGATTTTCTGGTCCGCCCGATCGATAAGAACGAGCTTCTGGCGCGGGCGCGCAGCCAGGTGCGCAAGCGCCGCTATAGCGAACGGTTGCGCGACAATGTGCAGATGTCGATCGAAATGGCGATCACCGACGCGCTCACCAGCCTGTTCAATCGCCGTTACATGGAAAGCCATCTCGGCTCGTTGATCGAGCAGGCCGCCGCGCGCGGCAAGCCGCTCTCGGCGCTGGTCATCGACATCGACTATTTCAAAGCGATCAACGACAGCCACGGCCACGACGCCGGAGACGACGTGTTGCGCGATTTCGCGCTGCGCATAAAGCGATCGATCCGCGGCATCGACCTTGCCTGCCGCTACGGCGGCGAGGAATTCGTCATCGTCATGCCGGAGACCGACATGGCGGTGGCCGCGATGGTCGCGGAGCGGCTGCGCCGACGGATCGCCGCGGAGCCTTTTGCCATCGCGCAGGGCGGCCGCCACATTCCGGTGACGATTTCGATCGGTATCGCGGGTCTACGCGGCAAGGAAGACACTGCCGCGAGCCTCCTCAAACGCGCCGATCTGGCGCTTTACCGTGCCAAACGCGACGGCCGAAACCGCGTCGTCCCCGACGCCGCCTGACCGCCGCAGGGCGGTCGGCTCGTCCGGTAACGACAATTTTTGTGGTTGACCGCAGTTGCGCCGATGCGGCGAGGCTCTGCCAGTTGATTTCACGGCCGGTTCCGCTAGCCTTCCAACAACGGCATTCCTCGCTGATCTCATGGGGCCCTGCAGCGAGCGGGGGACGCCGCACTTTGAGAATTCATCGATAACCCTACGGAATGCTCAGGTCCGCCGCATCTCCTGGGTCCGTGGGGTTCGGCCGGCGCGGCAGCGGTGCGAGTGGCCTCCTCGACGCCGTTTCCGGCCGGCCACCTTATCTGAAGCCGCCTCATGGGCATTTGACGGTACAAAAAGGGCGCCCGATAGGGGCGCCCTTATCGATTACGCGCGTGGCGGCGGTTTACTTGATCTTGGATTCGGTGAATTCGACGTGCTTTTTCGCGACCGGATCGTATTTCTTCATCTTCAATTTATCGGTCATTGTGCGCGAATTCTTGCGCGTCACATAGTAAAAGCCGGTATCGGCGCTGGAAACCAGCTTAACTTTGATCGTGGCGTTCTTGGCCATAGCGGGACCTCACGGGAACTCGGGATTAATCGGTTGGCTGCAACCTAGTCGGCAAGCCTCGAATGTCAAGGAAGCACTCTTGCGCGCCGCTTTTTGGGCTTCACAGGATCTCCCTGACGAAGCGCTTGTGCAGCATGCGGTAGAGCGGCGCGGGATGATCGAAACTCATGCCGGCGGCGATGCGATCCTGCAATTCTTCGAGCACAACGGCCGTGATGCCGGGCATATCGAGCTGCCGGGCCTCGGTGATCGGCAGCCAGACCAGCTCGACCAGTTCCTTGTCCGGCCCGACGAAGCCGTCCTCGCGGCGCGCGATCGCTCCGACTTCGGCGGCGAAGAAGCGGCTGTCGAAACGCAATGGCCGCTTCGGCGGGGTAATGGCGCGAGCGATGAAATGGATCGCGCTCAGATCGGGGACGATGCCGACTTTGGCAAAAGCCTGCCAGGCGCCGGGCGGCGCCGCGATGGCGCCCGTGCGCGGCACGCCGAGCATTAGCCCAGTCTCTTCATAGGTTTCGCGGACAGCGGCGAGCGCGAAAGCCGCTGCCTTCCCAGCGCTCGGTCGGCGCAGACGTTGCATCAGTCTGGCAATATGCCGCTCGTGCAGCGCAGCGGACACGGCCATCTGCCGATCGTCAGGCTCGATGCGGCCGCCGGGAAAAACGAATTTGCCGGGCATGAATTGATGGCGTTGATGCCGGCGGCCGAGCAACACCTTCGGCACCGTTTCCGCACGGTCGATCAAGATCAGCGTTGCCGAATCCCGCGGCTTGAGATTTGGGAAGGTCTGATCGCGAATGGTGCGGGTCAGCCGGT
This sequence comes from uncultured Alphaproteobacteria bacterium, assembly GCA_963775515.1. Classification (GTDB taxonomy): domain Bacteria; phylum Pseudomonadota; class Alphaproteobacteria; order Rhizobiales; family Xanthobacteraceae; genus BOG-931. The sequence continues at coordinate 215,231 of CAVZIQ010000002.1, read as the reverse complement.
CGGCGCGGTCGGCCGCCGTACCGCCCGCTCTCACGCTCGAAATATCGTCATCCATCAGAGCAATCCGTCAATTCCAATGCGCTGCTAGCGCCGCCGTTTGTGCGATTTTCGCTTTTGCGCAAATTTCGGACGTTGACGCGGCGCATTCGGTGTTTTTCGCGCCGCGGCGCGACCGTGTTCCGAAGCGTGGCCAGCGAGCTTGAAGCGCAGAGCGCCGGCGACCGGCGCCGCCTCGACGAGCTGCACCGTCACCGGATCGCCAAGCCGGTGCGTCACCGAATGGCCGACGAAAGCGCGGCCGGCTTCATGGTAGCGGAAATACTCATCGCCGATGGTGCGGGCCGGGATAAAGCCGTCGGCGCCGGTCTCTTCGAGCTCGACGAACAAGCCGGCCCGGGTAACGCCGGAAATGTGCCCGTCGAAAGTCGCGCCGACGCGATCGGCCAAAAAATGCGCGATCAGCCGGTCGGCGGTTTCGCGTTCGGCCTTCATGGCGCGGCGTTCGGTTGCGGAAATGCTGGCGGCAATTTCGCCAAGCGATCGCGCGTCGGCTTCTTCGGGCAAACCGTCGGCGCCAAGCCTTGCCGCGCGGATCAAGGCGCGGTGCACGACAAGATCGGCGTAGCGTCGAATCGGCGAGGTGAAGTGAGCATAGCGGCGCAGATTGAGACCGAAATGGCCATAATTCTCCGACGAATATTCGGCCTGCGCTTGGGTGCGTAAGACCACTTCATTGACCAGGCGTTCGACCTCGCGACCTTTGACCCGCGCCAGGATAGTGTTGAACCCGTCCGGCCGCAGCGTGCCGCCCTTCGGCAGCGAAATATCGAGGGTGCTTAAAAATTCGCGCAGTGCATTGAGTTTTTCCTGCGTCGGCTCGTCGTGCACGCGATAGATCAGCGCGACATTGCCTCGCTCGCAGGTTTCGGCGGCCGCGACATTGGCGAGTATCATGAATTCCTCGATCAGCCGGTGCGCCTCGAGCCGTTGCGGCATGATCACGCGATCGATGGTGCCGTCGGATTTCAGCACGATCTTGCGTTCCGGAATGTCGAGATCGAGCGGTCCACGCTCGTCGCGCGCGCGCAACACGGTGCGATACGCGCCGTACAGCGGTTCCAGGATTTTTTCGGCGATCGACTCGGTAACCTCGTCGGGGCGGCCGGTGACCGCGAGTTGCGCCTGCTCGTAGTGCAGCCGCGCTGCGGACCGGATCAGTACGCGGTGGAATGTATGCGAGCGCTTGCGGCCGTCGGCGCCGATCACCATGCGCACGGCGAGCGCCGGCCGATCTTCGTTCGGCCGCAACGAGCACAGATCGTTGGAAATGCGCTCCGGCAGCATCGGCACGACGCGGTCGGGAAAATAGACCGAGTTGCCGCGTTTGACCGCCTCGCGATCGAGCGGCGAGCCAGGCCGCACGTAATGCGCGACGTCGGCAATCGCGACACTGACGAGGTAGCCGCCGGAATTCCTCGGGTCGGGATCGGGCAGGGCATGGACCGCGTCGTCGTGATCCTTGGCGTCGGGCGGATCGATGGTGACGAAGGGCATCTGACGCCAATCCTCGCGTCCCGCCGTCGAGGTCGCGCGCGCGGCATCTGCTTCGTCGAGCACGGCGCGGGGAAACACGTGCGGAATATCGTGCGCATGGATGGCGATGATGCTGACAGCGCGCTCGCTCTTGAGCGAGCCCAATCGTTCGACCACGGTTCCGGACGGAAGGCCGACGCGGCCATGGCGCGACACTTCGACAGCGACGAGGTCGCCGTCGATCGCTCCTGCCGTGGCGTTGGCTGGAATGCTTAATTCGCGGCCAAGCTGCTTCTTGTCGATCGGCACGAGCCGCCCGCCGCCGCCGGCAAGACCGCGAAAAATACCAAGCGTACGATGCTTGGCGCGATCGATGAGTTTTATGACGCGTCCGCCTGTCTCTTCGTCGTTGGATTTTTCGATGCGGATCAATGCGCGATCGCCGACGCCGGCGACTTCGCCCGGCCGTGCCCGGCGCGGGGTCGTGATGCGGATAACAGGCGCCGCGCCGTGCGCTTGCTCGTCCCATTCGACCGGCCGCGCCAGAAGTTCACCGTCGTTGTCGCGGCCGGTAACGTCGGCCAGCACGACGGGCGGCAATGTGCCGGCGTGATGCACCCGTTTGCGTTGCCGATCGATCAAGCCTTCATCGCCGAGCTCGCGCAGCATGCGGTTAAGCGCGGCGCGGTCCGCGTTTTTGGCGCCGAACGCGCGCGCGATCTCGCGCGTACCGACCTTGCCGCTGCGTTCGCGGATGAAGGCGACGAGTTCCTCGCGTGAGGGCAGGCGGTTCATAGGCCACTGTTCGGCCGCGTGCGCGGCAAATAACGGAACGCGTGGCACATTAGACGATTATTCGGCAGCGTGCGTCGTCTTGCGGGTTTTGGCGGGCCGAGCGGCGGGTTTTTTGCCGGTGGCCTTGATGTGTCGCGCCGTGCCTGGGGAAGGTCGCTTTGCCTTGCGCGGACGTGCGTGGGGCGCGGGCGCGCTGCGTTCCGCCCGGGCATCGATCAGTGCGACGGCCTCTTCAAGCGTGATTGTTTCGGGCGTCTTGTCGGCCGGAAGGGTCGCGTTGACGCCGTTGTGGCTGACATAGGGTCCGTAACGCCCCTTCTTCGCTGCGATGGCGCCGCCCTTTGTCGGGTGGTCCCCAAGCGGGCGGCCGGGGTCGGCGCCGAAGCGACCTTTGCGCGGACCCTTGGCTTGCTTCTCGGCGATCAGCGTCACCGCGCGATTGAGCCCGACCGAAAACACCTCTTCGGGGGAGTCGAGATTAGCGTATATCTTGCCGTGGCGGACGTAAGGCCCGAAACGGCCAATGCCGGCTACGATCGGCTCGCCGTCCTCGGGGCTGCGGCCGACTTCACGCGGCAGCGAGAGCAGAGCGAGCGCGCGGTCGAGATCGATTTCGTCGGGCGCAACTCCCTTCGGCAGACCCGCGCGTTTGGGCTTTTCGCCGTCCTTCACGGTTTCGCCGATCTGCAAATAGGGGCCGAAGCGGCCGCTGCGCACCGTTACATCGAGCCCGGTTACGGGATCCACGCCGAGCTTCTTCGTGCCGATATCGGGTGACCCGTCGGCTTGAGATGACAAAGCGCGCGTATAGCGGCATTCCGGATAATTCGTGCAACCGATGAAGGCGCCGAACTTGCTGAGTTTAAGCGACAGCCGGCCGCTGCTGCAGGTCGGGCATACGCGGGGATCGCTGCCATCGTCGCGCGCTGGAAAAAGATGCGGCGCGAGCAGCGCGTCAAGCGCATCGATGACCGCGGAAATCTTCAGATCCTTGGTATCGTCGATGGCGCCGATGAAATCGCGCCAGAAATCGCGCAGCACATCGCGCCACGCCACCTCGCTATTGGAGATTTGGTCGAGCTGTTCCTCGAGGCCGGCAGTGAAATCGTACTCGACATATTTGGCGAAGAAGCTTTCCAGGAAGGCGACGACAATGCGTCCGCGGTCCTCCGGAAAAAGCCGCCGCTTATCGAGCCGCACATATTTGCGGTCTTTGAGCACTTGCAGGATCGACGCGTAGGTGGAGGGGCGGCCGATGCCGAGTTCTTCCAAGCGCTTGACCAACGAAGCTTCCGAGTACCGCGGCGGCGGCTCGGTGAAATGCTGATCGGCGGCGATCGATCGCTTTTCGAGCCCCTCGCCGCCGCTCATTTGCGGCAGCCGGCGGGCTTCCTCATCCTCCGGATCTTCGTCGCGGCCCTCCTGGTAGAGCGTGAGGAAGCCGTCGAATTTCACCACCGTTCCGGTCGCGCGAAGTTCGAGGAGGCGGCCGGCGACGTTGGCATTGATATCGACTGTGGTGCGCTCCAGCTCAGCCAACTCCATCTGGCTCGCGACGGTGCGCAGCCAAATGAGCTCGTAGAGCTTGGTCTGATCCGCATCGAGAAAGCTTTTCGTCTCGCGCGGACGGCGCGAAAGCTCGGTCGGGCGAATAGCTTCATGGGCTTCTTGCGCGTTCTTTGCCTTGGTTTCGTAACGCCGCGGCGCGGGTGGCAGGTACTCTTTGCCGTAATCCGCCTCGATGACGCTGCGCACCGCAGGGATCGCCTCTTCGGCGATCTGGACACCGTCGGTGCGCATATAGGTAATGAGGCCGACGGTCTCGCCGCCGATGTCGACGCCTTCGTAGAGCCGTTGCGCCACGCGCATGGTGTGCGCAGGCGCGAAGCCGAGCTTGCGGCTCGCTTCCTGCTGCAACGTCGAGGTGGTGAACGGCGCATAGGGGTGGCGCTTAACCGGCTTGGCTTCGACGGAAGCGACGGTGAAGGCGGCGGTTTCCAACGCCTGCTTGAACGCTTCGGCTTCCGCGCCCGATCCGATGTCGAGCCGCTGCAGCTTCTTGCCGTCGGCGCCGACAAGCCGGGCCTCAAAGGTCTCCTGACGCGGCGTCGCCAGCGTGGCGACGAGCGACCAATATTCCTGCCGGACGAATTTCTCGATTTCGAGCTCGCGGTCGCAGACCAAGCGCAACGCGACCGACTGCACGCGGCCCGCCGAGCGGGCGCCGGGCAGTTTGCGCCAGAGCACCGGCGACAGCGTGAAACCCACAAGGTAGTCGAGCGCCCGGCGCGCGAGATAGGCGTCGACCAATGCCTGGTCGATGGCCCGCGGATGCGCCATCGCCTCGGTCACGGCTTGCTTGGTGATGGCGTTGAACACCACCCGCTCGACCGGCTGATCCTTGAGCGCCTTCTTTTCTTTGAGAAACTGAAGCACGTGCCAAGAGATCGCCTCGCCCTCGCGGTCGGGGTCGGTCGCAAGAATGAGCTTGTCGGCGTCTTTAACCGCGCGGACGATGTCATTGAGCCGCTTCTGCGCCTTGGGATCGATCTCCCAAAGCATGCGGAAATTGGCGTCAGGATCAACCGAACCGCTCCTGGCCGGCAGGTCGCGCACATGGCCAAATGAGGCCAGGACTTCATAGTCCTTGCCCAGATATTTATTGATTGTCTTCGCCTTGGCGGGCAATTCCACCAGTACCAAATTCATGATAACCCGATGATTTTAAGGCCTTTTTGCCTTTTAGCGCGTAACTCGCGGCAACTAGGCCGACCGGAACATGGGTAATGCATATCCACCTGTCAAATCGTTACCGGCGGAATCCGGCGTGGGATTAACGGTTGAATGCGTACCAATCGGGGCGGAATCTCGACAGCTTCTAACCACTCGCATTGGTTGTGTTTGTAAAGGTATTATCGTTAATGTATATGTCGTACCTCGAACCTCGCGAAGGTCCGTGCGCGGCCTGTTTCGGCCGATTCCGATTACGCAGCGTCTTAAAACCAATGCCAGACCGCGACGAAAAGAACGGGCCGAATGGCCACGAGACGCCCGATAGTGCGGCGCACTACATAGCGACGCTCACCGAGGAGCTGGCGCAGATCGCCCGGCGCAACGGGCTCGACACGCTCAGTTACATCCTGGAGATGGCGCGGCTCGAAGCCGACCAAGTCGCCAAGGAGTAGTAAGGAGCAAGGGTCGCCCGATGCGCTGTCTTACGTCAGCGACACCAAGCCGCCGCCGTGACGTTCGAGCCGCCCGGCGATCTCCAGTTCCAAGAGCACGATCCGCACCACGCGCGGCGAACTCCGTGAAAGCCTGATCAGATCGTCGATCGAGACCGGCGTGGGGCTCAATAGCGCCACGATCCGCGTCCTCTCGTCCGGCGCGGGGTCGACGTTTTGGATCGGCTCCATCTCCTCTTCTTCCGGTTCGCGCGCCGGAAGTTCCAGTCCCATGATCGGCTGCAGCACGGCGATAATGTCGGCGACTTCGGTGACCGGCGTCGCTCCTTGTTTGATCAGGCTATTGGTGCCTTCCGCGCGCGGATCGAGCGGCGAGCCAGGTACTGCAAAAACTTCGCGGCCTTGTTCGAGCGCAAGCCGCGCCGTGATCAGCGAGCCGGAGCGTTTCGCGGCCTCGACAATGACGACGCCGAGCGACAGTCCGGAAATCAGGCGATTTCGGCGCGGGAAATCGCGCGCTCTCGGCTCCCAACCCAGCGGCATTTCGGTGAGTGCGAGACCCGCCGGCAAAATAGCATCGAGGAGATCGAGGTGCTCGGGTGGATAGACGCGATCCTGGCCGCCGGCCAAGACGGCGACTGTGCCGCTGGCGAGACTGGCGCGATGCGCCGCGGCGTCGATGCCGCGCGCCAAGCCGGAAACGACGGCGAAGCCGGCATCGCATAGCCCGTGTGCGAGGCGCTGGGTGATCTTCGCGCCGGCGGCCGACGCATTGCGCGAACCAACAATCGCGACTTGCGGCATCGCCAGTACGGCGGCACGGCCGCGGATTGCGATCAGCGGCGGCGCGTCGTCGATCATTTGCAGCCGCCGCGGATAATCGGCCTCGCCGACAGCGACGAAACTGACGCCAAGCTTGCGCGACGCGACGATTTCACGCTCGGCCTCATCACGCGAATAGATTTGTGGTGCGGCGCTGCCGCCGCCGCGGCGCGCCAGCCCGGGGAGCGCTTCGAGCGCGCCACGCGCGCCGCCGAAATGGTTGATCAGCGCCCGAAACGTGCGCGGCCCGACGTTTTGGCTGCGAATGAGGCGGAGCCAGTCGAGCCGCTGCTCATCCGTCAACCGGATGGGTTCCGTTTCCTCGCTCAACTCGCCTCCAAGACCCCAAGCAGGGTTGCGGCACAAAGTGCAACCATAGCGTACATTGCGGGGTGCGTTCGCCGGAATCTAAATTTATCGCAGTGAAGACGAGCGCCGGTGGGCGACGAATTGCGCCCCTCACCGCGACGTGCCTTTGATTCGCGAATGCGCGAGCAGGCTGCTGTAACGCACCGCCTCTGCACGTATAAATTCGCCGAGATGCTGCGAGTTCATGTAGTAGATTTCGATGCCGTGCTTGGCGAAAGCGTTGCGGACCTCCGGCACGGCGAGAACTTTGGCAAATTCCTGATCCAGGCGCGCGACAATCGGCGCCGGTGTGCCGCCGGTGGTCATGATGCAGATCCATCCTCCAATCTGCATCGCAGGCAGCCCCGCTTCCGCCGAAGTCGGTATGTCCGGCGCAAGCGTCGAGCGATGCGGCGATAACACCGCCAATGCCTTCAGCGCGCCACTTTGGATCTGCGGCAGCAGCGACGACATGGTGCCCACCGCCAAGTCCACCCGGTTTGCCAACAGGTCCGGAATGGCCTGCGCGATGCCGTCGTAGGGCACGAAGGTGAGATCGACATTGCCATATTGCGCGAGCATCTCTGCCCCAAGGTGGTTGGGCGTACCGATCGGCGAAATTGCGATGCTGACCGACTTTGGCTTTTGCTTCGCGATAGCGATGACGTCGGTAATGTTGCTGGCGGGAAAAGCTGGTGCGGCGACTAGCAACTCCTCCGGCAACAGCACCATCGATACCGGCACGAGGTCGCGCTCGTAGTCGAAGCCCGGATTCGGCAGAAGCGTTGGATTGACGGCCTGGTTCGAGCCCGTAATCAAGAGTGTATGACCATCGGGTTCTGCTCTCGCTACGACACTCGCCGCAATATTGCCTCCAGCGCCGGGCCGGTTTTCCACCACCACCGGCACACCGATAGACGCCGTGAAGTAATTCGACAGCACGCGCGGCACGAGGTCGAGGATGCCGCCGGCCGCTGACCCTGCTTCGAATTTGAGCGGCTTTGTGCCCGGCCAGCTCTCGGCACCAGCTGCCGCCTGTGCGGCGCAGAGCAAGCTTGCAAGCAATAGCGTCGGCAGTTTCATCGCTTCCCCTTCCATCCCGCGTCGGGTTGTCGATGCGCGCTGGACGTGTACACTTATGGATGTTTCTCGCCAACTTCGAAAGTTCGAGCAACTTTCGAGGCAGAACGGCAGTCGCGAAATTTGAAGTCGTCAATGGACCTGCGCCAGCTTCGTTATTTCGTCGGGATCGTTCAGGCTGGCAGCCTCTCGCGCGCTGCGGATCAACTGCATGTGGCGCAGTCGGCGATCAGCCATCATCTTGCCAGCTTGGAATCCGAGCTGAACAGACAACTGGTGACGCGCGGCACGAAAGGCATCCTGCTCACCGAAGCAGGCGGCGTGCTGTATCGGCATGCCGAAGCGATCCTGCGGCATCTGGAATCTGCCAAGCAAGACGCCATGAGCACGCTCGACGTGCCTTCGGGCCGGGTGTCTGTCGGATTTCCGGGTGTCTTAGCACCGCTCTTAAGCTACGAATTTTTCAGGCGGGTGCGGACTGCGTATCCCCATATCCTGCTGCATGTCAGCGAGGCCAGCGGTTGGCTCCTGCGGGAGCGGCTGGTCAATGGGCGTCTCGATATCGCGTTGCTCTATATAGGCCGACCCGAACGTGGCCTTGCGGTCGAACCGCTCGTGATGGAGGAACTGTTCTATGGCACGGCGGACCCGGATACTTCGCCCATTCAGATTGCCGACGCGGTGCAGCGCCCGCTGCTGCTGGCCGCCCCGGGCAGCAGCAGTCGGCTGGTCGCCGAAGAAGCCTTCAAGAAACATGGCTTGACCGTCGCGCCGGTCGCCGAAATCGACACAATATGCACGCTCCGCCGCGCCATTGCGTCAGGCATAGGCAATTCGATTATGCCATGGTGTGCGCTGTATAGCGACGAAGGAGAAATCACGCTGAATTGCCGGCGCTTTGCCGATGCGAAACTGCTGCGGCCCATCGCGCTGTGCTTTGCCGAGGTGGGCCAGCGCAGTCCGACAATCGAAGCCGTCGCCCTGACACTCAAATCCCTGGTCTGCGAACTGATCGAGAGCGGTACTTGGCAGGGCGTCACGCTGATTGCTCCACCCACTGAGCTATCTGGTTCGGCGGCCCCCCCATAGCGATTCAGAATTGGACGTTCCCCTGCGGATGCCTAGTTTCGCGCTGGCCGCACGATAGAAAATTAAAGCTCAGAAGGGGCCTTGGCGGCGGCGCTAGGCCCGCGGGGGTAGCCGTTGATGCCAAAGCGTATCGAACCCGTTGACGTGGTTGTGGGACAGCGCGTGCGGGCCTATCGCCTGGCGCGGCATATGTCGCAAACGGTACTCGGCGAAAAAGTCGGCGTAACGTTTCAGCAGATTCAGAAATACGAAAGCGGAACTAATCGCATAGGAGGTAGCCGGCTTAAAAGAGTCGCGACCGTGCTTGGCGTGGGGATCGCATCGCTCTTTGCCGAGGGGGAAAGCGATCAATCCGGTCACGACCCGTTCTCGGAGGTCCTGTCTCAGCCCTACGCAGCAAGGCTGCTTCGGGCATTTGGTGCGATAAGCGAAGACAAAATGCGCTTGGCGTTGGTGAGACTCGCCGAAGGCATCGGGGAACGCATCAAATAACCTCGGGCAAGGAGCCTGCTACGGGGCCGCGGGTAAGCCTGGGCCAATGGGGCCACGGCTTTCCGAAAAACATCAGAAATGTTAGCGACTTGACCCGGAACCGGCCGCCGATTTTGCGGTACGCGCAGGGCTCCGGAATCAAAGGTATGTTGCAAAGCGGCGGCCAAACCCGCAAAGTCCAGCTTGCCGCAAGACCGTAGGGGACTTTGGTTCCGTTTGGAGGGTGTCCGTTGCACGGCAACTTGCCCAAGCGCGCGTTTCGCGTCGCTCTGATCAAGCCATCGCATTACGACCGGGATGGCTATGTCATCCAGTGGTTGCGTTCGCTGATACCTTCGAACAGCCTGGCAAGCGTCCACGGACTGATGGTGGAGTGCGCGCAGAACCGCGTGCTCGGCCCCGACGTCGATATCGAGGTTGAGGCCTGCGACGAGTGCAACACCATTGTCGATGTCGCAGGCATAGCCAAGCGCATTCGCGCCGCCGGCGGCGGCATGGTCGGCCTGATCGGCGTGCAATCGAACCAATATCCGCGGGCGCTCGATCTCGGCCGGCAGTTCCGCGCGCATGGTCTCACCGTTGTCATGGGCGGCTTTCACGTCTCCGGCTGCATATCCATGCTGCCGGCCATGCCTCCCGAACTGCAGGAAGCGATGGACCTCGGTATTCACCTTTTCGCGGGCGAAGCCGAGGGCCGCATGACCGAGGTGTTGCGCGACGTTGTCGCCGGCAACGCCAAGCCGATCTACAATTATCTCGACGATATGCCGGAAATGGCGGCGGCGGTTTATCCGATCCTACCGCGCGCGGTGGTGACGCGGGTCGCCGGACATTATTCAAGCTTCGATGCCGGCCGCGGCTGTCCGTTCCAGTGCAGCTTCTGCACCATTATCAATGTGCAAGGGCGCAAATCGCGTTATCGCACGCCGGACGACGTCGAGGCCATCGTGCGGGCAAACGCGGCGCAGAATATCACGCGGTTTTTTATCACCGACGACAATTTCGCCCGCAACCGCAATTGGGAGCCCATTCTCGACCGGCTCATCGAATTGCGCGAACAGCACAAGTTTAACATCAGGCTTTTGCTGCAGGTCGACACGCTCTGCCACCGCATCCCGAATTTCATCGAGAAGGCTGCGCGCGCCGGCTGCACCGCCATCTTTCTCGGCCTCGAAAACATCAATCCCGAATCCTTGATGGGAGCCAAAAAGCGCCAGAACAAGATTTGGGAATATCGCGAAATGTTGCTCGCCTGGCGGAAGCAAAAGGTGATGACCTATGCCGGGTATATTCTCGGCTTCCCGACCGATACGCCGGAAACGATTGCGCGCGATATCGAAATCATCAAGAAGGAACTGCCGGTCGATATTCTCGAGTTCTTCTACCTGACGCCGTTGCCGGGCTCCGAGGACCACAAGAATCTGTACATGCGCGGGGTGGCGATGGATCCCGACATGAACAAATACGATCTTGAACACGCCTGCACCGCGCATCCGCTGATGTCGAAAGAGACCTGGACCCAGGTCTACGCGGACGCATGGAAGCGCTATTACAGCGACGCGCATGTCGAGACGATCATGCGCCGCTGCATCGCCTCGGGGATCAACCGGACGAAGCTCTTGGATTCGCTGACTATCTTTTCCGGCGCCGCTCGCATCGAAGGCGTGCACCCGCTGCAATTCGGTTTCTTCCGCCGCAAATTGCGCAAACAGCGCCGCTCCGGCATGCCGATCCGCAATCCGCTGGTGTTCTATCCCTGGCGCGCGCTCGATTTTCTGAAAGCGACGTCGCAATGGCTGCGGCTGATCTGGCGTTATCGCCGCATCATGGCGCGCGTGACCAAAGATCCGACCGCGAGCAGTTATTTTGACGAGGCATTGAGCCCGCACACCGGTGTCGGCGAAACCGATCACTTCGTCGAGGTCTTCGCCGACAAGATTCCGCACACCCATGGCGCGCCGGTGCGCGCGCCGGCGACCGCAGCGGCGGAATAATCAACGCGCTGATTTGCCAATCTTGCTCTCGGTGCCGGCAATGAGGCGGGCGATATTGGCGCGGTGCATGATCCAGAGCAGCGTCGCCAGCAGCAAGAATAGTTCCGTCTCAGGCAAGCTGCCGCTCCACCACAGCACCGCCGGCGTCGCCGCGCTGGCGATCAGCGCCGCCAGCGAGGAATAACGGGTCACGACCGCGATCGCGAGCCATAGAACGGCAAACGCCAAGAGCGCGAGCCACAATCCGAAGCCGAGCAGGAGCCCGATAAAGGTCGCTACGCCCTTGCCGCCTTTAAAACCGAGCCACACCGGGAATAAATGGCCGAGGAAGGCGCCGAGCGCGGCTGCAATCGCTGCATTATGCCCCAACACCACGTTTGTGAGTGCGACCGCGGTGGCGCCTTTGAGGATATCGCCGGCGAGCGTTGCGGCGGCAAGCGCCTTGCGGCCGGTCCGCAAAACATTAGTGGCGCCGATATTGCCCGAGCCGATGCTGCGAACATCGGGCGCTCCGGCGAGGCGCGTTAGGAGCACGCCAAACGGAATCGATCCGCACAGATAGCCGAAAGCGAGCGCTACAGCATAGTTCGGCACGAGCGACCAGTCGATCTGCGATAGCATGGCGGATCAATATTGCCCGAATGCGGAAGGCGAAAACAGCGAGTTGACCTAACCTGCGCGAGCCTTTTTGCCGCCGTCTCGTGGCGCAAATCCTGCGGCAATCGCATCGGCCTCACTGGAATAAACCACGATGTGCTTGAGCTTGTCCGCCGACGCACCGGCCATCGCCGCCAATCCAAGCGAAAAGGCTTTCCGCACCGTATCGCCCACGACAAAGCGCGCGTCGGCACCCTCGCCGACGTCCTTTTCGCAGTAAACGCAGCGCAGCATGCAGCGCCGCGGCGAGTCGTCCTCGACGACATAGAATTTGTTAGCGGCGTATTGCCGTTCGGCGGGATCGCCGGTGATGCAATTGGGATTGTCGCACTGCAGGCCCGTGCCGATCGGCTGGACATAGATCGAATGAGCCGGCTTGGCGAAGCCGCCGGCAAAACGATTCAGCGATTTGTTCCTTTGCAGATGCAAAAGAAGCGAAATCAGCGCCATGCGGATCGGCACGCCGTAAGCTGCCTGTTGGAAGTAAACCGCCCGCCTGTCGGTATCGAACGATGCGTCCAGTTCGTTGACCCGCGGCAAGGGATGCATGACGCTGGCATCGGAGAACTTCGCCTCGCCCAGGAACTTGGCGTCGATCTTCGGATAAGCGCGCTCTTTCTCTGTCCACCGTTCTTTCTGAAAGCGGGTGACATACACGGCATCGATTTTCTTCTGCACCAAAAGCGCCAAATCGATTTCGGGATCCGGGATCAGCGACAATTGATGTGGTTGATCCGCGGTGACGTAAAGCGCGTCGATCGAGCCGCCGGGCGTCTGTCCGGAATCCTTCGACACCATGCGGCAATGAAACTCCTCGCGCAGCCGGCGATCGACATAGGCCGGCAATTCCATTCCGGGTGCGGGCAGGGGATCGATGGTCGCGCCGAAGCGGGCGAGCGCGTAGACAAAAGAATGAATCGTGCGGCTGCCTTTGAGATCGCCGGAAATCGCGACCTTCATGTTCTTAAGGCTCTTTTTCTTCGATTTCAGCGTGAACAGGTCGCACAGCGTTTGCGTCGGATGCTCGTGGCTGCCGTCGCCGCCGTTGATGACGGGGATCTGCGAATATTCAGCCGCCAGCCGCGCCGCGCCGTCGCGCGGGTGACGGATGACGACGACATCGGCGTAATTGGCGATCACCCTGATCGTGTCGGCAAGGCTTTCGCCTTTCGCCGCGGAACTGACCGCCGGATCGGCGCTGGTGATATTGGCGCCGCCGAGCCGCAGCATCGCGCTCTCGAATGACAGGCGCGTGCGCGTCGACGGCTCGTAGAACAGGCTCGCCAGGATGAATTTAGAGGCGAGATCGGTGCTGCGGCCGATGCGGTAAGAAACGTTGCCGTCAGCGAGGTCTTTCAAAAACCCTTGAGCGACCTCGAAGATCGTTTCGATCTCCTTATTGGTGAGGTCATTGATCGAAACGATATGGCGCGTCGGCGGCTGGGTTTTTGTCATTAAAGGGGTCGTATAGGCCCAATTGCCGCATTCGGGCAAGCCCGCTTTGCCCGCGGCCGGAAGTGATGCACCGGAAACCGCGACCCGCGGCGTCCATGGTACGATTGCGAGCCGAAATGAGGCGAGTCGCCATGGCTATCCGCTCGCGCTTCGATACGCACGACGTTTTCAACCAGCCGCCGCCTTACGAAAACGTCGATCTTTTCTCAAGCGACGTCCCGCTGCAGGAAGCCGTATGCGCGAACCGCGCCGGCGAGGACGCATCTGTGCTGTCGGACTTCGGCAATCGGTGGGGCACGGCCGAGATGTTTGCACTCGGCCGTCTCGCCAACGAGAACCCGCCTCGGCTTCACGCCTTCGATGCCAGGGGCTATCGCCGCGACACTGTCGAGTTCCACCCGGCCTATCACGAGTTCATGCGCGAAAGCGTCGCGGCCGGGCTTCACGCTTCGACTTGGACGGCGCGCGGTGAGCGCGCGGCGGCGCCGGCGGAGGTGACGCGCGCGGCGCGCTTCTACATGGCGGCGCAAGTCGAAACGGGGCACTTGTGTCCGATCACGATGACGCGCGCGGCGCTTGCGGCGCTCGCCGCGGAACCCTTGCTTGCGGGCATAGTCGTCGCCAAGACTGTCACGCGCAACTACGACCCGCTGTTCCGGCCATGGCAGGACAAGTCAGGCATGACGCTCGGTATGGGCATGACCGAGAAACAGGGCGGCACCGACGTGCGCGCTAACACCACGACGGCGACGCCCGAAGGCAGCTTCTATTCAATTATCGGCCACAAGTGGTTCTTGTCCGCACCGATGAGCGACGCGTTTCTGGTGCTGGCGCAAGCGCCGGGCGGCTTGACCTGTTTCCTCGTGCCGCGCTTTCGCGACGACGGTTCAGTGAACGGACTGCGCTTCCAGCGGCTTAAGGACAAGCTGGGCAATCGCTCGAACGCGTCGAGCGAAGTCGAGTTTACCGACGCTTTCGCTTGGCGCGTCGGCGAGGAAGGCGCCGGCATCCGCATCATTTTGCAGATGGTGCAATTGACGCGGCTCGATTGCGCCATTGCCTCGGCCGGCTTGATGCGCATGGCGCTCGCTCAAGCGGTGCATCATTGCCGAAACCGCAGCGTTTTCGGCAAGCCGCTTTACGATCAGCCGATGATGCGCGCGGTTCTCGCCGACATGGCACTCGACGTCGAGGCCGCGGTCGCCTTCGTGTTTCGTGTCGCTCGCGCGCACGATCGCGCCGCGCACGATCCGAACGAGGCCGCTTACGCGCGCGTCATGACGCCTGCGGCAAAATATTGGATCTGCAAGCTCGCGCCGGGTTTTATCTTCGAGGCGATGGAATGCCTTGGCGGCAACGGCTACGTCGAGGAAAGCGTGCTGCCGCGGCTCTATCGCGAGGCGCCGGTCAATGCCATCTGGGAAGGCTCGGGGAACGTGATGTGCCTCGACGTGCTTCGCGCGCTCAAGCGGCCAGAAGAGGCCGCGTTAGCGGCGGCACTGGCGCGCGCTGCCGGTGTTGATGGAGCCGATATGGAATCCACGAGCGAGGCTGATGCACGGATCAAGGTCGGAAAGTTGGCTGTATTGGCTTGCGCCGCAGCGTTGCAAGCTAGCGCGCCCCCGGCGGTGGCCGAAACATTCATCCGAACGCGTCTGATGACAGGCCATGGCGCGCATTACGGCGCGGCGGCGTCGATCGCCGTCGCGACAACTGAACTCCTGCTGCAGCGCGTATTGCCCGACGCGTGAGGACGCTCAGGTCGCCGATCTGTGCGCGAGCCGATCGAGCGCACCTTGAAGGATATAGGCAGCGGCGTGCTGGTCGATCACTGCCTTGCGCTTTGCCCGGCTCGCGTCGGCGGCAATCAGCGCGCGCTCGACGGCAGCGGTCGACAGGCGCTCGTCCCATAGTGCGATGGGAAGTTCGGTCAGCCGTGCGAGATTGCGCGCGAAAGCCCGCGTCGACTGGGCGCGCGGTCCTTCCGAGCCGTCCATGTTGATCGGCAGCCCGAGCACGATGCCGGCGGCGCGGCGTTCGGCGGCAAGTTCCAGAATGCGCGCGGCGTCGAGATTGAAACGCTCGCGTAAAATAGTTTCGACCGGCGCGGCTATTCGCCGATCCGGATCGCTCGCCGCGACGCCGATGGTTTTGGTGCCGAGATCGAGTCCGATCAGTGCGCCACGTTCCGGCAGCAAAGCGGCGGCATCGGTAAGCGCGAGGATCGGCATGGCGAAGCGCTAGCACGCGCGCGGATCAAAGGCGACATCGCCACGCGACCTTTCCCGTGGCCGCGCGCCCGATTATGGTGCAAGCCTTCCCCGTTCCTCTGGCGCCGATCTGCCGCCGCAAGGAGACGACCCATGACGTTCACGGTCAGCAGCAATAGTTTTCGCGACGGCGACTACATACCGAGCGATTTCATCCTCTCAGCCAATTTCGGTTTTGGCTGCGCCGGCGGCAATAAGTCGCCCCATCTCAAGTGGTCGGGGGCGCCGGCCGGCGCGAAGAGCTTCGCCGTGACCTGCTACGACCCCGACGCACCCACCGGCTCCGGCTTCTGGCACTGGCTGGTGGTCAATATTCCGGGGAACGTCAACGAGCTCGCCGAAGGCGCCGGCAGTGCGGACGCAAAGTTGCCGGCGGGCGCGCTGCAGACACGCACCGATTTCGGCGCGCCCGGCTACGGCGGCCCATGCCCGCCCGAGGGCGACCATCCGCACCGCTATCTGTTCACCGTGTTCGCCGTGAAGGCAGGCACGCTCGACGTCAAGGCCGACACGTCGGCGGCGGTCGTCGGCTTCAATTTGCATTTCAATACGCTGGCGAAGGCGGAGCTCATGGGCCTGTTTAAGAGGTGAGGGAACTTCGATGAAACCTCTGCCGGCCGTTCTTGCAACCGCACTTTTGCTCGCTATGTCCCAGCTCGCTCAAGCCGCCGAGATCAAGGTCATTAGCGGCGGCGCGTTCAAACAAGTGCTCAACGCGCTTGCCGCGCAGTACCAGAAGGAAACGGGCAACACGCTCGACATCGCTTACAAGACCGTCGGGCAGCATCTCGATTTGATCCGCGACGACAAGGAGAAATTCGACGTCGCGATTTTGACGCCCGAGGCGATCGACAATCTTGCCAAGCAAGGCCGGGTCATTCCCGGCACCCGCGCCGATCTGGCGAAAACCGGTATCGGCGTCGTGGTCAAAACCGGGGCGCCGTTGCCGGACATCTCGACCGTCGACGCCTTCAAGCGGACGCTCCTTGCCGCGAAGTCGATCGCCTATATCGATCCGAAGGCCGGGGGCTCGAGCGGAATTTACATCGGCGCTTTGTTGCAGCGGCTCGGCATCGCCGACCAGATCAACGCCAAAGCCGTCTTAGTTCACGGCGGCGCTGTCGCCGATCACATCGCCGACGGCGAAGCCGAGATCGGGGTTCATCAGATCAGCGAGATTCTGGCCGTCGCGGGTGTCACGTTGGTCGGTTCGCTGCCGGCCGAAATCCAGAATTTCACGGTCTATTCGGCCGGAGTCGGCACTTCGGCCAAGGACGGTGCGGCGGCGCGCGCTTTGGTCGAGTTTCTGTCAGGACCGCATGCGCTGCCGATCATCAAAGCCAAGGGTATGCAGCCGGCATCGTCCTGATACTCCGGTGCAAAAGCAAAGCGCCCGGCCGAAGCCGGGCGCTGTTTTGCCGATCCAAGGACCGCAGCCGGCCTTAAGGACAGCTACGTGCCTGCTCGTGCGCGATGCGCGGGATATCTGCGCGTGTAATCCCGATATCGGCAAGCTCGCGGTCGCTTAGGTGCGAAAGCTCGTTCATCGCAACCCCATAGCGCTTCCAATCCCGGAAAATCCGGAAAATCGATGTAATCATGACTTTTATCCCTTTCTTCCGGCAAGTGGCCGAGAATCAAACCGACATATAGGGATCCATGGTGCGCCGCAAAAGAACCGTGGTGCAGTGCAGCTAGGTGTAATTTGCATGGTAAAAGTAGCAAATAGCTGGGTGTCTATGAGATCCTAGAATTCATATCGAGAACTCCTTTACAATTAAGCAGAGGTCATGCGGTAGAGTATGATTTCAGCGAAGGAGCGACCCTGTGGAGCCTGCGGAGGGGAAGGCCGAGGAAGACGCGGGCCATGCGCGCCCGGCGCCGCTTTTGTTGCGTCGTCCGCCCTTGTTCTGCCCTCGCGCGATCCCGCCACTGCCGCACTTGCGGATTGGAATTCCGCTCAGTGTTGTATCGCGTTGGGGAGTACCATGGGCACCACGCTGGACCACCGCCGCTGTGCGGACGAATGCGTCGCGATGGCGCGATTGTCCGAGGACAATAAAGACAAAGCGCTTTGGCTTACTCTGGCGCAGTCATGGGTGCGGCTGGCCGAGCATGTGGCGCAGGCTCAGACGAGCCTGATGGTCGAGCCGGAGGAAAAGCAGGCATCCTGACCGGCGGCCGACGATCAACCCCCGGATAGTTCTGACGGTCAGCGACTTGCTGGACCGCCAGCCAGCCGTCATTGGCCGTGGCTGGCCAGCACCTGTTCGCAGGCGTGGCTGATCTTCTGGCGGTTGGCTTGCAAGCAACCCAAAATTCCGAGCACGTCCTGCGGGTTGACCTCAAGTTGGGTCTGGCAGAACTTGGTGACATCGGGGTGGCAGGCGGCGCGTTCCTGCGGGTCCCCTTGCCCCAACTGTCCCTTCACTGGCGCCGGCTGCGGCGGAAAATTTTGGGCGTGCGCGGCTGCGCCGGCGGCAAGCGCCAAAGCGATCGACAAGATTGATACACGAAGCATGACCCCCCTCTCCGGGCATCCGGCCCGCCTTGTGTGCCTTGCATTCTTATCCCATATTTTTTTGCCGCCGGGCACACATTAAATTTTTGCCGAGAGATTGACGGCATAATGCGCACGGTTCACCGGCACGCTTGCGCGCCGTGGGTGCGCGGCGATACATCTCGCCGGAGGGCGGTTAGCTCAGTTGGTAGAGCGTCTGCTTTACACGCAGAATGTCGGCGGTTCGAGTCCGTCACCGCCCACCACCTTCGCAAGCGAAGCACAGCGAAGACTGTCGCGGCGAGGTCCACGAGGCCGAAGTCAGATCCGACGCTTGCTGCGGCTCGCGGCAACTCAGCCTGTCGCGCGCGGAGTACGGCGAACGCTATCGCGCCGAAACCCATCTTGCGCGAAGCCGGGCTGCTGAAAAAATATCGCCCGCCGCCTCGCGATTTCGCGAAGGCGAGCGGGCGGTGAGTGGCGCGAAACCCGCTTGGCGGATCAGCCAGAGGAGGCGATTAGACTGCCTCTTTGAGTTCCTTTGAGGCGCGGAAGGCAACTTTCTTGCTCGCCTTGATCTGGATGGGTTCGCCGGTGGCGGGATTACGTCCCATGCGCGCGGCGCGTTTTCTGACCTGCAGGATGCCGAGGCCGCCGATGCGGATACGCTCGCCCTTTTTCAGGTGTTTGACGATGTTGCTGACAAAGCCGCCGAGGATAGCCTCCGCCTGCTTTTTCGAAAGCTCGTTATCCTCCGCAAGGCTCGCGGCGAGATGCTTCAATGTCACGGTCGTTGCAGTTGTTTTACCAGGCGTCATAAGTCCCTCCTCAATGAAGCGGTGGCATGAAAAAAGCGCCGCTCACGGCGAAGCAGTTAAACGATTCGGCTCCGGCTGACCACGCTTGTTTTGCCGATTCCACCGATGTTTTCGGCATCGCTGCGCTATCTGGGGTGGCTCTGTGGCGGGCATAAGGCGGGGTGTAATGGCTGATTTAGGCCTCAAATCCTTGACTTGGCGCTTGCCGGGCCTTAACTGCCGACGCGCCCGCGGGGGCGTAGCTCAGTTGGTTAGAGCGTCGGCCTGTCACGCCGAAGGTCGCGGGTTCGAGTCCCGTCGCTCCCGCCATTTCAATGACTTAGCAGCTTTTGGCGCGTCTTGCGCCGCGCGGCCGCGACGGGCTGGACCGGCCTAGTCTGACTTACTCAGCCCCGATAGAGCGGCGCCGGCTGGGTAAAGAAGCTCCACAGGATGTGATAGACGAGCGCATAATTCTTCTGCTGGAAGCTGGCGTGCGAAATGCCCGGCATCACGGCAAAGTGCTTATCGGGGTTCGGCAGCCGGGCGAAGAATTTGAGCAGGTCATCGAAGCCGGCGATGCCGTCCCATTGGCCGCGCATGATCAGTGTCGGCACGCTAATCATCTCGGGATCGATCACCGGCAGATTGGCGCACATATCGACGTAAGTGCCGGTCGGCACCGAGGTGTCGAGCGCGACGACGGCCTCCGCAAAGGCGTCGATGACCTTCTCTTCCGCCGTGCCGGGATGATCGCGGTCGAAGATCGAATGGATAAATGCCCTATCGATCGGCCGGCGGTTCTTGGCGCGGAATTCGGGAAGTCTTTTCTTGCGTTCGGCGAGCGTCGGCGAACCTTCGCCGGTCCAGACCACGGCATCGAGCGCAAGCCGCGCCACAAGATCGGGATGGCGTTGCGCGAATAAGGCGGCGCGCAGCGCGCCGGAGGATATGCCGTAGACCAGGAACGGCCGCTTGCTGCGCAGCTTCTGGATATAGCTTGCCGCGGCAAAGCAATCGTCGGCGCCTTGCGCGATCGGAGCGTTGTTGTCGCGATCCTTGGTCGAGCGGCCGTAGCCTTCCATGTCGACGGACCAGCAATCGAAGCCGCGGCGCGCGAACCAATCCATCGCCGAGGAATCAGGCCGACCGTCGACGTGAAGATCGAATGTCGGCTGTGCCGCCATCGACGAGCCATGGACGAACAAAATCGTGCCGGTCGTGCTCTTCGGATCGCCGGCGCATTTTTCGAACAGGAACAGCTTTACGTTGCCGTCCTTAGTGGTCCAGTGATCCTCGCCTTTGATCTCAGTCGCGCGGTTGGTCATCTCGTCCATGATTTGCACCTGCTTTAACTTGAGTATGGTCGCTTCCGACCCGTGCTCTAATTGATCAGCGTGATGTGGTTGTCCTTGATCACCTTAGCCCACTTCGCGACCTGAGCCGCCATGAATGCCGCAAATTCGGGCTGTGTCATCACCATCGGCGTGGCGCCTTGCTTCTCCCAGGTCTCCTTGATGTCGGGCCTGCTCAAAATCTCGGTGATGGTGTTGTGGAGCAGATCGATGATCGGCTGCGGCGTGCCTTTGGGCGCCATGAAGCCGACCCATTGGCTGAATTGAAAACCCGGCACGCCGGCTTCGGCGATCGTCGGCACGTCGGGCAAGATGGGTGAGCGGACGGTGCCGCTGGTGCCAAGCGCCCGCACTTTGCCGGCTTTGATATAGGGCGCCATGGTCGGAATCGAATCGAACAGCATTTGAATTTGACCGCTCAGGATATCGATCCGCATGCCGGTCGAGCCTTTGTAGGGCACGTGGACGATGTCGATACCGGTGAGATTTTTCATAAGCTCGGCGGCCATGTGATAATTCGAGCCAGGTCCGGACGAACCGAAATTCAGGGTGCCAGGCTTGGCCCGAGCGAGCGCCAGTAGCTCGGCAAGGTTCTTAACCGGCACCGTAGGACTGACGACCAGGACCAGACCGTTTTCCTCCAGCGGCGCGATCGGGACGAGATCGCGCAGCAGCTGATAGGGCTTTTTATTGTAGAGCGTTTCGTTGACCGTCTGCGTACTGCTGGCCATCAAGAGCGTATAGCCGTCCGGCGTCGATTTCGCGACGAAATCGGTGCCGATCGTGGTGCCGGCGCCGGGGCGATTTTCGATGACGAAAGACTGATGCAGGGCCTTATTCAGCTCGACAGCAAGCTCGCGGACGAAAACATCGGTCGGCCCACCAGCCCCGAACGGGACGATGATCTTGACCGGCCGCGACGGATAATTGTCGGCACGAGCCACGGAGACCGTGGCCGCTGAAAACACAGCCGCTGTAATCATCGCCGCGCTTGCCAGCACGAGCGACGCGGCGCGGCGCGAATATCCAATCAACATGTTTTCCTTACTCCAGCTTCACGCCGGTGACGCGGATGATCTCGCCCCAGCGATTTGTTTGCTCGACAATGAAAGCGGCGAAATCCGTCGTCGACATCGGTTGCGGAACGCCGCCAAGGCCCATGATGCGGTTCCTCACTTGAGGATCGGTCAAGCCCCGGTTCACAACCGCATTGATCTGATCGACGATCGCGGCCGGCGTGCCAGCCGGCGCGACGATCGCTTGCCAGGCGTCGGGCGGCATGCCGGGGTAGCCGGCTTCGATCATGGTCGGCACGTCGGGAATTTCAGGCAAGCGGTGTGGGCTTGTTACCGCGAGCGGGCGGAGCTTGCCGCTTTTGAGGAAGGGCATTATGCCGGTGGCGCCCTCGAAGGTCATGTTCATTTGTCCAGAGAGCACATCGGTGGTGGCCTGCGAGGCGCCTTTGTAAGGCACGAATATGATATCGGCGCCGGTGAGATGCTTGAACATTTCGCCGCTGAGATGCGGCGGCGTACCGATGACCGCGCCGTAATTCAATTTGCCCGGATTGGCCTTGGCGTAGGCGACCAGCTCCTTGACGTTGTGTACCGGCATGGATGCGTTGATGGCGAGCACCTGCGGCGTCGAGGACAATAGCGCCACCGCAGAGAAATCTTTGACCGGATCGACGCCGGCGTTTTTATAGAGCTGCGGGCTGATGGCAAGCGATCCAGATGTCGCGGCCAGCAGCGTATAGCCATCGGCCGGCGCGCTTGCCACCATGCTGGCGGCGAGCGTGCCGCCTGCGCCGGCGTGGTTTTCCACCACGACCGGGCCGAGATGCGCGGAGAGCCAATCGCCGATAATCCGCGCCGCCACGTCCGGCGGCCCGCCTGGCGCGAACGGCACGATGAGCTTGATTGGCCGATCGGGAAAGTGTGCGGCGCCGGCCGGCAGAATGAGGAGAATCGCGAATGCCAAGGCCAAGGCGGCACGCGTGCCACATCGGACTCGCCACCCCTCGATCGATTCCGGCATCGGCGGCGTCACCCGTTGTCCGTAAAATTGTCGCGGGATCGTAGCATCGGCAGTGCCGAAGGCGCCAACGCGGGCGTCACGCACAGGCCTGCCTTGCACCTTTTTGTGCACTGCGCTAAGGGTCGCAAAGTTCCGTCGGCAGCGCGAATCCGCTTGATTTTGAGGCAAATCGGCGCACCGGCGTTGCCCGCGGAACAGCGCTGCGCCCAGGACATGTTCCCGACCGGGAAGAATGTCCTTCGTTAGCCGGTCAAAAGGGGACTTGATGAGTTAATCGCTGACTTAATTGCTGCTCGCTTATCTGCCGCTCGTGGTATTCATCGGCGTTGCGATGGTGATCGGGCTGGCGCTCTTGGGCTTTGCGTTTGCCCTTGCCTACAAAAGCCCCGATCCGGAGAAGCTTTCCGCCTACGAGTGCGGGTTCAATGCCTTCGACGACGCGCGGATGAAGTTTGACGTCCGGTTTTATCTGGTGGCGATCCTCTTCATCATCTTCGACCTCGAAGTCAGCTTTCTGTTTCCCTGGGCGGCGGCGTTCGGTCACCTTGGCTTGTACGGCTTCTGGTCGATGATGTTGTTCCTTGCGGTGCTGACGATCGGCTTTATCTATGAGTGGAAAAAGGGAGCGCTCGAATGGGATTGAGCGAACCCGCACTCGCCACGCCGCGACGGGAACTCATCGACCCGCGCACCAATAAGCCGGTGGCGGCGGACGATCCGTTTTTCGACGGCCTCAATAGCGAGCTTGCGGACAAAGGATTTCTCGTCGCGGCTGCCGACGATCTCATCGCCTGGGCGCGCACCGGATCGCTGATGTGGATGACGTTCGGACTCGCCTGCTGCGCCGTCGAAATGATGCAAATGTCGATGCCGCGTTATGACGCCGAGCGGTTCGGTTTCGCGCCGCGCGCTTCGCCGCGCCAATCCGACGTCATGATCGTGGCCGGCACGCTGACCAACAAAATGGCGCCGGCATTGCGAAAAGTCTACGACCAGATGCCGGAGCCGCGCTACGTAATCTCCATGGGCTCATGCGCCAACGGCGGCGGCTACTACCATTATTCCTATTCGGTGGTGCGCGGCTGCGATCGCATCGTACCGGTCGACATCTATGTGCCGGGTTGTCCGCCGACCGCCGAAGCTCTGCTGTACGGCGTCTTGTTGCTGCAGAAGAAAATCCGCCGCACTTCAACCATCGAACGTTAGATCGTCGGCGCAGAAAATGGATGAGACGCTCGACACACTCGGCAAGACGATCGCTGGTGCGCTTGCTTCATCGGTGACGGGTTACGCGATCGCCTATCACGAACTGACCGTGACTGTGCAGGCCGCGGCTGTCGTTTCCGTGATGAGGTTTCTGCGCGACGATCCGCGCTGCCTGTTCTGCAATCTGATTGACGTGACCGCCATCGACTGGCCGAGCCGCGAGCGGCGCTTCGAGGTCGTCTATCACCTGCTTTCGCCCAAGCACAATGCGCGCGTGCGGGTCAAAGCAGACACCGACGAAACCACGCCGGTGCCGTCGATCATCGACGTCTTCCCCGGCGCCGATTGGTTTGAGCGCGAAACCTACGATCTTTACGGCGTGGTGTTCACCGGCCATCCCGACATGCGGCGCATCCTCACCGACTACGGTTTCGAGGGTCATCCGCTGCGCAAGGATTTTCCGCTGACCGGGTTTGTCGAAGTGCGTTACGACGACGAGCTCAAGCGCGTCGTTTACGAGCCGGTGCGGCTGACGCAAGAGTTTCGCAGTTTCGATTTTCTGTCGCCGTGGGAAGGCACCGATTACGTGCTGCCGGGCGACGAGAAATCGAGCGGGAAGGGGTCGTGACATGAAGGCGACCCTGAAGCCCGGGCTCACCCATCGCTTCGCCTATAAAGTGCCGGAGAATAAGACCGTTCCTTATACCTATCCGGAATCGCCGGAGATCTCGTCGATGCCCAAAGTGTTCGCGACCGGTTTCATGATCGTTCTCATGGAATGGGTGTGCACACAGCTTCTGGCGCCGCATCTCGATCCCGGCGAGGGCAGCCTCGGCGTGCACGTCGACGTCAGTCACCTCGCGGCCACCCTGCCGGGGCAAACGGTGACGGTCGATGTTGAGTGCGTCGAAGTCGTGGGCCCGCGCGTTACCTTCAAGGTCAAGGCGCATGACGGCCTCGACCTCATCGGCGAAGGCCGGCACGAACGCTTTGTCGTGCTGTGGGACAAGTTCAATGCGCGTGTGGCGGCAAAAGCCGCGAAGGTGAAGGAGTTCGCCTGATGGCCGAGGCCGCGCCACGCAACTTCACGATCAATTTTGGACCGCAACATCCGGCGGCGCATGGCGTGCTGCGTCTGGTGCTTGAGCTTGACGGCGAAGTCGTCGAGCGCGTCGATCCGCACATCGGTTTGCTCCACCGCGGCACCGAAAAGCTGATCGAACACAAGACCTATTTGCAGGCGATCCCGTATTTCGACCGGCTCGATTATGTCGCGCCGATCAATCAGGAGCATGCGTTCTGCCTGGCGGCGGAGAAACTGCTGGCCCTCGATGTGCCGCGCCGCGCCCAAATCATCCGCGTGCTCTACTGCGAGATCGGCCGCCTGTTGTCGCATCTGCTTAACGTCACGACGCAGGCGATGGATATCGGCGCGCTCACTCCGCCGTTGTGGGGTTTCGAGGAGCGCGAGAAGCTCATGGGTTTCTATGAGCGGGCCTCGGGATCGCGCATGCACGCGGCCTATTTCCGCGTCGGCGGCGTGCATCAGGATTTGCCGCCCAGACTGATCGACGATATCGCCGGCTTCTGCGATCCGTTCCTGAAAGTGTGCGACGATCTCGAGGAATTGCTCACCGAGAACCGCATTTTCAAGCAGCGCAACGTCGATATCGGCGTGGTGAAGCTCGAGGACGCCTGGGCGCGAGGGTTTTCCGGCGTCATGGTGCGCGGCTCGGGCGCGGCGTGGGATTTGCGCAAGGCGCAGCCCTACGAGTGCTATTCGGAGCTCGATTTCGACATTCCGATCGGCAAGAACGGCGACAATTACGATCGCTACTGCATTCGAATGGAAGAGATGCGCCAATCCGTCCGCATCATGAAGCAATGCATCGGGAAACTGCATGCGCCGGAAGGACAGGGACGCGTAACCGTCGACGATCACAAGATCGTGCCGCCGCGGCGCGAGGAAATGAAGCGCTCGATGGAATTGTTGATCCATCACTTCAAGCTCTACACCGAAGGTTTCAAGGTACCGGCCGGCGAAGTCTATGCCGCCGTCGAGGCGCCGAAGGGCGAATTTGGCGTCTATCTCGTCGCCGACGGCAGCAACAAACCGTACAAATGCAAAATTCGCGCTCCCGGTTTTGCGCATCTGGCGGCCATGGATTTCCTTTGCCGCGGTCACATGCTGGCGGACATTTCGGCGATCCTCGGCTCGATCGACATCGTGTTCGGCGAGGTCGACCGATGAGCGTGCGCCGTCTCGCCGAAAAGCAGCCGCCAAGTTTCGCCTTCACGGCAGAAAATCTGGCCTGGGCGAAAGCAAAAATCGCCCAATATCCGCAGGGCCGGCAGGCATCCGCAGTGATCCCGGTTCTGTGGCGCGCGCAGACGCAGTGCGGCGGGTGGCTGCCGCAAAAGGCCATTGAGGCCACCGCCGAACTGCTCGGCATGGCGAAGATCCGCGTGCTCGAAGTGGCGACCTTCTACACCATGTTCAATCTGTCGCCGGTCGGGCGCTTTCACGTGCAGCTCTGCGGCACGACGCCGTGCATGCTGCGCGGCTCGGAAGACCTGAAGAAAGTTTGCCATCGCATGATCGGCGAGGAGGGCGAAGTGACCGCCGACGGCACGTTTTCCTGGGTCGAGGTCGAATGCCTGGGCGCATGCGTGAACGCGCCGATGGTTCAGATCAATGCCGATTACTACGAAGACCTCACGCCTGAAATCTTCACGCGGATCATCAACGACTTTTCCAATGGCCGGACACCCAAGCCGGGTCCGCAAATCGACCGCATGAATTCGGCGCCGGTCGGAGGGCCGACGACGCTCACCGATCCCTCGCTCAATCAGACAGCTAAACCGGGGCCCGGCTAATGCTCGCCGACAAGGACCGCATTTTTACGAATCTCTATGGCCAGTATGATTGGGGTCTCGACGGCGCGCGCGCCCGCGGCGCCTGGGACGGCAGCAAGGCGATTTTGGAAAAGGGGCGCGAAGCCATCATCAACGAGGTGAAAGCATCCGGGCAGCGCGGGCGAGGCGGGGCGGGATTCGCGACGGGGTTGAAATGGTCGTTCATGCCCAAGCAAATAGAGCGCCCGCATTATCTCGTGATCAACGCCGACGAGTCCGAGCCCGGCACCTGCAAGGACCGCGAGGTCATGCGATACGACCCGCATCTGCTGATCGAAGGCAGCCTGATCGCGGGCTGCGCCATCGGCGCGAACACCTGCTACATCTACATCCGCGGCGAATTCATCCGCGAACGCGAGAACCTGGAAGCCGCCGTTCAGCAGGCCTATGAGGCAAAACTGATCGGCAAGAATAACATTCACGGCTGGGACTTCGATGTCGTCGTGCACCACGGTGCTGGCGCCTACATTTGCGGCGAGGAAACGGCGCTGCTGGAAAGTCTCGAAGGCAAGAAAGGCCAGCCGCGGCTGAAGCCGCCGTTCCCCGCGAATATGGGCCTCTACGGCTGCCCGACGACGGTCAACAATGTCGAGACCATCGCGCAGGTTCCGGACATCATGCGGCGCGGTGCGGCTTGGTTCGCCGGCATCGGGCGGCCGAACAACACCGGCACAAAACTCTATTGCATTTCCGGTCATGTCGAGCGGCCGTGCACCGTTGAGGAGGAGATGGGGATTCCGCTCCGCGAGCTGATCGAGAAGCAGGCCGGCGGCGTGCGGGGAGGGTGGAATAATCTACTTGCGGTGATCCCCGGCGGCTCGTCGATGCCGCTCGTGCCGGCGGGCGCCGATCAGGCCGACACGCTCTTGATGGATTTCGACGGCTGCCGCGACAAGAAAACATCGCTCGGCACCGCCGCGGTAATCGTCATGGACAAATCGACCGACATCGTGAAGGCGATGGCGCGCATTTCTTATTTCTACAAACACGAGAGCTGCGGCCAGTGCACGCCGTGTCGCGAGGGAATGGGCTGGATGTGGCGCGTGCTCGAACGCATGGCGGTGGGGCATGCGACCAAGCGCGAGATCGACATGCTGTGGGAAGTCACCACCCAGATCGAGGGTCACACCATTTGTGCCTTCGGCGACGGCGCGGCTTGGCCGGTGCAGGGGCTGCTGCGTCACTTCCGGCCGGAGATCGAAAGACGCATCGACCAATACACCGCGAACCCGCATCCCGATCCGGTCTCGGTCGCAGCGGAGTGATAAAGATGAACGCGAACCAGCATCTCGCTCAGCTCAATATCGGCCGCTTTCGCTATCCAACCGACGATCCGCGCATGGCCGATTTCATGAACAATCTCGCGTTCGTGAACGGCATTGCCGACCGCAGCCAAGGCTTTATTTGGCGCTTGCAGGATGACAGCGGCAACGCCACCGGTTTCCGGCCGTTCCCCGACCCGCATATGGCGGTGAATTTGTCGGTGTGGGAAAGCGTCGAGGCGCTCGAGCGCTTCGTATGGCAGACCGTGCACAAGCGCTTCTACGGACGCCGCTCGGATTGGTTCGACAAGATGGAAGGACCGCACTCCGTCATGTGGTGGGTTCCGGCCGGGCATCGGCCGCCGCTGACCGAGGCGAAACAGCGGCTTGAACATCTCGCCGCGCGCGGCCCGAGCGACTACGCCTTCGGCTGGGAGAGCGTTCCGGCCGCGCAATTATGGAAGACGGCGCGTTGCGCGCCGGACGGACAGGTGGCGTGAAACCAGGATGACCAAACTCATCGTCGACGGCAAAGAGATCGACGTTCCGCCGGAGTACACGCTGCTCCAGGCCTGCGAAGCCGCGGGCGCGGAAATCCCGCGCTTCTGCTTCCATGAGCGTTTATCGATCGCCGGCAACTGCCGTATGTGTTTGATTGAGGTCGTCGGCATCCCGAAGCCGCAGGCGTCCTGCGCGATGGGCGTCAAGGATTTGATGCCGAACAAGGACGGCTCGCCCAAGGTTCTGAGCACGCGCTCGCCAATGGTGCGCAAGGCGCGCGAAGGCGTGATGGAATTCCTGCTGATCAATCATCCGCTCGATTGCCCAATCTGCGACCAGGGCGGCGAATGCGACCTGCAGGATCAGTCCATGGCGTACGGAGTCGACGCCAGCCGCTACCGCGAGAACAAGCGCGCGGTCGAGGACAAATATCTCGGCGCGCTGGTCAAAACCTCGATGAATTGCTGCATCCAGTGCACGCGCTGTGTGCGCTTTAGCGCCGAGGTCGCGGGCGTTCCCGAGCTCGGCGCGATCGGCCGCGGCGAGGACATGGAAATCACGAGCTATCTGGAACAGGCGATGCAGTCCGAACTGCAGGGCAATGTCGTCGATCTGTGCCCGGTCGGCGCGCTGACCTCGAAACCCTACGCGTTTGCCGCGCGACCGTGGGAGCTCACCAAGACGGAGTTGATCGACGTGATGGACGGGCTCGGCTGCGCCATCCGTATCGATACCCGCGGCAGCGAGGTGATGCGCATCCTGCCGCGCACCAACGACGATATCAACGAAGAGTGGATTTCCGACAAGACGCGTCACGTCGTCGATGGGTTGCGCACGCAAAGGCTCGATCAGCCCTACGTGCGGCAGAGCGGAAAACTTCGCCCGGCGACCTGGCATGAGGCGTTTAGCGCCATTGCCGCGAAGGTCGCGAACGCCAATCCCAAGCGCATGGGAGCGATCGTCGGCGATCTCGCCGGCGTCGAGGAGATTTTCGCGCTGAAGGATCTGATGACGCGGCTGCAGGTCGGCAATCTCGATTGCCGGCAGGACGGCGCGGCGGTTGACCCGGCATCGGGCCGCGCCAACTATTTGTTCAATGCGACCATTGCCGGGATCGATGCGGCCGACGCGCTGCTCATCGTCGGTTCCAATCCGCGCAAGGAAGCCACGATCCTCAATGCGCGAATCCGCAAGCGCTGGCGCGCCGGAAAATTCCCGATCGGCGTCATCGGGCCAAAGGCGGATCTCACTTATACGTACGATTATCTCGGCGCCGGCCCGGAAACGCTTGCCGCCATCACCCGGCACTCCTTCGCCGACGTGCTGCGCAAGGCCGAGCGCCCCATGGTGCTCCTTGGCGCCGGCGCGCTGACGCGCGGCGATGGCGCGGCGGTTGCGTCGCTCGCGGCGAAAGCCGCGGTCGATCTCGGCGCGGTGAAAGAAGGCTGGAACGGCTATTGCGTGCTGCACAGCGCCGCCTCGCGAGTTGGCGCGCTCGATCTCGGCTTCGTGCCGGGGCAGGGCGGCTTGACGGCGCGGCAAATGGCGGCGTTCGGCACGCTCGACGTTCTCGTCCTCCTCGGCGCTGACGAGATCGACGTCGCAGCGGGCGCCTTCGTCATCTATATCGGCACCCACGGTGATCGGGGCGCGTCGCGGGCCGACGTAGTGCTCCCCGGCGCCGCTTATCCGGAGAAATCGGCGATCTATGTCAACACCGAAGGACGCGTGCAAATGGCGGCTCGAGCCTCGTTCCCGCCGGGCGACGCGCGCGAGGATTGGGCGATCTTGCGGGCGCTGTCGGATGTTCTGAAAAACCGGCTGCCATATGACTCGCTCGCGGCGCTGCGCCAGGCGCTGTTCAAGGCGCATCCGCACTTCATGCGGATCGGTCAGGTCGCGCCCGCGGATGCCGCCGCACTGCAGAAACTCGCCGCTCTCGCCGGCGCGGCGGACAAGACGCCGTTCGCCGCAAGCGCGGAAGATTATTACTTTACCAACCCGATCGCGCGCGCGTCCGCGGTGATGGCGGAATGTTCGGCAATCGCGCAAGGGCGTTCGACGATGACGGCGGCGGAGTAGAACATGACGATGGCCGCGTTGTGGGCCGATTACATCTGGCCGCTCGTGATCATGGTGGCGGAGAGCTTGCTTCTCCTCGTCATTCTTTTGATCGCCGTCGCCTATGTGCTGTTGGCCGACCGCAAGATCTGGGCCGCGGTGCAGATCAGGCGCGGCCCGAACGTGGTCGGGCCGTGGGGACTTTTCCAATCATTTGCCGATCTGCTCAAATTCGTGCTCAAGGAGCCGGTCATCCCGGCCGGCGCCAATAAGGGTGTTTTCCTGCTCGCCCCGCTGGTGACTTGCGTGCTGGCGCTTGCGGCGTGGGCGGTGATTCCGGTCAATGCTGGCTGGGTCATTTCCAACATCAATGTCGGCATCCTGTATATCTTCGCCATCTCGTCGCTCGGCGTGTACGGCGTCATCATGGCTGGCTGGGCATCGAACTCCAAATATCCGTTCCTTGCGGCGCTGCGCTCGGCCGCGCAGATGGTGTCGTACGAAGTCTCGATCGGCTTTGTCATCATCACCGTTCTGCTGTGCGTCGGCTCGCTCAATCTTTCCGCCATCGTCGAGGCGCAGAACACACCATGGGGATTGCTGCGCTGGTACTGGCTGCCGCTGTTCCCGATGTTCGTCATCTTCTTTATTTCCGCGCTGGCGGAGACCAACCGGCCGCCGTTCGACCTCGTCGAGGCGGAGTTGGAACTCGTCGCCGGTTTCATGGTGGAATACGGCTCGACGCCGTACATGATGTTCATGCTGGGCGAGTATGTGGCGGTTTGCACCATGTGCGCCATGGCCACGATCCTGTTTCTCGGCGGCTGGCTGCCGCCGTTCCCGGTGGCACCGTTCACCTGGGTGCCCGGCGTGATCTGGTTCGTGCTCAAAGCCTCGTTTATATTTTTCATGTTCGCGATGGTGAAGGCGTTCGTGCCGCGCTATCGCTATGATCAGCTGATGCGGCTCGGCTGGAAAGTTTTTTTGCCGATTTCGCTCGCCATGGTCGTAATCGTCGCCGGCGTTTTGCAATTCGCCGGTTGGGCGCCGCAATGACGGGAGGGCGGCATGGAATTTTCGCTGCCGGCTTGGCTCGGCGGTCTTGCCGGAACGATCGTTGCGGTCGCCATTTACGTGCCGGCCATCCGCATCGTCGAGCGGCGGCTGCGCGCGCGAAGCGGCCCGCAATCGCTCGAGCAGCGTACCGCTTCCGAGGACAAGCTCTCGATCACGCGGCGGATGATATTGGGCGTCGACATCGCAATTCTCGCCACATTGGGCTATTGGATCGGCAGTGCCATCGGCGGCAAATGAGCGGGATGAGAGGTTGATATGGGACTCGATCAGGCCGCGCGTTCGATCTTTCTCAAGGAATTTGCGCACGCATTCGTTCTGTCGATGCGCTACTTTTTCAAACCGAAGGCGACGCTCAATTATCCCTTCGAGAAGGGTCCGCTGTCGCCGCGCTTTCGCGGCGAGCATGCGCTACGGCGCTATCCGAACGGCGAAGAGCGCTGCATCGCCTGCAAATTGTGCGAAGCGATCTGTCCGGCCCAGGCGATCACCATCGAAGCAGGCCCGCGGCGCAACGACGGCACGCGGCGCACCACGCGCTACGACATCGACATGGTCAAATGCATCTATTGCGGGCTGTGCCAGGAAGCCTGTCCGGTCGACGCCATCGTCGAGGGACCGAATTTCGAATTCGCCGCCGAAACGCGAGAGGAGCTTTACTACGACAAGGAACGTCTTCTCGCCAACGGCGATCGCTGGGAGCGCGAGATCGCCAAGAATATCGAACTCGACGCGCCCTATCGGTGAGATGCGCCGCCAATGATTATCAACGCTATTTTCTTCTATCTCTTTGCCGGAATAACCGTGGCCTCGGCGGTGATGGTCGTCACGGCGCGGAACCCCGTGCACTCGGTGCTGTTCCTTATTCTCGCCTTCGTCAACGCGGCCGGTTTGTTCATGCTGTTGGGCGCCGAGTTCCTGGCGATGATCCTTATTGTCGTCTATGTCGGCGCCGTCGCCGTACTGTTCCTGTTCGTCGTGATGATGCTCGACGTCGATTTCGCCGAACTGCGCCAGGGCTTTCTCAATTACTTGCCGGTTGGCGCTTTGATCGGGGGAATTCTCTTCGTCGAGCTGTTCTTCGTTCTCGTGAGTTGGACAATCGGACCGGATGTGGCGAAAGCCATTACCGCGCCGATCCCGCAGCCGAGCGCGATCAGCAATACACAGGCGCTCGGGCTCGTGCTCTACACCCGCTACGTCTATTACTTCCAGGCGGCTGGCGTCATTCTTCTGGTCGCCATGATCGGCGCGATCGTGATGACGCTGCAGCATAAGCCGAAGGTGCGGCGGCAAAACATCGCCAATCAAGTCGCGCGCGGTCCGGCAACCGCGATCGAAGTGGTCAAGGTGAAATCGGGGCAGGGGCTTCTGTCATGACGCGAGTCCCAGCATGACAATCGGTCTCGGCCATTATCTCTCGGTGGGGGCAATCCTCTTCACGCTCGGGATTTTCGGCATTTTTCTCAACCGCAAGAACGTGATCGTCATCCTGATGTCGGTCGAGCTCATTCTGCTTGCCGTCAACATCAACCTGGTCGCGTTCTCGAGTTTTTTGGGCGACATCGTCGGCCAGGTCTATGCGCTGATCGTACTCACGGTCGCGGCTGCGGAGGCGGCGATCGGACTTGCCATCCTGGTCGCTTACTATCGCAATCGCGGCTCGATCGCGGTCGAAGACATCAATCTGATGAAGGGCTGAGCGGCAAATGTACGAAGCCATCGTTATCTTGCCGCTCCTTGGCGCCATTTTCGCCGGCGCCATTGCGCTTGTTGGCGCGGCCAACCGCAATCCGGGCGAGGACCCGCCGCCGCCCCATGACGACCATGCCGCGCCGCCGGTGCCGGAGGGTCAGCCGCGCGGAACGGCCGATCCGCATGCGCCGCATGCGGCATTTTCCGACACGCATGCCGAGGAGCACGACGCGCACGCGCCGTCCGCCGCCGGATCGCTCGCCGCCATGCTGATCACCTCGACGTTTCTGGTGATCTCCTGCGTCTTGTCGTGGTTCGCATTCTTCGATGTCGGCATCGAGGGCCACGACGCGCGCATTACGCTGTTCTCCTTCATCACCTTCGGTGACCTGCACTCCGAATGGGCGCTGCGCATCGATTCATTGACCGTCGTGATGCTGGTCGTGGTCACGACCATTTCGTCGCTCGTCCACATCTATTCCATCGGCTACATGGACGACGATCCCTACAAACCGCGCTTCTTCTCTTATCTGTCGTTCTTTACTTTCGCCATGCTGATGCTGGTAACGGCGGACAATCTTGTGCAGCTGTTCTTCGGCTGGGAGGGGGTCGGGCTGGCGAGCTATCTGCTCATCGGTTTCTGGTTCCACAAACCGGAGGCCAATGCCGCGGCGATCAAGGCCTTCATCGTCAACCGCGTCGGCGATTTCGGCTTTTCGCTCGGAATTTTTGCGGTTTTCTATCTCACCGGCGCGATCGATTTCGACACGATCTTCGCCCAGGCCCCGGCATTGGCCGGCAAGAGTTTTCATTTCCTGAGTTGGGACGTCAACGCGCTCACCGCCGTATGCCTATTGCTGTTCATGGGCGCGATGGGAAAATCCGCGCAATTTCTGCTGCACACCTGGCTGCCCGACGCGATGGAAGGACCGACGCCGGTCTCGGCGCTGATCCATGCCGCTACCATGGTGACCGCCGGCGTGTTCATGGTCGCGCGGTTGTCGCCGCTGTTCTCGCTGTCGCAGGACGCCTCGGCCTTCGTGATCTTCATCGGCGCGACAACGGCGATGTTCGCGGCGACGGTTGGTCTGGTTCAGAACGACATCAAGCGTATCATCGCCTACTCGACCTGTTCGCAACTCGGCTACATGTTCGTCGCAATGGGCGTGGGCGCCTATTCGGTCGGGATGTTTCATTTGTTTACTCACGCCTTCTTCAAGGCGCTGCTGTTTCTCGGCTCGGGCTCGGTGATCCTCGCCATGCATCACGAGCAGGATATCCGTCACATGGGTGGGTTGTGGCGCAAAATTCCGTTCACTTACGGCGTCATGCTGGTCGGCACCTTGGCGCTGACCGGATTTCCGCTGACCGCCGGTTATTTCTCCAAGGACGCCATCATTGAGGCGGCCGCCGTCAGCACCAATCCGATGGCGGCTTACGGTTTCATCATGACGGTCGCAGCCGCCGCGCTTACCTCATTCTATTCCTGGCGGCTCATTTTCAAGACCTTTCACGGCGAACCGCACGATCATCACCATTACGTGGCCGCGCACGAAAGCCCTAAAGTGATGCTTATTCCGCTGGCGGTCCTGGCGTTCGGCTCGATCGCCGCCGGCTGGCCGTTTCTCTCGATTTTCACCGGCCACGGCGCCGACGGCTTTTTTCGCGACGCGCTTAAGCTCGGCTCCGCCGAGACGTTGTTCGAAAATGCCGAGAAGCTGCCGCTCCTCATGTCGCTGTTGCCGACCCTGATGATGATCGGCGGATTTTTGGTCGCGTACCAGTTTTATATCCGCCGGCCGGATCTGCCGGTGGCTTTGGCGCGCGATCAAAACGTGCTCTACAAATTTCTGCTCAATAAATGGTACTTCGACGAGATCTACGACTTCCTCTTTGTGCGTCCCGCGATTTGGCTTGGCCGGCTGTTCTGGAAGGGCGGCGACGGCTTTATCATCGATGGCTTCGGTCCTGACGGGGTTTCCGCCCGCGTGCTCGACGTGACGAAGAATGTCGTTCGCTTGCAGACCGGCTACCTCTACCACTACGCCTTTGCCATGCTGATCGGAGTCGCCGCGTTCATCACCTGGTTCATGTTCGCGGGGCTGCACTGATGACGAGCTGGCCCATCCTCTCCGTCGTCACGTTCCTGCCAATCGTGGGCGCGCTGTTCATCGCATTCTTGGGCGACGACGAAGCCGGCGTCCGCAATGCGCGCTGGGTGGCGTTGTGGGCGACGCTCATCACCTTTGCCATCTCGTTGATCCTGGTGTGGCGGTTCGATCCGTCGACCGCGGATTTCCAGTTCGTCGAGAAGCGGCCGTGGCTCGGCGGCACCATCACGTACGCGATGGGAGTCGACGGCATCTCGCTGCCGTTTGTCGTGCTGACCACGGCGCTGATGCCAATCTCGATCCTGGCGAGCTGGACCTCGATTCAGCGCCGGGTGCGCGAATACATGATCGCCTTCCTGGTGCTCGAAACGCTGATGGTTGGCACCTTCTGCGCGCTCGACCTCGTCCTGTTCTATCTGTTCTTCGAGGGCGGCCTCATTCCGATGTTCTTGATCATCGGCGTCTGGGGCGGCCCGCGCCGGGTTTATGCAAGCTTTAAGTTTTTTCTCTACACGCTGCTCGGCTCGGTGCTGATGCTGCTCGCCATCATGGCGATGTACTGGCAGGCCGGCACGACCGACATTCCGACGCTGCTGCATCATCCGTTCCCGCTGGTCTTGCAGACCTGGGCGTGGTTCGCCTTCCTCGCTTCTTTTGCGGTGAAGATGCCGATGTGGCCGGTTCACACTTGGCTGCCGGACGCGCATGTCGAAGCACCCACCGCAGGCTCCGTGATCCTGGCCGCGATTCTGTTGAAAATGGGCGGCTACGGCTTCCTGCGCTTCTCGCTGCCGATGTTCCCGGAAGCCTCGCAGCATCTGGCGCCGCTCATTTACGCGTTGTCGGTCGTTGCCATCATCTATACGTCGCTCGTGGCGCTGGTGCAGGAAGACGTGAAGAAACTCATCGCCTATTCCTCGGTTGCGCATATGGGCTTCGTCACCATGGGAATTTTCGCGGTAACCGCGCAAGGCGTCGCCGGCGGCATCTTTCAGATGCTCTCGCACGGCATCGTCTCGGCCGCCTTATTCCTTTGCGTCGGCGTCATCTATGACCGCATGCACACGCGCGAGATCGCCGCCTACGGAGGGCTCGTCAACCGCATGCCGCTCTATGCCTTCGTCTTCATGGTGTTCACCTTGGCCAATGTGGGATTGCCGGGGACGTCGGGATTTGTCGGCGAATTCCTGACGCTGATCGGGACATTCCGGGTCAATAACTGGGTGGCGACGCTGGCGACGATCGGCACCATCCTGTCGGCCGCTTATGCGCTATGGCTCTATCGCAAAGTCATCTTCGGCAAGCTGGAAAAGCCCAGCCTGTTCAATATCAAGGATATCGGCTGGCGCGAGATTGCGATTTTGGCGCCGCTCGTGATCCTGACCATCGTCTTTGGCATCTATCCAAAGCCCGTGCTCGATATGTCCTCGGTCTCGGTAACCGCCTTGATCGACAATTATCATCATGCGCTCAGTGCCGTGCAGACGGCAGCGTTGACGAGGTAACGCGAATGGACACCGCGCACCTTGCCAGGCTCGTTCCGCTGTCGCCGGAAATCGTTCTCGGCTTCGGCGCCATGGCGCTATTGATGCTGGGCGTATTCCGGAGCGGCCGGCCGGGACGCGCGGTCGACTTTGCCGCCATTGCAATCTTGGCCATTGCGGGCCTCATTCTTCTGCTGTTGCCGGCCGGCACGCTGACGACATTCGGCGGCAGCTTCGTGGTCGATGACTTCGCCCGGTACTTGAAGATCCTGGCGCTGCTCGGCTCGGCCGCCGCGATCGCGATGTCGCTCGATTACGTGGAGCGCGAGCACCAGGAGCGGTTCGAGTACTCTGTGCTGATTCTGCTCTCGACGCTCGGCATGCTGATGCTGATCTCGGCGGCGGACCTGATCGCGCTTTATCTCGGCCTCGAATTGATGAGCTTGCCGCTTTACGTCGTAGCCGCAAGCCATCGCAACTCGTTGCGTTCGACCGAGGCCGGCTTGAAATATTTCGTGCTCGGCGCGCTGTCGTCCGGGATGCTGCTCTACGGTGCGTCATTGATTTACGGCTTCACCGGCACCGTGAGCTTTGCCGGCATCGCGCACGCGGCGGGGCAGGGCGGACCGGCCGGCATCGGCTTGATTTTTGGTATCGTCTTTTTGTTCGCCGGCTTCTGCTTTAAGGTCTCGGCCGTGCCGTTTCATATGTGGACGCCGGACGTCTATGAAGGCGCGCCGACGCCGGTGACGGCGTTTTTCGCCGCTGCACCGAAAGTGGCGGGCGTCGCGATGTTCGTGCGCGCGGCGGTCGTGGCGTTTCCCGGTATCACGTCGGAATGGCAGCAGATCGTAGTCTTCGTCTCCATCGCCTCGATGGCGCTCGGCTCCTTCGCAGCGATCGGCCAGCGCAACATCAAGCGCCTGATGGCCTATTCCTCGATCGGGCATATGGGTTTTGCGCTGATCGGGCTCGCCGCAGGCACCGCCGAGGGCGTCCAGGGCGTGCTGATCTATATGGCGATCTATGTCACCATGACGCTCGGCGTTTTTGCCGTGATCCTGTCGATGCGGCGCAGTGCGGGCATGGTGGAATCGATCGACCAACTCGCCGGCCTGGCCCGCACGCATCCGGCCACCGCGTTCTTTTTGGCGATGCTGCTGTTCTCGATGGCGGGCATACCGCCGCTCGCCGGCTTCTTCGCGAAATTCTACGTGTTTCTCGCCGCGATCAAAGCCGGCCTCTACCTGCTTGCCGTCATCGGCGTGCTCGCCAGCGTGGTGGGAGCTTATTATTATCTCGCGATCATCAAGGTCATGTATTTCGACGAGCCGGTCGAAGGATTTTACAACATGCCCTACGAGCTGCGTGTCGTGCTGGCGATCTGCGGTCTGTTCAACATCTTGTTCTTCCTCTATCCGGGGCCGCTCGTCGGTGTGGCGAGCGCGGCCGCGCATTCCCTGTTCTGATGCAGCTTGACCCACGAGCGGTCGAGGCGGGCGTACGGCTTGAAACCCTAGTCACCGTGAGCTCGACCAATAGCGAGGCCCGCGTCCGTGCGCGGCAGGGCGAAGCCGGACCGCTCTGGATCACCGCGGTCACGCAAACCGAGGGCCGCGGCCGGATGGATCGCTCCTGGGTCTCTCCTCCAGGCAATCTCTATGCAGAGTCTCCTTCTGCGCGAGCCGGCGCCGTCCGAACGCGCGCCGGAACTCGCTTTCGTCGCGGCTTTGGCGCTGCGCGATGCCGTCGTTGCCGAGGCGCCGGCGCTGGCGCCGCAGCTTGCCTTCAAATGGCCGAACGATCTTCTG
Organism: uncultured Alphaproteobacteria bacterium; assembly: GCA_963775515.1. Taxonomy (GTDB): domain Bacteria; phylum Pseudomonadota; class Alphaproteobacteria; order Rhizobiales; family Xanthobacteraceae; genus BOG-931. Next base: position 176,701 of record CAVZIQ010000002.1, on the reverse strand, counting down.
CTGACGGGTAAAAAGTGCGCCGGCATTTTGATCGAAGGTGAAGCCGAGCCGGGCAGCGGGTTAAGCGTCGTTATCGGCATCGGCGTCAATTGCGCGAGCCATCCGCCGGCCGCGGCATACCCCGCGACCGATCTTCACGCTCACGGCGCCGTTATCGCGCCCGACCAGCTTTTCCAGCGCCTGTCGGGCACAATGTGCCGGCGCACTGCGCAGTGGGATTGCGGCCGCGGTTTCCCGGCGATTCTCGCCGATTGGCTCGCCGCCGCGCACGGCGTCGGCGAGGAGATCACGGTGCGTAACGGTGGCGGCGAAAAACACGGCCGCTTCGCCGGCCTCGATCGGTCCGGCCGGCTCATTCTGGACCTTCACGGCGGCGGCACCGAAAAGATTTCTGCGGGCGACATTTTCCCGTTCGATCTTCGCGTCAGCCGGCCTGGAACAGGCCGGCTGGGTTGAGCCAGGACATCCAAGCAATGCCGCAAAACGAACTCGTCTTCGCGCCGCTCGGGGGCATCGGCGAGATCGGGATGAACCTCTCGATCTACGGTTTCGGCGATGAGCGGCGCCGGCAATGGCTCATCGTCGATTGCGGCGTGGCGTTTGCATCCCAGGAGCAGTTGCCCGGCATCGATCTCATTCTGCCGGACATCGCGTATCTGATCGAGGAGCGCAAAAACATCGTGGGCCTCGTGCTGACCCACGGCCATGAAGATCATATGGGCGCGCTGATCGATCTATGGCCGCGCCTTAAAGTGCCGCTCTACGCGACGCCGTTCACGGCGGCTTTGTTCGAGGCCAAGCGCCTGTCGGAACCCGGCGCGCCGCAAATTCCGGTCAAAGTCGTTCCGATCGGCGGGCGACTGACGCTCGGGCCGTTCACTGTCGATTTCATCAATGTCGCGCATTCGATCCCGGAATCGAATGCGCTCGCCATCCGCACGCCTGCCGGCACCGTGCTGCATACCGGCGACTGGAAAATCGATCTCACCCCGGTCATCGGCGCGCCGACCGACGCGGCGAAGCTGACTGCGCTCGGCGACGAGGGCGTGCTGGCCCTCGTTGGCGATTCTACCAATGCCGTTCGTGACGGGCGTTCGCCGTCGGAAGCCGACGTCGCCAAGACCTTGGCCGAGCTGATCCGCAGCGCGCCCCGCCGCGTCGCCGTGACGACGTTTGCCTCCCATGTCGGCCGCTTGCGCGCGGTCGCGAATGCGGCGCGTGCCGCCGAGCGCGAGGTGGTGCTGGTCGGCCGGGCGATGGAACGCGTGGCCCAGGTCGCGCGGGAGACCGGTTATCTCGACGGCGTGCAGGATTTTCGCAGCGCGGAGAGCTACGGGTATCTGCCGCCGGATAAGGTTTTGGCGCTCTGCACCGGCAGCCAGGGCGAGCCGCGCGCCGCGCTGTCGCGTATCGCCCGGGACGAACATCCGGAAGTCACTCTCGCCAGGGGCGACCGCGTAATTTTTTCGTCGCGCGCGATCCCCGGCAACGAGAAGGCCGTGGGTGAGGTCATCAATGGCCTCGTCATGCAGGGCATTGAGGTCATCACCGACCGCACCCACCTGGTCCATGTCTCCGGCCACCCGCGGCGCGATGAACTGCGCGACATGATCGGCTGGGTGCGGCCGAAGATCCTCATTCCCGCCCATGGCGAAGCGCTGCACCTTGCCGAGCATGCCGAACTTGCCCGCCGCGCCGGCGTGCCCAAAGTCCTGGTTTGCCGGAACGGCGACCTGGTGCGGCTTGCTCCCGACGGCCCGGAGATTATTGACGAGGTTCCCTCGGGCCGGCTTTACAAAGACGGCTCGCTCCTCATCAGCGCCGACTTCCGCACCGTGGCGGCGCGTCGGCGTTTGAGTTTTGCGGGCGTCGTGTCGGTCGCTTTGGTCGTCAATGACAAGGGCGCGCTGCTGGCCGATCCCGAGGTTGAGCTGATCGGCCTGCCGGACACCGATGCGGCCGGCGTGTCGATGGCAGAAATCGCGGGTGACGCGGTGGAGGAGGCTTTCGAATCCATGCCCAAGCAGCGCCGCCGCGATCCCGATGCGGTCGCCGAAGCCATACGCCGTGGCGTGCGCGGGCGGATCGCCGAGCGCTGGAACAAGAAGCCGATCTGCCACGTCCACGTGCTGACGGTGTAGTCAGCTTCTCAAAGCAGACATTCGCGCGTAAGTGCTGAATTTGGTGAAAACAGCCGATCACGTCCCTGCGTAGCCGAAGGTGACTTCTTTGTAGAATTGACCGAACAGCTGCAGGGTCAGGGTGACTTCGGCATTGCCGTCATAGGTTACGCCGGCTTTCGATGTCCCTGCAGTCTTATAGTTGCCCCATGGATTGCGAAGCGTGATCCGGTTGGCTTTCGCGTCACAAGTCGTGACCGTCCACTCGTGCCCGGACACCAGTGCCCCCCCGTCGTTGTTGGCGCAAAAGGCAACGACCGGCTGACCGTTGCCGATCGACGCAGCGATTTTATTGCCAATCGCCGATGACGAGGCCACATCCTTGGATGCCGGACTTCCGGTGAGAAGGTGCAGGGCATATTGCGCAGGCGTCGGCCGAGAGCCATCGGCCGCGCCGGTCGCATTTGAAGGAAGATGGGCGCCGTTGGCGAAATTTGGATCGGAGACGATTAACGCGGCCTCCAGAACGTCTGCCCAGGTCGCGCTGTCGTGCACGCCGGTGGTTTTCAGGTCGGTCTGCGTCACCTTGACGGGGCTTTGCGGTGTCCCCGGAAACTTGACGGTGAAGCTGCCATCCGAATTCTGCATGATCGCCTGGGAGATCGCCAATTGCCCTCTTCCTGTCGTCGCCACTGCGGCTGCGGACGCCTCGAAGACGCAATCATTGTGCTTGGCCTGATCGACACCGCCGGCGCCAGACAAACCCGAATTGGCAATCGCTTGGGGCGAAAAGGGATGCGCGTTCGGCGCGCTCGGCGCGGCCGCCGCAATCGGCACGCTTGGCATGTTCGACCACTTCGATCCGTCAAATGCCGCGCATAGAAATTCGCCGTCGGCGCCCGAACCCGTCCACACGGCGTATAGCTTGCTATTGAACACAGAAAGTGCGGGACCGATGTTGCTTGTCGCGCCGGGGATTTGGGCTTGTGGCGACCATTGCGAGCCATCGAAGGAGGCGTACCAAAGGCGCTGGTCGGCGTTCATGCCTTTCCATGCGGCGTAAAGCTTGTTGTTGAAGGTTGCCAGGGACGGACCGGCGCTGCTTCCCACTTTGGGTATGCGCGCCGCCTCCGACCACTTCGAGCCGTCGAATGACGCGTACCAGAGTCCGGTATTCGTGCCCGCACCCTTCCAGACGGCGTAGAGCTTACCTTTGAACTGGGAAATCGCGGGGCCGATGCCGCCCGCCGCGTCGGTGGCTGGCGTCTGCCCCTGGGCGGTTGCCGCCTCCAAGAGACTGGTGGCGAGGCCCGCACCTGCAGCCACGAGCACATTGCGCCGGAGCATCGCAATACCGGAATTCATCACACCCCCCAAGGCAGTTCGAACGCGCCCATTCGGCATCGTCGTTTAGAGATTATCCTAACGAGCTTTGCGGCACGAGACACCGCGCGTTCGTGAGTCCACGCCAAGTGCGCTAGCGGTATAATGGCCCGCCGGGCGCAGGAGACGACAGGACATGATCGGCAGGCTCAATCACGTAGCGATCGCGGTGCGCGATATCGGCAAAGCCACGGCGCTCTACCGCGACACGCTGGGCGCAAATGTTTCGGCCGCGGTGCCGCAGCCCGACCATGGTGTGACCACAGTGTTCATCACACTGCCCAACACCAAAATCGAACTGCTCGAACCGCTCGGCGAGAATTCACCCATCGCCAAATTTCTCGAGCGCAACCCCGACGGCGGCATGCACCATATCTGCTACGAGGTGGATGATATCCGCGCCGCCCGCGATGCGCTCAAGGCGGCCGGCGCGCGGGTGCTCGGCGACGGCGAGCCGAAGACCGGAGCCCATGGCAAGCCGGTGCTGTTCCTCCACCCGAAGGATTTTTCCGGCACCCTGGTCGAACTGGAACAGGCCTGAAATGACCTTCACGACGGCGCTGGCGGCGTTTTTCCTGATCTGGTGGGTCAGCCTGTTCGCGGTGCTGCCGTGGGGTGTGCACAGCCAGCATGAAAGCGGAGACATGGCGCCCGGCACCGACCCCGGCGCACCGACCAGCTTCAGGCTCGGCCGGAAGCTACTGTGGACGACGGCGCTGGCCGCTGTGGTCTATGCTGGATGCTACGTGGTCTATAGCGAGCATCTGGTGACATTGACCGGCCTGATGGGACCCTTCGATTACACAAAATATTGATGTGTTTCAGTGAGATATAATAATCTACGAACCTGAACTATGCGGGTAAATCTGCTCGTGCCGGAAAAGAAAAAGCAGGGCCAAAGCCCTGCCCAAATCCTCATCTGATCCATAACCCACGCTTACTTTTGAGTACGCATTACTGGGCGTGGCTGGCGAACTTTGCGCTCGCGGATCATCCTCCCGAGACTTGGACCGCTACCCTGAGCGCCACGTTGCGGTCGCGGCGTCGGGTTTGCTCAGTCTTGGTAATCGATCTACGTGCCATTGTCATCATCTTACCACTGCGGAACGCAAAATATTTCCATAAAACTTTCGATTCTACCCGGCCGCAATTTGCCGCCTCTTGTATTTCCGGCCGCCGTTGCGGCTTCACTGCGCCGGCGACACCACTTCCGTCTCGATGAGATTTCATGCGCCTTTCCCGTTACTTCCTGCCGAATTTGCGTGAAACGCCGAAGGAGGCGGAGATCGTATCGCACCGCCTCATGCTGCGCGCCGGCATGATCCGGCAGGAGGCCGCCGGAATCTATGCCTTTCTGCCCTTGGGTTTTCGGGTGCTGCAAAAGGTCTGCGCCATCGTGCGGGAGGAGCAGGACCGCTCCGGCGCGATCGAGCTCTTGATGCCGACGATCCAGTCCGCCGATCTGTGGCGCGAGAGCGGCCGCTACGAGGCCTATGGCAAGGAGATGCTGCGCATCAAGGACCGCCACGAGCGCGACATGCTCTACGGCCCAACCAATGAGGAAATGATCACGGCCATCTTCCGCAGTTACGTGCGCTCGTACAAGGATTTGCCGCTCAACCTCTACCACATCCAATGGAAGTTCCGCGACGAGGTGCGGCCGCGCTTCGGGCTGATGCGCGGGCGCGAATTCCTCATGAAGGACGCCTATTCGTTCGATCTCGACTTCGCCGGCTCAAAGCACGCCTATAACCGCATGTTCGTCGCCTATCTGCGCACGTTCGCCCGCATGGGGCTGCGTTCGATCCCGATGGTGGCGGAAAGCGGGCCGATCGGCGGCAACCTTTCCCACGAATTCATCATTCTCGCCGAGACCGGCGAAAGCGAAGTGTATTGCCACCGCGACTATCTCGACTTCGAAGTTCCCGGGCCGGATGTGGATTTCACCCATGTCGGCCGCCTGCAGGCGATTGTGGACAAGTGGACGTCACTCTACGCGGCAACCTCGGAGAAGCACGACGCGGCGGCGTTCGATGCGCTGCCGGCCGACAAGCGCGTTTCGGCGCGCGGCATCGAAGTCGGCCACATTTTCCATTTCGGCACCAAGTATTCCGAGCCGATGAAGGCTTTTGTGACCGGTCCCGATGGCGTCGACCGGCCGGTGCAGATGGGGTCGTACGGCATCGGGCCGAGCCGGCTCGTCGCCGCCATCATCGAGGCGTCCCACGACGAGGCGGGGATCAAATGGCCGGAATCGGTCGCGCCGTTTAAGGCCATGATCCTCAACCTGAAACAGGGCGGCAGCGACACCGACCCGGCGTGCGAGCAGCTTTATGCTGCGCTGAACGGCAAGGGCGTCGAAACCCTCTATCACGACCTCGACGAGCGGCCCGGCTCGAAGTTCGCCACCGCCGATCTGATTGGCATTCCGTGGCAGATCCTGGTCGGCCCGCGCAGCCTTGCCGAAGGCAAAGTCGAAGTGAAGCGTCGCGCCGATGGGCAGCGGGAACTTATGTCGGCTGCGGACGCCGTGGCGCGGCTGAGCGCATGAACCTGTGCGCGGCGACGGTATGACGCGAGATGGTGGGGCTTGAAACCGCCAGAATCGTGTGAAACTCGGGATGTTCACGGGGACCTGACCTAATGGCCGAATTCGACCGGCACCCATCCCTTTTCGGCATACGAATGGATGTTATCGCTGCGCTATCTGCGCGCCCGGCGCAAAGAGGGATTTATCTCCGTCATCGCCGGCTTTTCGTTTCTCGGCATCATGCTCGGCGTCGCCACGCTGATCATCGTCATGGCGGTGATGAACGGATTCCGCCAGGAGCTGCTGTCGAAGATCTTAGGGCTGAACGGCCATCTTTTGATCCAGCCGTTGGAATCGCCGCTCACCGACTACGCCGCCGTTGCCGCCCGGGTCTCTAAGGTCCCTGGCATCTATCTCGCAGCGCCTTTGGTCGAAGGACAGGCGCTGGCCTCGTCGCCGTTCAATGCGTCCGGCGTCGTCGTGCGCGGCATGCGCGGCGCCGATCTGATGAAGCTCACGCAGGTGTCCAAGAACATCAAACAGGGCACGCTCGACGGCTTCGACGAGGGTCAGGGCATCGCGATCGGCGCCCGGCTCGCCGAGCAGCTTTCGGTGCGGGCCGGCGATAATCTGACGCTGGTGGCGCCGCGCGGCGCGGTGACGCCGATGGGCACGACGCCGCGGATCAAGGCGTACAAGATCGCGGCCGTGTTCGAGATCGGCATGTCCGAATACGATTCCGCCTTCGTCTTCATGCCGCTGACCGAGGCCCAGGCCTATTTCAACCGCGCCGGCGACGTCACCGCGATCGAGGTCTATACCGACAATCCCGATCACATCGACAGCTTCCGCAAGGCGGTGACGGATGCCGCCGGGCGGCCGATCTACATGGTCGACTGGCGCCAGCGCAACGCCACGTTCTTCAACGCGCTTCAGGTCGAACGCAACGTGATGTTCCTGATCCTCACCCTGATCGTGCTGGTGGCGGCGCTCAATATCGTCTCCGGACTGATCATGCTGGTGAAGGACAAAGGCAGCGACATCGCGATCCTGCGCACCATGGGCGCGACGCAAGGCGCCATCATGCGGGTGTTTCTCATAACCGGCGCGGCGATCGGCGTGGTCGGCACCGGGGTGGGCTTCGTCATCGGCGTGATCGTCTGCGCCTATATCGAGGATATCCGGCGCTTTTTGTCGTGGCTGACCAATACCGAACTATTCTCGCCGGAACTCTATTTCCTGTCGCAGCTGCCGGCCCAAATGAACGTCAAGGAAACCTCGGCGGTCGTCGTCATGGCGCTCGGCCTGTCGCTTCTGGCGACACTTTATCCGTCATGGCGCGCCGCCCGGCTCGATCCGGTCGAAGCGCTGCGCTATGAATGATCGGGCGCGATGGACGACACCACCACGATAGCCGAGGTCACCACGTTGAGCGCCAACGACGAGCAGCCGCTCGTCTACCTGCACGGCATCTGCCGGCAATTCCGCCAGGGGGATTCGACGCTCGATGTCCTCCGCGGTGCTGAGCTCGGGGTATGGGCCGGTCAGTCCGTGGCGCTGGTAGGCCCTTCCGGCGCCGGCAAGTCGACGCTGCTCCACATCGCGGGTTTGCTCGAACACCCCGACGCCGGCGAGGTCTATATCGACGCGACCGCCACCTCGCATCTGTCGGACATTGCGCGCACGCGGATTCGCCGCACCGAAATCGGCTTTGTCTATCAGTTCCATCATTTGCTTCCGGAATTCTCCGCGCTCGAAAATGTCGTGCTGCCGCAAATGATCCGCGGCCTGTCGCGCCGCGAGGCGGCCGAGCGCGCCGGCGAGCTATTGAGCTATCTCGGCCTTAAGGACCGGCTGACGCATCGCCCCGCGGAACTCTCAGGCGGCGAGCAACAGCGCGTCGCGATTGCGCGTGCGGTCGCCAACGCGCCGCGCATCCTGCTCGCCGACGAGCCGACCGGCAATCTCGACGTCCACACCGCCGACCACGTTTTCGCTACGCTCAATCAATTGGTCCGCGCCTCGGGGCTCGCCGCCATCATCGCGACCCACAATATGGATATCGCCTCGCAAATGGACCGGCGCGTGACCATCCGCGACGGCTTGATCGTCGAGCTGACCTGAACTTTCAAGTTTACGGCCGGATATGCTGCTTATGCGGTCCGGCCGGCGGATGATACATGTTGTTGAGCTGGCAGAAGCCGCCGATGCCGCTGACGTCGGCCATGCACTGCGCGTAAGTCGAAAATCCGCAATTGGTGCCCTCGTTGCCGCTGCCGTAATAGGCGCACCACGGATAATTCTGCGCCTGCGCGCCGGTGGCGATCGCCGCCGTGGCGAGCAGTAATCCGGATAGAAAAAGTACGGCCTTCATGGCTGTTGTCCTTTCCGCATTGACAACGCGCGATGTCGTATTTGCGTTCACGCGCCGCGGGCACCGTCAGGAATGTTCGCCGTGGCGGCGTTTGAGCACCGCATGCCGCGCCGGCGCCGCGGCAGGGGGCGGCTTGTATAGATTGTTGTACGAACAGTAGCCGCCGCTGCCCTGAACCGTGAGCCGGCATTGCTCTTGCGTCGACCAGCCGCAATTGGTGCCGGCGCCGTCGGCGAAATTCGAGCACCACGGATAAATTTGCGCATGCACGTCTGTTACAAGCGAAAGCAAACCGACAATGACGGCCGGCGTGATCAGCCGCCGCGGCGGCTGTTCATTGCCGCGGCCGCGCCGGTCAGGAATCGCGCGCATGGCGATTATGCGCCGGCCGGCGCGAAGGCGTTGCCGAGACCGGCGGAACGTAGCGGTTGTTGACGATGCAAAATCCGCCGACGCCGCTGACGTCTTCCATGCATTGCGCGTGAGTGCTGAAGCCGCAATTCATGGCGCCGCCCATGCCGCCGCTATATTGCGCGCACCACGGATAGTTTTGCGCCTTGGCGCGGCTGCCCGGCGCAACGGCGCCGACGAGGAGTGTCAGCACGAGCAACGAAAGCCTCATGACCGCCTCCTGGCGGTGCGGTGAACCCGCACTATAAACACCGCAATCGCCGCGTTATACCAAGCCGCCGAGTGCCTGACTTCTCGCGGGGGATTCCCAAATCACCTGGGGAATGATTTAAGGTGGCAAACGGAGGGTCGTTTGCCATGGGTCAGGCGATTGCGGTGCGGGCGGATTTTACGGCGGTCGAGGTCCGCCGGCTTGCCAAGCGGGCGAAGGATGCGGCACAGGCGCGCCGGCTGCTGGCGATCGCGGCAGTGCTCGATGGCGCTTCGCGGGAAGGTGCGGCCAAGATTGGCGGGATGGACCGGCAGACATTGCGGGACTGGGTGATCCGGTTCAACGATCAAGGACCGAACGGTCTGATCAACATCCCTTCACCGGGCGTGCCACCCAAGCTGGGCAAGAAGCACCGAGCGTTTCTGGCCCGGCTCGTAGAGGAGGGTCCGATCCCGGCGGTGCACGGCGTGGTGCGCTGGCGGGCGTGCGATCTGATCATGCGGTTGTACGAGGAGTTTAGGCTCTCGGTTTCGGACGACACCATCTACCGCGTCTTGAAGGACTTGGGCTTCTCGCATGTGAGCGCGCGGCCGAAAGCCTACAAGCAGGATCCTGACGCCATGGAGGCGTTCAAAAAAACTTTGCCGACCGCGTGGCGGAAGTCCGTGCCAAGCTCGCGCCAGGTACACCGGTAGAGATCTGGTTCCAGGACGAGATGCGGGTCGGTCAGAAGAACAAGCTCACTTATCGCTGGGCCAGGAAGGGCTCGCGGCCCCGAGCCGCGCATGATCAGCGCACCCAGTCGACCTATCTGTTCGGCGCGGTATGCCCCGAACATGGAACCGGCGCGGCCCTCGTTCTGCCGTTCTGCAACACCGAAGCCATGCAGCTTCATCTCAATGAGATCAGCGCAAGGGTAACCGCCGGCGCCCACGCGATCCTGATCCTCGACCAGGCGGGCTGGCACGGCGCCAAGGACCTCAAGATTCCTAGAAACCTTTCGCTCCTGCCGCTGCCGCCGCGTGCACCAGAGCTCAATCCGCAAGAAAACATCTGGCAGTTCATGCGACAGAACTGGCTGTCGAACCGAATCTTCAAATCCTTCGACGACATCGTCGATCACTGCTGCTACGCCTGGAACACCCTCATCGATCAGCCCTGGAAAATCATGTCCATCGCACGCCGCGATTGGGCTGTCGTCGGTCAGTCAATTTGAGGATTGGTATTAGTTCGCGATACCGCCAGCCAAGGCTTGCAGCCAAAAAAACGAGGCCGCCCTAAAGCGGCCCCGCTCGATCATTGCGTTTACCGATATCGGCGCGTCACTAGCAGGGTGCGCACCAGCACCGGTAGGGGCCGCACCGGCGGGTCCAACCCGGCCGGCAATATGGACCCCAACCGCGGCATGCCGCTTCCTTGATCGGGGTTGCGTTCTGAATTTGAGCATGAAGACCGGCCGCGCCCGGTGCCTGGGTCTGCGCATTGGCCGCAATGGCCATCGAACCGAGCATGAGCGCCGCCGCCATCAACGTCATCGTCAGTTTTTGCATAGAACCTCCTCCACGTTCTGTCGTGAGTGCCGAGATAGAACGAAAGCACTACAGCGCGGCGACAACGACTTTAGCCGGGGCCGGTTCCGAATCGCCGCCCGGCCGCCGCCACGTCAGACAGCCTATACGCTTCGCCGCGCCGCCTGGATTAGCCTAAGGGAGGGGGCAGGTCTGCGCCGAAAGTCGGCTGAAGGTGCTCGGGTAGTGGATCAATTTGAATAAAGTAACCGCAAAGGCTTGCCGGCTGCGCCGAAGAAGTCATATTCGGATTCATGGGCAAAGCTCCCCGGGTTCGGGTCGTCTTCAAATTGAAGCGCGTCACGCAGGACGACTGGCAAATCGAGGCCCACTGTCCCGGCGTCGAAATTCGCACCATCAAAGGGTTCAAAACCAAAGCCGAAGTCGACGAATGGCTTCAAGGCACCCGGCGCATCGACTGGTTGCGATCGCAGGGCTACGCGAAGTAACCGAAGGCATACGCTCACGCTTCAAACTGATGACTGCCCACGTTCGGTAATGTGACAGTTTGAATTTGGCCGGCAAACCGGCTTGCTAGTTGAGCTGAAAGGGGCCTATCGTTGCGACATGCCCGGAGGCCCACCGCGCGATTTTAGTTGTCCCGAATGCGGAGCCTTCTACAAGCTTGTGCGAATTCCAAAACCGGAAACCGGCGAAGCGCAGGACAAAGCCATATTTTGTGTCCATTGCGACCACCCGTTGTCGCCGAAGGACAACGGCTTTCTGTTGAAGTACCTCATGGTCGGGCGTCCCAACAAGCGCCATCGCCATGACACGGCATTCCAACCGCGCTAGCGACTGCAGCCGAGCTCGCTAAAATTCGTAGTTGGATGTCGCGCCGACCGGCAACTTCTTCGGCCTCACCAAACGCTGGAATTCACTGCGGCAATTTGCGCTAGTTGGGATAGGCGGCCTTTCGTTGGAAGGCGAGGGTGGCCGACGGCTTAGGCGCGAGGCCGCCGCGGGGCTCTGCGCGAGACGAACGCACGCAAAAAGGGCGTCTCAGTCGCAATTAGCGTATTGCGAGTATCTATGAAATCGTGCAACTTTACCTACGCGTCGAATAATGCGCGCAGGGGGACGTCATGATGTTTTTGCGAATAATTGGAATTGTGATGGTTCTGATCGGGCTGGTGTTATGCCTTACAATCATAGGTGCCGCCATCGGGGTACCGATGATGCTGATAGGCGCAGTACTTGTTTTTGCAGGCAAAAAAAGAGCGCCAATAATCGTAAACGTCAATCAGGATCCGCGATCCTAAGTCTGGCTTTCACCATTTGAAACTGACTCTCTAACCCGCCCCTTGGGTAGTGGGTCATTATGAATAAAGCAGCGCGGAATAGGGCTTGAAGCCTTGGCCGGTCGGCGCATATTCGGCTCTATGGCCGTGCTACGGAAATTTATCCAAGCGGTGGCGCTGATCGCCCTTATGACGGCGAGCGCGTACGCTCAAGTTCCACCGCTACCCGATAACCACCCGGCTGCGCCGACCAAAGCAGAAGAGGAGAAGAAAGCCGCCGACGCGGCGTATAGAGCAAGCCTCAAGAGGATTCCGGGGACCGAAAAGCCTGCTGACCCCTGGGCTGAAGTGCGCCCAGACCCACCCGCAGCGGCCAAGAGCAAGCGGCAATGAAGAGGCCTCCCCAACGCCCTAGGGACTTCAGCCAAGCGGCAGCGCGGCCACAGTAAGATTGACCCAGTCAGCGATGTGCATTGCGGATCATTGCGGTTAGCCGCGGCCGCCACAAATCAAACTGCCCCAACTAGCCCGATCTATTCACGAGAGCACGGTCGTTTTTGACATCTGACGCGGGGCTGGCAGCTGACGTGGGTGACCGTCCGGCTTTTTCACCGGGTTCTGCATCACTCTGTTTTGTACGCGTTGGAGGAATGGGGCGGGTGAGCGGGCGCAGGCCCGGTCGGTTACGGACCGAGCGGGAGCAGCGCGCCTGGCAAGCTGCGGAACAGATCGGCTTCGGGACATGCGGCGGCGAACGCAAGGCGGATGCGGCTCGCGGTCTCGACGACACGGGCGGCGATTTTCAAGAGACGAAGACGCAGCGTCGCGAACTCGGCAGTGGCCAATTCCCGGGCTTTGGGAATGGCGTCGCGCACGGTGAGCATCAACCAATAAGCGGCGGTGTGGAGAACGAGACGGACTTGATTGGCGAGCGCCGAACGGCAGCTCGTGCGATCAGAGGCGAGCTGTGTCTTATGCAGCTTGATCAGGTTCTCGGCTTGGCCGCGCGCGCAATACAGGCTGTCGTAGATCCACTCGGCCGAGCCGACATCGAGGCTCGTGACGACGAAGCGGATGTCGAGGCCCAGCATCGTCGCCTCAATACGGGCGACGGTGCGCCGTTCGCGATCCCAGGACTTTGCCTTGTGGCGCGTCTCGGTGTAGCCGCGCAGAACAGGCAAGTTCTCGATGGCGCGTCGCGTGCGGATATCGTCGGCGACCTCGTCGACTTTTCTGGCGAGTGGCTTGGTGCCGGACAGGCCGAAGATGTAGTCGATGCCGTTGTTCTCGCACCACGTCATGGCCTCCGGCCGGGCATAGTGCCCATCGCCACGGAACGTAATGCGCGTCTTGCGCCAACGCATGCGGATATGCCGTACCAGGCGGCGCAGATGGGCGCGCACCTCGTTGCCGCTCGGCGTCTTGCCGGGCCGCAGCACGACCGCCACGGGCCGGCTCTTGTCCGTGTCGTAGACGTGGATCGGCAGAAAGCAGCGCTCGTCATAATGAGCGTTGAACAGCGAGAGCTGCTGATGGCCGTGGACGACATCGCAGGTATCGTCGATGTCGAGCGTGACGGATGCCGGCTCGCGCGGGTAGCTATCCATCCATGCATCGACCAAAGTGTAGGTCAGTCGGATCACGTCGCGCAGGCGCGGAGCATTCTCCAGGCGCGACAGGGTCGGCTGGGAACACAGATCGCGGCCGGTGTCCGGCAGCCGTCCGCAGGCCAGCTTGAATGCGGGATCGGACCGCAGATGATCGAGGTCGTCGGCGTCCTCATAGCCGCAGCAGATCGCGAACATGCGAGAGCGGAACATATCGACGAGGCTGTGCAAGACCCGCGTCGGGTCGCGCCGATCCGGGAACACCCGGGCCAACTTGTCGGCCAAGCCGAGACGCCGCTCGGCCATCGCGAGAAGCATCACGCCCCCGTTCGAGGTCAGGCGACCGCCGTCGAAGGCAGCTGTGATTTTCTTGGCGTGAACGGCTGGAAACGAGAATGGCAGAATTGTATCGTCGGTCATGGCGGGCGTGGCGTTTGCGGTTGAAGGCGATGGGGTTGGCTTCAGCAACCGAATCCTACGCCGCATCAGCGCTTTACACCACGCTCGCCAGCCTCTCAGGCGTTGTCTGGCGAATAAGACGGGCTAGGCCCTTGACTGAGAACAAACGAGGAACTAAGTTCCGCTTTCGTTCTAGCCATTGAGGTAATGGGGGTTGTCATGGTTCGCGCTGTTGCCGAAGAGGCACTGGCTTTGGCGTCGTTGAGCTTGTTCCTGGCTACCGTCGCCATCTGGGCACAGGTTCTAGGCGTGCTGTAAGCATACCGGCGCAAGGCCGGTAGAAGACCGGTGCAGGCATCGAGCATAGTGGGGACAGCGCGCCTCACCGCGGTCACGCGTGATGGACAGTCGCGGTCGCGATCCGCCATGGTCGACGGGTCGAGTCGAATCGGGATCGTCACCGGATCGGGCTCGGCGCGAGCCCGCGGTCACGGAAGCAATGGCGGCTGAAACCCCCTTCGTGCATTTGCACGTTCATTCGTCCTATTCGCTGCTCGAAGGCGCGCTCACGGTCGCGCGCCTGGCGGAGCTTGCGAAGAAGGACCGTCAGCCGGCGTTAGCGCTCACCGACACCGACAACATGTTCGGTGCGCTAGAATTTTCCGAGAAGATGGCCGGCGCGGGCATCCAGCCGATTATCGGCTGCGCGCTCGGCGTCGACTACGGCGATCAGGACAACCGTAATCCGCCGCTGCAGCAGAGCTATCCGCGGATCGTGCTGCTCGCCGCGAGCGAAGCCGGCTATCGCAGCCTGATGCGGCTTTCGTCGCGCGCATTTCTCGACACGCCGCCGCAGGAGCGGCCGCATCTCAAGCTCGGCTGGCTCGACGGCGAGACCGAAGGCCTGATCGCACTTTCCGGCGGGCCGAATGGACCGCTTGATGTCGCTATCGTCGGCGGACAGAACCCGCTCGCGCTCGGGCGATGCGAAGAGCTGCAGCGCCGCTTCGGCGACCGGCTCTATATCGAATTGCAGCGCCACGGGCTGCCTTCCGAACGCACGGCCGAGCCGGGCTTGATCGATCTTGCGTATGCGCGCGGCGTTGCGCTGGTCGCGACCAATGAGCCGTTTTTCGCCACCCGGGAGGATTACGAGGCCCACGACGCGCTGCTTTGCATCGCCGAAGGCAAGCTGATCGCCGATGCGGACCGGCGGCAATTGACGGCGGAGCATCGCTTCAAGAGCCGCGCCGAAATGGCGGCCTTGTTCGCCGATCTGCCGGAGGCGCTCGCCGCCACGGTCGAGATCGCGGAGCGCTGCGCGTTCCGCCCGTGTACCCAGGCGCCGATCCTGCCGCGCTTCGATTTCAAGCGGCGCCGATGAGGCACAGGCGTTGCGCCAAGCCGCGCGCGCTGGACTGCAGGCGCGTGTGGCGCGCTACGGCGTCGCGCAAAGCCATACGCTGGAAGAATATCACGAGCGGCTCGACTTCGAGCTGGGTGTGATCGAGCGCATGAAATACGCCGGCTACTTCCTCATTGTCGCCGATTTCATCCAGTGGGCGAAGGCGCAGGGCATTCCGGTCGGCCCGGGCCGCGGCTCCGGCGCCGGCTCGCTCGTCGCCTATGCGCTGACCATTACCGACCTCGATCCGATCCGCTTCGGCCTGTTGTTCGAGCGCTTCCTCAATCCCGAGCGCATATCGATGCCGGACTTCGACGTCGACTTCTGCCAGGAGCGGCGCGACGAGGTCATCCGCTACGTCCAGGCCAAATACGGCCACGACCGCGTCGCGCAAATCATCACCTTCGGCACCCTGCAGGCGCGCGGCGTGCTGCGTGACGTCGGCCGCGTGCTGCAGATGCCGTACGGCCAGGTCGACAAGCTGTGCAAGCTCGTGCCGCAGAACCCGGCCAACCCGGTCACGCTCAAGCGCGCCATCGAGGACGAGCCGCGATTGCAGGCCGAGCGCGACCGCGATCAGGTGACCCGGCGCGCCTTCGACATCGCGCAAAAACTCGAAGGCTTGCATCGCCATGCCTCGACGCATGCCGCCGGCATCGTCATCGGCGAGCGCTCATTGACCGAACTGGTGCCGCTCTATCGCGATCCGAAGTCATTGATGCCGGTGACGCAGTTCAACATGAAATGGGTCGAGCCAGCGGGGCTGGTGAAGTTCGACTTCCTCGGTCTCAAGACGCTGACCGTGCTCGATCACGCGGTGAAACTGGTGCGCCGCCGCGGCGTCGACATCGACCTGACCAATCTGCCGCTCGACGACGCCAAGACTTACGAGATGCTGGCGCGCGGCGAGACGGTCGGGGTGTTCCAAGTGGAAAGTCAGGGCATGCGCCGCGCGCTGGTCGACATGCGCCCGGACCGGTTCGAGGATCTGATCGTGCTGGTGGCGCTCTACCGTCCCGGACCGATGGCGAACATCCCGACTTATTGCGCGCGCAAATTGGGCCACGAGAGCACCGATTATCTGCATCCCAAGCTCGAGCCGATTCTACAGGCGACTTACGGCATCATCACCTATCAGGAGCAGGTCCAGCAGATCGCCCGCGATCTGGCCGGCTACAGCCTCGGCAAGGCCGACATCCTGCGCCGCGCGATGGGTAAGAAAGATCGCAAGGAGATGGCCTCGCAGCGCGGCAGCTTCATCTCCGGCGCCATCGAGCGCGGTATCGGACGCGCCGACGCCGAGGCCATCTTCGATACCTGCGCCAAGTTCGCCGAATACGGATTCAACAAATCGCACTCGGCGCCCTATGCGCTGCTCACCTACCAGACCGCCTATATGAAGGCCAATTATCCGGTCGAATTCCTGGCGGCGTCGATGACCCTCGACATGGGCAACACCGACAAGCTCGCCGAATTTCGCGCCGAGGCGGTACGGCTCGGCATCAAGGTCGAGCCGCCGTCGATCAACCGTTCCGGCGTGGAGTTCGACGTCGACGGCAACACCATCTACTACGCGCTTGCCGCGTTGCGCGGCGTCGGCCGCCAGGCCGTCGACAGCATCATCGCGGCGCGCGGCGACCGGCCGTTTGCCGACCTCGCCGATTTCGGCCGCCGCATCAATCCGCGTGCGATCAACAAGCGCGTGCTGGAAAGCTTCGTGGCCGCCGGCGCCTTCGACGCCGTCGAACCGAACCGCGCCCGCGCCAATGCCGCGGTCGACGCGCTGCTCGCCACCGCGCAGCGTACCCAGGACGATGCGGCGCGCGGCCAATCGGAATTATTCACGGGCTCGGCGTCGCCGCCACCGATCGCGCTGGGCGGCCCCGAACCGTGGTTGCCGGCGGAGCGCCTGCAGCGGGAGTTCGAGGCGGTCGGTTTTTTCCTCTCCGGGCATCCGCTCGACGATTATGCCGCGGCGCTGAAGCGGCTTCGCGTTCAGTCGTGGTCCGAATTCGCGCGCGGCGTCAAAGGCGGCGCCGGCGCCGGCCGGGTCGCCGGAACGGTGGTGTCGCGCACCGAGCGCCGCACCAGAAGCGGCAGCAAGATGGGCATCATCGGGCTGTCCGATCCGAGCGGCCATTACGAGGCGGTGCTGTTCGCCGAAGGATTGGCGCAATATCGCGACCTGTTGGAGCCGGGCACCGCGGTGCTCCTGTTCCTGACCGCCGAGGTCCAGGCCGACGAGGTGCGCGCCCGCATTCAATCGGTCGAGCCGCTCGACGAGGCGGCGGCCAAAATGCAGCGGGGCTTGCGCGTCTTCCTGCGCGACCCGGAACCCATCGCCGGCGTGGCGAAGCGGCTGCAAACGACGCAGAACGGCCCCGGCCGCAACGGCACGGATACCGCGCAGCAGTCGGGCGAGGGCGAAGTCAGTATGGTCTTAATGCTGCACAACGGCAGCGAGGTCGAAGTCAAGCTGCCCGGCCGCTTTAGGGTCTCGCCGCAGATCGCCGGCGCCATCAAGGCGGTGACCGGCGTGGTCACGGTCGAGGCGCTCTAGAGGCCGGCCGTTTGCTTCGGCCGGTTGTTGCACTGGGGCGGGGCGCCCTATATAAGCCCGGCAACTCACACGCGGACCTTGGCCTTTAGCCGTCCGGTGTCCGGCCCAATGGCCGGGCTCTCGGTCCGCGGCGGATCAACCGGAGAATGATATGCCGCTGCCAGACTTCAGCATGCGCCAGCTATTGGAAGCCGGCGTTCATTTCGGCCATCAGTCGCACCGATGGAACCCGAAGATGTCCGAGTACATCTTCGGCACCCGCAACAACATCCACATCATCGATCTGACGCTCACGGTGCCGATGCTGCACCGCGCATTGCAGGCGGTCAGCGATACCGTGGCGCAAGGCGGCCGCATCCTGTTCGTCGGCACCAAACGCCAGGCGCAGGACGCCATCGCCGAAGCGGCGAAAAGATCGGCGCAGTACTACGTCAATTCCCGCTGGCTCGGCGGCACGCTGACCAACTGGAAGACGGTATCCAATTCGATCAAGCGGCTGCGCACGCTCGAGGAGATGCTCGCCTCCAACGAGGCGCAGGGCTACACCAAGAAAGAGCGGCTGACGCTGCAGCGCGAACGCGACAAGCTCGATCGCGCGCTCGGCGGCATCAAGGACATGGGCGGTCTTCCCGATCTGGTCTTTGTGATCGATACCAACAAGGAAGATATTGCGATCAAGGAAGCGCGCCGTCTCAACGTGCCGGTCGCAGCCATCGTCGACACCAATTCCGATCCCGACGGCATTACTTATGTCGTCCCGGGCAACGACGACGCCAGCCGCGCCATCACGCTGTACTGCGATCTCGTCGCCAAGGCCGTGATCGACGGCATTTCGCGGGCCCAAGGCTCGCATGGCATCGACGTCGGCGCGCAAGCCGAGCCGATCGTCGAAGAACTTCCGTCGGAGATCAGCAAGCACGGCTTCGAACCATTGTCCGGGCCGCGCGGCGTCGCCGACGATCTCAAGAAGCTTCCGAGCGTGTCGCCGGCGATCGAAAAGCAGCTCAACGACCTCGGCATTTTCCACTATCAGCAGATCGCCGAACTCTCGCCCACCGCCGCCCACAATGTCGGCGAAGAGGTCGGACTGCCCGGCCGTGTCGAGAGCTGGATTACCAAGGCGAAGGAACTGACCGCCGAAGAAGTGTGAAGGCTCTGAGCAATGACGACCAATATAAGCGCGGCCATGGTGAAGGAGCTCCGTGACCAGACCGGAGCCGGCATGATGGATTGCAAGGCAGCCCTCAATGAGTCCGCCGGCAATCTCGAGGCCGCGGTGGACTGGCTGCGCAAGAAAGGACTCTCCAAGGCCGCGAAAAAGGCGGGGAGGGTCGCCGCCGAGGGTCTCGTCGGCGTCGCGGTGACGCCGACCAAGGGCATCGTGGTCGAGGTCAATTCCGAAACCGATTTCGTCGCCCGCAACGATCTGTTCCAAGGCTTGGTCAAGATGATCGCGGACGCTGCGCTCGACGCCGGCTCCGACGTGAACAAAATTCTCGCCGCGCGCGCCGGAAGTATCACGATTGCGGACGCCATCGCCGACACCATCGCCAAGGTCGGCGAGAACATGACGCTGCGCCGCGCCGCCCAGCTTTCCGTCGGCAGGGGCGCGGTGGCGAGCTACGTACACAGCGCCGTCGGCGACGGCCTCGGCCGGATCGGCGTCATCGTCGCGCTGGAATTGGCCGGCGCGGTAGACGAACTCAAGGCCTTCGGCCGCTTGCTGGCGATGCATGTCGCATCCGCCAATCCGCAAGCCATCGATCCGTCAGGGCTCGATCCGGCGACCGTGGAGCGCGAGAAGAACGTTCTGGCCGATAAGTTCAAGGCGCAGGGCAAGCCCGCAGCGATGATCGAGAAGATCGTCGAGTTCGGGCTTGAAGACTTTCCATAAGGAGGTCTGCCTGCTCGATCAGCCCTTCATTTTCGATGAGAAGGGCAAGCAGAGCGTGGCGCAGGCGCTCAAGGAAGCCGAGGCGAAAGCCGGCGCGCCGATCAAGATCGGCGGATTCACGCGCTTCGCGCTTGGCGAAGGCATCGAGCGGTCCGGCGGCGATTTTAGCGGCGAAGTCGCCGCTCTTGCCGGTGCGCATTAACGTCCCTCCGCTTGCTGTTGGGTTTGCCGGGCAAATGCGCTAGCCATAAGCGATCCTGCGGGAATTGGCGGGCAGGGAACGGACATCCCGATGGCGAAACCCAACTACCGGCGGGTGATCGTGAAGCTCTCCGGTGAAGCGCTCAGCGGCCCGGAAAAGTTCGGTATTCACCAGCCGACGATCGACCGTTTTGCCGCCGATCTGGTCGCGGCCCACGACCTCGGCATTGATCTCGGCGTCGTGGTCGGCGGCGGCAATGTGCTGCGCGGCGCCAAGGTTTCCGAGGACGGCATGTCGCGCCCGACCGCGGACGCCATGGGCATGCTGGCAACCGTCATGAATGCATTGGTGCTGGTGGCGGCGATCGAGCGTGCCGGCACCAGTGCCCGCGCCATGTCGGCGCTCATCATGCCGCAGGTCTGCGAGACTTATGAGCGGCAGAGCGCGCTTCGTCATTTGGAGGAAAACCGCATCATCGTATTCGCCGGCGGCACCGGAAATCCGTATTTCACGACCGATACGACGGCAATCCTGCGCGCCGCCGAAATGGAGTGCGAGGCCGTTCTCAAGGCAACCGACGTTGACGGGGTCTATACCGCCGATCCCAAGAAGGATCCGAACGCCACCCGGTACCAGCATCTCGACCATCAGGAGGCGCTGGACCGGCGTTTGAAGATCATGGATGCGACGGCCTTCGCGCTTGCCCAAGAAAACCGTATGCCTATCATCGTGTTCTCGATACGGGAGCAAGGCGCGATCGAAAACGTTCTGTGCGGCAAAGGGCACTTCACCACCGTCGGTTAGCGATCGCGCAGCCGGTGCCCGAAAACTGCCAAGGTACGCGTCATTGGATGGTGTCATGACAACGACGACATTCGACATGAACGACCTCAAGCGCCGGATGCAGGGCGCCATCGCGGCGCTCAAGCAGGAGTTATCCGGGCTGCGCACCGGGCGGGCTTCGACCGCTTTGCTCGATCACGTCCAGGTCGAAGCCTATGGCAATCACATGCCGCTCAATCAGCTTGCCTCGATCAGCGTTCCGGAACCGCGGCTGCTCAACGTCCAGGTTTGGGATCGCTCGATGGTTCACGCCGTCGAGAAGGCGATCTCGGCGGCCAATTTGGGATTGACGCCGTCGACCGAAGGGCAGGTGCTGCGGCTGCGCATTCCGGAGCTCAACGAGGAGCGGCGGCGCGAAATCGCGAAACTTGCGCATAAATATGCGGAAGGCGCGCGTGTGGCGGTCCGCCACGTTCGCCGCGACGGCTTGGACCTACTCAAGAAACTCGAGAAGGATCACAAGATCAGCGAGGACGAACAAAACCGCCAAGCCGCGGAAGTGCAGAAAGTGACGGATTCGACCATTGCCGAAGTGGAGAAGATGCTCGCCGGCAAGGAAAAGGAGATCATGACGGTGTGAGTGACGCGGCCAGCTCAAGAAGCAAGGCGACGCAGCCCGAAATAACGCGGCCATTGCGCGCAACGCGCGACGGCTTCGACATGCCGCGCCATGTCGCGATCATCATGGACGGCAACGGCCGCTGGGCGGCCGCCCGCGGCCTGCCGCGCGTGGAAGGTCATCGCCGCGGCGTCGAGGCTCTGCGCAAGACCGTGCGCGCGGCCAGCGATCTCGGCATCGCGGTGTTGACCATTTTCTCGTTCAGCTCGGAGAATTGGTCGCGGCCGCAATCGGAAATTCGCGATCTGCTTTTGCTGTTGCGCCGCTTCATCCGCAACGACCTTGCCGATTTGCATAAAAGCAACGTTCGAGTCCGCGTCATTGGCGAGCGCGAGGATCTATCGCGCGATATCCGCGGCCTACTTGAAGAGGCCGAAGAGCTGACGCGCGACAATGACGGGCTCGTTCTCGTGGTAGCTTTCAATTATGGCGCGCGGCAAGAGATCGCGCGCGCGGCGCGCCGGCTCGCCGTCGAGGTGGCGCAGGGGCGACTGGCCGCCGAGGCCATCACGCCGGAATTGCTCGCGCGCCATCTCGACGCGCCCGACATCCCCGATCCCGACGTCATCATCCGCACCAGCGGCGAGCAGCGGTTGTCCAACTTTCTACTTTGGCAGGCCGCCTACAGCGAACTCGTCTTTGTTCCGCTCAATTGGCCCGATTTCGATCGCCCGGCGCTGGAAGGCGCCATTGCCGAATACCGGCGGCGTGAGCGCCGCTTTGGCGGCCTGGTCGCCCAGACAGGATCGTAATCAAACTGAACCGGCCCGACCCTGGCGCAAACGCGGCTGTCGCAGCCGAAACGGGCGATGCGCGCAATTTTATGCGGCGCCTCGCCTCGGCCTTGGTGCTCGCGCCGATCGCGATCGGGGCCGCCTATCTGGGGGGCTGGCTGTTCGTGTGCGTTTGCGCGCTGGCGTCGGGCGTCGTCTTTTGGGAATGGACATCGCTCGTGGTCCGCGGCACCGATCCGCGCATCTTCGCGCCCGGGGTGGCAGCTTTGCTGGCAGCGATGGCGCTGGCGGGGGAAAAGCAGGCCGGCGCGGCAATCGGGATGATCGCAATCGGCGCGCTCCTGGCGGGCGGCATTGTGGCGGCCTTGCCGCGGCCCTATCCCGCGTCCAATCCCGCCGTTTGGGGCGCGGGCGGCGTAGTCTATGCCGGCGTGGCGCTGCTCGGTCCCGCGATCTTGCGCGCCGACCCGGAAGCGGGGTTTGCGGCGCTGCTTTTCCTCTTCGCAATCGTTTGGACGACCGACATTTTTGCCTATCTGGTCGGCCGCGCCGTCGGCGGTCCCTTGCTCTGGCCGGATTTGAGCCCGAAGAAAACGTGGTCGGGTGCGATCGGGGGCCTTGTCGGGGGGGTTGCCGCCGGCACCGTGGTCGCCTATGCGAGCGTTGGAACCAGACCCGCCGTGGCAGGTGTTTTGGCTCTGGTGCTTTCCATTGTTGCGCAAGGCGGTGACTTATTCGAATCCGCGGTCAAGCGGCGATTTGGCGCGAAGGACGCGAGCAGCCTTATTCCCGGCCACGGCGGCGTCATGGATCGTCTCGACGGCTTTTTGGTTGCCGCCTTGGTCGCTCTCCTGATTGGATCGGCGCACCAAAGCATGGCCGCCCCGGCTCAGGGCCTATTGGTATGGTAGCTCCGTTGTGGGTAGCCCGATGAAACAGAAACGGCCGGCCGCGGCGGCGCGAATTGAGCTTTCGCAAGTCGGACCGTCACAGTCGCCGCGCTCGGTCACGATCCTTGGCGCCACGGGCTCGATTGGCTCAAGCACCGCCGATTTGTTGCGGCGGAACAGCGCCCGTTACCAGGTCGAAGCCGTAACCGCACATCGCGAGGCGGGTGCGCTGGCGCGTCTGGCGCGCGAGCTTAACGCGCGTTTTGCCGCTGTCGCCGATCCCGCGGCCTATGCCGAACTTAAAGCCGAACTGTCCGGCTCGGGCATCGAAGCGGCCGCGGGCGCCGCCGCCATCGTCGAGGCCGCGCAACGGCCTGCCGACTGGGTCATGGCGGCGATTACAGGCGCCGCGAGCCTCGCGCCGACGCTTGCCGCAGCCGAACGCGGTGCAACGGTGGCGATCGCCAACAAGGAATGTCTTGTCTGCGCCGGTGCGTTATTCATGCGCCGCGCAGCAGGCGCCGGCGCCACGGTGTTGCCGGTCGATTCCGAGCACAACGCGATCTTCCAGGCGATGAGCTCGGGCCGGCGCGAGGATCTGCGCCGCATCGTACTCACCGCATCGGGCGGCCCGTTTCGCACTTGGCCGCTCGAAGCGATCCGCAAGGTCACGGTGGAGCAGGCGCTCAAACATCCGACCTGGACCATGGGACCGAAGGTCACGATCGACTCGGCGACACTCATGAACAAAGGCCTTGAATTGATCGAGGCGCACCATCTTTTCGCGCTCGGACCGGACCAGCTCGACGTCGTCGTGCACCCGCAGTCGATCGTTCACGGCTTGGTGGAATTTCGCGACGGCTCGGTCATCGCGCAGCTCGGCTCGCCGGACATGCGGATTCCGATCTCTCACTGTCTGGCGTGGCCGGTGCGCATGAGCACGCCGGCGCCGCGGCTCGATCTTGCCCGGGTGGGGACGCTCAGCTTCGAGGAGCCCGATCTGGCGCGGTTCCCGGCGCTGGCGATCGCGCGCCGGGCGCTGGCTACCGGCGGCGCCGCTCCCACCATCCTTAACGCCGCCAACGAGGTTGCGGTGGGTGAATTTGTCGCTCAACGGCTCGGATTCTGCGGGATTGCCGCCCTGGTCGAGGCAACCCTGGACTTGAGCGAGCGCCGGGGCGAAATGGCTGAGCCCCAATCGGTCGAGGAGGCGCTCGCCATTGACCATAATGCAAGAAGGTTAGCCTTCGACCTGCTGCCCGAAATTGCCGTAATGGCATCCTAACGTTAAGGATTGGGGACGGGACACACGGGGGCGTCAGGCGAACGTCATGGGGTCGTATTTGCTGTCGCATTTATATGCGCTGGGGGGCGGCGTTGTCGGCTACCTGGTGCCTTTTTTATTCGTTCTCAGCCTTGTGGTGTTTTTCCACGAGCTTGGTCATTTTCTGATCGCCCGGCTGTGCGGCGTGAAGATTTTGGTATTTTCCATCGGTTTTGGACCCGAAATCATCGGTTTTAACGATCGCCACGGGACGCGCTGGAAAATCGCGGCTATTCCCCTCGGTGGCTACGTCAAATTCTTCGGTGACGAGAATGCCGGCAGCGTGCCGGACGCGCCTCGTTTGGAAGCCATGAATGCCGGCGACCGCGTCAAGAGCTTTTTCTTTCAGCCGGTGTGGAAGCGCGCGGCCATCGTCGCGGCAGGGCCAATGGCGAATTTTGTTTTGGCCATCGTAATTTTTTCGACGATCTTCATGTGTTACGGCAAGCAAACGATGAGCGCGCGGGTGGACGCGGTTCAGCCCGATAGCGCCGCTGCTGCGGCCGGATTCCAGCCTGGCGATCTGGTCGTCTCGATAGACGGGAAGGCGATTGATAACTTTGAGGATATGCAGCGCATTGTCAGCGACAGCGCCGGCGATGCCCTTAAAATCAAGATCGACCGCAAGGGCAACGCCATATTGCTGACGGCCACCCCAGCCCTCAAAGAGGTGAAGGACAATTTCGGCAACGAGCATCGGATCGGAATTCTGGGCATCAGCCGCTCGATGGCCGCGTCGGACCTTCAATTCCATCCCGTGGCGCCGCCGCAAGCGGTCTTGATGGGCGCCCAAGAAACTTGGTTCGTGATCGACCGGACCCTCACGTACATTGGCGGGGTCGTTGTCGGCCGTGAAGCAGCCGACCAGCTCGGGGGCCCAATTCGGATTGCGCAGATTTCAGGGGAGGTTGCGACAATCGGGTTTGTGGCGCTCATCCATCTTGCTGCCGTACTTTCGGTCTCAATCGGGCTCCTAAATCTGTTTCCGATTCCCTTGCTGGATGGGGGTCACCTTTTGTTCTATTCGATTGAGGCAATGCGGGGCCGACCGCTGTCGGAGCGGGCGCAGGAGTTCGGCTTTCGCGTCGGTCTCGCGATTGTCGTGATGTTGATGATATTTGCAACTTTCAATGACATCGTTCACCTCAGGACATCCTAGGCTGCGGAAAGCCTTCGGTTCCAGGAAGTTTTGGGGTTCCAGGAAGTTTTGGGTTGCTTTGGGGTGAATGTCGGCAAAGCGGCTTTGGGGCGTAGCAATGGCAGTGCGGGGATGGTAGAAGTGGCAGAAATATCAAGACAAATTCCATACCGAGCGAGAAGGAACTGAGGGAGATTTTGAGTAACCCGCCACTGGGGGCGGCCACGAGGGTAAAAGGGCGCGTTGCGCATGGGCATGTGTGTGCGGGTAAAACGGGGGCTTGTCGTGGCCGGCTTGCTCCTCGGGCTGGTCGTCTGTGGTCTGTGGGCGGACGCGGCTGTCGCGGCGCCGGCCGCTGACGGCCCCACCGCGAGTTCCATCGTCGTCCAAGGCAACCGCCGTATCGATGCCGATACGGTGCGCTCTTACTTCAAAGCGGCGCCCGGCGAGCATCTCGATGCCGCCAAGATCGATGCCGCCCTTAAGGCACTCTATTCCACCGGGCTGTTTCAAGACGTCCGCATCACGCAGTCGGGCGGCAAGCTGATCGTGACGGTGGTGGAGGCGCCGGTCATCAACAAGATCGCCTTCGAAGGCAATCATCGCATGAAGGATGAACAGCTGAAGGAGGAAATCCAATCAAAGGAGCGCGGGTCATTGTCGCGTGCGAAGGTGCAGGCGGACACCCAGCGCATCATTGAGATCTACCAACGCAACGGGCGCTTCGATGCGAAGGTCGTGCCGGAAATCATCGAGCGGCCCAACGACCGCGTCGATTTGGTTTTTCAAATCAACGAGGGCGAAAAAACCGGCATCAAGTCCATCGTTTTCGTCGGCAACCGGGCCTATCCGGACTGGCGGCTCAAACAGGTCATCAAGACTACAGAATCGAATTGGCTCAGCTTTCTGCAGACTACCGACGTCTATGATCCCGATCGTATCGAGGCCGACCGCGATTTGATCCGCCGGTTTTACCTCAAGCACGGCTATGCCGATGTGCAGGTCGTTTCGGCGACCGGTGAATACGATCCCGCCAAGAAGGGCTTCATCGTCACCTTCACAATCGAAGAAGGACCGCTCTATCACTTCGGCAAAATCGACGTCCAATCCAACGTTCGCGACGTCGCGGCGCAGTCGCTGCGCGGCGATCTGCGGATGGACGCCGGTCAGATCTATAACGGCGAGGCGATCGAGAAGACGGTCGAGGACATGACCATCTCGCTCGCCCAGCGCGGCTATCCGTTCGGCACCGTTCGGCCGCGCGGCGACCGCAATCCGGTGACGAGATTGATTGGCGTCACGTTCGTGGTCGACGAGGGCCAGCGCGCCTATGTCGAGCGCATCAACATCCGCGGCAATTTTCGTACGCGCGATTACGTGATCCGGCGCGAATTGGATATCAACGAGGGCGATCCGTACAATCGCGCCCTCATCGATCGCGCCGAGCGCAGGATCAAGAATCTGAATTACTTCAAGTCGGTGAAAATCACCGATGAACCCGGCTCGGCGCCGGATCGGGTGGTCATCAACATCGATGTCGAAGAACAGCCAACCGGCGATTTCTCGGTGATGGGTGGCTATTCGACGTCGGAAGGATGGCTGGCCGAGGTTTCGGTTCAGGAGCGCAACCTGCTCGGCACCGGGCGCTTTGCAAAAGCCGCGGCGACTTATGGCGAGTATATCCGCAGCGTCGAACTGAGTTACGCCGAGCCGTATTTTCTCGATACCCGCACCAGCGCGGGTATCGATCTGTTCGCCAAGCAAACGATCGCCAACAGTTATACGTCGTACGGGACCGAGTCGATCGGCGGCACTCTCAAATGGGGAATTCCCCTTCGCGAAGACCTCGCCTTCCAATTGCGATATTCCGCCTATTCGCAGAAGATCACGCTGCCGTACTATTTGAACGACTGCAATAATATCAATCCGGATTTTGCGAGCACCTTTCCGACGACGGCCGCCATTAACGCCGCCACCGCGGGAGGGGCTATTACTACATCGCCGCCGCTCTGGAATGGCTATCAAGGCGCCGTAGCGGCGGGTGCTCAAACCAACTGCTACGAATACGGCCAAGCGTCGCTCCCGGTCCGAATGGAGCTCGCTGATGGCGCCTATCTGACATCGAGTTTTGGCTATGGGCTGAGTTACAACACGTTAGATAACAACAAGAATCCGACGAGCGGCGTGTATTTCAGTTTCGGTCAGGACTTTGCCGGCGCCGGCGGCGATTCGGCCTATATGCGCTCGACGATGGATATGCGCAGCTACTATGAGGTTGTGACCGACCTTGTAAGCATCGTGCATCTGCAAGCCGGCGACATGATCGGCTTCAAGGATTGTCCGGGAGCAAATGAATGCGCGTCGAATGGCGGCTATGTGCGTATGCTTGACGACTTCAAGATGGGACCAAATCTCGTCCGCGGATTTCAGCCGGCCGGCATAGGTCCGCGCGACGTCACGCCCGGGACGACGAACGACAATATCGGCGGCACGATGTATTGGGGCGCCAGCCTCGAAGTTCAGTACCCGTTCTACTTCCTGCCCAAGGATACCGGATTCCGCGGTGCCATCTTCGTCGATTCCGGATCGGTTTGGGGCTACAAGGGCGAGACTTAAAATCCGGCAACCGGGGAAGTCAACGGCACTGTAACGCCTACGCCGCCTGCGGCGCCTTTCGTCTGCCAGTGCGGGATGCAATATGAAGACGATGCGTCGGTGCGGGCCTCGGTGGGCGCGAGCATTATCTGGGATTCGCCATTCGGTCCGTTGCGTTTCGATTTCGCCTATCCGTTCCTGAAGAAGTATTACGACCGGACCCAATTCTTCGCCTTCGGCGGCGGAACGCACTTCTGATCGCGGCGGAAGCTCTACGCCGAACTGATATGCCCGATTTTTTCAAACCGGACTGCGAGTTGACGACCGGCGAGATCGCCGCTTTGACGCGCGCGAAGCTGCGCGAGGGCGATCCGGCGGACCGGCATATCCGCGATATTGCACCGCTCGATACCGCGGCGGCGTCCGACCTAAGTTTCCTCGACAGTTCGAAATATCTCGCTGAGCTGGCCGACACGCGCGCCGGAGCCTGCCTGATGACGCCGCGTTTCGCGGCGGCGGCTCCGCGCAATATTGCGGTGCTGGAGACGCCGCACCCTTACCCGGCTTTTGTCGCGGTCATGCGCGCGCTGTTCCCCGCCGCGCTGCGTCCCGCGTCGCTCTACGGCTTGAGCGGCCGCGCGACCGCGTCCCATGTGCATCACACCGCGCGGCTTGAGGCGAATATCACTATCGACCCGCTCGCGGTGATAGGTCCGGATGCTCAGCTTGGAGCCGGCACGATCGTCGCGGCCGGCGCCGTGATTGGCCCCAATGTCTGCATCGGGCGCGAATGCGCGATCGGCTCTGGCGTCACGATCGTCCACGCCCTCCTCGGCGACCGTGTCATTATCCATCCCGGCGTCCGCATCGGTCAGGATGGCTTCGGCTATCTGCCGTCGCCGCGGGGTCATCAAAAAATCCCCCAAACCCGGCGCGTGATTGTTCAGGACGACGTCGAAATCGGCGCCAATACCACGATCGACCGGGGCGCCACCCGCGACACCATCATCGGCGAAGGAACGAAGATCGACAATCTTGTCCAGATCGCACACAACGTAACGATCGGACGGCATTGCCTGATTGCCAGCCAAACCGGCATTTCAGGAAGTGCGACGGTTGGAGATTTTGTGATGATGGGCGGACAGGTGGGCGTCGCCGACCACATTTCGATTGGCGCGGGCGTCATGCTTGGTGCGCGCGCCGGAGTGATGTCGAATGTTCCCGCCGGTGCCCGCTGGGCCGGCTATCCGGCGGAGCCCGGCGGTGATTGGAAACGCGGTGTCGCAACCCTCCGTCGTCTCGTCCGGCGCGGCCGCCAATCCCAGACAGAGTCCGAAGGAGGGGGCGAATGACCGCACCAACCGCGGAAACCGCCGACATCCGGGAAATCATGCGACTGTTGCCACACCGCTACCCGTTCCTGATGATCGATCGCATTGTCGATATCCAAGGCGAGGAGCACGGCATCGGGATCAAGAACATCACAATCAATGAGCCGCAGTTTCTCGGTCACTTTCCGGAGAATCCGGTCATGCCGGGCGTGCTGGTGATCGAGGGACTGGCGCAAACCGCGGGCGTGCTGTGCCTGCGGCAGATGATGTCGTCCGAACGGCGCCGCGCCATGTATTTCCTCACCATCGATAAGGCCAAATTCCGCAGGCCTGCCGTGCCGGGCGACACTCTCGAATATCACGTCAACAAAATCGCGCGCCGCCGCAACATGTGGTGGTACCGAGGCGAGGCCAAAGTCGGCAACGTTCTGATCGCCGAGGCCGAAGTCGGCGCGATCATCAACGAGGCCTAAATGGCAATAGATCCGACCGCGCGCGTCGCTGATGGCGCGCGCCTTGGCGAATCCGTTGAGATCGGGCCCTATTGCATCGTCGGCCCGCGGGTCGAGCTTCAGCGCGGTGTCCGCCTGCTCGCCCATGTCTACGTCACCGGCGCGGCGACAATCGGCGAGGAAAGCGTCATCTATCCGTTTTCGTCGCTCGGCACGCCGCCGCAATCCGTTCATTATCGCGGCGGTGAAACCCGCCTCGTCGTCGGTGCTCGCTGCGAAGTGCGCGAGAGCGTCACCATGAATACCGGAACCGAAGCCGGCGGCGGAATTACCCGGGTCGGCGACCGCTGCTCGTTCATGGTCGGCTCGCATGTCGGACACGATTGCCAAGTCGGCGATGACGTGACCCTTGCCAATAATGTGGTGCTTGGCGGCCATGTGAGCGTCGGCAATTTCACATTTCTCGGCGGCCATGTCGCAATTCATCAATTCGTGCGCATTGGAGAAGGGGTCATGATGGCGGGAATGTCGGCCGCCCGCGACGACATCATCCCGTTCGGTTTCGCACTTGGCCAGACCGGCGCACTCGTGGGACTGAACATCGTCGGGCTGCGGCGGCGCGGTGCGACCCGAGCCGAGATGCACCGGTTGCGCCGCGCCTATCGGTCGTTGTTCTTTGTCGAGGGCCGCATTGCCGACCGGATCGCGGCGGTCGAACGGGAATTTGCCGGCGATCCGATGGTCGGCAAAATCGTCGCCTTCATCCGCGCCGGCGGCAAGCGCCCGTTGATGAGGCCGCGCACGAGACGCCATCTCGACGCGCCCGATGGCAATGGCCCCGCTGACGATGCAGCCTGATGCGCCGACCATAGCCGACACGAAGGCCGAGGCGGGCTCGATTGCGATTATTTGTGGAGGCGGCAGCCTTCCGGCGGCGGTCGCCGAAGCCGTGGCGCGGCGCGGCCGGCGGCCGGTGATGTTCGGCATCAGGGGCTGGGCTGAGGCCGCCGTGATCGAACGCTATGCTCATCACTGGACCGCGATCGGACAGGCCGGACGCTTCTTTCGTCTTGCGAAAACGGAAAATTGCAGTGAGGTGCTGTTCATCGGCACGATATTGCGACCTCCGATCACGCAATTGCGTCTCGATTGGCAGACGATCAAGGCGATGCCCGGCCTCATCCGCGCCTATCGCGGCGGCGACGATAAGCTGATCTCCGGCGTCGCGCGCGTTGCCGAGAGCGGCGGCCTGCGCGTCGTCGGCGTCAAAGACGTGGCGCCGGAAGTGTTGGTTCCAGAAGGCGTCATCGGCCGATATAGGCCTTCCGAGCGTGATCGGGCCGATATCGCGCGTGCGCTCGAGATGATCGCCGCGCTCGGACCCTTTGACGTCGGGCAGGCCGCAGTCGTTGCCGACAATCACGTGCTCGCCGTCGAAGCCGCGGAAGGCACCGACAATCTCCTCAATCGGATTGCCGAATTGCGCCGGCTCGGTCGCGTCACCTTGCCGCCGGGAATTGGCGTCCTGGTGAAGGCGCCCAAGCCGGGCCAGGATCGGCGGTTCGATTTGCCATCGATCGGTCCGCGCACCGTCGAGAATGTCGCGCGCGCCGGTCTTGCCGGTCTTGCGGTGACTGCGGGCTCGACGATGATCGCGGAAGCCGAAGCGGTAGCGGCGGCAGCCGATCGTGAGGGAATTTTTCTGGTCGGTGTCCGCGAGGACAGCGCGTGATGAAGGCACAAACTCCACCGTCGCGGCCGCTGTCGATCTACATCGTTGCGGCTGAGGCATCCGGCGACGCATTGGGCGCGGCATTGGCGCGCGCGCTCGTCAACGGCGAAGCCGGCGCGGTGCGGCTTTCCGGCGTCGGCGGCCACGCCATGGCGGCGGCCGGCATTGTCAGCCCGTTTTCGATCGACGAGCTTTCGATCATCGGGCTGACCGCGATCCCGAAACGGCTGCCCAAGATTTTTCGGCGCATCCGCGAAACCGCGCTAGCGGCGGTGGCGGCGCGTCCGGATGTCCTGGTCATCATCGACAGCCCGGACTTCACGCATCGGGTCGCCCGTCGGGTGCGCCGTCTCGCGCCCAACATTCCGATTGTCGATTACGTCTCCCCTTCAGTGTGGGCGTGGCGGCCCGGACGCGCCCGCGCCATGCGCACTTATGTCGACCAGGTCCTGGCCATCCTGCCGTTCGAGCCGGCCATTCACGTCGCGCTCGGCGGTCCGCCCTGCACTTATGTCGGTCATCCGCTGATCGAACGTATCGGCGAACTACGCCCCAACGCCGACGAGGCGCGCCGGCGCCTGGCCGATCCTCCCGTTCTCCTGGCTTTGCCGGGAAGCCGGTCGAACGAGATCCGGCGTCTCGCCGGTATTTTCGGCGCAACGATCGAGCGTGTCGCCGAACGCGTCGGGCCGATCGATCTCGTCATCCCGACGGTTCCGAACGTCGCCGCGCAGCTGCGGAAAGCCGTCGCCGGTTGGGCTGTGCAGCCGCGTATCGTGGTCGAGCCGGGCGAGAAATGGTCTGCGTTCCGCAATGCCCGCGCGGCGCTTGCGGCATCGGGTACGGTCACGCTCGAACTTGCGCTGTCCGGCGTCCCGATGGTCGCGGCCTACCGTCTGCACGCCATCGAAGCGGTGATTGCCCGGCTCATTCGTCTGCAGGCACGGCTGCCAAGCGTTATTCTGGCCAATCTGGTGGTCGGCGAAAACGTCGTTCCGGAACTGCTGCAGGAAGATTGCACCCCGGACAAACTCGCGGAAGCGCTGTTGCCGCTTGTCTCCGACACTGCAGAGCGGCGGCGGCAGACTGAGGCTTACCGCCGCCTCGACGGCATCATGGCGGTCGGAGCCGCCGTCCCGAGCGCCAAAGCCGCGGCAATCGTGCGCGATGTCGCCCGGCGCGGCCGTTCCCCCGCCATCGCGGCAGGCGAGGCGGCGTTGCCGTGTTAACCGCCCGTCCGAAGCCGCCCTACCATTGCCGTAGCCATCCTGCTAAGCCGCACCTATCCAGCGTATTCGGAAGCCAGCGCGCGTGAGCAAGACCAAAAAAGCGGTTCGGAAGTCCCCGATCCGGGCCGCGATCACCGGGGTTTTCGGTTACGTGCCGCCCGACGTGCTCAACAATGCCGAGCTGGCGGAAATGGTCGATACCAGCGACGAGTGGATCACCGAACGGACCGGCATTAAGGAACGAAGAATTCTCAAGGGCAGGGGCCTCGGCACGTCGCACATGGGCGCCGAAGCGGTGCGCGGATTGTTGAGCAAGACCAAGACCGCCCCGACCGAGGTCGAGCTCCTGATCTGCGCGACGACCACGCCGGATTTCGTGTTTCCGTCGAGCGCCAATCTGATCTGCGACATGTGCGGCATCCACAGCATCGGCAGCTTCGACGTGCAGGCCGCTTGTTCCGGCTTCGTCTATGCGCTCACCGTCGCCTCGCAATTCATCGAGACGGGAAAGTACCGCAAGATCGTCGTCGTCGGCGCTGACAAGATGTCGGCGATCATCGATTACACCGACCGCGCCACCTGCGTGCTGTTCGGCGACGGCGCCGGCGCGATCTTGCTCGAGCCGAGCAGAAAATACGGCATCGTCGACACGCTGATCCGTTCCGACGGTTCGGGCATGCCGCACTTGCATCAGAAAGCCGGCGGCAGCCGCATGCCGCCGACCGCGGAGACGGTGGCCAAGCGGCTGCACTATGTCCATCAGGAAGGCGCCGCGGTTTACAAATTCGCGGTCGCCCGCATGACGGAAATCGGAACCGAGCTGATGAAGCGCAATCATCTGACCAGCGACGAGGTGGATTGGCTGGTGCCGCACCAGGCCAATCGCCGCATCATCGAGGCGACCGCCGAGCGCATGAAGCTCGACCCGAAACAGGTGATGGTCACCATCAACAAATACGGCAACACCACCGCGGCGACGATCCCGCTTTGCCTGTGGGACTACGAAGACAAACTCAAGACCGGCGACAGGCTGATCCTGGCCGCGTTCGGCGGCGGTTTCACCTGGGGCGGGGTGTATCTGACCTGGGCCTACGATCCGAAATGACGGACGCAGGCGCCGAGCGAACGACCGTTACTTCCGCTTCGACATCGGCTGATAGTCCCGCTCCGGCGAGCCGGTATAGAGCTGCCGCGGGCGGCCGAGCTTCTGGTGCGGATCCTCGATCATCTCTTTCCACTGCGCGATCCAGCCGACGGTGCGCGCCAGCGCGAACAACACCGTGAACATGGTGGTCGGGAAGCCCATCGCGCGCAGCGTGATGCCCGAATAGAAATCGACATTGGGATAGAGCTTCTTCTGGATGAAATAGTCATCGTGCAGCGCGAACTTTTCGAGCTCCATGGCGACGTCGAGCAGCGGATCCTTGATGCCGAGCTCGTTGAGGACCTCGTAGCAGGTCTTCTGCATGATTTTCGCGCGCGGATCGTAATTTTTGTAGACGCGATGGCCGAAGCCCATCAGGCGGAATGAATCCTTCGGATCCTTCGACCGTTTGATGTATTCCGGGATGCGGTCGACGGTGCCGATCTCGCCGAGCATTTTCAGCGCCGCCTCGTTGGCGCCGCCATGCGCGGGCCCCCACAGGCAGGCGATGCCGGCAGCGATACAGGCAAACGGATTGGCGCCCGTTGAACCCGCTAACCGCACGGTGGAGGTCGAGGCGTTCTGCTCGTGGTCGGCATGCAGGGTGAAAATCCGGTCCATGGCGCGGGCCAGCACCGGATTGGGCTTGTAGTCCTCGCACGGCACCGCAAAGCACATCCGCAAAAAGTTCGAGGCGTAATCGAGCTTGTTGTCCGGATACATGAAGGGCTGGCCGATCGAATATTTATATGCCATCGCGGCCAGCGTCGGCATTTTGGCGATCATGCGGATCGAGGCGATCATCCGCTGCGCCGGATCGGTGATATCGGTGGAGTTGTGATAGAATGCCGACAGCGCGCCGACTGAGCCGACCATCACCGCCATCGGATGAGCGTCGCGGCGGAAGCCTTGAAAGAACCGGCTCATCTGCTCGTGCACCATCGTGTGATGGATCACGCGATCGACGAAGTCCGCCTTCTGGCCGGTGGTCGGCAGTTCGCCGTAAAGCAGCAAGTAACAAGTCTCGAGATAATCGCCGTGCTCGGCGAGATCGGCGATCGGGTAGCCGCGGTAGAGCAGCACGCCCGCGTCACCGTCGATATAGGTGATCTTGGATTCACAGCTCCCGGTCGAGGTGAAGCCGGGGTCGTAGGTGAAGATGCCGGCCTCGGCGTAGAGCTTGCTGATGTCGATAACCTCGGGGCCGATCGTTCCGTCGTAAATGGGGAACGAATAGCTCTTGTCGCCGAGTTGCAGCTTGCCGGTCTTGATGTTGGCGCCGGTTTTTGCGTCCATGATCGTTGCCTCGATGTCTGACAGCCGGGACGGGGGGCCGTGGGCGGCCGGAATACTAATGTGGCTAAAGTCTGGGTTCGACCCGGCTCATTGGCGTAGCGCAACAACGTGTGCACTGCAAGATAATAGCCTGCGATATAGGCGGAAGAGCCCTCAGGGCAAAATTTGTGCAACCGACATACCGGGTCATCCCACGCCCGGCAGCGCGGTCTGCTGCTTCGCCTGATCGGCAAGACGCGCCAGGCTTTCCGGCTTGCCGAGCACCGTCAGCACTTCGAAAATCCCGGGCGACGTGGTGCGGCCGGTCAGCGCGGCGCGCAGCGGCTGCGCCACGGCGCCGAGCTTGGCGCCCTTCTGCTCGGCGAACATGCGCACGGCCTGTTCGGTCGCCTCGGTCGTCCAAGGCTCGACCCCGGCCAGTTGGGCCGCGATGTCGGCCAACAGCGATCTCGCGTCGGGTGTCAGCAGAGCGCCCGCTTTGTCGTCCAGCGGGATCGGCCGGTCGGCGAAAAGAAAGCGCGCTCCGTCAATAATATCGAGAAGCGTCTTGGCGCGCTCCTTTAAGCTCGGCATGGCCGCAAGAAGCTGCTGCCGCAGCACGGGCGTCAGCTTGGCGGCAAGCGCTGTCCCCTCCGCGATGTGCGGCAACAGCCGCTCGATTGCGGCGAGGAGCTCGGCGGCGTCGCTCTGGCGGATGTAATGCCCGTCGAGATTCTCCAGCTTGGCGAAATCGAACCGCGCCGGCGAGCGGCCGATCTGCGGCAGGTCGAACGCCGCGATCATTTCCTCGGTCGAAAAAATCTCCTGATCGCCATGGCTCCAGCCGAGCCGCACCAGGTAGTTGCGCAACGCCGCCGGCAGATAGCCCATGGCGCGATAGGCGTCGATGCCAAGCGCGCCGTGGCGCTTGGAGAGCTTCGAGCCGTCCGGGCCATGGATCAGCGGGATATGCGCCATCACCGGCACCGGCCAGCCGAGCGCGTCGTAGATCTGCTTCTGCCGCGCGGCATTGGTGAGATGATCGTCGCCGCGGATGACGTGGGTCACCGCCATGTCATGGTCGTCGACCACGACGGCGAGCATATAGGTCGGCGAGCCGTCGGAGCGTAAGAGCACGAGGTCGTCGAGGTTCTCGTTCTGCCAGACCACGCGGCCCTGGACCTGATCCTCGATGACGGTCTCGCCGACGAGCGGCGCCTTGAGCCGGACGGTCGGCTTCACGCCCAGCGGGGCTTCGCTCGGGTCGCGATCGCGCCAGCGGCCGTCGTAAAGCTTGGTGCGGCCGTCGCGCCGCGCCGCCTCGCGCATCTGCGTCAATTCTTCGGCGCTAGTGTAGCAGCGATAGGCATGGCCGGCCGCAAGCAGCGTCTCGACGACCTCACGGTGCCGCGCCGAACGCGCAAATTGATAGATGGTGTCGCCGTCCCATTCGATGCCGAGCCATTTGAGACCGTCGAGGATGGCGTCGATCGCCGCCTGCGTCGAGCGCTCGCGGTCGGTGTCTTCGATTCGCAGCAGCATCTTGCCGCCGCGTGCCCGCGCGTAAAGCCAGTTGAACAACGCGGTGCGGGCCCCGCCGATATGCAGGAAGCCGGTAGGCGAGGGGGCAAAACGGGTAACGACGGTCATTGTCCGCGCCCTGTAGCATAGCCGGCAGCGAATGGAAGCGAGGATGCGCCGATGAGATTAATCATTTCCGGAAAGCGCCCGCCGCATCACGGTCGCAGCCCGCAATAAGCGGAGCGAAATCCTGGAACCAAGTTGGAGCGAAAACATTACCCCGGATCTCGCGGCGCTACGCCTTACGAATGCCTGCTTTCGTTCAGTGGGGGTTCATATCATTCCTTCGATAGTGCGACGAGGCGAGCTTTAAGTCTTCAAAACAATTCACCGCCCTTAGGGAGCAAAAAAATGCTGAAGAAAGTTTCCATCATGCTGACCGTCATTGCTGCGCTTTGCGTGGCAGTCGTCGGGTCGGCGGACGCAAGAGGTGGCCATGGCGGCGGACAGGCGGCGGACATGGCGGCGGACATGGCGGCGGACATGGAGGAGGGCGTGGCGGCGGACACGTCGCTCACGTCAGCCGGAGCGCCCACGTCAGTCGGAGCGTTCACGTCAGCCGAAGCGCTCATGTCAGCCGGAGCGTCCACGTAAGCCGCAACGTCCACGTGAGCCGCAACGTCCACGTCAACCGCAATGTTCGCGTCAATAGAGCCGTACACGGGCGCTACGTGGTTGGCAGAGCTTACAATGGCCACGTTTGGTACGGGCGCAGCCGACATTTCTGGCATGGCCGTTGGTATGCGTATGGCGTCGGTCCATGCTGGATTTACATTGACGGCTTGTGGTTTTGGAATCCCGCCGCCTGCCCGCTTTGAGGCGACTCGAACCTCATTCGGCGTAACAGGGCCTTCAGCCGATCGACGCGTCACACCCGAGCATCGTGTCTCGACCGGGGCAGTAGCCCGCTCACCGGCCGAGATGCGACGGATCTATTCAAGCATTCGGCCAATAAATGCGTGGGCGCGGCCCGGCGCCGCGCGCCATTGGCGGCCCCATGCTTGCTCTTCATAGAATGACGAAATTTACAGCCATCACCGCTGCACGATGACTGTCGCGCCGATCTTGGCACGATTGTACAGGTCGACGATGTCATCGTTGGACATGCGAATGCAGCCTGACGACACGCCGCCGCCAAGCTTCCAAGGCTCGTTGGTGCCGTGGATGCGGTAGAGCGTATCGCCGAGATAGAGAGCGCGCGCGCCGAGCGGATTATCGGGACCGCCCGCCATATGAGGGGGCAGGGTGGGAAACCGCTGCCGTTCGCCCGGCGTCGGCGTCCAGTCCGGCCATTCGCGTTTGGCGGTCACCGTGCTCACCCCCGACCAGGCATAACCCTCCATGCCGACAGCGATGGCGTAGCGGACGGCCTTGCCGCCGCCGAGCACATAGTAGAGCCGCCGTTGACCGGTGCTGACGACGATCGTTCCCGCGGCGCGCGCGGTGGGATAATCCACGACTTCGCGCCCGATGATGCCGTAGATGATGCCAAAGGGTGTCGTCAGGGACCAAACTTGTCCCGGGTCCTGGCCGGCCGGCGCACTCTTGGCGCCACCGATGCCAATCAATGTGCCGGCGATCATGAGGAAGACGAGGCCAATCGTTCTCACGAGTTTCAACTCCGTGCATGCCGGGCAACGGCTTCGGGGCCCGCCAAAGGATCATAACAAGGGACCGTCGCGGCCGCTGTCACCGCTGCGCCACAGTCGGAGAAAACCAGGGAGCAGCGTGGGGTGGGCGGCGTTACTACACCTCCGGCACCGGCGCCAGCCCGACCCTCGCCGCGTGCGAGCGGCGCTGGGCATTGTCGCTTAATCCGGGGGATATCTTAGCCCGGACACGGTGATCCCTCAGCTGGCGGAAGAACCGGCGCTGTTGCCCAGAAGCTTTGGGCGGTTTGATTTATCTACGGAATTTTCCGGCATCGCACCTAGGGCAAGCTGCCCGGCTGCCGTGTTGCTGAATCTCCACATCGATCAAAAAACGGTTTGCGCAACCCTCCTTGGCTTGGACCCGGTTTGCAGGAGATGCAATCCTCGGAGCATCAATGCCGGCTTTGAGCACGTCTGGAACTTGCAATGGCGCACCAGCTTGTACGGCGGCTTCGCGGCCATCAACTTTGACACGACCGCGACGAATATCATCAATGCGCATTTGCCCGGGGCCGGAGGAGCGGTGATCTGCAACACTCCGGTTTTCGGCGCCGTTCAGCCGCCGCTTGGAATCACCGCGGGGAGTGGCAACAGCTGTAATCCCGACTACAGCTTCTGGGACATCGGCACCCGCACGCAGTGGCAGCCGCTTTCCTGGCTCGATCTCGGCATCGACGTGTCGTATACGCGGCTCGACACCGCCTACGCCGGATCCAGCGTTGCTCTGGCGAAGAACGGTCCGCAGCCTGCGGGCACCTATACGATCTCCGACCAGAACGTCCTGACGGTGCTGGGGCGCGCGCAGATCAGCTTCGACGTCGGCAAGTAGTTGTTCGTATGATCATTCAGCCGGCGGCTCCGTCGCTTGCGCCATGAGTTTTTCGATCCGAAGGCTCGGGCTCGTCCGCGCTGAGCCGGATTTATGAGTGCACGCCCGAGTTAAAATTACGCCGGACTTGACCCCGGGGGCCGACTTGTCCAATCGGGGGGCCGTCACGACCTATGCCTTAGAATTGGACGTGGCGCGGGCTAAGCGGTAGGCCGCCAAGGGAAACCATCGATGTCGGTTGCGGAGACGATAACCCGCGGAGCGGGCGAGGACTTTATCCGGGACATCGTGCGCGCCGATCTGGCGTCGGGGCGGCATAAGACCGTCGTCACGCGCTTTCCGCCGGAGCCGAACGGCTATCTGCACATCGGCCATGCCAAGTCGATCTGCCTCAATTTTGGCATCGCCGAGGAATTCGGCGGCCAGTGCAACCTGCGTTTCGACGACACCAATCCGACCAAGGAGGAGCAGGAATATATCGACGCCATCGAAGCCGACGTGCGCTGGCTCGGCTTCGATTGGGGCAAAAACCTTTATTACGCGTCGGATTACTTCGAGCGGCTTTTCGCATGGGCGGAAGATTTGATCCGCGCCGGCAAAGCCTATGTCGACGATCAAAGCCAAGAAGAGATGCGCGCCGCGCGCGGCACATTGACCGAGCCGGGCAAGAACAGTCCGTTCCGCGAGCGGGGCGTCGAGGTGAACCTCGATCTGTTCCGCCGCATGCGCGCCGGCGAATTTCCGAACGGCGCACGCGTGCTGCGCGCCAAGATCGACATGGCCTCGGGCAACATCAATCTGCGCGATCCCGTGCTCTACCGCATTCTGCATGCCGAGCATCCGCGCACCGGCAAAAGCTGGAGCATCTATCCGAGCTACGATTTCGCCCACGGCCAGTCGGACGCGATCGAAGGCATCACCCATTCGATCTGCACGCTGGAATTCGAAGATCACCGCCCGCTCTATGACTGGTTCCTGGCGAACCTGCCGGTGCCGTCGCATCCGCATCAATACGAATTTGCGCGGCTCAATCTGACACACACGGTGCTGTCGAAGCGGGTGCTCACCGAGCTCGTGCGCGGCGGCCATGTCGGCGGCTGGGACGATCCGCGCATGCCGACGCTTGCGGGGTTGCGGCGGCGCGGCGTGCCGGCCGAAGCGATCCGCGATTTCGTCAAGCGCATCGGCGTCGCCAAAGCCAACAGCGTCGTCGACGTGGGGATGTTCGAGTTTTCGATCCGCGAGCAGCTCAACAAAACCGCGCAACGCCGCATGGCGGTGCTGCGTCCGCTCAAAGTCGTGATCGAGAACTATCCGGAAGGCCAAACCGAAGAGGTCGAAGCCGTCAACCACCCGGAAAATCCCGCCGCCGGAACGCGCCGCGTGCGCTTCGGGCGCGAAATCTTCATCGAGCGCGACGACTTTATGGAGAATCCGCCGAAGAAGTTTTTCCGGCTGTCGCCCGGGACCGAGGTGCGCTTGCGCTATGCCTACTTCATCACGTGTCGCGAAGTCCGGAAGGACGCCTCTGGCGAAATAATCGAACTGCGCTGCAGCTACGATCCCGCGACCAAAGGCGGCAACGCGCCCGACGGCCGCAAGGTGAAAGCCACGATGCACTGGGTGTCGGCGGCTTCTTCGCTGCCGGCCGAAGTGCGCCTTTACAATCCGCTGTTCACCAAGCCCGATCCCGATGTCGGCAACTTCGCCGCCGAGATCAATCCGAATTCGCTAGAAGTGATCGCCGACGCACGTGTCGAACCGGCGTTGGCCGGAAACAAATTCGCACGCGGCAGTGCAGTTTGAACGCCAGGGCTATTTTTGCCCCGATCCGGAGTCCACCCCCGGCCGGCTCGTGTTCAATCGCACGGTAGGCCTGCGCGACACCTGGGCGAAGGTCTCAGCCGGAGGTTGAGCGGTCGTCCTCCTATGCACACGCGGCCTCGCCACGGGCCACACGCCCCGGTAGCATGGCGGTGAGTTTGAGCGCGCTGGGGGCGCGCAGTGGCACAGGACAGCAAGGTCGAAAATCGCGCGCGAACCGGCGCGTCGACGTGGCCGGAATTCCGGCCGGGCAGCCGCGTGCGCGGATTATGGGGCGTGGCGTGGCCGGGCTCCGAATTTGCCGTGCCCGCGCGCCTGCGCCAGTGGGCGGCGCTCGAGGTCGGCGCCGGGCGGCTGTTGCCGTGGTTCGCGGTCGCCTATGGCACGGGCGTCGTTCTTTACTTCACCGCCGAGCGCGAACCGGCTTGGTGGGCGGCGCTTGCGCTCGCCGCATTTGCTGCGGCAATCGCGTTTGCGGCGCGGCGCAGCAGGTTCGGCTTTCCTTCGGCGCTGACCTTTGCCGCGGCAGCGGCCGGCTTTGCCGTGGCGACGCTGCACACCGCGTGGATCGCCCATCCGGTGCTCCGCCGCGCGACCTGGAACGTCGCCGTGAGCGGCTTCATCGAGTCCCGCGAAGAGCGCGAGCGCAACGACCGCATCGTCGTGCACGCGCACACGATCGAAGGCCGCCGCCTCGATCCGGTGCCGCAGCGCGTGCGCGTCACCGTGCGCACCGGCACGGCGCCGGCGGTCGGATCGTTCGTCGCGTTTAAGGCCGACCTGTTGCCGCCGCTCGCGCCGCTGCGGCCGGGTGGCTACGATTTCGCCCGCGACATGTATTTTTCGCGCATCGGCGCCTCCGGCTACGTGCTCGGCCGGATCAACAGCGAGGCGCCGCCAGTCAAACCCGGCGCCTGGCTGCGTTACGCTGCGGCCGTCGAGGGCATGCGCGACGCCATCGACAAGCGCATCCGCGCCGTCATTCCCGGCGACGAGGGCGCAATCGCCTCGGCGCTGATCACCGGCAAGCGCGGCACCGTTACGCCGGCGGTCAAGGACGCGTTCTACGTCTCCAGCCTCGCTCACGTGCTGGCGATCGCCGGCTTTCACATGGCGGTGGTGACGGGGCTGGTATTCTTTTTCGTGCGCGGCGGCCTCGCCTTGATTCCGTCGCTGGCGAGCCGGCGGCCGATCAAAAAATGGGCCGCCGCCAGCGCACTGACCGCCGCGGCCTTCTATCTGGTGCTCTCCGGCACCGGCGTCGCCACCCAGCGCGCCTTCGTCATGGTCGCGGTCGTGCTGGTCGGCGTGTTGCTCGACCGGCCCGCGCTGACCTTCCGCACGCTGAGCTTCGCCGCGCTGGCGATCCTGACTTTGGCGCCGCAGGCGCTCCTGACGCCGAGCTTCCAGCTGTCGTTTGCGGCGACGCTTGCTCTAATCGCCGCTTATCAATACGGGCTGCCGTGGCACGCCAAGGCCGACACCGCGCTCGGCGCGCGCATGGCGCTATGGGGCGGACGCGAGTTCGCGGCGATCGCTTTTACCTCGCTGGTCGCCGGTCTCGCCACCACGCCCTACGCCGCCTACAATTTCTATCGCCTGGCGCCGTATGGCGTGCTCGCCAATCTTCTGGCCATGCCGGTGGTCTCCGCCTGGATCATGCCGATGGGCGTTCTTGGCGTGCTGACCTTGCCGCTTGGACTCGATGCGGTGTTCTGGCGGCTGATGGGGGAGGGCATCGACTGGATCATCGGCGTCGTGCTGTGGGTGGCGCAGCTGCCCGGCGCCGTCGGCCGCATCCACACCTTCGGTTCCGGCCCGCTGTTGTTGGGCAGCGCAGGCCTGCTGCTGCTATGCCTGTTGCGCACACCCCTGCGCTTGAGTGGCGCGCTGGTTGCGGTTGCCGCAATCCTGTGGGCGGTGACGACGCCGCGGCCCGATCTGTTGGTGTCGGCCGACGGCCAGACCGCGGCGTTGCGCGGGGAAGACGGGCGGCTCGCCGTGCTGCATGTGAGCCGCGACGACTTCGCGGTCGAGGACTGGCTCGCCGCCGATGCCGACGGCCGCGATGCCAACGATCGCAGTCTCGCGCGGGGAATTTCCTGCGACCCGTCCGGCTGCATCGGCAAGCTCGCCGGCGGCGGCCTCGTCGCCTATGCGGTCGAGCCCGATGCGTTCGAGGACGATTGCCGGCGCGCGAGCCTTGTCATCGCGGTGCACGACGATGCGCCGCCCGGCTGCGCGGCCAAGGTGATCGGGCGCGATACATGGTACGACCACGGCGCGCTCACGGCGCGCCGCGACGGCTCCGGCTTTGTCATCGAGTTCCGCGCGGTCGAAAAATTTCGACCGGCCGTGGGCGCCGGCGTGGCCGCAGCGCCCAAGCGAAGGTGCGGACAATGGCGCGAGTAGCGCACCGAAC
Organism: uncultured Alphaproteobacteria bacterium; assembly: GCA_963775515.1. Lineage (GTDB taxonomy): Bacteria > Pseudomonadota > Alphaproteobacteria > Rhizobiales > Xanthobacteraceae > BOG-931. The sequence continues at coordinate 133,182 of CAVZIQ010000002.1, read as the reverse complement.
GGTACTGCGCCGCGCGATGCGACGCCAACCGAAGACGATATCGAGGCGGATCAGTAGCGCCGGAACAATCCGACGAGCTTGCCCTGAATGCGCACGCGATTGGGCGGCAGGATGCGCACCTCATAGGCGGTGTTGGCGGGTTCGAGCGCGATCGACGCGCCGCGCCGGCGGAACCGTTTGAGGGTGGCTTCCTCGTCGTCGATCAGTGCGACCACGATATCGCCGGTGTCGGCGGCGTCGGTGCGCTTGAGCAGCGCCATGTCGCCGTCAAGGATGCCGGCCTCGATCATCGAATTGCCGCGCACCTCCAAGGCAAAGTGTTCGCCCGTGGTGAGAAGATCGGGCGGCATGTTGATGGTATGGCTGCGGGTTTGGATGGCTTCGATCGGGGTGCCGGCGGCGATGCGGCCCATCACCGGCACGGCGACCGGACGGCCGCCGTCGTCTTCCGACGCCGTACGCACGCGGCCGAGATTGCCCTCGATGACGCTCGGAGTGAAGCCGCGCGACCGAGCCGAGACGAGACCATTGGCGACCGATTCCGGCAGCTTGATCACTTCGATGGCGCGTGCACGATTCGGCAGTCGGCGAATAAAGCCGCGCTCCTCGAGCGCGGTTATCAGCCGGTGGATGCCCGACTTCGAACGCAAATCGAGCGCGTCCTTCATCTCGTCGAAGGAGGGCGGAACACCGGCCTCCTTGAGGCGCTCATGGATAAACCGCAACAGCTCGGCTTGCTTGCGCGTCAACATTCGGCGGTTCCTCCTTGAGCCGGAAGTTCCCCTAATGGGCGGCTTCCGGTCGAAACAAATCATGAACGGACACTATCCGTTCCATATGTGTTCTGCAACCATTTAATTGGCGACGTTACACTTGACAACCCCATAGGCTAGGCATAGTATTGAGGCCATAGGAGATTTCGTCATGGCCCACCCCGTTTTAGCCGCCCCCCATTTCCACAACGAAGAGGCCGCGTTCGCGTATGTCGAAGCCCACTTGTGGCCCGAAGGCCCGGTTTGTCCCCATTGCGGCAATTGCGACGACAAGCGAATCGGGCGCCTCACCGGGAAGAGTAGCCGTCCGGGCCTGCGGAAGTGTTACGCCTGCCGGAAGACCTTCACCGTGCGCGTCGGCTCGATCTTCGAGGACAGCCATTTCCCGCTGCACCTTTGGCTACAGGCGATCCAACTCATCACCGCGAGCAAGAAGGGCGTCAGCACCCGCCAGATTCAGCGGGCGTTCAATTGCAGCATGAAAACCGCATGGTTCCTCATGCACCGCATCCGCGAGATCATGAAGCCAGCGGGCACCGCTGCCCCGATGGGCGGCGAAGGAAAGACCCTGGAAGCCGATCTGACTTTCGTCGGCCGCAAGCCAGGAACCAAGGTGCGCCGTGGGCAGCCACATGAACCCGGTGTTCTCGCTCGTCGAGCGCGACGGCACCGCGCGGTCCTTCCATATGCCGAATGTTCGGGGCGAAAACCTGCACGCGGTCCTCGACCAGCATGCCTCGCTGAAGAGCGATCTTATGACCGACGAAGAGCGGTCATTGGTTGCTATCGGCTGGAATTTCAAATCCCACGGCACGGTCAACCACACCAAAGACGAATACGTTCGCGGCAACGTTCACACCAACACCGTTGAAGGTTTTTTCTCGATCCTGAAACGCGGCGTGTACGGCGTTTACCAGCACGTCAGCGAAGCCCACTTGCACCGCTACCTCGCGGAGTTCGATTTCCGCTACAGCAACCGCGAAAAGCTTGGCGTCAACGACGTGGCCCGCGCCTCTCGCGCGCTTGCCGGGGCCAAGGGCCGTCGCCTTACCTACGAAACAACTCACTGAGCGCAACGCCAAGGGCGAGCGGTACGAGCGATACCGCAAGCGCCATTGGTATCTTTCCGATCCGCGCCAGTTGCGCTTACCGTTTGATTTTTCTGATTAGTTGAAATCTGCTAGGAAGTGATTCGGGCTCAGGTGTGCCGCCTGAGCCCACTTTAACTCGCGTGTGGTTGAACCGCCGTCGCGAGCACGGAATCACTTGTCAAATGTGTGCCACGCTCTGATTCCGTGGTCAAGACGGCTCCAAAACGAAGGAGCCTTGTAATGACCTCGAATGATGGTCGCCGAATAATCGGTGACAGCCAAATGCCGAAATCAGATTTCGGAAAATCTCACAATCCAAAACCCGGCACTACTGTGCAGCCGAAGGCGCCGGCGCCCCCCTCGAATCCGCCGCCGCCCCCGCCGCCGTCGAAGAATAACTGATCTTGGGTATGTGGCGGATGTTGATTTGTTTGATCCGGCTGGCCGGTACGTAGGAGATTACATCTCCGTAGTAAGGATCGCGGGTGGTAGTCAGCACTTTCAATTCGCCACCCGCAGAATCTTCATGGGTCAAATAAAACGCGACATCGCCAGAAGGCCCAAGAATATAAGGCCAATATGGCGCGTGCTCAAACTTGCGCACATCATCGCAGCGGAGCCACGTACCGTCGTCTAATTGAACTGCGATTTGGCTGACTCCAAACTTGGAATTTCCGATCAGCGTCGCCAGCGCGGACGGATCATCGTCGGCCCATGTCACGTTGAACCTACGCAATATCGGAAATACGAATGGACGAATGAATTTGCGCCACATAAGGGCCACCGCAAAAGCGATGACGAAAGCGAGCGGTATAGTAAAGTATGGCGGCTTGGACGCCAGTAAGCTGAACACGATGGTGGCCGGGACGCTGAATACGAGAGATAGGAATGCGGTGTCGATTGTTCGCTGTCGATCACGCAGTCCGGTATAGGCGAGGGCGTATGCGGCGTAGCCACTAGCGAGCGCGACCTGGATTTCCCAAGGCAGTTTGAGAAAATCTAATTCCGTCATTGCAAAAGCGTCCTTCCGCGCGTAAGAGGGTTACGCGCGGCGCGGCGCATTAGGATTTCTCAATCGGCTCGGATGGCAGTCTGGGCCGATTTGCTTTTTAGACTGATTTGATTGTGTTATCCAGTAGAGAATTTTGACGGGCGATCCCAACCGATGAAAACTTCTCTGCTGACGAGCGGCATTTGGGCATCCCTATGGCGCTAAAAAGAAACTTCGGCGGGCGGGGCTAATACGAAATCAGATATTTGCCGAGAAGTTATTTGCCGCTTTTGGTGCTTGAGCGATTGTTCTTCGATTGTGTCGGGACGCCCTTTGGTGATACTGTAACCCATGGGACGCAAACCAGCACCAAAGCCTGACGACCCGGCACAATCGAAGCGGTTCATCGAAACCGCCGAGGAAGTCGGCGCGCACGATGAAAAGGCTTTAGAGCGCGCCTTTGAAAAGATCGTTCCCGCTAAGCGGCAAACGACCGATAATCGTCGCTAAATCATTTCATCTTTCTAAATTGCGCTAAAGCCAGTTCCCTCTCTGGCCCGTGAATAATTTGAGCGGCCACATTCGGCGACATGGTGATGATCTTCACCAGCGCGTTGCGGTCAAGATGGATAGTATTCCAATAAAGTTTTTGGAAAAGGGCTTCGCAATCCTTGCGGCGCGGCCGTGCTTCCGTTTGATGGCGCCTGTCGGTGTACCACTGCCATGCGAACAAATCAGCGGCCTGAATGGCGTAGCTCTTTTCCTTTGGGGCGAAGCCATAGCCAGCATAGCGATATTGTTGTTTCTTCTCTTCGTTCGTAAAAAGGTCGTCCATCAACCTTTTCGCTTGTCCGCGACTCGCATGGCCATCTTCAAAGAAATAGGCCATTTCCTGGACCTTGGGATTTCGCGCAATCCAACTCTGCACCCCACTGAGAACGGCGTGACTGCAAAAAACGTAAGCCGTTTTGTAGAGCCGTGCCGCAGCTGGATATTCGGCCATCACCGACAAAAAATCTGAATTATTGATGGTCACGGCGATGCCCTGAACTGCCCGTTGCTTGATGATTTCAATCATCCTACTCGCAACGTCGATCCGTTCAGCTTTGGTCAGTTTAGAGAACGGTGGGTTACCGTGCGCGCAATCGACCATATGGAAGTAGGGCAAGCCCTTCCATTCAAGAATTTTCCGCCACGCGCGGCCTAACTTGATTGCCTGCGCCTTCTCGAAAATCAAGCCAGCAATGCACAGGAACGGGGCACCGTCGTGAGAGGCGCTTTCATCGAAAAACACTTGGCATTAAATCGTCACGTAGCCGCCGAAGGGCAGCAAGCCGCTAAGGACCAAAGCGAGAGGGTCATCGGCCATTAACCGACGGCAATTAAGCCGTATTTCCAATTCCGGGATCGTACACGGGGCGTTCACGAATCAGCCCTCATATAAACCATACCTCTGGGGCCTGGGGCGGCCAAGTGTAACGTCGCCATTTAATTTGAAGTGAAGAAAACGACCGGCCGGCCAAACCGGCGCTTAAGGCTAAGAAACTGCGCAATCGCCGCCGTTCGTTGTGGTCTGGCGACGGCGGTCAATGGCCTTCGCCGTCGCGATCCATTCCGCAAGCGGGCCCAAATTCGGAGGAGCCCCGCGGGAACGACTGCCTGCGATTCGCGCGGCTTCGCTTAAGCCGTTGCGGTCGCCGTGGTGGAAAATCCCGGGCTTGTTGATTTAGCGATCCAGACGAACGAGCGTGCACGGGCTGCCCGCCTTCGCTGCCGGCGCGTGCGGTTCGCGAATGAGCAGGCAATCGGCCTTTGCCAGCGGCGCCATCATTGAACTGTCCTGCACCGGAAACGGCGTCGCCACCAAGCCGCCGGCACCGGCTTTCAGCGTTGCGCGCAGATAATCGGCGCGCTCGTCGTTTTCGGCGATGTCGATGCCGAGCACCGCGGATTCGGTGGGCAACGCGAGATCCGTGCGTCCGCTCATGCGGCGGATGAGCGGCACCAAAAACAGGAAGGCACAGACGTAGGACGACACCGGATTGCCGGGCAGGCCGAGCACGTGCATCGCGCCAAGCCGGCCATGCATCAGCGGCCGGCCCGGCCGCATCGCGACTTTCCAGAACGACAGATCCATGCCCTCCTTGGCAAAGCCCTGTTGCACGAGATCGTATTCGCCGACCGAGGCCCCGCCGGTGGTCACCAGAATGTCTGCAGGGAGCTCGCGCGCGTCGCGGATCGCGGTGATGGTCGCTTGGAGCGTATCGTGGACCACGCCAAGATCGGTGACCTCGGCGCCTTCCTCGCGGGCGAGCGCGGCGAGCGAAAAGCCGTTCGAATAAACAATCTGCCCCGGCCCCGGTTCCCGGCCCGGCGGCACCAGCTCGTCGCCGGTCGCGAACAGCGCCATTCTCGGCCGGCGATAGACCGGCACCAGCGGATGGTTCATCCCGGCGGCCAGCGCCAGATCGCGCGCCGTGAGCCGATGGCCTTGCTCCAACAGCACCTCGCCCGAGCGAAAGTCCAAACCCTTCGGCCGGACGTTGCGGCCTTTGCTCGTAGGTTTTTGCACCTCGACTTGGTCGCCGTCGCGCGTGGTTACTTCTTGAATGACAACCGTGTCCGCCCCATCGGGCACGAAGCCGCCGGTGAAAATGCGCGCCGCCTGTCCTGCACCGACTTTGGCCGCATACGGCTGGCCGGCCCGGACCTCGCCGATCACCTTTAAGCGCACCGGCGCAGTCGCCACGTCGGCGCCGCGGACGGCGTAGCCGTCCATGGCGGAAACGTCCGCCGGCGGCTGGGTGCGCAGCGCCTTGAGATCGAAGGCCAGCACGCGGCCGGCGGCCTCCGTCAGCGGGGCTTCGACCGGCGGGAGTGGACTTGCGTGCGCCAGCACCTGTTCAAGCGCCTGCGCGACCGAAAGCAACGCCACGGCACGCCTCCTGTATTATTTCGCCGCGCGATAGTGGCCGGAGCGGCCGCCACGCTTCTCGATCAGCCGGATGCCTTCGATGTGCATGCCGCGCTCGACCGCTTTGACCATGTCATAGATGGTCAGGCAGGCGACCGATACCGCGGTCAGCGCCTCCATTTCCACCCCAGTCTTGCCCGCGACCTTCACCCGCGCCGTGACGACGACGCCCGGCAGCTCGGCATCCGGAGCGATATCGATCTCGATCTGGGAAATAGCGAGGGGATGACAGAGCGGGATCAGCTCGTGTGTGCGCTTGGCGGCCTGAATGCCGGCGATCCGCGCGGCGCCGAGCACGTCGCCCTTCTTGGCGTTGCCTTTGCGCACCACGGCAAGCGTCTTGGGCTGCATCACCACGCGGCCCTCGGCCACGGCGACGCGCTCGGTCACGGCTTTCGACGAGACGTCCACCATGCGGGCTTCGCCGCGTGAACTCAGATGGGTGAGTTTTGCTGCGCGCCGGGCCACTGCACTCACCGGGCCGGCGCGAGCGCGGCTTTGGTCGTAAGCAGCGCACGCGTGGCGGCGGCGACGTCGTCCTGTCGCATCAGGCTTTCGCCGACCAGGAACGTCGAGATCCCGGCCCGGTCGAGCCGCGCCAGGTCGTCCGGCGTGAAGATGCCGCTCTCGCCGACCACGATACAGCCGGCTGGAATAAGTCGCGCCAACCGCACGCAGGTGTTCAGGCTCGTCGCGAAGGTTTTCAGGTCGCGATTATTGATGCCGATAAGCTTCGATTTCAGGCGAAGCGCCCGCTCTAATTCATTGTCATCATGGACTTCTACCAGCGCATCCATGCCAAGCGCGGTGGCCGCCGCTTCGAGTTCCGCGGCGCAAGCATCATCGACCGCCGCCATGATGATGAGGATGCAATCGGCGCCGCAGGCCCGCGCCTGTGTTACCTGGTAGGTGTCGTACATGAAATCCTTGCGCAGCACCGGGAGCGTGCATGCCTCGCGCGCGAGCCGAAGATGCGCCAGCGAGCCCTGGAACGAGGGCGCGTCGGTAAGGACCGAAAGGCAGGTCGCGCCGCCTGTCTGATAAGCCGCCGCCAGCGAAGCCGGATCGAAGTCTTCGCGGATCAGGCCCTTCGACGGGCTCGCCTTCTTGATCTCGGCGATGAGCGCGTAATCGCCCGCGGCGAGCCGCCGTTCGATGGCGCGCAGAAAGCCGCGCGGCGCGCTTGCGGCCTTGGCGTCTTGCGCCAGCGCGGATAATGGGCGGCTGCGCTTTTCCGCCGCGATCTCCTCGCGCTTATAGGCCGCGATCTTCGCCAGAATGTCAGCCATCGTTGGACACCACAATCAGCCGATCGAGCCGGCCTTCGGCCTCGCCGGAATCCACCGATTGGCTGGCGAGATCGAAACCGGCTTTGAGGGTCTTCGCTTTGCCGGCGACGACAAGAGCGGCGGCGGCATTGAGCAGGGCTACGTCGCGGAACGCCGTCTGCTTGCCTTCCAGCACTTTCTGCACAGCCCTGGCATTGGTCGAAGCGTCGCCGCCGCGCAGTTCCTCCGGCTTGACCCTGCGCAAGCCGACGTCTTCCGGGGAGATCTCAAAACTGCGAATGACGCCGTCTTCCAGCGCGGTGACGCTGGTCGGACCCGACGTCGTGACTTCATCGAGCCCGTCGGAGCCGTGCACCACCCAGACGCGTTCGGCGCCGAGATTTTTCAGCACATGCGCCAGCGGCTCGGTCCATTGCCGCGAGAATACGCCGACCATCTGCCGCTTCACGCCAGCCGGGTTCGACAGTGGGCCGAGCAAATTGAAGATGGTGCGGGTGCCGAGTTCGGCGCGGGTCGGTCCGACATTCTTGGTCGCCGGATGATGCGCCGGCGCGAACATGAAGCCGATGCCGGCCTCGCGGATACAGTGACCGATCTGCTCCGGATTGAGATCGATATTGACGCCGAGCGCGGCCAGCACGTCGGCGGCGCCGGATTTCGACGACAGTGCGCGGTTGCCGTGCTTGGCGACCGGCACGCCGGCGCCGGCGACAATGAGCGCGGCGCAAGTCGAAATGTTGAACGAGCCCGATGCGTCACCACCGGTGCCGACCACGTCGATGGCATCGGGCGGCGCCTGCACGCGCACCATCTTGGCGCGCATCGCAGTGACGGCGCCGGTGATCTCGTCGACGGTCTCGCCGCGCACGCGCAACGCCATGAGCAGCGCGCCCATTTGCGAGGGCGTCGCTTCGCCCGCCATCATCTGTTCGAAGGCGGTGGCGGCCTCCTCGCGGCCAAGCGCGGCGCCGGTCGCAACCTTGCCGATGAGCGCCCTGAATTCCACGGTCACGATGCCGTCCTCAATTGACCCGCGCCGGGGTCTTGCGCGCGGCGGCCGGTGACGAGGCGCTACGCCGTCCGGTCGATGCGTTCCAGGCTGCGGCGATGTCGAGAAAATTCTTCAGCATCAGGTGGCCGTTCTCAGAAGCGATGCTTTCGGGATGGAATTGCACGCCGTGCGTCGGCAATCGGGCATGCGCGAGCCCCATGACCAGGCCGCCATCGGTATCCGCGGTGACGGTCAATTCACGCGGCATGCTGTCCCGGTCCACGACAAGGGAATGGTAGCGCGTCGCCTTGAACGGGCCATTGATGCCGCGAAAAATCCCGGCGCCCTGATGCCGGATTTCAGACAGCTTGCCGTGCACCGGCGTCGGCGCGCGCACCACTTTGCCGCCGAAGGCGTCGCCGATCGCCTGATGACCGAGGCAAACGCCAAGGATCGGAATGCTCGATGCCGCTTGCGCGATGAGATCGAGGCAGATGCCGGCCTCCTTGGGCGTGCAGGGGCCGGGCGACAGCACGATGGCATCGGGATCGGCGGCAAGCACCGCGGCGCTCGTCACCTTGTCGTTGCGATGCACTTCAACGTCCGCACCCAGTTCACCGAGATAGTGCACCAGGTTGAAGGTGAAGCTGTCATAGTTGTCGATCAGAAAAATCATCGTGTGCGGCTAAAGGTTTGTCGGAGCGTGTCCTTTTCGCAAAACCGGTCGGCCCATTTGCGGACCATGCTGTAGACACCCGCAAGGGGAGGGGTCAAGGCGGCGATTGCAATGCCGAGCATCCCCGTAGATTAGTCCACTTCGCGGACTAGAACGAGGCAAAAGGGGAAAATGGATGAACCAAGGACGCACAATGCGTGTTTTGCCGGTCATCTCGCGGGCGATGCCGGCCGTTTTCCTCGCCGCGCTCCTGGCGCTTGGCGGTCACGCCGGGGCCGCACGGGCGCAAACCCAAGCCGGGACCGAGGTTCCGGACTATCCGACCCGGCCGGTCAAAATCATCGTGCCGACGCCGCCCGGTGGGCCGGTCGATGTAATGGCGCGGCTCACGGCGAATTATCTGCAGACGGCGTTGGGTCAGGCCTTCGTCATCGAAAATCGTGCCGGCGCCGGCAATACGATCGGCTCAAAGGATGCGGCGGAGGCGACGCCGGACGGCTATACGCTGCTCTTTTCGAGCGCGAGCGGGCTCGTCATGGCGCCGCTGCTGCATCCTGACGCGGGCTATAATCCGCTCACCGACTACGATCCGATCGCGCTGGTCGCGGCGACGTCCAACATCCTGGTGGTCAATCCGGCGGTGCCGGCCAAGACCGTGGCCGAGCTCGTGGCTTACGCCAAGGCCAATCCCGGCAAGGTAAACTTTTCCTCCGGCGGCATCGGCGTGCTGCCGCATCTGGTCGGCGAAATGTTCAAGGCGCAGGCCGGCATCAACATCGTGCACGTGCCCTATAAAGGCGGCGGCCCATCGATCAACGATCTCGTCGCCGGTGACGTGCAAATGACGTTTGAGAGCACGACTGTCTTGTTGCCGCTGATCAAGGCCGGCAAGTTGCGCGCGCTCGCGGTCACCACGGCAAAGCGCATCCCGCAATTGCCGGACGTGCCGACGATGGTCGAAAGCGGCTATCCGAACTTCGTCACCGTCGCGTGGACCGGGCTCTTAGCGCCGGCGCATACGCCGGCGCCGATCATCGCCAAGCTCAACGCGACGATCAACGAGGGTCTGACGAAACCGCAACTCCTGGACGCCTTGGCGAAGCTCACCATCGATCCGCTCGGCGGCATGCCGGCCGACTTCACCGCGCTGATCAAATCGGATACCGCGAAGTGGTCGCCGATCATCAACGCGCTGGGGCTCAACCGTCCGGCGCAATGAGGAGCCGATCCCTCGTCGGCGGACCAAAAATTCGGTCGAAGAAGGGGAGCAGCTGTCGTCGTTTTTGCCCGCTTTTTTCGGCTTCAATAACTGCTATGGTTGCGGCCGGGACTTGGGGGAAGCTTTGAATACGATTGTCGCCGCCATCATTGCCGCCACCGGCTGGTCATCAGCGCCAGTGTCGGCGCCTTACGGTTTTGTTGACGTCGGGCAGCTCGCCGTCACCTCGGACCGATCGACGGTCGAGATATCCGAATTGGCGCCGTACGCGCCGTATTCACTGTCTTGCCAGCGCAGCGCAGAGACCGTGGTAGTTCCGTCGGGAGACGGCGGGACCCGGCAAATAACAGTCAACCGCTGCTAGGGCGTGGACTCGTAAGCGCGCAGCCGGTGTCCGCTTGTGACCGATTCTGTTGAAGAAGTCGGACGATAATTTGAGTAGAGCCAATTGGCGCGCTGAGGGTGCGGTCAATCGGTGGAGCGGCCCTGCTCTTATGCTGGTTTGAGCTTTTGTACCGGTATCAGCTTCGCCATTTTTCGGAGGTTCTGGGCGGTTGCTGCGAGGAGGAACTCGTCGCGCGCACCATTCGGTCCTCGTAGTCGGAGCCGGTCGAGCCTGAGAATGCGTTTAAGGTGCGCAAATAGCATCTCGACCTTCTTCCGCAGCCGTCGTGCGATGCGTCCCTCCCACGATCTTGCGATTTGGCGTGCCATGTCTCGGGCGCCTTCGTAGATCGATCGCGGCACATACCGGGCCGGCTCCTTGGGACAGCATCGAGGCTTCAGGCGGCAGGCTTCGCAGTCATATTTGCTCGCGCGGTAGCGTAGTGTCGATCCATCATCGATACGTGAGCCGGTCGTGGTCAGCATCTTGCCGGCTGGGCAGTAGTAGACGTCGCCGTCATGATCATAGGTGAAGTCGTCGCGGGAGAAGGTGCCATCTTGGCGCGCCGATCTGTCGAACACCGTGACATGCGGCTCGATGCCCTGCTCATAGACCAGCCAGCCGAGCATCTCGGCCGAGCCATAGGCGCTGTCGCCTAGAAGGCGGGCGGGATACAGGTCGAAGCGCTCCATCGAGCGTTCGATCATGCGTTTTGCGGCGAGAACCTCGGCCTGCCGGATCGCGGTCGTCGCTTCGACATCCACGATGATCGCATGGTCGGCGTCGATGAGGTAGTTGGTGGAATAGGCGAAGAATGCCTGTCCACCATGGGCGCCGGTCCAACGGGCCGCGGGATCGGCCGGAGAGAGGAACTTGGGCACCACATCGGTGGCGGCACCGAAGGCCGCATCGTCGAGCACGGCCAGATATTCTTCGATCGCCCGGCCGGTTGTCTCTGGTGGTAGCCCCTTCTCACCTTCGATGCCATTCTGCCGGTTCGCATCCGCTTTGATCAAACTGGCATCGACCGCAAAGGCCTCCCCACCGACCAGCCCCTCGCGAATGCAGCGCTGCAGGACTGTCTCGAACACGCGCCGCAGCAGATCGGCCTCGCGGAAGCGGCCATGCCGGTTCTTCGAGAAGGTCGAATGATCGGGGACATGCCCGTCGAGCCCAAGCCTACAAAACCATCGATAGGCCAGATTGAGGTGGACTTCCTCGCACAGCCGCCGCTCCGATCGAATACCGAAGCAGTAGCCAACGATCAGCATTCTAATCATCAGCTCTGGATCGATCGATGGCCGGCCCATCGTGCTGTAGAACGCCGCCAGCTCTCGCCTCACACCCTCCAACTCGACGAACCTGTCGATCGAGCGCAGCAGATGATCACCTGGAACGTGCCTCTCTAGCGAAAACTCATAGAACAACACAGCCTGTTCGACTTGCCGATGTCCCATCATGATTCGAAGTCCTGCTTCTCGCAGCGACTGAATCAGCGAATATCAACTTCCGCAACTGCAGACTTTTTCAACACAATCGACCCATTCCGGACGTTTGAGGGTCGGCTAATCCTTTCAGCCCCTCCCGTGCAAACTAAACCCTCGAGGCGCGCGTCGGCGACCTTCCCGCCATTATGCGGCCTGGATGCCAGCGTTCGAAAAAGTCGCGTGAGTGACGGACACAATCGTACCATCCTCTCCCACCAACGTTTCGACTTCGGCGTCGATCCCTTGCGCAAGTGCCTTGACGATGCCGGTACCCAGCCCGGTTTTGGGTTGCGCAAACACACCGTCTTGCTTGCCAATCCCATTATCGGCGACTGAAAGTTTCCAATTCGTACCGTTGACTTCAAACGCGATGGTAACTTGCCCCTGCATTTCCATTGCAGGGAACGCATGTTTCAGAGAGTTCATGACGAGCTCGGTTGCGATCAAGCCAATACTCTCGGCTTGACGTGAAGTCATACTGCCTCCTTCGCCAACCACCTTGATCGTAACCGGCCGCGCGTCTCCAATCATCGAGGCTGCGAGGGCGTTACTCAGCCGCCTAAGATACGGTACGATTTCAATAGACCCTACCGTTCCCGATACATGCAGTTGTTCTTGAACGGCTGCGATTGATATGACGTGACTATGAGTTTCCCGCAAAAGGGTGCGCGTTTCTTCAGAACTTACCGCGTTTGCCTTCATCACAATAATGCCTGCAATGATTTGCAGGCTATTGGCAATCCGGTGCTGAATTTCCTCGAGCAATATATCCTTCTGTCGCAATAGATCGTCCTTTTCGTGCTCCAACTTGCGCCGCACTGTAACGTCCTCAATTCCGAGCAAAATGGTCGTCTCGGCACCTTCCTTGTAGAACACTTGGCGGGCGTTCAAGCGCATGATGCGAGTGCCAAGGTGCGGAAATTCGTGCTCGACTTCGTAATCCTCCATCACGCCGTGTTCTGGGATAATTTTCTCGAGCAGCAGGCGAAGTTTCGGAATATCCCATTGTCCATCACCTAAGGCGTAAAGGAGCTGTCCCTGTGTCTCCTCGGGGCTCACCTCGAATGCCGAATAGAAAGAGCGGCTCGCAGCGATGACACGCAGCCTTTTGTCGAGCACAATGACAGGTTCTCGCACCGTATCGACGATGCTCTGAGCCAGCGCGCAGGCGTCCGCGACATTGGTAAACTGTTCTCTGAAATTGGTCTTTTGCACAAATCCTCCACAAAGATTTAACGGAGAACCCCATCGGATGAGTTCACCTAGATTGTCCCCACGTTTGCGGCCGCTACCAAAAGCAAAATATGGCTCAGGCTAAACGCGAGTTCTGAGCAAAATTGCTCACTTTGAATCGCGTTGATTGCGCAGCTAACCGACGCGAATTGAATTACCGGACGCCTTCCAATTCGTGGACACCTCAAGGATCCGCTTTTGCGCAGCGATCCTTGCGGACGTTCAGTCCAGCCACGCATGTATTTCATCGTCACCCCTTTGTTTGCGTCGAGATCCTCGGAACGAATTAGCGCTCACCAACAAGCGCCGCGACCTCCGTGATCTAACGGTTACGCGGTGGAAAGCGGGCGTCGCTAAAGTGAAGCGATTGACCCTCAACGGCTACTGAATATGAGAAAATCGATGAGATAATGTGACGCGACGCAAATTGAAAGTCGGCGCGTAGTCCAATATGCCATTCCCAAAAAGATGCCATTGACAAGCGCATTCAGCATTGTGTCGACGACGCCGGACGTGAAATGAACGAGCGCAAAGACCGCTGAACTAATGATGATGACTGGAAGTTGCTGTGGGAGCCAGCGCTCGATCACTGCGAATAAGAACTTGCGAAAGACGGCTTCCTCGACGAATACAGCAAACAATAATCCAAACGAAAGATCCGCGACCTGAAGGGTTGGATCTAAGATTGGGGGCCAAGATGATGTCTCCAAAAAGCGAAAATAGTGCTCGACTCTGGGATAACCGAATCTTTGCTCTGCATACTCGGCAGCAAATAGCAGCAAGAAAACCACAAGCGACCTTAACCAGCCGGTTCGTGGATGCGGCGAGTGGAGGAGGCCAGAGCGGAATCCAATGATGACCCCGGTCAGAGAAATGCATCGGGCCAGGTAATCGATTGCCATCCAGTGGAGATAATTATCATCACCAAGCAGGATGATGCGCCTGACGATGAAGGGGGCAATCGCCAGGATCACCGCCAGACAAAGACACCACAGCGCCAATGGATGTGGCGGGTGAGCCGCCGCGGATGGGGGCGCCGTCGTATCGCAGGTGAAGTTCGGTTGCCGCATAACTGAAAGCGCGCTCTGCGATCAAGTGTAGATCGGGGTGGAGCCGGGTTATCCGCACGATTGTCTCGCCTGGCAGCCAATCTGCAGACCGGTGGCTAGAGATAAAACCCAATGTCGGGGTTTCTTCGAGCCACGCCATCCGTGCGGCTAGTATAGGTGCGGGATCAATCGTGCTGTCTGAGCCATGTAGTTCCTGTATTGGGGAAAGGTCCTCAGTAGAACCTGTTCCTCGTAGTTCATCCTTATGACCTGACAAGCATATTGCAGCATTAAAATCAGCACGGCCGATAACGAGAAGAATTGTAGCGTTAGCCCAACGAGCACGATCCCTTCACCCAGATACAGCGGATGACGGACCACGGCGTAAGGGCCGCGTACCACCATTTGACGGGCCTCCGGCATCATACTGATCGATCGGCCGAGGTTTAGCGCGCTATAGAGAGCGAAGATGGTGCCGACGACAGCCAGCAGCGTAGACAGATAGTAGAGCTGATTTGAAATCTCGATTGGCGGCAATTGGACGATCGCCACGCTGAGATACGTTCCCGCTATCGCAGCTGCGCGTGGAATTAGACCCTCAGATTTACTCCGGGGCTTGTCGCGGAAAATCAATAGAGCGATCAGTGTGCTGAAGAAAACCAACGTTGTGAGTTGAGAGATGATACCCACAATTGCGCGGAGATCGATGGCGCCGAAGTTCGTGGCCGATATCTCATCCATCAGAGCTGGAATGCGCGCTGACTTACACAGCCCATACCAGACGATCAGGGGCAGCGCGGCGAGTAGATCGTAGACTTTGGTGTGTTCCAACGCTTTTAGGCGCGCGATGAGCGAAGAGCAGCGTTGAATATCGGTGCCAGTATGAATCATCGCAGACCAACGACTTTCGTCAACTTGGCGTCAGCGCCGGAAGCTCCTCGGCCAATTAGTTACACTCGCAACTATTGACCCGATAGGTTGCCGCTCCGCTAAACAACCTGCTGAATTTTTCATTTATTTTGGCGTTAAAATTGCAAGGTTTTATCGCCTCGCTGAACCTATTGCTAAGGTCCCACAGGAAGGCTCGCCCGAAGGGCGACCAGCAATGCGGTGATTGCTCGCTGTTCCAACCGCCGCGCGCCTGCAGACTTGTCAATGGCACGTTCAGCCCGTTCGGCTGGTGTAAATTCCGGCACAGCAAAGGCGGGTGATCGCGATTAAGTCGCCGTCAGCACGGCTGAGCAGGTTTTTTAGCTTGGCTTTCGACGAGGGCCGGGTTGATCACATTGCAATTCGAACAGGATATCGGCGTTCACGCAAAAGCGCGGCGCAAAGCGCGTGGCGGCCGCATGGTCGAGCCAATCGAGGCAAGCCTCCTTGGCGGCGCACGCTTGGCAGCGCCGAAAGGCGGTCGGATATCGCAATTCTAGCCGCGCCAAGTCATCGGGACCTAAATCGATCCCGAGCCTTGCCATCATCGCATGAAGTAGAACTGAATTCTCGCATGTTGGGGGCGGCGACATGATCTGCCTCCGTTTGCCCGGCACAACAATTGAGACAGATTGGCTGGCAGTCCCCGTTGATGTAGGTCAAAAAGGCGGCCAAGCCTTTAATGTGGCCGGCAATCTTGCCAGTTAGGACCAACCCGAGCCGATACAATTGCCACCGCCATTTTGCAATGCAACCCAAGTCTGAACGCCGACACTTGCGTTTTGACTTGTGTCAATGCCAGGCGGTCGTCCAACCGTCATGGTGACGGTATGAACACCGAAAGCCAACTTCCGCCTCTGTGCCCGAACTGCGGGAAGCCCATGCGCTTTACGCGACTTATCCCGGCCATCGGCGCACTGCCGGAACTCTACTCCTACTACTGCGACCCGTGCGGCGAATTGATTACGGAGGCTGGGCAGCCGGGAGAGCGGCGCGATCTGTTGCGTTCCTTCGAGGTGGGCTGCACGGCTTTTCAGCGCAATTGACCTTGACCTTTGCTCTCCTGGACCCGAGCGATGTTCAAGCACATTCTCATTCCTACCGACGGCTCGGAGGTGACCGGCAGGGCCATTCGAAGTGGTGTGACTTTGGCAAAGGCACTAGGCGCCAAACTGACCGGGATAACGGTAACAGTTCCGTCGCAGATTTTTGCGAATACGACTCAAACGAATGCAGCAGCCGAAAAATACCTTGATCAGATCAAGGATGCCGCCACGGCGGCCGGCGTGGATTGCAGCGTCATCCAGTCCGAGCACGAACAGCCTTATCAGGCCATCATCGACGCGGCGAAAAGGAATGGATGCGACCTGATCGTGATGGCCTCACACGGTCGACGCGGCGTTTCTGCATTGATGCTCGGCAGCGAAACCGTCAAGCTGCTCACGCACTCTACCATTCCGGTGCTCGTCTATCGCTAGCCTAATCGAGGCGCGCATCACCGAGTACGGGATCTGCGACCTAAAATTTGCTGGAAGGTAAAGATGTCTGTTCCTCGCCCGAAGCGGCGAGTGCGGCCGCGCAGCGACACGTGGCGGTTTGGGTGGACACCGGAAGTAACTGAACGGCTCCGCCTCAGCGAATCTAGCGGGTCTGCCATGTCGCTGAGCAGGCGCCCGATTTGACCTAAATCAATGGGCTCGCCCCGATCGGCCGGAAAGTGGTGCCAGCCGACGAGAGGAGGGTCGAATGACAGACCTGTCCGGTGGAGAGGAAAAACGATCACGCTTCGAAGCTGCTTGGCGCGTGCTGAGCGATTGGGTCAAGGGGCCTCCTGTACCCGGGGTGTTGTGCTGCGGCGAACTGGAAATTGAGCGTATCGCCCGCGACATGCGCATGACCCCTGCCGATCTCCGTGCCGTTGCTAAGCGCGGGCCTGAGGCAGCCAATCTTTTGCTCCGTCGCATGGCCGCTCTCGATCTCGACCCGGCCGAGGTCGCCCAGGTCGGGCCGCAAACGTCCCGCGATCTACAACGGATATGTTCGCTGTGCGAAAGCAAGAGACGTTGCGTGCGCGATCTTACCCACGATTCCGCGGCGCCGGTGTGGCAGGACTATTGTCCGAACGCCCAAACGTTGCTGGCATTGGACGTGCTGCCCTGGGCGTCGCGGCGCGAGTGGTAACGAAAGACGTATGCTGGCTCCGATCATCACCGCGCCGTTGTTTTATGCGGTGGCAATTCCCGCGGTGATCTTTCTTGGTCTCGCAAAGGGCGGCTTTTCCGGCGTGGCGACGGGCGCGACGCCGCTACTAGCGCTCTATCTGCCGCCGCTCGAAGCGGCGGCGCTTTTGCTGCCGGTCGTCATTTGCCAGGACGTGATTTCAATCCACGTCTATCGGCGCGATTGGAGCGCCTGGAATTTGAAAGTGCTTCTGCCGGGCGCCGGCTTCGGTTTGGCACTCGGGTGGATTTTCGTGTCCTATGTGTCCGACGACGCCATCCGCATACTTATAGGCATGACGGCACTCGTTTTCGTCGCAACGGTCTGGCTGCGTACGGCGCCGGCTCGATCGCGTCACAGCACAATCCTGGGCGGCCTATTCTGGGGCGCGGTCTCCGGCTTCATGTCCTTCGCCAGCCAGGGCGGTGGACCGCCGTTTCAGGTGTACACACTGCCGCAGCAACTGCCGAAAATGACGTTCGTCGGCACCACAACGATCTTTTTTGCCGCCGTCAACGCTCTCAAGATCGTGCCTTACTTCATGCTCGGGCAATTCTCGGCCAAGAATCTCACCACCTCGCTCGCACTTTTGCCGATTGCTGTCGCGGCCAACTTCGCCGGCATCTGGATAGTCAGGATCGTGCCGACGGCGCAGTTTTACCGCATCACTCACATTCTGCTCTTTATTCTCGCACTGCTACTCTTCTGCGAAGGCCTAATGCACGTGCTGCATGGAGCGCATTGACGAGAGATCGATCCGTTGGATGGCGGAAAACTCTTTCGATTCCGAAGAGAAGCGCGAGCCCGCGAGTGACGTCGACACTGCGGTGGCGGGTCGCCTGAAAGCGCAGACCCCAAACGGCCGATTACAGAAGCGAACGTTGCTGTTTAATTCGAATTTGTGGATGGCCCGTTTGGAACCGCCAAAAATCCGTTAGCACGCCTCCCCTGCGGGGACGCGATGGAGCTCGTCCGCACGATTCCAAGACTTGGAGTACTTTCGGAACTGCTCGTCTTCCACGGCCCCTCCGCAATGAACATGGCGGACCTCATGAAGCTCGCCATTGGCATCGCATGGATCACTCGTTCTGTCGGTGGTCTAAGCCACAAAGAACCGAGGAAATACCAGCACAAACACGATCGTTCCCGGGGTTAAATCGGACAATTGATCAACCGCCGACCTACCTCGATTTGTGAGTACGCGCCCCAGGCGCCGCGCACGAAAAATTGCGGCGGAAGGTGGGGAAGCACCTCCCGCCAGAGCAACCATGTGCGATACGGCCAAAATTCGATACGAGTTACGAAGCTGCTCGCGCTGCGCTACCGGATGGAATTCTCAACGATCCGCGCCTGGCGAGGCTCGACGAGCGGCTGTCGCGCATCGCGCAGGCACGCCGCCTCGAAGTACGGCCAGGCGTTTTGCGAGCAATCCGTCCCGAGCGGACGCAGGTCGGCCCGGTCAGCTTTGGCGCCCGGGATCGGCGAACTCGCTTGGACCTGAAACGACAAACTCGGGAACGCGACGAAACAAGCCGCCACGATCGCGGCGACGGCGATGGCGTAAACGGTCTTGATCATGACACCCGTCCCTGTTTTGCAGCCTTTGACGCTCCGAAAGCTTTGACGCCCCGAAAGCGCAACGCGTTCAAAGCGTCCTGGTTGCTCTTCTTCTGACGCGAATTTTTAGCGGGCGGCTCGAACCCGGCCGCGATCACCATCACAGTTCAGCTAAATCGTTCAAGTCTTTGAAATAACGCCAGTCTTTGCATAATTTTGGTTCGGTCCCCGGCACTTGGGCGTGTAGGTCAAATTCAGTTCGGCGGTGCAGCGATCGGCTCGTAGCCACCTTGCGGTCGTGCGAGGCGCGGGCTAGACCGCGCCAATGCCCCGCGTCGCGCTCTTTGCCGGATCGTTCGATCCCATCACCAACGGCCATCTCGACGTCATCGGCAAGGCCGTGCACCTTGCCGACCGGCTGGTGCTCGCAATCGGCATTCATCCCGGCAAGGCGCCGCTGTTTTCGGCCGACGAGCGGCTCGCCATGGCGAATGAGATTTGCGCGCCGCTGGGCCGCGCTGCGGGCTGCGAAATCGCCTGCACGACTTTCGCCGATCTCGTCGTGACCGCGGCGCGGCGCGCCGGTGCGACCGTTCTGGTGCGCGGGGTCCGCGACGCGACCGATTTCGACTACGAAATGCAGATGGCGGGCATGAATGCCGCAATGGCGCCCGAAGTGCAGACGATATTTCTGCCCGCCGCGCCCGCGGTGCGCCCGATCACCGCCACGCTGGTCCGGCAAATCGCCGGCATGGGCGGCGACGTCTCGGCTTTCGTGCCGGCGGCGGTCGCGGCGCGGCTGAAGAATAAATTCGCCAAAATCTAAACCCTCATTCGGGAGCCGACATGATCCGCCTTGCCGCCCTTCTGCTCGCTTTGACAATCGCCGCGCCGGCCTGGAGTCAGGGGGGCGCTAATCCTGCGCTTGCCAATCCCGCCGCGCTCAACGCACAGGCGCCGCCGGCCTACAAGGTCAAATTCGATACCAGCAAAGGTCCGTTCGTCGTTGAAGTGCATCGCGATTGGGCGCCTCTCGGCGCGGACCGGTTTTATAACCTCGTCAAGAACGGCTTCTTCAACAACGCCCGTTTCTTCCGGGTTATTTCCGGCTTCATGGTGCAATTCGGCATCAACGCCGATCCGCGACTTTCCGCGGTGTGGCGCGATGCAGCGATCAACGACGATCCGGTCAAGCAGAGCAATAAACGCGGAACGATCACATTCGCCATGCGTGGCCCAAACACGCGCACAACCCAGGTCTTTATCAATTTCGGCGACAACGCACGGCTCGACACGGGAGGCTTCGCGCCGTTCGGTCAGGTCGTATCCGGCATGAATGTCGTCGACGGCCTGTTCAGCGGTTACGGCGAGGGCGCGCCGCGCGGCCAGGGCCCGGAGCAGGGCCGCATCCAAAGCGAGGGGAACGCCTATCTGAACAAGGAGTTTCCCAATCTCGATTACATCAAGACCGCAACGATCGCGCCGTAATTCACGCCGACGACGTTGTGCTCACCAATTAGAGGAAAGCGGATATGAGCAAGGAATTGCCCGCGGGTGTCGACCCGCAGAACGTTCTGATCATCGAGACCACGCCCGGCACGATCGTCATCAAGCTGCATAACGACATCGCGCCAGGACACGCTGAACGCATGAAGCTGCTGGCGCGCGAACAATACTATGACGACGTGCCGTTCCATCGGGTGATCGACGGATTCATGGCGCAGACCGGCGACGGCGAGCACGGCAACGGCACCGGCGGCTCGTCCTATCCGGATCTGAAAGCGGAGTTCTCCGACAAGCCTTTCGTGCGCGGCACCGTCGGCATGGCTCGGTCGAGGAATCCCAACTCCGCCAACAGCCAGTTTTTCATCATGTTTGATGACGGCGATTTTCTCAACGGCCAGTACACCGTGGTCGGCGAGGTGGTCGGCGGTATGGACGTGGTGGATAAGCTCAAACGCGGCGAGCCGCCGGCCAATCCAGACCGCATCATCAAGATGAAGGTGGCCGCCGACGCGAAGTAGGGCGCCAGCGGCTATTGCCGCGGTTTCCGTTGTGACAAATACGGCGCGATGCGTTCGAGCACCTGCGCGGGCGAAATCCGCCGCATACCGTCGGGCGACTGTCCGTCCGGTGGCTCGATCGGGTGGATGAACTTCGAATAAGTCAGAACCGGCGTCGAGCCGAACAGCCCGAACGCATCCGTGCCGCCGGCGACTGCGAGGTTCATCGGACCCGACGACGGACCGATAAAGACGTCGGCCAGCCGCAGCAGCGCGGCGGCTTCGGTTAAGCCGAGATCGCAGGCGTTGACGGGCGATGCGCCGGCGCTGCCGGCGATGAAATTTTGCGCGCGCGCAAAATTCGCAGCGCCGCCGACCAAGAATACCGTGCCGGCCGCGTGGCGGCGCAGAAGCGCAATAAATTCCGCCCAGTTCGCGTCGGGCCAGTCCTTGTCGGGATGCGAGGCGCCGACGCCGAGCGCGATCCATGGCCGGGCGCAAGACGTAAACTTCTCGCCGACAACCGCGAGCGTCGGTTCCGGCAGCCGCAGATTCGGCTCGGTCGACGGCAGCGGCACTTTCATGGCCGCCATCAGCGCGGAGAGCCAATCGATCGGCTGATCGTGAAAATGGCTTCGGCCGATGCCCGGATTGGTGATGAAAAAGCTTTGCGGTCCGAGGCCGAGACCGATGCGCTCGGGTATGCCGGCGAGCCGCGCGGCAAGCGCCGGGCGAATGGTGCGGTCGAGAATCCAGATCGAGCGGAAGTGGTTGCGCCGCAATAGCGCCGCGAGCCTGATCAAATTGAGGCCGCGCTGCAATTCCGAGCCGGCGTGTTCGAAATAAACCGTCTCGGCAACGCCCGGTTCGGCCGCAAGCAGTTCTTCGGCGTGGCTCGACGGCGGCGCGAGAAACGTGACGCGGCCGCCCGGCGCTACGGCCGCGATAGCGCGGATGAACGGCAGGTGCCAGATGACATCGCCGATGCCGGGCTTGACCTGGATCACGGCGCAGCTCGTCGCGTCTGGGGTCACGTTGCTTGCCGCGCCAAAGGTTGCGATCTGCCGCTTTTAGAACAGATCGGGTGCGACGGAAAAGGAATTACGACGAAGCCGAAGTGCCGTCAGTTTTGCCCCAAATGCAGCTGTTCGAGCAGCGGCTTCCAGCGGACGATCTCCTGCTCGAGATAATGGCGCGCAGACGTTGCGTCCGAGCCGGTCACCGGCTCGAAGCCGGCCGCCGCGAAATTCTTTTGCAGACTGGGATCGAGCATTGCTTCCTGTGTGACGGCGGCGATTTTGGCGATGACCGGGTCCGGCGTTTTGGCGGGCGCGAACAGGCCGACGAACAATCGCGCGAGCAGTGCGGGGTAGCCTTGCTCCGCGGCGGTCGGGATATCGGGCACCGCAGTAAGTCTGTGCTCCGACGCCACCGCCAATACCCTGATCTGACCGGACCGATGCATTTCGATGATGGTCTGCGTGATCATCGGCGTCATGATGGGAATATGACCGGCGATGAGGTCGGTCAGCGCCGGACCGCCGCCGTCGTATGGGACATGCGTGATATCGGAAAGACCGGTGAGTTTTTTGAAAAGCTCACCCGCCAGATTCGACACTGTGTCGGTTCCTGCTGAACCGTAAACCAAGTGCCCCGAATTCTGGTGGGCGTAGGCGACGAGTTCGTCCAGATCGGTGGCCGGAACTTTCGGGTTGACGACAATCGCCGCCACCGACTCGCACAGGATCGCGATCGGCGCGAAGCTTGTCAGCGGATCATACGATTGCGGCTTGATGATCGGACGCAGGATGAGTTCGCTGGTAGTTCCGAACAACAGCGCATAACCGTCGGCCGGAGCATGCGCTACGGCGGCCGCGCCGATGACGCCGCCGCCGCCGCCCATGTTCTCGACGTAAGTGGAGCCGAATGTCGTGCTGACCTTTTCGGACCATTCTCTGGCGATGATGTCGACGACCCCGCCGCTCGAACGCGGGACGACGAGCTTTACGGCTCGGTCGGGATAGGCTGACTGCGCCCATCCTCTCGCTGACAAGGAAATTGCCGCGATCGAGGCAGCGCCAAGCCCCAGAAATTCTCTCCGGTTCAATCGCGATCCTTCTTCGTCAACGGCGGTCGGGACAAGGCTGCTCGAGCGAAGCGCGGGCGTCGCTATTGCTCCTCGCCGAACGGCATTTCGGTTCCAAGACCTCTCCTCAATGCGCGCTCGTAAACCCAGTGGCCGATGCCGACGTCGAGCAAACCCAATCCCGCGCATTCGTAAAGAATGATTTCGTCATCGGATGCGCGGCCGGGTTTCTTGCCGGCCACGACGTCACACAGGTCCGCGGCCACGTCGCTTGCGTCGAAGCGCCCATCGGCAACAAGGCTCGCAAAGGGCTTGCGCGGCGGATCGTCGCCGAGGACTTGTTCGATCGCGGACAAAAACACGCGTGACCGCAACACCGTCTCTTCGTCGAACTCTCCCGGCGCCAACGACATGACGAGCACGCCCGGTTCCAGCCAGTCGGCTTCGAACACGATGGTATTGCCGGACGTCGCCGTGATGACGATCCCGGCGCCTTTGACGGCTTCGCGTCCGGAGGAGCAGGGCACGACTTCAATGCCCAATGTTTCGCTCATTTCACCGCAGAAGGCCTGTACGTTCGCCGGATTGCGGCTGAAAGCCTTTATGCGTTTTATTGGGCGCACGGCACACACCGACTGCGCCATTGCGCGCGCATAGCGGCCGGTGCCGATAATTCCCAGCGTGCTCGCGTCGGCGCGAGCGAGAAACCTGGCGGCAACGCCATAAGGAGCGCTGGTTCGCACGGCGTGAAGATGAAAATCGGAAATGATGGCGGACATCCGCATGTCCGCCCAATCGAACAAGCAAATGACCTCCGATCTGTTCGTGCCGCGGTAACCGGAATAGACGCGAACCGCTGCTGCTCCGAGGTCAGGCGCCATGCCGGGCAACATGCGAATGTTGTGCCATAGGTGTCCCGGATACGCCGGATGCGTCATTGTGTATCGCTTCAAATGATATGTAGTCCCGGCCGATTGCTGCTCTAAGACGCGCGAGATGACGTCGACCGCCTCCATATACGCATCGTCGCCCGCCAGCGCATCCTTCACATCTTGTTCGGTCAAAAAAAGCATTATGCGGTTCAACTTGCGCAAGACTTCACTGTATCTTTACGGCGATCCTCCGTACCGAACTTGTATCGCTTGACGCAAGTGCGCGAAGAAGTTGCGGTGTCGGAGCGGAATATACGGATAGGATCGACGGGATAAGTCAGAAGCCGCCGACAAAGTGTCCGGACGGTACGATATTTTTCGTCCCTACGCTCCGTTCGACACATGGGCCTTGGAAATGCGCACGGACTTATTCGATTTCACGCTGCCGGAGGACCGCATCGCGCTGCGACCGGCCGTGCCGCGCGATGCCGCCAAGCTTCTGGTGGTGCGGCCGGGCGCGACGCCCGAACTCGAAAACCGCATCGTGCGCGATTTGCCGGGGCTGTTGCGGCGCGGCGATGCCGTCGTCGTCAACGACACAAAGGTCTTTCCCGCCAACCTGCATGGCCGGCGGCTCGGCCGCGGCGAGCATGAACCCGCCATTGCGGCAACTTTGATCGGACGGCTCGATGGGTCGCGCTGGCGAGCGCTGGTCAAACCGGCAAAGCGGCTTGCGGTCGGCGATACTGTGCGCTTCGGCGGGGAAGGGCGGGTCTGCTTTCTCGAACAGCTCGACGCCACGGTCGAGCAAAAAGGGCAGGGCGACAAAGGCGGCGAGGTGACGCTTGCCTTTGCCTTTACCGGGGCGGTGCTCGACCAGGCGCTGGCCGAACGCGGCGACATGCCGTTGCCGCCTTATATCGCAAGCCGCCGCGTCGTCGACGAGCAGGACCGCGCCGACTATCAGACCGTGTTCGCGCGCGAGGCGGGCTCGGTGGCGGCGCCGACCGCGGGGCTGCATTTCACCGACGCCCTCGCGGCGGCTTTGCGCAATCACGGTATCGAGCTGCAACGCGTGACGCTGCATGTCGGGCCCGGCACGTTCCTGCCGGTCAAGGCCGACGACACCTCCGGCCACAAAATGCATCCCGAGTGGGGCGGCGTCGACGCCGAAACCGCCGCGGCGTTAAACGCAACGCGCCGCGCCGGCGGCCGCATCGTCGCCGTCGGTTCGACGTCGCTGCGCTTGCTCGAAAGCGCGGTCGCCGGCGACGGGACGCTGCGACCGTTTTCCGGCGAGACCGCTTTGTTCATTACGCCCGGCTATCGTTTCCGCGCGGTCGACGTGATGCTCACCAACTTCCATTTGCCGCGGTCGACGCTGTTCATGCTGGTCTCGGCCTTTTGCGGCCTCGACGTGATGCGGCGCGCTTATGAGCACGCCATCGCCAGCGACTACCGCTTCTACTCCTACGGCGATGCCTGCCTGCTGTTTCGTCCGGACGGCGGTGCGGATTGATCCGGCGAATGCCCATGCGCCGCTAACTGCCTCGCGCCAAACGTATTTCACACCGGCAGGAGTCGGCACGCGGATTGCATATAGTCATGCCGACAGAGGACTCCCCCCGGTATGGCCTCGGCTCCGATACAACTCAGCGTCCGCAATATTCACAAATCCTTCGCCAGCAAAGGTTCCGAGGTTCGCGTCCTCGATGGGCTGAGTTTCGATATCCACGAGCAGGACTTTGTCAGCATCATCGGGCCAAGCGGCTGCGGCAAAACGACGATCTTCAACATCATCGCCGGGTTGATTGAGCCTGATGCGGGCAATCTCGTCTACCGCGGCGAGGACGTTTCGAGCCTGCGCGGACAGATCGGCTACATGATGCAGAAGGACCTGCTGTTCCCCTGGCGCACCGTGCTGGGCAACGTGCTTCTTGGGCTCGAGATGCGCGGCGTCTCCCATCGCGCTGCCGTTGATCGCGCGCGCGAGCACCTCAACGCTTTCGGTTTGTCCGGCTTTGAAGACGCCTATCCGAAGACATTGTCGGGCGGGATGCGCCAACGTGTTGCGCTGATCCGCACGCTGATCATGGATCCCGGCATCCTTCTCCTTGATGAACCGTTTTCGGCGCTCGACTACCAGACGCGGCTCTATCTCGAGGGCGTGCTGAAGCAGGCTGTGGAGACATTCAACAAAACAGTGGTGCTGGTAACGCACGATATCGACGAGGCCGTCGCGCTGTCCAAGCGCGTCGTCGTTCTGAGCGGCAGGCCGGCGCGCGTCAAAACCGTCCACGATATCGAGATCGCCGAGCGCTCGCCGGTTGCGGCGCGCAGCGACCGCCGCTTCGCCGGCTACTTCCGCACCCTGTGCGGCGAACTCGACATTCAGACCGAGGCCAAGCGGTCGGAAGCGATGGCGTCATGAGCGTCATCACGGCCGGAAAATCCGCCGCCGTTTCGCGCCAGCCCAGGGCACCGCGCAAACGCTCGCCGTTCAACACGACGCTGGGACGCGCGCTGCTGCAGGCCGGCACGGTCGCGGCGTTGTTGCTGCTGTGGCAATTCGGCGTGCGGGTCGGTTGGATTTCCGACTTCTTGTTCGGTTCGCCGTCGGGCATCTACACGGTGTTCATGCGGATGGCGGGCAATGGAGAATTGCTGTCCGATACGTCCTACACCCTGTTCGAGGCGATCCTCGGTTTCGTCATCGGCACGATCTTCGGATCGATCGCGGGGCTGGCGCTCTGGTATTCGATTTTCGTGGCGCGGCTGGTGGAACCGTTCATCGTCGCAATCAACAGCGTGCCGAAGATCGCGCTCGCTCCCATCATCATTCTCTGGTTCGGCACCGGACTTGTGTCGAAAGTCGCGCTCGCCGTTTCGCTCACGGCGATCGTTGCGCTGATCGCGGCCTATCAGGCGGCCAAGGACGCCGACACGGACCTGCAGGCGCTGCTGATTTCCATGGGTGCGACCAAGCATCAGATTTTCTACAAGGCGGTCGTTCCCTCCACGATCCCGTCGATCATCGCCACCTTCCGAATCAATATCGGCTTCGGCCTGGTTGGCGCGGTGGTCGGCGAATTCATCTCATCGCAGCACGGCCTCGGCCATCTGATCTACACCGCGTCGAGCTTCTACGACCTCAACACCGTGTGGGTCGGCCTGTTCGTCCTCATGCTGGTGGGTTTTGCGCTCTACTACGTCATCGACGCGGTCGAACGCCTGCTCATCCCCTGGAAAGTGTCGAGCACCGTTCATCAGGTGCAGGTTTGATCGTCGCTCACCCAATATGGAGAATCTGAGATGCGTATTTTGCACAGTATCGTCGGGGCTTTTCTGGCTTGCGTCGTCTTGGCTTCGGCCTCGCCCGTCTTCGCCGCGAACAAGAAGGTCGTGTTGTCCCAAGCGTTCCAGTCGATGCTCTATCTGCCGCTCTATGTGGCGATCGACCAGGGCTTCTTCGCGAAGCAGGGCCTCGACCTCGACAAGGAAACCGCAGGCTCGCCGACCGTCGCTCTCAACGCGGTAATATCGAAGAGCGCCGAATTCTCCCTGCACGGGCCGGAATGGGCCGCGATCGCGGCCAGCAAGGGCGCGCCTGTCCGTGTCATCGCCAACGTCGTCAACGGCGCCGCCGTTTGGATCGCGACGACGCCCGACTTTAAGTTCACCAGCGTGAAAGACTTAAAGGGCGAAAAGGTCGTAACCGGCACCATGCCGACGACCAGCACGTCGTTGTTCATGAAGCTCTTGAAGGACAACGGCATGGACGCCAGCACCGACGTCGACATGATCCAGGTGCCGATCGGCAGCGAGCCCGGACCATTCATGGCGCACCAGGCAAAAGTGGCGGTGATGTACGAACCCGGCCTCGACCAGGTCGTCGCCAAGGGTATGAAAGTCGTGCTCGGATTTCCGAAGCTCTATGGCCCGTATGCTTTCTCCGCCATCGCCGCGCGCAACGACGTCGATCCCGATAGCGCGCAGCGCCTGGTCAACGGATTGGAGATGGCGATGCGCTTCATGCCGGTCCACGAGGCGCGCACGATCGAGATCGCCAAATCGGAGTTTCCGAACCTCGACCCGACGGTAATCGAAGCGGCGGTCAAGCGCATGCTTGCCGAAAGCGTCTATCCAAAGAACGTCGACATCAGCGCCGACGCGTTGAAAATCGCCATGAATACGCAGATCACGCTCGGCAACCTGGCCGCACAGCCCGATTACAACACATTCGTCGACCGCACCTTTATAAAGCCGGCGCTGGCGATGAAGTAGCGTGTTTACCTTCGCCGGTTTGGAGCGATCCGGCGTCAGAACGGCGGGGCGCCATGCCAACCCGCCGGATTCCTGGCGTAGTAGCGGATATCTTCCATGTGCTGGTTGAACAACCGAGTCTGGTTGGCCATCCGGTCCCCGTTCCAGCGCCGGGCTTCCTGAGGGTCGACCGTGAATCCCGGCTTGAGGCTGTCAGGATTGATCGGAATAAATATAACGGGGGCTGCGGCTAACCAGGCTGGATTTGTGCCGGCAGCGATTTGTTGCTGCACGTAGTGGTACGCGCCTGCAATGGCCACCGCGGGTACGATCAATAACATGAACCGCATGGCGTCTCCTTGCCCGCGAGGGGGTCAGTCGGGGCTCCGGAAATATAAACCCGCCGCCTAAACGGTCTCTCGACACAGTCGTTCGATTTATCTGGATCGGCAGCGGCGAAGAGACGGCGGCCGGCGCGACCGGCGGCCGGGCGGGAATTTAGCGTCCGGAAATCACGCTTCGGCGTTCGCCTCGCCCGCGACTTGCTCGACCGAATGATGATCCGCCGCGAACACAAGATACACGGCTGGAACGACAAACAACGTAAACAGCGTGCCGATCGAAAGTCCGGAGGCAATGACGACACCCATCTGGAACCGGGATACCGCTCCGGCGCCGCTCGCCGTTATCAGGGGAACGACGCCGAGCACCATGGCGGCCGTGGTCATCAAGATTGGCCGCAACCGGATTCCGGCGGCCTCCTCGATCGCTTGACGCTTCGAGCGGCCTTGCTCCTGCAGGTGATTGGCGAATTGCACAATCAGGATTCCGTGTTTGCTGATCAAACCCATCAGCGTGACCAAGCCGACTTCGGAGTAGATGTTGAGCGACATGCCGCCGAACCCGAGCGTGATGAAGATCAGCGCGCCGGCGATCGACATCGGCACCGAGACCAGAATGATGATCGGGTCGCGGAAACTTTCGAACAATGCGGCGAGCGCCAGAAAAATGATGATCAGCGCGAAGCCGAAGGTCGTGACAAAACCGCTGGTCTCCTGGACATATTGCCGGCTCAAGCCGCCGTAATCGACCGAATAGCCCTGAGGCAGCAGCCGCGCCGACAGGTTCTGCAGAAACGCCAAGGCGTCGCCTTGGGCGATGCCGGGCATGGTGACGCCCTGGATCGTCGCGCTGTTGAGCTGCTGAAAGTGGTTCAGCGATTCCGGCACCGTCTTGGTCGAAATGGTGGCGACCGTGGACAGCGGCACCAGCGAGCCGTCGGCAGTGCGGATATAATAATTGAGCAACTGGTCGGCATTGAGCCGGAAGCGCTGCTGAACCTGCGGAATGACTTTATAGGACCGGCCGCTGATGCTGAAATAATTGACATAGCCGCCGCCGAGCATCGCCCCGAGCGCGCCGCCGACGTCGCTCATCTTCAGTCCGAGCTGCGCGGTCTTGTCGCGATCGATGGTAATATCGGATTGCGGATTGTCGATCTTCAGATCGCTGTCGAGAAAGATGAACATGCCGCTTTGCAGAGCCTGCTGCAAAAATTGCTGCGCGATCGCGTTCAGGCGTGCGAACGGTTCGGTCGTGACAATGACGAATTGAACGGGCAGTCCGATGCTGCCGGGCAGCGGCGGCGGCTGAAACGCGGCAATGCGCACGCCCGCTACCTTGCTCAGCTCCTGCTGCAGAACCGGTTGCAGGTCGTTCGTGGTCTTGGAGCGCCTGTCCCATGGCTTGAACACCATGCCGGAAATCGACTGCCCGGGCGTGTCGAGCTGAAAGACATGCTCGGTCTCGGGGTGGGACGCGAAAATCCGGTACACATCGCGCGAATAAAGCTGGCGTTGCTGCAGGGTTGAGTTCGGCGCCGCGATCGATTGGGTAATGATGACGCCCTGGTCCTCGATCGGCGCCAGCTCCGTCTTGGCGCTGGTGAACAGAAAATAGATGCTCGACAGCACGATCAGGGCGAACACCAGCGTCACCGGCAATGTATTGAGGCTGCCGTGCAGGCGGCGTTCGTAGCCGCCGCGCAGCCGCGCAAAGTTGCGGTCGATAAACCGGGTCAACCGCGCCTCCCAGCCGCCGCCTTCGGACTGCGCAGGCTTGAGCAGGCGGGAGCACAACATCGGCGACAGCGTCAGCGCCACGATGCCGGACACCGTGACCGCGCCGACAAGGGCAAAGGCGAATTCGGAAAACAGCGCGCCGGTGAGACCGCTCTGGAAACCGATCGGCACATAGACCGCCGCCAGCACCACGGTCATGGCGATGATCGGCCCGCCGAGTTCGCGCGCGGCCTGGATGGCGGCCTCGATCCGTCCCATCCCCTCTTCGAGGTGGCGGTTGACGTTCTCGACCACGATGATGGCGTCGTCGACCACCAGTCCGATGCCCAGCACGAGCGCGAGCAGCGTGAGCAAATTGATCGAATAGCCGAGCGCAAGAAGAACGACGAACGTGCCGATCAACGATAGTGGAATGGCGACCGTCGGTATGATCGATGAACGGATCGATCCCAAAAACAGGAAAACCACGACAGTGACGATCGCCAAGGCCTCAAGCAAGCTGCGGATCACTTCGTTGATCGCGCTATGCACGAACTCCGTTGAATCGTAAATGATCTCGCCGTTGAGGCCGTGCGGCAACCCGGCTTGAATGTCGGGAAAAATCTTGTGCACGCCGGCAATGACGTCGAGCAGATTGGCTGAAGGCGCCACCTGGATGCCGATATAGACCGCCTGTTTGCCGTCGAACCCGACCTCGGATTCGTAGTCCTCGGCGCCGAGCACGACATTGGCCACGTCTTTGAGACGGACAACCGCACCACCCGCTTGTTTGATCACGAGATTGCGAAATTCGGCCGCCGAATGCAGGCTGGTCGAGGCGGCAAGATTGACCTGCACCATCTGGCCTTTGGTGGTGCCGATGCCGGAAATGTAATCGTTGGCCGCGAGCGCCTGGGTGACGTCGGTCGGGGTGAGCCCAAAGGCGGCGAGCTTTTGCGGATCGAGCCAAGCGCGAAGAGAAAATATTTTTTGGCCGAGCAATTCGGCGGTCTGGACGCCGACGACCGCCTGCAGGCGCGGCTGCACTACCCGCAGCAAATAATCGGTGATCTGGTTCGGCGCCAGCGTGTCGCTGTTGAAGCCGATATACATGGCGTCGATGGTCTGGCCGATCTGCACCGTCAGCGTCGGCTGCAAGGTGCCGACCGGCAATTGATTGAGGACCGAATTGACCTTGGTATTGATTTCGGTGAGCGCCTTGTCGGGATCGTAGTTCAGCCGCAGATAGACCGAGATCGTGCTGGTGCTGGTCTGGCTGCTTGAGGTCATGTAGTCGATGCCGTTGGCTTGCGCGACGGCGTTCTCCAAGGGCGTGGTGATGAAGCCGGCAACGACGTCGGGGTCGGCGCCGTAGTAGATCGTGGTGATGGTGACGATCGCATTCTCGGTGCGCGGATATTGCAGGATCGGCAGGGCGCTGTAGGCCCGCAGCCCGAGCACCAGGATCAGCAGGCTGACAACCGAGGCGAGCACCGGCCGGCGGATGAAAATGTCCGTGAAGTGCATTGTCTGCCTAGCGGTCGAGGGGAACGTTGGGAGCGGCGGAGTCCGCCGGCGTGATCGAGTTGTCGATCAGGATCGGCGAACCGTTGCGGAGCTTGAGCTGGCCGGCGCTGACGACTTCATCGCCATTATCGACGCCCTTGAGCACCGCGACCTGATCGCCGCGGGTCGGACCGGTGGTGACGAAACTTTGCCGTGCGATGAGCTGCGGCTTGCCGTCCGCGCCGGCGCCTTTGTGCTCGACGATATAAATCGTGTCGCCATAGGGATTATAGGAGATCGCAGTCTGCGGCACAGTGATGTAGTTCTGCGGCGCCCCGGTGGCGATATCGACCGTCGCGTACATGCCGGGGATCAATTTGTGATCCGTATTCTTCAGCGTCGCCCGAATCTGAACATTACGGCTTGACGGATCGACCTTGGGGTTCACCGCGGAGATCTCCCCGGTGAAAGACTGGTCCTTGAATGCGTCGACTTTCACCGTGACGGTTTGCCCCAATCGAATTTGAGCCATCGATTGCTGCGGCACAAAGAAATCCAGAAACACCGGATCGAGCGCCTGCAGCGTCACGATCACCGTGCCGGCGGCGAGATATTGGCCAAGATCGACCGCGCGGATGCCGAGATGGCCGGCAAACGGCGCGCGCAACGTCTTTTTGTCAAGAATCGCCTGTTGTTGCGCCACTTGCGCGTTGGCGTTCTTGAGATTGGCGGCGTCGGCGTCGATCGTGGCCTGACTGACCGCCTCCAGTTTGAATTGCTGCTGATCGCGGTCGTAGGTGATCTTGTTGAGCACGGCTGTCGCCTGCAAGGATGCGAGCTTAGCGACGTCGTCATCGGACCGCAGCTTCAGTAGC
Organism: uncultured Alphaproteobacteria bacterium; assembly: GCA_963775515.1. Taxonomy (GTDB): domain Bacteria; phylum Pseudomonadota; class Alphaproteobacteria; order Rhizobiales; family Xanthobacteraceae; genus BOG-931. The sequence continues at coordinate 100,652 of CAVZIQ010000002.1, read as the reverse complement.
ACCGCGCCTTGTTCGACATCGTCGCCGGAATTGAACGAGATTGAATCCACCACGCCGGACACTTCCAGCGACAGATCGGCGCCGTTGACCGCGCGCAGGCTGCCGATCGCCTCGATGCTCGGCTGCCACGCGCTGTAAGCGGCCTTGATGGTGGAGACCGTCTGCGGCGGATTGCTTAGCGCGCTCATGAAGCGCTTGATCATGATGCCCTTGAAGACCTGGAATCCGAAGATTCCGCCGAGAACGACGGCGACGGCGACGAGCATGATCACCATGCGTTTCGTCATTGATGGGGCTCCGTTGATGGCGCCGTGTCGGTCGGCGCATTCAATGTGTCATCCACGGCATTGGCTTCCGGGCTGAACGGATCGGGCAAGGCGTCGGTGCGGTTCCACCAGCCGCCGCCGAGCGCCTGAAACAGCGCCGCGGTGTCGGCGAACCGGGCGGCTTGCGCCTGAACCACGGCAAGCCGGGCCTGCTGATAGCTGCGCTGGGCGTTGAGCAGCGTTATGTAGGTAATGGCGCCGAGCCGATATTGGCCGCGCGCGAGATCGAGCGTATCGGACGCCGCGCGCAGCGCGTTGCGCTGCGCGCGCAGCGTGGCGGCGTCCAGTTGCAGCGCGCGCAGCGCATCGGCGACATTCTGGAACGCCGACAGCACGATGCTGCGATATTGCGCGTCGGCCTCCTCGTAGGCGGCCTTCGCGGCGCGCTCCTGATGCAAAAGCGTGAAACCGTGAAACAGCGGCTGGGTGCCGCTCGCCGCCAGCGTCCAGACCGCCGTGGCGGGCGTAAACATTGACGCGGTCGTCAAGGCAGCGGTGCCGTAATCCGCGGTCAGTGTAATCTTTGGCAGCATGTTGGCGATCGCGACGCCGATCTGTGCGCTGGCTTGGTGCAATTGCGCTTCGGCGGCGCGAATATCGGGACGCTGTTCGATGAGTTCCGACGGCAGGCTGAGCGGAAGGTCGGTCGGCAGCCGCATGGATGCGAGAGTCAACCGATAGGGCGCGGCTTCGTTCGGGAAGCGTCCGGTCAGCGCCAAAATGACGTGACGCTGCTGCTCCAGTTGCTTTTGCAGCGGCGGCAATGTTGCCTGCGCGGTCGCGACCTCGGATTGTTGCGTCAGCACATCGGTCCGGGCCGCGGCGCCGACTTCGAATTGATGGCGCACGACTACGAGTTCGTCGCTCTCGATCTTGATAAGGTCGAGCGTCGCCTCGATCTGACCGCGGAGCGAAGCCTCCTGTACCACCGCCGTCACCACATTCGAGGTCAGCGTGAGATAGGCCGCTTCCAATTCGAAGCGCTGATATTCAGCCGTCGCCGCGCTCGCTTCGACCTGCCGGCGCGTGCCGCCGAAAACGTCGATGGCGTAAGAGGCGTTCACGCTGGCCTGGTAGAGATTGAACTTTGACGGCGGCCCGGTTCCGCCGAATTCAGACGGCGAGAATTGCTGTCGTTCGCCAGAACCATTGGCATCGGCGGTCGGTAACAGCGCGCCGGCTTGGGCGTACAGATTTTCCTCCGCCTGCCACAGCGCGGCCCGTGCCGCTTCAAGATTCGGATTGGACAACAGTGCCTCGGCGATCAAGGCATTAAGCGCGGGGGAATGGAACACCTTCCACCACTCGGCGGGAATGTCGCGGCCGGGATCGAACTTCTGCGACGCGCCGGCGGCGACATCGACTGAGGCCGTGCTGGCGAGCTTGGCCTCGGGCGTATAGCCGCTCTGCGGCGGCGCCGGGGGCGGTTGAAAGTCGGGTCCGACTGCGCAAGCCGCCAACGCCAACAACGCGACAGTCGCCGCCGCCGGCTTGCGGAAGCCGCAGCCGCGCATAATCCGCGATCTTTCATCCCGAGCTGACGGGCTTGTGTGCCAGCCAAATCCACCAAATCGGAGCACTGAATCCACCTTGCGTGGCGATAGACTAATTATTTACTGACCGGTTAGTCAATTACTTGACTTTTTGCTCTCTTGCGGCCTAGTGAGCGACGTGGTGAGCGACATGGCCGAAGTCATTGAAGCGCGACCGGAAACCCGGCGCCGGCGCAAAGCCGAGCGGCCGAAAGAGATTTTAGACGCCGCCTTCTTCGAATTTTCGCGGCACGGCTACGCAGTCACGACTCTCGATCAAATTGCCGAGCGAGCCGGCGTCACCAAGGGCACGATCTACGTCTATTTTGCAAACAAGGAGCACCTGTTCATTTCGATGGTGCGCGCGGTCAAACAGACGGCGCTCGATACTGTCCACGACATGTTCGAACGCCACGACGGCTCCACCGCCGATCTCCTGCGCGCGCAGTTCAGCTTCATCTACCAGCACATCGTGGAGGATAAGCGCCGGCGCGAGGTGGTGCGTATGCTGATCGCGGAAGCCGAGCGCTTTCCCGAACTCGCCGATCGCTACCACGAGGAAATCCTAAGTCCCTGCCTCGACATGCTCAAACAGGCGATCCAGCGCGGCATCGACCGCGGCGAAATTCGAAAATCCCCGATTGTCGATTCGCCGCAGGTCGTCTTCGCGCCGATCGTACTGGTCGATCAATGGATGATGATGTTCGGCGACCGGCAGCCGCTGGACCTGAAGGCGTATTTCGACGCGCATCTCGATCTGGTGCTTAACGGCCTGATGGTGAAGTCCTGATAGGGCTCTCCGTGCCGAGCATCAAAACTTTTATTCCGAAGACACCCTAAGCGCCGATCAAACACTGCATAGCCGCAGCGACCTTGCGGAGTTCCAAAATCGATACGACGGTCGGCTCCGCGGGCTGGCGGCATCGAATGCGCTGTAAACGCTCGGAGACTGGCGGGAAAGTTCGTTAGGCGCGCTGATCGAACTTCAGCTCGCTGCGTTCGTCACGCCACGGGCCAAAGGTCGATTTGACTGCCGCGGCCCGTCAACGGCTTCAATTTAACTGATTAGACACGCTCTTATTAATGCTTTCGGTCTAACCGGAACCTCACACCAAATACGTTAGACGGTCATGAAGGTTCAGGCGACCCACGGACTGCCGGCAGGCGATATGCGCCAGCTTGACGGTCCTCATGCCAGACGTTCAGCGCCCGAGCGCCCCACTCTCCCGCTTGTTGCCGCAAGCCCGCGCCAATTGCAGTGGGCATTTGCCGTCGTGATTATTTCGGTTCTGGCACTCGCCGTCGTCGTTCCGTTCGCTCGTGTACCGTTGTTGAAAGTTACCGCATTCATTCCAAGCTACGAAGCGGCGATGGCGGTTTGCGATCTGATGACCGCCGTCCTGTTGTTTGGCCGAGTCACCCGACGTCGCTCGCTTGCCTTTCTCGCTCTGGCCAACGGATACCTGTTCAACGCCGCCATTATTGTTGTGCATGCGCTCACCTTCCCCGGTGTTTTTTCAGACACCGGCTTGCTCGGAGCAAACGACCAGACCACCGCTTGGCTGTATGTCTTCTGGCATGGAGGCTTCCCCGTATTCATCTTCGGTTATGCGTTGCTCCCAGAGCGAGACGGCGACTCTGCCTACCTCCGCAAACACGCGCGCTGGGCGATCATATTGAGCTCGATCGGCGTCGTTGCGGTCGTCACCGCATTGACCTTGCTTGCCACGGTTGGTCATGGCGTTTTGCCGACGATAATTCAGGGCGGCAATTACGCGCTGATGATTTCGACCGGTGTGAGCCCGACAGTCCTGGCATTAACCGCGCTCGCATTGTTCGCACTCCTGCGACGACACGAACGGACCGTGCTCGACGTCTGGCTCATGGTCGTGATGAGCATTTGGCTGCTCGACGTAACGCTAAGCTCGGTTGTCAGTTCTTCGCGCTACGATTTAGGTTGGTACGTGGGCCGCGGTTACGGCCTTGTGGCGGCGTGCTGCCTGCTCATCATTCTTTTGTTCGAAATGAACCGGCTCTATGACCGATTAAACGCTGCCTTGACCATCGCACAGACGCTGGAATTGGATCTGACATTTCGCGCGGAAAACGATTCTCTTACCGGCTTGCCAAATCGTGCTCTATTCTATGACCGTCTGACAATGGCGATGACCCGCTGCCGACGGAGCAAGAACCTCATGGCGCTCCTTTATGTCGACATCGATAATTTCAAGAAGATCAATGACAGTTTGGGCCATGCCGCAGGCGACGATCTGCTCCGTTCATTTGCGCAACGGCTGTTGCAGTGCGTGCGCGCATCGGACACTGTCGCGCGTCTCGGTGGCGACGAATTCACTGTGATTTTGGAAAATCTTTCTTCCCGCGAGACAGCGCAGAGCTTGGTTGACAAGCTTATGGCCGCTTTGCGCCGCCCCTTCGAAATAGGTGGCGACAACATCCAGGCAAGAGCCAGCATTGGTATCGCTTACTTTACCGACGAGGAAATCAAAGCGGACGCGCTTATCAAGCAAGCCGATTCAGCACTTTATCGAGCCAAACAACGCGGTCGCAACGATTATTCAATCCATGTGCCGGAGGGCGATTCAATCCGCTAGCGCTTGTCATTTGGCGCAAAGCCGCTGACACGCGCTCACGGCGTCTGTGCGGTGATACGGTTTGAGGACGAACACGCTCCCCGGAACACGGCGTTCGCCCGCGTACGCCCTAGGCGGCGATTTCGTATTTATCGCGCTTCACCTTGGTCAGATCGATTCCTTCGATCCGGATCAGGCGCGTGTCGGTGTCGCGGCGCGGCGAGTGCAGATCGCCCTCGTTGTACAAATACGCAATGCCGGGGGTCATTTTATAAGAGCGAACCTTCGCGACTTTACCGGGCTGCCCGTTTGCCGGTTTTTCGACGCTCCGCCAATCCGTCATTTCGGTCATGCCGACGGCCTGGCCGTAGATCGCCCAGCTCGGCCCATGATCGTGCGGCGAGCTCGACTTCGCGCCTTTGTAAACGTGGCCGAGAATGCAGAAATGCAGATCGGGATCTTCGTAAAGCACCTTCCGTTCGGCATCGGCATTGGGGCCGATATGCTGTGCTACAAACTCCGGATCCGCGCAGGCCCTCGCGGTGAATTGGCGAACCAGCTCACGGCCGGCAGGGCCGGGATCTTTGAGAAGCGCCGCGCGGCAATCGGCCGCGAATTGGTCAAGCGTATAGGACATGGTTTATCTCCTCCTGCTGCCTGCGCGTCGTTCGCCCCGGCTCTCCGGCGGTGACTGGGGGCTCTTGCTTTTCAATAGCCCGACCCGCCGGCACGTCGCGCATACTTTACCGACCGGCCCGCACTCCTGTAAATCGCCCCGACACGATTATGACTGATTTTTCATTCCGCCTCATCGCCACCGACGGCGCCGCGCGCACCGGCGAAATCGCGACCGCGCACGGATCGGTGCGCACGCCAGCCTTCATGCCGGTCGGCACACAAGCCGCGATCAAGGGCGTGCATCCCGACGACGTGCGGGCGTCCGGCGCCGATATCATGTTGGCGAACACCTATCACCTGATGCTGCGGCCGGGCGCCGAACGCGTCGCGTCGCTCGGCGGGCTGCACGCCTTCATGCGCTGGCCCTATCCGGTCCTCACCGATTCCGGCGGCTACCAGGTGATGTCGCTTTCCGCCTTGCGCAAAGTGGCGGAGGCGGGCGTGACTTTCCGCTCGCATATCGACGGCGCCATGGTCGAGCTTTCGCCGGAGCGCGCCGTCGAAGTGCAAATCCTGCTTGGTTCCGATATCGCCATGCAGCTCGACGAATGCGTATCGCTTCCCGCCGACCGGCATGAAATTCAGCGCGCCATGCAACTCTCCCTGCGGTGGGCGGAGCGCTGCAAGCGGGCCTTTGAAAATGCGCCGGCCGATCGCGCGCTGTTCGGCATCGTGCAGGGCGGCGACGATCAAAACCTGCGCGAGACGAGCGCGCGCGCGCTCATCGAAATCGGCTTTCACGGCTACGCCATCGGCGGCCTTGCCGTCGGCGAAACGCCGGAGGTGATGCGCAACGTTGTTGCGGAGACAGCGCCTGTGCTGCCGGCGGAGCGGCCGCGCTATCTCATGGGCGTGGGAACGCCCGCGGACCTTCTGGCGGTCGTCGCACGCGGCATCGACATGTTCGATTGCGTCTTGCCGACGCGCAACGGCCGCCATGGCCTTGCTTTCACGCGTTTCGGCCCAATCAACATCAAGAATGCGCATCATGCCGACGATCCGCGGCCGCTCGACGCCGAGAGCCGCTGCCCGGCGGCGCGCGATTTCTCGCGCGCATACCTGCATCACCTTTTTAAGGCTGGTGAAGCGCTTGCCGGTACGCTTCTGTCGATGGTCAATCTGTTCTACTATCAGGAGCTGATGGCGGGTGCCCGCGCTGCCATAGCGGCAGGGCAGTATGCCGATTACGTCGCCCGGACGACCGAGCAATGGTCGGCAAAGCGCGACGTTACGACGCCATGAACCGCCACCACTTGCTCAATCCGAAAAACCATGTGGAGACCGAAGAATGCTTAGTCTGTGTGCTGTTGTTACGCGCGCCATCGTCAATCGGCTCGCGGCGCTGCTCGTGTTGCCGGCGGCGATCGCCTTTCTTGCCGGCGCCGCGCCGGCGCGGGCGGCTTATCCCGATCATCCGGTGCGCGTCATCGTGCCGTTCGGGCCGGGCGGCGTTGCCGACATCACCGCTCGCCTGATCGCCGAAAAACTCGGCGAGAAACTCGGCCAGAACTTCGTCATCGAGAACATGCCCGGCCCCGGCGGCATCGCCGCGGCGCATGCCGTGCTGCAGGGCGGCACGGACGGTTATACGCTGGCGTTCTTCACCAACGGCACGGCGATCAGCGTCCCGCTGTTCAGCCATCTGCCGTTCGATCCGATCAAGCAATTCACGCCGATTTCCGCGCTCGGCTATTTCGATCTCGATCTTGTCGTGCCGACGGATTCGCCGTTCCACACGCTCGGCGATCTGCTCAAGGCCGCGCGCGACAAGCCGGGCACGCTCAATCTCGGCTCGATCGTCGTCGGCTCAACGCAGAATCTCACCGCGCAGCTGTTCAAGTCGATGTCGGGCGCCGATATCGTCATCGTGCCGTTCCGCACTTCGCCTGACGAAGTGGTGGCGCTAATGCGCGGCGACATCCAGACGGAGATTGAATTCTACGCCGCGCTCAAGCCGAGCCTGCAAAGCGGCAAGCTGCGCGCGCTCGCCACCAGCGGAGCGAAACGCTCGCCGGAACTCCCGGATATTCCGACCATCGCCGAAGCCGGGGTGCCGGATTTCGACGTAACGTCGTGGAATGCGCTTTACGCCCCTGCCGGCACGCCGGCGGCCATTGTCGACAAGCTGAACGGGGCTTTGCGCGACGTTCTCGCCGACCCGGAATTGAAGAAGCGTGCGCTCGATCTCGGCATCGACGCCGAAGCCTCGACGCCCGGCGAAATCGATGCCCGGATGCGCTCCGATATCGAGAAGTGGGGCAAGGTGATCGAGAGCGCCCAAATCCCGAAGCAGTAACCCAAAAAGCGAACCCGCCGGTCCGTGATACGCGGGACCGGCGGGTCATATAACGCACTGGTAAAAACGCGACGTCCCAGCGCGGTTACGACTTAGCGAGCTGGCCGCGTATCTCACCGCCAGGATTGGCTGCGGTGTGGATGTTCACGTACCACTGACCGTTCATCAGATCCCCGGCCTGGGCGTCGGTGAGCTTGGCCGAACCCTTGAACGGGCTGGAGAAGGGCTTGCCCTTTTCCGAGATCCATATTGCCACTCCGGCATTTTTGCCGGCCTCGGCCGGGCCGTGGAAGTGAGCCGCGGTGGCGGGACCGGTGAGACCCGAGAAGCTCCCGCTCCAACTTAATTCCTTGGTCGCCGGATCGTAGCTGGCAGTGACCGAGCCGCTCCCGGCCGTGGTGTTCGGCGGGACTTCGCTCGAACCCTTCAGATCGGCTTTGAAGGTGGTGGCGGCGGCGTAGCTCGGCGAGCCGGACGCCAACAGCGCAGCGCCGGCGGCGCTGCCGACGCAAATCCCCAATACTGACCGACGATCGAACGTTTGATGCATGTGTTCCTCCTCTGTTGGACGATTCCGCGACAACGGCACAAACACCGGGTCGGCCGGTATTATTGCTTGTTATGACCGGCCAGACTAGGGCATTCGCCGCCGCATCGCCGGACGTCCGAGGACGCAAACGCTCGAATTTACCGAACTGACAGAACCAGTTACGCGGCTTTGCTGATGTTTTCGTCTAACGCGGCGCCAAACTGATCGAGGTGCCGAACTCGTTACCGCAAGTGTCACACGACCAGTCGTGGTCGATACGGCCCATTGCATTGGCGGCATTGGCGTTAAAGCGGGACTCCTCCGCAATGAGCAAAACGCTGCCACAGCGAGGGCATTTCGGCCGGCCGAGACTTTCGCTCGCCAATACTCGTGGCGTTACCCGTGGCGACAAAGTTTGGCACGCGCATTGGACGATCATGGCGGATCCTCCTCGACGCACCTCACCGCACCCTAGGGCTCCGACATTGCCCGCCGTCTATGGCACCACCGCGACGGCGGCGTGAAACTCTCGTGGCTTTTGCGCAAGTTCCCGGAGAAATTCGGCCCCGTCCGCTTCAATGCGACTGGGTGTCGATCGGCACGCAGTTGGTCCGGCCCGACATGACGCAGTCCTCGATTTTCCCGCCGGCGTAAAGTTCGTGCGCCAATATCCAGCCAACCACAAAGAGCACCACGACAACGCCCAGCGCCATCATTGAGCGGCGCTGGCTTCCTTTCTGGCTGTCACGATCCGGCATGTCGTTCTTTACTTATGTCACGCTCCGAGCGAGTTGAAGCCTGGAGACCGCGAATGAAAGGCGTCGGACCGGCAAGGCTAGATCATAGACAGCTGTGCACCCAGTTTCCGTCCCACTCCCGCCGCCAGACGCAGCCGTACGGACCGTAGCCCGAGGTGAATGGATAATAATAAGATGGAGTATGATAACTGGGTCCCGGCGCTGTGACGCTGCGCAAATGATGATGCCTCTTCATTCGATGTCTGCGCGTTTTCGCGACCTTGGGTTTCACCTTCGCTGAAATGACCGCCCGTCGATGAGAAGTCATCATCTGGGCTCACTGGGCTTTCTTGCGAAGGCACGAGCACGTTAGCTCCCGGCAGTGCACCCAGCGTTGCCGGCGAAACTGGGGTCTCTCTCGGTTGAGGCACGGTGTTTGGAGTCGATGGATTGAACACTGGCGGCGGCGGCGGTGGAACGGGATTCACAGTCTGCGCTTGTGCAACCCCGATTGTTAAGGCGAAGAAAGCCGGCCATCCGGCCACGAACAATTTCGCCAGCACCATCCGCCCAAGCCTCGTCCTATCCATCGCGGTCTACCTTGGGCCGATGTTCCGCCCGGCCAGGCTCCAAAACGCGCCGTCGGCCCTCTCACGACTGACGCGATCAGCCTCAGAGTTTCAGTCGAGACATCGCACTAATTCTTGATTTTATTGGTGAGCGCGGAGGGGCTCGAACCCTCGACCCCGTGATTAAAAGTCACGTGCTCTACCAACTGAGCTACGCGCTCGCTGCGCCTGCCTATATAGGACCCCGTGGCGCGCGGGAAGATCACGTCGAGTGGGGCCCTGTGGGCCAAATTCGCACCGCCGGGCTGCATTTGCTAGGCTGCGCCGCTGCCGGCCGGGTGAGCCGCTAAACGAGGACGATTCCCATGCCGATAGTCAACCGCGTCGCCGATTTGCACGGCGAAATCAGGGAATGGCGGCGGGATTTACATGCCCATCCGGAACTCCGCTACGACGTGCATCGTACGGCGGCGTCCGTCGCCGATAAGCTCAAAAGCTTCGGTTGCGACGAGGTCGTGCCCGGCATCGGCCGCACCGGCGTGGTCGGCGTCATCCGGGGCAGCAAGTCTGGCAATAAAGTCGTCGGCCTGCGCGCCGACATGGACGCACTGCCGATCGAGGAAGAGACCGGCCTGCCGTACAAATCGACGGTTGCCGGCAAGATGCACGCATGCGGGCATGACGGTCATACGGCGATGCTGCTCGGCGCGGCCAAATATCTGGCGGAAACCCGCAACTTCGCCGGCACCGCGGTGGTCATTTTCCAGCCGGCGGAGGAGGGCGGCGCCGGCGCCGCGGCGATGATCAAGGACGGCCTCATCAGCCGCTTCGGCATCAACGAGGTATACGGCATGCACAATTATCCGGGCATTCCGCTCGGACAATTCGCCATCCGCTCCGGCCCGATCATGGCCGCCGCCGACCACATCGAGATCGCGATCGAAGGCAAGGGCGGCCACGCCGCGCGGCCGCATCTGGCGATCGACACGATCTTGGTCGGCGCCCAGATTATCAATCAGCTGCAGTCGATCGTGTCGCGCAACGTCGATCCCTTGGAATCGGCCGTGGTGTCGATCTGCATGTTCCAGGCCGGCCATACCGACAACGTCATCCCGCAGCACGCCAAGCTGCTCGGCACCGCGCGCAGTCTGACCAAAAAAGTCGGAGAACTTTTGCGACAGCGCATCAATGCCGTGGTCGAAGGCACCGCGCGGCTTTACGGCGCGAGCGCGGAAATCACCTACACCAACGGCTATCCGGTGGTGGTGAACCACGAGCGCGAGACCGCGTTCGCCGCCGACGTCGCGCGCGAAATCGCGGGCCAAGACAAAGTCGATACCGCCGTGCCGCCATTGATGGGAGCCGAGGACTTCGCCTTCATGTTGCAGGAGCGGCCGGGTGCCTTCATCTTCGTCGGCAACGGCGACAGCGCCGGGCTCCATCATCCGCGCTACGACTTCAATGACGAAACGATTCCGGTCGGCACCTCGTACTGGGTGCGCCTCGCCGAGACCGCGCTCGCGGTGTAAGCCGCCTACTGCGCCGTTTCGACGTTTTCGGCCGCAACTTTCGTCGGCTCGGCCATCACCTGGGTGATGACCTGCTGCGATTGCGGCAACAGATCGGCGGCCTTGGCGCCGATCGCGGCGGTGATCGTGCTTGCGACCTTGGCCTCGATGCCGCGCCAATAAGCGAAGCTGTTGAAGCGGGTGTCTTCGATCGTGGCGAGGATGACCGCGGCCAGGAACGGCAGGCTCTGCACCACGAGCACACAAGCAAAAATATTAATCTCGTAGACTTGCTTGTAGTTGGTGATGACGAGCGTCGCGGCGCCGACGAGGAGGAGCGCGCCAATCACCGCCTCCCAGAACGCCGGGAAATCGGGACCCTTGCGCGAGACGCCGCCCTTGGCGGTGCGCAGGAACGGCACGCGTTCGTTGATGACGCCAAGTCCGACCGAGCGCGCCACGGTCCATTGCAGCGCCATGGCGGCGCAGACTGCGCCAGCCATCTGACCGATCGAGGCCCGCACTCTCAAGCGGTAGAGCGCCACGAAATGGGCGACCGAGACCGTGAATGCGGCAATGATCGGGATGGTAAGGATGCGATCCGGCACCGCGATATTGGCGAAGGCGACGAACGGCACCCAGAGGATATTCAACAGCGCAACCACGACGCCGATCGCGTCCGAGCCCAGCCAGCTAAGCCAGCCGATGCCGTATTCGCGCTTCTGCTCGCGCGTCAGTCCGTCCGCCCACGGCAACAGTTTGCGCCAATGCTTGCGCACGAGCTGAAAACCGCCGAACGCCCAGCGATGGCGCTGCCGCTTATAGGCTTCGAACGTATCGGGAAGCAGTCCGTGGCCGTAGCGGCGGTTGGTGTAGTGCGCGATCCAGCCGTGCTCGAGGATGCTCAAGCCCAGGTCGGTGTCCTCGACGATGGTTTCGGACGACCAGCCGCCGGCGCTGACGATAGCCGCGCGCCGGATGAGGCACATCGTGCCGTGCATGACGACGCCGTTGAACTCGTTCCGCTGCACCATGCCGATATCGAAGAAGCCGGCATATTCGGCGTTCATGGCGGCGTGCATCAGAGAGCGCGCGCCGTCGCGATGGTCCTGCGGCGATTGGACGAAGCCGACGCGCGGATCGGCGAATAAAGGCGTCAGATCCTTCAGCCAGTCGGGATCGAGAACGTAATCGGCGTCGATGGTGGCGATGATTTCGGCATCCGCCGCCGTATGCGTGAGCGCGACGCGCAATGCGCCGGCCTTGTAGCCTTCCAGGTTCTCGACCCGGACGAATTTGAATCGTTCGCCGAGCGCGCGGCAGTGGTCTTCAATGGGCCGCCACAGCGCCGGATCGGGCGTGTTGTTGATCACCACCACGCATTCAAGGTTCGGATAATCGAGCCGCGCCACGGCATCGAGCGTCGCGGTCAGCATTTCGGGCGGCTCGCAGCATGCCGGCACGTGGATCGACACTTTTGGCGCGTAAGCCTCCGGCACCAGCGACGGCGCGTTGGCGAGCCGGCGCGGCGGACGGCCGAAGGCGATGGCCGCGATCTCCTCGAGCCGCGACAGGGCAATGGCGACCAGCGGCACCAGAAGCACAATGCCAAGACCGAGCGCGAAGGCCGCGCCCGGGACGAAGTAATGGCCCTTCCAGAAGGCGACGATCGCCGAGAACCAGGCGCCAACCGCATTGGCGGAAACGGCCAGCAGAAGCGCTTGCGTAAAGCTCACCCCCGCCATGGCGAGGAGCGGCAGCGACAGCAGCAGCCCGAACAGCACGGCAAGTCCGGCGCGCTTTGCGTAATCGGGATCGGTGAGCTGGCCGGTCCAGGAGAATTTCGGCTGCCGGGCGGCGTCAAAAACGCCCCAATAGGGGCCGACGCCGCCTTCCATCGTCTTCCAGGGCTGATCGATCGCTTCGACGATGTTGTAGTCGATGCCGTAAGCCTCAGCCCGGGTAACGAAGTCGCGCAAAACCTGCGCCTGTTCCATCCGGCCGGGGACGGCCTCGTGGAAATTGTAGCCGGCGCTCGGCCAGCCGAACTCGGCGATCACGATCCGCTTGCCGGGGTGCATCTGACGCAGCTTGTCGTAGAAAGCGATGGTGTGATCGACGGCGGTCTTGGCGGTGAAACCTTCCCAATAGGGCAGGATATGCGCGGCAATGAAGTCGACGGCCGAGGCAAGTTCTGGGTGATCCATCCAGACCGTCCAGATTTCACCTGTCGTTACAGGGACCGGGCTCGATCTTTTCACCTTTTTGATGAGCTTGATCAGGTCGTCGACGCTCATTTCCGCACGCAGCGTCGTCTCGTTGCCGACCACGATTGCATCGACGTTGCTGTAATGGCGGGCGAGATTGAGCGCCGAGTCGATTTCCCGCTCGTTGCGCGCCTGATCCTTGTCGATCCAGGCGCCGACGGTGACTTTGAGGCCGAACTCGGCCGCGATCGGAGGAATTAGCTCGGCGCCGCCGGTGGCCGAATAGGTGCGGATCGCGCGCGTATAGGGAGCAATTGCCGCGAGATCGGCTCGGATTTGCTCAACCGTAGGACGTGGACCGGAGTCGGGATGCGATGAGTCTTTGAACGGCGAGTAAGAGATGCTGGCGAGCTGACCGGTAAAGTCCGGAGCGGTCGCTACCGGTCTCAGCAAAGCCCACATGCCGGCATGCACGCACGCTACGAGCGCGAGCACGGCAGCGACGGTGCGCATGGACTCTTACCAAACGGGGCGAACGACACGGGCCCGAACCTGCCCCCAGGCTCGAAGATGGTCGTAAGGATGAGGCAACCTTGCGAGCGGCAGGATTTAAACTAACGTTCGGCAATGGCAAATTCAAGACAACAAAGCGAGAGCGAACTCAACTTCGATGCAAAAATATCGGCTTTAACTAACGCCGGGCCGCTAGCGTGTCGTCGTCGTGCTCGGCGCGGCCGCGGCGGGCGCCGGCGCTGCTTCGAGAGAGGGGTTGATCCAACAGGCCAGCACCCGCCCATTCAAGCTGTCCGGGGTCTTCGGATCGATGGTATTGGAGTGCAAAACCAGGCACCGAAACGCCGACTGGATATGGCCGCTCGGGCAGCCGAAACGGTCGTAAAGATCGAGGTGGCGAAAGGCGGTATCCAGGTCGTCGCGCCAGAGCAGGCTGACCACGCGGCGGCCGAGCCAGACGCATTCCGGATTGCCGGCCGGGCCGTTGATCGCGCGCTGCGCCTCGGCATATTCGTCGACTTTTTGTGCGTCCTTGGCGGCGTCCTGGCCGGCCGGAGCTTGCTGCTCCGCGGGGTTGGGATTGCTGCTTTGGGCGAAAGCCGGGGAGAGGACTGGGGCGACGGGAACGAGGAGGCAGGCGGCAATACACAATCCGCCGACGACACTGAGCACTCGATACGACATGGTAGCCTTGGTTTGCTGGGCAATTTGAACTGGTAAACGGACGTTCCCCTCAACCATTCGGGCCGTTCGGTCGGCACTTCTTCGCTTGTTTACCGCCTTCTTGGCCACCGGATTGGGCCGCTATTGCGGCGGCCGATCCGAAATAGCCTCCAAGGCAAGACCCAACGAGAGAACACCCTAACTCCGTTCGTTTGTCCAGCGCGCGCGGTGAGACGCCCGACGGCGCGCCAACACGCTTGGCATAGCCGTGCGGCAAGGCTAATGCGAAACGATGTCTCGTTCTCCCGGCGGAAATTACATCGGCGCAGCTATCGCGCATTTTGCCGTCACGGCGCTATCGATCGGCGCCGTGTGGTGGTGGCTCGGCGCGCCGATTCGTCTGCCGCCATCCCCGCTCGCCGATGGCGGCAAAGTTTATTGCGTGTCTTACGCGCCGTTTCGCGACGATCAGGATCCGCTCGTCGAAACCACGCATGTCGACGCGCAGCAGATCGACGAAGATCTGACTTTGCTGTCGCGTTACACCAACTGCGTGCGCACTTATTCAATCGAGAATGGGCAGGATCAAATCGCCGCTATTGCGCAACGCCACGGCATGAAGGTGTTGCAGGGGATTTGGCTGTCCAACAATGCGGAAAGAAACCGCCGGCAGATCTCGACCGTTGTCGCACTCGCCAAGAAGTATCCCGACGCCATTTCCGCCATCGTCGTCGGCAACGAAGTGCTGTTGCGCGGCGACCTGTCGGTCACCGACCTGGAGTCGCTGATCCGCGAAGTAAAGGCGCAGGTAGCTCAGCCGGTCACCTATGCCGACGTTTGGGAATATTGGCTGCGCTACAGCGACCTGGCGAACGCGGTCGACTTCGTCACCATCCACATCCTGCCGTACTGGGAGGACTTTCCACTGCCGGCGTCGCTCGCCGCAGCGCATGTCGACGCCATCCGCAAACGAGTCGCCGACGCCATCCCCAACAAGGAGATCGTGATCGGCGAATTCGGCTGGCCTAGCGAGGGGCGCATGCGCGAAGCGGCGCTCCCGTCACCGTCGAACCAGGCGCGCGTTATCGAAGAGACGCTGGCGCTGGCACAGCGGGAGAATTTTCGCGCCAATGTCATCGAGGCCTTCGACCAACCATGGAAGCGCCAACTAGAGGGCGCAACCGGCGGCTATTGGGGGATTTTCGACCGCGCCGGGCAGGCGCCTAAATTTAGTTTCACCGGCATCGTTTCAGATCACCCGCATTGGCGCATGCAGGCGGTTGCCGGAATTTTGCTCGCCGCGATCGTATTCGCCTGCGCCGGCATGGCCGGCCGCGGCAAGGATCGGCCGCCGCTGTTATGGCTGCGGATCGCAAGCATGACGTTCTTGCCGGCGGTCTTGTTCGGATGGGCGATCGAACGCGTGCCGATCGATGGTTTTACCGCGGGCGGGCGGCTACGCTTACTGGCCTTTGCGATCACGGCTGCGGCCGCGCCTATCGCCTGCGCGGCCGCCTGCGCGGCGGGCCGCGGATTGCCGACATTTGGCGCGGTGCTGTCGCGTTCGGCCAAAACGCAAGATGCAATCAGTCTCGCAGTGGGCCTGAGCCTGATCTCGCTGACCGTGCTATCGGTGCAAAGCGCGATCGGTCTGGTGTTCGACCCGCGCTACCGCGATCTGCCTTTTGCACCGCAGAGCGCCGCCGTCGTGCCGTTCCTGATGCTGATGTTTGCGGCGCCGCGTCAATCCGAAGTCGGTACCGGCGGAGCGCGCGCAATGGCGGAGATCGTCGCCGCGATCGTGCTCGCGCTGTCGGCCGGTTACATCGCCTTCAACGAGAGCTTCGCAAACTGGCAGGCGATATGGTTGTGCGCCGGCTTCCTCGGCCTTGCGGTCATTCTCTCGCGGGCGCGGGACGCGCCAGGCTGAGGATCAACAAGGCGACAGCCAGCGCCGCGAGATCGGCATTGTGCAGCACGATGCCGAAGCCCGCTGCCGCGAGTGCGACCGACACCAGCACGATCGACGGCCGTAGCAGGTTGAGCAAGGCGGCAACCAATGCAACGCCGCCGAACACGTCGTGATTGAATAGAACGATCGAGATCCGGAACGTGCTGCACAGCCAGGTTTGCAAGCCGCCCTGACAGGCAAGCTCCACATTCAGATTTTCAATCGCCATGTAACGAATGTAGAGCGCCTCGCCGACCGACAGAAAGGCGACGATCAAAAGCCAATTGGTCTGGCGTGCGGTCGGCAGAAAAAGTGGACGGCGCATGTGCTTGTCATCGAAGCCGCGGGCAACGCCCGCGAACCCGGACTCTTAATCACAGAACGGGGAGAATTGTCACCCGAAATGGTCTCTTTCACCGAAGGGCGAGGCGCTGACCGTCGAATATCGTCGGCTGGCAGAACAGGCCCAACAGAGAGAGCTGGCCGCACAGCTGCGCCGCCGCGCCGGGCTGGGCGATCGGCCCGGCCACGAGCCGTAGCTCGATCCGGTTGCCGCGCGGCACTTCCCTGACGCTGACGATCGGCTCCAAACCCTCGAAAAGCTGCGGGTGAGCCGTGCGTATCGCGGCCCAACGCATGCGGAGCGCTTGGATGGTCAGGCCACTGCCGATGTCGACGGCGAACTCGGTATGCGAAAGTGCCGGCAGTGCGGCGTCCGCCGATGTTTTGATCGCGCCGGCAGGAGATACGGGGGTCGCGAACGGCAGTGCCGCCGGCGCCACTATGGACGCCGTGAGCGCCGCGGTGGCCGCCACGGACGGCCCATCCTCGGAGCGGCGGGTCTCATCGGCTTTGATCTGTTTGGTGATTGATCCGGTGACGTCATCCATATCGTGCTCGACGGCGGCGAGCCGCGAGCCGATCTGTTCGTCATTGGCCTTCAGTCCGCGCACGGCTTCCGCGAGACGCTGCGTCGCGGCCTGCGCGTCGAACGGCGGCGAAGCGACCTGCGTCGGGCGGTGAAGAACCAGCGCGATCCGCTCCCCGGCGACTTCGCTGCGGCTGGTAATGACAGCGATCAGCAAAGCGGCGGCGGCCGTCGCGCCCCAGACCATGACCTGCCGCAGCCCCGCCATGGTGAATGTCGGCTTGGCAACGGCACGTTTGGCAACAAGGGGGGTCCCCATAAGCGGCCTCCGGGCGTGGGGTTCCGCTTTCAGAGCTTCCGCAAGATCGACCATGCTGCGCTCCGCCAGGTTCCAAACCGAACCAGTGAAAAGTCGAATCAGTGCTAAAAACTAGCAGATTCCGTCATTTGGAACGCCGCATTGAGCGCTTTGGCCGCAATATGCGGCATTTGCCGTCGTCGAATTCGCGGCTTTCGGCGACCCGGACGCTCAGCTAAGAGAACGCCGCGGAGGTTGCGATGGAGGCGCGGACGCGTTCTCGGACTTGCCTTGCGATCGTGTTGGCGGCCGGCGAGGGCACGCGGATGTATTCGGCGCGGCCCAAAGTGCTGCACACGATGGCCGGTCGATCGCTTCTCGCCCACGTCCTCGATGCCGTCGCCCAATCCGGCGTGACGGCGACCGCCGTCGTCATCGGCCCCGGACAGGACGCGGTCGCCGCTGAGGCGGGCCGGGTTCTCCCTAACGCCGCAACTTTCATCCAGCGCGACCGGCGCGGCACGGCGCATGCGGTGCTCGCGGCGAAGCCGGCCATCGACGGCGGAGCCGACGATATCCTGATCGTTTACGGCGACACGCCGCTCATTCGGCCGGCGACCCTGGCGCGGTTGCGGGCGCCGCTCGCCGGCGGCGCAGCGCTTGCGGTGCTCGGCTTTCGGCCCGCCGATCCATCGGGCTACGGGCGTCTCGTCATGAAGGGCGACGAGCTTGTCGCCATTCGCGAGGAGACCGACGCGAGCGCAAGCGAACGCGCGATCGCGCTGTGCAATGGCGGTCTCATGGCGCTCGCCGGCAACAGCGCGCTTGCCATCCTGGAGCGGATCGGCGACGACAATCGCAAGCATGAATTCTATCTGACCGATGCGGTCGAAATCGCGCGCGGCATGAAGCTCCGCGCGGTTGCGGTCGAAGTCGAGGAGGACGACGTGCGCGGCATCAACACCAAAAGCCAGCTCGCCGACGCGGAAACCGTAGCGCAGCAGCGGCTGCGCCGGGCCGCGCTCGATTCGGGCGTCACGCTGATTGCGCCGGAGACGGTATTTCTCTCGTCCGACACCAAATTCGGCCGCGACGTGGTGGTCGAGCCTTATGTGATCTTCGGCGAGAAGGTGACGGTCGAGGACGGCGCGGTGATTCATTCGTTCTCGCATCTTGCCGGCGCACATGTCGGCAAAGGCGTTTCGGTCGGGCCGTTCGCCCGGCTGCGGCCGGGCACGCGGCTCGGCGAAGGTTCGCGCATCGGCAATTTCGTCGAGGTCAAAGAGGCGGTGATCGAGGCCGGCGCCAAGGCCAATCACTTGAGCTATATCGGCGACGCCTTCGTCGGCGCTAACGCCAATATCGGCGCCGGCACCATCACCTGCAATTACGACGGGGGCGACAAGCATCGCACCACGATCGGCAAGGATGCCTTCATCGGCTCGAACTCGGCGCTGGTGGCGCCGGTCGAGATCGGGGAGGGCGCCTATATCGGTTCCGGGTCGGTGATTACCGAAAATGTGCCGCCGGACGCTTTGGCGCTGGCGCGCGGCCGCCAAACCATTAAGGAAGGTTGGGCATCGCGCTTGCGCGGATTGAAATCGCTCGGCAGAAAAAAGGCCCATTCGCGCGATTGAGCGGGCGCGTCGGCGCCGCTGGCGCGGCAGCCGCCCGAATATGTCACGGAACGAAACGTTATTTGATTTTTGCTAGTAGTTTCCGTGCGCTTTAACGGTTAACGGGATAGTCGGTTCGCTGGCGGACGCGCGCCGCTACGCCGTCTGAGGAGAGCATCCACAGGGATGTGCGGCATCATCGGAATCATCGGGCAGGAGCCGGCGGCGCCGCAGCTCATCGAAGCGCTCAAGCGCCTCGAATATCGCGGCTACGATTCGGCGGGTGTTGCCACGCTGGAAGGCGGCAAGCTCACGCGCCGGCGCGCGGAAGGAAAGCTCAAGAACCTCGCCTTAAAGCTCGCGCGCGAACCGCTTACGGGAACGATCGGCATCGGCCATACGCGGTGGGCCACGCATGGCCGCCCGACCGAGAACAACGCACATCCGCACGCCACCGATAAACTTGCGGTCGTGCATAACGGCATCATCGAAAATTTCAGCGAGCTGCGGCGCGAGCTCGAAAAGAAAGGCGTCAAATTCACCACCGATACCGACACCGAAGTCATTGCGCAGCTCGTCACCGCGGAGATGAAGCGCGGCGCGTCGCCCATCGCCGCGGTCAAGGCGGCGCTGCCGCGGTTGCGCGGCGCCTTCGCGCTCGCCTTTCTGTTTGCCGGCGAGGACAACCTTTTGATCGCCGCCCGGCAGGGCTCGCCGCTCGCCATAGGTTTCGGCGACGGCGCCATGTATGTCGGCTCCGATGCGATCGCGCTGGCGCCGTTCACCGACACGGTGAGCTATCTCGATGACGGCGATTGGGCGATCGTCACGCGGGGCGGCGCGGAAATTCATGACCGCGGCGACAAGATCGTGCATCGCGCGGTGCTGAAATCGCAAGCCTCGGTGCTGCTGATCGACAAGGGCAACCATCGTCATTTCATGGCGAAGGAGATCTACGAGCAGCCGGAAGTCGTCGGCCATACGCTGGCGAATTATCTCGACATGACGGCCGCGCGCGTGGCGCTGCCTTTCGCTTTGCCGTTCGATTTCCGTGCGCTCAATCGGATTTCCATCGCCGCCTGCGGCACCGCTTATTACGCCGGCATGGTGGCGCGCTATTGGTTCGAGCATTTCGCGCATCTGCCGGCCGAAGTCGATATTGCGTCCGAGTTCCGCTATCGCGACGTGCCGCTCGAGACCGGCAACCTCGCGATCTTCGTCTCGCAATCCGGCGAGACGGCGGACACGCTGGCGTCGCTGCGCTATGCGCGCGCGCACCAGCAACACGTGCTCTCGATCGTCAACGTGCCGACGTCGAGCATCGCGCGCGAAAGCGATATCGTCATGCCGACGCTCGCCGGGCCGGAAATCGGCGTGGCCTCCACCAAGGCGTTCACCTGCCAGCTGGCGGCTCTTGCGGCGCTGGCGATTGCCGCCGGTCGCGCGCGCGGCGTCCTCACCGAGAGCGACGAGAAGGAGCTGGTTCACGCCCTGATCGAGATACCGCGCCATTTGAACGACGCGCTGGCGCTCGAACCGCAGATCGAGCACCTGGCGCGGGATCTCGCGAAATGCCGCGACGTGCTTTATCTCGGCCGCGGCACCAGCTATCCGCTCGCGCTCGAGGGCGCGCTCAAGCTCAAGGAGATTTCCTACATCCATGCCGAAGGTTATGCCGCCGGCGAACTGAAACACGGCCCGATTGCGCTCATTGACGAGAACATGCCGGTGATCGTGATCGCGCCGCACGACAAGGTTTTCGAAAAGACCCTATCGAACATGCAAGAGGTCGCCGCGCGCGGCGGCCGGCTGATCCTGATGACCGACGCCGCAGGCGCCGAGGCGGCGCAGGCGGCGGACGGCCAGTCGCTGACGACGCTGACTTTGCCCGCGGTGCATCCGGCGGTGGCGCCGCTGGTTTATGCCGTGCCGGTGCAGCTCCTGGCCTATCACACCGCCGTCGTCATGGGCACCGACGTCGATCAGCCGCGCAACCTTGCCAAATCGGTGACGGTGGAATAGACGCCGCGTCCCGGCGCGGCGCCGACGCTGTGCCGGTGTGGTGCAAATCTTGCACTCGCCCATATATTACTTCGACAGCGGGCAAGGACGGGCGAACCGATGACCAGCGACAACGATCCAAAAACCGGACCGTCGGCGAGCGCGGCCAAACCGTCGCCGAGCTTCATGAGTCGGATCCGCACTTATTTCCTAACAGGCCTGATCGTCGCCGGACCGGTGGCGGTGACGGTGTGGCTGATCTGGTGGTTCGTGACCTGGGTCGACAATCTGGTGCGACCGGTCATTCCGGTGGCGTACCGGCCCGAAACCTATCTACCGGTGAACATCCCGGGCACCGGCTTGATCGTCGCGTTTGTGGCGCTGACCTTGCTCGGCTTCCTCACCGCGAATTTGATCGGCCGCAAGCTTGTCGATTTCGGCGAGAGCCTGTTGGGCCGCATGCCAATCGTGCGGCCGATCTACCGCACCGCCAAGCAGATTTTCGAGACCTTGTTTTCCAAATCGGATTCCAGTTTCCGCCGCGTCGGCCTGGTGGAGTTTCCTTCGCCGGGCATGTGGTCGCTGGTGTTCCTGACGCAATCGCCGAGCGCGGAAATCTCCGACCGCCTGCCGGCGACGGAGCACGTCTCGGCGTTCATGCCGTGCACGCCAAATCCGACGACCGGTTTCTTTTTCTATGTACCCAAGCGCGACGTCATCGATCTCGATATCACGGTCGAGCAGGCGATGACGTTGATCATGTCCGCCGGCATGGTGCAGCCCGGCGGCGACGCCCAAGCGCAAGGCAAGCTCGCGGCGCTCGCCGAGACCGCCCGCGCCGCGCAAGCCGCGCGCAAGGCCGAGCCGACCGCGGTCAAATAACAAGCGCTATCCCGCGTCCAGCAGTCTGATCGCCTCATCGCGCGCGAACAGATAGAGCAGATCGCGCAAGGCTTCGCCGCGCGGCGATTTCAGCTTCGGGTCGCGGGTCAGCACAAGCGTCGCGTCGTCGCGCGCCGCCGCAAGCAGCTTGGCGTGGAATTCGAGCCGGGCGATGCGGAAGCCCGGTTCGCCGCTCTGGCGCACGCCGAGCAGGTCGCCTTCGCCGCGCAGCTTTAGATCTTCCTCGGCGATGCGGAAGCCGTCCTCGGTCTCGCGCAAAATCGCCAGCCGCGCTTTCGCGGTCACGCCGAGCGGCGGCTTGTAGAGAAGGATGCAGGTCGAGCGCTCGGCGCCGCGGCCGATGCGGCCGCGCAATTGATGCAGTTGCGCGAGCCCGAACCGTTCGGCGTGCTCGATCACCATGACGCTCGCTTCGGGCACGTCGACGCCGACCTCGATCACCGTCGTCGCTACGAGGAGCCGCGTTTCGCCTTTGGCGAAGCGCTCCATGGCGCGATCTTTCTCAGCGCCGCGCAGGCGGCCGTGGACGATGTCGACGGTATCGCCGAAGCGCTTCTGCAAGGCCGCGTAGCGTTCCTCGGCGGCGGCGAGATCGATGCTTTCGGATTCCTCGACCAGCGGGCAGACCCAATAGACGCGGCGGCCGGCGTCGAGCGCGCGCGCCACCGCCTCGATCACTTCGGCCAGACGATCGAGCGGCACCGCGCGCGTATCGATCTTCTGCCGGCCGGCCGGCTTTTCGCGCAATTCCGAAATGTCCATGTCGCCGAAATAGGTCAGCACCAGCGTGCGCGGGATCGGCGTCGCGGTGAGGACGAGAAGATCGACCGCCTCGCCCTTGCGCGCCAAAGCGAGCCGCTGGTGCACGCCGAAGCGATGCTGTTCGTCGACGACCGCCAGAGCGAGATCGCGGAACGCGACGTTCTCCTGGAACAGCGCATGGGTGCCGACGATCAGATCGATATCGCCGGCGGCAAGCGCTGCGAGAATGTCTTCGCGCTCGCGCCCGCGCTCGCGGCCGGTGAGGATGGCAAGCCGGATGCCGGCCGCCTTCGCCAACGGCGCGATGGTGGCGAAATGCTGGCGCGCCAGGATTTCGGTCGGCGCCATGAAGGCTGCCTGCCGGCCGGCCTCGATCACGTGCGCGGCGGCGAGGAGCGCGACCACGGTCTTGCCGGAGCCGACGTCGCCGTGCAGCAGGCGGAGCATGCGCTGCGGCTGCGCCAGATCGGCGGTGATGTCGGTGACGGCGCGGGCTTGCGACGGCGTCAACGAATAGGGCAGCGCCGCGACGAGACGCGCGCGAAGCCTGCCCTCGGCCGAGCTGCCGCGGCCGGCGCGGCTGCGCATATGCGCGCGCAACAAAGCGAGCGCGAGCTGGCTCGCCAGCAATTCGTCGTAAGCGAGCCGCGACCACGCCGCGCTGTCCGGCTTGATGTCGTCGGGCGTTGCGGGACGATGCACGCCGCGCAGCGCGTCGGCGAAGCCCGGATAGGCGTTGCGCTTGCGCCATTCCGCGTCCTGCCATTCCGGCAGCGCCGGCAGCCGATCGAGCGCCAGGTCGAGCGCCTTGCGCACCTGGTTCGGGTGCAGCCCTTCGGTGAGCGGATAGACCGGATCGATCAGCGGCAGCTTGGCAAATCCCGCCGCGTCGACCACGCGGTCGGGATGCAGCATCTGCAGATGGCCGTCGTAGAGCGTCGCGGTGCCGGACACGTAACGCAGCGCGCCTTCGGGCAACAGCTTTTCCAGGTAATCCTTGCGGGCGTTGAAATAGGTGATCATCAGCGTGTTGGTGTCGTCGCTGGCGTCGATATTGTAGGGCGCGCGCGGCCGGTTCGGCGGCGGCGGGCGGTGGCGGTCGATGGTGACCGCGACGGTGACGATGGTGTCGGGAACGACTTCGGAGAGTTTCGGCTGGTTGCGCCGGTCGACGAACCCGGTCGGCAGGTGAAACAACAGATCGATGACGCGCGGCGGCTCGCCGTCGCGGCCGACGAGCCGGCCGAACAGCTTTTCGAGCTTCGGCCCGATCCCGGGCAGCGCCGAGAGCGAAGCGAAAAGCGGATTGAGGACCGGCGGGCGCATTGTCTCTCGTCATTCCGGGGCGCCGCAAAACGGCGAGCCCGGAATCTATAATCACGAAATGAGCAAGATATGCACGGCCTGTGGTTATGGATTCCGGGCTCGCGGACTTGCGTCCGCGTCCCGGAATGACGGCTGACATCTTCGTACTCACCCTCTATATACCGCACGCCCGGCCGCGTCCGGGCTTTCGGCGTTTGGAGACGGCATGACGGAGCGATCGAGCGAAGGACTGGATGTGCGCCGCCGCCGGCTGTTGTTCCGGGCGTGGCGGCGCGGCGTGCGCGAGATGGACCTGATCGTCGGCCGTTTCGCCGACGCCAATATCGATAAATTCGACGCGACTTCGCTCGACGATTTCGAGCGGCTGATCGAAGCGCCCAACGCCGAGCTTTATGCCTGGGTGGTCGGCGATGAAGCGGCGCCGCCGAATTACGACACCGCGGTGCTGCGGCAGTTGATCGGTTTTCATAACAGTTCGGATCGCGCGGCCGGGGCGGGACCGAAGGGCCCCAAAGCGCAATGACCGCGCACATCCCTCGTCCGTGGCTGAAATCGCCGGCCGAGCGGCTTGCGCCCGGCCGGGTGCTGACGCTCGCCGGCATTGCCGATGGCGCTGAAGGCCTGGTGATCGCCGATCTCGCCCGCGCGATTGCCGCGGGAAATAAGCCGCCGGCGATTTCGATCGCGGTGGTCTGCCGCGACGGGGCGCGCATGGCGACACTGTCGCGCGCGCTCGCCTTCTTCGCCCCCGACATCGAGGTGCTGGAATTCCCGGCCTGGGATTGCCTGCCCTACGACCGTGTCTCGCCGCACGCCGCCGTGGTGGCGCAGCGCATGATGACGCTCGCGCGGCTGGCGCGGGTCAAAGGCCGCGAGCATCCGGCCGTGCTGCTGACCACCATCAATGCCGCGCTGCAGCGGGTGCCGGCGCGCGAGCTGATCGCCAAGCAATCGCTCTCGGCCGCGCCGGGCAACATACTGCCGATGGCCGGCATCACCCAATGGCTCGATCTCAATGGCTTCAACCGCGCCGCCACGGTTCGTGAAGCGGGAGATTATGCAGTGCGCGGCGGCATCATCGATCTGTTCGCGCCCGGCATGGATGAGCCGGTGCGGCTCGATTTTTTCGGCGACACGCTGGAATCGATCAGGAGCTTCGATCCGGAGACGCAGCGCACCAATGCCGACCTGCGCGCGCTCGATCTGGTGCCGATGGCGGAGTTTCAGCTGACCTCCGACACCATCCGGCTGTTCCGCACCGGTTACGTCGCGGCGTTCGGCGCCGCGGGCCCCGACGACCTGCTCTATGAAGCGGTCAGCGAAGGCCGCCGCTACGCCGGCATGGAGCATTGGCTGCCGCTGTTTCACCAGCGCATGGAAACGCTGTTCGACTATGTCGAGAACAGCCCGCTCGCCATCGAGCCGCTGGCCGAAGAAGCCGCCCATGAGCGGCTGGCGCAGATCGCCGACTATTACGAGGCGCGCAAGGAAGCGCTCGATCATTCCGGCGGCGGCGCGCCGTATAAGCCGTTGCCGCCGGACCGGCTTTATCTCGCCGAAGCCGAATGGCGCGCGCGCCTCGACAAATCGGCGCTGGCGCGGCTGACGCCGTTCGCCGCCCCCGAAGCGGCCAATGTCATCGAGGCCGGCGTGCACGCCGGCCATAACTTCACCGCCGAGCGCGCCACCCCCGGCGCCAATGTGTTCGAGGCGGTGACCAAGCACGTCCATGCGCTGCAGGCGTCCGGTAAGCGCGCGCTGGTCGCGCTGTGGAGCGACGGCTCGCGCGAACGCATGTCGCATGTGCTGGCCGAGCACGGCCTGGTCAATCTGACGCCGGTCGCGTCGTGGCCGCAGGCGCTTAGCTTACCGCGCCACGAGATCGCGCTCGCCGTGCTCGGCCTCGAATCCGGTTTCGAAACCGCTGACGTCGCGCTCGTCACCGAGCAGGACATTCTGGGCGAGCGGCTGATCCGCTCGCGGCGGGCGAGCAAGCGCGCCGACAATTTCATCGCCGAAGTGACGAGCCTTGCCGCCGGCGATCTCGTCGTCCACGTCGATCACGGCATCGGCCGCTTCATCGGCTTGCGTCCCATCGAGGCGGCCGGCGCGCCGCACGACTGCCTCGAAATCCATTATGCCGGCGGCGACAAATTGTTCCTGCCGGTGGAGAACATCGAGCTTCTGTCGCGCTACGGCTCGGAGGAGGCCGGCGCCGAGCTCGACAGGCTTGGCAGCTCGGCGTGGCAGACGCGCAAGGCGCGGATGAAAAACCGCATCCGCGAAATCGCCGGCGAACTGATCAAGGTCGCCGCCGAGCGGCAATTGCGCGAGGCGCCGCGGCTTGCGGTCGGCGCCGGCCTCTACGACGAGTTCTGCGCCGGATTTCCCTACGAGGAGACCGACGACCAGGATGCCGCCATTGCCGCCGTGCTGAAGGATATGTCGTCCGGCCGGCCGATGGACCGGCTGGTCTGCGGCGACGTCGGCTTCGGCAAGACCGAAGTGGCGCTGCGCGCCGCCTTCATCGCCGCGATGAATGGCAAGCAGGTCGCGGTCGTGGTGCCGACGACGCTGCTCTGCCGCCAGCATTTCAAAACGTTTTCCGATCGCCTCAAAGGCTACCCGGTCCACGTCGCGCAGGCGTCGCGGCTGGTTTCGGCCAAGGAGCTCGCCAGCGTCAAAAAGGGCCTCGCCGAGGGCGGAATCGACATCGTCATCGGCACCCATGCGCTCCTCGGCAAGGCGATCAAGTTCAAGGATCTCGGCCTGATCGTCGTCGACGAGGAGCAGCATTTCGGCGTCGCACATAAAGAGAAGCTCAAGCAGTTGCGGTCCGAGGTGCACGTGCTGACGCTGACCGCGACGCCAATCCCGCGCACTTTGCAGCTCGCGCTGTCCGGCGTGCGCGAAATGTCGATCATCGCCACGCCGCCGGTCGATCGGCTTGCCGTGCGCACCTTCGTCTCGCCGTTCGATCCGGTCACGGTGCGCGAGGCGCTGCTGCGCGAACGCTATCGCGGCGGCCAGGCCTTCTATGTCTGCCCGCGCATCGAGGATCTGGCCGACGCCAAGAGCTTCCTCGACAAAACCGTGCCGGAAGTGCGCGTCGCTGTCGCCCACGGCCAGATGCCCGCCGCGGTGCTCGAAGACATCATGTCGGCGTTCTACGACGGCAAGTTCGACGTGCTGCTCTCGACCACCATCATCGAAAGCGGCCTCGATATCCCGAACGCCAATACGCTGATCGTGCACCGCGCCGACATGTTCGGGCTGTCGCAGATCTATCAGCTGCGCGGCCGCGTCGGCCGCGCCAAGCTGCGCGCCTATGCGCTGCTCACGCTGCCGGCCGCGCGGAAAATCACGGCGCAGGCCGAGCGCCGGCTCAAAGTGCTGCAATCGCTCGACACGCTCGGCGCCGGCTTCCAGCTCGCTTCCCACGATCTCGACATCCGCGGCGCCGGCAATCTCTTGGGCGACGAGCAATCCGGCCACATCAAGGAAGTCGGCTTCGAGCTTTATCAGCAGATGCTGGAAGAGGCGGTGGCCTCGATGAAGGCCGGCATTTCCGGTCCGGTCGCCGACAAATGGTCGCCGCAGATTACCATCGGCACGCCGGTGCTGATCCCCGAAGATTACGTCACCGACCTGCCGGTGCGGCTCGCGCTCTATCGCCGCCTCGCCGAGATCGAGGACGACCGCGACATCGAAGCCTTCGGCGCCGAGCTCGTCGATCGATTTGGCCCATTACCGGAAGAAGTGGAATACCTTTTGGCGATCGTCGCCATCAAATCGCTGTGCCGGCGCGCCAATGTCGAGCGCATCGAAGTCGGGCCGAAGGGCGCCGTGCTGTCGTTCCGCGACAATATCTTCCCCAATCCCGAAGGGCTGATCGCCTATATCGGAAAGCACCCCGAAGGCGCCCGCGTGCGGCCGGATATGAAAGTGGTGTTCTTCGACGAATGGGACACGGCGGCTGAACGCTTGAAGGGCGCGACGGGGATTTTGCGGACGCTGGTCGGGATCGCGGAGAAGGGGAAGAAGGCGGCGTGACGCCTAAGTCCGTAGGGGCGGCCCCTGTGGCCGCCCGCGAGCCTCACATCTCGACACGCAGCGGGTTTTCCCCATCGAATTCCCAACGCAACGGGTTTTCCTCGATGTAACGGCGAATGCGGGCTAAATCCGGCGCATCCCGAATGATGTGTTCAAAGTAATGGCGCTGCCACATTCGGCGACGAGCGAAAATCACAACATCTCCTTATTTCCGGCGCGCCCGGGTCTCAAACAACTGTTTGAATTTCAATCACACGTTTGATAATGCGCGGCAAAGCGCTTCAAGCGGCGGATTAAGAGGCGAACCATGTTGGCGATACAGAACTCGTTGCGGCCGGCCGGCAACCCGATCACGGCCGGGCCGTGCTGCCCGAACTGCGGGCGATCGATGCATCTGGCGCGCACCGCGCCGCGATGCGAGGGCCTGTCGGACCTGCACATCTATCGCTGCGGCGAATGCGGCGTGTCGCTGACCGAAGCGGCCGACGGCGGAGCGGCGGCCTAACGCAGGCCGACCAGGCGCGCTTATCGCGGCTGAACAGCGTCGCCGTGAGGGTCGCGGCGCGCGATGCGGGTTCAACGATTGCGGATTTAGGCCGATTCCGGCCGGTCGAGCCCGAATAGCGCGGCGTAAGCCTCGGCCATGGCGGCCGAGAGCGAGTAATTCCGGGTCTGATTGCAGGCGACGCACAGAAATACGGTCCGCCGCATCTCCGGGGCCTGGGGATGCGGCAGCGCTGTCACATAGGCCATAGCGGCGCGGCATCTCGGGCACGGCGCCGTAAGGTCTTTCGCCGCGTCCGGCGCAGGTTTTTGCTCAGTCTCTTGGCCAGTCGTTTGGGTCATGCGCCAAATTCTTGGTCATGCGCCAGTCGTGCGGTTATGCGCCAATCGTTCGATTATGCGACATGGCGGCAGAACCGCCCATTCCTTACCGGAATATGATTGAGGCTTGGTTGATCCCGGCGTGCACTTCCCGGTTGCAGTGCGGCAAAACGGGAAAATCGGCCGCGCCGGGGCCGGGCCGCGCGAGCCTGTCCGTCTCCGTTATGGAGACACGCGCTTGACATTCGTCCCCGTTTCAATTACACGATGACGAATCAAATCTCGCCCCAAGGGACGCCGTCCGGGTGATGCCGGGCGGCAGGGGCGAGTGCGGTGCCCGCGGGCCAAGCCTCATCAGCTTGGCTCCCGGGCGGTCCGGGCATCATGTCTGCCGGCATTACGACCGGCGTGCGAGGTGCGTCGCTGGAAGTGGTCAGGCCGTCGGCGGAGTGACCCCCGCCGCTTGGACGGTTTGCCCACGAAACCTGGCCCGGGCCGCACCAAGGGACGACACACCCCTTGGCAAGAGCCGTGGTGGAACGCCGGCAGGCGAGCGCGCCCGAGAGCGGAAAGGGCGGCGCAAGCCGCCTTATCCGTGGCGCGACCGCACCCGTTCGGTGCGGGACTGACGACAGTGCGTCTGCCGGCGTTCCGCTTCCCTTATTTCTTTCTTTCGTAGCCTGGGTTGAACGAAGTGAAACCCAGGAGCGGCGCTAAAGCTCGTCGATCGTACCCGGATTTCGCTCCGCTCAATCCGGGCTACGGACTACGGGCCGTTCGACATCGCTGTTTGACAACACTCGCGCGCTATTCGCGCCGCGAGAACGAGATCGCTCATATTCACCTCTGTCCGCACGCGGGAAGAGGGAGCGCGTTGGCGCCGCGGGAACGATGGAACTCATCCGCCGCCGCTTCGCGGGGCGCGACAATATCGGACGTGCTACGTTAAATCCTGCAAAGCCGCGGAGAGTCACTTCGTGCCGACCGCCCCGATCAAAAAGCCGATCCGCACCGCGATCGTCGAGGACGACCCGGCATCGCGCAAGATGATCGTTTCGCTGTTGCAGGCGGACCCGAACTACGCGGTGATCGCGGAGTTCGCCGAAGGCAAGGCGGCGATTGCGGCGCTCGCGGACATGGCGCTCGACATCCTGCTGGTCGATATCGGCCTGCCGGACGTTTCGGGGATCGACGTTATCCGCAAATTGAAGGCGCTGTCGCCCGGATGCAGCGTCATGGTCATCACCACGTTCGGCGACGAGAAGACGGTCACCGCCGCGCTCGAAGCCGGCGCCGACGGTTATCTGTTGAAAGGCACCTCGCTCGAAGAGCTCAAGCGCGACATCGGCGCTCTGCGCGACGGCGGCTCGCCGCTCTCGCCGATGATCGCACGCAAGCTGCTCAACCGGCTGCAAGCCAAAGCGGCCGCCGAAAAACCGGAGACCGGCGGCGAAACCGCCTTGACCCGGCGCGAGCACGAGATTTTGGAATTGATCGGCAAGGGGTTTTCCTACGCCGAGACGTCGAAGATTTGCGGCATCAGCGCGGCGACCGTGCACACGCACCTCAAGAGCGTCTACCGCAAGCTCGAAGTGCATTCCAAGACCGAGGCGGTCTATGAGGCGCGCCGCCGCAAGCTCATCCGTTAGGGCAGTGCCTGCAATTCGACGCGCACCGTGGTTCCGCCGCCCGGCGAAGAGTCGATAAAAATCGCAGCGCCGGTCGAGATGCTGGCGATCCGCCGCCGCATGTTCGACAGGCCGCGTCCCGCGCCCGCCGCGACCGGGTCGAAACCGCAGCCGTCGTCGCGCACGGCAATCGAAATCGTCGCGGTTGGCTCATCGAAGCTTGCCGTCAGCGCCGCGGATCTGGTCCTGGAATGATGCAGCACGTTGCTCAAAGCCTCCATCAGAATGAGCTTGACGGTGAGCGCATCGCGCGCGGTGAGACCGCTAATCTTCGGCAAATCGCCGGCCTGCCAGGTGAGCTCGATGCCGGCCAATTCGATGCTGCTTGCCATGCGATGGCGGACGTTGCTCAACAGCAAATTGACGTCGCCGTCGTCGGTTTCGGCGCTGTCGACCAGAAAGCGCAACTCCATCAGAACTTCGCCGACCCGCCGCTTGACCTCGGCCGTGTTGACGTTTTCGGTGGTCAAATAAGCCAGCAGCGCGGCAAGGCTGGCGCCGATGCTGTCGTGCATGTCGGCGGAAAGCTTCTGCCGTTCGGCGACGGCGGAGTTGACGATTTCCAGCCGGCTCTGATGGCTGAGCTCGTCGAGCCGGTGAATGAATACCGCCGCCGCGACCATCGCCGCGGTGAGCACGAACCAGCACAGCCCGAGCAGATAGAAAAATCCCAGATATTGCGCGCGCAGATAGCCGTTGTCGTAGCCGACGGTCACGTAAAACGGCGTGGTCTGCGACGCCGCGAACGAGCCGATCCGCGTAATGTCGTCGGGACCGCCGCGGCTGTGGAAGGTGCCGCTCATCTCTCCCGAGAGCACCCGGTAATAGACCAGCGGGATTCTCGAGACCGCCGTGCCGTAACCGATCGCGCCGTTCATGGAGCGGATGCGCACGACGCCGTCTTTGCCGACCAGGCCAACCAGGCCGTGATCGCTCAGCTTCAGTTTTTCGTAAAGGCTGACGAAATGCGACAGCCGGTACGACAACAGCACCACGCCGTAGAAGCCACCCGATTGATCGCGCAACGGCCGCGAGAATTGAATCGCCCATTCGTCGGTAATCAGGCCGCGCATCGGCGCGCTGATATAAAGCTCGGAAGCATTCGGCGCGTCGGCGTGAACGCGAAAGGTGTTCTTGTCGCGCAGCGATATTTTGGGCACCGGATCGGCAAGCGCGCTGGCGATCAGGGTGCCGTCGCGGTCGAGCACGCCGGGACCGATCATCGATGGCTGCAAGGCATAGCTTGCCAGCAGCCGATGCAGCTCGGTTTCATGCGCCGCGGACACTTCGTCCGGCGGAATTTCCGTCGCGAGGCGAGTGAGAATGGCATCCGCCGACGCTGCGTCGTCGTCGAAGCCCGCCATCAGAATCTGGGCGATGTTGCCGGTCTCGCGGTAAAATTCCTGTTCGACCGCCCTTTTGAAATGCACGCCGGCAACGACGCACAACGCCAGGACCACGGCGGAAAATCCCGCACAGACGAGCACGATCGCGGCGCGAGAAAACCGGCGGAAGAAAAAGCGCACGTCGCGTCCAGTCATGATTGCGGCGCGAATGGGATTGCCTCAAGCGCAATGCCTCAAGTGCAATGCATGTTGGCGGCGCCGAGGGCAAGCATACCGGCATCACCAGTTTTGGGGAGGCGCGAAGTTATCGCGATTCCATGCCCATTTCCGGGGGTTGGTCGAAGCCGCGGACTGATCCATGTTAAGTCCTTCCTCAATCAGCGGGGCCAGGTTGACGATGCTTTACACGCCTCTCGCGGCCAAGCCTCTCGCCCCCCAACCTGCCGATTCAAAGCCCGCCGCCGCAACGCCGGTCGAATTGACCGGAAAGCAGGTGTTCAAGCTGTTTCCGACGCCGCTGTTTACCGGAAAATTATCGGACATCGGCGTTTGCGATCGAATCGAGGCGGTACTGCGGAAGGTGCAGAAATCGGGCAAGGGCAACTTCGGGCGCAAGGAGGCGATGCGCGCCTATATCACGCCGGACGACCTCCAGATTCTTCCGGAGATGCAGGAGCTCGTTGACCTGATCATGAGAGAATCGGAGCAGATTCTGGACGTCTACACGGTACGACGGGACTCGCACTACATCACCAATATGTGGGCGAACATCACGCATCCGAATCGCCGCCACTCGATGCACATGCATCCGAACTGCCTGTTCAGCGGCCTCGTCTATATCAAGACGCCGAACAATTGCGGGCCGACGGTATTCGCTTCGCCGCGCCAGCTGGCGAAAAGCCTCGAGCCCACTTATCTGCAAAAAAACGAGTTCAATGCCGACGTTTTTGTCTTTCCGGCGGAGAAGGGGCGCATGTTGCTGTGGCCGAGCTACGTTCCGCACTTGGTCGAGGAGGGCTCCGCCGACCCGTCCGAGGACCGTATCGTCGTCGCCTTCAACATCATGATCCGCGGGCGGATTGAAATCGCCACGGCGCATTTGGACTTGAGCTGACGGAGGTCGGCCGGCGATCAGGCGCGCAGCCGCGAGTGCCGTCCCGAGGTGCGCTCAATCGCGCTCGCCAGATATTCGGGCGACTGCGCACCGGTGACGATGACGCTCGAGCCGAAAACAAAGCACGGCACGCCGTCGATGCCGGCTTCCTTGGCGTTGTTGGCGTCGTTCTCGATGCGATCGACATCGGCGTCGCTCGCCAGCAGCCGCCGCACCAGGTCGCCGTCGAGCCCGCAATCGAGCGCGGCTTGGATGAGCACCTTGGGATCGCTGAGATCGGCGCCTTCGGCGAAGTAGAGTTCCATCAGCCGCTGCTTCATGCGGGCCGGATCGGTGGCGCTGCGCGACCATAGAATGAGACGGTGACAGTCGAGCGTGTTGGGCTGCCGGCTGATCTTGTCCGGGTTGTAAACCAGCCCTTCCATCGCGGCGGCGGCCGAAATGCGCTCGGCGATCACGGCGTATCGCTCGACCGAGCCGAATTTCGTTTCCAGATAAGTCTGCCGGTCGATGCCGTCGCGCGGGATCCAGGGATTTAGGAAATACGGCCGCCAGCTGATCTCGACATCGACGTCGGGCGTGAGCGCGACGGCGCCTTCGAGCCGGCGCTTGCCGATATAACACCACGGGCAGACGACGTCGGACACCACATCGACGTGCACAGCACCGCGCGGTTCGGAAGAATCGGCCATCGCAAAAGCCTTCGATTCGCAGTCGTTCAGCCTAGCGCATATGTCGTGACGCTGGGAACCGGGCGCTAGACCGAAAGGGCGGGCGCGTTAGCCGGCGGCGGTCAGGCCGACGACCCGCGCGATCAGGGAATCGACGCTGTCGGTCGCCTTCAACGTGGCAAGCGTGACCGCGGTATCGATGCCGCCATTCTTGCTGTCGGGCGCCAGCATCGTGTTCTTCAGCACGCTCGCGATCCGGCGCGTCACGACATGGGCGGCGCGCAGATCGGTCTCGGTGAAGACCGCGAAAATCGAGTTGTCGGCTTCCTGGCAGGCGAAGTCGACCTGCCGCATCAGCCGGCCGACCAGCCGCGCCGCATCGAGGCCCAAGCGACGGTCCTGACGGGCGAAAGAGAAACGCGCGATCGACAGGCCGACGCCGCGCTTCTCGGCGTCGTCGACGGCGCGGTTGAGGTCGCGCCAGAACGCTTCGTGGCCGAGCAATCCGGTATCGGGATCGAGCATGCCTTTGGCGTCGAGCGATTTGAGCATGCGCTTGAGCCGCTGGCCGAAGGCATGCGCGCGGACATAGGGCAGGAAGCGTTCGACGAGCCGCTGCGGGCCTTCGGAGATGCGTTCGAGATTGGCAAGCTCGATGGCGAACGGCTCGATCACGGCGGAATGGCCGCCGAGCACCGCGACCGGCAGATCGCGGAACCGCACGTCCTCGGCAAGCACGGTCAACAGCGCCTCGACGATTTTCGCGCTAAAGCCGTCGCCGATCACCATGCCGTCGATGTCGCGCACGTTGAGCGCGCGCGCCGCGCTCTCGACGGAAAGCGCCCCGACCACGCCGACCCGCTCGCCGACCGCGACCGACAGTTCCGGATAGGCGCGGCCGCGCCCGGCGACGAGCACGCTTGCTTCGTCGAGCGGATCGCTGGCCGACAATTCCGGCAGCTGTTCGCCGCGCGACGCGAGCGTACGCATGCGGCGCAGCACCGTGCCGTGCAGCGCGCGAAGCCGCAGCGCCGTGCTTAAGCGCCGCAGCAGGCGTTGCGGCGACGCATTGGCGGCGATGGCGAATGCGTCCGCGAGCGGCGGCGCGCCGTCATCGCGGGTGCGGGCGATAACCGGCATGAACAGGCCGCCGGCCTTCTGCCGTTGTTCGTCCAACAGTTCTGCAAGCGCGGCGGCGCGGGCGCGATCGGGACAAGGCTCGGCCAGAATGACGGCTTCGGGCTCGACCGACGCGAGCGCACTCGGAGCGTCGGTCCAGGTCGCTTCGATGATCGGGAAAGCGCCTGCGGCGCGCAGCGCATCGACGACATCCGGCGCCGGGCTGTCGGCAATGACGGCGAACGGACCTTGCAGCGCCATGATCGGGGTGCGGACTTGTACAGATTAGGGACCCCAAGCATGCCAAAGCGCTGTTAATGTCCCGTCAACGTGGCCGAAGAGAAGCCGCAGGCAGCGCTCACCCGGCGCCAACCGCCTCGCGCAAAACCTCCTCGCCGTGCTCGCCGAAGGCCGCGGTGACCAGCGGATTGACGCCAAGCGCGCCGAGCGCGGCCGCCATGGCATCGAGATCGGCCGCGGTGCCGACCAGGCGCTGTCCGGTCAAAGGATCGGGCAACGCCGCCAGCGCCGCGCCGCCGTCGATGCGGCCGATCGTTTCCAGGAGCGCGCAAAGCGGAAAACGATAACCGCCGACATTGACGATGCCGGACGGCGGACCCGTGACGATGAGGGTTTTGCTCATCGGATCGCACCGGCAGGGATAGCCGGTGTCGACGAAGCCGTCGCGTCCGATCTCGAAATGCGGCTGGTCGGACCGCTCGATGCCCGGCGGAAACACATGGCGCGGCACCATCGGACCGCGCAGCGCCAAAGTGTCGGTCGCGGTGGCGGCGATTTCGGCGACCGCCACCGCGCCCTCGGCATCGCGCAGTGCAACGACCGGACCAAGCGGAATGGACGCCGGACGGCCCCCCGGCCCGCGCCGCGACGCGACGAGGCCGGCTTCGCCAAAAATCGCAACGTCAACGAGCACGGCGTCGCGTTCGCGCCATTCCGCACCGGCGCTAAGCCGTTCCGGCGCATGCCATGCCGCCAGCACCGTGGTCGGCCCCTCGCGCGCGAACAGACCGGTCTCGGCAAGCCGAAACGCGACCGCGGCCGGCAAAATCAGCGTCCCGCAGCGATCGTCGCGCCGCTGCCGCGCGAAAATCTCCGCATCGAACGGATGATGCAGCACAAGCGTGCCGCCGGTGAGGAGCCAAGGCACGAGGGTGAGGCAGATGCCGGCGAACGACGCAGGAGCGATCGCGGAAAGCACGCTCGCGTCCTGTTCGAGCCTGCTTTCCAAAAGCCCACACAATCCGCCGGCGAGGAGTTCGAGATGGCGGCGCGCCACCGGGACCGGCCCATCCTCGCCGACCTCAAACGTCGTCACCGCGACATGCGCGGCAGCGTTACTGTCGCGCCCGAGCGGCGGAACGGGATCGAGTTTTGCCGCCGTGAACAAATCGTCGAGCGTCACCACGCCGTCGGGCAGGTCGCCGCCGAAGCCGCACACATAGCGGATGGAAAACACTTCCGCGGCGACGCGCATGGCGAAGCGGCAATTTTCGAACTTACCGACGCGGCGGCAAGCGATCAGGGCCTTGGCGCCGACGCGCGCCAGCGCTGTGACGGCGTCGGCGCGCCGCCACAACAGCGGCAGCGGCGCCGCGATCAGACCCGCGCGCAACACGCCGAGGATGGTCAAGACATGCTCGACGACGTTTGGCATTTGGATGCCGACGATCGCGTCGGTCGGCAGTCCCATGCGGCGCAACCGGCCGGCGATCGCCGAAATCATGCGGTCGGCCTCGGCATAGGACAGCCGCAGCGGCGGGCCGTCGGTAAACGTTTGCCGGTTCGGCGCATCGGCCAACGCGATCGCCCCCGGCCGCCGCGCCGCGGCGCGCCGAAACAATTCGTCGAGCGTGATGCGGCTTTGGCCGTATGGCGCTGCGGCTGCTGCGGGATCGCCAAGAATCATCGGAGTATCATCGCACGGCAGCCCCTTGCAGAGCGCCTGCGGGTTGCCGCCACCATGTTTCCGGCAGGTAACCGAACAGCGACGTCCGCGCCGGATGCCGGACGTAATTCCAGCGCGCCACCCATTGTTCGGGAAGATAAAACAACGGCACCACGTAACAGCCGGAGATCAGCACGCGATCGAGCGCGCGCACCGCGTCCACCAGATCGGGACGCGTCCGGGCGCGCAACAAAGCCGCGATCATGGCGTCGACGGCTGCGCTTTTCACGCCCATATAGTTGCGCGAGCCTTGTTCGTCCGCCGCCGCCGCGCTCCAATAAATGCTTTGCTCATTGCCGGGCGAGAGGGATTCGTCCCAGCGATACTCGATCATGTCGAAATCGAACGACGCCAGGCGCTCTTCATATTGCACGGCGTCGACGAGCCGCACCTG
This sequence comes from uncultured Alphaproteobacteria bacterium, assembly GCA_963775515.1. Taxonomy (GTDB): domain Bacteria; phylum Pseudomonadota; class Alphaproteobacteria; order Rhizobiales; family Xanthobacteraceae; genus BOG-931. The sequence continues at coordinate 63,602 of CAVZIQ010000002.1, read as the reverse complement.
TGCAATGATGCCGGCGCGCGCCAGCATGGTGGAGAAGGCGAGCGCCAGACGCTCGTCATCCCGGTTGGTCACCATGATCTCGAAGCTTAGCGGCCGCCCGGTCGCGCGATTACGCAACGTCGTACCGGTGAGCGCGTAGCCGGCGGCTTCGAGCAAGCCCAACGCTTGCCGCAGCGTGGTGCGGTCGCGCGCCGAACCGTCGGTGACCGGCGGCGACCATGTGCCGTCGAGCACGTCGGGGCGCACCGCATCCGGATAAGGCGCGAGCAGCGTGCGCTCGTTTTGGTCCGCCGGACGCTGGTAAGCGGAAAGTTCGCTATCGTCGAAGAAGCTCGCGCTGCGCCGGTACAGATTGTAGAAGAAGCTGCGATTGACCCACTGGAAGTCGAACAACAAGGCGATCGCCTGGCGCACGCGGATGTCGCCAAAAATCGGCCGGCGCGTGTTGAAAACGAAATCAGAAGCGAACTTCGGCAAGCCGCTGCGAAATGCTTCCTTGACGACGCGGCCGGCGCGTGCGGCCGGAAAATCATAACCGGTTTGCCAACGCGTGGGATCGGTCTCGGCGCGAACGTCGTAGAGGCCGGCTTTAAAGGCTTCGAAATAGGCGTTGTCGTCGCGATAAAAGTCGAAACGCAATTCGTCGAAATTCCACAATCCGCGATTGATGGGAAGTCCGCGCCCCCAATAATTGGGATCGCGCTTGAAGGTAACGCTCTTTCCGGGATCGACCGCAGTGACGATGTAGGGACCGCTGCCGATCGGTTTCGCCAATGTCGATTTCTCGAAACTCGCAACGTCGATGGCGTGCTTCGGCAGCACCGGCATCAGCCCGAGGATCAGCGGCAATTCGCGGTCGCTGGTATCGGCGAAATCGAAACGCACGGTGCGCGGCCCGAGAATTTCCGCCCTCGCCACGCGGGAATAGTAAGTGCGGTGGTTGGGCCGGCCGTGATCGCGCAGAAGCTGCCAGGAGAACACCACGTCGTCGGCGGTTACCGGCGTGCCGTCTGAAAAGTGCGCCGCCGGATCGATGGTAAAGGTGACGTAGCTCCTCGCTGCGTCGGTCTCCACCGTCCGCGCCAGCAAGCCGTAGAGCGTGAACGGCTCGTCGTAGCTGCGCGCCATCAGGCTTTCGATCACATAGCCGCGGACCGGCTGCACGGCGAGGCCTTGGACGATGAGCGGATTGAGGCTGTCAAACGTGCCGAGGACGCCTTCAGTCAGCCGGCCGGCCTTCGCCGCGTCGGGATTGACATAGGGCAGCACGGTAAAGTCATCCGGCAACGCCGGTTCGCCGTGCATTGCGATCGCGGATTTCGGGATCGCCTGCGTCGCGGCAATTTGAGACGGCTGCGCCAGCGCCGGCGGGGCGAGGCCGACCAGTAAACCGGCAAGCATTTGGGCGCCGCAAAATGCGCCCCGCATTCGATATCTGTCGGTTCGCAGGGTGGCCTCGGCGAGAAAGCGTTGCACGCGATTCGGGCGACACCGGGCCAATGTATCACGCGCCGACCATGCAGCGCCTTTTCGGGCCGCCGCCGACCCGCGCTCAAGACTCCCTATCGAAAGTTGCCGGCGCGGGCTTTATCTGGCCCCGCAATTGCGCTATTGGGCGCGCCAAGGGGCGAGAAGGGGTCACGTTGTTGCCGTATTCTGCGTCGATTGACCGTCCCGCGGGGCAAAGCGCGGCGCGGCAGCGAATGCCGGCTGTGGCGATATCGGATCATTGACACCACAGTCTGACCAGGCACGTCGACCAGGTCGCGTCGATCTGGCTCGATTGCGGGTGGCAGCACGAAAGAGGAACCGCATCTTATGAATTATTCGAACGCGTCGGCACCGGCTTGGCCGGTGAGGCGGACGCCCGCTGTCATCGGCAAGCAATTGGGTAAAACACTGCGTAGGACCTTCGGTCCGGCCGCAGTCCTGACCGTCGCGCTTGCTCTCGGGCTGCAGATCGCGAGCGGTTCATTTGCTTTCGCGCAAGCGCCGAAACCGCCGGTGAAAAAGCCTGCCGCGCCCGCGGCTCCGGCGGCTCCCGCAGCACAGCCGCAGGCGCCCGCGCAGGGCGGCGACCAGCAGCAACAGCCGGTCCAATTGATCTATTCGCCGTGGACCAAGTTCTGCCTCAAGAACCAGAACGATGCTAATGCGAAGCAGGTCTGCTTTACCGGCAAGGACGCCCGCATTGAATCCGGCATGCCGGTGGTCGCCGCTGTGCTAATCGAACCCGAGGGCGAGCAGAAGAAAATCCTGCGCGTCACCCTGCCGCTCGGCATGCAGCTCATCCACGGCACCCGCGTGATCATCGACCAGAACCAGCCGATGACGGCGCCTTACGTGATCTGCTTCACCAACGGCTGCATGGCGGATTACGAAGCCACCCCCGACATGATCGCGAAGATGAAGAAGGGGCAGGGCCTCGTCGTCCAGGCGATCAATTCGACCGGCCAGCCGATCAGTCTCGTGTTGCCGCTCACCGATTTCGCCAAGGCCTATGACGGGCCGCCGACCGATCCGAAGGTATTCGAGGAGCAGCAGAAGAAGTTGCAGGACGAGCTGCAGCGGCGAGCCGATGAAGCGCGCCAAAAGCTCGAACAACAGCAGGGCGCGCCGGGAGCTTCGGCCACACCGCCGGCGGCTGCGCCGGCTAAGTAGCCGGATCCTAGGACGCGTCGGCGCCGGGTTTGAACCGCTCGTCCCCGCGAAAGCGGGGACTCAGCAGCTGTCGCAATGTATTGACTGAAATCCCCGCCGGATCGCCGCTGACGCGGGAATGCGCGGAAATTTTCCTCAGTGCATCATCGCCGCGCGCGGGCGATAGCCGCCTTTGCCGTCCTTGACGAACACCTCGGCGACCTGCGGATGTCGCACCGGCTCGCCGCTGTTGTCGGGCAGCAGATTTTGTTCCGAGACATAGGCGACATATTCAGTCTCCTCGTTCTCGGCGAACAGATGATAGAACGGCTGATCCTTTCGCGGCCGCGCCTCGGCGGGGATCGACTGGTACCATTCCTCGGTATTGTCGAAGACCGGATCGATGTCGAACACCACGCCGCGGAACGGATAGAGGCGGTGCCGCACGACCTGGCCAAGCTGATATTTGGCGTTTCGAAATCTTGTTCATCTCAATGGGTATTTTACAGCCTTACTGGCGCGAATAGGCAACGATTATGCCGCTACGGACTGGCCCGTCTAAGGGCTGCCTATAGGCCGTAACGCTGTCCCATTGCGGGATCCTTCTCGGCGACGAGCCCGGCCAAATCGACCAATACCTTGGCTTGTTTCCAGGTTGCGTCGTCCTGCATCTTGCCGTCGATCATGACCGCGCCGCTGCCGTCCGGCATGGCGGCGATGATCTTTTTGGCGAAGGCGACTTCCGCCGGGTCGGGCGAAAAGACCCGCTTGGCGATCGGCACCTGGCTCGGATGCAGCGTCCAGGCGCCGACACAACCCATCAGGAAGGCGTTGCGGAACTGCGCCTCGCATGCGGCGCCGTCGGCAAAGTCGCCGAACGGGCCGTAGAATGGCTTTATGCCGGCTGCAGCGCAGGCATCGACCATCTTCGCGATGGTGTAGTGCCATAGATCCTGCTGATAGGCCGCACGCGCCGTATCGGGCGCGCCGGCATCGGCCAAAACCTTGTAGTCGGGGTGGCCGCCGCCGACGCGCGTTGTTTTCATTGCGCGCGACGCGGCGAGGTCGGCGGGGCCGAGACTAATGCCATGCATGCGCGGCGAGGCGACCGCAATCGAGGCGACGTTGTCGACGCCCTCGGCGGTTTCCAGGATGGCATGGATGAGGATCGGCTTTTTCACGCCGTGCTTGGCTTCAAGTTGGGCGAGCAGCTGATCGAGATAATGGATGTCCCAGGAACCCTCGACCTTCGGCAGCATGATGACGTCGAGCTTTTGCCCGATCGCGGCGACGATCTGACAAATATCGTCGAGCACCCAAGGCGAATTGAGCGCATTGATGCGCGTCCACAATCCGGTTTCGCCGAACTCGCAGGCTTTCGCCATTTCGATAAAACCCGCGCGCGCGGCTTCCTTGGCATCGGCCGGGATAGCGTCCTCGAGATTGCCCAGCACCACGTCGACCTGGGCGATCAGCTCCGGCACTTTGGCGCGGAGTTTTTCGATGTGCGGCGGCACGAAATGAATCATGCGCTCAAGCCGCAGCGGCAATTCGCGTAACGGCGCCGGGGCTCCGATCGCAAGCGGCTTAAAGAAATTTCGCGGTAATTTCATAAGGGTACCCATAGTTCCTGACAGCTAACGGTAGGATGATCGCCTGGGTTCGCCAAGCCGCTTTTCTCGCCAAGCGTGCCTAGGAAATAGCGCCTCTCACACCGTTTCGCCCCGCATCAGGCGTGGCTGCGACGCGACCGGCATCACACCTTCGCGCATTAAAGCGCGGCGCAGCGGTCCGATGCGCTCGACGAGATAGAGCGAAAGCCCGCGCGCGCCGTGCACCGGGAAAAAATCGCTAAGCAGGCTTCGGTTCAACAGGTCGACGGCAATCGTTCGGCTGGTCACATCGGCGCGCCGTTGTCCGTCATAGCGAGCCAGCACGTCGGGCGCGCCGATATCGAGGTTTTCGCGCCGCGCGTCGGCCACGATTTCCGCAAGGGTGGCACCGTCGCGGAGACCGAGATTAAGGCCCTGCGCGCCGATCGGTGGCACGACATGCGCGGCTTCGCCGACCAGTGCGATCCGCCCCCGCGCGCATGCCTCCGCGGTCTCGATTGCGAGCGGGAACACGCCGCGGCCACCGTCCACGCGCATCGCGCCGAGAAGCGAATGGGCGCGGCGCTCGATTTCGGCGGAGAGCGCCGCGTCGGGTTGATCGAATAAATTTGCAGCATTTGATCCGTTGAGCACGCAGACCAGGCTCGAACGGCGGCCGGGCAGGGGAACCAGCGTGAACGGGCCGCCCTCGGTATGAAACTCGGTCGAGGTGTCGTCGTGCGGCCGCGCATGGACGAGATTGAGCGTCAACGCGGTCTGCGGATAGGTCCGCCGCCGCGTGGTTATCTCGGCCGCGGGGCGGGCCAGCGACCGCGCTCCGTCGGCGCCGACCGCGAGCCGCACGCGCGCTTGGCCATCGGCATATTCGATGGTGACGCCGTCCGCATCGGGCTTGATCGCGAGCGCCGGCGCGGTGATGCGGGGCAATTTCAACGCCGCGGCGCGGGCTTCAAGTCCAGCCAACAGATATCGGTTCTCGATATTGTAACCGAACGCGCCGAGCCCGATCTCGGCCGCATCGAAAAAAACCTCGGGCGCCCGGAATAGCCGCTGGGTATCGTCGATAATGCGAAGTTTTTTCAAGGGCGCGGCATTCGGCAGGCAACCTGACCACGCGCCCAGCGTTTCCAGCGCGGTGACGGAACCCGAAAGCAGTGCGGTTGTCCGGTGGTCGGGCGTGGCCAGCGGCGCAATCAAAAGGGTGTCGACGCCGGCCGCCTGAAGCGCAATGGCGCTGACCAGACCGGTTGGACCGCCGCCAATGACGGCCACTTCCGCCGTGAATTGAGCATTCGCGCCGTGCATCGATCCCGCCGCTTGAAGAGCCTACACGCCTGCCCTCTGACTTATGGTCGAAAGTCTAGCAATGACAGAGAGATTGCGCACGATCTTCGATTTGACGTGTAAGCTTCGATAATGGCGCCAAATGACCCACCGGCGAAGCTTGGGCGGCGGCTTGCGACGGCGGCCTTCGCGGTCCACGTCTTCACCGCCAGCGGCGCGGCTTGTGCGCTCCTGGCTTTGATCGCAGCAGTCCACGCCGACTGGCCGCGGATGTTCGTGTGGCTGGGCATCGCACTCTCCATCGACGGCGTCGACGGTACGTTTGCGCGGCGGCTGCGCGTCGCCGACCTACTGCCGCGCTGGTCGGGCGACGTGCTCGATCTCGTCGTCGATATCCTCAATTATGTGTTCGTGCCGGCCTATGCGATTGCCGCGGGCGGACTATTACCGCAACTAATCGCGATCCCGCTCGGTATCGTCATCGTCGTCACCGGCTCGCTTTATTTTGCCGACCGGCTGATGAAGACTTCCGATTATTACTTTCGCGGTTTCCCGGCGCTGTGGAACGTCGCGGCGTTCTATTTGTTCCTGCTCAAGCCCACGCCATGGCTCGGGGCGGCACTCATCGCAGCGCTCGCGGCACTGACCTTTGTGCCGTTTCACGTCGTCCACCCGCTGCGCATCGTGCATATGCGCGCCGTGACGGCGGCCGCGCTCATCCTATGGACGGCGCTCGCCATTTTTGCCGTGGCACGGAATCTCCAACCCGGCTTTTGGGCTCTTGCGGGCCTGTGCCTACTTGCGATCTATTTCGTCGGCGTCGGCTTTTTGCGCCGTCATCATCCTTAACAACGGAGTGCGCCGTGCCACGACCCGTCCTTCTCATCGCCGGCGGTAGCCGCGGCATCGGCGCCTCGACGGCGCTGCTTGCCGGCGAGCGCGGCTACGACGTCGCCATCAATTACGTCAGCAATGCCAAGGCCGCGGCGGAGGTCGCCGAGGCGGTGAAGAAATCGGGCGGCAAAGCCGTCACGCTGCAGGGCGACATGTCGAAAGAAGACGAAATCGTAGGCGTCTTCGGCGAGACCACGCGTGCGCTGGGACCGATTACGCATTTCGTCTACAGCGCCGGCATTGGCGGCAAGAATTCTCGGCTCGATGTCGCCACGGCAGACACCATCCGCGAGGTGATCGACATCAATTTATTCGGCGCCCTAATCTGCGCGCGCGAAGCGGTGCGCCGGATGTCGACGGCGCAGGGCGGCAAGGGCGGATCGATCGTGCTGTTGTCCTCGATCGCTTCGGTTACCGGCGGCGCCGGCGAATATGTGTTTTACGCCGCCGCCAAAGGCGGGGTCGACGCGCTCACCAACGGCTTGGCCCGCGAAGTGGCGAAAGAGGGAATTCGGGTCAACGCTATACGGCCGGGTCCGACCAGGACCGACATCCACGAACCCGGCCGCTTGGAACGGATTACGCCGCTGTTGCCGATGGCGCGCCCGGGAGAGCCCGGTGAGATCGCCGAAGCGGTGCTGTTCCTGCTCTCGGATGCCGCATCCTATATCAGCGGCGCCGTCCTCAATGTTTCAGGCGCGCGATAACCGGAACGCGGTCGGAGCTCGCAGCCGTACTCGCAAGAGAAAGACAATCCGATGCCCAAACCTATCTACGTCCTCAACGGTCCAAACCTCAATCGGCTCGGCACCCGGGAGCCGCACATCTACGGTACGACGACGCTCGCCGACGTTGAGGCCATGTGCCGCGCCGAAGCCAAGGAGCAGCCAATCGAGTTTCGACAAACAAACAGCGAGACGCAGTTGATCGAGTGGGTCCATGAGGCGATCGACAACGGCTGCGGCATCGTGATCAATCCGGCTGCCTACACCTTCACCTCGCTCGCATTGTTCGACGCCCTAAAAATGTTTCCCGGGCCGATTATTGAACTGCATATTTCGAACATTCATAAGCGCGAGGAGTATTATCACAACTCATATGTGTCCAAGGTTGCCACGGCGATCATCGCCGGTCTCGGCGCGAAAGGCTATGCAGTAGCGGTTCGCGCGATGCGTGACCTCCTTCAATAACGACGCTTTTCTAGTCACGCCCGTAAACCGGCTTGTGTTCGACGCTTCTGCGCCTATGATCCCGGCCGACTTTCAGTTTTCAGACAAAATCGACAAACTCCAAGGAGAGGAAAAATGGTTGCGGCAGTACGCGTACATAAGGTCGGCGGGCCCGAGGTTTTGACTTACGAGGAGATCGAACTGCCGGCGCCGGGGCAGGGCCAAATCCGGGTCAAGCAGCACGCTTGCGGCGTCAATTTCATCGACACCTATTTCCGCATGGGCATGTATCCGTCCCCGGTCGGGCTGCCCTTTGTCTCCGGCAACGAGGGCGCCGGCGAGGTCACCGCCGTCGGCCCGGGCGTCACCGACGTCAAAGTCGGCGACCGCGTCGGCTATGTCGTGGCGCTCGGCTGCTACGCCAGCGAACGCAACGTCCCGGCCGACCGGGCCGTGAAGCTGCCGGCAAACATCAGCTACGAGCAGGCCGCCGCGATGATGCTTAAGGGCATGACGGCGGAATATCTCCTGCGCCGCACCTTCAAGGTCGAGAAGGGCATGAACGTTTTCGTCCATGCCGCTGCCGGCGGCGTCGGCCTCATCCTGTGCCAATGGGCCAACCATCTCGGCGCCAATGTCATCGGCACGGTCGGCTCCAAAGACAAGGCGGCGCTCGCCAAGGCCAATGGCTGCCATCACACCATCCTCTATCGCGACGAGGATTTTGCCGCCCGGACCAAGGAAATCACCGGCGGAAAGCTCTGCAGCGTGATCTATGACGGTATCGGCAAAACCACATTCCCGGCCTCGCTCGATTGCCTCGCGCCGCTCGGCTATTTCGTCAGCTACGGCAGCGCCTCGGGCCAAATCGAAGCTTTCAACATCAATATCCTGCAGACCAAGGGCTCGCTGTTCGCGACCCGGCCGACGCTCAACACCTATGCCGCCAAGCGCGAGGATTTGCTGGCCATTGCCAACGATCTGTTCGATGTCGTCGGTAAAGGCGCGGTCAAAATCCCGATCAACCAGAAATACGCGCTTAAGGATGCCGTCAAAGCGCACAAGGATCTGGAAAGCCGCAACACCACGGGCTCGTCGATCTTGTTGCCGTAATACGACGTCGTTCCGGGTCCTAGCGTCGCGAGGAGCCGGGAATCCATAAACTACAGGAGTGGCGGTTCGGCGCCGAGTATTTGTCGCGCGAATCGTGTTTATGGATTCGGGGCTCGCGGGGGGATGGCCCGCGAGCCGGGATGACGAGGCTGGAATGAAAATCTGGGGTTATTGGGCGACGCTCGGCTGGGCCATTCTCGCCTTCCTGGCGGGGCAGTTCATCGGCTTCGTCCTACTGCTCTGGCTGCGCGCGGGGACTTGGGACACGATCCTGCAAACGCCGTTCGACGGCGTACTGGTGACGCTGTTCATTCTCATCTCCAATCCGGTCACCATCGGCGTGCTTGCGTTTGCCGTGTGGCTGCGGCAAGCGCCGCAAGCCGAGTATTTCGCGCTGCACTGGCCGCAATCGCGCGATGTGACGCTCGGGATTGCATGCCTGATCGGATTAATCGCCCTCAGCGACGCCGCTCTTTATCTGAGTGGGCGCGACCTCGTAACGACATTTCAGTTGGAATCCTATTCGACGGCCGTCAACGAGGGCTGGCTGCCGGCTATGCTGATCGCAGCCATCGTGATCGCGCCCGCCGGCGAAGAAATCATGTTCCGCGGCTTTTTGTTTCACGGCTGGGCGCGCTCGGAACGTTCGGCGTGGCCGGCGATCGTCGCCATCTCGACGCTGTGGGCCGGCCTGCACGTCCAATATGACTGGACCGGCGTCTTGCAGATCTTCGTTATCGGCCTGTTTCTGGGCTGGATTTGCTTGCGCAGCGGCTCGACGTTGCTGACTTTTCTGTTGCACGCGCTGTTCAATCTCGAAGGCACCATGGAAACCGCGGTGCAAGTGCATTTTTTTACGAAATAGCTCACCGCCGGGCGGCTTTTCGCTATTGGCCGAAAATGCGGCCCAGAGCGTCGGCCGTTTTGTTCGGTCGCCCGCCGGATTGCGGCGCTCGGCGCGGCAGCCCGATCACCGGCACGGCGAAACGCGTAAGCGCCGCGACCGTGTCATCGAGCGGCACGGTCGAGCCCGCCGTCTCGCTGACGACGATCGCCAAAACCCTCATGCTGCGCCGGAATAGCGCATCGAGCGCGGTCAGCGTGTGGCTGATGGTGCCAAGATAGCTGCCGGTAACCAGGACGAGGGGCAACTGCAGCGCCATCATCACGTCGAGGACGGTGCGCTCGCCGTCGAGCGGCACCATGATGCCGCCAACGCCTTCGATCAGCAGGATATCCCGCCGCCGATCGATCGCGGTCTGACAAAACTTGATGACGGTATCGACGTCGATGCTGCGTCCTTCGCGCGCCGCGGCGAGATCGGGCGACAGCGCGGCGCGAAATCGCCACGGCGAAATCCGGTCGATTTCCTGCTCGGTGACCGGCAGGCCGAGGGCGTGCAATAGGACGCCCGGATCGCTGGCGGCGGCCTGCGCCGAATCGAACCCGCTCACCACCGGCTTGATGGCCTCCACCAAGCGGCCCATCTGGCGCAGGTGCCGGATCAGCGACGCGGCGACATAGGTCTTGCCGACGTCGGTGCCGGTTGCGGTGATGAAGATCGCGCTCACGCGTTAATGCCTCAGAACGCGGCTTCGCACCACGTCCACGAGCCGCGCGATCTCGGCATCGGGATGCTGCGCGGTGAAGGCAAAGCGCAGCCGCGCCGTGCCTGCCGGCACCGTCGGCGGTCTGATTGCGACGACGAGAAACCCTTCCTCGCGCAGCAGCTCAGACGCGGCAAGCGCCGCGTCGGCCGCGCCGATCACAACCGGGACGATGGCGCTCTGCGCCTCCGGCAGGTTGAGCGCGCGGGCAAACTCTTTGGCCTTGCGCAACGGTTCAGCGGCATAAGCCGGTTCGCGCTCGATCACATCCAGAGCGGCCGTAGCGGCGGCGACGACAGGCGGCGGCAAGCCGGTCGAATAGATGAAGGTGCGCGCGCGGGTATGCATAAAATCGATCACCGCGCGCGAGGCGCACAGATAACCGCCATAGGCGCCGACCGCCTTGGACAGCGTGCCCATTTGCAGCGGCACTTCAGCACCGCCATCGGCAAAGCTCGAACCACGGCCGCGGCCGACGACGCCGAGGCCATGCGCATCGTCGGACAGGAGCCAGGCGTCGAAGCGCCGTGCCAGTTCCGCCAGCGCGGCAAGCGGCGCCAAGTCGCCGTCCATGGAGAAAACGCCGTCGGTTGCGATCAGTGCATGCTTCTTGCCGCCGCGGTGCGCAGCCAACAGCGCTGCGGCGTGGCCGGCGTCGGCGTGGCGATAAAGGTGCACGGCCGCACCGCTGAGCTTGGCGCCGGCATGGATGCAGGCATGCGAAAGCTCGTCGATCAGGATGATGTCGTCCGTGCCTACCAAAGCTGGGATGGCGCCGGTATTGGCGAGGTAGCCGGAGCCGAAGACGCAGGTCCCCTCGGCGCCCTTGAGCCGCGCCAGCCGGCTTTCAAGCTCCCCATAGAGCGGGTGATTGCCGGTCACCAGCCGCGACGCTCCCGCGCCGACGCCGTAACGGGCCGTCGCGTCAATTGCCGCTGCGATCACGTCGGGGTGCTGGCTCAGATTGAGATAGTCGTTGCAGGAGAACGACAGCAAACGCCGGCCATCGCGTTCGGCCCAGATTCCGGTACGCGCCGTGACCACCGGACTGCGGCGCAGATTTGCCCGCTCCAGCGCATTGAGTTTCTCGCCGGCGAAATCATCGAGCGAGCGCATCGGATAGCTACCTCGAACTGCCTGGCATTTCGAACCAAGGTGACCTGGGCCGAACCGGGGGGCACAATGGTGCTCCTTAAGTTCCATGAAAGCGCCGAATGTCAGGCAATACCAGCGAAAACAAAGGGATCGCCGAGGCCGCGCAACCGGCTTGGTATGCGGCCGGCCTCGACCGCATCTGGTTGCCCTATACGCAAATGAAGACGGCGACACCGCCGCTCGCGGTCAAGGCAACGCACGGCTGCCGAATTGTGCTGGCCGATGGCCGCGAGCTCATTGACGGCATTGCCTCGTGGTGGACGGCCTGTCACGGCTACAACCATCCCCATATCCGCGCCGCGGTCGAAGCGCAGCTCGCGCAAATGCCGCATGTGATGTTTGGCGGCCTGGTGCACGAGCAGGCCCTGACGCTGGCCCGACGGCTCACCGAAATGTGCGCGCCGGCCGATCTTGACCGAGTGTTCTTCAGCGATTCCGGCTCGGTCGCCGTTGAAGTTGCCCTGAAAATGGCGGTTCAGTACTGGTGTAATCGCGGCGTTCGCGGCCGCAGCCGCATCGTTTCGTTCAAGGGCGGCTATCACGGCGACACCACCGGCGCGATGGCGGTTTCGGACTCGGAAGGTGGCTTTCATGCCGCGTTCCGCGGCTTGCTGCCGGAACAGATCCCTGTCGATCTCCCGGTCGATGACGCGAGTACGGTGGCGCTCGAGGCGACGCTAGCCGAGCGAGCCGAGGAGATCGCCGCCATCATTGTCGAGCCCCTGGTCCAAGGTGCCGGCGGCATGCGCTTTCACGATGCACGCGTGCTCAAGACTTTGCGAGCGTTGGCAGACCGTTACGAACTTTTGTTGATCTTCGATGAAATTTTCACCGGATTCGGCCGGACCGGCGCGATTTTCGCATTTCAGGACGCCGGTGTGGTGCCGGATATCGTTACGCTGTCGAAGGCCCTGACCGGCGGCACGCTGCCGCTCGCCGCCACCCTCGCGCGCAGAAAAGTCTTCGATGCATTCTGGTCGAACGATCCGACGAAGGCGCTGATGCACGGGCCGACATTCATGGCGAACCCGCTTGCTTGCGCCGCGGCCAATGCCTCGCTCGATCTGTTTGAGCGCGAGCCTCGGCTCGGTCAGGTGTTGAAAATCGAAGCTGCAATCCGGCACGGGCTCGAGCCCTGCCGGAAATTTCCGGGCGTGACTGACGTCCGGGTCAAAGGCGCCATTGGCGTGGTCGAGCTAGATCGCATCGAAAACCTCGACGCGTTGCGGCAGCGGTTTATCGCGGAAGGTGTTTTTATTCGGCCGTTCGGCTCGATCGTATATCTGACGCCGGCTTTCACAATGACTGAGAATGAGCTCGCCAAGCTGATGGATGCCGTTCGCTGCGTGCTCGCGGAACACCGCTGATACGTCACATTATCGGCTTGCCGCGAATGTCGATGGCCTTTTCGATCCTGAGCAGCGCCCCAATGCCGGTATCCGCACCCACATGGGTTTGTTCGCGCGGCAGGAGCTTGGCAAAGATCGCGTCGTGGATCGGGCCGCTCTCGTGCAGCTCAACGCTGCCGTAGAAGCGCAAAAAACCGCTCTCCAACACGCCGTCGCGCTGCGCCTTGAAATTCGAGTACATCACGCAGACGCGCTTGTCGTGCGACAGGTTGTCCAGCGCCGTGCGCTTGGAGCGCTCCCAATAGGCCAAATGCGCGTCGTCGAACACGATCATGCTGCCCTTGACCGAGATGTTCGGTCCGGCCGGCCCGTCAGTGGCGACGAGGCACGGACAGCCATCATCCCAGGCGTTGCGAATGAGAGTTTTGATAATATCGGAGAGTGGCATGGGGATGACCTGTCATTTTCGGGAGCGATCAGTTTAACACGGCTATCGGCGTGCGCATGAAATCCTTGCCCTAGTAACCCACGGCGGCGCCGTGCAGATCATAGGCGTCCGCGCGCTCGATTTTCACCGTCGCGATCTCACCGACCCGGAGCGGCCGCCGACTTGCGATATGAACGACGCCGTCGATTTGCGGCGCGTCGCCTTTGCTGCGCCCCTTGGCGACGCCTGATTTGGCGTCAACTTCATCGATGATGACGCGCTCGCGATTGCCGACCTTGCGCCTGAGCCGTTTCGCAGAAATCCCCTGCTGGCGCGCCATGAAACGATGCCAGCGGTCTTGCTTGATCTCGTCGGGGACCGGCGCGGCAAGGTCGTTCGCGGCGGCGCCGGCGACCGGCTCGTAGCGGAAACAGCCGACACGATCGAGCTGCGCCTCATCGAGCCAATCGAGCAGAAGCGAAAAATCCTCCTCGGTCTCGCCGGGAAAGCCGACGATGAAGGTCGAGCGGATGGTCAGTGTCGGACAAATCTCGCGCCAAGCGCGAATTCGCTCCAGCGTTTTTGCCCGCGCGGCCGGCCGGCGCATGCGTTTGAGCACGGCCGGGCTCGCATGCTGAAACGGCACGTCGAGATAGGGCAGGATTTTGCCTTCGGCCATCAAGGGAATGACCTCGTCGACGTGCGGGTAGGGATAGACGTAGTGCAGCCGCACCCAGACGCCGAACTCGCCGAGCTCGCGGGCGAGGTCGAGAAACTTCGCCGGCACCTCGCGGCCCCGCCACGGGCTCGCGGCGTATTTGAGATCGACACCGTAAGCCGAGGTGTCCTGCGAGATAACAAGGAGCTCCTTGACCCCGGCGGTGACCAGCCGTTCGGCTTCGCGCAGCACATCGACGGCCGAGCGCGAGACCAGATCACCGCGCAATTTCGGAATGATGCAAAACGTGCAGCGATTATTGCATCCCTCTGAAATTTTTAAATAAGCGTAGTGCCGCGGTGTCAGCTTTATGCCTTCCGGCGGGATCAGATCGGTATAGGGATCGTGTACGGGCGCCGCCGCGCGATGCACCGCATCGAGGACGCTTTCGTACTGTTGCGGGCCGGTGACGGCGAAAACGCCGGGATGCGCGGCAGTAATCTTCTCCGGCTCCGCCCCCATGCAGCCGGTGACGATGACCTTGCCGTTTTCAGCCATGGCAGCGCCGATCGCCTCAAGCGACTCCGCCTGCGCGCTATCGAGGAAGCCGCACGTATTGACGATGGCGAGGTCGGCGCCGGAATGCTCGCCGGTAAGCTCGTAGCCCTCCGCGCGCAGCCGCGTCATGATGCGCTCGGAATCGACGAGCGCCTTGGGACAGCCAAGCGAAACAAAGGAAATGCGGGGAGCGCGGTTCATCGGCTCTATTAAGTCATTCGGGGGCGGGACCGCCATGAAAAAGCCGGGCCGTCACCCCGAATTCACCCGCACCTACCGGCATTGCTGCCGCCCCATTCGGGGGAAATTAAGGATTTCGCGGTCATCTCGGACCTAGACGCGCGGTGGGGGCGATTCTGCTACTATCCCTTCGGAAGCTTCAGCGGGCCGGAACAGCGCAAGCTGGTCGGCCGGTCGCTTTAGTGTTTACAACCGAACTTCGACGCCGGAAGCACATGGTGCAACCGAGGCATATCGTCGTTTTGCTGCTCGCCGTGTCGCTTGCCGGCTGCGGCGGCTATGCCATGTTCGATCCGGCTGCGACGGCGTTCACGTCGCCGGGCAAGCAAGTCGATTGGACGAAGGGCGGTGCCCAGAGTCCGGCATCCGAAACGACCGGGTCCACCGACCTGTTTGCGAACGTGTCCGAAGGCACGCTCGACGATTTGCCAGCCGACAAGCCGCTCGCAAAACCCATTGCGCTCGCCTCCGCCGGCGATGGCGCCGTTCCAGTCGCACCGGCGCCGCCAGCCGCCGAGAAAATCACCGAGCCGCGAGGCCGCGCTTACTTGTTCCGCGGCGTGGCCGGCCTGATTTATTCGCGCGGCATGGACAAGCTGGCCTCACGCATCAAGCGCGTCGGCATCCCGGCCAGCGTACAGACCTACCTGATGTGGCGTCCGGTCGCCGATGAAGCGATCAGCGACTATCGCCGCGATCCCCAACCGATCACGCTTATCGGCCATTCGATGGGCGGGGATTCCGCGTTGGATTTCGCCGAAATGCTCAATCGAGTCGGCATCCCGGTCAGCCTGCTCGTTACCTACGACCCCAGCCGCATCGCCGACGACGTTCCGCCCAATGTCGAGCGCTATATCAACATCTACCAATCGTCCAACATCATGGGCGGCGGCAATGTCGTGCAGGGTTCGCGCTTCCATGGCCACTATGCGAGCTACAATCTCAAAGATCACACTGAGATCATCCACATCAACATCGAGAAGGCCGACCCCATCCAGGAGCAATTGGTGACCAAGGTCACGCAGCTCGCCGCAATCCCAGCCGCCGCACAGGGCGAGGCGGTGCCGATTCATCTGGAAGTTCCGGCCGACGCCGCGATCGAATTGTGGGACTCCGGCACGCCGGTTGCGGCCCATGCCGGTGACACCTTGAAGACTCTCGCCGCGACCTATCACGTCCCGGTCTGGGCGCTCGCCCAGATCAACTCGGTGACGGATCGTGAGCAGTTTGCCGAAGGTCAGCGCATCGTCGTTCCGCGCTATCTCGCACCGATTCAGGTACCCAGCACAGTTACCAGTTACGCGCCCGTCGGCCGCTGAATTCGGCGCACGCTCGGTCAGCAATGCGGCACGAGGCAGAGCCCGCTCGGCTCGAAGCAGCGCCAGAACGGCACCGGCGTCGACTGGCCGCCGACGCAGATATAGACTTGGCACCAGTGGAGTTGATCGCAATCGGCGATGCAGCGCCCGGCCGACTGCGCACAGGCGCCTGTCATCTTTTCGTGCTTCGCTGCAAGTGCCGGATTTGGCGACGCCAAACCCATTGCGCCGCCCAGCGCGACGATAACCGTGATTGTCGCAATCGATTTCGTCAGCATGGAATGGCCTCTCAAATCGTTCCACACACTGTACATTCCAGCAAATAAATTTCCCATAATGGCGGTTTGCGGACAAGGAACGATGCGATGCGGCTGCCCGATCCACCGCTGCTATTGGTGACTGACCGCGTTCAAGCGCGGCGGCCGCTGACGGGGATCGTCGCAGCGGCGCTGGCAAGCGGTTGCCGCTGGGTGAGCCTGCGCGAAAAGGACTTACCCGAGGACGAACAGGTGGTTTTGGCGCGCATGCTGTTGCCGATGGCGCGCAAACACGGCGCGTGCGTGGCGTTGCACGGCGAGGCTGCACTGGCGAAGCTCGCCGGTGTCGACGGTGTGCATCTGCCATCCGGAAGCAACGCCGCCGCAGCGCGAGCGTTGCTGGGTCCGGAAAAACTGATCGGCGTGTCGATCCACACCATCACCGAGGCCGAAGCGATCGATTCTCGGACCGCCGACTACGCGCTGGCGGGCCCTGCCTTCGAAACGCCGAGCAAGCCGGGCTACGGGCCGGAGATCGGCCGCAAAGGTCTCGCCGAAATCGCGCGCGCTTGCCGCGTGCCGGTGCTCGCCATCGGCGGCATCAATACCGCGCGCGTCGGCGAGGTGATCGCGGCGGGTTGCGCCGGCGTTGCGGTGATGGGCGGCGTCATGCGGGCGGCCGATCCTGCCGTTGAAGTCGGCGCCCTCGTTGCGACGCTGAAGGGTTACCCTCGCGCGCGATAAAAGCATGATCCCGAAAAGTGGTCACCGGTTTTCGGAACGGATTATGCTCAAAAACCTATCGCGCGCGATAGGTGGCGACGCCCTGATCCGGTGCCCAGACACCGGAAGGCAGCTTGCCCGCCTGCCAGAATACGTCGATCGGCATGCCGCCGCGCGGATGGAAATAGCCGCCGATGCGCAGCCATTTCGGCTTGAGCAATGCGACCAGCTTCTTGCCGATCGCAACCGTGCACTCCTCATGGAATGCACCGTGATTGCGAAAGCTGTTCAGATAAAGCTTCAGCGACTTCGACTCCACCAGCCAATCCTTCGGCACGTAGTCGATGACCAGCGTGGCGAAATCCGGCTGCCCGGTGACCGGGCACATCACGGTAAATTCGGGAAACGTGAAACGCGCGATGTAGTTGGTGTCCGGGTGCGGATTGCCCACGCGGTCGAGCATCGCCTCGCCGGGCGAACTCGGCATCGGCACGGGGCGGCCAAGCTGCGGTTTCTTTGCCATCGGGCAATGCATGCCTTGCTTCGGCCGGGCATGACAAGGGGCTCTCCGATCCTGTAGAAGCGCCGCAGCGCATGATCCCAGAAAGTGGGTAGCCGCTTTCCTGGGACAAAATCATGCGCCACTGCTGGATAAGCCAGGAGCGCGCATGACCGCCATCGTCGACATAATCGGCCGGGAAATCCTCGACAGCCGCGGCAATCCGACCGTCGAGGTCGATGTCGTGTTGGAGGATGGCTCGCGCGGCCGAGCCGGCGTGCCGTCCGGCGCCTCGACCGGCGCGCATGAAGCCATCGAGCTCCGCGACGGCGACAAGAAGCGCTATCTCGGCAAGGGCGTGAAGAACGCCGTCGAGGCGGTCAACGGCGAGATTTTCGATGCGTTGTCCGGCATGGACGCCGAAGCGCAGGTCAAAATCGACGAGACCATGATCGCGCTCGACGGCACGCCGAACAAGGGCCGGCTCGGCGCTAATGCCATCCTTGGCGTCTCACTCGCGACCGCCAAGGCGGCGGCGGTGGCGAATAAACTGCCGCTCTACCGCTATGTCGGCGGAGCCGCATCGCAACTCTTGCCGGTGCCGATGATGAACATCGTCAACGGCGGCGTACATGCGGATAACCCGATCGATTTTCAGGAATTCATGATCGTGCCGCTCGGCGCACCGTCTTTCGCGGAGGCCTTGCGCGCCGGCGCGGAAATCTTTCATACGCTGCGCGGGGCGCTCAAGGCGGCCGGCCACAACACCAATGTCGGCGATGAGGGCGGCTTTGCGCCCAACTTGCCGTCGGCCGAAGCTGCGCTGGATTTCGTACTCTCCGCGATCGAGAAGGCCGGCTATCGCCCCGGCGAACAAGTCGCGCTGGCGCTGGATCCGGCGGCGAGCGAGTTTTTCAGCGACGGCACGTATCAATACAAAGGCGAGGGCAAGACGCGTTCGATCGAGCAGCAGGTCGATTATCTCGCAGACCTCGTAAAACGCTATCCGATCGTTTCCATCGAAGACGGCATGGCCGAGAACGACGCCGCGGGCTGGAAGAAACTCACGCAGAAAATCGGCGCGAAATGCCAGCTCGTCGGCGACGATGTTTTCGTGACCAATGTGGCGCGGCTGACCGATGGGATCAAAAATGGCATCGCCAATTCGATCCTGATCAAGGTCAACCAGATCGGCACGCTGTCGGAAACGCTGGCCGCCGTCGAATGCGCGCACAAATCCGGCTATACGGCGGTGATGTCGCACCGCTCGGGTGAAACCGAAGATTCCACTATTGCCGATCTCGCAGTCGCCACCAATTGCGGTCAGATCAAAACCGGCTCGCTCGCCCGCTCCGACCGCACCGCCAAGTACAATCAGCTGCTCCGGATCGAAGAGGAACTCGGCGCGCAGGCCGCCTATGCTGGGCGCAGCGCGTTTAAGGCACTTGGATAGGTTCCAAGCCGCCGTGCTTGTCCGGTCAGCGGGATCGGCGCTATACCCCTGACGGGTCTAGCCGGTACGGGTGGGAAATGGACCAATCGCTTGAACTGAAGCCGGGCAATCGCCGCCTGGCGGTCGAACGCCTGGGCGATTTCATCGCCGCGTCGGTCGACGCCGCGGTTTCAGCCGACGCGCCGTTCACCCATCTCGTATTCGACCGCGTCTTCCCCGACGATATCTACGCGCTGATGCTTGCCAATATGCCGGAGGCGACCGACTACCGCCCGATGCACGGGCGCAGCAAAGGGCACGATCTCACCGATGGCACCCATACGCGGGTGAAAATCGATCTGTTCCCCGAATATATCCGCCACCTGCCGCCGCAAAAGCGCGCGGTGTGGGACGTTGTCGGGCGCGCGCTGTGTTCACGCACGGTGAAAGAGGCCTTCATCCGCCGGCTCGCAGCGCCGCTGCAGCGCCGTTTCGGTACGGGCTATGCCAAGACCGGCATGTATCCGATCCCAATCCTGACCCGCGACATTCCCGGCTATCTGATCACGCCGCATACCGATACGCGCTGGAAGGGCATCACCGTGCAGCTTTATTTGCCGCGCGACCGTTCCAACACGCATATCGGCACCATCTTTCACGAGAAGCTCGCCGATGGCTCGCTGCCGAAGCGTAAGCAAATGTCGTTCGCGCCGAACAGCGGTTACGCGTTTGCCGTCGGCACCGATACCTGGCACTCGGCGGATGCCGTCGGTCCCGAGGTAAAGTCGCGCGACAGCATCCTACTGACCTATTTCGTCGACGCCGGCTTGCTGCGCGTCCTGCGTAACCGCGGCAAGCGATTCGGCAATTTCGTCCTCAGCGAAGTCCGCAACCGGCTGCCGTAACGCCGCCATTAATTCCGCTTTAAGCCGCGTTCTCGCATGGTGGCGGCATGGTCACCCGCAAACGGTTGCGCACGGTCCTCAATGCGCTCGCGCTCTACGCCTTGGCGGCGCTGCTCATCGGCTATTTCGGGGTCAACGCCTATAGCGGCAATCGTGGCCTCAAGGCCAAAGAAGTCATCGACCGGCAGTCGGCGGCGCTGACCGCGGAACTCGACCGTCTCAAGGTCGAACACGCGCAGTGGGACCGCCGCATCGCGCTTCTTAAGTCCGACGATATCGACCCCGACATGCTCGACGAACGCGCCAGGGCGCTGCTCGATTATGTCGACCCCAACGATTTGACCCTGATGTACGATACGCAACCCCATCATGCGGCTGCATTACTGCCTTAAATAAAGCCCTTGCGCTCGACGCCGCCGGCCCCGAAATTAGATTTTCCGACAAGGATTTGGCTGCCGGCATTCATCGCCTGCGGGAATTCCTCCGACTTTCGCAATTGGTCGTTTTCGGCTAAGGGTTGAAGTGCGCGCGATTGTATCGCTGACAATGGTGTTTCGAGGACAATAATGGCCGTCGCCCAAACCAAGCAAACGGCTCAAAGCACCCAAGGCTTGCTTCCTGCCGCCGATCTTGCGGCAAACGACACGAGCTTCCCCGAATTCAGCAAGGACCAGGAGTTCGCCGCCCTGCGGCAGATGCTTTTGATTCGCCGCTTCGAGGAAAAGGCCGGCCAGATGTACGGCATGGGCCTGATCGGCGGCTTCTGCCATCTCTATATCGGCCAGGAAGCCGTGGTGGTCGGCATGAAGCTCGCCAAGCGCGACGGCGACCAGATGATCACCGGCTATCGCGACCACGGCCACATGCTCGCCTGCGGCATGGATCCGAAAGGCGTCATGGCGGAGCTCACCGGCCGGCGCGGCGGCTATTCCAAGGGCAAGGGCGGTTCCATGCATATGTTCTCGCTGGAGAAGCAATTCTACGGCGGGCACGGCATCGTCGGCGCCCAGGTTCCGCTCGGCACCGGACTGGCCTTCGCAAATAAATATCGCGGCGGCGACGACGTCTGCCTGACCTATTTCGGCGACGGGGCGGCAAACCAAGGCCAAGTCTATGAAAGCTTCAACATGGCCGAGCTGTGGAAATTGCCCGTTGTCTACGTCATCGAGAACAATCGCTACGCCATGGGCACGTCGGTATTGCGCTCCTCAGCGCAGACCGATTTTTCCAAACGCGGCGCGTCGTTCAACATCCCGGGCTCGCAGGTCGACGGCATGGACGTGCGCGCGGTGAAGGCGGCGTCGGAAGAAGCAATCGCCTGGTGTCGCTCCGGTAAGGGTCCGATCATTTTGGAAATGCTGACCTACCGCTATCGCGGCCACTCGATGTCGGATCCGGCCAAATACCGGACCAAGGAGGAGGTCGACAAAGTGCGCACCGAGCACGATCCGATCGAGCAGGTGCGTAAGCGGCTGCTCGACAAGAAATGGGCCAGTGAAGACGAGCTGAAAAAGATCGACGCTTCGGTGCGCGCCGTCGTCAACGAGGCGTCGGAATTCGCCACCCACGATCCCGAGCCGGACGCATCCGAACTCTATACCGACGTCTACCGGTGAAGCGCGACGCAAAACGCCAAGTGAGCTGCCGAGCAAGTCTTCAAGTAAGCTTCCAAGTGAGCCGCCATGCCGACTGAGGTATTGATGCCCGCCCTCTCCCCGACGATGGAGAAGGGCAATCTCGCCAAGTGGCTCAAGAAAGAAGGCGACAGCGTCAAATCCGGCGACGTCATCGCGGAGATCGAGACCGATAAGGCCACAATGGAGGTGGAAGCGGTCGACGAGGGCACGCTCGGCAAGATTCTGGTGCCGGAAGGCACCAACGACGTCGCGGTCAATACGCCGATCGCCATGATCCTCGCCGATGGCGAAGATGCCGCAAGCCTCAAAGGCAACGGCGGCACCGCCGCGAAGCCGGCACCGACTGCCGAACAACCGGCACGCCAGCAGAAGGCAGCAGAATCGGCGCCCGCTGCGGAGAGGGAAGAGCCGGCCAAAAAAGCCGAGGCGCCAGCGCCGGCCAAGACCGCCGCCAAGCCGCCATCGGCCGAGCTGATGCCCGAGCCGGAAGTGCCGGAGGGCACCGAGCTTGTGCCCATGACGATGCGCGAGGCGTTGCGCGACGCCATGGCCGAGGAAATGCGCCGCGACCCGGACGTCTTCGTCATGGGCGAGGAGGTCGCCGAATATCAGGGCGCCTACAAGGTCACCCAGGGCCTATTGGAAGAGTTCGGCGCGCAACGCGTCATCGACACGCCGATTACCGAGCACGGTTTTGCCGGCGTCGGCATCGGGGCAGCACTGGCCGGATTAAAACCGATCGTCGAATTCATGACGTTTAATTTCGCCATGCAGGCGATGGATCAGCTCATCAATTCGGCGGCCAAAACGCAATACATGTCGGGCGGCCAAGTGAAAGCCTCGATCGTGTTTCGCGGGCCGAACGGCGTCGCGTCCCGGGTCGCCGCGCAGCACAGCCAGGATTATTCGTCCTGGTATTCGCACATTCCCGGCCTGAAAGTCGTCGCGCCCTCGACCGCCGCCGATGCCAAGGGACTGCTCAAAGCCGCGATCCGCGATCCCAATCCGGTGATGTTTCTCGAGAACGAAATTCTCTACGGCCATTCCTCGCCGGTGCCGAAGCTCGACGACTATGTGCTGCCGATCGGTCGCGCACGCATCGTGCGCCGCGGCGGCGACGTGACCATCGTCGCCTGGTCGATGGGCATGACTTACGCGCTCAAAGCCGCGGAAGAGTTGGCGAAGGACAATATCGACGCCGAGGTGATCGATCTGCGCACGCTCAAGCCGATGGACAGCGATACCGTCATCGAGTCGGTGAAGAAAACCGGCCGCCTCGTTACCGTCGAAGAAGGCTGGAAGCAATCCGGCGTCGGCGCCGAAATCGCCGCGCGCGTGATGGAAGAGGCGTTCGATTATCTCGACGCACCGGTTGCGCGCGTTTGCGGCAAGGACGTGCCGATGCCCTACGCCGCGAACTTGGAAAAGCTCGCGCTGCCGTCGGTCGCCGAAGTGGTCGAGGCGGCCAAGGCCGTGTGCTACCGCTAAATTCGTTGAGGTGAAATCGTCCCGCCATGCCCATCAACATCCTCATGCCGGCACTGTCGCCCACAATGGAGAAGGGCAACCTTGCCAAATGGCTCAAGCAAGAGGGCGACGCGGTTAAGACCGGCGACGTGATCGCCGAGATCGAGACCGACAAGGCCACGATGGAATACGAGTTCGTCGATGATGGCGTGATGGCCAAGATCGTGGTGCCGGAAGGCACCCATGACGTGCCGGTCAATCAGCTCATCGCGGTGCTGGCCCAAGAGGGCGAGGACGTGAAAGCCGCCGGGGCGGCGGCCGGGAAGGGCGCCGCACCGCAGCCGAAGCCTGCCGAGGCGCCAAAACCCGCTGCGCCGGCCGCCGCTGCGGCGCCCACACCCCAGGCAAGGCCGTCGGCACCGCCACCTCAGCCAGCGCCGAAGCCGATAAACGAACCCCCTCGCGCCAACGGCCACGGCGACCGCGTCTTCTCATCGCCGCTGGCACGACGGCTGGCCAAGGAAGCCGGCATCGAGATCGGCCGCGTCCAAGGCTCGGGGCCGCATGGCCGCGTCATTGCGCGCGACGTGGCGAAAGCCAAGGAGGGCGGGGGACTGCGCGCACCGACCGGCGCACCGGCCGCACCCGGCACCGCTCCCGCGATCGCGCCGTCGATGTCGGATCAGCAGATCCGCGCGCTCTACGAGGACGGCAGCTACGAGGTCGTGCCGCACGACGGCATGCGCCGCACCATCGCGCAGCGGCTCACCGCCTCGGTACAGACCATCCCGCATTTTTATCTGACGGTCGACTGCGACATCGGCAAGCTTCTGGAGGCTCGCGAGCAAATCAACGCCACCGCGCCCAAGGACAGAGACGGCAAGCCGGCCTACAAGCTCTCGGTCAACGATTTCGTCATCAAGGCACTGGCGCTCGCGCTGCAAAAAGTGCCTGACGCCAATGTGACCTGGACCGAAGCGGGCATGCTCAAGCACAAGCATTCCGATATCGGCGTCGCGGTGGCGATGCCGAACGGTCTGATCACACCGATCATCCGCAATGCCGAAGTGAAATCGCTATCGGCAATTTCCAACGAAATGCGCGACCTCGCCACACGCGCGCGCGACCGCAAGCTCAAGCCTCACGAATATCAGGGCGGCACCACCGCGGTCTCGAATCTCGGTATGTACGGCATCAAGGATTTCACCGCGGTGATAAATCCGCCGCACGCCACAATCCTGGCCGTCGGCACCGGTGAGGAGCGAGCCGTAGTGCGGGACGGCAAAATCGTAGCCGCTCACATCATGAGCGTGACCATGTCCTGCGACCACCGCGCTGTCGACGGCGCGCTTGGCGCCGTGCTCATCGGCGCGTTCAAGGCG
Source organism: uncultured Alphaproteobacteria bacterium (assembly GCA_963775515.1). Lineage (GTDB taxonomy): Bacteria > Pseudomonadota > Alphaproteobacteria > Rhizobiales > Xanthobacteraceae > BOG-931. The sequence goes on along the minus strand of CAVZIQ010000002.1, from coordinate 39,274 downwards.
CTGATCGAGAATCCGGTAATGATGCTGGTGTAGTCATCGCGCCGGATCGAGTCCCTTTAGCCGCAGCACGGCTTTCGCCTCAGGCGACTGCAGCATCTTGATCAGCGCCTTCGCCGCGTCCACGTTCTTGCTCCTCGGCATGATGCCGGCAGCAAATTGCGTGATCATGTTCAAATCGCCGGGCAAGAAGCCGACGATTTCGGCGCCGGCGACGTGCAGGAGCTCCGGCTTCTGCTGCACAGCGAGCTCGGCTTCGCCGGTCAGCAACAGCGCGGCGGAAAAGCCGCCCGCCGGCGGATATTTGGTCTTCGGCTTCATCGTTTCGGCGATGCCCATGCGTTCGAGCAATTTGGCGAAGTAAACGCCGCTCGCGCCGCCCGCGGACGGTTCGCTGTAGGCGATGGATTTTGCCTTGAGCAATGTCTGCTTGAGCGCATCCGGCGTCGAAATATCCGGCTTCGGCGCGCCTGCTTTCACCGCGATCGCGACGCCGGAACCCGCAAGCGCGACATCGGAGCCGGGCGCGATTTTGCCCTGCTTACTCAACTGATCGATCCCGGCCCGGCTCAGGATCAGGACGTCGGGTGTTTTGCCACCCTCGATGCGTTTGACCAGCATCGGCGCGGTGCCCCAGGTGACGGCGAGCCTATGGCCGCTCGTTTTCTCGAAGTTTTGGAACAACTCCTCGGCGGCACTGCGCACGCCGATGGTGCTGTAGACTGCGATTTCTGCCATTGGCTTCGGGTGTCCTGGGTCTGGGCATCCTTCTTGCTTCGATTTATATCGCGTGCGAATGAGCCGCGGGAACAATTATCCGAACGATCCGATGGACGACCTCATCGCAGGCTACCGTCGCTTCCGCTCCGGCACCTGGCAGGCCGAACGCAGCCGCTTCGAGGCATTGAGCCGCCTCGGCCAGCGGCCGCGCGCGTTGATCATCGCTTGCTCGGACAGCCGCACCGATCCGCAAATGGTATTCAACGCTCGGCCGGGCGAACTTTTCGTGGTGCGCAATGTCGCGAATCTCGCGCCGCCTTATGGCCCTGACGACAAGCCGCACGGGGTGAGTTCGGCGATCGAATTTGCGGTCCGTTCGCTAAAGGTACGCGAGATCGTGGTGCTCGGTCACGCCATGTGCGGCGGCATCCAGGCACTGCTCGACGGCGCGCCGAGCGAGGTGTCGGATTTCGTCGGCCAGTGGGTGAGGATCGCCGAACCGGCGCGGGCGCGCGCGATGAAGGCGCCACCGGAACAGCGGCAGTCGGTCTGCGAGCATGATGCGGTTCGCCTCTCGCTCGACAACCTGATGACCTTCCCGTGGATCAAAGACGCCGTCGAAGCCGGCCATATTACGCTGCACGGCTGCTTTTTCGATATCCGCTCCGGGGTGCTCGAGCATCTGGGCGAAGACGGCATTTTTCGCCCGATACCGGATTAAAAGGCGATGCATACATACCGTCGTGCCCGCGACAAATGCGGGTGCGGCGGCTAAGGTGCCAGGAATGCGCGGTGTGGCGAGGTGTTATGGCTGACACGAATTTCGACATCATCATCATCGGCTCGGGTCCGGGCGGCTACGTCTGCGCCATCCGCGCCGCACAACTCGGTTTCAAAACCGCCATCGTCGAGCGCGACTATCTTGGCGGCATCTGCCTCAACTGGGGCTGCATTCCGACCAAGGCGTTGCTGCGCTCGGCGGAAATTTTCCACTATTTGCAGCACGCCAAGGATTACGGGCTCTCGGCCGGCGAAGTGACCTACGATCCATCGGCGGTGGTGAAGCGCTCGCGCGCGGTGTCGAAGCGGCTGAACGACGGCGTCGGCTTTCTCATGAAGAAAAACAAGGTCGCCGTGATCTGGGGCGAGGCCGCGATTAATGCCCCCGGCAAGATCACGGTGAGCGCGTCAAAGAGCGAAGCGCCCAAAGGCGTGCTCGGCCCTGGCGCCTATCAAGCCAAGCACATCATTGTCGCGACCGGCGCACGGCCGCGCGTTCTCCCCGGCCTCGAGCCGGATAAGAAGCTGGTGTGGACGTATTTCGAGGCCATGGTGCCGGAACGCATGCCGAAGACGCTGCTCGTCATCGGCTCGGGCGCCATCGGCATCGAATTCGCCTCTTTCTATCGCACGCTCGGCGCCGAGGTGACGGTGGTCGAAGTGCTGCCGCAAATCCTCCCCGTCGAGGATGCCGAGCTCGCCGCCTTCGCACGCAAAAGTTTCGAAAAGCAAGGCATCAAGATTTTCACCGGCGCGAAAGTGACCAAACTCGACAAGAAAGACGACAGCGTCATCGCGACCATCGACGACGGCAAGGGCGGCATCCAGACGTTGACCGTCGACCGCGTCATTTCAGCAGTTGGCGTGGTCGGCAATATCGAGAATCTCGGACTGGAAACACTCGGCGTGAAGACCGAACGCGGTATGATCGTCATCGACGGCGCGTGCAAAACCAACGTGCCGGGGATTTATGCGATCGGCGACGTCGCCGGTCCGCCGCTGCTCGCCCACAAGGCCGAGCATGAAGGCGTCATTTGCGTCGAGGCGATCAAGGGCCTGCACCCCCACCCGATGAACAAGCTCATGATTCCGGGCTGCACCTACTGCTCGCCGCAGATCGCCTCCGTCGGCCTCACCGAACAGGCCTGCAAGGACAAGAAACTCGACATTCGCGTCGGCCGATTTCCCTTCGTCGGCAACGGCAAGGCCATCGCCATGGGCGAGGATCAGGGCCTGGTCAAAGTGATCTTCGATAAAAAGACCGGGCAACTCCTCGGCGCGCACATGGTCGGCGCCGAAGTCACCGAACTGATCCAGGGCTACGTGGTGGCGATGAATCTCGAAACCACGGAAGAAGAGCTGATGCACACCGTGTTCCCACATCCGACCTTGTCGGAAATGATGAAGGAGGCGGTGCTCGATGCGTACGGACGGGTGCTGAATATCTAATTGCGGCGCAACGCGCGACTGCACGCAAGTGTGCTAGGCGAGCGACGGCAAAGCCGTTAGCGTAGCGGCCGTCAATCGCGTCCGTTGCCGGAGCACCCCATGGCCAAGTTCGACAGCATTCTCGGCACCATCGGTCATACGCCGGTGGTGAAAATCAACAAGCTGGCGCCCAAAGGCGTCAATCTTTACGTCAAGATTGAAGCCTTCAATCCGCTCGGATCCGTGAAGGACCGCCTCGCGCTCGGGGTCATAGATGCGGCCGAGAAGTCGGGTGAGCTCAAGCCCGGCCAGACCGTGATCGAGGCGACCTCCGGCAACACCGGCATCGGCTTGGCGATGGTTTGCGCGGCGAAGGGCTATCCGCTTGTTGTCACCATGGCGGAAAGCTTCTCGGTCGAACGTCGCAAGCTCATGCGCTTTCTCGGCGCCAAGGTGGTCTTGACCCCCGGGGCTGAGCGCGCCTTCGGCATGGTGAGCAAGGCGCAGGAACTGGCAAAGGCCAAGGGCTGGTTCATGACGCGCCAGTTCGAAAACGAGGCCAATCCGGACATCCATGCGCGCACCACGGCGCGCGAGATCATCGCCGACTTTGCCGGCGAGCGGCTCGACTATTGGGTAACCGGCTTCGGCACCGGCGGCACCTTGACCGGCGTGTCGCGCGTGCTGCGCAAGGAGCGCCCCGATACGAAGATCATCGTTTGCGAGCCCGCCGACGCGCCGATGCTTTCTTCCGGCGAGAAGCAGGAGCGCAATGCCGACGGCACGCCGGCGAAGCCACACCCGGCATTCAAGCCGCATCCGATGCAGGGTTGGAGTCCCGACTTCATTCCGCTCATCACAGGCGAAGCGGTGGACATGAAAGTGATCGACCGCATCCTCGCCATTGCCGGCCCCGACGCCATGAAATGCTCGAAGGCGCTGGCGCAGCGCGAAGGCATTTTTGTCGGCATCACCGCCGGCGCGACTTTCGCCGCCGCTTTGGAAGTGTGCAAGGAGGCGGCACCGGGCTCGACGGTGCTTTGCATGTTGCCGGACACCGGCGAGCGCTATCTGTCCACGCCGCTGTTCGGCGACATTGGCACTGACATGAATGAGGAGGAGTTGGCGATCTCCAATTCAACGCCGAACCACCGCTTGCCGCCGAAGGCGGCCTGAGCGACGACGCTGCTCCCCGCGCCTGAAGCTGGCATATCACATCAGGATGATGTCACAAGTCCGGCCATCGGCGTCACGCTGTCGCTGCCGGGAAACACGCTTTGCGCCAGCGTACGCTCGTCGGCCCGCAAGTGGTCCTTGAGCACGCCCTTGAGCACTGCGCGCAGATCGGTGGTCGGCGCGAGATCGCGGTTTTGATAGAGCGCGGCAGGCTTCAAACCCGGCCAATCGGCGATCACACGGCCGCCCTTGAGGGCGCCGCCGACCAGAAGCGCAACGGTCGCGGTGCCGTGATCGGTGCCTTCGGTGCCGTTGATGTGGGCGGTACGGCCAAACTCGGTGGCGAGCGCAACGACAGTTTGCTGCCAGGCTGATCCCATATTGGTCTTGATGGCGGCTAGCGCGTCGTCGAGCGAGCCGAGAAGTTGCGACAGCCGCCCCGCCGCGATGCCTTCGTTGACATGCGTGTCCCAGCCGTCGAGCGCCAGCGCGCCGACGCGCGGGCCATCGGGCTGCGCCAGAAACTTTGCGGCGGCGCCGGCCGCATCGGCAAAATAGGCGCGCACTTGCGCCGGACCTGGACCGCCGCGCGGCTGCGTCATATCGCCGGCCTGCTCGATGGCGTCGAGCTTGGAATTGTCTTTGAGCACGCCTGCAAGTTTGGGATCGGCCTGGCGGTAGAGAGCGAGCAAGCGCTGCACCGTGTCCTCGCTCGCCGGCATGATCCGCTGCGGCGACCATGACAGCACCGGCGCCGGCCCGCGCACCACGAGCGGTGTGACCGGGCCGACCGCGAAGACTTTGCCGCTTCCCTGCGGATCGACACGCCCGCCGGATTGAAGACCGGCAAGCGCGCGGTTGAGCCAGCCCGAGTCGCTCGGGCTGGGCTTCGGCAGGCCGCTTTCGAGCAGATCCTGGCCGTCGAAATGCGAGCGCTCGCGATAGGGCGTGGCGCTGGCGTGAACGATGATCGCCTCGTTTGCCTGGAACATGCGATGCAGATTGGGCATTGCAGGATTGAGCGCAAAAAAATCATCGAGCTTGAGCGCCGGCACTTTGCTTGCAAGCGTGAGCGCATTGTCGCCGCGCAGCGCCACCCAGTCCGGATCCCCGACCGGCGCGACGGTGGCAAGACCGTCGAGCGCGCCGCGCAAGATGATTGCGAGAAAGCGCGGGTCGCGGCCTTCGGCATAAGCCAGCTTCGGCAGATGCGCCCAGGCGAACAGGGTGCCGGAGGCGAGCAGTAATTCGCGGCGCGAGGGAGCATGCAGTCGCATTTTCGTCTCCGCAAAATTATCAACTGCGCAGAAATTCAGGCGTCATGACGAGGAGCGCCAGGGCTTGCCTGCGGGTTTCGGCGCGCGCGACCGTCTCGCGCGACGCGGCAGAGGCAAGCGGACCGAGGCTGGTTTCGAGGAGCGCGAGCGGGTCTGCCGCCGCCACCCGCCCGGCAAAGGCGCTGGCGATGTCAAGCCGATGCGGGATGCCGTCGATCCAGGCCGCTTCCGTGTCGGAAAAGCCGTTTGGCGCCAGCGGTCGCCACAACGGTTCGCCGAGCGTGGCTTGTGCGTTCATAATGAGCCCGATGGGCGCAGTTGCTTGCGCACCGGTAAGTCGAAGCGCAGCCGCAACCCAGACGGCGGGCGTTTTAAGCTTTTGCCGCTGCGGCAGCCAGGATTTGTCGGCGCCGATTAGGGTTTTGGCGAGTTCTTTGAGATTGCCGTCGCTGTCGTTGAAAGATTTTGCAAGTTTAGCGACGAGAGCGGGCGGCGGTTCGTCAGCGATGAAATGCGACGCGAGTTGTTGAGCGATGTGCCGCGCCGTCGCCGGGTGCCTGGCGAGGTCGGCCAATACTGCACGGCCCTGATCCATCCCGGCTTCGGGATATCGCTTGCCGAGAATGGTCTGTGCGCCAGGCTGATGCAGAAGCCTGTTGAAAATGAACTCGCCGCCATGAATGGGTTCGCTCGGCTGGATCCAGGTCCAGCCGGTGAGCACGTTGGCGAAGCTCGTGACGTCGGCTTGCGTATAGCCCGAGCGGACGCCAAGCGTGTGCAATTCAAGCGTCTCGCGCGCGAGATTCTCGTTCAATCCCTTGTCGCGGTTGATGCCGGCGATCGAGTCCGCGCCCATGGATTCGACGTTGTCGAGATAGAACAGCATCGCGGGATGGCTTTCGACCGCTTGCAGCAAATCGGCGAAGCGGCCGAGCACATGCGGGCGGATCGCCTCGCGCTCATAGGGACCGGCCATGCCCACGATCTTGTCGGCAGAAATGCAGAAATGGTTTGACCAGAACCAGACCAACCGTTCGACAAAGCCGATATCGGCATTAGTCGCGGCATCGAAGCGGGCTTTCGCTTCGTTTGAGACAAGCTGTTGCGGCAACGGCGGCTGGTGCGGTCCCGACTCGGCTTCCGCTAGTGGCGCTTTCGCCAAGTCCGACATGCCCTCAGCTTCGCCGTTCATCTCGGCGGTTTTTTGAACGCGGAGGGCAAGCTTTTGCTGGGCCTGGCGCTCGGCCTGAAAGTCGAACACGGCGCGCGCCGCTTCGCCGCTCGACGGCAGATCGGCGCTGAGCAGGCCGGCGGATGGACGATCGAGATCGGCAAGTAACGCGCCACGCGGATCCGCGGCGGTGGCGTTGATCTGTCCGCCGACAGGCCCGAAGCCGAATCTGTGTAATGCGATCGCTGCCGCTTCTTTTCCAGAAACCGCGTTGCCAGTTACGGTCATAAAATCCTCGGAGCCGCGACGCGCGTCGCAGAACGACCAGCATCCGTTTTATTGTGGCAAAAATTGCGGTGCGCAGCGGCGAAAACGCAATTGAAACCTAACAAATTATTCATGCAGGGCGTTCATTGGCGGCTCGTTCCATTGGATGGAACCGAAGCCTTGCGGTGCAGCGAGCGCCGCCGTAAGTATTTGCTGCGAGCCAATTCCCGCAGGAATCGCCATATAAGCTTCATGGCCGTCCTCATCGACAACGTTACTGACGCCACCGGCCGTCCCCGTCACCCGGAAAAAGCGCATCGGCCGGACCAGCCGGCCTTGCGTAAGCCCGACTGGATTCGCGTCAAGGCACCGGTGTCGGCGGGCTATCTCGATACCCAACGAATTGTGCGGGAAAACGGCCTGCATACGGTCTGCGAGGAAGCGGGCTGCCCTAATATTGGCGAGTGCTGGGAGAACAAGCACGCCACTTTCATGATCATGGGCGACACCTGCACGCGGGCCTGCGCCTTCTGCAACGTAAAAACTGGATTGCCGGGCGCGCTCGATGCCGCCGAGCCGGAGCACGTCGGCGCGGCGACGGCAAAGCTCGGACTGGCGCATGTCGTCGTCACCTCCGTCGATCGCGACGATCTCGACGACGGCGGGGCGGGTCATTTCGCCGCCGTGATCGCCGCGATCCGCGCACGATGTCCTGCTACCACGATCGAAGTGCTAACGCCGGACTTTCTGCGCAAGGACGGCGCGGCCGAGACCGTGGTCGCGGCGCGGCCTGACATTTTCAACCACAATCTGGAAACGGTGCCGTCGAAATATCTCACGGTGCGTCCGGGCGCGCGTTACTTCGCTTCGATCCGGCTCTTACAGCGCGTCAAGGACATCGATCCGGCGATGTTCACCAAATCGGGCATCATGGTGGGGCTTGGCGAGGAGCGAAACGAAATCTTGCAGGTCATGGACGACCTGCGCTCAGCCGGCGTCGACTTCCTCACCATCGGGCAATATTTGCAGCCGTCGCGCAAGCATCACCCGGTCGTGCGTTTCTTGCCGCCGGACGAATTCGAGGCGCTGCAAAGGATTGCCTATGCCAAGGGCTTCGCGATGGTTTCGGCCAGCCCGCTGACGCGCTCGTCGCACCATGCCGGCGAGGATTTTGCGCGGCTGAACGCGCGCCGCGCGGCGCGATGATTTCATGCCGCAATTTTCGACCAAGCGGCGCGTGCAGCACTCCGCAGCCGACATGTTCGATCTCGTCGCTGACGTTGAACACTACCCCGAATTCGTGCCGCTGTGCCGCTCGCTGCAGGTGCGGCAGCACACCGCTGACGGCGAGGGCAGAGACGTGATCGTCGCCGACATGACGGTCGCCTACAAAGTGATCCACGAGACTTTCACCAGCCGCGTGACCCTCGATCGGCCGAAACTCGAAATTCTGGTCGAGTATCTTGAAGGCCCGTTTCGCAAAATGAACAATCGGTGGAGTTTTAAGGCAGCGGGGGCGGGCGCCTGCGATGTGGAATTCTTCATCGCTTACGAATTTCGCAGCCGCACGTTCGGACTTCTCATGGGGGCGATGTTCGAAACCGCCTTCCGCCGCTTTTCGGCAGCTTTCGAACGCCGCGCCGATCAGGTTTACGGGAAGCAACCAAGCTAATCGTTGCTTTCTGCTTAACTATTCTCATTGTTTGCTTGCCAAAGCGGTCGAATTCGCGCCCCCGAAAGCCCATAATGCCCGAGATGAATTTGAGGTGCGTGCGGTGACGCCGATGTCTTTACGACGATTCTTCGCCGTCGCTACGGCTTGTCTTCTCGCCATTGCTCTCGTGCAGGTGGATGCGGTCGCCCATGGCGGTGGCGCCGCGCACGGCAGTTTTGGATCCGGATTCGGTCACGGATTTTATGGCGGGCATTATCACACTTCTTATTGGCGCGGCTTCCAGCACGGCTATCATCATGATTTTCACGGCGACCGCTTTGGGCATTTCGCCATGCATGATTTCGGTCATTGGGACGGCCACGGCATGGGCGGCCATTTTGGCCGTTGGCGGCCGGGCCATTGGCACGCGGCGTCCGGCTTCGGCAACCACGGACACTGGCAGCAAGAGGGCCTTTGGCATCTTTGATCGGTCGGTGTCCCGCTTCAGTCGGAGGCGGCTTCGGCGAGCATTTCGAGAAGCGCCAGCGCTTCGGCGACGGAACGTAGCCGCACGCGAGCCCGGCCGATCTTGCCAAATCGCCGGCGGCGCGCGAGGCGCCGTCCGTCGCGGTTCGCCGCGGCGAAATAGACCAGCCCGACCGGCTTTCTCGACGAACCGCCGCCCGGACCGGCAATTCCGGTGATCGCCACGGCAAGATCCGCTTGCGAATTTTTCAGCGCGCCTCTGGCCATTGCCGCAGCTGTCTCGCGGCTGACCGCGCCGTGACGCGTCAGCGTTGCCGCCGGCACGCCGAGCAGCTTTTGCTTTGCACGGTTCGAATAGGTAACGAAGCCGCAATCGACCACGTCGGAGGAGCCGGCGATTTCGGTCAAAGCCGCAGCGACGAGCCCGCCGGTGCAAGATTCCGCGGTGGCGATATGAAGCCCGCGCGCGCGGCAGAAATCGAGCACGCGCCTTGCGGTACGGCGCAGCGTCTCCTCGGTCATGAAGCGCTCCACGGCAGACGGATCGTCGCCGTCGCCATGGCGACGATGCCTTCGGCGCGGCCGGTAAAGCCGAGCCTCTCGCTGGTCGTCGCTTTGACGCCGACGCGCCCGACCGGAATTCCCGCGATCGCGGCGATGCGCGCGCGCATGGCGTCGCGGTGCGGCGAGACCCGCGGCGCTTCGCACACGATGGTCACGTCGAGATGCGCGATGATGCCGCGGCGCGTGCGCACCCGCTCGCAGGCGAAAGCTAGAAAGCGCTCCGACGCGACGCCTTTCCATTGCGGGTCGCTCGGCGGAAAGTGCGCCCCGATATCGCCGTCGGCAAGCGCGCCGAGAATGGCGTCGACCAGCGCGTGCAGCGCCACGTCGGCGTCCGAATGTCCAGTCACCCCGCGCGAATGCGGTATTCGGATGCCGGCGAGCATCACGTGATCGCCGTCGGCGAAGGCGTGCACGTCGAAACCGTTGCCGGTACGCACGTCGGAGAGGCTTGCGAAGTGTAAAATTTCGGCGCGCGCAAAATCCTCGTTGGTCGTCACCTTGACGTTGCCCGGTTCACCTTCGAAGACACTGACGCGGTGGCCGGCCCATTCGGCTAGCGCGGCATCGTCGGTAAAGCTCTCCAGTCCGGCGGCCGCGGCACGGCGATGTGCATCGCGGATGAGATCGAAAGAAAAGGCCTGCGGCGTCTGCACGATGCGCAAGCGACCGCGATCGAGCGTTTCGATTACAAGCGCCGCAGCGTCGATCGCTTTCACGGTGTCGGCGATGACGATGCCGGGCACCGCGGCGCCTGCAGCCTTGCCGGCAGCGATGGCGCGATCGATCAGCGCGCCAGTCAGAAACGGGCGCGCCGCATCGTGGATGAGGACGAGTTCGGGCGAACGTGAGGCCAGCGCTTCGAGACCCGCGCGCACCGAGGCTTGCCGCGTCGCGCCGCCGGCAACTGGCGTCGCCAATTTTTGCAGGCCCGCGGTTGCCGCCCGATAGATGTCTGCGTCACCCGAGTGGATCACCGGCAGAACCAGATCGATCCCCGCGTGATTGAGGAATGCGCGAAGGGTCGGTCGGATCATCGGCTCGCCGGCAATGTCGCGATATTGTTTCGGCAGGTCGCCACCGGCGCGCTCACCACGCCCGGCTGCAACGACAACAGCGGCCACCGTGCCCGTCATGAAACTCTCTGCTCCCGGTCCGGCATGCCTTTAGCGCATGTCGATGCAATCTGCGAACTCGTCGCTATGGGGGGCCGGAAAAGCTTAGATTTTGTGGGCTTCCGCTCCCCGACAGCGGATTTGCACAGGTTAGTTATATTGCAGTGCAGCACCTTGCGTGGGGCCGCATTTTGGCTAAACTCTATGCAACAATCTTGTGACGCCTATTTAGTGTGCATATGGCAACTGATCCTCACAACTCGCGGCTAATCGGCCGGTTAGTGACCGTCGGCCCCGTACGACTGCCGAATCCGGTCATTTTAGCGCCGATGTCGGGCATCACTGACGCGCCATTCCGCCGTCAGGTGGAAGCGCTGGGCGCGGGCCTTGTGATCTCGGAGATGGCCGGTTGTGCGGCGCTGGCGGCAGGCAAGCGCGATGCAAAGCGGCGCGTCGCGGGTCAGGGCACGAGACTGCATGTCGTCCAGCTTGCCGGCTGCGAGGCGCATTGGATGGCGGAGGGCGCGCGGATCGCCGAGGGCGTGGGCGCCGCGATCATCGACATCAACATGGGCTGCCCCGCAAAGCACGTGACCAACGGCGAGTCCGGATCGGCCCTCATGCGCGATCTCGATCACGCCGTCACCCTGATCGACGCGGTCGTACGAGCGGTCAAAGTTCCGGTGACTTTAAAAATGCGGCTGGGCTGGGATGACCATTCGCGCAACGCGCCGGAATTGGCGCGGCGTGCCGAACAAGCCGGCGTGGCGCTGGTAACGGTACACGGCCGCACCCGTTGCCAATTCTACAAGGGCCGCGCCGATTGGGCGGCGGTGCGCGCGGTCAAGGACGGCGTGTCGATACCGGTCGTTGTCAACGGCGACATCGAAAGCTGCGAAGACGCCGACTTCGCGCTTGCGGCATCGGGCGCCGACGCGGTCATGGTCGGCCGTGGAGCGCAAGGTCGGCCCTGGTTCCCCGGCCAGCTCGCGCGCTACCTCGCAACCGGCGAACACGGAACGCCGCCGGCGCTTGGCGATCAGCTCGCGCTGATCGGTGTGCTGTATGGCGAAATGCTCACGCATCACGGCATCGATATCGGTCTGCGCCATGCGCGCAAGCATCTCGGCTGGGCGCTCGACGCCGCAGCCGCGACCGCGGGCGCGCCAATCCATCTTCTCAAGGCACACCGCAGCCGTGTGCTAACCGCGACCGATCCCGCGCGTGTGCAAAGCCGCCTCGGCGAGGCATTCGACGCGTTCGCCGGATCGGATTCGGCGTGGAGGAATGCGGCATGAGCGCCGTCGAGCCGCTGCCGACGACATCGGCTGCCGATGCGGTGCTCAACGCGCTGCCGCATCCCGTCATCGTCGTATCGTCGGACGGCAAAGTGGTCGACGCCAACGTCGCCGCGGAATCATTTTTCGAGGCATCGGCAACGACATTGCGACGACACCTGCTGCGAGACCTGGTGCCATTCGGCAGTCCATTGCTGGCGTTAATCGAGCAGGTGCGCAAACGCGGCGCGGCGGTCAACGAGTACAAGGTCGATCTCGGCACGCCGCGCAATCCGGGCGACCGGCTGGTGGACCTGCACGTCGCGCCGCTGCCGGAGCAGGCCGACTACGTCGTGGTGATGCTGCAGGAGCGCACCATTGCCGACAAGATGGATCGCCAGCTTACGCATCGCAGCGCAGCGCGTTCGGTGACCGCGCTTGCCGCCATGCTCGCTCACGAAATCAAGAACCCGCTGTCCGGCATCCGCGGCGCGGCGCAGCTGTTAGAGCAGTCGGCGAATGACGACGACCGCACGCTGACTCGGCTCATTTGCGACGAAGCCGATCGCATCGTGAAGCTGGTCGACCGCATGGAAGTCTTCACCGACGAGCGCCCGATCGAGCGCGAACCGATCAACATCCACGTCGTGCTCGAACACGTGAAGCGCTTGGCGCAATCCGGCTTTGCGCGGCATATCAAATTCGTCGAGGATTACGATCCGTCGCTGCCGCCGGTGCTCGCAAACCGCGATCAGCTGATTTAGGTGTTCTTGAACCTCATCAAGAACGCCGCCGAGTTGATCGGCGAAAACACCTCTGGCGGCGAAATCGCGCTGACCACGGCATTCCGGCCCGGTGTGCGGCTGTCGCTGCCCGGAGCCAATACACGCATTTCTTTGCCGCTTGAATTCTGCGTCAGGGACAATGGACCTGGCGTGCCCGACGAACTGATGCCGCACCTGTTCGATCCATTCGTCACGACGAAGCCGAGCGGATCGGGTCTGGGATTGGCATTGGTCGCCAAGATCGTCGGCGACCACGGCGGCATCATCGAATGCGAGTTGCAGCCGCGACGGACCACCTTCCGCATTCTGATGCCGAAATATACCGCGAACAGCGGTGAGGCCGCCGAGCCGGACGGCGTCCTTCAGCCACAAGGGAAGCATTGATGCCCGCGGGAAGCATTCTCATCGCTGACGACGATGCGGCGATCCGGACGGTGCTTAACCAGGCGCTGTCGCGCGCCGGTTACGAGGTCCGCTCGACCGGGAACGCTGCCACGTTGTGGCGCTGGATCAGCCAGGGCGACGGCGATCTCATCATTACCGACGTACTGCTGCCCGACGAGAGCGCCTTCGATCTGTTGCCGCGCATCAAAAAGGCCCGGCCTGATCTGCCGATCATCGTCATGAGCGCGCAGAATACGTTCATGACGGCCATTCGCGCGTCCGAACGCGGCGCTTACGAATATCTGCCGAAGCCGTTCGATCTCAAAGAGCTGACCGCGATCGTCGGCCGCGCGCTGTCGGAACCGAAAGAAAAGGCGCGGCCGCCGGCCAAAGTCGAGGATTTCGAATCCATTCCGCTGGTCGGCCGCTCGCCGGCGATGCAGGAAATCTACCGTGTGCTGGCCCGGCTGATGCAGACCGACCTGACGGTCATGATCTCGGGCGAATCCGGCACCGGCAAGGAATTGGTGGCGCGGGCGCTGCACGATTACGGCAAACGGCGCAACGGACCGTTCGTCGCGATCAACATGGCAGCGATCCCGCGCGACCTGATCGAATCCGAGCTGTTCGGACACGAGAAGGGCGCGTTCACCGGCGCCAATACCCGCAGCTCCGGCCGCTTCGAACAAGCCGAAGGCGGCACGCTGTTCCTCGACGAAATTGGCGACATGCCGATGGAGGCGCAGACTCGGCTTTTGCGCGTACTGCAACAAGGCGAGTACACCACGGTCGGCGGCCGCACACCGATCAAGGCCGACGTACGCATCATCGCCGCAACCAACAAGGATTTGCGCCAGCTCATCCAGCAGGGCTTGTTTCGGGAAGACTTGTTCTTCCGGCTCAACGTCGTTCCGCTGCGGCTGCCGCCGCTGCGCGAGCGCACCGAAGACATTGCGGATCTCATCCGGCACTTCTTCACGATGGTTGAGCGCGAAGGATTGCCACCCAAACAGATCGATCAAGCCGCACTCGATCGGCTGAAGCGTCATCGTTGGCCGGGAAACGTGCGCGAGCTGGAGAATCTAGCGCGTCGACTTGCCGCCCTCTACCCACAAGAAATGATCACGGCCGCCGTGGTTGACGCCGAATTGTCTCAGCCGGTGCTCTCGGCGCCTGGCGAGACCAGAAGCGGCGATGAGAATCTCTCAAGCGCGGTCGAGCGTCACCTGGCGCGCTACTTTTCCGGATTTGAGGACGGTCTGCCGCCGCCCGGCCTGTATCACCGGATTTTGCGGGAGGTCGAAGGTCCACTGCTTTCCGCGGCGCTGACGGCGACCCGCGGCAATCAGATCCGCGCCGCCGACCTGCTCGGGGTCAACCGCAACACGTTACGCAAGAAAATCCGCGATCTGGACATCCAGGTCTATCGCACCAGCAGCGGCTAAGTCAGCATGCCGGCCGCCGAGTTGGCCGGGTCCCGCGCAGCGGCGCCAAGTAATTGTCGCAATTTGGCAACATTGTTGTATAAAAGCATCACTCGGGGGGCGGGTGGCCGGAATCCATCTGTCGGCAGAGTGTCCTTTTTATCTCCAGCGGTTGGAAGCGTCCGGGAAACATATGACGACTGTCGATCAGGTCGGCTCGATCGATCCGGCGGCCACTGCGCCAGTGCCGGTGGCCTCGCGGCTTATCGGGGCGATCGCGGTGGGCATCGCGCTTCTTTCCGCCACGGCCACATTCCTCGTGCTCGCCGGCTTGACCCCGATTGCGCCGGTCCACGAGGTGGTCGTAAAGCTTCTCCTCGGCAACGCCGTTACCGGGCTTCTCCTGCTTGCCATTATCGGGCGCGAAGTCTGGGTTGTCGTCCAGGCACGCCGCCGCGGCCGCGCCGGCTCACGCCTGCACATTCAGATCGTCAGCCTGTTCGCGGTTATTGCCGCGGTGCCGACCGTTCTAGTCTCCGTGGTCGCATCAACAACGCTCGACCGCGGCCTCGACCGGTTCTTCTCGACGCGCACCCGCGCCATGATCGAACAGTCGCTGATCGTGGCCAACGCCTACGTGACCGAGCACGCAGCCGACGTCCGCAGCCAGGATTTGGCGATGGCTTACGACCTAGCACGGGCCAAGCCGGTCTTCGATCAGGACCGCGATCAGTTCCGAAAATTCCTCAGCGCGCAGACCAACGGGCGTAATCTCTCCGTGGCGCTCATGGTCAAGTCCGACGGCTCCATCGTTGAACCCGCCGGCATCACCATGGATAAGAGGTTCGTGCTGCCGTCACCGCAGCTGCTTAACGAAACCAGCGATGCCGAGCCGCAAGTCGCGTTCATTCCGGAGGGCGACAATGTCGCATCCGTCGTCAAGTTGAACGGCTATGACGGCATCTATCTCTACGTCGCACGGCTGCTCGATCCACGAGTGGTGCAGCAGTTGCGCAACACGCAGGAAAGTGTCGGCGAATACGCCAATCTCGAAGAGCGACGGCTCGGCATCCAAATCGCCTTTGCGCTGATGTTCGCGGTCATTGCGCTGATCGTTCTGTTGTCTTCGGCCTGGATAGGGCTGGACTTTGCCAATCGGCTGGTCGCGCCGATCCGCCGTTTGATCGGCGCCGCGAATGTGGTGTCGACCGGAAATCTCCATATTCAAGTGCCGGTCCGGAAATCGGAGGGCGATCTCGCCCAGCTGGGCGAGACCTTCAACAAGATGACGCAGGAACTGCGCACCCAGCATGACGACATCGTCCGCGCGCGTGACCTCATCGACAGCCGGCGGCGGTTCACCGAAGCCGTGCTGGCCGGCGCCAGCG
Organism: uncultured Alphaproteobacteria bacterium; assembly: GCA_963775515.1. Classification (GTDB taxonomy): domain Bacteria; phylum Pseudomonadota; class Alphaproteobacteria; order Rhizobiales; family Xanthobacteraceae; genus BOG-931. The sequence continues at coordinate 23,381 of CAVZIQ010000002.1, read as the reverse complement.
CCGGCGTCGTCGGCGTCAACGCCGACGGCCGCATCTCCATTCTCAACCGGTCGGCGGAGCGGCTAATCGGCCGCATCGAGAGCGACGTCCTCGGCCGTCCGCTCGCCGAGATCGCGCCGGAACTCGCCGAGATTTTCCAGACCGCGCGCGGCGGCAATCAGCGGCTGGTCCAACGTCAGATCACGCTGACCCGTGACGGCCAGGAGCGAAACTATTCGGTGCGCGTGACCAGCGAGCAGTCGGGCGAATCCGAGCACGGCTACGTCATCACCATCGACGACATAACCGAGCTCGTCCTGGCGCAGCGTTCTTCGGCCTGGTCCGACATCGCGCGTCGTATTGCCCATGAGATCAAAAATCCGCTGACTCCGATCCAGCTTTCGGCCGAACGGCTGCGCCGCAAATACGGCAAGTCGATCACCGAGGACCCCGCCGTTTTCGAGCAGTGCACCGAAACCATCGTGCGCCAGGTCGACGATATCAAACGCATGGTCGACGAGTTCTCACGCTTCGCTCGCATGCCCAAGGCGGTCGTCGGCGACGAGGACGTCGCCGATACCGTGCGCCAGGTGGTATTCCTGTTGCGCGTCGCTCATCCGGACATCGATTTCGATGTCGAATTGCCGACGGAAACCATGCCGGCGCGCTTCGACCGTCGGCTGATTTCGCAGGGCCTCACCAACATCATCAAGAACGCTACCGAGGCGATCGGCGCGGTGCCGTCGGCCGAACTCGGGCGCGGCCGCATCATCCTCAGCGCGCAACGCGAGGGCAAGGAGATCGTCATCGACGTGATCGATAACGGCATCGGCCTACCCAAAGAAAACCGCGCGCGGCTCCTCGAACCCTATGTGACGACGCGCGAAAAGGGCACCGGTCTCGGCCTCGCCATTGTCGGCCGCATTCTGGAAGAGCATGGCGGGCGCCTCGAACTGCGCGATGCGTCGGACAAAATCCCGGGCGCCCGCGGCGCCTGGATGCAGTTGCGTTTCATCGCCGAACCGCTGGCACCGTCCGCCGAGCCGTCCACAGTGCGTCAGCCGGCGATATGACCATGGCGTCAGATATCCTCATAGTCGACGATGAAACCGATATCCGCGAACTGGTCGCGGGCATCCTTCAGGACGAAGGCCACGGCACCCGCACCGCGCGCGACAGCGACGAGGCGCTGGGCGCCGTCGTCGCGCGGCGGCCCAATCTGGTGTTTCTCGACATCTGGCTGCAGGGCAGCCGCCTCGACGGCCTGCAACTGCTCGATAGCCTCAAACAGGAGCACCCCGAACTGCCGATCGTGATGATTTCGGGACACGGCAATATCGAGACCGCGGTTTCCGCGATCAAGCGCGGCGCTTACGACTTCATCGAGAAGCCGTTCAAGGCGGACCGGCTTTTGCTGGTCGCGGAGCGGGCACTGGAAAATTCCCGGCTCAAGCGCGAGGTGCGCGAGCTCAAGCAGCTTGCACCACTCGCCGCAACCTTGGTCGGCCATTCGCCATCCGCCAATCAATTACGCCAGACCATCGAGAAGGTGGCGCCGACCAATAGCCGAATCCTGATCGTCGGACCGCCCGGCAGCGGCAAAGAACTCGCCGCGCGCACCATTCACAGCCATTCGGCGCGCACCGACGGCCCGTTCGTGGTCATCAATGCCGCCGCGATCACGCCGGAACACATGGAAATCGAGCTGTTCGGCGTCGAGGTCGGCACGGGCACGGCAAGCCGCAAAGTCGGCGCGCTCGAAGAGGCGCATGGCGGCACCTTGTTCATCGACGAGATCGCCGACATGCCGCGCGAGACGCAAAATAAGATTTTGCGCGTTTTAGTCGACCAGACTTTCCAGCGGGTCGGTGGCAGCACCAAAGTCACGGTCGACGTCCGCATCGTCTCCTCGACGAGCCGCAATGTCGAGGCAGACATCGCGGCGGGAAAGTTCCGCGAAGATCTTTATCACCGGCTGTCCGTCGTGCCGATCCGCGTGCCCGGTCTCGCCGAGCGGCGCGAGGACATTCCGGAATTGGTCGAATATTTCATGGGGCAGATTTCGCAAAATACCGGACTGCCCAAGCGCAATGTCGGCGCCGATGCGCTTGCGGTGCTGCAATCGCACGACTGGCCCGGCAACGTGCGCCAGCTGCGCAATAACGTGGAGCGGCTGATGATTCTGGCCGGCGGCGATCCGGGCGCACTGATTACCGCGTCGATGCTGCCGCAGGACGTCGGCTCGATGATTCCGAATATGCCGAACGGCAATGGCGGCGAGCACCTGATGAGTCTCGCGTTGCGCGAGGCGCGCGAAGTCTTCGAACGCGAATATCTGTTGGCCCAAATCAATCGTTTCGGCAATAACATTTCCCGCACCGCAGAATTCGTCGGCATGGAGCGCTCGGCGCTGCACCGGAAGCTCAAGGCGCTGGGAATTGATTGATTCCGGATCCCCAATGTCCCGTATAGCCCAATGTCTCGTATAGCCTACGTCAACGGCCGCTACCTGCTGTTCCGCGACGCCAAGGTCCATGTCGAGGATCGCGGTTACCAGTTCGCAGACGGCGTTTATGAAGTCTGCGAGGTGAGGGGAGGCCGCCTCATCGACGAGAGGCGGCACTTCGAGCGCCTCAAGCGCTCGCTAAGCGAAATTCGCATTCGCATGCCGATGTCAGCCGCCGCGCTCGGCGTCGTCTTGCGCGAGGTGGTGGCGAGGAACCGGATCGGCTACGGCATCGTCTATCTGCAGATCACCCGCGGCGTGGCTCGGCGCGACCCCGCTTTTCCCTCGTCGCAAACCGCGCCGACAGTCGTCGCAACGGCTCGCCCGCTTAACATGGCGCGAAACGAAGCGCTGGCCGAAAAGGGCATCGCAGTCGTCAGCGTGCCCGACAATCGCTGGGGCCGCGTCGATATCAAGACCGTCGGGCTTTTGCCAAACGTGCTGGCGCGGCAGGCGGCGCTCGACCGGAGCGCGCGCGATGCCTGGTTCGTCGACAATGACGGCAGAGTCACCGAAGCCGCCTCCGCCAATGCGTGGATCGTCACGTCCGGCGGCGTGCTGGTGACGCGACATGCCGACCACGCCATCCTGCGCGGTATCACCCGCGGCGTCACGCTTAACGTCGTCAAGGCGCAGGGCCTGACGGTGGAGGAGCGTGGCTTCACGCTCGACGAGGCCTATGCCGCGCGCGAGGCCTTCGAGACCTCGGCGACGCAGATCGTGATGCCGGTGGTGAGCATCGACGGGCATTGCGTCGGCGATGGCAAACCTGGCCCGATCGCCCTGGCGCTGCGCCGCGCATTTCACGGTTTTGCGGAAGCGGGGTAGGCTGCGCCCGACCTTCTCAACCGCTGCCTTGGTCCCAACTTGGGCTTGCATCGTCCCCCGCCGCGCCCTCTAATAGTCCATCCTTCGGGCCGGCTCGGCGGGGTCCGCTCCAAGCGGCCGGGAGGAAGAGTGACGACAAGAGAAGGCCCTAAGAAACGACCCGCGGGGCAGGGGCCCGCGGTACAAAGAACGGAACAACGGCCATGGCAGCCGACCGCGCACAAAACCTACAAGACACCTTCCTCAATCACGTCCGCAAAAACAAAATTCCGCTCACCATTTTCCTGGTGAACGGCGTCAAGCTGCAGGGCGTGGTCACTTGGTTCGATAATTTCTGCGTGCTGTTACGCCGCGACGGACATTCGCAGCTCGTCTACAAGCACGCCATATCGACCATCATGCCGGGTCATCCGGTCCAGCTCTTCGAAGGCGCCGAAGAACCGCCGGCTGGGGACTAGAGTTTATTGGAGCCGCGCCCTCGCGACACGCGCTCTGATCGGCTGAGCCCCACCGGCTCGCCCAACGGCCGCTCGACGACCGGCCGCGCGATCGTCATCGAGCCTGCGCTGCGGCGCGCCGCCGCCCGCGCCGACGCGGCCGACCGCACAGCCGAGGCCAAGCTCGACGAAGCGATCGGGCTTGCCCGCGCCATCGATCTCGACGTCGAGCAGTCCGGCATCGTCATGCTTCGCGCGCTCCATCCCGCAAACTATCTCAGCAAGGGCAAGGTCGAAGAGATCGCCGGTCTCGTCAAAAGCTTCGAAGCCGGCATCGTGGTGATGGATTGCGCGCTGACGCCGGTGCAGCAGCGCAACCTCGAAAAGGCGTGGAACGCCAAAGTGCTCGATCGCACCAGTCTTATTCTCGAAATTTTCGGACGGCGCGCGCGCACCCGCGAGGGCGCGCTGCAGGTCGAGCACGCGCACCTGACGTATCAGAAGGGCAGGCTGGTGCGAACCTGGACCCATCTCGAGCGGCAGCGCGGTGGCTTCGGCTTTCTCGGTGGCCCCGGCGAAACCCAGCTCGAAACCGATCGCCGCATCATCGAGGAGCGGCTCGCCAAGATTGAGGGCGAACTCGTCAAGGTCAAGCGCACGCGCGCGCTGCACCGCGAGAGCCGGCGCCGCGTGCCGTATCCGATCGTGGCGCTGGTCGGCTACACCAACGCCGGCAAATCGACGCTGTTCAACCGTATGACGGCCGCGAGCGTGCTGTCCGCCGACATGCTGTTCGCGACGCTTGATCCGACACTGCGCGGCGTGGCGCTCGCACATGGCGCGCGCATCATCCTCTCCGATACGGTCGGCTTCATCTCCGACCTGCCGACCATGCTGATCGCGGCGTTCCGTGCCACGCTCGAGGAAGTGATCGAGGCCGATGTTATCCTCCACGTGCGCGACGTGTCGCACGAGGACGCCGAGGCGCAATTGCACGACGTCGAAAAGATCCTAGGCGAGCTCGGCATCGATGCGCAGACCGCGCACAAGCGGACGCTCATCGAAGTATGGAACAAGATCGACCGGCTGGACGCCGCCGAGCGCTCGCGGCTCGTAAACATCGCCGAGCGGCGGCCCACCGAGGAGCGACCGGTTTTGGTCTCGGCGGCGACCGGGGAGGGGATCGATGCGCTCGCGGCCGCGATCGAGGCGCGGCTTGCGGCCGGCCGCGTCGTCATCGAACTCGAGCTTGATCCCGCCGACGGCGCCGGCGTGAGCTGGCTGCACCGTCACACCGAAGTGCTGGCCAAGACTTTCGACGCCAGAGGCCGCGCCGCGATGACCGTGCGTGTCGCGCCGGATAAAGCGGAAGCGGTGCGAGCGAAGTTTACGCATTAACGAGGCGCCTATTCCGTGGCCTTTGCCTCATCCCACAACGCATCCATTTCAGCGAGGGTGGCGTCGGACGGCGTTTTGCCCTTTGCAGCCAGCGCCCGCTCGATGGCGAGAAAGCGCCGCTCGAATTTTTGGTTGGTCTGCCGCAACACCGCTTCGGGGTCGGCGCGCAAATGACGCGCGAGGTTAACGGCAGCGAACAGAAGATCGCCGATTTCGGCCGCGGTAGCCGCGGCATCGAGCTCGGCCCGATCGAGCTCGGCTTCGATCTCATCGGTCTCCTCGCGGATTTTGCGCAACACCGCACGCGGATCGTTCCAGTCGAAGCCGACTTTACTGGCCTTGGCCTGAAGCTTTAGCGCGCGCGTGAGGGCAGGGAACGCCACCGGCACGCCGGCAAGCGCGCCTGCAGATGCACCGTCATCATGCCCCGGCATTTTTCGCGCCGCCTTTTCCTCCGCCTTGATGCGCTCCCATAAACCTTCCACGGCCTGCGGCGTTTGCTTGCGCTCGTCACCGAATACATGCGGGTGCCGGCGGATGAGTTTTTCGGTGATGGCCTGCACGACGTCGCCGAAATCGAACGCGGCATGTTCCTCTGCCATGCGGGCATGAAACACGACCTGGAGGAGGAGATCGCCAAGCTCCTCGCGCAGATCCGTCATATCGCCGCGCGCAATGGCGTCGGCGACCTCATAGGCCTCTTCCAGCGTATAGGGCGCGATGGTCGAGAAGTCTTGCGCCAGATCCCACGGACAGCCGGTTTTCGGAGTGCGCAACGCGGCCATGATATCGAGCAGGCGGCCAATGTCGCGGGAAGGGGTCATGATCGGGTCTCGCAATGTTTGCGTAGACCCTATCAGACTGCGGATGCCTTCGTCATTGCGAAGCAATCCAGCCCTTTTTCGGGATTGCTTCGTCGCTGCATTCCCCGCAATGACGGATTTTATTGCTACTCGGCGCGGCTTGCTTCGAACAGGAACCAAGTGCGCCGTTCGGCCTGGTCGATGAAGTTTTCCAGGAGACTCGCGGTCGCGACATCTTCGTGGTCGTCACAAAGCTTGTGGCACTCGCGCATGGCCTCGACGACCTTCTTATTGTCTGCCATCAGTTCGCTCAGCATATCGCCGGGCGCCACGTAAGGCTCGTCGTTGTCCTCGATGCCCTGCAACTTTGCAATTTGCCCGATCGACCGCAGCGTGGTGCCGCCGATCTTGCGCGCCCGCTCGGCGAGATCGTCGGTAGAGGCAAAAATCTGCTCGCTCTGTTCGTCGAGCAGCAGGTGGTAGTCGCGGAAATGCGGCCCGCTGACGTGCCAATGGAAGTTCTTGGTCTTGATATAGAGCGCGAACGTGGTCGCCAGGACCTCGTTGAGCTTGGCCGAAATCTCGCTCACGGCGTTGGAGGAGAGGTCGGTCGGCGTGTCGAGAAAGGAGGCCACCTTGCGGCGCGTATCGAGGGCTCGGATTTTGTTATTCACGGCATCACCTCGCAACATGGGGTGGGATGGAATGGGAAGAACGCTGCCACCGCCCGGACTTGCAGCTGCCGAAGAGCCGGGGCGGGGTTGCAAACCAACGTCCGCAAGACGACCTTGGTTCCATGCTGCGATGCTGAAATGAGGCGTGTTTATGCCGGTATCCGCTTATCTCCAGACGGCGGTGTTCTTCGTTCTCGCGGCTGTAGGCTTGTTCGCTTCGGCCGGCACATTCGCCATCGCCGTCTTTTGGATCTACCTCGCCATTTTAGCGGCCATCTTCGCCGCTTCGTTCTTGTTGCTGGACCCCGATTTGGTGCGCGAGCGGATGCAGCCGGGCGGCAGGAAACCGCCGCTCGCGCTGCAGCTGTTTTCCGGTGTCCTCGTGGTCCATTGGATCACCGCCGGGCTCGACCGCGGCCGCCTTCATTGGAGCGATACGGTGCCGCTATGGCTCCAGGTGCTGGCTCTTATCGCAGTCGCCGGCAGCTACGCATTTTGTATCTGGGCGATGCGGGTGAACCGGTTCTTTTCCTCGGTCATACGCATCCAGTCAGACCGCGGCCAATATGTGGTGACAACTGGACCATACGCCGTCATCCGCCATCCGGGTTACACGGCCGGCATCATCGTCATGCTGGCGAGCGGCGTGGCGCTCGGATCGTGGCTTGCGGCTGCCTTCTTGGTGGTCACCACCCTGCCGTTTCTCCTGTACCGCGCGGTCACCGAAGACCGGGTTCTTCAAACCGAGCTGCCCGGCTATCGCGACTACGCCGAGCGCGTGCGCTGGCGGCTCGTTCCGGGCATTTGGTAAGAGGGAGCAGTGATTTAGCTCAAACTTTAAATGTGGTTTGATAATCCATGATTTGCATAAGACATATTATGGAACAACTCAAAATATCTCTGGATTTATTGCACTTCTGAAACGGCCAGTGTCATCCCGTCAAAAGCCGGCACCACATGGGCCGGCAGTTTGCCGCGCAAAACCTCGTAATCGAGGTCGGCGTGCAGATTGGTCAGGATGGCGCGGCGCGGCCTGAGCCGTTCGATCCATGCGAGCGCGTCATCGAGCGAGAAATGGCTCGGATGCGGCCGGTAGCGCAGCGCGTCGACAATCCAGACATCGAGGTCCGCGAGCACGGCCACGCTGTCCGGCGGCAGGGCGCTGAGGTCGCACGAATAGGCAAGCTTGCCAAAGCGAAAGCCGAGTGAGGCAATGTCGCCGTGCTCCTGGCGGAAAGGCAGCGCCTTGATCGGCCCGCCCTCCCCGGCGATGGTCACCGGCGTGCCGACTGCGAGCCGGTGCTCGGTCACGATCGGCGGATAGTCGCTGCCGGGCGGCGATTGGAAGCAATAGCCGAATTTGGCGTGCAGCGACGCTGCGGTTGGTTCGTCGAGATAGACGTCCACGCGCCGGTGCCGCTTGAGAAAGAAAGCGCGCAGGTCGTCGATGCCGTGGGTGTGGTCGGCATGTTCATGAGTGTAGAGCACGCCATCAAGCCAATCGACATCGGCATCGAGCATCTGCTCGCGCAAATCCGGCGAAGTGTCGATCAGGACGCGCGTTGCACCGCCGCCGTCCGCAGCGGGGCGCTCGACCAAGAGCGAGGTTCGCCGGCGCCGGTTTTTCGGATTGTTCGGATCGCAATCGCCCCAGCCCAGCGCCGGCCGCGGCACGCCGCCGGATGAACCACAGCCGAGAATGGTGAATTTCAGCGTCATTCGAGCATTCACGCCGCCACCGCCGCGGGGCGCGGCACTTTGCTGAACAGGCGAAAGAAATTGGCCGTGGTTTGTTCGGCGATCTTGTCGAACGACACGCCGCGGGTTTCCGCCAGGACCTTTGCGGTCTCGACCACATAGGCCGGCTCGTTGCGCTTGCCGCGATATTTTCCGGGCGCGAGATAGGGCGCATCAGTCTCGACCAGAATGCGATCGGGCGGCAGCTCCGCTGCGATCGCCCGCAGCAAAGCCGAATTCTTGAACGTCAATATGCCGGTAAAAGACACGAAATGCCCGAGCGCCAGTGCGCGGCGGGCGAGATCCGGGCCGCCGGTGAAACAATGCAGCACGGCCGGGAAGGCGCCCTTCCCGGTTTCCTCTTCGAGGATGCGTGCGGTGTCGTCGTCGGCGTCACGCGAATGGATGACGAGCGGCAGCCCGGTCTGCCTCGCCGCAGCGATATGGGTACGAAATCCCCGCTCCTGCGCCTCGCGCGGCGAATTGTCGTAATGATAATCGAGGCCGGCCTCGCCGAGCGCCACGACTTTTGCCGTATGCGTGCGCGCGACGAGATCGGCTGCGGTTACATCGAGCTCTTCATGGGCATAATGCGGATGCGTGCCGACCGAGCAGAATACGTCGGGAAAGCGCTCAGCGATCGCGAGCAGCTCAGGCTGGCGTTCCACGCGGGTGGAAATCGTGACCATGCGGTCGACGCCGGCTGAGCGGGCGCGCGCGACGACGGCATCGAGCTCGGCGGCAAAATCCGGAAAATCGAGGTGGCAATGGCTGTCGATCAGCATGATTTCTTTTTGCTATTGCGCGGCGCGACTTTCGGGCTCGACATAGCGCGGGAAAACCCCCGCAGGCGCCGGAAGTTTCGTGCCCGCCGCGATGCGGTGCTGGCTGCCGAGAAAGGCGAACGTCCGTTCTCCTGCCGGGACGGCCAACAGATCGAGCAGTTTTGCCGCCGAACTCGGCATGAACGGCTGGGCGAGGATTGCGATTTGCCGCAACACCTCTGCGGTCACGCAGAGCACGGTGCCCTGCCGCGGCGGATCGGTCTTGGCCAGCGCCCACGGCGCTTCGCCGGCGAAATAGCGATTGGCGTCGGCCACCACCGCCCAAACCGCGCTCAGCACCTGGTGCAGCTGCTGCGTCGCCATGGCCTCGCGCGCTTTGCCGATCATGGCGTCGGCAGTGCCCAAAATCGCCTGATCGTTGGCGGACAACGCGCCCGGCTGCGGCAGCACGCCGCTTAAGTTTCGCGCCACCATCGAGAGCGAACGCTGCGCCAGGTTGCCGAGGTCGTTGGCGAGATCGGCGTTGATGCGGTTGACGATTCCCTCGTGGCTGTAATTGCCATCCTGGCCGAATGGCACTTCGCGCAGCAGGAAATAGCGCAGCGGATCGACGCCATAGGCGTCGGCCAGCGCGAACGGATCTATGACGTTGCCGACCGATTTCGACATTTTCTCGCCGCGGTTGAACAGGAACCCGTGGGAGAAAATCCGCCGCGGCACCGCGATCCCGGCCGACATCAAAAATGCCGGCCAATAGACGGCGTGAAAGCGCACGATGTCCTTGCCGATCACGTGCAGATCGCAGGGCCAGTATTTCTTGAACATGCCGCATTCGGTGTCGGGAAAGCCGAGCGCGGTGATGTAATTGGTGAGCGCATCGACCCACACATACATGATGTGCTTGTCGTTGCCGGGCACCTTGATGCCCCAATCGAAGGTCGTGCGCGACAGCGACAGATCCTGCAGGCCGCCGCGCACGAAGCTCGCGACCTCGTTCATGCGCTCTTTCGGCAGCACAAAATCCGGCACTTCGCCGTAAAGCTTGAGCAGCGGCGCGGCGTATTTGGACAGCCTAAAGAAGTAGCTCTCCTCCTCGACCCATTCGACCGGCGTGCCGTGCGGACCCAGCCGCGTTCCCTTGTCGTCGAGTCGCGTTTCGCTTTCGTCGTAATAGGCTTCGTCGCGCACCGAGTACCAGCCGGAATATTTGTCGAGATAGATGTCGCCGGCCTTCTCCATGCGCTCCCAGATCGCTTCCGAGGAGCGATGATGCCGCGCCTCGGTGGTGCGGATGAATTCGTCGTTCGAGCACTCGAACTTTTTCACCATGGCCTGGAAGCGCGGCACGTTGCGCTCGACGAGCTGCCGCGGCGTCAAATTTTCCTTGTTCGCCGTCTGCAGCATTTTGATGCCGTGCTCGTCGGTGCCGGTGAGAAAGAACACGTCGCGGTCGTCGAGCCGCATGAAGCGCGCGATGGCATCAGTAGCGATCGCCTCATAAGCGTGGCCGATATGCGGCGCGCCGTTCGGGTAGGCAATCGCGGTCGTGATGTAATAGGGCTTGCCGGGCAAGTTTTGTTTTGCGGACATGAGGGTTGGTATCAACCGCGCGTGGCCTCGGCAAGCAAGCCGAACACGCTGAAAACCAGCGGCTTTCGCTCCAAATTGTAGATTTCGGCGTCGCGCGCCGCGCGATTGATGCTCTCGGACGCGTCGGCAAGCCGCGCCATCCGGTCTATGGCGTTCTGCTCGCGGGTCAGCCGGCGTGACAGCCAGGCATTGATGGTGTCGACAAAAGCGGCGAGCGGCTGTGGATCGGTGCCGGCCAGCGCCTCGCCGAGCGCATGCAGCGCTCGGCCATCGAGCGCCGGCAGCCGGTCGAGTAGGTCGAGCGCCTGCTGGCGCAACGCCAATGCGCCCTCGTCCAGGAACGCCAATGCCCGCGCTACAGAACCGTCCGCCGCGGCGGCGGCCGCAGCGAGCTCGGCATCATCCCCCGCCGATCCGGTCGCGGCGGCGACCGCCGCCGCAACCTCGGCTTCGGCGAGCGGCCGCAGCGTCAGGATGCGGCAGCGCGAACGCAGCGTCGCCGGGACCCGCGCCGCGGAATGGCTGACCAGGATCAACAGCGCGCGTTGCGGCGGCTCCTCCAAAACCTTGAGCAGCGCATTGGCGCCCGATTTGTTGAGCTCATCGACCGCGTCAACGATGGCAATCCGCCAACCGCCCTCGCCTGCGGTCGAACCAAAAAACGCGACAGTCTTGCGGATGTCGTCGACGGCGATCTGTTTGTGCAACACGCCTTTGTCGTTGAGCGTTCGCTCGATGACGAGAAGATCGGGCTGCGCCTGGGCGGCGATCCGCCGCGCCACCGGATGTTCGGCATCGACAAAGAGCGAGCTTGCCGCCTGCACCTCCCGCGCCGCCGGATCGGGATGTGCGAGCACAAAGCGCGCCATGCGGTAGGCCAGGGTCGCCTTGCCGATGCCCTGCGGACCCGCGATCAGGAACGCGTGCGGCACGCGGCGTGAGCGGTAAGCCGCCAACAGCGCGGTCTCGGCGAGCGCGTGGCCATAGAGCACGGACGTGGCGCGCGGATGCGGCGCTTCGTCGATGTCCTCGTCCCCGTCGGTTGCGCGCGGACTCACGACGCACTGACTTCGGTAGGCCGGCGTTCGCTAGTGGCCGGAAAAGTCATCGGATCGAGCCGGGCGCCGACCGTATTCCAAATCTTCCTCGCCACCGCCTCCTTGGCCGCGCTGGCATCGATGACAACGCAGCGATCCGGCTCCTCGGCGGCGATCGCGAGATAGGCCTGGCGCAGCTTTTGATGAAACTCCACGCTTTCGGCCTCGAACCGGTCCGGCTTTGCCTCGCCGCGGCGCAGCTTTACCCGTTCCAGCCCCGCTTCCACCGGCACGTCGAGAATAAGCGTGAGGTCCGGCGCAAGATCGCCGATCGAAACGCGTTCGAGACCCTTGATCAGCCGTTCATCGACCTGGCCGAGGATGCCCTGATAGACGCGCGTGGAGTCGGCGAAGCGGTCGCAGATCACCCATTTGCCGGAATTCAGCGCCGGCAGGATCGTACATTGGACGTGGTCGTCGCGCGCCGCCGCGAACAGCATCGCTTCGACCTCCGGTCCGAACGGCTTGGCCGCGCCCGACAACAGCACGTGGCGGATGATTTCCGCGCCCGGCGAGCCGCCCGGCTCGCGGGTCAAGTGGACGGCAAGCCCAAGCGCTTCCAGGCGCAGCGCCAGCATTGCGGCTTGCGTCGATTTGCCGGTGCCCTCCCCGCCCTCGAAAGTGATGAACTTGCCGCGCATCTATAATGCCTTTAGAACCTTTTATTTCAATGTTTTACGTTAATTTCTGTATGTGATGGATGAATACGGGTTGCCTAAAGTGACCGCAATATAAGCGGCTTCAGCCGCCCGCGCACCCGCGGGCTGTGCACAGGTCAAGCCGTCACAGTTTGGCGACGCCGGCGCGCAACAGCCCGATGATCAGTTCGGTCGCTCCGTCCATCGCGCGCTCCGACATGGTTCCCTTGCCGACGTCGTCGGCGGCTTGCAGCGGCACGTCGAGCGCAAGATTGTCGCCGCGCCACACTTTCAGTTCGCCAATGGTCTGGCCTTTGGCGATCGGGGCCGGCACCGGACCGGTATAAACGATGCGGGCATTGAGCCGCTCATCGTTGTCGCGCGGCAGCATGACTTTGATGAGGCCAGGACCGACCAGCGGCACGTAGCTGCGGTCGCCGCCGAATACTTTGGCCTCGCCGACGGTCTGGCCTTCCGCGAACAGAATCCGGGCTTTGAAGCCGTGAAAGCCTAGGTCCAGCAATTTGTGCGCCTCGTCGGCGCGCTCCTTGTCCGTCTTTGCTCCCGTAACGACGACGATCAGGCGAAAATTATCCGAAACGGCGGAGCCGACGAGATTGAAACCGGCTTCCTTGGTCTCGCCGGTCTTCAAGCCATCGGCGCCGACCCCCATCCCCAACAGCGGGTTGCGGTTCTCCTGGTGAATATTGTCCCAGGTGAAATCGCGCTGGCCGAACAGCGGGTAGAGATCGGGATAGGTCTGGATGATGTGGCGCGCCAGCTCCGCCATTTCGCGCGCCGTGACGCGCATATTGGGGTCGGAAAGGCCGGTCGAGTTGGTGAAGGTCGAAGTTTGCAGCCCGATCTCGCGCGCCCGCTTGGTCAGCAGCTGGCCGAAAGCGGTTTCGTTGCCGGCCAGCGCTTCGGCAACCGCGATACAGGCATCGTTGGCGGAATTGACGATGATGCCCTGGATCAGGTCCGAGACTTTGACCTGGCTGTGAATCGCCGCGAACATGGTCGAGCCGTGCGACGGCGCTCCACCCTTGCGCCAGGCGTTCTCGCTGATGGTATAGGTGTCGTCGAGCTTGACGCGCCCTTTCTTGATCTCGTTGAACAGATATTCCAGCGTCATCAGCTTGGCGAGGCTCGCCGGCTCGACAAGCTGATCGGCATTTTTCTCGTACAATATGCTGTCGCTCTCGGGATCGAGCAGGATGGCGGCGGGCACGCTGGTTTGAAAGCCGCCCTCGGGCTTCGCGGCGCCGGCAGGGGCGGCGCGAGCGGCTGCCAAAACTGGGCCAATCCCAATCGCGGCAACCAGCAACGCCGCCGCGATTTCGCGATGTCCCCTCCCCGGCAATCCTGGCCAACGCAGCATTCGCAAACTCCGCCTCCAAGACCTCCGCACCATTGTATCCCGCGCTGACTGGGGCGCGCGCAAGTCCGCGATTGGGCACTGTGAAAAATGCCGCGGCAGAATTTCAAATAGAACGGAAACCGGGATCAATAAAGCCCGCGGCCATTGAGGAATTGGTCGGTGCCGTCAGCGCCGGCGGGTGCCTCGGCAAACGACATCGGCTGCGCTGCGCCGGGATAGGGCGAGGCGTCGCTCGCGGTGGCGCCGGTTATGACGCTGGCAAGCTGTTCATTGCGGACCGGGGGCGGCTGGCCCGGGAACGCCGGCACCAGCGGCGTCGCGGCAAGCCGCACGTCCCAGGGCGCGGGTGCCGGTGAATTCTCCCGCAGCGTCGACGCCAGCACGCGGTCGTCCGAGCCTTCCATCGGGGCGCGGCCGACATATTGAACGCGCACCCAGGCGAGACCGCGATTGGTAAAACCCAGAAGATGCGCCGCTCGCATCGAGACGTCGATGATACGGTTGCCGTGATAGGGACCGCGATCATTGACGCGAACGATGAGCGAGTGGCCGTTGCTCAGATTCGTCACCCGCACATAGCTGGGCAATGGCAGCGTCGGGTGCGCGGCGGTAATCGCGTTGGCATCGAAGATCTCGCCATTCGCGGTGGAACGGCCGTGGAAATCCGCGCCATACCATGAGGCCAGACCCACGGCGTTATAATTGGGATCCTCCTGCGGAACATAGACGCGGCCGGCAACCACATACGGCGATCCGACCCGATAGACGCCGCCGCCCTTGGGAACCTCCTCGCCCGGTTCGATCAAGCGCGCGCTCGGCGACACCCCATATCGGGCGTCAACCCGGCTATTGTTGGCGCAATTGGCGACGAGGAGGCAAAGCACGGCGCATGCGCCAAGCGGCGCAAGCCGTCGCAATGTCGAGTTGACCCGACCCCGCATGTCCCCCGTCCCGAACGGAAATTTATCGAATTCTAGCGTGGTTAGATTGTGGCGGAAATGGACAAGCCGGACGCGATAGTGAACGGATCCTTGCGACGCAGCTTATTCCGCCCGTGGCGTCCTGCGCCGGAATGCGTAACGACCGCGCCGCCCGCGCGGGCGGCGCGAGTAAAATTTTGAGGCTTTGCCGGTAGCTTTCTTGGCGGGCTCGTTCTAATTGCAAGCCGCTGCGGAAGGGTGGCCGAGTGGTTTAAGGCACCGGTCTTGAAAACCGGCAGGGCTCGCAAGGGCCCTCGTGAGTTCGAATCTCACCCCTTCCGCCATTTTGGCGTTCGCATTTGTTCGCCAACGTTCAAGAAACCCCTTTAACACGGGGACTTCTTGTCCTATATTCGGACTGCGGCCGTTCGCGGCAATTCGCTGCTTTCCCACAAAATTAGTGGGTGAAGAGTAAGGTTCGAGTATGGCGGACACTTCATGCTGATCATCGGCAAACTCACTGCGCTGAAGGTGGCGCGCGAGAAGCTCCCGGGCGTGCATAGCGACGGCGGCGGTCTCTATCTGTGCATTGCCCGCGGCGGCACGAAATCGTGGATCTTTCGTTTTTGGGTGCCCGAGCGCGATGCAACGACGGGCGAGCTCGTCATCGATCCGACAACAAAGAAGCGATCCGGCCGCGTCCGCGAAATGGGGCTGGGCTCGTGCATCACCGTGTCGCTCCAGGAAGCGCGCGAGCGGGCTCTTGAATGTCGCAAGCTCCGCGAGAAAGACATTGATCCGATCGACGCTCGCGAGGCAGCCAAGCGCCAAGCCGCGCTCGAGCGGGTCAAAGCTCTAAAATTCAAGGACGCGGCGGCGGCCTATATGGCGGCCCATCGCGTCGCCTGGAAGAACGACAAGCATGCGGCGCAGTGGCCCGCGACGCTGACGAGATACGGCTATCCGATTATCGGCGAGCTGCCGTTACACCTGATCGACACCACGCTGGTCATGAAGGTGATCGAGCCGATCTGGTCGGAAAAGCCGGAGACTGCGAACCGACTGCGCGGCCGCATTGAAACCGTGCTGGATTGGGCGACCGTCCGCGGCTATCGCCATGGTGAAAATCCGGCGCGCTGGCGCGGCCATCTCGACAAGCTTCTCCCGGCACGATCGAAGGTGCGCAAGACGCAGCATCACAGCGCCCTCCCCTATGCCGAACTGCCGGCGTTCCTGGTCAAATTACGTGAACAGGATGGCGTCGCGGCCCGCGCGCTCGAGTTTACGATCCTCACCGCGGCCCGCACCGGCGAAACCATCGGCGCCAAGCGCGGCGAAATCGACACGAAAAACAAGCTCTGGACCATACCGGCCGAGCGCATGAAGGCCGGCAAAGACCATCGCGTGCCCTTGTCGGATCGTGCGCTTACGATTGTTGAGGCGATCGGCACTGATGCTGACGACAGGGATAGTTTCGTATTTCCGGGGCGAAGTCCAGGCGAGCCGCTGAGCAACATGGCGATGCTCAAACTGCTGCAGCGGATGGGACGTGCGGGTCTCACTGTGCATGGCTTCCGATCGACATTCCGCGATTGGGCGGCGGAGCAGACGAAGTTCCCGAATGAAGTCATTGAGATGGCACTTGCCCATGCGATCGGCGATAAGGTCGAGGCTGCGTATCGCCGCGGTGACCTCTTCGAAAAAAGACAACTTTTGATGAACGCTTGGGCGACCTACTGCGTCCGTGCTGAAATGGCTGACAACGTCGTGGAACTGCGAAATACAGCCGGATGAAAGACGGTAAGAGGAATAGCTAACTCTTAATCGGCGGGTCCAAGGTTCGAGTCCTTGTGCGCGCACCACCTAAAAATTAAGGTGTTGACCTGCCACCATACAACAGCGCAAAGACCAGTAGAGAAGCGGCCGCGCAGCCCCAGAGCAACGCGAGGCCGCCCTCCCAGAACCGCGCGACCACGTTTCCGATACTTTCAACAACTCCGTTCATCGCAGACGAAGCTCGCCCCGTTTACGCCACCGCGCGAGCAACCTCTTCACCTTGGAAAGCGTGCGCGACGTCGTGCACCTGTCTATTGGTCGGATAGAAGCCGAGGTCATGGAGGCCATCAAGGAGCGTTTCAAATTCGGCGTACGATACATCGCGGCTTTCGCTGTCGGCCGCGAGCTGTAATACCTTGTCGCCTATTTCCCCGATGGCTCGTGTGCGCCTTTGGGTTTCAGCAGGCGTAAGCGACTTCGGCCCTTTGGCAAAAGCCGAGGGACTTGCTTTAACATACGTACCCAATTTCGTCAGGGTATTCCGTACCGTGGGCGCGCCCTTGTCTTCGCCTCGCACGACCGCGCCAAGCTCAATCTCATTCCACAAGAACTTGCCCTTATCTGTCAGGATGAACGGATTGTAGAACTGTGCGCTATTCCAAAGGCGACGCACACGAGCAACCGCAGCAGCGTTCGTAGGAAACGGCTCATGCTGCAACATGGCTAACTTTCGACGCGGGCCATATGGATTCACGAACATTTCACCGTCCGCGTAACATAAGACGACCGGCCCATAGTTCGGAATCTGCTTCGTCAGCCGTTCCCCCCACACGGCGCAAAGGTCCTCGATGGTCGGCGGAAGTGAGGTGGCGCCGTTTTCCCAATTCTGAATGGTAGTCCGGGTTACGCCAAAAATCTTGGCCAGATCATCTTGGATGAGGCCAAACCCGTCGCGCCATTTCCTGAATTCCTCTTTGGTCACTGCATGTCTCCATAAGAACTTGTCTTTAGTTAAAGTATAGCGATAAACAATTTGGCTAGCAATATTCTATGGGGCTAATTTGACGCCATTAAACGCACGCGCTCGGCCTACTGGAAGCCCTGCGCACCGAGTGTAAGAGCCTCTGGGGCGCGTCGTCCGAAGCCCACTTCCGCGTGGACGGATTGCTGCGTGAGCTGCAAATCCGAACCTGCACGACATCCCTACCCGCCTGCCGTTTCGCGTGGAGATGTGGGACCGCCGCAACCAGCACGTCCGGTGGGTCCTTGCAGCAGCTTCGAGCGTCGCGGTGGGGCACGCGGCGTTGGACGCGGCCATTGCGAATTTCCCGGCCAGCAATTCACGCTCCGCAATGGGATATTGGTAATCCGCGAGCACGTTCCCACATCGTGAGCTTCGGGATATGACGGCCCGCGTCGCCGGCTTAGCGCAGTTGGTAGTGCGCCTGATTTCTAATCAGGAGGTCGGGGGTTTGAGTCCCTCAGCCGGACCACTCCCATCGCGGAGCTATTTCGGAGTAAAAAATTCTGCTCATCGCGTATTCTCAAGGCTTTCTGATAGGTGAGCAGCGAATTTGTAAACCGTAGCCTCTAACTGCCGGAAACAGGTGTGCCATGCCGGAAGGTGCGGAGCCACTATCGGATCCACGGTGTCGCGGTTGTCTGCCCGACTGGGGAATTCAGCCCTCTTCAGACATCTACACGAAATTGATGAATTCGCTTTTCGCGCTAGAGGTCGGCATAAGGAATCAAAAAATTGATCGCTTGGATGCCGGTTTTGTAGCGATGAAATCTGTCATCAGTTATCTAAACAGCGATCCTCTTTGCGTGCGACTTGGATTGACGAGACTGCTCGGCTCTGTCGTCCAAGGGGTACATGATACCTCTCAAGGCGCAAAGCCGCCGCTGTTTTTCGATCGGAAGGTCAGGAGTAAAGGCGGTCCGCCCACTCACACGGTAGAAGGTGTATTGCGAGCGCAGCTTGTCCTGATGCTCAGGGTGCTTACTCACGGAGGTATGACAGGCAACGAAGCCGGCACATGGATCGCGTCAGCGCTGAAAAAAGCCAGCATTCGGCAAAAAAAGACCTTCGATCGTCCTGAAGGCCAAGAAATTGAGGGCCGTCAAATCGTGCGCTGGAGTACCGAATTGGGCGGAAAATCAATTAGCGGGTCGGATGCGGTGTACCGGCACCTGGAAGCCGAGGAAATTGCCCGGCATGGATGGCCGACCAACAGCAACCAGGCGCGACAGCGTGTTCGCATCATGCTCCGCGGCCTCCTGGCGGCGTTTCGGGAGCTCAGCCTGTCCGCAAGACGCGTCCTTGACCGCCTGGAAATTGAGTTTGCCGATCACGGCGGTACGAATAACGGCAAGCTGCCGGTCACCTATGATGATTTCAAAGTCTATGGGATCCATCGGCATTCGGTGGCGCCGGCGATCCGAGAGGCGGTCGCTCTCGGCTTCGTTGAGGTGACAGAGCCCGGACGCGCCGGCAACGCCGAGCATCGAAAGCCCAACCTTTTTCGCCTTACCTACAGGCACACTGATAACGGTCCGCCTACCCACGAATGGGAGCGGATAGAAACCGAGGAACAAGCCGTTGCGACCGCCAAATCAGCTCGCGCTGCCAAAAAGAATAAAAACCAGTGACGGAAAATGACCATTTGCAGTGTCGGTCGTCGCCACTGAAATCGAAGATTTCATAGTGCGGAAATCGGCATTACAACCATAGTCCAAAAACCCGCATTACTTTCTATATTTCGGGGTGGATGGTGAGTCCGCAACTCGGGTTTTTCGAATGACGTCCACGAAAGGCGGTGGACTCTTGGCGCTACCGTTGCTTCCCAATAAAGATCAATCGCCCTCCCCTGTCCACTTTGCAAAAGTGCAACATTACATTTTGGACTCGAAACGGACTCGCTTCGAGGCGGCAGCCAAATTTCACCGTGCGATCCACGTATAAGCCGCATCCAGATCGTGTCGGAAACATGGCGAACTTGATTCCATTTGACTCGGTCCCACGCATGCCCTGCCAGTTTTTAGCAACGCAACGTCAGGCTCGGAATGCCGGCAAACGATCACGCATTGCGGCGAAGGATTGGAGACAACTTTTTGAAGCTCGATCCGGACTCAAATGGACTCGTGCCCGATCAGCAAAAACTGGCCCCAGTGCGAGAAAAAATTAGACAAGATTTCGCGACCGTTCGTGCCCGTTCGTGGGTGTCTTTGTGGGAAGGATTTGGTCGGCGCGGAAAAGCTGAGTCTGATCAAAGGCCGAGGGCGGAGGCTTTCTCCGCTGAATTCGAGGTTGTCATAGGGTCGGTGGATGTCGATACCTGCGCCAGGCAAGCAGAACTAACGCGCCGAAGCCCGTGGCGGTTGCACGCCGGCCGATCTTGCCGAGATGCTCGGCAGGATGCCCGCCTCGTGGCGCCGCTAGCCAGTTGTGCGACGCTACCGCGAAGGCGAAGGAGCCGAGAGCCCCTTACGACTTCGGAATGATACATCCCGAAGAGTTTTCTAGCCTTCAAGAAGTCCCAGACTTCGAGTGACAGAATTCGGCTTCATGTCGGCGATTATCCTGCTTATCCAACTTGTAGGCCCCCAAGAGCTTCTCGAAGTGCTTTTTCAGATTACCCGTTGCGCGTCAAAACCCAACCGATAGGTATGAATCTCAAGGTCCCCAGTCAGATCATAGCGGAACATTCTTACGTATATCACGGAAAACATGGGCCCAAATAGGCCCCGTGCGCAGTCGCGGCGTTATATTTTTTTCCCATCGAAGTCTCAAAAATCGCCGGATTTGCCACGTCCAGCGATGCCTTTGACATTGTCCGATTGGAACCGGCGGGAGTGACCGCACCATGGAGATTGCGGTAGCGGAATTCGCGTTTGCCACCGGAGGAAATCTGCTACGTTAAAGCGCCCGGGACCGAGGCCGTTGCCAACGGAAAGTTTTCCGTCATTCATCCGGGAGCGGCTAGATGCGTCTGCTTGAAAGACTGAACTTCCCTGGGGGACAGAGATTTATGCGTTCCTGTTTCGGCTCGCCCCTGCGCGCCTGTTTCCTCATGATCGCGATAGCTGCCGTCGCAAACGCCAATCCGATCAGTTGCGCAGCCTCTGCCGGGGCAAAATATTCGAGTGCAATCACCGAACTCAGTCAGTTGCCGCAACTGCGCCCTGACTTTCCACGTCCGACTGACTCGAATCTTCTCTTTTATATTCAACACTCCTCAAGTCCCAATACGGTCGTTTATACCGCAAACATCGATCCGGACGGCCAACTCGATCCTCGGCAACCCATCGACGTTTATTGGAGACGTTTCACCAGCGGCGGAGAGCGGGTGCCCCTTTCGTTCTTTGAACGCTTATTTGCCTACGGCGTGAAGTTTCATCCGCCCTCGCCGAAGGATAATGCGATTGCGGCGAATATCGTGTCCTACCCACAGAGGGTCATCAACATCGATTTCGATGATCAGCGAAAGCCGCGCGCCACTATAGAGATGGGCAACCATCTTGCAGCGCTGATCTATGTTTATCTGGCCGTCGACGAATCCAGACTATTTCCATCCGTTTTGCAGGTCGACGTATTAGGCCGTGATGTTGCCGACGGACAAGTGCTGCACGAAGTGATCAAGCCGTCGTCGGCCGCGAACTGACTGGTCACTCTTTACAGGCGCGCAGCGGATATATGGGGATAGAGACGCCTGGAGCGGCATTGGCTTGTGCTTGAATTGCCGCGGGAGCCACGGAGGCAATCGATCTTCGGGCGATCTTACAAGTAGCAAGAATTCAACGATAACCAATTCAGACTCTCCGCTCGAGCCGTGATGCTCCATCGATCAGACCCGGAGCTCGAAATAGAACGGCGCGGTTCCCTGATGAGAACCGCGCCGCCATTAAGCCGACCTAAATCAGAACTTGTATCTGACAATACCTGACAAACCGTCCGAAACGGCCCCCACCTGCACGACAGTGGGGAACGCTGTAGGGAACGTATAATTGTGTTGGTCGAAATCTAAGTGATCATAGCGCACACCGATTATCCAATTGTCGGTGAGCGCATAGTCGACACCAAAACTAAGATCGACCACCGGGCTCAATTGCGTGTCCGAAAATGATGTGCCGGCCGCGGTCGTAAAGCTTCCCTTCAAGTCAGCAACACCCACGCCGATACCTAAGTACGGGAGGAACCGACCAATTGCGTAACCGAGCTGAGCTTGGGGTATCAAAATAAACTGAGGTTTCGACGTGCTAAATCCGCCGCCGAAAGGGGGATGAAAGGT
Source organism: uncultured Alphaproteobacteria bacterium (assembly GCA_963775515.1). Lineage (GTDB taxonomy): Bacteria > Pseudomonadota > Alphaproteobacteria > Rhizobiales > Xanthobacteraceae > BOG-931. The sequence continues at coordinate 1,541 of CAVZIQ010000002.1, read as the reverse complement.
AGAGCTCGATATCCACACCGGCGCGCTAAGATCAAAGCCGAGCACGAGGCCGTAGGGAATTTGGTAGCGATAACCACCATTGACTTCGAAATAGGAGGCCGTTCCTCCGACATTGTTGCCGGCCGTTCCGGGCCCGATTACCTCTCCGGACATAAATCCGAACCCAGCGCCGACATACGCTCCGGTCCAACTGAACTGAGGTGCAGGCAGAGGGGCCGACTTTGTCGCAAGATCGGCGGCACGCGCGCTTAGCGGACTTAGTACTAGAGCTGCCGCGATTACTACTGAAGTCCGCAACATCCTCGCCTCCTGTTTGTGCCCCACCTCGTAGCGGATGTGGCCATAGTATGGGGAACTAGAAGGATTGGTAGACAAAACGTTAACGTTCGCACGAAATCTGTGAACTGTGACCAAACTGCAACAATCGGCAAACTGCCAGCTTGCGTCAGGAAAACGTTATTGGGCGATAGGCCCTTGCAAGAACCGCGTCGACCAATCTTCCGGGCAATAATCGCGATAGGGCAACTGCGAAGCGCAATGACCAGGGAAAACTCATCTCTCTTTTGCCCTTGGCGACCGCTGACTTTATCGCTTCCGCCGCCCGTTCCGAGGACCAGATTTGGGGTCCCATCTGCGGAAGCGAACGCGACATCGGAGTGTCAACGAAGCCCGGATTGACGATAGTTACCCTCACTCCATGCGGTCGAACCAGACGGCGTAGACCTTCCGCGTAGATCCGCACGGCCGCTTTCGAACCACAATAGGCTGGCGACTGCGGGAGGCCAATCAAACCAGCTAGGGAGGAGACCACGACGAGATGTCCAGCTTTCCGACCAACGAATCGAGGAATAATCGCCGTCGCGGTATTGATAACGCCGATCGTATTGGTCGCGATCAGCGCGTGAGCAATCGAAGTCGATTCCCCCTCAGACGGCGCCATCGCCGTTCTTCCCCCAATACCGGCATTGGCGATTACGATATCGATGGGGCGGATTTGATCGACGCAGATCAGCTGGTTGGTCATAAGAGGCGTGTCGGTTACGTCGCATGCGATGACAGCGACATCGGCACCGGCAGCTGTGCAGGTGGCCGCCACGCCTGCCAGACGAAGCTCGTCCCGGCCAAACAGTGTGAGTGCAATGCCAGACGTCGCATAAGCGCGCGCTAACGCTGCACCGAGACCGCTACTCGCGCCTGTAATAACGACATGCTTTACAGCGCGAGGTGGAAGGGCCATGAGGTAATCGCCTCACTTTAAGTTGCGCCAAAGCGATAGGTATCTCGCTTCACCAAACTCGGGACAATGAAAAAGCGCGACCCTGATAGTTTTCGTTGCGTAATGGAACTGTCCGCAGATTAAAACCACGCTAAGACCATAAGGCCGTCGCCACGAGCGACGCAATAAACATTATACGCCCGGCGCGGCTCAAGCCATCGCGTTACGATCGATCCGCGCAGGATCGCCGAGTTGATCGACCTCCAGCAACCCAGTATGATAATTATAGATGTTAGGGACGGAATTGCGCTTGAACGCTACAGCG
>CAVZIQ010000001.1:0-295207 GCA_963775515.1 uncultured Alphaproteobacteria bacterium | reverse complement strand
TGGACGCTCCCCGCCACTGATCGTGATCTTCGCCGCGCCGACAAAGATTAAGGCCTACCCTGAGCCGTATTCCTTCCTTGCGCGGATCTTACCTAGCCTGCAACTAATGATAGTATATTTACGTAATAAACGCTAGGGTTTTATGTCTCAGTTGGGTTGGACCAACTCCCAGGGGGAGACTGGCGCGGCATCGGGTTTTGGCGAGGAAGCCGCCAAATTGGCAACGGCTTAGCCCGTGATCAGGGTCCGCCCCTCGATAACCAAGCGGTAATGAGCGCCCTGCCCTGTCCGAAAGCTCAGTAAATCGTCTCTTCCATTGGTCCAACGAGAAAGCCGACGATCGAAAAATCCATATAAAAGCCCGACACAGACTCTGTGCCGGATGAGGCGGTACGTATCGAATCGGTCTCCGGCCTCAATTTACGGTCTTCCGCTCTGGCCGGTGTCGGTGAATGTCCTTCACGTCGGTAAAAGAAATATGGGGATTCTGCTTACCCGTATATTCGAGGTCGAAGGCGCTGCGTGCCAAGAAGACGAAATCGCCATCGAAATCCTCGGCGATGGCGGAGCGGCAGGTCGCTACAAAGCGATCGAGCATTTTAGGATCCTCGGCCGCGATCCAGCGGGCGAACTGAAACTCGGCCGTGCTCCAATCCATTTCTATCCCATATTCATCGCCAAGGCGGGCCTTCAACACGTCGAGTTGCAGTGGCCCGACAACGCCGACCAAAGCCGGGGAGCCATCGATCGACCGAAACACCTGGGCGACGCCCTCCTCGGCCAACTGCTCGAGCGCCTGCTTGAGCTTCTTGGCCCTCATCGAATCCGACAAACGAACGCGGCGGAGAATCTCCGGCGCGAAGTTCGGCACGCCGACAAAGTTGAGGTTTTCACCATCCGTCAGCGTATCGCCGATCCGCAAGGTGCCGTGGTTGGGAATGCCAACCACGTCGCCGGCGTAAGCTTCCTCGGCGAGCGCGCGATCCTGGGCAAAGAAGAATTGCGGCGCATGAAGGCTGATGGTTTTTTCAGTTCTCACCTGCTTGACCTTCATGCCGCGGGTGAGCTTGCCGGAGCATAGTCGCACGAAGGCGATCCGATCCCTGTGATTCGGATCCATGTTAGCCTGAATCTTGAAAACGAATGCAGACATGCGCGGCTCGGTTGCCGTCACGATCCGCTTGTCGGCAGTCTGCGCCCGCGGCGGCGGCGCCATCGCGGCAAGCGCATTGAGAAGATCGCCGACGCCAAAATTCTTCAGCGCACTACCGAAGAAGATCGGCGTCATATGGCCTTCGGAAAAAGCCAGGGGATCGAAGCGCTTGCAGGCATGGCGCACGAGATCGAGCTCATGATTGACGGCCTCGGCGTCGAGCTGCGGGTTCAAAGCGGCTATTTCGGCGACCGTCATTTCGCGCAGCCCGCCGGCAGTGCCCGCATCACCGTCGAGCAGGCGGACACCCCCGGTTGCCACGTCAATTGTGCCCATGAAATCGCGGCCACGTCCGACCGGCCAGGTGATCGGCGCGACGTCGAGCGCCAGTGTCTTCTCGATCTCATCGAGGAGCTCGAACGGGTCGCGGCTTTCACGGTCCATCTTGTTGATGAAAGTGATGATCGGAATATCGCGCAGCCGGCATACTTCAAAGAGCTTGCGGGTCCGCGGCTCGATGCCCTTAGCCGCATCGATCACCATCACCGCCGAGTTGACCGCGGTCAGCGTCCGATAGGTATCTTCCGAAAAGTCCTCGTGGCCGGGCGTATCAAGCAGATTGAAGACGCGGCCGTCATACTCAAAGGTCATCACCGAAGTCACAACCGAAATGCCGCGCTCGCGTTCAATCGACATCCAGTCTGAGCGGGTTGAACGCCGGGCGCGCTTGGCCTTGACCTGCCCGGCCAGCTGAATTGCACCCCCGAACAACAGGAGTTTCTCCGTCAACGTGGTCTTGCCGGCGTCCGGGTGGGAGATGATTGCGAAGGTGCGGCGGCGCTCTACTTCAGTCGCAAGAGCCGACTGAACCGGGGCGCTCTCGGGAGCGCGAATGGGTATGTTCATGGTGTATCGGATTTGGGGATTGGGGACATCGCGATCAAGGTTGCATAAATCTAAGGGATTCGTGGTGGGCCCGGGAGGACGGAAACCTTAGGCTGAAAAAAGTGAAAAAAGTGCCCATTTCGTCGGCATTTACCCTGTCGCCAATTACTGTCGCCTTTTAGTGTCGTCAATAGCTGTCGCCATTATATACTCGCCATCGCCCACAGGAGATCGTGCATGGCGAGAGCAAGACACGGCAGCTACTTGTTCCGGCGCGATGGTTCAACGAATTGGTGGGTCCGGCTGCGCGCCGGCGACCAGCGAACTGAGAAGTCGCTACGCACGTCCGACCGTCGAGAGGCGGAGATACTAGCCGCGCCGATGGTTGCCGCACATAAGGCTGCCCTATTGGCCGCACGCCCCCGTCTTGAGATGACGCCTTACACGCTTGATCCCGGCGAGCACATCGGACCGAATGGCGAGCGCGTCATAGCGACCACGCGCGAATTGATCTACCTCGATGTCACTGGTGCCTTGATAAAGACCGAGCCGAACGGCCCGGCGCGGCGGCTCGTGAATATGCCTATGGGTGCCGTCATTATCGATGAGGGTACGACACGGCCCCTCGCCGAATTGCGACGCATCGGGCCAATCATTGACTTTGCGAAGCTTAGGCGCGAAGCCGCGCCGATAAAGAATGGCGACGATGCCATGCTCGAAACCTACCTGAAACATGCCAACATATCCGGCTATTTTGAGCGAGAGGCCCGGACCGTTTGGGGGTTGTTTAGGTCATTATGCGATAAGCCGTTGAAAGACGCGGACAGAGATGATGGCCGCAAGTTAGTCGCGCACTTCGAGTCCCGCGGGCTTAAGAGCGCGACGATTGCGAAAAAGGTCGGCTGGCTGACGGCCGCATGCAATCTCGCGATTAAAGAAGGACGATTGAAGTTCAACCCGTTTTCTTCAATCGTGCCGGAGCGCAACGATGGAGTTAGACGGCTTCCGCTCAGCGACGCCGATATGAGGCTAGTCAAGCGCAATCTCGACAAGCTTAGTGATTTCGATCAAACGCTATTCCGTTTTCTGGCGGCCACCGGCATTCGGTTGAGCGAAGCATTCGAGATTGACGGCGAAATAAAAGAGCGCGGTGTCCGCTATGTTATAGTCGGCAAAAAGACTGAGCAATCGTTGCGCCGCGTTCCGCTACCGGCTTGCGTGTTGCAGTATCTGCCGAAGGTTATCAAAGGGCGGTTGTTTGTGACCGAGCACCTAGACCCGCCGGATATGGCGTCGAAACGCTTAGGCAAGTTTTTGGATGACATCGGGATCACCGATCCACGCAAAGTGGTCCATTCACTGCGGCATCGTGCGCAAGATCGACTACGCGCCGCCGAGTGCCCGGAAGATATTCGATGGGCGATCTTAGGACATGAGGAACGAACAGTCGCCGCCGGTTATGGAGAGGGCTTCGCCGTGCCAGTACTCAAAAAATGGATCGACAAAATCGGCTTCTAACCCACCAACTTCGGATCGCTGGAGAAGACCCGTGTGAAACATAATCGGCGATTCTGTTTCAGCGGTGGAAGCCATGCGCCAACCGTGTCACGAAAGCCTGATGCTCTTCGGGCCGTCCCGTAACCGGAAATATCTCAGTGCCACCGAGCGGCTGCGCTTCGCCGAGGCCGCGCAACGCGCGCTTTTCGCCTGACGTTGCGCTGGATCGACAGGCGCGGGACGACCGCCGACTGTCGCCTAACTGTCGAATCCCTCGTAGACGAACGCGCCCCTGATCGCTTCCGCGTCCTTTTCGCTGACGCCTTCCGCGCGGACTACGTCGTACCAGGTGGCAGACACTTGCTCTCTCATGTTCTCGACGGTCGTCTTTGCATCGACCGGCCCGAGCAAGAAGCGCGTATGTTGCGACAGGATATTGCTCGCGCAAGCGAAGCGGCCCTTGTCGCCGCAAGTCATCGCCAGGTCCCTGCGTTCCTGCGCGATGACAGGCGATGGCGTGAGGTCATAAGCGGGCGACAAATTCCACTCGCGATCCTTGGCGATCAAAGCGTGGTTGCGGGGATGGTCGTCGATATTCGAGATGAGCGCGTTGAAGCACATGCGCCGGAATAACTTCGGCGCATCCCTTGAAGGGTTCGCGACGAGGCGCCGGATTTCTTCCGCTAATGAGATATATGACCAGCGGTCGCGCTCGTTTTCGTCGGCCTGCAAAAGCGTCAACCCGCTGATCATGCGCGTGCGCGCGTATCCTTTGTCGGTTTTGAAGCGGTCGAATCTGCGCACAAGCAGCACGTCCTTTCCGCCGACTTGAACGACGCGGCTCTCGGCCGCGCTAATTTCGCATTTCTTCGCGAGCACGAGCATCGCGTGCTCGACGCTCGCGTAATTCCAGCGATCGTCCGCGCGGTTGAATTTGGCGATCCAAAGCCCTTGGTCATCCTCAACAACCGTCTTGGGCCGCGCGCCGCCCATCGACGTGCCGATCAGCATGAGTTCTTCTATCTGAACGGCGTCGTCGCCTTTCTCCTTGATGTCATCGCGCACGATCGCGTCGGCGATTTCTTGCAGCTTCGCCAGTTCCAGCGTCTTGTTGAATTTGCGGCGGGGCGGAGGGGGCTCTTGGCCCAGCCCGAAGCTGAGCGCGCCGGCGCGGTCGTCCGGCGACTCAAGGAGATAGTCGAGTTCGCCGAGCATCGTTTTGCCGGAGTGCTTTTCAATAACCTGCCGTCCCCAAGAGTTGGGCGCCGCATCGCGCAAAGCGCCGAACAAGCCGCGGAGGCGCGTTGTCTCATATGTTTCGGCCGAGAGTTTCAGTTCGACCGGATCGATCTCGACCGCGTCATTCCGGGCAAGGTAGCTTTTGCCGTAGACGAACTTGCCGAGCGGCGTCCCGTCCCGGCTTTTGCTCAGCACGAAACGCCCCGCCGTGACTGCCTCGGTTTGCCCCGGCAGAGTGATGTAAACGAAGCATTCCGTGGCCTGGTTTTTAGAAGTCATTGTCGAGTGCTCCGCTCTTGCGCGCGCGCACGCGCTCGCTTGCGGAGTCGCGCGCGAGCCCCTCAGTGTCTTTCGTGGGGTCCGCCAATTCTTCGACGGGCGCGAGCAAGCCGTAGACCCATAGCAAAGCCAAGTAGACGGCGGCGCCGGTGGAGGGCTTGCCCTTCTCTGCCTCCATGACAGCGCGCGGCCCCGTGCCGATCCTCGTGGCCACGTCCTCGATGGTCATTTTGCGGCGTATGCGCGCCGTCCGTAGGTTCGTCCCGAGGCCCTTGAGGGCCTTTTCGACCGGGTGCGGCGGCGCGACAAATAGCTTGTTAGTGGCGGACATCTGCTTTCAAAAGCCTCTTAAGGTGGTTAGGATGCTTTCAAGAGCATATGACAGATATTGTCGCCTGTCCATCGTCATGCTCTTAAAAGCAGCTTAAGGCTCGTAAGGTGCTTTCAAGAGCCATGGCTGACCCAGGGAGCTACCGGCCGGCTGTTGAAGTCAAGGCTTACAAGGCGTGGGACCCGATATCCGCAGCGATCCGAGAGGTCGAGTTTAGCTATCCAACGCAGGCCGAGTTGGCCGAAGTCGGACCTGACACTATCGGCCAGTTAACGGCGCACATGGTCGAGGCCGGACATCTGGCCGAGGCCGACGTCGAAGACCTCAAGAAGGAGGTTCAGGCAATCGTGGAAGACGCGGCGCAATTCGCTTTGCAAAGCCCGCAACCAACGATGGCGGCCGCCTGGGCCCACATGAATTGCAACCGACACCACGAAATCCTGATCTAGGAGGCTACCATGTCCGAGGAATTGCTCTATTGGCAGGCTCTCAATCGGGCCATGGACGCCGAACTGGCGGCCGACTCGTCGGTGTTCACGCTCGGTGAGGATGTCGGCCTCTACGGCGGCAGCTATCGTGTCACCGAGGGTCTCTATGCCAAATACGGCGAGTGGCGCGTTCGTGACACTCCGATTTCCGAGAACAGCTTCACCGGGCTCGGCGTGGGCGCTGCTTTGGCAGGGTTGCGGCCGGTGGTCGAGATCATGACCGTCAACTTCATGCTGCTCGCGTTGGACTCCATCATCAACGCGGCTGCGAAGATCCCATTCATGTCGGGCGGTCAGTTCGGCATGCCGCTGGTCGTGCGCGTTCCCGGCGGGGTCGCGCACCAGCTCGGGGCGCAACATTCTCAACGGCTTGAGTATACCCTGATGAACGTTCCGGGCCTGCGCGTCGCCGTGCCGTCGACGCCGCAGGATGCCTATTGGCAGCTTCGCCAAGCGATCGTCAGCGACGAGCCGATCATCCTTCTAGAGCACGAGCTACTTTATTTCAGTAAGGGCCCGGTGGATATTCTTGCCGAGGCACCTCCAATGCATCGCGCATTAGTGCGACGTGAAGGCCACGATCTGACGATCGTGAGCTATTCACGGCACGCAGTTCTCTCGCAGGAAGCCGCAGTCGAACTCGCCAAGGAAGGCATCGAGGCGGAGGTCATCGATCTGCGCAGCCTGAAACCGATCGACTGGGACACGTGCGCAGCATCGCTCGAGAAGACGCACCGCATGTTGGTGGTCGAAGAAGATTGCCGTTTTGCGGGTGCCGGAGCGGAGATCGTGGCGACGCTGACCGAGCGCTGCTTCAACTCTCTCGATGCGCCGGTGCAACGGCTGGCCGGGCTCGACATTTCGACTCCGTTCAATGGGGCGCTCGAGGCCGCAACTATTCCCCGCGTCCCCGACATTGTGGCCGCAGCACTAGCGTTGTGTCGGCCCACGCAAGGAAGCAACGGAGGAACGAAGTCTGCGCCTAGCTCTAAATCCGCTGGTCTTGGTGAAGCTGCCGGCGAAGTACCGCAGGCCGCTCCCCCCCACCAAAAACTGCGCCGCCAGCGACCGCTCCTGCGCCGACGGCCGCGGCGGCTGCGCCGGCCAAAGACGTGCCGGTTCAAGCCGCGAAGCCAGCGGCAGTTCCGGGCAAAGGCGCGCCCGCTCCTGCCGCCAAGCCAGCGGCAACTCCGGGCAAAACAGCAGATGCCGAACGCTCGTCACCGCAGTCCTCCCCAAAAGGGCAGAGAAGGTAACCCAGGTCATGAGCGAACCGATCACGATGCCGGCGCTGTCGGACACGATGAGTAACGGGCGCTTGGTCAAATGGGTCAAGAAACTCGGCGATGCGATCAAGAAGGGCGACACGATTGCCGAGGTCGAAACCGACAAGGCCGTCATGGAAGTCGAGGCCTTTCATGACGGCTATCTGACGGGTCCGCTGGCAGCGGAAGGTATCGAAATGCCCGTGGGAAAGGTCATTGGTTATATCGCCGACAGTCCCGGCGAAGCTGTTGCCGAGGTAGCACAGGCCACTCCCGTCACGCCTGCGCCGCCAGAGACCATACATGCGGCGGACGCGCCAGCGCGAGAGGACGAAGATTCGAAGGCCGCGGCTGTGGCGGGCAAAGGCGCGCCGGCTCCAGCCGCGAAGCCAGCGGCAGCGCCGGCCAAAACAACAGATGCCCCAACCGCTCAGTCCACTGCTCCCCAACGGGGAGAGGACGCACGCAGTGCCGCGCCACCTGCTCAGAGTTTTTCACCTCTCCCCGCCGGGGAGAGATCGGCGCCGAAAGCGCCAGGTGAAGAAGCTCAAACGTCTCATGCAAACCGCGTCTCTGCCTCACCGCTGGCGCGGCGGTTGGCCAAGGATTCCGGCGTCGACCTCGCCGGTATTCAGGGCACCGGGCCCCATGGGCGCATCGTCGCGGCTGACGTGGAAGCGGCGAAATCCCGCAAGGGCGTCATGGCACCAGCAGCGGCCGAAGGAGCTGCTCCCGCCGGTCATGGCATGTCCGACCAGCAGATCCGCGCGCTCTATCCAGCAGGCTCCTACGACTTTGTGCCGCATGACAGCATGCGCAGAATCATCGCCCAGCGGCTGGTGCAATCCAACCTCACTATCCCGCACTTCTACCTCACGGTCGATTGCGACATCGGCAAGCTCTTGGTCGCGCGCGCGGAGAGTAATCTCACTGCACCGCAGAACAGGGACGGCGAGCCTGTCTGGAAGCTTTCGGTCAACGATTTCGTCATCAAGGCGCTGGCGCTCGCACTACAGCGCGTTCCTGCCGCCAACGCCACTTGGACTGAGAGCGGTATGCTCAAGCACAGGCATTCCGACGTCGGCGTCGCGGTGGCCATCAAGGATGGGCTGATTGCGCCATTGGTGCGTAACGCGGAGACTAAGTCCTTGTCGGTCATCTCCAACGAGATGAGGGAATTGTCTGCACGCGCCCGTGCGCGCAAGCTGAAACCTGAGGAATATCTGGGCGGCGATTCAAATCATGCACGGCAGAAGCTTCCGGGCGCGGACTTCCGCCGCGTCGTCGACTGCGGCCTCGGCGGGATGGCCGACAACTTCGATGTGATGAACCTTCACACGCTGCCCAACCCGCGCACGCCGAAAGAGTTGTGGCCGGAGATGAGCAAGAGAGAAGTGGCCAAACTCGTGGCTTATCAAGAACGCATGGCGCGCGAAAACCCCGGCTATAGTGCGCTTGGCCTGGATGATTGCGGGCGCCGCGCTCTCGCGGGAAAATCTGTGGCCGTCCCTTTCGTGGGATCGACCGCGGCCTGCCTCGTCGTTGCCGAAGTCATACGTCTTCTGCATGACGGCCCGGCCTATCACGATATCAAGCTTGGGCTCGCCGATCCGGGAAAAGTATCCGTGCGCAGGAACGGAAACTACACCGCACAGGACGCGGTGGGATTGACCTTTGTAGAAGCGCGAAAAACTGAAAGGAGATGAAATGAGCAACAAAGACCTTTTTATAGAGCGGCGTCACCAAGGCGACTTCGCCGTGCGGCGCGCCAATTCGGAGCGGGCAAGCGCGGTCACGCCGACGCAAGCCAGGGCGATCGAGAAGGCGCATAGGCTTGAGCCGAACGCGACGGTGCTGGTCGAACGCGTCCGCCACACCAACCGTGGCAAGCCCGATCAATGGCGCAAGCCGTAGTATTTGCGGGGCTTTTGGCGAATTTCGCGTTTTTGGCGGCAACCAAATCTATAATTTACAGGTTATAATATCTACTGAATTCAATAACATATAGATTATTGACTTCTACATGAATTATAATGTATATGTTATGGCATGAACGAAGCCATCCGCCATCTCGACAAGCGTTTTTCCAGCCTGCGGTCTTTGGCGAAAAGCCAGCGCCCGCCGAAGGGCTGGACTTCGCGCTATCCGCGACGCGCTCGGCATGACCACAAGCCAATTCGCGAAACGCCTCGGCGTGTCGCAACCGCGCATCATAAAGCTGGAAAAATCGGAAGTTGACGGCAGTGTCACGCTGCAGACGCTTCAACGCGCGGCCGAGGCGTTAGGTTGCCGCCTCGTCTATGCCTTGGTCCCGAAAGAACCTCTCGCGGAAACGGTCCGCGAGCGCGCCGAGCTTGTTGCCCAACGTCAACTGACAGCCGTCGAACACACCATGCGTCTCGAAGATCAATCCGTGAAAAGCAAAACGGCGGTCAAGGACTTGCGCGATCAGCTCATCGAGGAGCTTTTGCGTCGTCCTGCGCGTCTTTGGGACGAAAAATGAAAGACCTATTCCAAGCTGACGAAAATGCGACCCCGCTGACGGAAGCCGAACGCGCCGAGCTCATTCCAACACACGTTAGCCTGCGCAGTGAACTCAACGAACTTGAACAAAAGAACGTCGCGGAAGCTTACGCGTGGGCCTTCCGTCGCAAAAGACGAGTACTCGACGAAACGTTCCTTAAGGGACTGCATCGTCGAATGTTCAACGCCGTCTGGAAATGGGCAGGCGAATACCGCACATCCGAAAAGAATCTTGGCGTCATGCCTCATCTCATCCAACCCGGCGTTTGGCAAATTATCGGGGACGCTCGCTATGCAATTCAACACAAGAGTTTCTCGCCTGACGAATTGGCAGTTCGCATCTCTCACCGCCTGGTCTCGGTGCATCCTTTCCCTAACGGAAACGGCCGTTGGTCGCGGTTGGCGGGCGACCTGTTGATCGTCCAGCAAGGCGGCGCCCGATTCACGTGGGGTGGCGGCGACATTCAGACGGGAGGGGATGCCAGGAAAAAGTATATGGATGCCATTCATGCAGCCGACGACCACGACTTCGCACCTCTTATTAAGTTCGTGAGATCGTAAAATCACTTGATCGCGCTCGCCCACATGCGCGAGGCAAACGCGCGCTCCTCCCGCCCAACTACATCGCCGTAAATCGCCGTGGTGCTGAGCGACGCGTGCCCAAGCCAACGTTGAACGAGATGCGGCGGCACGTTTGACTGAAAGGCGTTGACGCCGAAGCCGTGCCGCAAGCCTTTCGGCATGGCTGGCGCGCCGGTGACGCCGGCCGCCATCATGATCGCCTTGACGTAGCGCCACGCTGTCGTTCGGCTGAACCGCCAAATCTTTCCGCCAGATAGATCATGATCGCGCTGGGCGGCCGTCAGCTCGAATGCATGATCGAGTTCATCAAGCACCTCCGGCGGTAAAGGCACTTGCCGGACAATTCCGCGGTTGTGGCGCTTGAGCGTGTGGATGCTGACAAGGCCGCTCTCGATGTCGATCGAACCGGGGGTAAGGGCAAGCACTTCGTAGATGCGCGCGCCGCTCCAAAAGAGGGTCAAACAAAACAGCCGTATCGCGACGAGGACGTGGGACACGGCTTCAATGAAGCGCCGACGCTCGGCGGCGTTGAGATATTTCCGGTGCCCAAGTTATTGAAGAGACTCCCGGAAAAATAAGGCTGCTCGCGCATCGCTGCCCCGGCTGAAACAGAATGACCGATTCTGTTTCAGCAAGGAAGGTACTCGCCGAATTACAGCAAACTTGTACGCAGCCATGCAGATGCCATGCAGAATATTTTATTCTGCATGGCCGGCTTTCGCTGCTCCAATAACTCTCCAAATTAATTGGGGTTTTGGCGCGCCCGAAGAGATTCGAACTCCTGACCCCCAGATTCGTAGTTTGGGGGCCGGTTTTCGGCCGCCGTTGCGAGGATAGGCCGCTGCTCGCGAATTAGCCGATCTTGCGCGCGAATGCCAGCGACGAATGGACTACCTTGCGAGTGGCAGGCGCGACACATATCCACACACTAACGCCACGCGGCGGTTATGAGGAAAGCAATGGACTTCATCAATCGCAAAATCTGCTGCAATGGTCCACGCGTTTCGTTATTCCCGACTGTCGCCAATTGTTGCCGTCAATGTCGCCAACGACCCATGTAAGCCATTGATTTTATTATATGGTGGGCCCGGGAGGACTCGAACCTCCAACCAAGCGGTTATGAGCCGCTAGCTCTGACCATTGAGCTACGGGCCCGCGCGACCACGCCGGCGGCGAGCGAACGTGACGCCAGACGACATTATACAGTAGCAGCCGTGCTAGAGCCTTATCGGTCTTGATGGAATCAAAATCGATGAGGCTCTAGCTTTTTGTTTGAGCACGATCTTTTCCGAAAACCGGCATCCACTTTTCGCGCGCATGCTCTAGCCTTGCCGGCTCAACAAGAACACCGCCTGCTCGCCGAACAGGTTCCAGAACCACCACGGCATTTTCAGCCGCATCCGCCGGCCCCAAGCGTTGAGCGCCACCGCCTGCTCCATCTTGGCGCCGACCGCGTGGCACAGTTCGCGGAAGTCCTTGATGCTGCAGAAATGGATATTCGGCGTCTCATACCACGCGTAGGGCAAGTTGTCGGTGTGCGGCATGTGACCGCCGAAAAATAACTGCAGCCGGATCCTCCAGTGACCGAAATTGGGGAACGACACGATGCCGAAGCGCCCGATGCGCAGCATGTGCTCGAGCACGACGCGCGGCCGGCGCGTCGCCTGCAAGGTCTGCGACAGGATGACGAAATCGAAGCCGTCATCGGGGTAGTCCTCGAGATCGGTGTCGGCGTCGCCTTGCACCACGGCGAGGCCCTTGGCGACACATTCATTCACGCCCTCGCGCGAGAGTTCGATGCCGCGGCCGTCGACGCCCCGGGTTTCGAGGAGCCGCAACAGCTCGCCGTCGCCGCAGCCGACGTCCAGCACGCGCGCGCCGCGCTGTACCATGTCGGCGACGACCAGCAAGTCGACGCGCGAGCCGCCCGGACCGCGCGCGGCTTCCGCCATGGTAAGATCGTATTTAAGACGCGACAGCATCGTCACCTCGCCGGCAGTCCGCGCGCCTTGGCGGCGCCTTCCAGAAAACCGCGCACGATCGCGAACAATTCCGGCTCGTCGAGCAGGAAGGCGTCGTGGCCCTTGTCGGTCGTGATCTCGGCGAACGACACGCGCGCGCCCGCGGCATTGAGCGCATGCACGATAGCGCGCGATTCCGACGTCGGGAACAGCCAATCGCTGGTGAACGAGATCACGCAGAAACGGGTCGGCGCGCCGCGAAACGCGCTCGCCACCACGCCGTCATAGTCGCCGGCAAGATCGAAATAATCCATAGCGCGAGTGAGATAGAGATACGAATTGGCGTCGAAACGCTCGACAAAGGTGATGCCCTGGTGCCGCAGATAAGACTCGACCTGGAAGTCGGCATCGAACGAGAACGTCGGATTGTCGCGATCCTGAAAACGGCGGCCGAATTTACGGTGCAGCGCGGCGTCGGACAGATAAGTAATGTGCGCGCCCATGCGCGCGACCGCAAGCCCGCGGCGCGGGTTCGTCCCTTCCGCAAAATAACGCCCGCCGCGCCACTCCGGATCGGCCATCACCGCCTGGCGGCCGACCTCGTGAAAGGCGATATTCTGCGCCGAATGCCGCGTCGACGCGGCGATCGGCAGCGCCGCGAATACGCGGTGCGGATAGCTCGCCGCCCATTGCAGCGCCTGCATGCCGCCCATCGAACCGCCCGCCACCGCGAATACGGACTCGATGCCGAGATGATCGAGCAGCATGGCCTGTGCGCGAACCATGTCGCGCACGGTGATGACCGGAAAGTCGAGACCCCACGGCATGCCGGTCAGCGGATTGGTCGAGGCCGGCCCCGAAGACCCCATGCAGCCGCCGACGACATTGGGGCAGATGACGAAATACCGTTCCGTGTCGATCGGCTTGCCCGGCCCGACCATGGTCTCCCACCAGCCCGGCTTGCCGGTCACCGGATGGTCGTTGACGACGTGCTGATCGCCGGTGAGCGCATGGCAAACCAGGACCGCGTTGCTGCGCGAGGCGTTGAGCACGCCGTAAGTTTGATAGGCGATCTGCAGCGGGCCGAAATCGACGCCGGCGTCTAGCCGCAGCGGATTATTCGCCGCAAAACGCACGACCGGCGAATGCGGGTCGTCCGCTTCGCGGGTGCGGTCGGCAAGATCGAGAGTGGCGCTAACGTCGGCCATCGGTACTTCCTAGAATGCCACGCTTCCCGGCGCGGTCCTGCCGCCGAAGAGGCGGTCAAAGCGGCGTAAATAGGCCCCTTCGGCCCGGAGTCAACGTTTTCTTTGATTTCGGCCTAAACGGCACCTATCAATCGGGCCCATGATCGGCCTTCGCCCCGCCGAAATGGCGTCGGCCGCGCAGGCAAATCTAGCCATATATATCGAGTCATGCCGAAACCACCGCGTCACAAGGACCAATCGCTCGCCGATCTGCGGCACGAGATCGATCGCATCGATGAAGAGATGCACGAGCTCTTGATCAAGCGCGGCCAGATTATCGACCGCTTGATCGCGGTGAAGAAGAGCGAAGAAACCGGCTCCGCCTTTCGTCCCGCGCGCGAGGCCGACATGATGCGGCGCCTGGTGAAGCGTCATCACGGCAACTTGCCGCTCGATACCGCCGAGAGCATCTGGCGCGTCATTATTTCGACATTCACCTACGTGCAGTCGCCGTTCTCCGTTCATGCCGACCTTTCGGCCGGCGATGCCCTGATGCGCGATTCCGCGCGATTCCATTTCGGCTTTACCGTGCCGTTTGTGCCGCATATGGGCGCGTCGAGTGTCGTCGAAGCCGTCTCCGAATCCAAAGGCGATCTCGGCCTCATTCCCGCCTTCGCGACCGCGAGCGCCGGCCCGTGGTGGGCGGCGCTGGAATTCGAAACCGCACCGAAAA
Organism: uncultured Alphaproteobacteria bacterium; assembly: GCA_963775515.1. Lineage (GTDB taxonomy): Bacteria > Pseudomonadota > Alphaproteobacteria > Rhizobiales > Xanthobacteraceae > BOG-931. The sequence continues at coordinate 281,084 of CAVZIQ010000001.1, read as the reverse complement.
TCATCGCCCGGCTGCCATTCGTCGAACGCGCCGACCATCCGGCGGCCATGCCGGTCTTCGTGGTGTCGCGCGCCGCCGCCGACGCCATGGTGACCGAAACCGAGGTTTGGAGCATGCGGGTCTCGGGCTGGAGCGCGGCGGCGGTCAACGCCGTCGCGGCGCTTGCCGATGTCATCGCCGTACCGGACCGCGCCTTCGATGGCGCGGCGCTGCTCGTTTCAATCGAGCGCGGGGGCATCGAAGCCGTCTCGAAAGCCCTCCTCAAGAGCGGCGCCACGATCCGCTCGTCGGCCCTCGTCGGCAGTCACGCAACCCGCTATACGATTTCCGCGAAAGGATAAATCCGCTCCTTCGGTTGGGAATGCGGATGAAGGAAGAAGGTAATGACTGCGATGCGTCCCCAGCCCCGACCCGGCGTGCTCGATATCGAGGCCTACGTGCCCGGCAAGAGCAACGCGCCGGGCGTGGCCAAGGTGTTCAAGCTGTCGTCGAACGAGACGCCGCTTGGGCCGAGCCCGCGCGCGATCGCGGCCTACCATTCTTGGGCCGATCATCTCGAGGACTACCCGGATGGCTCGGCAAGCGATTTGCGCGAGGCGATCGGGCGGGCGTTCGGGCTCGATCCGGACCGTATCGTCTGCGGCTCCGGCTCCGACGATTTGCTGCATTTGCTGGCGCACGCCTACCTCGTCGACGGTGACGAGGCGATCCACACCACGCACGGATTTTTGATCTACCCGATCGTGACGCTCGGCGCCGGCGCCAAGCCGGTGGTGGCGCCGGAGAAGGATTTCACCGCCGACGTCGATGCGATCCTTGCCGCGGTGACGAAGAAGACCAAGATCGTCTTCCTCGCCAATCCGAACAATCCGACCGGCACCTGTCTGTCGTTCGACGAGGTCAAGCGGCTGCATCGCGGACTGCCGGGCAACGTGCTGCTGGTGCTCGACGCCGCTTACGCTGATTACGTCCGGCGCAACGACTACGAAGCCGGCATCGAACTCGTCGCCACGTCCGAAAACGTGGTGATGTGCCGTACGTTCTCGAAAATCCACGGACTGGCGGCGCTGCGGCTTGGCTGGATGTTCGGTCCCGCCGCCGTCGTTGATGCCGTCAACCGCATTCGCGGCCCCTTCAATGTCACCGGGCCGGCGATTGCCGCCGGCGTTGCCGCCATCGAGGACATGGAGCACCAGGAGCGATCGCGCGAGCACAATACGCGCTGGCTCAACTGGCTCATGGCCGAGATCGGCAAGCTCGGCCTGAAGGTAACGCCGAGCGTCGCCAATTTCGTGTTGATCCATTTTCCGGACACGAAGGGCCGCACGGCCAAGGATGCGGACGCCTTTCTCACGGCGCGCGGACTCATTTTGCGGCAGACCACCGCTTACAAGCTGCCGAACGCGCTGCGAATGACCGTCGGCACGGAAGAAGCAAACCGCCTCGTCGTCGCGGCGCTCAAAGATTTTCTGGCAAAGCCGGCGTGACTGTGAGCCAATCCGCACCGCTGTTTAATCGTCTGGCGCTGATCGGCGTCGGCCTGATCGGCTCTTCGATCGCGCGCGCGGCGCGCGCGCAGGGCGCCGTGCGCGAAATCGTGGCGACCGCGCACTCCACCGCGACGCGCCGGCGCGTCGCCGAACTCGGGCTCGCCGACCAGGTCGTCGACACCAACGCCGCCGCGGTCGCCGGCGCGGACGTCGTCATCGTCTGTGCTCCGGTCGGCGCGTGCGGTAAAATCGCCAAGGAGATCGCGCCGCACCTCAAGGCTGGAGCGATCGTGTCCGACGTCGGCTCGGTCAAAGGCGCGATCGTGCGCGACATGGGTCCCCACCTGCCCGCCGACGTGCATTTTGTCCCGGCGCATCCGGTTGCTGGCACCGAGCATTCGGGTCCCGATGCCGGCTTTGCCGAGCTGTTCGTCGGTCGCTGGTGCATTCTCACGCCGCCTGAAGGCACCGACCCGGCGATGATCGAAAAACTCGCCGCGTTCTGGCGCGCGCTCGGCGCCAATGTCGAAACCATGGCGGCGGCGCATCACGACCTCGTGCTGGCCATCACCAGTCACCTGCCGCATCTGATCGCTTACACGATCGTCGGCACCGCCGACGAGTTTGGCGAGGTGACGCGGTCCGAAGTCCTTAAATTCTCCGCCGGCGGTTTTCGCGATTTCACCCGCATCGCGGCGTCCGATCCGACCATGTGGCGGGACGTTTTCCTCGCCAACAAGGAAGCCGTCCTGGAAATGCTCGGCACCTTCAATGAAGATCTTGCGAAACTGACGCGGGCGATCCGGCGCGGCGACGGTGACGCCTTGTTCGACCATTTTGCGCGGACGCGCGCCATTCGCCGCGGCATTGTCGAGATGGGGCAGGATTCGCCGGCGCCGGATTTCGGCCGGCCGCATCCCGATTTGCCGGTCGAGCCGCTACCGCGGCCCTATGCCGTTTCGGACGAAGGCTAGGCCGGAGTTTTTCAGCGTGACTTCACCGTCAGCGCTTCATCCACAGCGCCGCGCAAGACCGCAAGCGTGAACGGCTTTGCAATGACATCGTGGACGATGGCGTCGAGGCCGTGGGCGCGCTCGCGTTGATCGGCGTAGCCCGTCATCAGCATAATCGTCAGATCTGGATAGTCGCGTGCCGCAGCAAGCGACAGCGCGATGCCGTCCATGATCGGCATGCGGATGTCGGTGAGGAGGAGATCGAAATGCCCGTCCTCGCGCTTGAGCAGGTCGAGCGCGTCGCTGCCGTCGCAAGCGGTCTTCACCTCGTGGCCGGCGCTTGCGAGTGCGCGCGCGCACATGGCGCACAAGGTTTCCTCGTCTTCGGCAATCAGAATGCGTGCCATGGTCAGCGTGCCCCGGTCAGCATGTCGTTGCGGTTGACGAAACGTATCAGCACGTCATGGGCGTCCGGCGGCGGCGAAGCGAGCCTGGTGTGGAATGCGGCCGCTTCGCCCGGCGGCAGCACGGTGCGCGGCGGAACGGCCGTCCAGGAATAGATTTCTTGTCGCGCCGCATTGCGGACGGCGAAGCGCAGATTCGGCACCGCCTCGTTCGCGCTTGTCGCGTTGACGATGTTGCCCCCGATCACAAGGATCGGCACACCCTCGTGTTGCTCGGTCGTGGTGGCGAGCCTGTCGAAGTCGAGCCCACGCAGGTTCACCGGCAGGCCGAGCAAAGCGTAGAACGATTCGGTCTGCGGGAGGGCCCGCACGAAATCGGCGCGCCAGCCGACGACGATCGCATCGGCGACGATGAGCGCCACAATGGCCGACTGCAGGCCCGACAAGGGCCATTGCCACCGTTTGCGCTTGGCGCGCCGCGAGAAACGTCGCGCAGCAATAGTCTCGATGTCTTCGACCGGTTCGGCGCTCGCGACAGGCTGTAATTCTGCATCGACGTCGACCGGCGACTGATCGTTCTCGGCATCGGCTGGTGCGATCGGGGGAGATTCCACTTCGACCGAGGACACGTCCGCAGCGGAATCGGCGCTCTCGGCCGGGTCGGCCGGAAGGCTATCAACGAACGCATTGAGCGCCGGCGCCTCCGCCGGAGGTTCGCCTTCGTCACTTAGGCCAACGTCAAATTGCTCCGCCGGAGTCTCTTCGACCGAGCCGGCCGCCTCGGCCGTGGCTTCCGCCACGGCCTCGATCGCGCGGCGCACCGGCGCCAGCGCTTCGGCCGCCGCGATCACCTTTTCCTTATGGGGCAACTCGGCGTGCCATACCGAGCGGCAGCGTACGCAACGCACCCGGCGGCCGTCAGGCCGCAGGCTTGCCACGTCGACATCGTAGGATGTAGCGCAGTTCGGGCAGACGATCAGCATTGGACGAATATCGGGCGAATCAGGGGCGCGGCACCTTTGGGGGCAAGCCTAGCAGGCGATCCGTTAACGGATTGGAAACCAAGCCGGCCCGGCAAGCCCGCGTCGCCGGGCGGTGCTAAGTTATTGCAGAATGAGCGAATCAGGGGTGCGGACCACCAACCGACGCAGGCCACGCGTGAGGCTTTATCGGAGGATCGCGTGATCCGATTCGAAAATGTCGGTCTGCGCTATGGGCTTGGCCCGGAGATTCTGCGCGACCTCAGCTTCCGCATCGACGGCCACTCCTTTCAGTTCCTCACCGGCCCGTCAGGCGCCGGCAAGACGTCGCTGTTGCGCATGCTGTTTCTGTCGCTCAAGCCGACGCGCGGACTTATTTCCATGTTCGAGCAAGACACCGCGACGTTGAGCAAGGACGGCCGCGCGACGCTACGTCGCCGCATCGGCATTGTTTTTCAGGATTTTCGGCTGCTCGACCATCTGACAACCTACGAGAATGTATCGCTGCCGCTACGCGTCCTCGGCAAAGATGAGGCCACCTACCGCGCCGAGGTCGTCGAATTGTTGCAGTGGGTAGGTCTCGGCGAGCGGATGTATGCCCTGCCGCCGGTGCTTTCAGGCGGCGAAAAGCAGCGCGCGGCAATCGCCCGCGCCGTGATCGCGCGTCCGGAGCTATTGCTCGCCGACGAGCCGACCGGCAATGTCGATCCGAATCTCGGCCAGCGCCTGCTGCGGCTGTTCATTGAACTCAACAAATCGGGGACATCCGTCGTCATCGCCACGCACGATATCGCGCTGATGGACGAGTACGACGCCCGGCGTCTGGTCCTGCACGAGGGACGTCTGCATGTCTACGAGTGAGCCGGTCAAGGTGATGGCTGAGCCGTGGGACGCGCGCGCGCCGGGATCGTCGCATGTTCTGGCGCAGCGTAATCCAACGCCGATCGTGCCGAGCGGATCAATCGCGGGACGCTCGTTGACGGCCGTCGTCGCCATCATGACGTTCCTCGCGGCGCTGACGGCCGGAGCCGTGACGATGGTGGTCAGCTCCGCGACCGATTGGCAGTCGGCTGTCGGCCGCGAAGTCACCATTCAGGTCCGGCCGATTTCCGGCCGTGACATGGAGGCGGACGTGCGGGCGGCCGTCGCAATCGCAAGCGCCAGCGCCGGCATCGCCGACGTCCGCGCTTACACCAAAGAGGAGTCTGAGCAGCTCGTCGAACCGTGGCTGGGCTCCGGTCTCACGCTGGGCGACCTGCCGATACCGCGCATGATCGTCGTCAAGCTTGCCTCCGGAGAGACGCCGGACTTTGCCGGTTTGCGAGCGGCGCTTGCCGCACAGGTCCCCAGCGCCAGCCTCGACGATCACCGCGGCTGGATCGATCGCATGCGCGACATGGCGGAAACCGCGGTCGTCGTCGGAATCGCCGTCCTTATGCTCGTCGTCGTCGCGACCGTGCTCTCGGTCACTTTCGCCACCCGCGGCACAATGGCGGCCAACCGGCCGATTGTCGAAGTGCTGCATTATGTCGGCGCCACCGACAATTACGTCGCCAGCCAATTTCAGCGCCATTTTCTCATTCTCGGCTTTAAGGGCGGCGTGATCGGCGGCGGCGGAGCTTTGCTGCTATTCGGTATTTTGGGAGCGGCAAGCGCCTGGGTGTCGGGCACCGCCGGAGGGCAGGAGGCGGCAGCATTATTCGGCGGCTTTTCTGTCGGGTCAGCCGGCTATGCGACCATTCTCATTCTGATCGTGCTCATGGCCGCGGTGACCGCTTTGACCTCGCGCCGTACCGTAAACCAGACACTGGAATCCATCGATTGAGGCAATTGCCACAAATTCACCGAATGTCCCGCACAAGCGGCCAAAATCCCGGCTATAATTTCGGCGAGACACTGGCGGTTTCGGAAATAACCTTTAGCGCGAGGGACGCGCGCGGAAATGCTCAGTCTTAGAACCGCGGTCAGAACGCGGCGTATCAGGTCGGTCGGCCTGAAGCTCTTAGCGTTGTGCGCCACCCTGCTGGTTTTGGGCTTCGCCGGATTTATCTGGCTGTTACCCGCCCGCCAAGTCGCGCTCACCAGCAATGCCGACGGCATCGTGGTGCTGACCGGCGGCACCTCGCGTGTCAGCGATGCGCTGGAAGTGCTCTCCTCCGGCCGCGGCAAAAGGCTGCTGATTACCGGCGTCAATCCGGGTACCACGACCGCGGACATCGCCAATGAGGTCGCGAACTACGCCAACTTGCTGACCTGTTGCGTCGACCTCGATTATTCCGCGCAGAACACCTACGGCAATGCGATACAGGCGCGGCGTTGGGCGCTGGAGCACGGCTTCCACTCGCTCATCGTCGTCACGTCGGCCTATCACATGCCGCGCGCGCTGGCCGAGCTTGCCCACCAGCTCCCGGACGACACGCTGATCCCGTTCCCGGTCGTGTCAGACCGCTTGCGTATCGAACCGTGGTGGTCAAGCGGCGACACCGCACGGCTGGTACTCTCGGAATATCTCAAATACCTTGCCGCCAAGGTGCGCATGCGGTTCGATTCCTTCGACACGAGCGAACTCGATTCGCGGGCAGTCCGTAGCGCGTGAGCCGGCTTTCGGAACAGTCTCCCGACGGGTTCTCCGTGTCCCGATCATTCGCAATTTATATCCGCTCGCTCGTTTTCAACGTCGCGTTCTATCTAAATTTGACCGCTCACATGATCGTGGCGCTGCCGACATTCGTACTGCCCTACCCCTGCTTGCGCGTCTTCATTCGCTCCTACGCGATGACGAGCCTTTGGCTGTTACGCTTCATCTGCGGCACCAAGGTGGAATGGCGCGGGGCTGAAAAAATCCCGAAAGGCGCGTGCATCGTCGCCTGCAAACACCAATCGCTGTGGGAGACATTTTCGCTTTATGCGGTGCTCGACGATCCGGTTTACATCCTCAAGCGCGAATTGATGTGGGTGCCGCTGTTCGGCTGGTACATGTGGAAGGCGGGACTTATTCCGATCGATCGCACTGCCGGAATGGCGGCACTGGGGCGTCTGACGGCTCGGGCGCTACGTGCACTTTCTGGCGCCCACCCGCGCCAAGTCGTCATTTTTCCCGAGGGTACGCGGCGTCAGCCGGGCGCCGAGCCGAGCTACAAGCCCGGCATTGTCCATCTCTATAACAGAGCCGCCCTGCCTTGCGTGCCGCTCGCGCTCAATTCGGGGCTGTTTTGGCCGCGCCGATCGCTGCTGCGTTTGCCGGGCACAATTGTCGTCGAGGTTCTGGATCCGATTCCGCCCGGCCTCGACAGAGTGACTTTCGTCACGCGGCTGCAGGACGGAATAGAGCGCGCGAGCGAACGCCTGATCCGGGAGTCGGCAATCGGTAGTCGATAGTCGGAAAACGGCGGCGCCGAATTGGGTTACTGTTTGCTCATTCCCGCTTCGTGAACGCCTTTCAGTTGCTCGGCGAGGAGGTGTAAATCGCTCTCGCGATAGCCGAGCGCATCGAGCGCGCGCACGGTTTCGAGCACATAGTCGCGATTGGGACCGGAATTGCCGTGGCCCTGACGCACATGATGCAGGCTCTCGGCGAGCGTCAGCCGGCCGGCATATTGCACGTGGCTGCGGTCAACGATGTAGCACAGCGCGCGCACCCGCCGCCGCGCCTGATCCTCAAGCTCGATCTGCCGCATGCTTTCAACATAGACCGTCGTGACCTGCTCGCGCGCGCGCAAATAGCCGATGGTTTCCGCACGCGACGCGGCGGCGACGCGATAGGCGACCCCGCGGCACATCCCGCCGCGATCAAGCCCCAGCACCAGACCGGGCCGTTCCGGCGTACCGCGGTGAACGAAGGAATAGACGCAAAGCGCCCGGTGCAGGCCGATAAGTCGCGCCGAAACTCGTTCGATAGCGTCAAACCCCGGACGCCACATCAGCGAGCCATAGCCGAATACCCAGAGGTCCCCGGTTTCATGCACGGCGGTCGTATGCATTGGGCCTCGTTGTGGACCTGGCGCGCCGATTGACCGCAGGCGAACTTCGGAATCAAAGGGACACTAGCAAATGTATAGTTCTCGCGCGGTCTATGGATTTCAAGTTCCTTCGCAAGAATGCCGTTTGCCTGTAGGAACTTCAAAATCGCCGCACTGGCGTTATGTTTCCGTCCGCCTAACCCGATGTGGGCGGCGGCACAATGGCGCCGTCTTTCGTAGGTCATAAACGACGATGTCCGGCGAATCTCCGCTCAATATGATGCGATCCTCACCGCAGCGCCTGCGCAAGCGGCCTGCGGCGCCGCGCCGGCGGCGGGTTTGGCTCTATGTCGCTCCGGTGGCCATCGTGATCGTGTTGGCCGCCGGCTTGACCTGGGGATGGTATCTAGCCGCCTCGATCGCCGATCGCGTGCTGTCCGGTTGGGTCGAGCGCGAGGCGGCGGTGGGGCGAATCTATCGTTGCGGCGCGCAGAGCATCGGCGGCTTTCCATTCCTGATCGTCACGCACTGCGACAAGGCCGCGGCAACGTTCAACAGCAATCATCCGCCGTTTGACGTCACGGCAACGGGTGTCACTTTCTCCGCCGAACTCTATCGTCCGACCCTTTTGCACGGCGAGATCACGGGCCCGGTCACGCTCGCAAATCCGGGCCAGCCGCCGATCTTCGTCGCCGATTGGTCGCGCGCGCACTTAAACTTGCTCGGCCTGCCGTCGGATCCCGAAGCCATTTCCGTCAGCCTCGTCAAGCCGCGCCTTGATCGCGTCGCTGGACCCGACAGCGGGATGATCTTTCAGGCCGATCGCGCCGATGTCGACGGCCGCATCGTACAAGGCTCGGCGCGCGCTAATCCGGTCATCGAAGCGACTGGGCACTTTACCGCGGCAATGGCGCCGAGTTTTCATCCTTTGCTTGCCGAGCCGCTGCAGGGCGACATTGACGCGGTGCTGCGCGGTTTTAAGGATTTTTCGCCAAAACCCTGGCCCGTGCTGTTCCGCGAAATGCATGAAACGGGCGGCGGCATCGATATCAAATCGTTTCGTATCGAGCGCACCGACGCCATCGTGGTCGGTACCGGAACATTGACCGTGAACGATCACGGCAGGCTCGACGGCGTCATCAATGTCGCCGTCGCCGGCATCGAGAACATCGTGCCCCTGTTGGGCCTCGACCAATTGATCGGGCAAGGCATCAACCGCCTTACCGGCGGCAGCGGTTCACCTCAACAAGGGCTTAGCGCACTCGACCGTCTCGTGCCCGGGCTGAGCGGCGTCGTGCGCGAGAATACCAATTCCAGCGTGATCGATAACATCAAGAAAATGGGTCAGCCGACCGAGATCGACAAGAAGCCCGCCATTGCATTGCCGCTGCGCGTGGCCGACGGTGTGATCTATGTCGGTATTATTCCGGTCGGAGTAGTGCCGGCGCTATTTTGAACTGGAGTTTGCCGTGCGAGATTTTTAGACTCGCGGATTTTGATCACCAAAGGATCACAGGTGCCCTCTCCCAAGCCTATCCCAATCTTCGACGGCCACAACGACGTCCTGCTGCGGCTGCATCGGCGCGACGGCGCAGATGCTGTCGCGGCGTTCCTGCAAGGCGAGGACAAGGGTCATTTGGACCTTCCGAAAGCGCGCAAGGGCGGGTTTGCCGGCGGCTTGTTCGCGATCTTTGTGCCCTCGCCGAAACGCAATACCGGCTCCGGCAGCCAACCGCCGTCGCAAGAAACCGGCGGCGGCGTCGGCAACGATCCTGCACCGCCGGCCGTCGATGTTGCTGAGGCGCAGCGCACCGTCTTTGCCATGGCATCGCTACTGTTCCGGATCGAGCGGGAGTTGAAAGGCCGCGTTCGCGTCTGCCGCACTGCCGGCGACATCGAAAACTGCGTCGCCGAAAACGTGCTGGCGGCGGTGCTGCATATCGAAGGCGCCGAAGCGATCGATCCGAATTTCGAGCTGTTGGACGTGCTACACGCGGCCGGGCTGCGCTCGCTCGGCCCAGTGTGGAGTTGGCCGAATGCGTTCGGCCACGGCGTGCCGTTCCGTTGTCCATCTTCGCCCGACATCGGCCCCGGCCTGACCGATCTCGGCAAGGCGCTGATCGGCGCCTGCAACCGCCGGCGGATTCTAGTCGATTTGTCGCATCTGAACGAACGCGGGTTCTGGGACGCGGCCGAACTCAGCACTGCGCCGCTCGTCGCCACCCACTCCAACGCGCATGCGATCAGCCCGCATTCGCGTAATCTGACAGATAAGCAATTGGCGGCCATCCGCGAAACCGGCGGCCTGGTCGGCGTCAACTTTGCGACGAGCTTCCTGCGTCCGGACGGAAGGCACGACAAGGACACGCCCATCGAACTGATGATCCGGCACATCGAGCACCTGCTCGAACATTCAGGCGAAGACGGCGTGGGATTTGGCTCCGATTTTGATGGCGCGATGATCCCGGCTGAACTCGGCGATGCGGCAGGCCTGCAAATTCTGGTGCAGGCGATGCGTAAGCGCGGCTTTAGCACGCCGCTGATCGAGAAGGTGTGCTTCCGCAATTGGCTGCGAGTATTGGGGCGAACCTGGGGGAAATAGCTTTCCCCTCACCCTTGCGGGGAAGGAAGAGGCTATTCAGCGCGTGCGCCCGGCATGCCAGCCGACTTGGGCGTCCGGCACGGAATTGGTCGAAGCAAAATACGGCTTGATGTCGAGGAGCGGCGTATTGTCGAGGCAGTCGAGACCGATGACCGAGAGCGTGTTGCCTTCGATGCGAACGAGCCGCGCCACCGACGCTGCGATCGGGTTCGGCCGCGCCGGCGAGCGCAGCGCGAAGGTGCCGCGTTTCTCGGCGTAATGGCGCGGCGACTGCACCAAAAGATCGCGCCGTGCCTGGTCCATCCAATAGAGCAACAGTACGTGGCTGACCGTTTCGAGGCCGCTCAGGCCTTCGGCCCAGCGCGGATCGAGCTCAACCGCGCAGACCGCGTCCGACTCCCGGCCGTTCTTCGGGCACTCTTCGCGCCGCTTCCACGGCGTGCGGATGCGCCCGATATAATAGAGCGAGGCGTCGAACTCTTCCGGTAGCGCGGCCGCGACTTCGCCCTCGCGCAGGCCGTACCGCTCATCGCCTGACGTTGCATCGCGCGGCGGATCTTCGGGTTTGGCCGTCTCGACCATGATGGCAAAGTGGCATGCGTTTTCGACAGCCGCCAGGGTCCCTCGCTGGCCGAACAGCCCACGGGGCCATATCCCATTGCTTTAGGGACATACTTGGGACCTTGCCCCCTTTCGCTTAATGATATAAAGATATCTTTATATGGAATTCGAGATGGCCGGACTGACGAAAAGCACCGGGAATAGCGACAACTAAAGCGCCAGGACTAGCGTGATGACGGACGAGCGACTGACTTTTGCCGGACTGACCGGGACACTGAAGGCCGCGGGCGAAGTGACGAGGCTCCGCATCCTGGCGCTCCTTGCCGAGGCCGAGCTGACCGTCTCGGATCTCACCGACATTCTGCGCCAGTCGCAGCCGCGGCTATCCCGCCATCTGCGGCTGTTAGCCGAAGCCGGCTTGGTCGAGCGCTTCCGCGAGGGATCGTGGGCCTTCTTCCGCTTGGCGGAGCGCGGCGGCGCCGCCGACATCGCGCGCGCCCTGATCGGGCGCCTCGATCCCGGCGATGCAATCATCGTCCGGGACCGCGAGCGGCTCGCCGCGGTGCGCGCCGCGCGCGCCGCCGCCGCGCAGAATTATTTCCGGCGCCATGCCGCCGAATGGGACCGTATTCGCAAGCTCCACGTCGCCGACGCCGCCGTGGAAGAAGCGATCCGCGCCGCACTTGCCGACAAGCCGATCCGCTCACTCCTCGATCTCGGCACCGGCACCGGGCGCATGCTCGAACTGTTTGCCGGCGACATCGAGCGCGGCCTCGGGCTCGATCTGTCGCTCGACATGCTGGCGCTCGCCCGCGCGCGCCTCGACCGCGCCGGCTTGAAACACTGCAGCGTCCGCCACGGCGACATCTACGACCTCGCGCTGCCGCGGGATTCCTTTGACGTCGTCATCGTCCATCAGGTGTTGCACTTCTTGGACGACAGCGGGCACGCCATCCGCGAGGCGGCGCGCGTGCTGCGGCCTGGCGGCCGGCTCCTTGTCGTCGACTTCGCACCGCACGATCTCGAATTTCTGCGCGAAGAGCACGCCCACCGCCGGCTCGGTTTCGCCGCCGAGACGGTGACGCAATGGCTCGAAGCCGCGGGCCTCGACGTGTTGCGGCAGCAAACCTTTCCGCCCGGGCCGGAGGGCAAGATCGCGGTGTCGCTGTGGCTCGCGCGCGATCCGCGCATCGTGCTGGCGCAGCCTGCAGCGCGCGAGGTGGCTTGATGAATGCGCCGCGCCCGAGCCGCTTCGTGGAGGCCGGCGCCGCGCGCCGTTTGCACGTCTCGTTCGAATTTTTTCCGCCGAAGACCCCGGAGATGGAGCAATCGCTCTGGGAATTGATCGCACGGCTCGCGCCGCTCAAGCCGAATTTCGTCTCGGTGACCTATGGCGCCGGCGGCTCGACCCGCGAACGCACCCACGCGACCGTCAAGCGCATCCTCGCCGAGACCATGCTGACGCCGGCGGCGCATCTGACGTGTGTCGCCGCGACCCGCGCCGACATCGACGCCGTGATCGAAGCCTACGCGCAAGCCGGCGTGCGCCACATCGTGGCGCTGCGCGGCGATCCGCCGGCCGGCATCGGCGAGCGTTACGCGCCGCACCCGGAGGGCTACCGCAATGCCGCCGAGCTCGTCGCCGGCATCAAGCGCTTGGTGGACCGCAAAGGCTTAGCGGACATCGAAGTTTCGGTATCCGCCTATCCGGAAAAACATCCGGACAGCCCCTCGGTCGCGGCCGACGTCGACATGCTCAAGGCGAAAGTCGATGCCGGCGCCACGCGGGCGATGACGCAGTTCTTTTTCGAGAACAGTCTTTATTTCCGCTACCTCGACCGCGTGCGCGCCGCCGGCATCGATATCCCGATCGTGCCCGGCATCCTGCCGGTGCAGAATTTCAAGCAGACCAGGAATTTCGCCGCGCGTACCGGCGCCTCGGTTCCCGCCTGGCTCGCCGATCGTTTCGACGGCCTCGACGACGATCCGGCGACGCGAAAACTGATCGCTGCCGCGGTCGCCGCCGAACAGGTGATCGATCTCGTCGATCACGGCGTGACCGATTTCCACTTCTACACCATGAACCGCGCCGACCTGGTCTATGCGGTCTGCCATTTGCTTGGGCTGCGGCCGGACGGCAGCGCCGCGACGACGGCGCAATCTCGAACGGAGAAGGAGCGCGCATAGGCCGATGAGCAAATCCGTGCCGCGTTCCAAAGCCGAAACCGCGCTGCGCCGCACCGCGGCCGAGCGCATTCTCGTGCTCGACGGCGCGATGGGCACGATGATCCAGGCGCTCCGGCTCGACGAAGAAGGCTTTCGCGGCGCGCGCTTCGACGCCTGGAACCGCGAAGTCCGCGGCAACAACGATCTGCTCAATCTCAGCCGGCCCGACGCCGTACGCGCCATCCACCTCGCCTATTTCCGCGCCGGCGCCGATATCGTCTCGACCAACACTTTTTCTTCGACGCGCATCGCGCAAGCCGATTACGGCATGGCGGAGATCGCCTACGAATTGAATGCCGAAGGCGCGCGGCTGGCGCGCGAAGCAGCCCGCATTGCGCAGGACGAGGACGGCCGCGAACGCTTCGTCGCCGGCGCCATCGGCCCGACCAACCGCACCGCTTCGATCTCGCCTGATGTCTCCAATCCCGGTTTTCGCGCCATCACTTTCGACGAGCTGCGGCTCGCATATGCCGAGCAGGTGCGCGGGCTGCTTGCCGGCGGCGTCGATACGCTCCTGATCGAGACGATTTTCGACACGCTCAATGCCAAGGCCGCGATATTCGCCATTGCCGATGAACTGAACGCGCGCGGCAGCGCCGTGCCGGTGATGATTTCGGGCACCATCACCGACCGCTCCGGCCGTATTCTGTCGGGTCAGACGCCGGAGGCGTTCTGGAATTCGATCGTGCACACGGCGCCATTGTCGGTCGGGCTCAATTGCGCGCTCGGCGCCAAGGAAATGCGCGCGCATATCGCGGAGCTCTCCCGCGTCGCCGACACGCTGATCTGCGCCTATCCCAATGCCGGACTGCCCAACGAATTCGGCGGTTACGACGAGGGCCCCGAGGCCATGGCGGCGCTGATCGACGAGTTCGCCGCGGCCGGCCTCGTCAATATCGTCGGCGGCTGCTGCGGGACGACGCCGGACCACATCCGCGCCATCGCGCGCGCCGTGGCCGGCAAGACGCCGCGCAAAATTCCCGAAATTGCGCCGCGGCTGCGGCTGTCCGGGCTCGAAGCCTTCACGTTGACCCCGGAGATTCCATTCGTGAACGTCGGCGAGCGAACGAACGTCACCGGCTCGGCGCGCTTTCGCAAGCTCGTCACCTCGGGCGATTATACCGCCGCGCTTGCCGTCGCCCGCGACCAGGTCGAGAACGGCGCGCAAATCATCGACATCAACATGGACGAGGGCCTGCTCGATTCCGAGAAGGCGATGACGACGTTCCTCAATCTGATCGCGGCGGAACCCGATATCGCCCGCCTGCCGGTGATGATCGATTCTTCGAAATTCTCGGTGATCGAGGCTGGGCTGAAATGCGTGCAGGGCAAGGCCGTGGTCAATTCGATCTCGCTCAAGGAAGGCGAGGACGCCTTCATCCGCCACGCCGAGCTGGTGCGCCGTTACGGCGCCGCCGTCGTGGTCATGGCCTTTGACGAAAAAGGCCAGGCCGACACGCTCGAGAAAAAGCAGGCGATCACCGCGCGCGCCTACGACATTCTGGTCAACCGTGTCGGCTTCCCGCCGCAGGATATTATTTTCGATCCCAATATCTTTGCCGTCGCCACCGGCATGGAGGAGCACAACGGCTACGGCGTGGCCTTCATCGAGGCGACGCGCTGGATCCGGGCCAACCTGCCGCACGCCCATGTCTCCGGCGGGGTCTCGAACCTGTCGTTCTCGTTCCGCGGCAACGAAGCGGTGCGCGAGGCCATGCATTCGGTGTTCCTCTATCACGCCATCAAAGCCGGCATGGACATGGGCATCGTCAATGCCGGCCAGATCGCGGTCTATGACGCTCTCGATCCCGAATTGCGCGACGCCTGCGAAGATGTCGTCCTCAACCGCCGCGCCGACGCCGCCGAACGGCTCCTGGCGCTGGCCGAACGCCATCGCGGCCACGGCAAGGAAAAGAAGGAAGCCGATTTGGCGTGGCGCGAATGGCCGGTGGAAAAACGGCTGTCGCACGCGCTGGTGCACGGCATCACCGATTTCATCGAAGCCGACGTCGAGGAAGCGCGGCTCAAGCTGCCTCGTCCGCTCGCCGTGATCGAAGGCCCGCTGATGGACGGCATGAACATCGTCGGCGATCTGTTCGGCTCGGGGCGGATGTTCCTGCCGCAAGTGGTGAAATCGGCCCGCGTGATGAAGCAGGCCGTCGCCTATCTCATGCCCTATATGGAGCAGGACAAGGACGGCCGCGCGCACGTTTCGTCGAACGGCAAGATCGTGCTGGCTACCGTCAAAGGCGACGTCCATGACATCGGCAAAAACATCGTCGGCGTCGTGCTCCAATGCAACAATTACGACGTCATCGATCTCGGCGTCATGGTGCCGGCGGAGAAAATCCTGCAAGCGGCGATCGCCGAGCAAGCCGACATTGTCGGGCTGTCCGGCCTGATCACGCCTTCGCTCGACGAAATGTGCCACGTCGCCGCCGAAATGGAGCGGCAAGGTTTTGACGTGCCGCTTTTGATCGGCGGCGCCACCACGAGCCGCGTGCATACCGCGGTGAAGATTCATCCCAACTATCGCCGCGGCCAGGCGGTCTATGTCAACGACGCGAGCCGCGCCGTCGGCGTGGTTGCCGCGCTGCTGTCGCGCGACGGACGCCCGCGCTATATCAACGATGTCCGCGCCGAATATACGCGGATCGCCGCCGCGCATGCGCGCGGCGAAGCGACCAAGCAGCGGCTTTCGCTGGCCGACGCCCGCGCCAATGCGCTCAAACTCGATTGGTCCGGCCGCTATGTGCCGCCGGCGCCGGGATTTCTCGGCACCCGCAGGTTCGCCGACATCCCGATCGCCGAACTCGTCGATTATATCGACTGGTCGCCGTTCTTCGCGACCTGGGAGCTTAACGGCAAATACCCGGCGATCCTCACCGACCCGACCGTCGGCGAAGCGGCGCGCAGCCTCTATGCGGACGCGCAAGAGATGCTGCAGCGGATGGCGGCCGAACATTGGTTTCGCGCCAGCGCGGTTATCGGATTTTGGCCGGCGAACGGCGAAGGCGATGACATTTTTATTTTCGCCGACGAGGGACGCCACAAGCCGGTCGCGACGCTGCACACGCTGCGGCAGCAACTGGCGCGACGCGAGGGCCGCGCCAATGTCGCGCTCGCCGACTTTGTCGCGCCGCGCGTTAGCGGGCTTGCCGACTATATCGGCGCCTTCGCGGTGACCGCCGGCATCGGCGAGGACGCGGTGATCGATCGTTTCAAACACGCCAACGACGATTACTCGGCGATCATGGCCAAGGCGCTGGCGGATCGTTTGGCGGAAGCGCTCGCCGAGCGCATGCATCAGCGGGTGCGCCGGGAATTCTGGGCCTATGCGCCCGATGAGACGCTCGCGAGCGGCGAGCTGATCGGCGAACGCTATCGCGGCATCCGGCCGGCGCCCGGCTATCCGGCGCAGCCCGATCACACCGAAAAAGAAACGCTGTTCAAGCTCCTCGACGGCGAACGCGCCATCGGCGTGAAGCTTACCGAAAGTTTCGCCATGTGGCCCGGCGCTTCGGTGTGCGGGCTCTATCTCAGCCATCCCGACAGCTATTACTTCGGCGTCGGCAAGATCGAACGCGACCAGGTTGCGGATTACGCCGGCCGCAAGGGTCTCACGCTTGCCGAAATGGAAAGATGGCTGGCGCCGATCCTCAATTACGATCCGGTGGCAATGACGCAAACCGCGGCGGAGTAAACGCATGCCACTCCGTCTCCCCGCGTGCGGGGAGCGGCGATAAAGCAATCCCGTTCTCGCGGCGCGAAAAGCGCGCGAGTGTTGTCAAACAGCGAACGTATTTGCTCGTCATTGCGAGGAGCCAACGGGTCCGGCCCGAAGTGGCCGGCCCGATGACGGGCTCCGCGACGAAGCAATCCAGAACCTAGCGGCCGGACTGGATTGCTTCGCTTCACTCGCAAGGACGAAAAGAAAGGGAAGCGGAACGCCGGCAGACGCACTGTCGTCAGTCCCGCACCAAACGGGTGCGGTCGCGCCACGGATAAGGCGGCTTGCGCCGCCCTTTCCGCTCTCGGGCGCGCTCGCCTGCCGGCGTTCCACCACGGCTCTTGCCAAGGGGTGTGTCGTCCCTTGGTGCGGCCCGGGCCAGGTTTCGTGGGCAAACCGTCCAAGCGGCGGGGGTCACTCCGCCGACGGCCTGACCACTTCCAGCGACGCACCTCGCACGCCGGTCGTAATGCCGGCAGACATGATGCCCGGACCGCCCGGGAGCCAAGCTGATGAGGCTTGGCCCGCGGGCACCGCACTCGCCCCTGCCGCCCGGCATCACCCGAACGGCGTCCCTTGGGGCGAGGTTTGATTCGCTCATCATGTAATTGAAACGGGGACGATTGTCAATAGCTTGTCCCCATAATTAGGACATCCCGCCATTGGGGCTGCGGCGCCATCTGGTACCGGATCCACCGTCGTTATCGCGCCTGCCGCGGGAAGACGTGGATGGCCGGAACAAGTCCGGCCATGACGCAACCTATAGTCTTCGGCACAGAATCACTTCGGCGGCTTCGCCGCGGCGGAGTAGCGACTGGTGCTGAACCGTGATACCGCTCGCCGCGGGTTGGGCGACGACAAGGAGTAACGCGATGGCTCGGCTCTTGGTGATGTATAAAACACCGCGCGATGCGGCCGCCTTCAACAAGCATTACGCGGAAAGGCACATCCCGCTGGCGAAGAAAATTCCGGGCGTGCGTAAATACGAAATCAGCAAGGGCGGCGTCGCGACGCCCGCCGGACCGGCGCCCTATCATCTGATCGCAACCCTGCATTTCGACGATGTGCCGGCGATTTAAAAGGCATTCGCTAGCCCGGAAGGCCAAGCCGCGGTCGCCGATGTGCAGACCTTCGCCACCGGCGGCGTCGATATTTTCATGTTCGATAGTCGCGAGGCCTGAGAGTAGTATTCGTCATTCCGGGGCGCGCCAACGGCGCGAGTCCGGAATCCATAACCGCGATCGCTGCAGGACTTGCACGGACTGTCATTATGGGTTCCGGACTTGCCGCTTCGCGGCAATCCGGAACGGCGTGGGGGATTATCCCACCTTCCGTTTGATCGCCTGTTCCAAGAACAGCGCGGCCTCGAGCGTTGCGCGGTCGCGGCCGAAACGGCCGACGATTTGGACGCCGAGCGGTAATCCGCCCTCGCTCAGTCCCGGCACATTGACGCACGGCGAGCCCATCAGCGTCCACAGCCGGTTGAACATCGGGTTGCCGGTCGCACCCAATCCGTGCGGCGCGGCGCCTGGCGCGGACGGCGTCAGGATCACATCGAATTCGGACATGGCGTCGGCGAGCATCTGCCGCCCGCGGCTCGCGGTACGGCGCGCCGCGTCGTACTCGTCGGCGGAGATCGCCACGGCGCCGTCGAGATGCTCGCGCAGCATTTTATCGATCTGGCCGCGATGGCGCTCGTATTCGTACGCGAGCGCGCGGACATTCTCATAATCCTGGATGGTATATTGCGCCTCGTAGGCGTCTTCCAGGAGCGGCGGCAGCGCCAATTCCGTCACTGTCGCGCCGGCCGCCGCGGCGATGCGGGCCGCGGCTTCGACGGCGTTGTGCATCGCGGCGCTGGCCTGCGGCCACAGATGCGTGCGCGTGAGCGCGATGCGCGGCGCCGCTGGCGCAGTACGGTCGACGCGCAGATCGCGGTCCAACACCGCAGCCGTTGCGAAGGCAACATCGGCGACGCCGGAGCCGAACACGCCGGCGGTGTCGAGGTGCCAGGATACGTCCTTGACGCCGACCATCGGAATGAGCCGATAGGACGGCTTAAACGCGGCAACGCCGCAATAGGCGCCGGGACGGATCACCGATCCCGCCGTCTGCGTGCCGAACGTGATCGGCGCCATGCCGGCGGCAACGGCGGCGGCGGAACCTGCCGACGATCCACCGGGCGTGTGCGCGGTATTGTGCGGATTGCACGTGACCGACGGCACCAGCGACGCCATTTCGGTGGTCACCGTCTTGCCGATCATGATGCCGCCTGAGCGCCGCGTCAGCGCGACTGCCGTGGCATCGGCCCGCGGACGATAGCCGGCGTAGATGGGCGAGCCGTACTGCGTCGGTAGATCGGCGGTATCGAATATGTCCTTGAACGCCACCGGCAGGCCACGTAGCGGCAACGACGTGAGGCGCGGTTCGTCGGCTGCGCGGCGCGCTGCGTCAAGGTCGAGCACAACGAAAGCGCCCACTTCTTTCTCGCGCGCGGCAATGGCCTCGGCGCACAGTTCGATCGCGTCGCGGGGCTTTAATTCGCCGGCCTCGATGCGGCGGGCGAGATCGAGCGCGGAGAGCATTTCCGTCCCCTCTTTCATTGCCGCGATGTGGCCCGAAAGGCTCGTGCGGATCAAGGGGGCATGGTTAACGGACTGCTTCCGGCGCGACCGCGGCTTATCATTGAGCAGTCCTTAACGGAATTCCTCGCATTGTCTTCGTATGACGCGCGGAGTTCGTAGGTATCTCGTCAGCTCCCTCGTCCTCGTCGCCCTGGTCGCCGTTGCCGGTTGCAGCCATTACATGCTGGCCGAGCGCGAGCCGTGGCGGCACGAGGCGGAACTCACGTGTCTGAATTCCGGCGCAGTCAACGACACGGCGGGACGCGTGCGCATCTCCGCAATCGAAGGACCCGGCGCGTGCGGAATCGATTATCCGCTGCGCGTCTCGGCGCTGGGCGAAAGCAGTCCGCTCTCTTACCAAGATGAGCCGGTGCCGCCAGGCTCGATCCCCAACGCCTCGATGCCGCAGAATTGGCCCGGCGCCGAGCCCGCCCAACCCTACGCGGTCCAGTCCACTCCATTGCCGCCGGTACAGACCGGCGCGCCGCAACCCTATTCTTCTTCGCAGTATCCTCCGCCGCAGACCTATTCTCCGCCGCAGAGCTATCCGGCGCCGCTGCCCACGGCGCAAACCGGCGCGCCACTATCGCTCGATCCGCCAGGGCTGCCGCCGACCGGCGATAACGATGACGATATCGGCATCCCGGGCGGTCCGCCGCATCCCTACTACGGGGGTCCCAGCGCGCCGACCTATTCGCCGGCGCCGCAATCGCCAGTGCCGCTGCTCGGCCCGCCCAACCCGCCGATGGTCACCGCATCTGCCGAACCTGTCCAAGTGCAGCCGCCGGCGACGCTGGCCTGCCCGATCATGTCCGCGCTCGATCAATGGATCGCCGGCGCGGTGCAGCCCGCGGCGGCGCACTGGTTTCGCCAGCGCGTTGTCGAGATCAAGCAAATCTCCGCTTATTCCTGCCGCGGCATGAACGGCAATCCAAACGCGCATATCTCCGAGCATGCCTTCGGCAACGCGCTCGACGTCGCCGAATTCGATCTTGCCGACGGCCACAAGATCAGCGTGCAGTACGGCTGGCACGGCACGCCGGAGGAACAGGGCTTTTTGCACGACGTGCAGGCGGCCGCATGCGATCAATTCACCACCGTGCTGGCGCCCGGCGCCAACGTCTATCACTACAATCACATTCACGTCGATCTGATGCGGCATTACAACGGCCGCCATATCTGCGAGCCGTCGGCGATACCGGGCGAGGTCGCAGCCGCGCGGGCACGCTCGCAATTCGCCGCGCAGCGTTACGGCGAACACTCCTATGGTCCCGGCATCACCGGTTCGATCAAGCCGCAGACCCACGCACGAGATCATTCCGGCGAAGACGACGACAGTCTGCCGGAGGCCGTGCCGGGCGACGACTGATTTTCAGTTTTTCTCGGGCATCCTCAGCACCGGCTTGATCGAAATGCCGGCCGAGGATTCCTGCGCCGCCAAGTTGATGTCGGACAATGCGTAGAACTTGATCATCTTATCGATCGGGAATTTGCCTTCGACGACGAGGTCGACCAGCTTCGGTATGAACTCCTTCGGCACGCTGTCGCCTTGCACGACGCCGCGCACGCTGCGGCCCTGCTGTAAAAACGGCATTTCGAACGACGCGTCGGTGCCCCTGGCGGCACTGCCCAACAGCACACAGGTTCCGCCCGGCATGAGCGACTCGATCGCTTGGCGCAGCACCATCGGCACCGCCGAAGTGTCGACCGCATAGCGCACGCCGTTGCCGGAGATGTTGCGGATGGTGCCGACGACATCGCCGCACGTCTTGTAGTCGATCATGCAGGCGGCGCCCAGTTCCTGCGCGAGCGCAAGCCGATGCTCGTGCACGTCCACCGCGATGATCGGGTCGCAGCCCGCGATCTTCGCCGCCATCAGGGCCGACAGCCCGACCGCGCCGACGCCGAATATGGCGATGCTGTCGCCCGGACTTGGCTGCATGACATTGAACACCGCGCCGGCGCCGGTCTGACCGCTGCAAGCGAGCGGGCCAAGCTGCTCGAGCGGCGCGTCCTTGCGCACTTTGACCGCCCAGCGCGCTTGTGTCAGCGCGAACGTGCCGAACGAGGATTGCTGAAAGAAGGCGCTGTAGATTGGCGCGCCGTCTTTCGACAAAAGCGTCGAGCCGTCGTGCCGCGTACCGCCCATTTTCAGCTTGCGGCCGTGCAGGCAATGATTGGTCTGCTCATCGCGGCAATTATCGCAATCGCCGCACCACGGGTAGGACATCACCACGTGGTCGCCCGGCGCGAAATCATGCACGGCGTCGCCGACGGCATGCACCACGCCGGCGCCTTCGTGCCCATAGACCGCGGGGTATGGGCTCGAGAAATAGCCGTCACGGCCGTGCAGATCGGTTTGGCACATGCCGCTGGCCACGACGCGGACGATCAGCTCGTCCGCGCGCGGCTCGCACAGCTCCAATGTGTCGATGACGAAGCGGCCCGACTTTTCACTGACGACGGCGGCTTTGATACGCATGATCGGTACTTTGAAAAATGCTCCGCACTTCGTCAATGCATTTGCATCTGCTGCAGCACGGCGGCCGTCGGCCAGCAGTCGACCTTGAGCCCGTTCTTCTTTTGATAGGCGCCCAGCGCGGCGCGCGTCAGCATGCCGGCTTTGCCGTCGAGCTTGTCGTGGTAGTAGCCGCGCGCGGTGAGAATTTGCTGCATGCGGTCGAGATCCGCGGTCGGCAGCTGCGCCACCTTGCCCCATGGCGTCTCGAATGGCCGCGGATCGGTCATGCGGTCGGCGAGATGACCGACAAACAAAACATAGAGATCGGAGAAATTGTATTGCTTGATGACGAAATAATTCGGGGTGGCGAGGAACGACGGCCCGTAGAGCCCGGCCGGCTGCAACAGCGAGGCGGGTTCGACTCGCTCGGCCGCGGACACCGTACGGCCGTAAGCCGGCACAAAGCCGCGCTTGAGCCAGTCGCCGATCGGCAGCGTGTAGTCCGGCACGCCGATCGTGCAATCGACGCTGGCCGGCGGGCGCACCTCATAGGCCCAATGCACGCCGCGCTGCCAGCCTTTGTCGACGAGCTGCTTGGCGGCCGAGGCAAGCGCGTCCGGCACCGAATTCCAGATGTCGGCCCGGCCGCTGTGCTCGAAATCCACCGCGTATTTCAGATAATCCGACGGCAGAAATTGCGTGAGCCCCATGGCGCCGGCCCAGGAGCTTTTCATATCGGCGAGCGCGACGTCGCCGCGCTGCAGGATTTGCAGAGCCAGCAGAAATTCCTCCCGGAATTTTTCCTTGCGGCTACCGAGATAGGCCTGCGTCGCCAGCACACGGATCGCATTATGCGTGTCCGCGGCCCGGCCGTAATCGGTCTCGCGGCCGAAGATCGCGAGCAGAATAGTGGGCGGCACGCCGTATTGGCGTTCGATGGCGTCAAGCGGGCCGCGGAATTGCGCGAGAAGTTTGCGGCCTTGCGCCGCGAGCCGTTCGATCACGGGCTCCTTCAGATAATCCGCCGGCGTCTCGACGAATTCCGGCTGGCCCGGCGGCGGCTTTTGCGGCCGGCCGGGCAAGACGAGGTCCGGCAGCGTGAGATCGGGCTCAAGCCCGCGTGTCGCGGCGTCGAACGTAGCGCGCGAGACGCCAAGGGCCTGCGCCTGGGGCCATAGCGCTTGCAGCCAGGCTTCGAACGCAGCGTCGGCAAAAGCGGGATGAACGCCGAGCGCGCCGCTCAGCAAGACAATGCCGAGCAGAGCGCCGTAGACTCTCATCGCACCGCCAGGATGAACAGACGCGGGAATCGCAGCAGCACTTTGCCGTCGTAGCGCGGCTTGTAGGCCGCGACGCACTTCGCCGTGTAAGCGGCAAGAAATTTCTCGCGATCGGCGGCGGACAGCGGGGAGAGAAACGGCTGCAGCGACGAGCCTTTGAACCATTCAGTGATCGCCGCCGGCGACGCCATGACGTGATTATAGACGGTGTGCCACATATCGAGATGCGAACAGGCGGGCTTGAGCAGGTCGTAATATTCCTCGATCGACGGCAGATCGTCGCGCGGTGCCGCCTTCACCTCCGGATGATCCTTCCAAGGCCCGCTCTCGCCGACTTCTTTCTGAAATCGCAGCGCCGGTTCGCGCGTGTTGTCGGGCATCTGGATCGCCAGAACGCCGCCTTGCGGCATGGCTTCGAGAAGACGCCGCATGATCGCGGGATGATCCGGCAGCCATTGCATCACGGCGTTGCCGAAGATGAGGTCGGTGGCCGGATCGGGCTTCCAGGTCGCGATATCGGCCTCGATGAATTTGCAACTCGGCAGCCGCTCGCGCGCCTTGCGCAGCATATCGGGAGACGAATCCAGTCCGACGACTTCGGATTGCGGATAGCGCTCGACCAAGAGCTCGGTCGAATTGCCCGGCCCGCAACCGAGATCGACGACGAGCCGCGGACGCTGCAGCGGCACTTGCGCGACAAGGTCGCGCGGCGGCCGGGTGCGTTCGTCCTCGAATTTGAGATATTGGCGGGCGCTCCAGTCTTCCATGACCTTTTATTCCCCGGTTCGCGACTTTCCCGGTCGACTCGATTATGCTTTTTTACTAGCAGGAGTTTTCGCCGATGTCCTACCGCAGAGGCGCCATCGCCGTTCTGGTCGCCGCGGGCTTCGCCGGCGGCGCCGCCGCGCAAGATAAGACCAACGAGTTCGATACCCTGCTCCGCCATCGACAGTATCGGCACCGCGGAAATGTCCAATGACGGCACCATCACGCTGCACTTGCGCTCGCTGTGGCCGGACCCGATCGCCGAAGGCGAAATTCGCTATGCGCCGGACGATCCGCAATATGGCGAGATCAAGCAGCACCTCGGCGGCATCGCGCCGGGCGATATCAAGCCGGTAAAACCGTGGTGCTGAGGGTCATTGCGGAGATTTGCGCCCGCCGCTAACGCGGCACATGCGCTGGTTCGGCGCGGTCTCGGCTGACGAGAACGTTCGGCCAAAATTTTTGCCGGCAATCGTTGGCGATTAGGCTTTTTTCTTCATGCGCCAGAGCTGGAAGCCGCAGCCGTTTATCGCCGTCTCGATCGCATCGCGCGAAAGATTGTACGGCAATTCCTGCTCCGGCCCGATGGCGCCCGTCGCATGCCACGGTTTGAATTGACTCGGCAGCTGGCTGCCGACCAGATCGCCGCCGAAGGCGCGCAGGTCGGGCTTCGTCTCGGACTTGAAGATGAAGATTCGCATTGTGTCGCCTCTGATTGTCGCGGTGCCGGCCTTGTTGCCGGACCCCGTTTAGCGCAGTGAAGTCACCGCCGACGATACTGGTTGCGTTGCGGCGGCCGCGGTCCGGTTCCGGCGCGCTCGTCCTTATGGCGGAAGATCATTCGCCCCTTCTCGAGGTCGTAGGGCGATACTTCGACAGTCACCCGATCGCCGGCCAGCGTCTTGATCCGATTCTTTTTCATACGCCCCGCGGTGTAGGCGATGAGAGCATGCCCGTTATCGAGCTGAATGCGATAGCGCGCATCGGGCAAAATCTCGGTGACCAACCCTTCGAATTCCAGGAGCTCTTCCTTAGTCATGTCAGGATCCTTTCGAATGACCGGTCCGACGCGGTTCGCCTTGGGCCGTGCCGTGGTCCGCCGCAGCATCGCGACGCAGGAAGGCAACGGAACCGATGCCGGATTCTCTTGAGTGCCCGTTATGCGGCTGCCCGTGATGAGGTTGCTGGCTCGCGCCATTGCCGCGGCGCCGGCGCCGCGGCCTGCCGTGTCCATTGCCGGAACGGTCGGGTGCATTCGCTGCGATCCGCGGCTCCGCGCGGTGCGGCTCGGAACGCCGATCGCTCATCGGGAGCGACATGCGGATGAGCTTCTCGATGTCGCGCAGGAACGCCATTTCCTCGGCGTCGCACAACGAGATCGCGATGCCCTCCGCCCCGGCGCGCGCGGTGCGGCCGATGCGATGCACATAAGTCTCCGGGACGTTCGGCAGATCGAAATTTACCACATGGCTGATGCCGTCGACGTCGATGCCGCGCGCGGCGATATCGGTCGCCACGAGTGTCCTGACCTTGCCGGTGCGGAAGGCCGCGAGCACGCGCTCGCGTTGTCCTTGCGACTTGTTGCCGTGGATAGCCTCGGCCGTGATGCCGGCCTGCACCAGGCGCCGCACGACTTTGTCGGCGCCATGTTTGGTGCGCGTGAAGATGAGCGCGCGCTCGACCGCTTCCCGCCGCAGCACATCGACCAGGATTGCCGGTTTCGCGGCGCGGTCGACGCGGATGACGCGCTGCTCGACGCGCTCGACCGTCGAGGCGGCCGGCGTTACCGCGACCTTGACCGGATCGCGCAGCATCTGGGCCGCGAGGTCGGCAATGGCGCGGGGCATGGTGGCGGAAAACATCAGCGTCTGCCGGTTCGCCGGAAGCTTGGCCACGATTTTGCGGATGTCGTTGATAAAACCCATGTCGAGCATGCGGTCGGCTTCATCGAGCACGAAACATTCGACGCCGCCGAGGCGAAGCGCGTTGCTTTTGACGAGATCGAGAAGCCGGCCTGGCGTGGCGACGAGGATATCCACGCCATGAAGCAATGAGCGGACCTGCGCACCCATCGACACGCCGCCGATCACCAACGCGGACCTGAACCGCAGATGACGGCCGTAAGCGCGGAAGCTGTCGAGAATCTGACCCGACAGTTCGCGGGTCGGGCTCAGGACCAGGACGCGGCAAGATTTGTGCTCGGCGGCGCGTGGATTGGCGGCGAGCCGATGCAGGATGGGCAGCGCGAAGGCGGCGGTTTTGCCGGTTCCGGTCTGCGCGATACCGATCACATCGCGACCCGACATGACGGTCGGGATGGTCTGCGTTTGGATCGGCGTTGGGGTGGAGTATTTCTCTTCGATAAGCGCACGCGTGATGGCGTCGTTAAGTTGAAAGTCGGTAAAGTCGGTCAAAGAAATAGCTTTCTGTTATGCGCGCTGCCAATGCCGTCGCGCGATGCGCCACGGCTGGCTTTGCGGGAAAACCGGACACCCCGCGCGATCTGGGCTGTCGATGAGGTGGAAAAGAGCGAGCCAGAAGCCATTTAACGGGGTTTAGCCGTCGGGGATCCCGTACACGCGGCTCGCAGCGGGCCTAAAAGGCCGCACGTCTCATATGGAACATCGATGTGTCGGTTTCAAGGCGTGGCGGCTTAAGTCCGGCCTGCGCCGTATAGTCCAGCGAACGTTAAAGCTTGCCGCGACGGGTTTTACCGGCAGTTTCAGGCACTTCGCCTGCGACGGCAACGCCGTCGGCCGCCTCTTTAGCCAGCCGAAGCGCCTTCAAGCGCGCCATTTGCTCGCGAACCACGCGGCTATTGGTCTGATATTCCGTCATTGCCTTTGCGCCGTCTTTGGCGCGTTCTTCCTTCTTGAAGCTTGCTTCCGCCCGGGCTTTGGCCTCAGTCGCCCGGGCCTCAGTCGCTCTCGTTGCCAATGTCTTCTCCTTTTGCGCGGGGAGCGCGCAGATACGTCCCTCAAAGGCCGTTTCTTGCCTAAACCAAGCCAGATTATCGGCCTTTTCTCAATATATATGTATTTGCCTTAGAAAACGGAACCTGCGCGCTGGTGGCGAACTGGCCGCTGCGGACAGGGGAACACGATCTATCTTGAGAATTTCTTATACTTGATTCGCTGCGGGATGATCGAATCCGTGCCCAGCCGCCTCATCTTATCCTTCTCGTAGTCCTGGAAATTGCCCTCGAACCACTCGACGTGGCTGTCGCCCTCGAAGGCGAGCATGTGGGTGGCGATGCGGTCGAGAAACCAGCGGTCGTGGCTGATGATGACGGCGCAGCCGGCGAAATCCTCCAGCGCCTCTTCCAGCGCACGCAGCGTGTCGACGTCGAGGTCGTTGGTCGGCTCGTCGAGCAGCAGCACATTGGCGCCGGACTTGAGCATTTTGGCGAGATGGACGCGGTTGCGCTCGCCGCCGGAGAGCGCACCGACCTTCTTCTGCTGATCGGCGCCTTTGAAGTTGAAAGCCGAGCAGTAAGCGCGCGAATTGACTTCACGCTTGCCGAGCTGGAGCATATCGGCGCCGCCGGAGATTTCCTCCCAGACGCTCTTTTTGCCATCGAGCGAATTGCGCGACTGATCGACATAGCCGAGTTGCACCGACTCGCCGATCTTGATCGTGCCGTCGTCCGGCTTCTCCTGGCCGGTAATCATGCGAAACAGCGTCGTCTTGCCGGCGCCGTTCGGGCCGATGATGCCGACGATGCCGCCGGCCGGCAGTTTGAAGGTGAGATCGTCGATCAGGAGATTGTTGCCGTAGCCCTTCCGCAAGTGCTCGAAATCGATCACGTTCTGACCGAGCCGCTCGGCGACCGGAATTACGATCTGCGCGGTTTGGGTCTGCTTGTCGCCGGCCTTCTTTAACAGTTCCTCGTAACGCTCATAGCGCGCCTTGGATTTCGCCTGACGCGCGCGCGGCGAAGCGGATATCCATTCCTGCTCGCGGGCGAGCGTGCGCTGGCGCGCTTCCTCCTCGCGGCCTTCCTGTTGCAGCCGCTTCTGCTTCTGGACGAGCCAGGACGAATAATTTCCCTCGTACGGGATGCCGTGGCCGCGATCGAGTTCGAGAATCCATCCGGTGACGTTGTCGAGAAAGTAGCGGTCGTGGGTGACGATAAGGATGGCGCCCGGATAGTTGCGCAGATGGTTTTCGAGCCAGGCCACCGACTCGGCGTCGAGGTGGTTGGTCGGCTCGTCGAGCAGGAGAAGTTCGGGCTCCTCGAGGAGAAGCCGGCATAGCGCGACGCGGCGACGCTCGCCGCCGGAGAGCTTCGTGACGTCGGCCTCGTCGAATGGGCAGCGCAGCGCGTCCATCGCCTGGTCGACCTTGGAGTCGAGATCCCACAGCCCCTTGGCCTCGATCTCGTCCTGGAGCTTGGTCATCTCGTCGGCGGTCTCATCGGAATAATTGGCGGCGAGCTCGTTGTAGCGGTCGAGAATCGCCTTCTGCGGCGCCAGGCCCTCCATGACGTTGTCGCGGACCGATTTCGTCGCATCAAGCTGCGGCTCCTGCGCCAGGTAGCCGACGCGAGCGCCCTGCGCGGCCCAGGCTTCGCCGGAATATTCGGTATCGAGCCCGGCCATGATGCGAAGCAGCGTCGATTTACCGGCGCCGTTGACGCCAAGAACGCCAATTTTGGCATCGGGATAGAAGGATAGATTGACGTTCTCCAAAACCTTCCGGTTCCCCGGATAAGTCTTGGTCAGGCCTTCCATATGATAGACGAATTGACGGGCCATCAGCGCCCTGCCCCTCTCGCTCATTTCGGGAGAATCTAGCGTTGATGTAGCGGCGCGCGGCATTCAGGGCAAGAACGGTTCCGGCGGCCGGTACCCGCGCACCGCGCCGGGGAACTCGCTCCATTTTTACCGATCGCGATAAAGCTTCGGTAAGCTTGACCACAATTGCGGCCCGGGTCTGCCGAAATCGCAACAAATTTTAATGATTTGTGCCGACACTGCGGATCAAACACGCGTTTGAAAATGGAACTAGCGTTCTACGGGTGGCGACATCCCAAGAAAGGCCTGCTCCAAAGGGCAAAGGGACCGTATCATGTGGCGTGGTATTTCGAAGGCGTTTCGCGAGCTTTTGCTGATCACCGGCCACAACGGCCGCTCCTACCGGCCAGACCTGCACTACATGCGCGGCCCCGGCCCGAAATGGCACGCCAAGTACGGCAGCCAAGTCACCACGACGTCCCGGACCGCCTCGCCGTCGCGCCACCGCGTTCTGAGCGACATCGCCGAACACCGCGCCTAGACAAACTTTCCCGTCACGCCGAGGTGCGACTTCGCGGCCGCCTGAGGATGCCGGACTAGCTTCTTTTCGCGCTGGCCATGCTTTACAAGCGTCCCCCAACGGGGCGCGTGTATGGGGTGGAAATCATGGCGGTTCGCTGCGCAATTCTCGACGATTACCAGAATGTAGTCCTCAAAGTCGCCGATTGGTCCAAGGTCAAAGGCGAGGTCGAGCTTAAGGTTTTCAACGAACACCTCGGCGGGCCTGACAAAGTCATTGCGGCGCTTAAAGGCTTCCAGATCGTCGTCGCCATGCGCGAGCGCACCGGCTTTCCGAAAGCTGTGATCGACGCACTGCCCGATCTGAAACTTCTCATCAGCACCGGCATGCGCAACGCCTCGATCGACACCGAGGCGGCGAAGGCGCGCGGCGTCACGGTCTGCGGCACCGGATCGTTCGGCAGCCCGACCTCCGGCATCGCAATCGGACTGATGCTCGAACTGACGCGCCACATCGGCTACGAGAACGCGCGGCTGCATGCCGGCGGCACGTGGCAGACCACCATCGGCCCCGACCTCGAAGGCATGACGCTTGGCGTGCTCGGCCTCGGCAAACTCGGCGCCCGCACCGCCGCCATCGCCAAGGCTTTCGGCATGAAGGTCATCGCCTGGAGCCAGAACCTGACGCCGGAGAAATGCCAAGAAGCCGGCGTCGGCTATGTCAGCAAGGACGATCTGTTCCGCCAGTCCGACTTCATCACCATCCACGTCGTGCTGTCGCAGCGCTCGCGCGGCCTGGTCGGCGCTAAGGAGATCGGCCTGATGAAACCATCGGCTTTCCTCATCAACACCTCGCGCGGGCCGATCATCGATGAGGCGGCGATGCTTGCCGCGCTGCGCGACAAGAAGATCGGCGGCGCCGGGCTTGACGTGTTTGACGTCGAGCCGCTGCCGCTCGACCATCCGTTGCGCAAGATGGACAACGTCGTCATCACCCCGCATCTCGGCTACGTCTCCGAGCAAAATTACCGGGGCTACTTCACCGGCGTGGTCGAGGACATCCGCGGCTTTCTCGACGGCAAGCCGGTGCGCGTAATGACCTAATACGCTATGCTGCGTCCATGACCACGCGCGAGCAGAACGATTTCCTCACGCTCACCGGCCCCGCAACGCCGATGGGCGACCTGATGCGGCGCTACTGGATTCCGGCGCTGCTGGCTTCGGAAATTCCGGAACCGGACTGCCCGCCGGTGCGAGTGAAGCTGCTCGGCGAGCGGCTGATCGCATTCCGCGACACGGCCGGGCGCGTCGGCGTCATGGACGAATTCTGCGCCCATCGCGGCGTCTCGCTATGGTTCGGCCGCAACGAGGAGAACGGGTTGCGCTGCCCCTATCACGGCTGGAAATACGACGTCACCGGCCAGTGCATCGAAGTGCCGTCGGAGCCGGTCGAGAGCGGCTTCTGCAACAAGATCAAGCTCACCGCCTACGCTGCCGCGGAGCTTGGCGATGTGATCTGGATCTATATGGGGCCTCCGGCGCAAAAGCCGCCGCTGCCGAATTTCGAATGGGCGACGGTTCCCGCGTCGCACCGCTTCGTCAGTAAGCGCACCCAGGAATGCAACTGGCTTCAGGCGCTCGAAGGCGGCATCGATTCCGTGCACGTTTCCTTTTTGCACCGGCACGATCTGCGCAGCGATCCGCTGCATGTCGGGCAAGGTGCTGAATTCACCCGCGAGACCGATGCGCGCTTCGAAGTGATCGAGACGCGCGGCGGCATGGTGATCGGCGTGCGGCGGCCGGCGACGCCGGGCAATCTCTATTGGCGCATCACGCAATGGATCATGCCGTTCCACACCATGATCCCGCCCTATGGCGACAATGCGCTCAACGGCCACGCCTTCGTGCCGGTCGACGACGAAAACTGCATGTCATGGTGCTTCACGCACCATCCGGCGCGGCCGCTGTCCGCGCACGAGCTCGACGTCATGCGGGGCGGCGGCGGCATCCACGTCAATCTGATCCCCGGCTCGTTCCGCCCGGTGGTCAACAAAGACAACGACTACATGATCGACCGCATGGCGCAGAAGCACCACAAGTCCTATTGCGGCGTCAAAGGCATCGCCATGCAGGACGCCGCGATCCAGGAGTTGACCGGTCCGATCCAGGACCGCACCAAAGAGAACCTGGTCTCGACCGACAACGGCGTCATCATGGCGCGGCAGCGCCTGCGCAAAGCCGCGCTCGCTGTCGCGCAAGGCGCCAGGCCGGACGGTATCGATCCGGAAACCCACGCAGTGCGCTCGGCCGCGATCGTGCTGCCGGAAGCGCAGAGCTTCTACGAAGCCGCCGGCGATGCGCTCAAGGCCAAACAAGGCGTGGCGCATGCGTCGGTGTGAGGCCGGAGACTCTCTTCCTTAGTTGTCATGCTCCGCGCAGGCGGAGCATCCAGTATACGCCGAACGCGCGGCGATTACTGGATCGTCCGCCTGCGCGGACGACGACGGGCCGAGGAACGGAATGACTGCTAACCGTTCCACAAATCTCGAAATTGCGACGCCACGAGCCGGTCGTAAGTCAGCGGCTCGGTCAGGAGCCCATTGGCCATGGCAAATGCGTTGATGCCGCCGACGGCTTGCGCCGAAATCGTCGCGTCGTAGAACGGCGCATCGCGAGCGATGAGGGGGGCGATCAGCGACGCCGCGTCCGGCGCGAACAGCCGCTCGCCGATCGGCGTGGCGCGCGACGGATCGGCCTTGAGCGCTTTTTGCGCCTTGACGATCGCCCGCACCGCACCGGCGGCAATCTCCGGCCGCTCCGCGATCAGTTGTTCGGTCGTGGTCAACGCGGCGAAATTATAGAAGCGCGCGCCCGGCGGGCCGTCGCCGCGGCGCAGATCGAGATGAAGCTTGGCGAGCCCAAGCTTCTCGCCGAGCGCGAGCCGCATGCCGTTGCCCCAATAGGCGTCCGCGGTGTTTTGCTTGAGCGCCTCGACGCCGACGCGATATTTGAGATGCTCGTCCTTGGTGGCGGGAAGCGGCACAATCGATATCCCATCGCGTTCCACATCGATGCCCGCCTGCCGCAGCAAGTGACGCAGTCCGACTTCGGGAAATGCCGTCGACGATGAAATGCGCAAACCCTTGAGCGCACCGAGATCGCCGCGCTCGGCGTCAAGATCGGCGCGCACCGCCAGAAACCAATAGGAATATCGCGCCAGCGCGCACAACAGTTTTGCGCCCTGCCAGCCGGGAAAGGCGCGGGTCGCCATGTAAGCCGGGCCACCGAGGAAGTGCACGTCGCCGCTGCGCAATCGCTCCGGCCCGTCGAGCGCGCCATAGCTGCGCTCCAATTCGATAGCGATGCCTTCTTCCTCGAAGAAGCCGAGCTCTATGGCCGCGGTGGCGATGAAATAAGAAGGGGAATCGAGGTCGGCGACGCACAATCGCAACATTCCGAGGACTCCCAATAAAGCGCGATGCGCGCAGCCTTCAAAGCTCCGCCAGCGCCCGCTTGCGCCATAGCGCCCAGGGCCGCGCCGAGGCACGCAGCATCGCCTCGTTCGAGGTGATCGCCTCGGCGCGCGTCATGAAGTTGATGGCACCGCCGATCGTGATCGCGGCAAGTTGCTGGCGCGCATTCACCTCGGTGTAATAGGCGCGAAACACCGCATTGGGCAGCGACGGCCCGACCACCGAATCGCCATGGCCGCGCATCAGCACGACTGCGGCGTCCTTACCGAGCTTCTTCGCCAGATCCTTGCCGAGGTTCGGGGTGAGGATCATCAGATCGGTGCCATCGCCCACGGCTTTGCGAATCTCGAACAGCGGCGTGCCAAGGCCGAGGAACCCGGCATTGTGCAGCAGCGGCCGCAATTTGGCTCGCGTCACGGTGAACGGCACCACCGTCGGCGAATGGCTGTGCACCACCGCGTTGACGTCCGGCCGCGCCTTGTAAATCTCGCCGTGGATGAAACGCTCGCGATACAGCAGCTTGCCGTCGTCCTTGGGATCGACCGTCTGGCTGTCGAGATCGAGCAGTAAAATGTCGGCCGCGGTCACCGATTCCGGCGCGATCGAGCGCGACATCAGATAGCGGTTTGGATCGCGCGGGTCGCGCACGCTGACATGGCCGAAGGCATCGAGCACGTTAAGCCGCGCCAGCGTCCGGTTCGCCGCGACGAGGTCGTCGACGAGGTCAGGATCGAGCCGGCTTGCCGAGTCAGAACGGCGTGAGGCCGCGGAACGCGGCGAGGCTTTCGCACTCATCTATCGGATTTCCCAACAAGATCGGGCGGCGACCGTAACGGCTTTCACCGCCAGCCGGAAGCCGCCACCGGTCCGGCGTAACGGCGTTTTCCCAATCCGTTGATGGGGGTTGCAATATCAAGAATCATGTGGCAATCGCTATTTATGATAAAAAATACATGACTTCTAATGGCTATACTATGATCACCGCCGGCCAGTTGCGGGCGTCGCGAGCCATCCTCGACATCGATCAGCGCGCGCTCGCTGAATTGGCCGGATTGTCGCTGCCGACCATCCAACGCATGGAGGCGAGCGAAGGCGTGATTCGCGGCAATGTCGATTCGCTGATGAAGCTCGTTGCCGCGCTCGATGCCCTCGGCATCGAGCTCATCTCCGACAACGCCGCGAGCCACGGCGGCGGCCGCGGCGTGCGGCTCAAGAGAACGCCGTCGTGACCCTGAGCATTGCGCTTGCCTCCGCCGCAGCCCTGCTCGCGCTAGCGGTGTTCGCCGTCGCGATCGGCCGCTCGGCGGCGGCGACGCGCATCATCTACGGCGCGAGCACGATCGTGACTGCGATTTCGCTCATCGCCGCGGCGGCGCATCTATTCGGCGCGGCGGCGCCGTCGAGCCGCACTCTGCCGCTCGGCGTACCTTGGCTCGGCGCTCATTTTCGCCTCGACGCGCTGTCGGCCTTCTTTCTTGTCGTGGTCGATCTCGGCGCGCTCAGCGCCAGCCTGTTTGCGCTCGGCTATGGCGAGCACGAGACGGCGCCGCAACGCGTGCTGCCGTTCTATGCCGCGTTCCTTGGCGGCATGACGCTCGTCGTGCTCGCCGACGACGCGTTCACTTTTTTGCTCTGCTGGGAATTCATGTCGCTGACATCATGGGCGCTGGTGGTGTCGCACCATCGCGTGCCTGAAAATATCTATGCCGGATACGTCTATTTGATCATGGCGAGTTTCGGCACGCTCGCTTTGCTGCTCGCTTTCGGCCTGCTCGCCGGTCCAGCCGGACTTTACACTTTCGACGCGATGCGCGCCGCGCATCCGTCCGCGACGATCGGCGCGTTGGCGCTCGTTCTCGGCCTGATCGGAGCGGGATCGAAGGCCGGCATCGTGCCGCTGCATGTGTGGCTGCCGCTGGCGCATCCCGCCGCACCGAGCCACGTGTCCGCGCTGATGAGCGGCGTCATGACCAAGATCGCCGTCTACGCTTTCGTGCGCATCGTCTTCGAGCTTGCCGGCGCGCCGGCTTGGTGGTGGAGCATGGTCGTGCTTGCGGCGGGCGGCGTCACCGCGGTGATGGGCGTGCTCTATGCGCTGATGCAGCACGACCTCAAGCGGCTACTTGCCTATCACACGGTCGAGAATATCGGCATCATCTTTATCGGACTCGGCCTGGCGCTCGCATTCCAGACCTATGGGATGCCGTTTGCCGCGGCGCTGGCGCTCACCGCGGCCTTATTTCACGTCTTCAATCATTCGGTGTTCAAGAGCCTGCTTTTCTTCGGCGCCGGCGCGGTGCTCACGGCGACCGGCGAACGCGACATGGAGCATCTCGGCGGCCTTATCCACCGCATGCCGCAGACGGCGTTCGTCTTCCTGGTCGGCTGCGCAGCGATCTCGGCGTTGCCGCCGCTCAACGGCTTTGCTTCCGAGTGGCTGACCTTCCAAGCGATCCTGCTCAGCCCGGAGTTGCCGTCATGGGGGCTGAAGCTCTTGGTGCCGGCCGTGGGGGCACTTCTCGCGCTCTCGGCGGCACTCGCGGCCGCCTGCTTCGTCAAAGCCTATGGCGTGACGTTTCTCGGACGTCCGCGAACGCCGGCAGCCACGGCCGCGACGGAAACCGACCGTTTTTCGCTCGCCGCGATGATGCTGCTGGCAACGCTGTGCCTCGTCGCCGGAATACTGCCGGGCTTGTTCATCGACGCCTTGGCTCCGGTCAATACGGCGCTGATCGGCGCTCACATGCCGCCGCAAATCGGCGCGCAATGGCTCTCGATCATCCCGATCACCGCGAGCCGCAGCTCCTATGACGGGCTCTTGGTATTTTTGTTCGTGCTCATGTCGGGGGCGCTCGCGGCATTTGCCATTCACCGCCTCGCGTCGGATCGGCTTCGCCGCGCGCCGGCTTGGGATTGCGGCTACCCCGACGCAAACCCGGCGACGCAATACACCGCGATGAGCTTTGCGCAGCCGATCCGCCGCGTGTTCGGCACGATGGTGTTCCACGCCCGCGAGACGGTCGAGATGCCGCCGCCCGGCGACACGCGGCCGGCGCGAATGTCGGTCGAGATGCGCGATTTGGTCTGGGATTCGGTTTATGCGCCGGTCGCCGCCGGCGTCGGCATCGCCGCCGACCGCCTCAATCGCCTGCAGTTTTTGAGCATACGCCAGTTTCTGAGCCTCGTGTTCGGCCTGCTCGTCATTCTGCTTTTGGTGCTCGCCATATGGTCCTGATCCGCGATTTGACCATCCAATGCGCGCAGATGCTGCTGGTGCTGCTCTTGGCGCCGCTGTTCACCGGCTTCGTGCGCAAGGTAAAAGCGCGGCTGCTGCGGCGGCAAGGTCCGCCGCTCGTCCAGCCCTATCGCGATCTCGTGCGCCTGATGCGCAAGGAGGTGGTGCTGGCGGAGCAAGCATCATGGCTGTTCCGCGTCATCCCCTATCTCGTGTTCGCCGCCACCTGGGTTGCCGCGTCGCTGGTCCCGACATTCCGCACCGATCTGCTGTTTTCATGGTCGGCCGACCTCATCGCCATCATTGCGCTTCTCGGCAGCGCGCGCTTCTTCCTTGCGCTCGCCGGACTCGATGTCGGGACGAGCTTCGGCGGCATCGGATCGAGCCGCGAAGTGATGATCGCGTCGCTGGCCGAACCGGCCATGATCATGATCGTGTTCACAGTGGCGCTGATCGCCGGCTCGACGCAGCTCTCCTCTGTGGCCGCATTCATGGCGTCGCCGGCTGTCGGGCTGCGCGTGTCGCTTGGACTTGGCCTCGTCGCGCTCGTCATGGTTGCGATTGCCGAGAACGGCCGAATTCCGATCGACAATCCGGCGACGCATCTCGAACTGACCATGGTGCATGAGGCGATGGTGCTCGAATATTCGGGCCGGCATCTGGCACTGATCGAGCTTGCCGGCTCGCTCAAACTCGTTCTCTACGTATCGCTGATCGCCTGCCTGTTCGCGCCTTGGGGAATCGAATCGGCCGGCGCCGCTTTGCCGACGCTTGCCCTGGGTGCAGTCGCCTATGTCGGCAAGCTCGCCGTCGGCGGCTTTCTGCTGGCATTGTTCGAGACGTCGATCGCCAAGATGCGGGTATTCCGCGTGCCGGACTTTCTTGGCTTCGCATTGATGCTGGGGCTCCTTGCGACGCTCTTGCGGTTCGTGTCGGGGAGCTTCTGATGAGCCGTTTCGATTTCGACGTCGCCCATCTGCTCGCCGGCTCGCTGGTGCTGATCAGTATTCTCGAACTCTATCAGGATCGCCTTTATTCGCTGCTCAACGTGTATGCGCTTCATGCCTTGATATTGGCGGCATCTGTCGCCTGGCAGGCTCTGGTCCAGGACGCGCCTCATCTTTACCTCACCGCCGCGATCGCGCTCGTGTTCAAGGCGATCGTCATCCCAGTGGCATTGCATCGGATGATCGTTCAGCTTGGAATTCATCGCGAGATCGAGAAGGTGGTCGGCGTCGGCGCCGCCATGCTCGCCGGCATGGGTCTGGTCGCTCTCTCCATGGTGGTCATGCTGCGCGTGACGCACAACGCCGATCCGCTGGCGCAGGAGGACCTCGCCTTTGCGCTGTCGGTGGTGCTGCTCGGCCTCTTGATGATGGTGACACGACGCAACGCGGTCAGTCAGGTGATCGGCTTCATGTCGCTCGAAAATGGCCTTGTATTGGCGGCGACGGGCGCCAAGGGCATGCCGCTCGTGGTCGAGATCAGCGTCGCTTTCTCGATCCTGATCGCCTTCATCGTGATCGGAATTTTTCTGTTCCGCATCCGCGAGCGGTTCGACACGGTGGACCTGCAGGCGCTCGATCGCTTTCGCGGAGAGCGCCGATGACGTTCGACGCGCTGACCGGCGTACTTCTGATACCGGCACTCGCCGCCGCATTGCTAGCGGTGCTGCCCGGCTACCGCATGACGGCGCGGCTCAACATCGTGGCGACCACGGCCACGCTCATCTGCGCGGCGTCGCTATTTTTCCGGCGACCGCCGACCGGCCCCTATCTATTGGTCGACGATCTCAATGCCACCTTCATCGTGCTGACCACGTTCGTCGGCTTCACCACCAGCGTGTTCAGCGCGAGCTATATCGGCCACGAGCTGGAAACCGGACGGCTGACGCCGCCGTTCGTGCGCTTCTACCACGCCATGTACCAGGTGCTGATGTTTGCGATGAACCTGGCGCTGATCGCCAACAATATCGGGCTTATGTGGGTGGCGATCGAGTTGGCGACGCTGACCACCGTGCTCATGGTCGGCATCTACCGCACGCATGAAGCGCTCGAAGCGGCGTGGAAGTACTTCATTCTCGGCAGCGTCGGCATCGCGCTCGCTTTGTTCGGCACCATCCTCGTCTACATGGCCGCGCGGCCGGTGGTCGGCGAAGGTCTCGACGCCATGGTCTGGACGGTGCTTGTCAAACGCGCCGGCGATTTCGATCCGGCGCTGCTCGATCTCGCCTTCGTCTTTCTTTTACTCGGCTACGGCACCAAAGTCGGACTCGCGCCGCTGCACGCCTGGCTGCCGGACGCCCATGCCGAGGGCCCGACCCCGATCTCGGCCGTGCTGTCGGGATTGCTGCTCAACGTCGCGCTCTACGCGCTATTGCGCTTCAAGATGCTGTTGGCGGTGAATGCCGGCGCGCTCGCGCCCGGCCCGCTCATGGTGACGCTCGGACTGATCTCGCTCGTGTTCGCCGCGTTCATGCTCTACCGCCGCCGCGACATCAAACGCATGTTCGCCTATTCGTCGATCGAGCACATGGGCATCATCACCTTCGCCTTCGGCATGGGCGGACCGATCGCCAACTTCGCCGGGCTTTTGCATATGACGATGCATTCGCTGACAAAGTCGGCGATCTTCTTCGCCGTCGGCCATATCACGCAGGTCAAAGGCACGCAGCGGATCGCCGACATGGGCGGCCTCACCGAGACGCATCCCACGCTGGGCTGGGGTCTGATCCTTGGCGTGGTGGCGATCGCCGGCCTGCCGCCGCTCGGCATATTCATGAGCGAATTTTTGGTGGTGAGTTCGACGTTCGCCCGCGCACCGATGCTCGCGATCATTCTCGTCTTCGGACTTCTGGTCGCGCTTGGCGGACTGTTCCTGCAGATCAACGGCGTTGCTTTCGGCGAACCGCGCGGCCCCAGCGCCAAGGCGCAGGCGTCCTACGTGCCGATGTTCGCCCATCTCACGCTCGTCCTGGCCGCAGGAATTTACCTGCCGCCGGCGCTTGTGGCCTGGTTTCAGAACGTTGCGGGACTTTTGGGTTAGGCACATGTCCGCACTCCTCGACATCATTTCGCAAAGCGGGCGCATAGACGGCCATCGGCCATGGCCACGCTTTACCGTCACGGCGGATACGTGGCGCCGTGTGACGAACGAACTCGCTGCGGGCCGTGTGTCGCTCCTCGGGCTATGGGGCGACGCCGCCGCCTCGCCGACGGTGCATATGGCGATCTTCGAGGATTCGACCGGCGACATTGCGGTCGTCAGCCTCGAATGTCCGGACCAGACATTTCCATCGGTCGGCGCGCTGCATCCGCCCGCCATTCGTCTCGAACGCGCGATCCATAGCCTTTACGGCTACGCGGCGGTGGACGCGCCGGACTCGCGGCCTTGGCTCGATCTCGGATTTTGGGAGGTGCGGCATCCGCTCGGTGCGCGCATCGCCGGACCGGCGGCACAGACCGCCTATCAATTCCTTGCCGTCGAAGGCGACAGTCTTCATCAAATTCCCGTCGGTCCGGTGCACGCCGGAATTATCGAACCGGGACATTTCCGTTTCACCGCAGGGGGCGAGACGGTGGTGCGGCTCGAAGAGCGGCTCGGCTACGTGCACAAAGGAATCGAGTCGCTCATGGCCGGCGCGCCGATCGAACAGGCGGCCCGGCTCGCCGCCCGCACTTCGGGCGACAGCACCGTCGCTTACGGGATCGCGTTCGCGCGTGCGGTCGAGGCGGCGCTCAACGTCGAAGCGCCGCCGCGCGCGCAATTTCTGCGGGCGCTGATGGCGGAACTGGAACGACTGGCGAATCATCTAGGCGATATCGGCGCCGTCTGCAACGACGCGTCGTTCGCGCTCATGCACGCGCATTGCGGAATTTTGCGCGAGCTTGTGCTGCGTGCAGCGGACGGAGCATTCGGTCATCGTCTGATGATGGATCGGGTGGTGCCAGGCGGCGTCACGGCCGACCTGACGTCGGAGGGGACGGCGCGAATCCGGGAGACGTCGCGGGACATCAAGCGGCAGTTTCCGCGTTTGGTCGAGCTTTACGACAACACGGCCTCGCTGCAAGACCGCACTGTCACAACGGGTATCCTCCGCCCCGAGCTGGCCCGGCAGTACGCCGCCTCCGGCTATATCGGACGGGCGAGCGGACGCCATATCGACGCGCGGAGAATGCCCGGCTACCCACCTTACACCGAGCTCGACTTCACCGTGCCGGTGCTGACGGCGGGCGACGTCGATGCGCGCGTTTGGATCCGCATCCGCGAAGTCGAACAAAGCATCGCTCTCATCGAACAGATCCTCGACCGGCTGCCCGATGGCGCGATCGCTTCGGCACTGGATGGCGGCACAGCAGCGGGCGAAGGCTTGGGCCTGGCCGAAAGCTTCCGCGGCGACGTGCTGGCCTGGGTCCGATTCGGCGGGTCACGCGTCGCACGTTGTCATTTGCGCGATCCGTCGTGGTTCCAATGGCCGCTTCTTGAAGCGGCGATCGAAGGCAACATCGTCGCGGATTTTCCGCTCTGCAACA
Organism: uncultured Alphaproteobacteria bacterium; assembly: GCA_963775515.1. Lineage (GTDB taxonomy): Bacteria > Pseudomonadota > Alphaproteobacteria > Rhizobiales > Xanthobacteraceae > BOG-931. The sequence continues at coordinate 240,554 of CAVZIQ010000001.1, read as the reverse complement.
AATCGTTCAACTGTTCGTATTCGGGACACGATCTCTAGCGCATGTTCGGAAAAGCGCGACCCGATTTTCCGTGTAGAACATGCGCAAGCCAAGGCGAGCTATATTATGCGCAGAACGCTGTTCGAGAACCTCACGCAACGGCCGGTGACGGAAGCGCCGCCGGCGCCGGACGACGCCGCGCTTGCCGAATTGGCGGCAAGCGTCCAGCGCGCCGCGCGGCGCCGTCTCGGCCGCAGCCTCGCCATTCGTCAAGTCGATGCTGGCTCCTGCAACGGCTGCGAACTCGAGATTCACGCCCTCAATAATGCCTTCTACGACCTCGAGCGCTTCGGCCTGCGCTTCGTCGCCTCGCCGCGCCACGCCGACGTGCTATTCGTCACCGGCCCGGTCACACGCAACATGCGTCAGGCGCTCGAGCGTACCTACATCGCGACGCCGGATCCGAAATGGGTCGTCGCCGTCGGCCGTTGCGCGGCGGATGGCGGCATTTTCGCCGGCAGTTACGCCGTCGTCGGCGGCGTGAATGCCGTCGTTCCGGTCGATCTGCATATCGACGGCTGCCCGCCGACGCCGCTGCAATTGCTGCGCGGCCTCATCAGCCTCCTCGAGCCGCAGCCATAATTCGTTAACCCCTCGTTAGGGTTAACAGTCTATTTCAGATCGATCCTGCGGCACCGGCGCGCCTGCGCCAGTCGCAGCGATTTGGCAGCTATCCGGCAGTGATCGAGATGCGTACGACCCGATCCCGCTTTGCACGCCTCGTCGCCTCGACAGCGATCATCACCGCAATCGCCGCGGCGACGGCGGGCTGCGAGACGACACAAAGCACGGCCACGACCGGATCCCTCACGCTCGCGCCCGCCGACCGCTCCGATGCCGATTGGCAGCACGATGTCCAGGCCTACGGCGAGAGATATCGCGCCGATCCGTCCAACGTCGAGGTCGCGTTGCGCTATGCGCAGGCACTGCGCGCGACCAAGCAGAGCGCCCAGGCAGTCGCCATCCTCGAAGAAATGTCGATGCAGCATCCGAACAATAAGGTGTTGCTCGGCGAATATGGGCGCGCGCTCGCCGACACCGGCCAATACGAACAGGCGCTCACGGTGTTCGATCGCGCCCACACGCCCGAACAGCCCGACTGGCGCATCCTGTCGGCGCAGGGCGCCGTGCTCGATCAATTGGGACGGCACCAGGACGCGCAGCGTCATTACCTCACCGCGCTCAAGATCGTGCCCAACGAACCTTCCGTGCTTTCCAATCTCGGACTGTCCTATGCGCTGTCGAAAGACCTCAAGGATGCCGAAGCGACCTTGCGGCTCGCCGTCGCGCAGAAGTCGACCGATCCACGCGTGCGGCAGAACCTCGCGCTGGTCGTTGGCTTGGAGGGGCGCTTCGGCGAGGCCGAACAGATCGCGCGCGCCGACTTGCCGCCCGATCAGGCGGCCGCCAATGTCGCCTATCTGCGGCAAATGCTGGCGCATAAGGGCAACGGCGCGCTGATCAAGCAGTCCGCCCGTTACAGCGCCGGTTCGAGCTGACGCTCTATCATTGCAAAGCAATGGGTCCGGCCCGGACTGGCCGGCACGATCCGGAAGCTGCGCGAAACCATCCAGACGGGCTGGACCGCTTCGTCGCGCCGCTCCTCGCAATGACCCTACATCAGCGCCATGACGCGGATCGCGGCCGGGCCGAGAATGACCACGAACAGCACCGGCAGGAAGAATACGATCATCGGCACGGTAAGCTTCGGCGGCAGGCCGGCGGCTTTCTTCTCGGCCTCCGCCATGCGCATGTCGCGATTTTCCTGCGCCAGAACGCGCAGCGTCGTTGCCAGCGGCGTGCCATAGCGTTCTGATTGCTGCAAAGCGAGGCAGACCGCTTTCACGCCGTCGAGACCGGTGCGTTGCGCCAAGTTCTCATAGGCCTGGCGGCGGTCCGGCAAATACGACAATTCCGCCGTGGTCAGCGTGAATTCCTCGGCCAGCGCCACCGATTGCGTGCCGACCTCCTCGCTGACCTTGCGGAAGGCCGCCTCGATCGAGATGCCGGATTCGACGCAGATCAGCAGCAGGTCGAGCGCGTCCGGGAATGCACGCTTGATCGAAGTCTGCCGCCGCTGAATCTTGTTCTTCAGGAACAGATTTGGACTATGCATGCCGAAATAGGCGCAACCGATGCAGATCGCGATCTTGACCATCGGCGGGTAGTCGAGATTGAGCACGACAAAAATATAAAAGAGCGACGCCAGCAGCATGACGACCGGCATCGTCATGCGAAAGAACAGATAAGTAACGTAAGGCGCCTGCCCGCGAAATCCGGCTTGCACCAGCATGGCGCGGGCTTCCTCCTGGCCGACCCACTTCGTGAGATTGAAGTTGTCGACCGCCCGTTTCATGTACATTTTCGGCGATTGCCGCAACGAAACCTTGCTGCTCTGCACCAGCCGCTCACGCTCGCGTTGACGGATTTTCTCGCGCTCGAGCGCGACCGATTTCATGCGCTTGGACAGCGTGTCGGTAACCAGAAGCGGCATCGCCAGCGTCAGCACCGTGGCGCCAGCCGCAAGGCCGGCGAACACCATGGTGAGGAACTGAACGTCGAGATACTGGCCGATGAGGGAGGTCATGACGCCGCGGCCTCAGAAATCGAAATTTATCATCTTGCGCATCACCAGGACGCCGGTCAGCATCCAGGCCGCGGAGCAGCCGATCATCACGTGCCCGAGCGGGTCGGTCCAAAGCAGGTCGATATAGGCCGGGCTCGTTATCCAGACGAGCGCCATGACCGCGATCGGCAACGCGCCGATGATCGACGCGGAAGCCTTGGCTTCCATCGACATGGCCTGGATCTTCGCCTTCATTTTCTTGCGGTCGCGCAGCACCCGCGACAGGTTGCCCAGCGCTTCGGAGAGGTTGCCGCCGGCGCGCTGCTGAATCGAAATCACGATACCGAAGAAGTTGGCTTCGGCGACCGGGATACTTTCATAGAGTTTCAGACAGGCTTCGCCGATCGGCATGCCGATCGTTTGCGTCTCGATGATAGCGCGAAATTCGCTGCGCACCGGCTCCTCGGCATCCGTGGCGATCAGCTTGAGGCTGTCGAGCAGCGGCAGGCCGGCCTTGATGCCGCGGACGATGACGTCGACGGCGTCCGGAAACGCCGCGAGAAACTTCGCTTCGCGCCGTTTTTTCAGGAACGACAGGGCCCAAAATGGCAATCCGCAGCCGGCGGCAAAGGCAATGCCGAGCGCCGGCAGCAAGCCTGTCCGCAAAACCATCATGACGACGAAGCCGCCGACGCCGAGTGCGCCGGCGGTTATCATGAATTGTCGTTTCGACCACGACAGCCCCGCTTGCTTGAGTCGCACGGAGAGCGGCGGCCGCTTGAACTTCTTCCGCCGTTCTTCGATCACCTTAAGCGTGCCCTCGACCTGCTCGCGCCGCGATCTCCCCCCCGCCGAGCGCGTCGGGCGCGAGATCGGCTCCGCGCGCGCGACGCTGGCCATGCGCCGTTCCGCTTTTTTCTCGCCGGAGAGGTATGGATAGACGAATACCCACACCACGCCGCCGATCGCGATCGTCACCAGGAAGAACAGACCGTAAGCGCCCATGAGTTAAATCCGTGACTTAGTTCGTGACTCGATCCGTGCGTCGAGCTCTAGGCCGTTGCCGCTTCATTGACGGCCTCCGCCGCATCGAGCGCTGCGGCAAGCCGCGCCTCCTCGCCGAAATAACGCGCGCGCTCCCAAAATTTCGGACGGCCGATGCCGGTCGAGCGATGCCGGCCGATGAGGTTGCCGTTGGCGTCTTCGCCGAGCATGTCGTACAGGAAAACGTCCTGAGTAATGATGACGTCGCCTTCCAAGCCGACCACTTCGGTGATGTGGGTGATGCGGCGCGAGCCGTCGCGCAAACGCGCGACCTGCACGACGACGTCGACCGATGCGCAGATCATTTCGCGGATGGTGCGCGAGGGCAGCGAGTAGCCTCCCATGGTGATCATCGACTCCAGCCGCGATAGCGCCTCGCGCGGAGTGTTGGCGTGCAGCGTGCCCATCGAGCCGTCGTGGCCGGTATTCATCGCTTGCAACAGATCGAATGCTTCGGGGCCGCGCACCTCGCCGACGATGATGCGTTCCGGTCGCATACGCAGGCAGTTGCGCACCAGATCGCGCATCGTGATTTGCCCCTCGCCTTCGAGATTCGGCGGCCGCGTCTCCAGCCGCACCACGTGCGGTTGCTGCAATTGCAATTCGGCGGCGTCCTCACAGGTGACGATGCGCTCGTCATTGTCGATAAAGCGCGTCAAGCAGTTGAGCAGCGTGGTCTTGCCGGAGCCGGTACCGCCGGAGATCAGGGTATTGACCCGGCAGCGGCCGATGATTTTCAGGATCTCCGCTCCCTCCGGCGAAATCGTGCCGTACTTTACGAGCTGATCGAGCGTCAGCTTGTCCTTCTTGAACTTGCGGATGGTGAGAGCGGGCCCGTCGATCGCAAGCGGCGGCACGATGGCGTTGACGCGCGAGCCGTCCGGCAGGCGCGCGTCGCAGATCGGCGAGGATTCGTCCACGCGGCGGCCGACCTGACTGACGATCCGCTGACAAATGTTCAAAAGCTGCTGGTTGTCGCGGAAGCGTATGCCGGTCTTCTGGATCTTGCCGGCGACTTCGATGTAGACCGTGCCCGAGCCGTTGACCATGATGTCGGCGATCTCGTCGCGCGCCAACAGCGGCTCGAGCGGCCCATAGCCGAGCACGTCATTGCAGATATCGTCGAGCAGATCCTCCTGCTCGGAGATCGACATCACGATGTTTTTGATCGCGATGATCTCGTTGACGATATCGCGGATTTCTTCGCGCGCGGAATCGGCATCGAGCTTGGCGAGCTGGGCGAGATCGATCGCTTCGATCAGCGCGCCGAAGATCGTGCCTTTGACCTCGTAATAGGATTCCGAGCGCCGCGAATTGATCGCCGATGGGACCGGTTGCGGCGGCGGATTGGGCGGTCCGCCGACGTTCGGCTTGCCGGTCGGCGCGCCGATAATCGGCGCGCCCAAGCCGGCGGAGGGAAACGGCGTTCGGCCGGCTTGCGTGGGCGCGGCGGCAGGCGGCGGTGGCGCCGCAACCGGCGGCGCGACAGCCGGTGGCGCCGTTACCGGGCGCGCCGCGGGCGCGGACCGCGGCTCGGCGGCGGGGGAACTACCGGAAGTGGGACGCTTGCCAAACACGAACGCAACTCCAACCTTTTAGCCCAGCAGCTTTTCGAGCAGCGGCGAGAACAGACCTGAGCGTTGCTTCTTCGGTTCCGAGCGACCGGTCAAAGTTTGCGCCATCTGCCTGAACAGTTCCGCGGTGCGATGGCCCGAGGAAATCTCGCCGATCATCTGCCCGTTATTGGCCGCCGCGCCGAATATCTGAGGTTCGAACGGAACGATCGCCATGGGCTCCTCGTCGAGCGCCTTGGCGAACTCGGCGGCCTTGATCTCGGGACGCTTCGGAACGCCGACTTGGTTGAGGCAGTAGCGCGGATGATGGTCGTTCGGCCGCGCGGCTTTAAGAAAATCGTAGATGTTCTTGGTGTTGCGCAGGTTGGCGAGATCGGGAGCGGCGACGATCAAGACATCGTCGGCTCCAACCAAAGTCTGCTTGGTCCATCCGGTCCATTGATGCGGGACGTCGAGCACGACACACGGCACCGTGGCGCGCAACGAATTGAAAATGGCTTCGAAGGCATCGGCGCCGAAATCGTAGACACGCTCGAGCGTCGCCGGCGCCGCCAGCAAATTGAGATGGTCGGTGCACTTGGCGAGCAGGCGGTCGACGAACGCCGTATCGATGCGGTCGGGTGAGAACACCGCCTCGGCTATGCCCTGCGGCGGATCCTGATTGAAATCGAGGCCGGCGGTGCCGAACGCAAGGTCGAGATCGGTCACGACCGCGTCGAGCTTAAGATCGTTCGCAATCGAGAAACCGATATTGTGGGCGATGGTCGACGCGCCGGCCCCGCCCTTGGCCCCGACCACCGCGATGACGCGGCCGACCGGCTTGGCGTCCGGCGCCGAAAACAAACCGCAGACCGCACGAACGATCTGCAGCACTCCGACCGGCGCAATCAGGTAATCGCTCACGCCGCGCCGCACCAGTTCGCGATACAGCACGACATCGTTCATGCGGCCGATGACGACGACGCGCGTGCCGGCGTCGCAATAATCGGCGAGCTGATCGAGCCCGGCGAGAATGTCGTCGCCGCGGTTCTCCGATTCGAGAATGATGACGTTCGGCGTCGGCGAGCTTTGATAGGCTTCGACCGCCGCCGTCAGCCCTCCCATCTGGATGCGCAAATGCGCTTTGGCCATGCGCCGGTCTTCGCCGGCCGCCTGGATCGCAGCGGCGGTGTCGACGTTCTCGCAGAAGGCCTGCACCGATACGCGCGGCGCCGGCGCGATATGCTCTTCGCGGCCGGCGATTTCGGTAGGACTTAACTCGTCCTGGGCAGCCTGGTTACTCTGTTTCATCGTGTACCGACATTACATGCCGCATTAAGTGTTCATATTATTTGCCGACGTCGCTGATCTTGGCCGCCTGATTTTCCGAACTCTCGCCGGTCGGCAGGCCCGCCCGATATTTTTCCAGGATCGTAGTGCGCCGCGCCGTATACGCGGCGGTTTCAGCGCGTGGCTGCACGAGATCGGATGGGTCGACGACCTCGGACGCAAGATTGCGTTGGGTGGCGCAGCCATAGTTCCAGGGCGGCTGATTTTCGAAATAATCGCGGTTGAAGCTCGGGCCGATGTCCTTGGGCCAGATGCCGCAAGGTCCGGCTTGTGCTTGGATCCTCGGATAGCCGATGCGGACCGGAGCCAGGTTCGGTCCGGTCGCGGGATAGGTCTGCACGGCGATGCTTTGCGGCGGCAGGCCGCTCGCCGCCAGTATCGAGACGATCTCACGCATCGCGTCGGCGGCGGCGCCCTCGTTGCTGCTGCCCACTGGCCGTTCGACGACGATGCCGCCGGTTGCCTGGCGCTTCCAGCCCAACCCGAATGACAGCACTTGCGCGCGCTGCGTCGGATTTAATTCCCCGCGATTGGAGCCGATGAACAGTTCGAGAGTACGCGTGGTTTCCTGCAGCGTGATCGGATGCCGCTGGCGATAATCGGTCGGCGCTTCGGGGGCGCCGGTGACTTGCTGGTCGGTGTTGCAGCCGCAGACGAACGCAGCGCACGCCGCGGCGGCGGCGGCGCGCACCACAAGGCCCGCAACGGAGCGGCGACCGGCGGACATCGCATGGCCATTGTGCATCGTAATCTCCTGCGGCCGCATCAATCGAGAATGAAACCGACTTTGCCGTAGTAGTTGTCGGTTGGCGCCGGATTGCCACCGCCAACGCCGTAAATACGGTTAAACCGGCCGAGCAATATGCTCGCGGGATCGCTCGGATCGGCGAAACCGTCGTCAGGCCGTGACAAATCTTTCTCGGCGACCGCGCGCACGACGTAGGGCGTCACCAGCACCATCAGTTCGGTCTGCTGATTGATGTAATCGCGGCTTTTGAACAGCGCGCCGAGAATCGGAAGCTCCGCCAAACCCGGCAACCCGTTGATGTTTTGCTTAGTCGAGTTCTGGATCATACCGGCCATGGCGAGCGAGCCGCCGGAGGGGATTTCGACAGTCGTTTCGGCGCGGCGGGTGCGGATCGACGGAACGGTCGAGGAATTGGTGGTGCCGGGCTCGACGATTGTCAGTGAATTTTGTGAAGAGAGATCAGACACCTCGGTCATGATCTTAAGGCTGATGCGGCCCTCGCTGAGCACGATTGGGGTGAAGTCGAGGCTGACGCCGAATTTCTTAAAATCGATCGAGGGCTGGCAGCTCTGCGCGGCGCTTCCGGTAGTTGCCGTGGTGCAGCTATAACCGTTGAGGACGGGGAACTCGCCGCCGGCCACGAAAGTCGCGGACTCGCCGGAAATAGCCGTGAGGTTCGGCTCGGCGAGCGTGTGAATGACCCCCGCCTGTTCCATCGCCTGCAGCGTGGCACTGACTCCGTTAAAGCCGCCCGTGATGCTCGAGCCGCTGAGCGATTGGCCGTAGGCGGAAAACGGATTTGTGTTGTTGAAATTGACCACGGCGGTGCCGTAGTTCAGCGCCCCGGAAAGATTGATGCCGAGTTGTTTGATGACGTCGCGCTCGACTTCAGCGACGACAACTTTGAGCATGATCTGGTCGCGGCCGCGCACGACGATGGCGTTGACGATTTTGCTGCCGTTGGGAACGATATCGGAGGTAGCAACCCCGAGCAACCGCGCCGCGATATCGTAGGCCTGCTGCGACTCTGCCGGGCTCGACACCGAACCGGACAGGATGACGCCGTCGCCGATACCCTCGACCGTAACGTCCGCGTCCGGCAGAACTGCATGGATTGCCTGGCGGATGCCGTTAAGGTCGCGCGTGACCGCGATATCGAAGCCCGCGATCTGCTTACCGTCGGCGTCGAAGAGGAACACGTTGGTTTGGCCTACCGTGCTGCCGATGATGAATACGCGGCGCGACGACCGCACCACCGCATTGGCGATTTTGGGATCGGCAACCAGCACATCCTTCACGTCGCGCGGCAGATCGATCACGACCGATTTGCTGACTTCGAGATTAAGGGGCTGCGATTCATAATCGCTGCCGACGACGTGAATCGTCTGCGTCGGCGGGGCGTTGAAGGCCACGTCGCCCGCGAGCGCCCGAGGAATGATGCACGAGACGACGATCACGGCCGCGAGAGCTGCCGCCGCTCGGATCGATTTCGCTCCTGTCATCTCGATTCCCTCAGTGCGCTCAATGCCCGGTTCCCGCCGTGCTCACACCGAAACGCACGGTATTGATGGTTTGGTCGTGCTTGTTGCCGCCTTCCTCGTCGCTGACGGGACCGGACGAAGCGGAGTCGAGGAGGCTGCGCAGCGTAAGAGAGATCGTGCCGAGTTGATGCGACAACTCGAGCGTCTCCGCCTGCGATTCCGTCAATTCGAGCGTCGCGGTCCTACCGAGGGCGACCTTCGCGTCGCCTTTCTGGTCGATCGTCTGATCCACCGCCAGCACCCGCACATTGCTCAAGATAGTGTCGCTGATAACTTTCTCTACTCCGGTTGCCTTTTCCGCCGATTTGTCGTGGCGCGTTAACACGACGTCGACGCGGTCATCCGGCAGGATGAAGCCGCCGGCTCCGGACTCCGCTGAAATATCGACTGCGACCGCGCGCATGCCTTTCGGCAGTATGGCGGCCATGAAGCCCGAGCCCTTGGCCATGACGACGTAGGGTCCGCGAATTGGATCGCCCGCCAGCATCGATACGCGAACGATGGCGCCGACGAAGTCGTTCGTCGCTCCCGGCCGATCGGATTTCTTGATGAAGCTCGAATTGGCTGCATCCTTCGGCCAAGTCTGCCAACCGATATCCTGAGTTTGGATCACTTGCCCTCGGGTTAGATCGGACTTGGCGACCAGTACTTCAACCGTTTCGAGCGGCGGCGCGGCGGCAACCGGCGGCGGCGGCGGCGGCGCTTTGCTGCCGGCGGCCAAATACGCGGCTGTACCGCCGGCGGCGATAGCGACACCGAGTACGACAAGACGCGCGGCTTTCATTACGCTTCGCTTTCCACGGGATGGCCGGCCGAAATCGGCCATCAATGCCGCAGTTCAGCAGCTAAACGTCAAAGCATGGTTAATGAGGCGTATCTAAATCGCGTTAATGTTGCGTTGACGCGCGTCTCACAGGGGGCCTCACAGGCCGATTGCCGTCATCCATTCGGTCTGCGGATAGACGAGCAGCGCAGCCGCGGCCAGCGCAATGCCATAGGGCACCCCGGCACCCTCGCGATGCAGCCGCTCCGCCCATTCGCGCCCCACAAGGACGCGCGGCAGCGGCAGGGTGCGAAATTGCACGATCAATATTGTCAGCGCCCCGCCAAGCAGCGACGCATAAACGAGATAATTGAAGAGACTTCCAAAACCCAGCCACAGCGCCGTCACCGCCGCAAGCTTGGCGTCGCCGCCGCCGATCCAGCCGCAGGCGAAGCAGACAAATGCAACGGCCAGCACCGCGGCGGCTGCTTCGACGTGCGAAATGACGTCGGCGCCGCTCATACCGCTGAGTAGCGCAAGCACGGCAAATCCGCCAATGAGGATCAGCGAAACGCGGTTGGCGATCGTCATCGTCAATAGATCGCTCGATGCGGCAAAGGCCATCATTGCCGGAAACAACGTCAGTCTGACCAATTCAATCAGCATGGCATCGTCGTTCGATGTCGCCCGTTCGCCGGATTATCACGCGACCGTTGCGGGCGGGTTAGCGGCCGCGCGCAACGGCGGCCGCAAAGTGAAAAGGCCCCGGTATGCGACCGGAGCCCTCTCGTAGCACTGCGGAAGAACGACGCTTACTTGAGGGCGCTGGAAACGCTGCTGAACGTGGTGTTCAACTTGGTGCCGAGGCCCTGGACGACGGCGATGATCGCAACCGAGATGCCGGCGGCGATAAGACCGTATTCAATGGCCGTGGCGCCCGACTCGTCCTTCACGAAACGCGAGAAAAGGGTCTTCATGAGTTGGCTCCTTAAGGTCCACACGTGGCTGTCTGAGCTGACCCAACGGCATTTTGTGCACCGTTTGGATCACGCCGGACCGTATCGGGGAGAAATTTCGACGGGGTTAAACCGATCGCCGAAACCCGCACGCAGTCGGGCTTTCTCCGATGTAGTTAACATCGCCTTGCGGGAATCGAGTGCGTTGCATTGGCGCGTATCGAGCCGCGCATGACCGCCGTGATGTTAAACCCGGCCTCACCTTGGTTTACGATCGGTCAACCATGGCTCTAGCGACGCCGTCGCGGCCCAGCATCGAAAAAATTGCCGCGAGACTGCATAGCAGGCAATCGTTGCGGCGGCGTAACTGCGGTTCTCGCAACTTGCATCAAACACGGATCAGCCGGCCGCCCGCCGCAACGCTTTAGCGGCCGCCATTCACGGCGTTTTAATCCGCATGCTCGATATGATGAGCACATCGATAAATTCGCCGACGAAACCGCGCAGGCCGCAAAAAAATGACCCAAGAATTGCTCGCCTTTTTCGTCAGTTTCGGCGAGACCTTTGCCAAGAACATCCCGATCTCGCTCGGACTGGCGGGCGTCTTCACCGTTCTCACCTGGTTTTTCGCATGCAACCCCGGACAAGCGTGGTGGCACAAGCGCGATCTCGTGACCGACCTGTGCTACTGGTTCTTCATACCGGTCATCACCCGCTATTTGCGCATCGGCATGCTGATCGTCGGCGCCGCGCTTCTGTTTAAAATCACCACGGCGGACGGCCTGATCGCGTTTTACGACAACGGCCACGGGCCGCTCGCGGCGCTTCCGCTCGTCGTTCAGATGGCCATCTTCCTCCTCGGCGAGGATTTCATTCTGTATTGGACGCACCGCATGTTCCACGGCCAGCGCATGTGGCGCTATCACGCGGTGCATCACTCTTCCGAAGAGCTGGAATGGATCTCGGCGGCGCGCTTCCATCCGGTCAATTTGTTTCTCGGCAGCGTCGCCGCCGACGTCATCATGCTTCTCCTCGGCATCTCGCCAAACGTGTTCGTCGTGCTCGGTCCCTTCACCATCGCGACTTCGGCTTTCGTGCACGCCAATCTCGATTGGACGCTCGGCCCGTTCAAATACGTTTTTGCCAGTCCGGTCTTCCACCGCTGGCATCACACTGCTCCGGACCGCGGCGGCGAGAAGAACTTTGCGGCGACGTTCCCGTTTTTGGACGTTCTGTTCGGCACGTTTTACATGCCGGCCGGGGAGCTTCCCGATAAGTACGGGATCGCCGAGCGCGACTATCCCGAAAGCTTCCCGGGACAGCTCGTCCATCCCTTCACGCTGTGACGACTGGGGCGGCGAATACTCCGCCGCTTCCGCCATTCTGCGATCATCGTTAAGCAAGCGTCACCGGCGGCCGGAGCAGCGGCTGCTGCACCCAATGCAGACACGCCGATTTGCACTTCATTCACGAATTTGCAGTCAAGTGGACCGGTCTGTGGACGGCCATTGTAACAGTCGAATCCGCGTAGCGTTTCGGAGCGTATCGATGACGGCGTTTTGCGTGCGCGGCCGGATGGCCCAAAGCGCGCTGCCTTGGCTCATGGCGGCCGTCGTTCTTTCCGCCGTCGCCTCGCCGGCCCTCGCCGCGGACTCGATCTCCGTTCACCTCGACCAAGCCACGATCCTCAAACTTCCCGACCGCGCGGCCACCGTCGTGATCGGCGACCCGCTGATTGCCGATCTTTCGCTGCAGCCCGGCGGTCTCGCGATCGTCACCGGCAAGGCTTACGGCGCGACCAATGTCGTGGTCCTGGACAACAGCAGCGCGGTGCTGCTGGAAAAGACCATCGAGGTCAAAGGCCCGGCCGACCCGACCGTCGTGGTCTATCGCGGCGCAACGCGCCAGACCTATAGCTGCACGCCCGACTGCTCGCCGCGGGCGACACTGGGCGATGTCGGCAAGGACGAGCTCGATAAGGACACCGGTATCCCGCTCGACTACTTCAATAAGACGCTCAGCCAAGGCGTCACCCGCAACACCCAGGCGCTGGCCGCCGGAGTCGGCGGGCGCTGAAGACGGCCGCCGGACCGTCCGGCGCACGGTTAGCGGCCGATTAAATCGCGCCCCGTGCCTGTCGCCGATTGCCGCAATAAATTGCCAACGCACGGCTGATATCGCTCGACGTCGAGGCTTCGCGATATTGCGCAACCTTCAGCGGATGAGGGCGCCATGTTGAGTCGGACCACCCATCGGGCCGAGTTTGCGCGGCTCGTAAAAATCGTTAGTTCGCGGACATTCTCGTCGTCGCTCGTCCATCGCTTCATCACGCAAAGCGAAGCGGGAACCACCATCGAATTCGGCCTGCTGGTGACGCCGTTCGTCGCCGGTCTGTTTGCGATCCTGCAAACGGCGCTGGTCTTTTTCGCCGGGCAGACGCTCGAAACGGCGGCGTCCGCTTCGGCGCGGCTCATTTTTACCGGCCAGGCGCAGACTGCCGGCTGGAGCGCGGCACAGTTCAAATCGGAAGTCTGCAATCAGATCCACGGCATCTTCAACTGCAGCAACGGCGTCTATGTCGACGTCGAGACCTATCCGTCATTTACGGCGATCAATACCGGGCTGCCGATATCGAACGGCAATCTCAACTCCTCGGCGCTCGGCTACAATCCCGGCGGCCCGGGCGATATCGTGATGCTGCGGCTGTATTACCAATATCCGGTCTTCGTCAATTTGCTCGGCTTCAACCTGAGCAATTTGACCGGCGGCTACGATCTGCTCGCCGCCACCGCGGTGTTTAGAAACGAACCCTACGCATCGTCTTGAGGGGGCGCACGATGAGGATTCTTACCGGAATTGCCCGTTGCCACGAACGGTTTGCCCACGACTGCCGCGGCGTTACGGCCGTCGAATTCGCCATGCTGCTGCCGGTGATGGTGACGCTCTGTCTCGGCGGCGTCGAAGCTTCGCAGGGCATCGCCACGGATCGCAAGGTCGAGCTGACCGCGCATGCGCTGGCCAATCTGGCGACGCAATACACCGACATCACCAACGCCGATATGTCGAACATCCTCAACGCCGGCTCGGCGATCATCGCGCCCTACTCGGTCGCCGCGCTCAAGGAAGTCGTTTCGGAAATCTCGATCAACGCCCAAGGCGTCGGCACCGTGGTATGGAGCGATACGCTCAACGGCACGGCGCTCACCGTCGGTCAGACCGTCACCGTCCCGGCCTCGCTTGCCGTGCCGAATACTTATCTGGTGTTCGCTCAGGTCCAGTACAGCTACAATCCGACTTACGGCTACGTCATGACCGGCAATCTGACCTTGAGCGATCAAAGCTTCATGATGCCGCGGGAGTCGGCCTCCATCGCGCGCACCGCATCGTGACAGCGATCGGATCGCTCCGATTTCCGACCTGCGTTATTTGACGTCCGGCAATGGCAGCGCGGTCGTCGACTTGATCTTTTCCATGGCGAAACGCGAGGTGACGTTCTTCAGCGGCACCGCGGCGATCAGGCGTTTGTAGAAGGCGTCATAACCGGCAATGTCCGGCACCACGACGCGCAGCATGTAATCGACGTCGCCGGCCATGCGGTAAAACTCCATCACTTCCGGCATGGCGGTGACGGTCTTGGCGAAACGGTCGAGCCAATCCTGCGAGTGATCGCCGGTCTCCACCGAGACGAAGACGCTGATGCCGAGCCCGATGCGGTCCTGATCGACCAGCGCGACGCGTTTGACGATGACGCCGTCGGCCTCGAGCCGCTGAATGCGCTTCCAGCATGGTGTCGACGACAGGCCGACGCGCGAGCCGATTTCGGCGACCGACAAGGCGGCGTTTTCCTGCAAAACAGCAAGGATTTTTCGATCTATGGCGTCCATGACACCTATTCTTCCAATATTACGATAGATGACCTAATTATATAGAAAAATATTCTAAATCAAGCGGGCCGAGATTTACCCCGCCAACAGCGCTTCGACCTCCGGCCGCCTGGGGGCGCCGGCCGAGCCGCCAAGCCGCGTGCATTTGATGCCGGCGACCGCGGCGCCAAACCGCATGGCCTCGACCTCGCTTCGCCCTTCGGCCAGCGCCAAGGCGAAGCCGCCGTGAAAGGCGTCGCCGGCGCCGAGCGTGTCCACGGCGGCGATCTTGAACACCGGCAAACGATGCAGCGCGCCGTCATTGCGATAGACGACGTCGTCGGGGCCGTTGCTGACGGCGAGAAAGGCGCCGGTCCGGCGCGCGATGCGTTGCAAGCCGGCGCCGAGATCGGCCGTGCCGGTCGTCTCGCGCAGGCACTCGGAGGAAAAAATGACGTGGCTGGCGATGGCGAACAGCGGATCGTCCTCGACCGTCGGCCGGTCGCCGTCGAGCACGACGGGAATGCCGCGGGCGCGCGCCGCCGCGCAGATCGGCCGCACGAAATCGGGATAACGGTTATCCGCCAACACCGCGTCGGCGCCGGCAACGATGGCTTGCGGATCGGCAGGCTTGGTCGCGGCGATGCGCTCGTCGCGATAGGTCACGATGGTGCGGTCGCCGCGCCCGTTCATGAAAATCGCCGACAGCGCCGTCGCCAATCCGTCGATGCGCTGGCAGAAGGCGCAGTCGACGTTCTCGCGCGCCAGCGCTTTGAGCACTTCGTCGCCGTTGCGATCTTCGCCCGCCGGGCCGCCCATCGGGCCGGCGAGCGCGGCGCGGCCGCCGAGCCGCGCAATCGCCACCGCCGCGTTTGCCGCGCAGCCGCCGTTGACGACGAAAAATCCGGTGGCCTGGACTTTGCCGTCGGCTTGCGGAAATTGTTCGACGCGGAACACTTCGTCGAGCACGATGATGCCGGTACACAAGATGCGCGGCGCGGCGGCGGGCCGCGCGGGCGTTTCAGCGAATGACATCGCAGCCATCCTCGACGAAGCTGCGGATGATGTGATGCGCGATTGCGACCGGCGGCGGCGTGGTCAGGCCTTGCGGATGCCGCCGCTCGAGCATCGCGGCCAGTTCGTCGCGCTCGAACCAGCGCGCGTCCTCCAGTTCGTCGCGATCGACGACGATCGCGTCGGACAAGGCTTCGGCATGGCAGCCGATCATGATCGAGGATGGGAACGGCCACGGCTGCGACGCGAAATAGTTGACGCGGCCGCACGCGATGCCGACTTCCTCGCGCACTTCGCGGCGCACCGCTTCCTCGATCGATTCGCCCGGCTCGACGAAGCCGGCGAGACACGACCACATGGTCGGCGCGAAGCGCGGCGAGCGGCCGAGCACGCAGCGTTCGCCGGCGATCGCCAGCATGATGACGACCGGATCGGTGCGGGGAAAATGCTCGGCCTTGCAGGCCGGGCAATCGCGCCGCCAGCCGGCCTGAACGACTTCGGTTTTGGCGCCGCAATTGGGACAGTGGGAATGCCGCGCATGCCAAGAGAGCAGCGCCTTGGCTTCGGCAAGCGGCGGCAAATGCTCCGCCGCGACCAGGCCCTGCACCGCGATCGAGCGAAGATCGGTGATCGTCAGATCGTTGCGCGCCTTCAGCGGTTCGATCGATTGCGGATCGAGCCGGAAGCCGAACCGCGGCGCACCGTCGATCAAGCCGAGGAATACGCTTTCGTGGACGCGGCCGAGCGCGGGCGCTTCGGCGGGCGAGAACAATGGATCGCACACGCCGGCGGCGCTCTTGAGCACCACGAGGTCGCCGCCGATCGCATAGCCGCCGGCGCGCGCATGGGCGGCGAACTTTTTCTGCGCCGCGGCATCGCCGCGCAATTCGGCGACGCGGTCGAGCCGGCTCTCGATATAGCCGAGTTGCGGCGGCGGGCCGAGATCGTGGCGGGAGGACACGTTCACACGTCATTCCGGGGCGCACCAAAGGTGCGAGCCCGGAATCCATATTCACAGGTCATGCAGAACGGGCACCGATAAAATTCTGAAAGGGTTGTGAATATGGATTCCGGACTTGCCACTTCGTGGCAATCCGGAATGACGGGCGTGGACATGGTCGGCATCATTCGGCCGCCTCGCGCAGCGGCCGCGGATGGAAACTGTCGTAAAGCTCCGGCCGCTGCCATTGCGGACCGAGCAGGCCCTGCTTGGCGCCGCAACTCGCCGACGAGCCGATTTCGTCGCGCGTCGAGCGCAGATAGCGCACCCGCTCGAGGCTGACGTCGACGACGCTCAGGCCCGCCGCCGTGCTCTCGAACAGGATTTCCTCCGGCGCCGCCACCATGGCGAGCCCGCGCTGCGAGTGATCGAACAAATTCTGCGTCGTCACCACGATCGCCAGATTTTCGATGGCGCGGGCGAAGATTAGCGTCCGCCAGGTCGGCCACAGCCGGTGCTTCTCGACGCCGGCCGGCATGAAGATCAGCTCGGCGCCGCGCAAAGCGAGCGCGCGCGTCACTTCCGGCATATAGACCTCGCTGCACATGGCGAGCCCCACTTTGCCGTGCACGGTGTCGAATACCGGATAGTCGCCGCCGGCGACATATTGGAACTCCCAGCTTTTGCCGCCGGTATAGATCCACGGCCCGTTGGGATGGGTGCGCCGGTAGCGCGCCGGCGCGCGGCCGTCGGGAAAAGCCATCGCCGTGAGGTTATAGGCGGTCGCCGCTTTGGCATCGATCGGCTCGATGGTGCCGAACACGACATGCACGCCGTGCTTGACCGCGGCTTCCGCGAGCGCAGCGGTCGGATCGTAGCTCGCCGGCATCCGCCACGGCCCCGGATAGCTTTCCGGAAAGCAGACGAAATGCGCGCCCTCGCCCGCCGCGCGCTCGACCGCGCGCACCGCATCGGCGACGTTTTTTTCGTCCTCGGGCGGACGATGCGAGATCGGCTGCACAACGGCGATGCGGAAGGTCATGGTCGTGCTCCTCGGAGTGCGCGGCGGCGTTTATTTGCGCCGAATTGAAGCCGCGCCGCCGCGGCAGGTCAAGGCGCGCAACTGTCCCGCCCCGCGGCAGCGGGGAGGGGGGACCGCGCGGAGCGCGGTGGGTGGGGCGCGAGCCGCGACGATCTTTCTGCAACGACAACGAACCTCCATCTCAGAGGCCCCCTCCACCACGCTTCGCGTGGTCCCCCTCCCCCGCTAACGCGGGGGCGGATAATTCTTCCCCATTCCCGCGATGCGTCTTCGCATCCGAGTTTTGTGTCACGCTTTAAGAAAGCCCTTCCCAAGGCCTCCCCACATAAAGAAGGGAGGCGGAGCGCCGACAGGCGCAATTGTCTTGGAGCCGCATCAGCGGATGCGGCAGCGGTCTCAGCGGAGACCGCTCGCCTCTCGGCGCTCCACCGCGGCGCTCGCCAGGGCGGACGCATCCACCATTGGCTCAGCTCCAGTACCGCGCTTCCTGAGACTTGGCTTCATCGGGCGTTACCCCTTGTCGCCTGTCTCGAGTCAACCGCGCTCCGCGGAGACCGGTCGTAGTGCCGGTCGGTCGGGGACCCAGAGCCGCCCGGGCGCGGCTTGCGAGGCCGCGCGCGGGAACCGCACTCGCCCCACCTTCTAGGTCGCACCCGGAACGTGCCCTTCGATGAGCGAGCTTTGATTCGTCAGTATGTAACTGAAATTGGGACGGATGTCAAGGGCTGTCGCGGATAAGGCG
Source organism: uncultured Alphaproteobacteria bacterium (assembly GCA_963775515.1). Classification (GTDB taxonomy): domain Bacteria; phylum Pseudomonadota; class Alphaproteobacteria; order Rhizobiales; family Xanthobacteraceae; genus BOG-931. Next base: position 222,393 of record CAVZIQ010000001.1, on the reverse strand, counting down.
ACGACAATTGTGACAGAGGCTCGATCACGCCGCTTTTAGCCGCGCCATCTCGGTGTCGAACTCGAAGCGCAGCTGCCGACCTTCCTCCTCAGGCAACCAGCCGGCCATGTGCGGAAAGATCGTTCGGTAAAGCAAGACTTTGTCATCGTCCCATGGAAGCTTTTCGGCTGCGCGGGCTTCGGCCAAAATCCTGTGCAGCTGGGCGCGGACCTTGTCCGGTTCGGGCCGATAGGCCGGAGGAGCCGCATCCGCTTCGAACAATTCGGGCTGCGAATTGGTCTCGAACAGGTCTTGTTGGGGTGAACGTGCCATGGCCTACAGGTGGTTCGACCGGTCCACGTAGATATCGTAGATAGTTCGAAAGTTAACATGAAGTTCTCGCCTTTGGCATCGTTATCAACGAGATTCTCGGGTTGTAGACACGTCGACGCGCCCAATCGGACGAGATCGAGGAAACGTTGACCGACAATCCGCGGACCCGGGAACTCCTGCATCATCTCGCCACTCGCCCTGGCCACGACGAGGTGAAATCCGATTTTCGCCAACTCCTGGTGGAGGAGTTCGGTGTCGAGCTCGGCGCGATCGATTTCGAGCGCCGCGTTCCCGAAGTGAGGGGTCGGCTTGATGCTCTGATCGGGCGCACCGTCTTCGAAGCCAAGCGGAACCTCGATCAGGAATGGGACGATGTGGTCCGACGCATGCCGGACTACCTCGCCGATCGTGAGCGCGAAGAAGGCGAGCGCTTCGTCGGCATTGCGTCGGATGGGCTCAAGTGGGTTGTGTTCGAGCGCGCCGGCGACCAGCTCATCAAGTTGAAGGACACGACGCTCGATCCCGACGAAGCCGATATTTTTCTTGCATGGCTCGATGGCGCGGTCGCACTCAAGGATGCGCTTCCGCCGGACCCCGTCACCGTACGGCTTGAGCTTGGTCAGGACTTGGTTGCGTTTCGACGCGCTAACGATGGTCTTCGCGCCCTGTGGGACAGACTGAAGGACGATCCGGCTGTCGCACTGAAGCGGCAATTATGGGCGCAGCTCCTGAAACTGGTTTATGGCCGCGAGGTCGAGACCGACGCGCTGTTCTTTCAGCATACATTTCTGGTGATCGTCGCCAAAGCCATCGCGCTGGCGGTGCTGGGGCTGCGCGATGACAATCCGAAGCACGTCCTGTCGGGAGCGGCTTTCGAAGCCGCGGGTATCTTCGGCGCGGCAGAGAGCGACTTCTTCGATTGGGTGGTCGCGGAACCCGACGGGGAAGCGCTCGTCCGGCGAATTCTCTCCCATGTCCGCCGCTTTCGCCTCGATGAGGTCGAAAGCGACGTTTTGAAAGTTCTCTATGAATTGCTGATTGACCGCGAAGAACGGCACGGCCTGGGCGAGTACTATACCCCCGACTGGCTGGCCGCGAAGATCGTGCGTCGCGCGGTCGAACGGCCGATCGAACAAAGGGTTCTCGATCCGGCCTGCGGATCGGGCACGTTTCTGTTTCACGCCGTCCGCAACTTTATCAGGGAAGCCGAAGAATCGGGCCTGGAAGAGAAGCTGCGGGCCGAAGAGGCGACGAACCACATCGCCGGAATGGACATTCATCCGGTGGCGGTGATCATTGCGCGCGTGACCTATTTGCTGGCGCTCGCGCCGGTGATCGCGCGGCGCGCAGGTTCGCTGTCGATTTCCTGTTTACCTCGGTGACGCGCTGCAGCTGTCCACCGCGACGACCATGCATTTGAAAGAGCTGGTCATTCGCGTGCCGCCGCCGCCCGACGGCACCGACCTCAAGTTTCCAGAGATCTTCTGCAAAGATATCCATCTGTTCGACAAGCTGGTCGCCAGAATGCGGCAGGGCTCGGAGCAGAAGATGACGGCGCGGCAGATCGAGCCGGCCTTCAGGCTTGAAGTGGAACGACACAACAGGCGCGACATGACGAAAGCGGAAACCGAGGGCGTCCGCGAAATGGTCGCGACCTACATCACGTTCGACGACCTTTGCCGCCAGGGTCGGGATTTGGTCTGGACTTATGTCGCGCGCAACTTGTCGCGCCCGCTGGCATTGTCCTTCGGCGCCGGGTGGGCCAACGTGGTGGTCGGCAATCCGCCATGGGTGGCCTTCCGGCACATGAGCGCGGATCTGCAAAAACGCTTTCGCGAGCTGGCCACCGGCGAGCGGGTTTATGTGGGCGGCAAGTTCGCGACGCAAAACGACCTCGCCGCCTTGTTCACAGTGCGCGCGGCGTCTCTGTATCTTCGCTCGGGCGGCCGCATCGCGTTCGTACTGCCGCTCGCGGCACTCTCGCGCGGCCAGTTCGAGAAATTGCGCAAAGGCTCCTTTACCAGCGCGAGGATCGCGTGGGAGGAAGCCTGGACCATGGACGACGAGGTCCAGCCGCTGTTTCCGGTCCCCTCTTGCGTCGTCTTCGGCCGCCGCCGCGCCATAGCCAAGGCTTTGCCCGACAAGGTCCGAGCATATTCAGGGCAGCTACCGACGCGCGACGCGTCGGAAGCCGTTGCGGACGCATGCCTGACGGTACAGGAGGACGCACCAAAACCGGCCGAGGGCCGGTTCAAGGGCGGCTCGGCTTACCGAAAATCGTTTCGTCAGGGCGCGACCCTCGTTCCGCGCATGTTGTGTCTTGTAGAGCGGAGAAGTTTGGGGCGCTTGGGAGGCGATCCGACCGCACCCTTCGTTGTTAGCCGCCGCAATAACCAGGAAAAGAAGCATGGAAATCGCTAACCGGCGTGGAGCATCGGGTCGAAGCGGAGTTCCTGCACCCGGTGTTGTTGGGTGAAAGCATTCTGCCCTATCGCGCGTGGCTACCTTTCGAGGGCATTGTTCCGGTGACGTCGCAAGGGGCCGTGTTGGACGCGGAAGCTGCGGCAAACCGCGGCTATTCGGGTTTGCATGGTTGGATGTCAGCTGCAGAGACGATCTGGAAGGCTAACGCGGAAAGCGGTTCGATGACACTCGTTGAGCGATGGAACTATCACAATGAGCTGGGTGCACAGTTCCCGTTGAAGTCGCTCCGCGTAGTTTACGCTGCTTCGGGGACCGTTCCTGCCGCATGTATTATTCAGAATTCTAATGCCGTAATCGAACACAAACTATATTGGGGCGCGATGTCAGGGCTCGTTGAAGCGCGGTACCTCACGGCGCTCCTGAATAGCGAAACAGCCCGAAGTCGGACGGCCAATTTGCAATCACGCGGCCAGTGGGGCGCACGCGATTTTGACAAGGTTATATTTACACTTCCGATCCCGCGTTTCGATGCTTCGCAGCCGCTTCATAACGAACTTGCCGCCGCCGCAGGCGAGGCCGAAAGGATAGCGGCAGCCTTCGAGCTACCCGAGACCGTTAAATTTCAACGTGCGCGCAAGCTCATCCGCGATGCGTTGACCGAGTCAGGCCTCGCTCCGCACATCGATGAACTTGTGGCGAGGCTGCTCGATCAATCCCCTATCAGCCCCGACAGCGTAGACGACGAGTAGCCAGTCATGACCTCTCCCCGCCAAGGCGACCTATTCCGGAACGACGACGATTCCGAGACGCGCGAGACGCCGACCTGGTATCCCGATCCCGACGAGGTCCGTGCGGAACTGCACGCGATTCTTGGCGCAGATGCGCGCCGCGCAATCGATGCCCTGGGACGACGACCGCACGGCGCTCTACCGCACCATCTTTCCGCAGATGACCGGCTGCCTGCCGGAAGACGAGGGCGCGCAATTGCGGTTCGATTTCGAGGCGGAATTGGCGCGGCTGAAGGCCGCGTGAAATTTTTCACCCGGATTTCACTGCGCTCACCGGAACAAGTCCGGCCGCCATGAAATACTCGGACGCGCCGCGCTAGAGCCTAGGTTTTGATGGAATCAAAACCCGGCTCTAGCTTTTCGATTGAGCATGATCTCTTCCGAAAACCGGTATCCACTTTTCGGGATCATACGCTAAACGCGGCGCATCCTCCTCCGCGGCGGGGTCAGTCCTCGTAGAACACGCCGTAGGCGACATCGATGACTTGGCCGGTATTGACGTCGACCAACAGCAGATCCGGTCCGTAGCGCACCCACTCATCGCCGGGCGGCGGCGGTTCGAGGCCGAGCTGCGCCCATTCCGGATAATAGTAATCCGGCGCCAGGAACAGCGGCGGCAAAATCGCGCCGACGGCCCACTGCCGATAGGCCCAGCCGTTCGGATAGATGAACGGATGGACGTGGACACGGTTGAAGTCGTGGCCGTGGAAGGTGAATTGCGGGCCGCCGGGGCCGGGATGCACGAACGTCGCAGGCGGCGGGCCGCCGGGGCCGGGATGCACGAACGCCCCAGGCGGCGGGCCGGGCGGATGCGCGGGGCCTCCCATCGGTCCGTGCGGCGGGGCCGGCTTGAATGCAGGATGCGGCGGGCCTCCGACCGGCCCGTGCGGCGGCGGCGGCTTAAACGCCGGATGCGGCGGGCCGCCTGGATGCGGCGGCGGCGGACCGCCGGGATGTCCGGGCGGCGGACCTTTGTGGTCGTCGTGCTGTTGGGCGGCGGCCACGGCCGGCAGCACAAGTGCAAATATCGCGGCAATGGCGAACGTACGGCGCATGGCGTTCCTCTTCGCTTTCGCTCGTTTCGGGAAGATTCGCGCCAAGCCTAGCAGTTTGCCGCGGCGATGTAAGCCGCGGCGCGGTTGCGGCCGATCAATGCCGCGTGAGCCAGGCGCGCGCGGCGCGCTGCGCGGCGGCAATCTCGGCGGACGACATTTCGCTGGCGATCTCGCAACGATGGCGAACCGCCTCGCTCGAGCCGCGCATGCCGGCAATGTTGAACCATTTGTGCGCGGTGACCATGTCCGTCGGCACGGTTTCGCCGGTGGAATACATCAGGCCAAGGCGGAACAATCGCTCGGCATCGGCCCGGATATTGACCGCGCGATCGGCGGCGGTTGTAGTCGACATTGCGGTGCTCCCTGTTACGCCTGCCATGCCTTCGGCTATCGGCGCCGGTGGCGAGACTTAGCGACAAGCAGGGCCGCCGCGAAATTCGGGAATTCTCCATAAGGGGAGTCCCGTATTTGGCGCGGGGTGGGTAAAGTCGCCGGCAGTCGCGAGGGCCGGCAGTCGCGAGGCTTGGGGGAGGACCGACATATGCCACGCGCGCCACGGGTCGCCATCATCGGCGGCGGCATCGGCGGACTGGCCGCCGCGCTGGCGCTGGAAGCGCGCGGCGCCGAGGTCGTCGTCGCCGAAAAATCCGCCGTGCTCAGCGAGGTCGGCGCCGGGCTCAATCTGTCGCCCAACGCGGTGATGGCCTGCCGCGCGCTCGGCATCGAGGCCGCGGTCGAGGCGATCGGATCGGTGCAGGATTTTCTGATCATCCGCTCCTGGAACAGCGGGCGGATCATTTCGCGCGCGCGCCGCGGCGATTACCGGCAGACCTTCGGCGCCCCGCACATCACCGTGCACCGCGCCGACCTGCTGGAGATATTAAGCGGCGCGCTGAAGACGACGGAAGTCCGCCTCGGCATGCGCTGCATCGGGGTCGAAACCCGCGACCGCGTCGCGGTGGCGCGCTTTGCCGACGGCAGCGAGATCGAAGCCGACATCGCGGTCGGCGCCGACGGCATTCATTCGGTCGTGCGCAACAGCCTGTTCGGCGCCGACACGCCGCGCTTCACCGGCTGCATCTGCTGGCGCGGCATGGCGCCGATCGACGCCGTGCCGGCCGACATCAACACCAAGGACGGCGCGATGTGGATGGGTCCGCACGGCCACGTCGTGCATTACCCGGTGCATCGCGGCGAACTCCTCAACATCGTCGCCCATATCGACAGCGACGCCTGGACCGAGGAATCCTGGACCCACGAATGCGACGTGGCGGAAGTGACGACGACCTACGCCAAATGGCATCCCGATCTCACCCGGCTCTATCCGTGCAGCACGCGCTGGTACAAATGGGCGCTGTACGATCGCGATCCGCTCCCGTACTGGAGCAAGGGGCGGGCGACGCTGCTCGGCGATTCCGCGCACGCCATGCTGCCCTATCTCGGCACCGGCGCCGGCATCGCCATCGAGGACGCCTGCGTGCTGGCGGCGACGATCGCGCGGCAGCCCGACGATCTCGGCGCCGCGCTTGGCGCCTACGAACGGCTGCGCGCGCCGCGGGCGAAAGCCGCCGTGCTCGGCGCGCGCCAGCGCGCCAAGGAGAACCATCTCGCTTCGCCGTGGGCGCGGCTCAAGCGCGACGTGAAATTCAAGCTCCGCGAACGCTTTGGCGCCGGGCGCAGCGGCGACACCACCGCATTCCAGGTCGGCTGGCTCTACGGCTACGACGTCGGGAAAGAGCTGGGGTAGGAGCCGCACACTCCCTCTCCCCGTTTACGGGGAGAGGTGGCGCAAGCTTGCTTTCGCCCCCTCCCCGGCCAATATAGTCCCCGGGAGGTTGGCGGTGGACGAGCCACTCGCCAACCGGGTCAGGTCCGGAAGGAAGCAGCCCTAACGAGCGCGGTTCGGGTCGCTCGTCAGCCTCCCACCCTCCGATAAATGCGGCCTGGATTGAGCCCCCGGGTCGCGCCGATGGCGCGCCCGATGCTAAACTCCGCAAAACCCGGGAACGATCGCGAGGCGTCGAGGCTGCTCCCTTGGTTTCGCTCCGCTCAACCCAGGCTACATATTTTTGTGCGATGAACGAGTTGACCACACCATCGGCCTCCTACCGCGTGCTGGCGCGCAAATACCGGCCGTCGACGTTCGACGACCTGATCGGCCAGGACGCGATGGTGCGCACCATCGCCAACGCGTTCGAATCCGGCCGCATCGCGCAGGCCTGGATCCTCACCGGCGTGCGCGGCGTCGGCAAAACCACGACCGCGCGCATCCTCGCCCGCGCGCTCAATTACGAATTGCCCGACGGCTCGGTCACCGCGCCGACCATCACAATGCCGGTGCTCGGCGTGCACTGCGAAGCGATCATGGAAAGCCGCCATCTCGACGTCATCGAGATGGACGCCGCCTCCCATAACAGCGTCGACGACGTGCGCCAGATCAACGACGCGATCCGCTACGCGCCGGTCTCGGCGCGCTACAAGGTCTATATCCTCGACGAAGTGCACATGCTGTCGGGCGCCGCGTTCAATGCGCTGCTCAAGACGCTGGAAGAGCCGCCGCCGCACGCCAAGTTTATTTTCGCCACCACCGAAATCCGCAAAGTGCCGATCACGGTGTTGTCGCGCTGCCAGCGCTTCGACCTGCGCCGGGTCGATGCCGCGCTGTTGGTGAAGCATCTGCAAGGCATCGCCGGCAAGGAAGCGATCGAGGCGGAGCCCGCGGCGCTGGCGCTGATCGCGCGCGCCGCGGAAGGCTCGGTGCGCGATGCGCTGTCGCTGTTCGACCAGGCGATCGCGCATGCCGGCGGCGCCGGCAACGCAACGACGTCGGCGGTGCCGGTGCGCGCCGAGGACGTGCGGCAGATGCTCGGGCTTGCCGACCGCACCCGGGTGATCGACCTGTTCGAGGCGCTGATGCGCGCCGACATCGCCGCGGCGCTGAAGGAATTGCGCGACCAATACGATTCCGGCGCCGATCCGGCGATGGTGCTGGGCGATCTCGCCGAATTCACCCACTTCGTCACCCGGGTCAAAATCGTGCCGGCCCTCGCCGACGACGTTTCGCTCACCGAGGCCGAGCGCATCCGCGGCCGCGCCTTTGCGACCAAGCTCTCGATGCGGGTTCTGGCGCGCTGCTGGCAGATGCTGCTCAAAGGCATCGCCGAGGTCGAAGCCGCCGGACGGCCGGTCGATGCCGCCGAGATGGTGCTGGTTCGCATTGCCTATGCCGCCGATCTGCCGACGCCCGACGAAGTCATCCGCTCGCTCGGCGATACCCGCGGCGGCAACGGCGCCGCCAAAACACAGGCCGCCTCGGCCGCGCCGGCCGCGGCGCCGCCGCGGGCCGAACTGCGCACCGAGCCGCGCGCGCCGCGCGGCCCGCTCGCCGCCGCTGCGCCCATATCTGCGCCGATGGCAGCGCCAATGTCTGCGCCGATGGCAGCGCCGCGGACGTCGCCCGATCCGGCGCCGCGCGACGAAGCGGCCGAAATCCGCGCCGTCAACACATTCGCCGATCTGATCGCGCTCGCCGCCGAAAAGCGCGATCTGGCGACCAAGAGCGCGCTCGAGCGCGACGTGCGGCTGGTGCGCTTCGAGGACGGCATGCTCGAACTCGCGCTGGAGCCGAGCGCGCGCAAGACGCTGGTTGGCGAACTGTCGAAGACGCTTAACGACTGGACCGGCCGGCGCTGGATGGTCGCGGTTTCCGCCGAGGGCGGCATGCCGAGCATGCGCGCGCAGGCGGAAGCCCGCAAAGCGGAATTGAAAGACGGCGTGCGCGAGGATCCGCTGGTGCAGGCGGTGCTGGCGCGTTTTCCGGGCGCCGAGATCGTCGACGTCCGTCCGCCGGCCGGCGCGGCCGTCGAAAATACCGACGAGATGCCGGACGTCCCTGCCAACGAAAGCGACCCCGATGCCTGATTTTCTCGGCCTGATGAAACAGGCCACCGAATTCAAATCGAAGATGGAGGCGATCCAGGCCGAGCTCGACCGGATCGAGGTCGAGGGCGCCGCCGGCGGCGGCCTCGTCACCGTCACGCTGTCGGGCAAAGGCGACCTGCGCGGCAGCCGCATCGACGATACATTGCTCAAGCCCGACCAGAAGGAAATCGTCGAAGATCTTCTGGTCGCGGCGCATGCCGATGCGAAGCGCAAACTCGAGACCATGCTCGCCGAAAAAATGCAGGCGCTGACCGGCGGCCTGTCGCTGCCGCCGGGGCTTAAGCTGTTCTGATGCCCGCTGTCGCCGCCGGTCCCGAAATCGAGCGCCTGATCCAGCTATTGGCCCGCCTGCCGGGGCTCGGTCCGCGCTCGGCGCGGCGGGCCGCGCTGTTTCTGATCAAAAAGCGCGAGTTGCTGATGGCGCCGCTTGCCGCCGCGCTGACGACCGCGATGGACAAGATCGAGGTGTGCCGGACTTGCGGCAATATCGATACGCAAAATCCCTGCACGGTGTGCACCGATCCCAAACGCGACGCGTCCGCCATCGTCGTGGTGGCCGACGTCGCCGATCTGTGGGCGCTGGAGCGGGCGCATGCGATCAACGCGCGCTATCACGTGCTCGGCGGTACGCTGTCGCCGCTCGACGGCATCGGGCCGGACGATCTGACGATCGGCGCGCTCATCAAACGGGCGGGCGATCCGGCGGTCAAGGAAGTCATCCTCGCGCTCTCCGCCACGGTCGACGGCCAGAGCACCGCCCATTACATCACCGACCTGCTGCACGAGGCGCAGGAAAAAGGGCAGCTCAAGGTGACGCGGCTGGCCCACGGCGTGCCGGTCGGCGGCGAGCTCGATTATCTCGACGAGGGCACGCTCTCCGCCGCCATTCGCAGCCGGACACCGTTCTAGGACGGCCGGTGCCTGCAAAATAACCAGCAAACGCCCGCTCTACGATCAAACTGCGCGTAGGGCCAAGTGAGCCGGGAGAATCTGCCCGCATTTTGCCGCGTTCGCGACTTGGCCGCACTTGGCCCGCGGTTTGCATAGCAATGGTCGGCGATCTCGGTCTCACTTACCGTGGCGAATTGAGGTTGCTAGAGCCCCGGCATTCCCGGCACCGGGGCTCTACTATTTTTAGCACCCCGAATCGTCATTCCGGGACGCGGCCGCCGGCGGCGGGCGCGGAATCCATAACCCCTGAACAAGCAGGTCGTGACGGATCGAGCGGTTTTCCGCTACGGCCGTGAATAGGGATTCCGGGCTCCTCGCTTTGCTCGGCCCCGGAATGACAAGCGCTTGCGCTCCCGGCCTCGGCTCCGCACATGGTGGGGCAACAGCGAAGCCACTTTATCGGGAACCGAGCCGCATGAACGACGCCATCCCCTTCGACAAGACGTTCGATTTCGAGCCGGACCGGGTCCGCGAGATCGCGCCGCAGGTGCGTGCGGTCGTCGCCAACAATCCCGGTCCGTTCACCTTCAAGGGCACGATGAGCTACATCATCGGCCGCGGCAAAGTCGCGATCCTCGATCCCGGCCCCGACGACGATGCGCATGTCGCGGCGCTCCTTGACGCGGTGCGCGGCGAGACCGTGACCCACATTTTCGTCACCCACACCCATCGCGACCACTCGCCCGCGGTGCCCAAAGTCAAAGCCGCGACCGGCGCCAAGGTTTTCGCGCAAGGTCCGCACCGGCCGGCGCGGCCGCTCCATATCGGCGAGACGCGCCGCCTCGATGCCTCGGCCGACATGGACTTCCGTCCCGACGTGGCGCTCAAGGACGGCGAGACGGTGCGCGGCGACGGCTGGACGCTCGAAGCGGTGACGACGCCGGGCCATACCGCCAATCACATGGCGTTTGCGTTCAAGGAGGCCGATCTGCTCTTCGCCGGCGACCACGTGATGGGCTGGTCGACCACCATCGTGGCGCCGCCCGACGGCGCCATGAGCGACTACATGGCCTCGCTGCACAAGCTCGCTTTGCGCACCGAGCCGCTTTACCTGTCCGGCCACGGCATGCCGGTTCGCGACGCGCCGCGCTATGTGCAATTTCTGATCCGGCATCGGCAAGGCCGCGAGGCGTCGATCCTGCATCGGCTCGGCAAGGGCGCAGCCGACATCCCGACGCTGGTCAAGGCGGTCTATATCGGACTCGACCCGCGGCTCACCGGCGCCGCCGCTTTGTCGGTGCTGGCGCATCTCGAAGACCTCGCCGCGCGCGGCGTGGTCGCGACCGACGGCCCGCCGTCGATCGAGGGGACCTACCGCTTGGCGGATACTTTGCCCGCCGGCTGATGCGCCGGCGGCGCCGGTTTCTTCTCCGGTTTCTCCGGCACCGGTATGGACAGAACGTCGTCGATGTCGTCGATGAGATTGCGCACCCGCGTGGCGTTGGTGCCGAAATCGTGGCGGCCGTAGCGCGAGGCCGAGCGCACGTCGATGCGGGCGCCGTCGACGGTTGACCGCACCCGCACCACGACGTCGTCGCGGAAGCCGAGGATCGGCGTGCGCGCCACGGCCTCGATAATGCCGTCGCGCACCGAACTGTCCTGCGACTGCCGCGCATCGATGGCGCGCGGCAGCGGGCCTTGCGGCGGCCGCGAATCGACGACGCGCCAGCGCCGCTTGTTGATGACCTTCATGGCGGCGTTGTAGGCCTCTTGCGGCGTCGCGGTGGTGTCGTCGGGCGCGATATCGGGATAGGCCGCGTTCTGCTGCTCGGCGGTGTACAGACCGGCATAGGCGACGGGGTTGGCGTCGCGCGGCCGCAGCCTCGCGATCGCATCGAACTGCGGCGGATCGATCGGATCGGTGCTGATGTCGTAGATCGCCGGCAGCCGGTAGGCCTTGGCGCCGAGATAGGCCGGATAGGCGAGCAGCGCGAAACCGATGAATAAAGTGGTCGCCACGTGTCTGCCGCCGCCGATCCCCTCGCGCCAGATGACGATGCCGGCGCCGAGCGCGAGCAGGATCGCGACAGCGGCCAGCACCAGGGCGCCGCCCAGCGTGGACAGCGCCGGAACGATATCGAGCGCGCCCGAGCGCACGATGATAACGGCGACGAACGTTGCGGCGAGCGAGAACAAGGCGATGCGGCGCGCCCAGACCGCGAGCCGCGAGACCGGCTTATCGTTGAGGATTCGGCGGCGCATCATTCGTCCGGCTAGTGAACGGCGGCATTGCCGGTAGCATTCACCGGCAGCGGGGCGCAAATCTGCTTCAGCGCGCTCCAGTCCGCCGCGTCAAGCAGCGGCATCGGCGTGCCGGCAACCGCGACGGCCTCGATCGCGGCGATCCGGTCCTTCGTCTCCGGATGGTCGAGCAACAGCTTCATTCCCTGATCCTTGTCGGCGACGATGCGCTTGAGGATAGCACCAAGCGCATGCGGGTCGCCGCCCGCCTTTTCCATCAAATCGACGCTGTAGGCGTCGGCCGCGGCCTCCACGCGGCGCGAATAGGACGATTTCAAGACGGTCCGGGCGGCGATGACGACGGCGCCGCCGCCGACGAAATCGCCCAACATCATGCCGAATAGAAACGACAGGCCGGCCGTCTGCAACACGGTGCGGGTGCCGTCGCGATGGGCGACATGGCCGATTTCGTGCGCCAGCACGCCGGCCAATTCGTCCGGCGTCTGCGCTTTGGCGATCAGCCCGTCATCGACATAAATGCGGCCGCCCGGCAGCGCCATGGCATTCGGCTCGGGGCGGCGCACCACCTCGACGCGCAGCGGAAACGGCAGATCGGCGGCCGCTTCGAGCTTGGCGACGAGCGTGTCGAGCGCGGCGCGGCCGGCCGTTTCGCCCGGCGCCGAGCCGCAGGCGAAGCCCGCGCCGAGATGTCGGGTGTCGAGCGCGGCATGGACGTTCTTGTCGATCGCGTCGCCGAGCTTGTGCTCGACCGCAAGCGGGACGAACGGAATGATCCGGCTGGCCAAAGCCGGCAGGCCGAAAACCGCCGTGACGATGAGCGATGCCGCGGCCGCGAAGCTCAAGCCGACCACTTTACGGCGCAGCCGCCGTTCCGCCGCGCCGCCGCGGTCGAGCGTTTCGGCGCGATCCTCGATTGGCGCGGCCAATGCCGGATCGCGGATTTCGAGCCGGGCCAACAGCGTCTCGCCGCGCCGCCCGAGACGGAGCACGCCCTCGGGCGCCGACATCCGCTGCAATTCGCCGTAACTCCATTCGTCGAGCACGTGATCGCCACCTTGGCCGGCGCGGCGGCCGGCCAGGATGCGCAGACCGCTTGCGCCCGCTTCGACGACGACGTCGTTGCGCGCGCTCGACGTGCCGTCGAAATAGACCGCCGCGCCGCGCGGCGCGCCAGCCTCGAGTGGCGTATTTGTCGTACTCGTCATCGCCGGATCCGGCGCATCAGATACCCCCGACGCCGAGCGCATCGGCAAGTCCTTCGCCGAGCGCGGAATCCGGCGCGCCGGACGCGCGCACGCAGCCGAGCGCGTCGGCGCCGAAAAGCTCGGCCGACTGCGCGCCGTGCCGCCACATCGCGAAGGTGACCACGACCTGATAAATGGTCGAGGCGCCGAGCACGATCACGACGTAGATCGCGAGCGTGATCGCGCCGGCAAAAAATTCGGCGGCCATGGAATCGCGGCTCGATCCGACGAGCGCGCTGCTTAAGATCGCGCACACGGCGCCGGCCCCCGCCACCACGAGCAGGAACGGCAGGACAAAGAGAACAAAGCGCAGATAGATTCGGTAGACCTGCGCCGTGGAAAGATGCGACTGCACCGTCACCGTGCCGAAGCGCAGGCCGGAAATCCACCAGCGCAGCATGATGCCGGCGAACAACGGATAAAGCAGCACCGCCGCGATTACGCTGGCGCCGAGCGCCGCGGCGGCGAGGAAGAACACATTGATGCCGGCGCTACCCGCGAGCAGGGCGAGCGGGTTGTTTTCGTCGTCGGCCATCATGCCGTTGAGCGCGTTCCAGTCGACCATGCGGCCGAGCGCGACGAACGCGAAGATGATCGGCCCGACGACGAGGAGCCAGATCGGCAATCCGCGCAAAAACAGCGCCGACCCCGATCCGGCAAAGGAGCCCTGCAGATCGCCGTAGCTGGTGTGATGCATCTTGAAACGTTGCAGGCTTGCCTGCGCCCACGGATAAGCGAGCCCGAGCGTGGCAATGGCGAGCATCCACCATGGCAGCGCATAGATCGCGTAGCGCCAGGCCGAGCCGTGCTGATCGAAGCGCACGCCGCGGAACACCGTGCGGGTCAAGCGGTAGCGGCGCGCCCGGTACAGCGCGAACTGACTGAGCAGCACCAGAACGAGAACGCCGATGCCCGCGATCGCCATTCCGGTCGTGCCGAGCGCGAGCGCCGCCAGGGCGATCGTGGTGTAGAGCGGGCCGACGATGGCGATCGCGAGCAGAAAGCCGCCGAGGAGCTCGGTGGCAAGCCCGGTATATTCCAGCGTCTCGCCGCCGATTTCGGTACTCGACCACAGATAACGGCGCACGTCGGTCGCGAACCAGAACCGATAGATCCCGAGCGTGAGCATCAGCAGCCCCGCGCCCTTGATGCGCAGCCGCCAATAGACCGCCTCCCTGCCGAGAAACGTCACCGCGCCCGCGGTCGGCGCGATCAAGGCATCAGCCGTCCCGTCAGCCGTCGTCATGACGCACCGAAATTACCTGTTACCGAAATGCCGCTCAATCTGCCGGCTTCGGCCCCCGGCCGAGCGTCAACTTTACACCGTGGAATGTCCAATTTGCGACCGCCGAAACATCTGCGCGCCGCCTCGCTATGTTCGCCATGCCGGCCCTGGTAATTTTACGGCCTGATCACGCGCCTGGCCGCCGCATCGTGTCACGATGAGCATAATGGCTATGAAACGCAGCGAATTGAGGATTTTGACGACCCATACCGGCAGCCTGCCGCGGCCGCGCGCGCTGACGCGGCTTTACGCCATGCGCGCCGGCGGGGCGGTCGTCGACGAAGCCGAGGTCGAGCGCGCCGGAGGCGACGCGGTGCGCGCGATCGTGAAAAAGCAGCACGACGCCGGGATCGACGTCGGCAATAACGGCGAGCAGCAGCGGGATTTGTTCTTCTTGTATCTGAAGTCGCGGCTGAGTGGGCTCGGCGGCGCCTGGGAGCGGCCGTCACGCGCCGACGTCGACCGCTACCCGGAATTCAAACGCATGTGGAACGAGCAGCACGCCGCCAGGACGCAAGTCTCGGCGCTTGGCGGGCTGCCGATGGCGATCGGCGAGGTGCGCTATCTCGACGCCGGCGCGATCGACGAGGAGTGCCAATTCTTCAAAACCGTTCTGGCGGAGTTGCCTGGCGTTTTCGCCGAAGCCTTCATGAGCGCGCCGTCGCCCGGCATCCTCGCCACGGCGGTGCGCAACGAGCATTACGATACGCTTTCCAACTATCTCGCAGCCCTGGGCAAGGCGCTGCAGATCGAATACGAGGCGATCGCGAACAGCGGGCTGTTACTGCAGATCGACGCGCCCGATTTGGCGCTGGAGCGGCATATCACCTACAAAGACCGGCCGGTGTCCGCTTTCGTCGATTTCGTTGCCGAGGTGGTTTCCACCATCAACCGCGCGCTCGCCAATGTGCCGCGCGACCGCGTGCGATTGCATGTCTGCTGGGGCAATTCGGAATCGCCGCACGATTGCGACGTGCCGCTCGACGCGATCCTGCCGACGCTGCTCGCAGCCGACGTCGGCGCCCTGGTGTTGCCGTTCGCCAATCCGCGGCACGCCCACGAATTCCGTTGCTTTGAAAAGCATCCGCTCAAAGACGACCAGATCCTGGTGGCGGGCGTCATCGACAGCCTGACCAATTTCGTCGAGCATCCGGAAGTGGTCGCCGACCGGCTGCAACGCGTTGCCGCCGTGATCGGCGATCCGACCCGCGTGCTCGCCGGCACCGATTGCGGTTTTGATACGTCCGCCGGCTGGGGCCGCGTTGCCGAGGACGTGGTCTTTGCCAAGCTCGCGTCGATGCGCGACGGCGCCCAGCTTGCTTCCGAGCGGCTGTTTTAGGACGGCGGCGGCCGACCCCTCGCTCTATTCGTCGAGCAGCCGGTCGAACTCGACTTGGATGCTTTCGCCCGGCGTGCAGCGATGGCCGGCGCCGGATGTCAGCAGTGCTTCCGCCTCCGCGGCGGTCTCGGCCTCGACGCACCATTCCTCGACGCGCGTCACCACCATCCGGGCGTGAAACAGCCGCGGCTTGGTTTTTTCCGCGGGTCGCGGCGATTGTTTTCTCAGTGCGCTGCTTGCCGGCATGACTTCGCGCTCCCGATTCGTCGAATCGTTGAGAAAATCTAGGCTGAACACGGGGAAGAACAAAGAAGAAACGGTAAGCCGGATGTTACCTTGTGGAACGCCGCTTCCCTGATATCGTTGAATCCGCGTTCCGTAGCAGCTGTATTCAAGAGTAACGGAGTAGCATCGTGGCCCCGCGCGCGTATTGGAAAGGTTATCTGAAGCTGTCGCTCGTCTCCTGCCCCATCGCTTTGTTTCCGGCGACCTCTGAGCGGGAAAAGATCAGCTTCCACCAGCTCAACAAAGCGACCGGCAATCGCATCCGCTACAAGAAGATCGATGCCGACACCGGCGAGGAGGTGGACAACGCCGATATCGTCAAGGGCTACGAACTCGCCAAGGGCGAATATATCGAGCTCGATCCCGAAGAGCTCGACGCCGTCGCCATCGAAAGCAAGCACGTCATCGACATTGAAGAATTCGTGCCGCGCGGCGAGATCGACGAGCTTTATATGCGCGATCCCTATTACATCGTGCCGGACGGCGAAGTCGGCCAGCAGGCTTTTGCGGTGATCCGCGAGGCGATCCGCAAGGAGGGCATGGTGGCGCTCGGCAAGGTGGTGTTCACCTCGCGCGAGCACATCATCGCGCTCGAAGCGCGCGGCAAGGGCATGGTCGGGCTGACGCTGCGCTACCCATACGAGGTGCGCAAGGAAGACGAATATTTCGATTCCGTCGAGGACGAGAAGATCCCGAAGGACATGCTCGATCTGGCGCTCCACATCGTCGAGACCAAGACGGGCCACTTCAAGCCGGCGGAATTCAAGGATCAGTACGAGGACGCGCTCAAGGATCTCCTGCGCAAGAAGCAAAAGGGCGAGAAGATCGAGCGCCCGAAGGAGCGCGAGCCGTCGAACGTCGTCAATCTGATGGACGCGTTGCGGCAAAGCATCAAGGGCGGCGGCGCGCGGCGCGACGGCGCCGCATCGAGCGCCCGTACGGCGAAAAGCCCGACCAAGAAAGCGGCACGCTCGTCCGCGCGCAATCACGCGCGGCATAAGAAAGCGGGCTAGAGTTTGAGCATGTCCTTTTCGCAAAATCGGTTTCCACTTTTGCGAGACATGCTCTAATGCCGGGCAAACGCGTCCAGCTCGACGACGAGACCTGGCGCGCGCTCGATCTGCTTGGCCGCGATCAGATGAAGGACTTTACCGAGCTCGCCGACGAGGCGTTCCGCGATCTTCTCAAAAAGCACGGCCGGCCGGTCGACCTCAAAGAGGCGCTGCGCAAGAGCGCCGGCGTCTCCGCCACCGTGCACCGGCTGAAGCCGGGCGGCAAGAAACGGCGCTAGCAATCTCCTCAGTCAAGGACGTGGGCTGCCGGCAATGCAACCGCGCGATCTCGGACGAGCAGTGGTGCTTTGCGTGATCGGCGGCTCGGCCGACGCGATCTCTTTTCTCCGCTACGGCACGTTCGTCGGCGCGATGACGGGGAATACCGTCCTGATCGGCATCGATCTCGCCGAATGTAAACTCGACCGCGCCGGCTTTCATCTCGGCATCGTCGCGGTGTTCCTCGCGGCGGTCATCGTCACGCAGACCGCGCTGAAGGTGAAAGTCCCGGCGAGCCTGCCGCTTTTTCTCACCGCAATCATGCTTGGCGCATCGGAACTGGTCGCCGGCGAATGGAGCGCAGCGATCTGCGCCGCGGCGCTCGGCATGCAAAATGCCGCCGTGCAAACCATCGCCGGCGTGTCGGTCAATACCGCTTTCATCACCGGCAATCTGGTCAGATTGGGCTCGACGGTGCCGGAGCCCGCCGAGCCAAACCGAAGCACCGCGCTTGCCGTCTTGACGGCGGCGTGGGTCGCTTACGCCCTTGGCGCGGTGGTCGGCGCGGTGACGCTGCACCTGATCGCGCATCCGATGATCGTGCCGGCGGCGCTTGCTCTCGTCGCGGCGATCTTCGAATTGTCGGCTTAGAGCGCAATTCGCTTCAGGATGAAGCGATTGCCGCTCCAGCATTTTGCTGGAGCATGATCTTTTAGGAAAACCGGCTGCCACTTTTCCGGATCATGCTCTAATCGCCCGTCAATTGGAGCGTCCGATCGTCGCCAGGAGCGGTGCGAGCCGCGCCACATCGTCGCGAATGTATTTGTCGAAATCGGCGAGACCGACATTTGTCGCAGGCGTGATGCCTTGCTGGCGGATTTTGGCCTGGATCTGTGGATCCTTACCGACCTCGACGATGGCGTCGTGAAGCGTTTGCAGCACGGCGTGCGGCGTCTTCGCGGAAGCGAGAAAGCCGTACCAGGTGGCGTTGACGTAATCGACGCCCTGAGACAGCGCCGTCGGAATCTTGATCGGGTCGCTGACCGGCTCCTTGTCGGCGACCGCGAGCGCCAGCAATTTCCCGTCTTGCAACAGCGGCAGCGTGAACGCCTCCGGCGCAAAGGTGGCCTGGATATGTCCGCCGAGAAGGTCGGTGAGGATGATCTGGCTGTCCGTATAAGGAACATGGACGAGTTGCGTGCCGGTCTGCAGCGCGAAATAGGCCCCCGCGATATGGGTCGCGGTGCCAATGCCGGCGGAGCCGTAATTGATCGTGCCGGGCTTTGCCTTCGCCAGGGCGATGAACTCCCGCAAATTATGGACGCCAAGCGAAGGCGCGACCGTGACGACGGTCGGCGCGATGCCGATCATGCAAATGGCGGAAAAATCGGCGATCGGATCGAACGGCAGATTCTTGTTCATCGTGCCGAGGATCGCATGCGCCGAATTGGCGAGCAGGATCGTGTAGCCGTCGGGCGCCGCATTGACGACCGTCTCGGCGCCGATCAGCGTGCCGGCGCCCGGGCGATTGACGACGACGACCTGATAGCCGAAGCGCTGCGCCAAGGCGTTGGCGAAGAGACGACCCTGAATGTCCATCGCCGTGCCGGGGCTCAGCGGAACCACGAGCGTGATCGGCCGCGACGGATAGTGCTCTTGGGCGCTTGCCGATCCGCATGCCGCGGCGGCGATGGCGAGCGCGAACGCGCAGAACCTGAAGTGCTTCACGGCTATTTCCTCCCGATCGACTTTTTGTCGTTGCAGTTAGGTCAGCGCGACGGCGCGCACCGGCGACGCCTCCGCGCCGATGATATTGAGCGGCAGCGCGATCAGCGTGAATCTCGCCTTCGTAATCCGGTCCAGATTTTTCAGGTACGGCATCGTAATCACGCCGTGTTCGCTTAGCGTCCGCGAATTATGGAACACGCGCGGCGCGTCCGGCTCGTCGTTACCGTGATAGAAATCGTAGCCGACGATGACGACGTCTTTGTCGATCAGCCATTGGGTGGCGCCGATCGTGAGATAAGGCGACGATTTCATCCACTTATCCGAGCCGCCGTCGTATGAATTGTTATGATCGGTGCGCAGCAGCACGCGATCGCCTGGCTTGACCCGCGCGCCGATTGCGCTTTCGAGATCGCCTTCGGTGATCGCCTTGCCGGGCATTTTGTCGCGCAGGTCGGCAACGATCGCTTCGCCGATGAACAGCTCGAGCGGAAGCTGATGGATCTGCGTTCCGCCGCGCACATTGTGCTCGGGAGCGTCGACGTGACTGCCGGCATGCAGACGCATGTGGACGCCCCGCACGATCTGGCCCGCGCCGCCCGGCGCATCATGCTCCTTGAGCACCTCCATGGCGAACTGCAGGTCCCTGCTGAATCCGGCGGGAGTCCGCATGCCGAAATTTTTCGGATCGAGCTCGAGACTGATATCCACGATTTGGCCGGCGGGTTGCAAGGCTTGCTCTTTTCATTGGCTCACTGGCGGCGCCGGATATTCCCAAACCGGAGTTTTTCGTGCAATGCTTTCGTGTGGGGCGGCGCCCGACGGCCTTGGCATGAATCAATCGAGAGGATGAACATGGGGAGCCACGCGAAGAGTACGTCACATCGATTCGGGGAAGCCCGGCGCGGCAAGACCGCAGTCCGCCGGCGGATTGCGCTTCTGTCGTCCACCATTTTGCTGATCGGCGCCGGACTCGTGCTGCCGGTTGCAGCGAAGGCGGCGAACACGCACGAGATCGCGCGCGGCAAATATCTGGTCTCCATGGGAAGCTGCACCGACTGCCATACGCCGGGCAGTTTCTTCGGCAAGCCGGACATGACAAAATTCCTGGGTGGTTCCGACGTTGGATTTGCCATTCCGCACCTCGGCGTCTTCGTCGGTCCTAATTTGACGTCCGACAAGGCGACCGGGCTCGGCAATTGGACGCCGGCACAAATCGTCAACGCGATCACCAAAGGACAAACTCCGCAGGGGCGCACGCTGGCGCCAGTGATGCCGTGGCACAACTACGCCAATTTGACGAAAGCGGACGCGCAGGCGATCGCCGCCTATCTCAAAAGCCTGCCGCCGATATCGCACCAGGTGCCCGGGCCGTTCGGGCCGACCGAGACGCCAACCTCGTTCGTAATGACGGTCCTGCCGGGCGCGGTCTATGCCCGCCTGGCCAATCCGCCGCCGCCGCCACCTGCGCCGGCGCAAATGGCTCCGCCCCCGCCGCCGCCGCCGCCGATGCAAATGGCTCCGCCGCCGCCGGCAGCGCCCGCGCCTCCGGAGCCGCAGCCGAAGTGACGCCGCAGACGATAAGCTTCTGAGTTCGGCGCCCCGCCGAACTCAGATCACAGCCCAAGCAACCGTTTGGAATTGCCGCCGGCGAGCGCCGCCACGGTCGCGGCATCGAAGCCCTCGACCGCAGCGATGTGGCCGACCGGATCGTATTCGAGCATGTCGAACGGATAGTCGGTGCCCATCACCACATGATCGGCGCCAAATACGCGTACCAGCTCGGCGAGCTGGTACGGCGTGAACACCACCGTGTCGACAAAGACGCGCTTGAGATAGGTCGTCGGCGGTTGCGGCAAGCTGCCGTGCGCGTCCGAGCGCGCGCCCCAGGCATGATCGATGCGGCCCGGATAGGCGCCGAGATAGCCGCCGCCGTGCACCGCGAGGATTTTCAATTTGGGGTGCCGTTCGAGCACGCCGTCGAAGATCAGGTAATGCAGCGCGATCGTGGTCTCCAGCGGATTGCCGATGACGTTGTTGAAGTAGAAGCGCTCCAGCCGCGACGCCTCGGTGAAGCCGTTGGGATGGATCATCACCAGCACGCCGAGCTCTTCGGCCTTTCGCCAGAACGGCGCGAAGGCCGGATCGGACAATTCCTTGCCGGCGACATTGGTCAGCACCTCGACGCCGGTGAAGCCGAGCTTTTTGACGCAACGCTCGAGCTCCTTCGCCGCCTCATGGCCGTCGGCCATCGGCACCGAGCCGAAGCCCTTGAGGCGGTCGGGATATTTGCCGCAAAACTCGGCGATGCCGTCGTTGACGAGCTGCGCCGCCTTGACCGCGATGTCGAGCGGCACCGTGTAGTAGCACTGCAGCGGCGGCGGCGCGATCATCTGGACGTCGATGGCCATGGCGTCGAGATCGGCGAGCCGATGCTCGTGACCGCGCCGCGCGCTGATATCGGCGGCTTGTTTCTGGGTCAGCGCCTTGGATTCCGGCGTGGCGAAATGCGCGAGCGGAACGCTCGACATATCGAGATGCGGCGCGACGAATTTCGCCGCTTCCGGAACGTCGACATGGGCGTGAATGTCGATGGTGACGCTGTTCGGCCGCACCTCGCGTCCGGGCTTGCCGTGCTTGCGCGCCGCGGTCGGGCCGTACTTGTTCCATAGCTCGGGCATGGGGGTTTCCTTGGCTTCGCCTCTCCTCGCATGAGCGGAGAGGCCGAGTAAAACGAAGACGGAGCGAGGTCTAGCGCTGCGGCCCGCACAGGGTGAGATCGCGCTCGGCGCGGAAGACGTTGCTGTAGAGGTTTGCGATCCACTGCCGTCCGCTCGACGTGACGTTCAAATAGCGGATGGCGGTCTGAACATGCGATGACACGCTGTTCCAATAGAATTGCGGATAGAGATCGGTCAAATCGGCCGGTGAGGTGTAGCCGAGCTGCTTATTCATGCCGACCTCTTCGAATTCGCAATACAGCGCATTGGCCTTGCGCAGGTAATGCGGATCGCCGAGCTGGCCGATGAGATCGGCGGCGCGCACCAGCAAGCCCTCCTCGGTGTCGGTTTCGTGCGGCCCGTGCGACGAGGGAAAGCGCGTATATTCGATTGCGGCGGCGATCCGTCCGGCGTCGAGCAGCCCGATCTCGGCCATGCGATCCATCACGAACAGCTTCGAGCGGTCGACGTGATAGGGCAGCAGCGCTGCGTCCGACGCTCCGCGCGGCAGTTTCGCCTTATTGCCCTTGGCGTCGATGACGTAGCCGTCGGCGCCGTCGCCATTGAGAATGCCGCGCACATAGCCGATGTCGTGCAACAGGCAGGCAACGAGCAGATGCGCGTAGTCGCTGGGATAAGTCGGCGTCAACAGCGAACGTCCCTTCATGATGTCGTAGCCGACCATCGTCACCAGCATGGTATGCTCGACGTTGTGATAGAGCGCGTCGCTATTGCCGATGCATTCGAGCGACAGCCTGGCAATCGATGGAATGAGTTCGGTCAGGTCGGCATGCGTCGAGGCGAACCTGCGGCCCAGATGATCGCCCAGGTATGACCCCAAGGCCTCCGCGGCCAATTCAGGAACGGTAATCACGTAGTACCCCTCCGCAACCCTCAGGCGGCATGGTGCCGGTGAGTTCCGCAATTTGCAATATCGAACCGACCGCTTTCGCCGGTTGCGGTGACGGTTAAAAGACGCCGAGATGCTGGCGCAGGTCGATGCCGTCGGCTTTGAGCTTTTCGGCGGTCGAAACGACGGCGACGCGGCCCGAGTTGAGAATGACGATGTCGTCGGCGATATCGAAAACGAGTTTCGGGCTCTGCTCGACCAGAACGATCGAAAGGCCGCTTGCCTTCAACCTGCGGATGGTGGCCATGACTTCGGCGACGATCTGCGGCGCCAATCCTTCCGACGGCTCGTCCATCAACAGCACGCGCGGATTGGCCATCAGCGCACGGCCGATGGCAAGCATCTGCTGTTCGC
This sequence comes from uncultured Alphaproteobacteria bacterium, assembly GCA_963775515.1. Lineage (GTDB taxonomy): Bacteria > Pseudomonadota > Alphaproteobacteria > Rhizobiales > Xanthobacteraceae > BOG-931. Next base: position 199,586 of record CAVZIQ010000001.1, on the reverse strand, counting down.
CGCCGGACAGGTAGCCGGCGAGCTGCCCGCGGCGTTCGGCAAGGCGGGGGAACATCGCGAACACCGTTTCCTCGGTCCAGGGCGCGTGGCGGGTGGCGAAGCCCACATGCGCGGCGACCATCAGGTTCTCGCGCACGGTGAGGCTTCGGAATACGCGGCGGCCTTGCGGCACCAGCGCGACGCCGCGCGCCGCGATCATTTCCGGCGGCAGCCGCGTCACCGGGGCGCCGAACACCTCGACGCTGCCGGCGCGCGGCGGCAGGAGCCCAACGCTGACATTCATGCAGGTCGACTTGCCGGCGCCGTTGCGCCCGAGGAGGCCCAGCAGCCTGCCCTCGCCGAGCGCAAACGACACCTGCTGCAGCACGTGGCTGTCGCCGTAGAATGCCTCGACGCCGCTTAGGCTGAGCGCGCTATTCGCCAAGGTAGACCTCCCGCGTGCGCGGATCGGCCACCACTTCGGCGCGGGTACCTTCGACGATCACCTCGCCGAAATGCAGAAGCGTGATGCGGTCGGCAAGCTCCAGCGCAGTGTCCATGTCGTGCTCGATCATCACGATGGTGACGTCGCGCGGAATGGCGGTGAGAAGCTTGCGAACGTCCTGGCGTTCGTCGATCGACAGGCCGGCGAACGGCTCGTCGAGCAGCAGCACTTTCGGATTCTGCGCCAGCGCCATGGCGATCTCGACGCGGCGCCGCTCGCCGTACGACGTCTGCGCGAGCGGCCGCGCGGCGATATGATCGAGCCCGACGCGCTTGAGCGCGTCGTGGCCTTGCGCGATCAAATGCTGCTGCCGGTCGAGCGCGACCAGCGGGTTCCAGCGCAGCGGCGACAGCCCGAGTAAAGCGAGCGTCACGTTGCGCTCGATCGTGTCGTGCGCGAACAATGTGATGATCTGATAGGTCCGCGCCATGCCGAGATGGGTGCGCTTGCGGCTCGGCGTCTTGGTTACGTCGCGGCCGAACAGCGCCACCGAGCCGGAGTCGGGCGCGAGCTCGCCGGTGATCAGATTGAACAAGGTGGTCTTGCCGGCGCCGTTCGGGCCGATGATCAAGCGGCGCTCGCCGGCCGCAACGTCGAGATTGACATTCGATGTGACGCGCAAACCCCCGAACGACTTGCAGAGATTGGTGACGAGAAGCGCGGTCATTGTTTTGGCCCCGCGATCGCCGCCGCCGGCTTCTGCCGGCTCGCCGCGCGCCAGGCCGACCGCAATAGCCGCACCGCGCCGGGCACCAACCCTTCCGGCATAAACACGACGATGGCGACGAAGATGGCGCCGAGCATGAAATTCCAGCGCGTGATATAGGCGCTCACCACGTTCTTGACGATCACGACCAGCGCCGCGCCGAAGACCGGTCCGAGCAGCGTTCCGGCGCCGCCCGAGATCACCATCAGCAAGCCCTCCGCCGAGGCGGTCAGCGCCAGCGCCTGCGGGCTGATGAATTCGGTGTAATAGACGAACAGGATGCCGGCGACGGCCGTCAACAGGCCGGAGAACATGAAAGCCCAGAACCGGATCATCCACACGTGATACCCGAGCGCGTTCATGCGGCGCGGCTGGTCGCGGGTGCCGGCGAGCGCGGCGCCGAGCGGCGAGCGCACGAAGATCGCCACCGCGGCGACGGCGAGCAAAAAGACGACCAGCGTCGCGTCATAAAACGCGCGCGGCGAATTCGAGCGACAGCCCGAACGGCGCCGGTCGCGTCGACACGCTGATGCCGTTATCGCCGTTGGTGATGCTGATCCAGCGGTAGGCGAGCCCCCAGATGATTTCGCCGAGCGCAAGCGTGATCATGATGAAGCTGATGCCGGTCGACCGCAGCGCCAGCGCGGCAAAGCCCGCGGTCGCGACCAAGCCGATAGCGAGCGCGCCGAGAATCGCGACCGCGTGGCCCGCCCCGGCCGCAAGCAAATAAGCGACGGCGTAAGCCGCGACGCCGAACAATCCGGCGTGGCCAAGCGACACCAATCCGGCATAACCGACCAGCACGTTGAGCCCGAGCGCAAAGATGGCGTACAGCAGGATTTGGCTCGCGATATTGACGTAATAGATTTGCTGGATCGCATACGGCACAGCGATCAGCGCGACGACCGCGACACCGATGGCCGCGCGCCGCGCCACGACGGCGCCCGCCAGGCGGCTTCTGACCGGAAGCAGCGCAGGATCGTTCACAGGATCTGACCTCCAAACAGACCCTGCGGCCGCAACACCAGGACAAGCACCATCGGCAGAAACAGCACGAAATAGGCGAGCTCAGGCAACAGCGCCTGGCCGAAATTGTAGATGAAGCCGACGATGATGCTGCCGACGAACGAGCCGAGCAGGCTTCCGGTGCCGCCCAGGATGACAACGACCAGAGCGAGCGGCAGCATGTCCTGGTCGAGGCCGGGATAGATCGAAAGGATCGGGCCGCTGATGATCCCGGCGAATCCCGCCAAGCCGGCGCCCAGCCCGAAGACGATGGTGAAAAGCTGCGACACCCGGATGCCGACAACCCGCGCCATTTGCGGGTCGTCGACGCCGGCGCGAATCATGGCGCCAAGCCGCGTGCGTTCGAGCATCAACCAAAGCGCGATCGCGAACGCCACGGCGATCGCGATGACCGCCATGCGATAGAGCGGGAACGCGGCGCCATCGACGCGGATAAAGCCGGCGAGATGCGGCGGCGTCGTCACCGAGATCGGATCGCCGCCCCAAGCCATCAGGCACACATCGGCGGCCATCAGCGACACGCCGAGCGTCACCAGCACTTGCGCCAATTGCTGGCCGGCGAGCCGCCGCAGCAGGAGGCGCTCCATCAGCGCGCCCAAGACTGCGACCTCGACCGCGGCGATGACCGCGGCCAGCCAGAAATTCAAGGTAAATCCCAGCGCGCCGGACAGGAACGTCGAGCCGAGGTAGGCGCCGACCATGAACATCGAGCCGTGCGTCAGATTGGGAATACGCATTAGCCCGAAGATCAGCGAAAATCCGGCCGACAACAAAAACAGCAGGCCGCCGAACGTCACGCTGTTGACGGTAAGCAGCAGCCAGAATGTCATACCTGCCGACCTTTGCCTTCCCGGCTGAGTGAATTTTGCAGCCGGGATCGCGTTGTGCTCGATCCGGGCTGCCTCAATTCAGCACTTGGTCAGTGGCGGATAATCGCGCGAATAGACCGGATGGGCGAGGAACTCCGCCTCGGGCCAAGTCCAGAACTGACTGACGTTCTCATAGGTCTTGATGACCTCATTCCAGAGCTTGAGGCCGTATTTGGCGCCCTTCGTCCCGACACGGCGGATATAGAATGTGCCGATCACGTTGTTGAGGTGATCGAATTTCAGCGGTCCGCGCGGCGTGTCGGTCAGGCTGACCGCTTTGAGCGCCGCCATGAATTTTTCCTTGTCGCTGGCGTCGCCGCCGGCTGCTTTGAGGCCGGCATCGACAACTTGGCAGTTGACGTAAAGGAGCGCGGCATACTGGCCTGGAACGGTGTTGTAGTTCTTCAGCATACCGTCGACGAAGCGCTGGTTGGCGTCGGTTTCGAGGGCAAGCGTGTAGGGACAGCAGCTGACAAGCCCGATCGCCTCGTCGCCGTAACTCTTGAGCAGCGCGTCGTCGGCCCCGGTCTCGCCGGTCACCACCGGATACTTCAACCCGGCACTGGCATAGGCCTTCATGAAGCGCAGCGGATTCGAGCCGGCGAAACCCTGGCAGACGACGTCGCAATCGCTGATCTGCGCGACGTAGGGCGTGTAGTCGGGCGTCACCAGCGGCGGCCACAGCTTGTTGACGACGCAACCGCCGTCCTTCTGGAACGCGGCCTGGAAGCCGCCGATCTGCTCGTAGCCGAAGGCAAAGTCCTCGGTAACGCAGTAGGCGCGCTTGAGCTTGAGTTCGGTTGCCGCGTAGTGCCCCATCGGCTGCATCGCCTGCGAGGACGTCGCCGAGGCGCGCAGCAGAAACGGATTCGGCGTGCGCTGGGTGAGGTTGTCGGCCGCCGCCAGGCTGAGCGTCGGCATCTTCTGCTGTTGGATGTAATCGTTGATGGCATAGAGCTCGAAAGCGGCGAGCGGGCCGAGAATGACGTCGACATTGTCACGCTCGACCAATTCCTGGGCCTTGGTCTTGGCGCCGGCGGGATTGCCGCCGGTGTCGGCGGACACGAAATCGACCTTGCGGCCGCCGATCGTATAGTTCATCTCCTTCAAATACGTGATCACGCCCTGTTCCATCTGGATGCCGCCCTGGGCGAGCGGCCCGGTCTTCACGGTGAGAAGGCCGAGTTTGAATGGCGCCGCCTGGGCGATGGCGGGCGTCGGAAAACGGGCAACCGCCGCAGCCGCGCCGGCCGCGGTGCCGGCCAAAACCGCGCGGCGGCTGACCTTCCGAGACATAAGCTTCCGAGACATTGATATCCTCCCTGTGGCGCCTGATTTTCTCTGCGGCGCCTGCAATTCCCCTGCGTTCCCTGCGCGATAGGCCTTTAGGCCGTCGCCGTCACGTTATCATTTCATGCGTCCCGGGCGAAGCCCAGCCGCACCGTAAAGTCAGCTATTGTCGCGCCTTTTTCAACACTTCCGCAGCGGCGGATAGTCGCGCGAATAAACCGGATGCGCGAGGAACTCCTGCTCCGGCCAAGTCCAGAACTGACTGACGTTCTCATATGTTTTGACGATCTTGTTCCACAGTTTGAGACCGTATTTCGCGCCCTCCGCTTCGCAGCGCCGGATGCAGAAAGTCCCCACCACGTTGCCGAAGTGATCGAACTTGATCGGCCCGCGCGGCGTGTCGGTTAGAGTAACCGCGCGCAGCGCCGCCACGAACTTGTCTTTGTCGCCGATGTCGCCGCCGGTCGCCTTCAGGGCCGCGTCGATCACCTGGCAATTGACGTAGATGCCTGCGGAATAGAAGCCGGGAATGGCGTTGTAATTCTTCACCATCCCGTCGATGAATCGGGTGTTGGCCGCGCTCTCGAGGTCGAGCGAATAGGGGCAACACGAGATGAGGCCGAGCGCCTCGTTGCCGAAGCTTTTCAAAAGCGCGTCGTCGCCGCCGACCTCGCCCGTCACCACGGGATATTTCATTCCGGCGTCGGCATAGGCCTTCATGAAGCGCAGCGGATTCGAGCCGGCAAAGCCCTGACACACGCCGTCGCAATCGGTGATCTGCGCGACATAAGGCGTGTAGTCCGGCGTCGAGAGCGGCGGCCACAGCTTGCTCACGAGGCAGCCGCCGTCTTTTTCGAAAGCCGCCTGGAAGCCGCCGATCTCCTCGTAGCCGAAGGCGAGATCGTCCGCCAGTGCAGCGACGCGCTTGAGCTTCATTTCGGTCGCCGCATAGTGACCGAGCGGCTGCATTGCCTGCGACGACGACGCCGACGCCCTGATCAGATACGGATTGGGTTGGCGCTGCGTGAGATTGTCGGCCGCGGCGAGACTGAGCGTCGGCATCTTCTGCTGTTGCACATAGTCGTTGATGGCATAGAGCTCGAAAGCGGCCAGCGGGCCGACGATGACGTCGACTTTGTCGCGCTCGACCAATTCCTGGACCTTGGTCTTGGCGCCGGCCGGAGCGCCGCCGGTATCGGCGGAAACGAAATCGACCTTGCGGCCGGCGATCGTGTAGTTCATCTCCTTCAAATAGGTCAGCGCACCCTCTTCCATCTGGATGCCGCCTTGGGCGAGCGGCCCGGTCTTCACGGTGAGAAGACCGATTTTGATCGGCGCGGCTTGCGCGATAGCCGGCGCCGGAAAACGCGCCAGCACAGCTGCCGCGCCGGCTGCACTGCCTGCCAACAGCGTCCGGCGCGAAACTTTTTTCGACATGCCCTTACGCGACATCACATCCTCCCTTGCGCCTCGTATTGATCGAGGCTTCCAGCTTCAACGATTCGTCTCGCACTTAAACGCTTATACGATCATTTTTTCTCGGGCGGAATGACGGGCAACAGCACATATGGCCGCGCCTTGCCGCCGAAATGCAGGCCGGTGACGCCGCCGAAAATCTGCGGCGGACGGTCGCGCGGGTCGTCGTGCAGGAACGGGCCGCACCCGGTGAGCTCGTTCTTGAAATTCGATAGCCGGCCTCCGCTTGCCCCGGGATAGACGTAATCCTTGCCGCGGATGGTGAGCGCGATCCGGTGCCCGGCGGGAACGACGATCGAAGTCGGCCAGATTTCGACGTCGAGCGCGACCACCTCGCCCGGTTTGAGCGGCTGCTTTTTGGTGTGGACATGGTAGGGCCGATACGGTTTTGACAGCTTCCTATCGAGCTGGCGATGCGAGGCGCGCAGCCAGCCTTGGCCGACCGGCGTGTGGGGATCGATGGCGCCCTGAAAAACCACTTCTTTGAGGTCGGGCGAGAAGATACGCAGCACGACGAAAATGTCGGCATCGCTGGTCGAGGACGATACGAACAGCTTGACCGCCGACGGACCGGTGATTTCGGTATCGCGGGGAAGCGGCGGTGTCAGAAACGTGACGCCATCGCCGGTCGCCTCGAAACGGATCACGGTTTTTTTCTTGGCGGCCTTTTCGCTGAGCACGCCGCCGGTCGGATCGAGATAAAGTTTCGTCCACTTGGTGCGCTTGAGCGGCCATTCCTTTTCCGTGCGCTCGACGAAGCGGTCGACGTGGCGCACCAGGAGCTGCACCCGCGGCTGTTTGTCCCAGGCGTTTTTCTTGCCGTGCAAAAAATAATCGAAGAAACGCAGTTGCAGGTTGCGGCCGTAATCGGTGTAAAAGTGCGTCCAGTGCTCGATGCCGTGCACTTCCAGCCACTTTTGCTTCGACGCCGCGCGTACAAATCCCTCGAAATTGCCGCGCGGATGCAGCGGTTGGCCGCCCCAATTGGCCGCCGACAGAAACGGCACTTTCACTTTCGGCCATAGCGGCGAACGGGCGCGGTGATAATCGTCGTCGAGCGGATGGGCGACGATATCGCCGCCGAAATTGCTGCGGTTTTTCGCGAGCTCCGCGTCGGAGAGAATTTCCGGCCCGCAGACCAGTTCGCCGTGCACGCGGCTTCTTTTGCCGCGCTCGCCCGCGCCGTATTGCACGGTCTTGACCTGCATGTCGTACCAGTTTTCCCAGAACGTGCAGAGAATGCCGCCGTGATGCGTCATATCGCGATACCAGTCGGCGGCGCCCTCCCAGATGCACATGGCGGCAAGGTGCGGCGGCTCGAGCGACGCCACGTGCCATTGGTTGATGCCGTAATAGGAAATGCCGTTGAGACCGACCTTGCCGTTCGACCACGGCTGGACGCCGGCCCATTCTATGCAGTCGTAGAAATCCTTGGTCTCGCGCGGCGAAAAATGATCGATGAAGCCCGGCGAGCAGCCGGCGCCGCGCGAATCGACGCGCACGCAGGCATAATCGTGCGGCACCCATTTCTCCGGATCGACGACCTCCCAGCTCTGGTAGAGATTGCTGGAACCGGCGGTGACGTCGGGATGTTTTTCCGCCATGCGCTGCCATGCGCTCGGATAGCCGTCCTGGAAGGCGAGCCCCTTGGCATAAGGACCGTAGCTCAGGATCGCCGGATAGCGGCCTTCGGCGACGGGACGAAATATGTCAGCGCGCAGGATGAGCCCGTCATCCATCGCGATCGGCACGTTCCAGTCGATGCGCATGCCGTCGCGCGTTTCGCTGCGCTGTTCGAGCGTTCTGCGGTCGCCGGCGACCGCCGCCATGCGAGCTTCGCCTTCAAGCGATGACATGCGTTTCCTCCAGGTACTTGCGCTTTGCCGTCGTGGCCGGGTTCGTCCCAGCCATCCACGTCTTTTGAGAGGCATGAGATTAAAGACGTGGATGCCCGGCACAAGGCCGGGCATGACGTAAAATGGCGGGCACAGCGCAAAAAGCGTCAGCGCTTTTTCGTCCGTCCCCCCTTGCGTTTCACCCCGGCCATCTTTTCCAGCACGGCGCAGACCGCGGCGGTGTCTTCGGCGCCGTGGCCGCCCTTGAGCGCCTTCTCGTAAATTTTGCTCGAGGCGTCGAACATCGGCGTCGGCACCTTGATCTTGCGGGCGTAGCGGCCGATCACATCCATGTCCTTCTGCCAGACCGAGATTTTCATCGTGGGATTGTCGTACCGATCCTTCACCATCATCGGCGCGCGTAGCTCGAATATGCGCGAATTGCCGGCGCCGGTTTTGATGAGATCGAAAATAAGTTGCGGCGGCAGGCCGGCCTTGATGCCGAGCACCATCGCCTCCGCGCTTGCGACGTTGTGGATGGCGACCAGGAGATTGGCGACGTATTTCATGCGGCTGCCGTTGCCGAACTCGCCGAGATCGAACACGCCGCGGCCGAACGCGGCGAACATCGGGCGCAGGCGCTTGATCTCGGCCGAGCCCCCCGACGCATAGACAACGATGTCGCGGTGCTTGGCCTGGGCGCCGGTGCCGCTCACCGGGCAATCGAGCATCACGTGGCCGGCCTTGTGCAGGATCTCCCTAGCGCGGGTCTTGTCCTCGATGGTGAAGGTGGAGGCCTCGACCACCACGCGGCGCGGCAAGCCGGCTTTGGCGATCGCCGCGGCGGTCGCCGCGAGTGCGGCGGGTTTCGGCAAACTGGTGATGACGGTCTTTGCCTGGCGCGCGACATCGACGGTATCGGCGGCGATCTCGACGCCCGCCCGCGCCAAAGCCCGGCGTCGTGCTGGCGCGATGTCATAGCCGATGACGCGCCAGCCGGCGGCGGCGAGATTTTCCGCAAACGCGCCGCCCATGATGCCGAGGCCGATAATGCCGACGACACCTTTTTTCCCCGAAGCCATGCCGCGTCCGCTCCCTGTTTCCATTTGGACGCGACGCTATGACACCCGCTCCGTGCCTGTGCAAGCCGCTTTCTCGCCGCCCGCCGATCGCCTATCGTCCGCGCCGGGACGGAACGAGGTCGTCAAGGAGAGCGCCGCATGCGCGTCGGTGTCGCCGGTATTGGAAAAATGGGCGCGGCCATCGCCGCGCGGCTGATCGAGGTCGGCAACGAGGTCGCGGTCTGGAATCGCTCGCCGGACAAGGCCAAGGCGGTCGCGGGCGCAACGGTGGTGGCGACGCCGGCGGAGCTGGTGAAACGCGCGGACGTCATCATCTCGAGCCTCACCGACGCGGCGGCGCTCGACGCGGTCTACAAAGGGCCATCGGGACTGCTCAGCGGCGACGTTGCCGGAAAACTGTTCATCGACATGAGCACCGTCCTATCGGCGACCGAGGTCGCGCTCGCCGCAGCGGTGCGCGGCAAGGGCGCAGCTTTCGTCGAATGCCCGGTCGGCGGTTCGACCGGACCGGCGCGGCAGGGCAAACTCATCGGACTCGTAGGGGCCGACGCGGCTGACGCCGTGCGCGCCCAACCCATTCTCGACCAGCTATGCCGCCGTCTCGAACATGCCGGCCCGGTCGGCGCGGGCGCGGTGCTCAAATTCGCGGTCAATCTGCCGCTCATGGTCTATTGGCAGGCGCTGGGCGAAGCGCTGGCGCTGGCCCATGCGCTGCCGGTCGATCCGGCGCGGCTGTTGGATTTGCTGAGCGACACGTCCGGCGCCGCCACGATCGCCAAAGTGCGCGCGCCCGGCATTGCCGCAATGCTGAAGGGCGGCGACCCCGGTCCGGTGACATTCAACGTCGACGGCGGCATCAAGGACATGCAGGCGATGCTGGCCGAGGCTAAATCGCGCGGCGTCGAGCTGCCGCTCGTCGACAAGACGCTCGCCTGCTATGAAGAAACCAAACGCCACCGCTCGGGCGCCGCCGAAATCTCCACGGTCTCGGCCTATTGGGCGAGCCGCGGTCAGTAGTAAATCCTCAGCAAACGAACTGGAGCTACGATGTCAGTCATTACGCTTGCACAAGCTTCCACCATCATCGACGCCGCGCTGAAGAAGGCGCGAGAGGCCAAACAAATGCCGCAGACCGTGGTCGTGCTCGATGCCGGCGGACACGTTGTCTGCAGCAAGCGCGAGGACGGCTCGGGAATCATCCGTTTCGAGATCGCCATCGGCAAAGCCTATGGCGCGCTCGGCATGGGCTGGGGCTCGCGCACGATGATGGAGCGGGCGGCGCAAAACCCGAATTTCCTTACCGCCATCGTCGCGGCGAGCGGCGGGCGGATGGTGCCGAATCCCGGCGGTGTGCTGATCCGCGATGCGGGCGGTCAGATCGTCGGCGCGGTCGGCATCTCCGGCGACACCGGTGACAACGACGAGATCATCGCGGTCGCCGGCATCGAGGCGGCGGGCCTTAAGGCCGATCCGGGCGGAACGAAGAAATAAAGTGCATGGTGTCGGCGGGCTTGCTCCGAGATTGGCGGCGCCAGGCAAAGCGCGCCAGCACATGACGAGGCACGGAGGAACACGATGAAATTGTTTTCGTTCTGGCGCTCGCTCGCGACCTATCGTGTGCGCATCGCGCTCAATCTCAAGGGCATCACGCCCGACGAGGTGATCCAGGTCAATCTGATGAAAGGCGAGCAGCGCGAGGCGGCTTACCGCGCGGTCAATCCGATGATGGCGATCCCGGCGCTGCTCGACGGTGACGGGCCGGCTTTGTTTGAATCGCTGGCCATTATCGAATATCTCGACGAGATCCATCCGACGCCGCCGCTGTTGCCGCGCGAGCCGCGCGGCCGCGCCCGCGTGCGCGGCTTGAGCCAGCTCGTTGCCTGCGATTCGCACCCGCTGATCGTGCCGCGGGTTCGCGAATATCTGGCGCACGAATTCAAATTCGACGAAGCGGCGGTCGCCAAATGGTGCCGGCATTGGCATGCTGCCGCGATTACCGCGCTCGAGGCACATCTGAAGGATAAGGCGACCGGCCGCTATTGCCACGGCGATACGATCACGATGGCCGATATCTGCCTCGCCAGCCAGGCGGCAGGTGCGAAGTTTTTCAATGTCGACACCGGACCGTTCCCGAACTTCACCCGCATTGTCGATGCACTGTCGCAGCTCGACGCCTTCGCCCGCGCGCATCCGCTCAAGCAGCCCGGCGCGCCGGCAGCGGCGTAATTTTCTATTCCCCTCCCCGTTGTGGGGAGGGGTTAGGGGTGGGGGTGGGAGGCATCGCGCACGACTGGAAGAAGGCTCTGCTCCAGTCGACACTCACGCGTCACCTCGCGACCCCCCTCCCCACCCTCCCCCACAAGGGGGAAGGGAGCAGCAAGCGTCACCACCACTTGAAAAAATGATGCACCGGGCCGCGGCCGGAGCCGACCTCGAGCCGATCCGCCGCCGCAATGGCGGCGCTGACAAAGGTCTTGGCCTCGCCGACCGCCTCGCCGAGCAGAAAGCCCTTGGCGAGGCCGGCGGCAATCGCCGATGCAAGCGTGCAGCCGGTGCCGTGACCGTTGCTGGTCCGCAGCCGCGGCGCGGTGAAACGCGTGGAGCCGGCCGGCTCGACCAGAAGATCGACGCTGTGCGGACCGCTGGCGTGCCCGCCTTTGATCAGCACCGCATCGGCGCCGAATTCTAAAAGCTTGTCCGCCTGGGCGCGCATCTCGCTCTCGTCGCGCGCTTGCGGCACCTCGAGCAGTGCCGCTGCTTCCGGCAGATTGGGCGTCAATAGATTCGCGTGCGCGACGAGCTTGCGCAACGCCGCAAGCGCGTCCGGACGTAATAGCTTTTCACCTGACGTCGCAGCCATAACCGGATCGAGCACCACGTTGCGTGCATTATGGCGATCGAGACCGGCGGCGACCGCGTCAATAGCCGCCGTGTTGCCCAGCATACCGATCTTCACTGCGCCGATGGCGAAGTCGGAAAACACCGCGTCGATCTGCGCCGTGATGAAATCCGCCGGCACCTCATGGACGGCGAACACGCCCTTGGTGTTCTGCGCCGTCAGCGCGGTGATGACGCAAGCGCCATAGACGCCGAGCGCGGAAAACGTCTTGAGATCGGCTTCGACACCGGCCCCGCCGCCCGAATCCGAGCCGGCGATGGTCACGGCGATGGGAACGCCCATCACGCGCCCCGCTTCGCCAGCATCGCGTCGACGATATCGCGCAAGGTGCGCGCCGCGCCTGCGGGATCGGGCGACAGCGACAGCGCCGAGATCACGGCGACGCCGTCGGCGCCGGCGCCGATGACTTCGGCGGCGTTACCGGCGTCGATGCCGGCAATTCCGCATACCGGCAGTGCCGGTGCGCGCCGATGCAGTGCGCCAATGATGCTCGCCAGGCCCGCGGGACCGATCGGCGCGCTCTTCTGCTGCTTCGACAAAGTGGCATAGACGCCGCCGGAGCCGACATAATCGATCAGCTGAAGCGGCGCGGCCGCGGCCGCCTCGACCGATTTAACCGAGAGGCCGACAATCGCATCCCGGCCGAGGATCGCGCGGGCGTCTTCGATCGCCATGTCGTCCGGCCCGAGATGCACACCGTCGGCTTTGGCGGCGAGCGCCACATCGATCCGGTCGTTGACGACGAACGGCACGCCAAGCGGCGCCAGCGCTTGCTTGATCGCCCGCGCCGCCTCGACCATCGCACGCGTCTCGCTCACTTTGTCGCGCAATTGGATGAGCGTCGCGCCGCCTTCCGCGCAAAGCCGTGCCAAGTCGGCAAGATCGCGCCCACCGGCACGCTCGGGATCGACGATGGCATTGAGGCGAAGATCGACGGGTCGAGGCATTTTGGGTCCGATTTTTGCGGACCTTACACTGTCCGGTTGGGCTCGTGCAGTCCATGCGGTTTAGTATAAGCTTGCAGGCTTTCGGAGGCGCGCATGGTCCCCTTTTTCGTGCAGATCAAATGTCAGCTCGGCAAGTCCTACGAGGTCGCCAATAAGCTCGCCGACGCCGAAATTGCCTCGGAAATCTATTCGACCGCCGGCGACTTCGACCTGTTGGTGAAATTCTACGTCGATCCGTCGACCGATATCGGCCATTTCATCGCCGAGAAGGTGCAGCCGATTCCGGGCATCGCCGAGACCCGCACCATTATCACGTTTAAGGCGTTCGGGGCGGGATCGTAGCGGCGGCCGGCGAAGGATTTCGTGGTTCATTTTTCAGGCCGCGGCGTCGGGCCTTGCACCGGCGGCAGCGTGAAAATGTAATCGGCGATCGCCGCGCGATCGTCGGCGCCGAGCAGCGATGTGTTGCGGATGACCTCGGCCATGGTGCTGCCGGCAAAATCGCCCGATGGCATCATGCCGTCACTGAGAAAGCTCGCAATGTCTTTTTCGGACCATTTGTCGTCGCCGTGTTGCAGCCCCACCGGCGTGATGTTCGGCACCCAGCCGCTGCCGTCCGGAGCCGGGCCGCCGGCGAAGCGCTCGCTGTCGATGATGCCGCCGAGCATGTTGCGCGGCGAATGGCACTCGGCGCAATGCCCCGGGCCGTTGACCAGATAAGCCCCCCTGTTCCATTGCGCAGAGCGAGACGGATCAGACACGAACGGACCGCCGCGGAGAAACAACAGCTTCCAGCCGCCGAGCAGCGGACGCTGGTCGAAAGGAAATCGCAGATTTTGCCCGCGCACTTTGCCCGGCAACGGCGGCAGGGTCTTGAGAAAAGCAAACAGATCGCGCACGTCGTTAAGCTGCATGTGCTGATAGGACGTGTAGGGAAACGCCGGATAGAGATTGGTGCCCTGCGGCGAAGTCCCCTTCCACAGCGCGGTGACGAAATTCGCTTCGCTCCAGCGGCCAATGCCATCTTTGGGGTCAGGCGAGATGTTTGGCACATAGAAGGTGCCGAACGGTGAATTGAGCGCCAAGCCGCCGCCAAGCCGCGTGCGATCGACCTTGTCGGGATCCTTGTTGGGAACAGCGTGGCAAGCCGAACAGCCGCCAATCGCGAACATGGTGCGGCCATTATCGAGATTGGGCGTATAGGGCGGCAAGGCCGAGCCGGGAACGACCGCCGGCAGCGTCAACAGCCAGAAGGCTGCAAGAGCCAAGGTTGCGGCGGCCGCGGCGAGAAGCGCGAGCGTTCGCAATGTCGGCATGCCACAGCCTCCCGGCGCAACCCAAACCTAATACGGGATTCCGGATCAGGGAAATATTCCGGAAAAACTGAAAGGCGGTCCGCCCTTACGGACGGCCGCCCACTTTCTCGGGACCCGAGACTTAGATCAGCTCGGCGTCGCCCGGAAAGTCTGATGGCAGGAGCCGCAGTCCTTACCGATGGTCTGGAAATTGGTCTTCAGAGTATCGAGGTCCTTGGTCGTATCCTGCGCCGTTTTTATGTCAGCGGCGAACTTGGCGATTGCAGCCTTGAAGTCCGCCGACTTGTCCCAAATCGTCGGCGCGGCCGTCGTGTGATCGCCGGTTTTCGAGCAATCGGGGAACAGGGTCGGCATTGCCGCCGCGTCGGTTGCGAAAGTGGAATAGATTTCCTTGACCCTGGCGAGGTCGAACGGCGTCTCACCCTTGATCATCGAAGAGCCGATCTTTGCTTCGGCGGCGCTGTGCTTCATGAACGTTTGGCGCTTGTCGATGATGTCTTGGCAGCTCTGCGCCGAGGCGGCGGTCACGCCCAATACCACAACGAAAAATGCGATCAGCACTTTCTGGATCATCGCTATGACTCCCTGCAGCGGTTCGACATTCTGCCCCCAGGCAACGCTACCCGTTCGGCGATGCTAGCCCACCCGTAACGCGACGAACACCGCCCCATCGCCCTTATTCCGCAGGAATCGTCAATGGCGGCTCGCGAACTTCCTTTTTTGTCGGCCGCCCGCTATTCCGCCGGCTGCACCGAACCATGACTTTCCTTGTCGCGGCGGTGGCCGAGCTGGGCGATATAGCGGGCAATGACGTAGAACACCGGCGTGAAGATCAGTCCGAACGCCGTTACGCCGATCATTCCGGAGAACACCGCGGTGCCGAGCGCTTGGCGCAATTCCGCGCCGGCGCCAATCGCCCAGACCAGCGGCGTCACGCCGAGAATGAAGGCAAACGACGTCATCAAGATCGGCCGCAGCCGCAATCGCGTCGCCTCGACGGCGGCGTCCCAGCGATTGCGCCCCTGATCCTCCAATTGCCGGGCGAACTCGACGATCAGAATCGCGTTTTTCGCGGCAAGCCCGATCAGCACCACGAAACCGACTTGAGTCAGGATGTTGTTGTCGAGACCGCGCAGGATGACGCCGGTGATGGCGGCGACGAGGCACATCGGCACGATCATGATCACCGCGAGCGGCAAGGTCAGGCTCTCGTATTGCGCGGCCAGCACCAGAAAGACGAAGACCACCGCCAGCACGAACGCGAACATCGCCGTGTTGCCGGCCCTGATCTGCTGGTACGCGAGCGTTGTCCACTCGGTGGCGAACCCTTCCGGCAGGGAATCGGCGAGCTTGTCCATGATCGCGATGGCCTGGCCTTGCGAATAGCCGGGCGCGGCGGCGCCGTCGATCTCGGCGGCCGGATAGAGATTGTAGCGCGGTACGCGGTAGGGGCCGGCAATATTATCCACCGTGGTGAAAGAGCCGAGCGGAACGGTATCGCCGTTGGCGTTGCGCACCCTGATCTTCAGCACGTCGGCGATGTGCTGGCGATCCTCGTCGCGCGCCTGCGCCATGACGCGGAAGGTTCGGCCGAACAGATTGAAGTCGTTGACGTAGGACGAGCCGATATAGACTTGCAGCGCGCTGAACACGTCCTGCACGTTGACGCCGAGGAGCTGCGCCTTGATGCGGTCGATGTTGAGATAAACTTGCGGCGTCGAGGTTTCGAACAGCGAGAACGCCTGCGCGATGCCGGGCGTCTTCACGGCGCGAAGCACCAGCGCTTCGGTCGCCTGCCGCAGCGCTTCGGATCCCCGTCCGGCGCGGTCCTCGACCATCATGCGAAAGCCGCCGGCGGTACCGATGCCGAGAACCGGCGGCGGCAGCACGGCGATGATGAAGGCGTCCTGGATGGCCGACAGCCGGCGGTTCAGCTCAGCCTGGATGGCGGCCGCGGATTGGCGCGCGTCGTGACCGCGTTTCTGGGCGTCGTCGAGCACCAGAAACAGCGCGCCGGAGTTTGGCGCATTGGTGTAAGTCGCGCCCGAAAAGCCGACAATGTTCACGGCGTGTGCCACGCCGGGCACCCCCATGGCGATGTCGAGCACCTTCTGCTGCACCGTGTCGGTACGGGCGAGCGACGCGCCCGGCGGCAATTGCACGACGACGATGATGTAGCCGCGGTCGACCTGCGGGATGAAGCCTACCGGCGTGGTGCGAAAGGCGTTCAAGCCGAGCCCGATGACGACGAGATAAATAGCGGCCATCATGACCGCGCGCCGCACGGTGCGCGTGGCAAGCCACGAAATGCCGAACCCGACTTTATCGAAGCCGCGATTGAAATAGCCGAAAAATTGGTGGATTGGCCGCTCCCACCAGCGGTCGCGCTGGCCGTTTTGGTGCGGCTTGAGCAGCAACGCGCACATCGCCGGCGACAGCGTCAGCGACACGATCAGCGAAATGACGGTGGCGCCGGTAATGGTCAGCGCGAATTGCCGGTAGAACTGGCCGGATATGCCGGTGATGAAGATCGACGGCACGAACACCGCACACAGCACGAGCGCGATCGCGATCAGCGCCGAGCCGACCTCGTTCATGCTTTTGCGCGCGGCCTCGCGCGGCGCAAGCCCTGAAGCGATATTACGCTCGACGTTTTCGACGACGACGATGGCGTCGTCCACCACGATGCCGATCGCCAAGACCAAACCGAACAGCGAAAGATTATTGAGTGTGAAACCGAACGTCGCCATGAAGAAGAAACTGCCGACGAGCGACACCGGTATGGCGACGAGCGGAATGATCGCCGCGCGCCAGCTCTGCAGAAACAGGATCACCACCAGCACGACGAGCACGATGGCTTCGCCGATGGTGTCGATCACTGCGTCGACCGATTGCTGAATGAATTGCGTCGGGTTGTAGACGATGGCGTATTTGACGCCGGCCGGAAACCGCTGCGCCAGTTTGGCCATCAGATCGGTGATGCCCTTGGCGGTGGCGAGCGCATTGGAGCCCGGCCGCTGGAAGATGGCGAGCGCGACGGCGGGATCGTGATCGAGATAAGAATTCGACGAATAATCGAGCGCGGCGAGCTGAATAGTGGCGACGTCGCGCAGCCGTACCACCGCGCCCGGAGTTTCTTTCACCACGATCGAACCGAATTCCTCGGGCGTATCGAGCCGGCCGAGCGTCTGCACCGCGACCTGGAACGCACCGGGACGCGCCACCGGCGGCTGGTCGAGAACGCCGGACGCGACCTGGATGTTTTGCGCCTGCAACGCATTGGTGACGTCCGTCGCGGTCAGCCCGAGCGACTGCAGGCGGTCCGGGTCGAGCCAGATCCGCATCGAATAATCGCGGCTGCCGAACACGGTGATCGAGCCAACGCCGTCGACGCGGGTGAGCGGATCGGTGACTTCGAGCGTCGCATAGTTCGAAATGAACAAGGAGTCGCGCGATTTATCGGGCGAATAAAGGTGCACGACCATCATCAGATCGGGCGAGGCCTTCTGCACGGTGACGCCGATATTGCGGACGTCGGCCGGCAGGCGCGGCTGCGCGATGGCGACGCGGTTCTGCACCTGCACCTGGGCGATGTCGAGATTGGTGCCGAGATCGAAAGTGATCTGGATCGAAAAGCGCCCGTCCGCCGTCGAGTTCGACGACATGTAGAGCATGTTTTCGACGCCGTTGATCTGCTCCTCCATCGGCGCGACCACCGTGGAGGCGACGACTTCGGCGCTGGCGCCGGGATATTGTCCGGTGACGTTGATGATCGGCGGCGCGATCTCGGGATATTGCGCGATCGGCAGGCGCGAGAATGCCACGCCGCCGAGGATCACGAAGACGATCGAGACCACGGCGGCGAAAATCGGCCGATCGATGAAGAAGTGCGAGATGCGCATGTTACGGCATTAATCGGCTTTGGCTTGGCCGTCCGCCTGAGGCGGCGCGGCGGCGGCGCTTTGTTCCTCCGCCTTCACCTTGATTCCCGGCTGCGCATGCATCAGGCCGTTGACGATCACGCGATCGCTCGCAAGCAAGCCGTCCCGGATGACGCGCAAGCCGCCGTCGATCTGGCCGAGCGTCACGTATTTCTGCCGCACCGTGCCGCTGTCGTCGACGACCAGCACGTATTTGCGCGCCTGCTCGGAGCCGATCGCGGCGTCGGGGATGAGCAGCGCCATATGCGGCGGCGAGCCGGGAACACGGATGCGGCCGAACATGCCGGGAGTGAACAGGCCGTTGGAATTGGCAAACACCGCACGGCCGCGGATCGTGCCCGAGGACGTGCTGACGACGTTGTCGACGAAATCGATCTTGCCGGTGTGGTCGAAATCTTTTTCGTCGATCAGCTTGAGCGAAACGGGAACGCCGGTGTCGACGCCGCCTTGCTGCTCTGCAGCCTGCTGCCCGGATGGCGGATCGGGCTGTTGGCCGCCTTGTTGGCCGGATTGCTGATCGGCTTGCTTATCGGCGTTCTGGCCCGATGGCGGATCCGCCGGTTGATCGGGTTTCCGGTTTTTGGCGAACCGCTCGTAGCGCAGATACGACTGCTCGTCGAAGGTGAATTCGAAGCGGATCGGGTCGACCGAAACGATGGTGGCAAGGAGCGTGGTATTGCCGCCGGCACCGCCGGTGATGAGATTGCCGACGGAAACGCGGCGGTCGCCGATCCGCCCGTCGATCGGCGACCGCAGCTCGCTGTATTGCTCGAGATCGAGCTCGGCCGAATGCACCATCGCCTCTTGCGCGGCAACGGAGGCTTCCGCCACGTTCTTGGCTTGCGTGCGCTGGTCGTAGGTTTGTTCGGTGATGGTCTTGTTTTGCAAGAGCGCCTGGCCGCGCTGCAGATCGGCCTCGGCGAAGGAGAGATTGGCGTGCGCCTGGGCGAGATTGGCGCGCATCTGTTCCAGCGCGATTTCGAACGGCCGCCGGTCGATGGTGAAAAGCAGATCGTCCTTCTTGACCATCTGTCCATCGGTGAAATGGATCGCCGAAAGATAGCCGGACAGCCGGGAGCGAATCTCGACCGAATCCACGGCGACGAAGCGGCCGACATATTCGTCGTAATCGACCACCGTGCGCTGCAACGGCTTGGCCACGGTTACCGTCGGCGCTTGTGCTGCGCGCTGCTGCTGTCCGCGGTCGCATCCGGCCAAAGTGAGCAGCAGCACGGCCGACGCCGGCAGGACGGCGAGACGCGCCGCATTAACGAATTTCATCGTGCTTCCCTCGAACGTCTCGGCATCATAGGCATCGGTCCCTGTCAATCACACGAGACGCATGGTCGCCGGGCGAATGCTCTTGCCGCCCTAAGGCCCTGGCCGGGCTGAATATATGAGCTCCGGCATGTGGCGCCTAAGCCATTGATATTACAGGAGATGGCGAGCGGTGAACGGGCGCCGACGACACCAAGCCGTGCTGTCCTTGTGCGACAGGCCCGGCAAAGATGGCCAAGTCATGATCGGCCATCGGCTGCGCTGCATCAGCCCCGCAAGAGAGCGCCGACCGCGGCAGCCGCGAGCGCGAGCCAAGCGGCAATGAGAATAAAGCCGCCGGACGGCGCGGCAAACGGAAACAGGCGGTGGCCGGCAAACGCCCGCAGCGCGATGTCGCCGGAAAACAAAACCGCGCCCAGCACCCAGGCCGCCAGCACAACGAGCGTCAACGGCCGCGACAGCACGCCCTGTTGCATCAGCGCCGCGCCGCCAAGCACGGCAGCGGCATGAAACAGCAGCATGTAAGCGGCGCCGTCGAGACCCGAGCCGGGCACCAGATGCGCCCCGGCCGCGGCCAGCACGATACCGCCGGCACCCATTAGGCCAGCCAGCGCGATCAAGGTGGTCACAGCCACGGCTTGCTGTCTCACACCGGCACTTCGCCCTTGAGCATGAGGCGGTAGAGATAGCGGCGCTCGTTCATGTCGTAGTCGGGATTGGCTTGGTGCATGACGCTGCGGTTGTCCCACAGCACCCAGTCGCCATGACGCCATTGGTGACGATATTCGTATTTTTTCTGCGTCGCGTGCTGCATCAAGTCGTCGATCAGTTTTAAGGCATCCTCGTCCGCCATGCCCACGATCAATTCCATGCGCACCGGATTGAGATACAGCGCCTTGCGGCCGTTCTCCAGATGAGTGCGGACCAGCGGATGGATACCGGGCGGCGGCAGCTTGGCCCGGCTCTCGTCGTTGAGGCCGGAGAGTGCGCGGGGGCTGTATTTGCTCTGATAAACGTGCACCGCCTTGAGCCCGTCGATGCGTTGCTTGGTGGCTGCGGGCAGATCGTCATACGCGTCGTGCATATTGACGTATTGGGTATCGCCGCCGCGCGACGGCAGATCGACCGCGAACAACGTCGTCGCCTTGGGCGGGGCGGGATGATTGGAATGGTCGGTGTGGAAGGTCTCGCCCGGAATCATGCGCTTGCCGTTCACGATGATATCGTTGGAGACGTAATACACGTCGGGATGGCCGGGGACGTGCTGCTCCTTCCTGTCGTGGATCTGCAACTCGCCGAACACTTGTGCGGCGCTCTTGAATTCGGTCGGATCGAAGTGCTGATCGCGCATGACCAGCACGTGATGCTCGGCGAAGGCGCAATTGAGCGCGGCATGGGCCTCGGCATCGATCGGTTCGCGAAAATCGAGGCCGACGATTTCGGCGCCGGTGTGATCGGTCAGCGGCGTAATGGCGAAGGACGTCATAGACTGTTCCTCCCCGCGGTGTTTTGCTGGAAGGCTAGCGCCCGGGCCCGGCAGGATCAAGCCGCTCGAAAGGACTAAACAATGGCCATTCTCCCGACATTGCAGCGGTTGCAGAACTCCCTTTTCAATTCAGCCGGCACCATCGTGTTCGGAATGGAAGATGGCACCGTATCTATTTTTGGTCTGATCTTCGGCGTCGCGGCTACGACGACCAATGCCAAAACCGTGCTCATCGCCGGCGCTTCGGGGGCGGTGGCGGCCGCCGTCTCGATGATGGCCGGCGCCTATCTCGACGTCGAAACCACCCGCGACAAAATCAACGCCAGCCGGGCGCTGACGGCGGCCGAGCCAACCGCCGGCCCGGCCATCGTTGCCGCGTCGCTTTCGGAGCGGCTGACAAAGGCCGGCCTGACCGCGGAGCAATCCACAGCGCTTGCCGGCGCGGTGCAACACGACCGCGCGGCGCTCAGCGGCCTTTTGGGCGCGTTGCAAGGCGCGCCAGAGGGGCCGCTTAATCCCTGGGAACAGGCGCTGTGGATGTTGTTCGCCGATTTTCTGGCGGCAGCGGTGCCGATCTTGCCGTTTGTCTTTCTTCCCATCCCGCAGGCGAGAGTAGTTTCCGCGACGGTTACGTTTGCGCTGCTGGTGACGCTCGGCGTCGGGCGGGCGCGGATTGCAAAGCGCAGCGTCGCCCGCACGGTGCTGGAGACCGTTTCAATCGGCATCGCAGCCGCACTTGCCGGCGTTTTCATTGGCGTGGTGATCGACCATTGGTTCACCGGCTAAGTGGTCGGCCAGGCGCATGCTTGCCCGCGCGGATTAACGCCGCTCGTTAACATCTGCGTCGAAATTTGGCGCCAGACGACGCGGCGATCGAGAGCGGCCGATCGCCGCTGCGCTGGCTGACGGCCTTCGTATTTTGGGCGTCGCCAGGCCGCGTGCTCAAAAACAAACAAACAACTAACAACGAATTGCCTCATTTCACGACGGCAAACGAGGCGAGAATTTGGCGCGCGCGCCCGTCGAACAAATACTTGCCATGCAAAATCGGGCGGAGCCGCGGCGCGCAGCAATGCTATGACACCGCGCGTGCCTTGCGCTGTCAACGAGGCACGCCCGTTCGCTTAGCCTCGCCAAGCAAGCTGTTTGGCGGGGCTTTTGTTTGTGGGCGGTATCGACAACCGTCGTGTGCAAGAAGTTAGGAGTCATCGCATGAAGAAGACGACCATTGCGGTCGCTGTTGCGGCCATCGTGGTGTGTGCGCAATCCGCCCAGGCGCGCGAACACCATTACCGGCACGGCCACCATCGCGGAGCATGGAGCCGCAACTCTGCGGACCAGCAGCCGGGATCGGCCCCGGGCGGCCAAATCGCATGGCAAGCACAGCCATATTCGGCACCGGGAGCTTTCGGGGCTTCGGCGCCGGACTTCGCTGCCTATCCGCAACACAGCGCGTACAGCGGCCGCGACAACGGACGACCGGCGGCGTGGTGCGGTTGGGAGATGCGGCGGCTCGTCGGCAACGATCCCGGCCCGTCGTTCAATCTCGCGCGCAACTGGACGCATTGGGGCCGGCCCGGACCAGCGGGCGTAGGCGCGATCGTCGTCTGGCCGCACCATGTCGGCAAGATCGTCGGCCAAGAGGACGGCATGTGGGTGATCGAATCGGGCAATGACGGCCACGCACTGCGGACCCGGCCGCGCTCGATCGCCGGCGCCATCGCCGTCCGGTGGGGCTGAGCGGACTCGCTCGCACTTTTGTGCTGTAATGAAAAGGGCCGCCCGGTTGCCGGGCGGCCCTCCTGTTTGAGACTCACGTGAAGACAGTCCGGCGACGAGATCACGGCCTGGCCCGTCCTGCCCTCTGCAAAGACCCGGGCGCTACCCTATATGCGCTTCCGCCGCGAACCGGCTAGGGGCTTTGCGCCATGGCGAAGAAACACGTCTTCATCAGCTTCGGCACGCCCTATTCGGAGCCGCAGCGGGAATTTCTCAAGGCGCTGCTCGCCTTGCTGCGCAAGTGCAATATGGAGCCGCGCGCCGTCAACATGAGCGAATACCCAGCCGAAAGTCCGTTGCAGGTCATTTCGCGGATCATGCACGAATGCGATGCCGCGATCATCGTCGCCTACGAGCGCACCTATTTCGACTCGGGTTTTGAGAAACGTAAGTCAGCGCAGGAAAAGAAGCTCGCATCGGTGCGCTACACCACGCCGTGGAATCAGATCGAGGCGGCGATGGCCTATGCGCTCGATCTGCCGCTCATCGTCATGATGGAAACCGGATTGCGGGAAGAAGGCCTGCTCGAACAAAATTACGACTGGTCCATCGAGCGGCTGTCGATTACCGGCGACGCGTTCGCCGACAAGGATGTCCGCGGCCGGATCGCGGCCTGGTGCCGCCACGTGCAGGATGACGAACCGCGGCGCAAGGCGCCGGCGCCGAAACGGCGATCGGAGAAACCCCCGTCGCGGCGGCGATAGCGCAGTTTCGCACGCATCATTTTCTTCGTGCAATCGATGTTAAGCCTATTGGGCGGGCAGCCGTCGCGGCATGGACCCCGTCGACCTGTAGCGGGCACTTCCCGGCGCCCGCTTTAAGTGAAGAAACCCTAAATATGCGCGATTGGGACGCTTCGATTCATGAAAAAGTGAAGTCTTTCTGCGACACATTCATTATCGCAAGGTACGTCCATGAACAAATCGCCAAAGCGTTTCTTTGCTATTGACCTGTCCTCAGCAGCGGCCCGGGAAATCACCGACGCTTTGGTGATTTTCTCCATGGCGATCCTCGCCTACATGTCGATCGCCGAGTGGGGCGGGCTTACGATCCTTCATAATGTCCTCGGCATCGAGCCGGTAAAGCCGTCATTCTTGTACTTCTTCGGCATGGCGCTGGTGTTGTTCAGCACGCGCCGTATCGGCGACCAACGGCGCGAACGAGCAAAACGCGTGGCCGCCGAACGTCACGCCCAAGCGGCGTCGATGCGCGATCCGCTGACCCAATTGCCGAACCGGCGGCAATTCCAAAGCGACGTCAGCGCCGCGCTGAGAAAATCCGATAACAAAATGAGCGTCCTGTTGCTGGGGCTCGATCAGTTCAAGAAGCTTAATGAAGTGTATGGCCACGTCGGCTGCGACGAGGCGCTGGCGCAGGTGGGCACGCGGATACGGGACTGCGCGTCACCGGGCGACATCTTTGCCCGGATTGGCGACGACGAGTTTGCCCTGTGCTTGGCTGGCGGCGACCCCGAAACCGCGCGCCGGCTTGCCTGCTCGCTCGTTGAGATCGTCAAGAAGCCGGTGCAAATCGGCATCGAGCATCACAGCATCGGCGCAAGCGTCGGGATTGCACAAGCGGGCCGCGGCCACATGACGGTCGACGAGCTGTTGCGATGCGCTCACGTCGCCCTTTCCCGCGCCAGGAATACCCACACCGAGTACTGCTTCTTCGATCCGAAGATGGATGCTCACGTCCGCGAGCGGTCGCTTTTGGAAAAGGACCTGCGGGCGGCCATCGGCGGGTACGAAATTCGACCGTATTATCAGCCCATCGTCGATCTGAAATCGAAGCGGATCGTCGGTTTCGAGAGCCTGGGCCGGTGGCAGCATCCGGTGAGCGGCATGATCATGCCGGATACATTTATCCCGCTTGCCGATGAGCTCGGCCTCATCGACATGGTGTCGGGCCAGCTGTTCGGCGATGCGTGCCGCGACGCGGTGAATTGGCCGGACGACATTTCGCTGTCGTTCAACTTTTCGCCGTCTCAACTCGGCGACCGCAGATTCGCCGATGCAATCCTTACCGTGATGAACGACGCCGGGCTGCCACCGCATCGGCTGGAAGCGGAAATTACCGAAAGCGCCCTTGTCGAGGACTTGGAAGCGACCCGCCACGCCATACAGACCCTGCGCAATGCCGGCGTCCGCATCGTGATCGACGATTTTGGCACCGGGTATTCGAGCCTTTATCACTTGTACGAATTGCGATTTGACAAGCTCAAGATCGATCGTCGCTTCGTCCAGGAACTCGCCACCAGCAGCGAAAGCGAAGTTTTCATGCGGGCGATCATCGGTCTCTGCAAAGGCCTGAATTTGTCCGTCACGGCCGAGGGCGTCGAGACCGAGGCGCAAGCGGCGGCGGTCCTCGCGCACGGCGCGCAACAAGCGCAGGGCTTTCTGTACGGCAAAGCCGTCCCGGCCAGCGAAGTGTCGAAGCTGCTCGGCGCTTCGTCACCGGTACGGCTCGTGGCCTGACGCCGTTGTCGGCGTAACGACCCGCCCTACTCCACACCCGGCCGCCCAATCGCGACGTAGCGGAAATTCGCCCGCTTCATTTCGTCGGCGCGATAAATGTTGCGCAGGTCGACGATGACCGGACGCGCCATCACGCGCTTCAGACGAGCCAGATCGAGCGCCCGGAACTGCTCCCATTCGGTTGCAATGACGACGGCGTCGGCGCCTTCCGCGGCGGTATAGGCGCCGTCGCAATATTGAACGGAGGGCAGCAGCGGTTTCGCCTGCTCCATGCCGGCCGGATCGTAGCCGCGCACCGTCGCGCCGAGATCGTGCAGCGCGGTGATCAGCGGGATCGCCGGCGAATCGCGGGTATCGTCGGTGTTCGGCTTAAACGTCAGTCCGAGGACGGCGATGGTCTTGCCGCGGACCGAACCGCCGAGCGCCGCGACCACCTTGCGCGCCATGGCGCGTTTGCGTTGCTCGTTAACGGCGGACACCGTCTCGACGATGCGCAGCGATACGCCGCGATCATGCGCGGTCTTCAGCAAGGCGGTGGTATCCTTGGGGAAGCACGAGCCGCCGAAACCCGGACCGGGGTGCAGGAATTTCGCGCCGATGCGGTTGTCGAGACCCATGCCGCGCGCCACCTCCTGTACGTCGGCGCCGACTGCTTCGCACAGATCGGCGATTTCGTTGATGAACGTGATCTTGGTGGCGAGGAAAGCATTGGCCGCGTATTTGATCAGTTCCGCCGTGCGCCTGCTGACATAGATGATCGGCGGCGAATTCAGATAGAGCGGCCGGTAGATCTCCGCGAGCACGTTGCGCGCGCGCGCGTCCTCGGTGCCGACCACGATGCGATCGGGATGCTTGAAATCCTGGATTGCGGCGCCCTCGCGCAAAAACTCCGGATTGGAGACGACTTGGATCTCGGCGTCGGGGCGTTTTTGACGAAGGATATGTTCGATCTCGTCGCCGGTGCCGACCGGCACGGTCGATTTGGTAACGACGACTGCGGTGCCGGCAAGCTGCGGCGCGATCTCGCGCACCGCGTCATAGACGAAGGTCAGATCGGCGTGGCCGTCGCCGCGCCGCGACGGCGTGCCCACCGCGATGAACACCGCCTCGGCATCGCCGATGCGGGAGGCCTCGCCGGCAAATTCGAGCCGGCCCTCCCGCATATTGGCTTTGACCAGATCGGCAAGGCCCGGTTCGAAGATCGGGATTTCGCCGCGATTGAGCGCGGCCACTTTGCCGGCGTCCTTGTCGATGCAGGTCACCTGGTGACCGAAGTCGGCAAAACAGGCGCCGGATACAAGCCCGACATATCCGGCGCCGATCATGGTCACGCGCATTGCGTTTCCTGCTCCCGTTCCATCACATCTCGTCCAGTCCGGCCTCGGTTTCCTCGATCGGCGCCACGGACGAAATCGGTGCGGATTCGGCGGTCTCGGCGCTGCGTTTCATCAGCGCGACCCAGCGCCGACCGAACAACACCAGCACGAGCCCCCCATAGACCAGACCGCCGAGCACCATCAACAGCGCCAAGGCCGATTCGTTGCGGAACCTGAACAACGAGGATGACAGCGCCATGACGAAGGGATCCGCGACCAACAAGGCGACGGCGAGCGCAATGCCGGCCACCGCGAGCTTGATCAGCGAAGACTTAAGCGCCCCATCGGAGGCGATGACGTTCGCTCGCACCGCGAAATAGAGCACCAGGATGAAATTGATCCAGGCACCGATCGAGGTCGCAAGCGCCAAGCCCACCTGCGCCAGCGGCACCATCAGCACGACCTTGAAGGCGATGTTGATTGCGGTTCCGATCAAGGCCGCCTTGACCGGCGTCGCGGTGTCGCCGCGGGCGAGGAATGGCGCGACCACGCTGCGGATGAGGACGAAGGGAATAAGCCCGATCGTGTAAGCCATCAGCGTCATCGCCGCGGCGTGGGCGTCGGCGGCGGTGAATGCGCCGCGCATGAACAAGGCGCGCATGATCAGGCCGGGCACCACCAGGAAGGCGACGACGCAAGGGATCGCGAGAAGCAGCGCAAATTCAATGGCGCGATTCTGCGCCGAGCGTGCGCCGGCGTCGTCGCCGGCCGCAAGCCGATGCGTCATTTCGGGCACCAGCACGGTGCCGACCGCGATGCCGATCACGCCGATCGGCAACTGATCGATGCGGTCGGCGTAATAGAGCGCCGAGATCGCGCCCGCCGAGAGAAAGCTTGCGATGATCGTATCGGCGAATAAAGCAAGCTGCGTGCCGGCCGATCCGACGGTTGCCGGCAGGAGCGCCTTGAAGAAGCGTTTGACGTCTTCATCCCACCGCAGCGCCCGAAACGACGTCATGGCGCCGGCGTAGAACGTGTCGCCGCCGACCAAAGCGACCTGCAACACGCCCGATATCAGCACGCCCCAGGCCGCGGCGTGGCCGGCGCTGGGAAACCAGAAGGCAAGCGCCAGCGTCGCCATCATCGCGATGTTGAGTAGGATCGGCGCCGCGGCTGCGGCGGCGAAACGGTGCATTGCGTTAAGGATGCCGCTCCACAACGTCACCAGCGTGATGAGGAGAAGATAAGGAAAAGTGATCCGCGTCAGCGAAACCGCGAGTGTGAATTGCTGCGGCTCGCGCGAAAATCCGGGCGCCAGAACTTCGATGACCTGCGGCGTGAAGATGAGCGCGAGCGCCAACAGGATGAGCTGCGACGCCAACAGCAGCGTGAATATGCGGTCGCCGAAAGTGCTCGCCGCTGCCGGTCCTTGCTGGGTCCGCACACG
Organism: uncultured Alphaproteobacteria bacterium; assembly: GCA_963775515.1. Lineage (GTDB taxonomy): Bacteria > Pseudomonadota > Alphaproteobacteria > Rhizobiales > Xanthobacteraceae > BOG-931. The sequence continues at coordinate 171,932 of CAVZIQ010000001.1, read as the reverse complement.
CGCATAAGCCGGAATGAAGGCGGCATTGAACGCGCCCTCGGCGAAGATGGCGCGAAAATGATTCGGTAGCCGGAAAGCGACGAAGAACGCATCGGCGACCGGCCCGGCGCCGATAATGGCGGCAAGCATGATGTCGCGCATAAAGCCGGTAAGACGCGAAAGAAGCGTGTAGCCGCCGACGGTGAGAATCTTCTTGATCATTGCCGACTAGTTACCACGATCCGCTCGTCCCCGCGAAAGCGGCGACTCGACGGTCCAAAATTTTGGTCTGGATTCCCGCTGGCGCGGGAATCGAGCGGAGCGAGCTCTAGCTCGCGAGTGCCCGCCGCACCGCGTCGATGATGCGGTCCTGGACCGGCCGATCGAGATAGGCGTGCATCGGCAAGCTGATGACTTCCTGCGACAATTGCTCGCTCGCCGGCACCCCGCCGTCCGCCACGGGGAAATCGCGATAGGCCGGCTGGCGATGCAGCGGCTTGGTATAATAGATCGCGGTCGGAATGCCGTCGGCCTTGAGCGCGGCGGCGAGCGCATCGCGCCGGCCGGGCTTGAGCCGCAGCGTGTATTGCGCCCAAACCGAGCTCGATTGATTGCCGGTCTGGGGCACGATCGCGACGTCGGCGAGGGCGTCCGAATAACGCGCCGCCGCGGCATTGCGCGCGGCAATCTCCTCCGGAAAGATTTTCAGCTTTTCGATCAGAATCGCCGCCTGAATGGTGTCGAGCCGGCCGGTGATTCCGATCCGCGCCGCCTCGGAGCGGTCGACGCCTTCGCCGTGGAGCCGCAGACTCCTCACCCGTGCGGCAAGCGCATCGTCGTCGGTGAATACCGCGCCGCCGTCGCCGTAACAGCCGAGCGGTTTTGCCGGAAAGAAGCTGGTCGCGGTCGCCGTCGTCAGGGCGCCGAGCTTGCGACCCCGATAGGTGGCGCCGAAGGCTTGCGCCGCGTCGTCGAGCACCAGCAATCCGTGCGCGGCCGCAATCGCATTAATCGCGTCGTGATCGGCCGGCAGACCGAACAGATCGACCGGGATGATGGCGCGCGGCTTCAGTCCGGCCCGCTTTGCCGTCGCGACCGCACGCTCGCAGCTTGCCGGGTCGAGGTTGAACGTGTCGGGCGACACATCGGCGATGATCGGCGTCGCGCCGAGGAGCACCACCATCTCCGCGGTAGCGTGGAAGGTGAAGGACGGGCAGATCACCGCGTCGCCGCGGCCGATCTGCCACGCCATCAATACAAGAAGAAGCGCATCGGTGCCGCTCGCGCAGCCGATGGCGTGGCGCGCGCCGCAGAAGGCGGCAAGCTCCGCCTCGAGCGCGCGCACTTCGGGACCCTGGACGAACTGGCAATGCGCCAAGACGCGCGCCACCGCATCGTCGATGGCGCGGCCGAGACGGCGGCGTTGCGCCGCGACGTCGATGAACGGGATCTGTTTCTCTTCGACGCGCGCGTGTTGATTCATGACCGGTCTTGATTTGCCTTTGTGTCGATTCGTACGGGAGCGGTAAACGATCAGCCGGCGACGCGCCGCGGGCCTTTGCGCTGCGGCGCCGCCGATTGCGCCGAGCGTGCATCGAGGCAACGAATGGCGATTTCGAGGCTGGCGACGGCTTCGTCGCCGGTGACGGGGGGCGCTTGGCCGGTGCGGATGGCGCTGACGAAGGCGAGAAGTTCGGAACGCAGCGGCTCCGCATAGCCGACCGATAAATGCCGCATCGAATAGCTGCCGTCCGGCTGGAAGCCGAAACATTCGGTGACTTGCAGCGTCAAAAGATCGCCGATGAGGTATTTGTCGCGCGTGGCGATGTGTATGGTGCGCGCCTTGAACGGCGTCAGCCAGTTGGTGTTGATGTGCGCAAGCACGCCCGAGGCGGTGCGGAACTGTAACAGCGCGATATCTTCGCGCTCGGCGACCGCGCTCGACGTTTGCGGCTGGATTTCGACGATCTCCGAATCGGTGAACCAGCGGATGAGATCGATGTCGTGCACGGCGAGGTCGATGACGACGCCGACGTTCGACATGCGCGGCGGAAACGGGCCGACGCGGGTGATGGCGATCGAAAGAATGTCCTGGTCTTTGATCGCGCGTTTGATCGACTGCACCGCCGGATTGAAGCGCTCGACATGGCCGACCATCAGCGTGACGCCGGCACGGCGCGCGGCAGCGACAATGGCGCGGCTCTCCTCGACCGTGGACGCGATCGGCTTCTCCACCATCAGGTGGATACCACGCGCGGCGCATTCGATCGCGATGTCGCGATGCAGATGCGTGGGCGCCGCGATGGTGATGGCGTCAACACCGTGGTGCATCAGCGCGCCGGCGTCGTCGAACGCGGCGCAACCGAGGTTGCGCGCGACGGTCTCGCAACGTTTGCGGTCGGGGTCGGCGACGCCGACCAGTTTTACCCCGGGCAGCTCGGACAGCACGCGGGCATGATTGCTGCCCATTACGCCCACGCCCACGACACCGACACGCAATGCAGCGTCGGTGGCTATTTTCTCAGCCTCACTCATGACCCAAGAGCCCCCTTCTACCCGGAGCCAACCCCACGGTTTTTCCGTAGCACGCTCCATGCCAACTGGCGACGGGCAATGCGGCGAAACCCGAACACGATTTGATTCATAGGCTTACGGCGCATCTGCGACGTAAAATTATCAATAAATTTCAATCGTTTACGAGCGATGCGCAGCCCGCGCAGGAGAATGGGTTCCACGCCCCGCCGGGCTTTGCCTCAATTCGGCGGTGCGAGCCGCGATCACGACCGGCGATAATCGTCTTCGAAGCGGACGATGTCGTCCTCGCCGAGATAACTGCCGGTCTGCACTTCGATCAATTCGAGATCGATCTTACCGGGATTTTCCAGGCGGTGCCTGGCGCCGCTCGGAATATAAGTCGAATTCATTTTCATGCAAGATCTTGGTCTCGTCGCCGATCGTGACGCGGGCGGTACCGCGCACCACAACCCAGTGCTCGGCGCGATGATGATGCAATTGCAGCGAGAGCCGCCCACCCTGCTTCACCACGATGCGTTTGACCTGAAAGCGCGGACCCTGATCGATCGAGTGATAGGAGCCCCAGGGGCGAAACACTTTCAAGTGTTCCTCGGTGACCGCCGGCGCGACTTCCTTGAGCCTCTGCACGAGACGCCGCAAGCCGTCGCCGTCCTCGCGTTTGGCCACGAGTACCGCGTCGTCGGTCGTGACCACGACCAGGTTCTCGACACCGAACAGTGCGACGAGCTGCTTGTCGCTCGCGACGTAGGAGCCGCGTGAATCGACGAAGACGACGGAGCCGGAACCGAAACCGTGGCCGCTATTGCCGAGCGCGTCGCGTTCGGAAAGCTCCCAAACCGCCTGCCACGAGCCGACGTCCGACCAGCCGTAGGAGACCGGCATCACGGCGGCGCTCTTGGTGCGCTCCATCACCGCGTAGTCGATCGATTTTGCCGTGGCGCGCGCGAACGACTGCGCATCGAGCGTGACGAAGCCGAGATCGGCGCCGGCGTTTTGCACCGCAGCGGCCACCGCGGCGGCGCTATCCGGCTCGAAGCTGTTATATTCATCGAGTAGCAAGCCGGCGCGAAACATGAAGTTGCCGGAATTCCACAAATAGCCGTCTTTGACGTAGCATTCGGCGGTTTTGGCGTCGGGCTTCTCGACGAATTTATCGATGGCGAAAATATCACGGCCGATCGAGGCGCCGGCGCGGATATAGCCGTATTCGGTTGCCGGCCGCGTCGGCCTTACGCCAAACGTGACGATGCGGTCGGCAGCGGCGGCATCCGCCGCAAGGCCGCACACTTTGGCGAAAGCGGCCGGGTCGGTGACGACGTGATCGGCTGCCAATGCCACGATCACGGGATCGCCGCCGCGCTTGAGCGCAAAGACCGCGCCCGCGGCGATGGCCGGCCCGGAATCGCGACGGGCGGGCTCGAGCATGATATCGGCCTCGACACCGATCGCCGCGAGCTGCTCGGCGACCAGAAATCGATATTGATTGTTGGTGACGACGATCGGCCGGCCGAACAACGCCGGATCGGATACCCTGCGAATCGTGTCCTGAAACGTCGAATGCGGACCGAACAACGGCAGGAACTGCTTGGGCCGGCCTTCGCGCGACGCCGGCCACAGCCGCGTGCCGGCGCCGCCGCACATGATCAGAGGAATGATCGATTGAGCCAAGGTGTGCCCGTGAGGATTGCAGCCGAAACGGCTTCTTTAGATGACCTCAGTGTGCCGCATTTCAGTTAAGAATCCTTACGCGATTCCGGGGCCTTTCCATAAGCGAAATTGCCGATATCTTCGATGAGAGTTTGGAAAAGAGGCGGCCGCTTTTTTCGATCATGCTCGGCGCCGCAGCACGCGGCCGGCGACCGCATCGAGCTTCTTTACAAGTTTCGGATCGCGCGCTTTCGGCGCGGTAATGAGCGCATTATCGAGCGCGCGATCGGAGCCGATCGGGCATGGCTCATGCTCGCGCGGAAAATCCTTCGCCAGACGCGCCACGAGCCGTGCGGCTTTCTCGGCATTCGCCGTCAAGACTTTGATGATGTCCTGCACGGTGACGGCATCGTGGTCGGGATGCCAACAATCGAAATCGGTCACCATGGCCACGGTCGCGTAGCAAATCTCCGCCTCGCGCGCGAGCTTGGCTTCCGGCATGTTGGTCATGCCGATCACCGAGTAGCCGAGATTCTTGTAGGTGAGGCTTTCGGCGAGCGTCGAGAATTGCGGGCCCTCGATGCAGACATAGGTGCCGTCGCGCACCACGGCGATGCCCTCGGCCATCGCGGCTTCCGCGATATGAATGCGCAGCCGCGGCGACACCGGGTGCGCCATCGAGACATGAGCGACGCAGCCTTTGCCGAAGAACGAGCTTTCGCGCTTGTGGGTGCGGTCGACGAACTGATCGACCAGGACGAATGTGCCCGGCGGCAGGTTCTCCTTGAACGAGCCGCAGGCCGACAACGAGACGACATCGGTGACGCCGGCGCGCTTGAGCGCATCGATGTTGGCGCGATAGTTGATGTCGGACGGCGAATGGCGGTGGCCGGCGCTGTGCCGCGACAGAAAAACGATCGGCAAGCCCGCGATCTCGCCGATACGCAACGGTGCTGACGGCGCGCCCCACGGGCTCTTGATGCTTTTCGAGCGAACCTTTTCCAGGCCGGGGAGATCATAAACGCCCGAGCCGCCGATAATGCCGAGCACCGCCTTGGTCATGAGAGATCGTTCTCCGCGAATGCGAGAAGTGAGGCTGCGCCGCGAGGTTTGCCGGGACGGGACGCAAAAATCAATGACGCAGCAGCACCATCGATATCGCCGGAATATAGGTAATGATCAACAGCGCCGCAAAATTCAACACCAGAAACGGCAGGACGCCGAGATAGATTCGGCTCAACGGCGCGTTGAAGATCGCCTGCGACGAAAACAGGTTCAAGCCGAACGGCGGCGTGTACATGCCGAGGCTGAGATTGACCGCGACGATAATGCCAAAGTGAATGGCGTTCACGCCGACCGCGCGCACGATCGGCAGCAGCAATGGCGTCAGAATAAGGATGGCCGCCGGCGGTTCGAGGAAGCTTCCCGCGATGAGCAGCCCGACATTGAGCAGCAGCAACAGCTCCCACTTCGGCATGTGCATCCCATTGATCCCGGCGACGATCTGCTGCGGAATGCCGCTGGTTGTCAGCAGCCAGGAATAGATCCCGGCGGAGGTTACGATGAGCAGGATCTGCGAGATGAGATAGGCCGAATCCACGAGAATTCGCCAGAAACCGGCGATGTCGACTTCGCGGTAGATGACCATCGTCACGAACAGCGAATAGACCACCGCAACGCCGGCGGCCTCGGTCGGCGTGAAGACGCCGCCGTAGATGCCGCCGAAGATCACCGCGAGCGTGCCGATCGACCAGCTGGCGTCCTTGCTCGTCTTCCAGATCGTCACCCAGTGGGCGCGCGCCCCGAGCGGGACCCCCTTTATCCTCGCATAGGTCATGACGAACGCAGCATCGATGACGCCAATGAGAATGCTCGGCAGGATGCCCGCGGTGAACAGCTGGACGGCGGACTGTTCCGCCGAGACCGCGTACAGAATCATCGCGATCGACGGCGGAATGACGACGGCGATCGCGCCCGAAGAGGCGATGAGGCCCACCGCGAAGCGCTCGTTGTAGCCGCCCTCCTTAAGCGCGGGATAGATCATCCGGCCCATCGCCACGACCGTGCCGACGGCGGTGTGCGACATCGCGCCGAACAGCTCGGACGCCGCCACGGTCGTCACCGCGAGCGACCCGCGCACGCCGCCGACGATGGCCATGACCATCGCAATGATGCGGCGCGCGATACCGCCATGCGCCATGATCGTGCCGGCGAGCACGAAGAACGGAACGGCCAGCAGCGGAAAATTATCGAGGCTGCCGAACATGTAGGTTTGCAGGGCGTCGGTCGGGATATCGCTGGAGACGGTCAGCACCGCGACGATCGAGGTCACGAGCAGGATGAGAAAAATTGGGAAGCCAATGGCCAGGAGAACGACTGGCAGCCCGAAAAAGACGAGATAGCCCATCGTCGCCGCCTCTCAATGCGAAGTGTCGGCGCCGCCAGCGCCGCCAGTCCCGCGCCGCCAACCGACGATGAGCCGCACCGCCACCAAGAGCGCCATCAGTGAGTATCCAATCGGCACCATCGCCTGCGGGATAACGAGCGGGAAATTCGCCGCCTGGCTGCGCTCGTCGAACGCCGCGAGGTCCGTAATGACGGGCCACGCGAAGACGGTGATGGCAATCGCGGTTGCGATCAGCACGAGATCCGCCAACAGATCGAACGCGTCGCGCAGTTTTACCGGCAGCATGTGGATGATGACATCCATGCGGATCTGACGATTTTCCCAAGCCACGGAGCAACAGCCCGTGAAGACGCAGCCGACCATGAGGAAGAGCATGATCTCCTCGGCCCACGGGATCGAGACGCTGAAGACGTAGCGGCCGATGATATTGACGAGATTGATCGCCACGCTCGCGATGAGGAAAATCGCCGCCGCAGCGCGCGTGAGCGCGAGGAGCCAACGAACGACTTTGAGTACGCCGTCGATCACTATCGAGCCTTTCGTTCTCGACCCCGGTCGCGTCAGTCGCCGATCACTGGCTCGGCGACGGCTGCGTCCGCTTCGCCGCGGCGGTCACGACCTTATAGGCGTCGCGGACCCCCGGCTTGGATTTCGAGACGTCGTCTCCGACGCTGGCGAGCGTTTGCATCATCTTCGCCTGCTCGTCGGCCGGAAGGCTGATCAATTCGCCGCCCTTTGCCGTCCAGGCTTGGCGCGCCTTGTTGAACAGCTCGACCGCCGCGGGGTTAATCGACGCGGTTTCCTTGGCGCCGTCCTGGTCGATGATTTTCTGCAGATCGGGTGGCAACGAATCGTACCATTTTTTGCTGATTTCAAGCATCAGGAAGATCTGCGGCTGATTGATCTCGGTGACGTAATGCGCGGCGTCCTGATAGTGAAATGCGGAAAACACTGTGATGCCGGCAATCGCGCCGTCGATGGCGCCCTGCTGCAGCGCCGGCAGGACGTCGCCGAGCGTCATCGCCACCGGCGTCGCGCCGAGTCGCTTCATTGCCTCGGACTGGAAGTCGGATGCAAAGATCCGGATCTTCTTGCCTTCGAAGTCGGCAAGATGACGGATCGGCGTTTTCGAAACGAGCGAATCCGGCTGCGCGATAAACATACCGACCCCGTGCAGCCCCTTATTGGCGCCAAGCCCGAGCATCAGTTTCAAAACCGCCGGATCGGCGGCAAGGCGCTGGCCGTGCTCAACCGAATTGACGAGACCGGGAGCCGCCATCACCTCGAAACGCTCGTCGACACCGACGAAAAATTCCGGCGGAATAACCGCGGCCTGGATGGCGCCGAACTGCACGCCTTCGATTTGGCGCGGGATCGAGCCTAATTGGCTCGCGGGATAGACCTCGGCTTTGATGCGGCCGCCCGAATCCCGTTCGACCGCGGCGGCGAAGTTTTTCGCCAAGAGATGCGGGCCATCGTTGATGGTCGGCGTCGTGACCTTCATCACGTAGGTTTTGTCTTGCGCCTGCGCCGGACCGGCGGCAAGCGCGAGCGACATGACGAGGGCGCCGGCGGCGGCGACCGTCGGCAGCAAGCCTCCATATCCCACGAAACGCATGTCTTCCTCCCTCTGGTATCCCCCGATCCAGGTCCGCATCCCGCTTGAGCGGGAACCGTCTTCGAATTTTATGCGACCGGCCGAGTATTTGATTTGACGGATTGCCGCACCCGATTGCTCGGGCCCCACTGCAAGCGTCCGTTTGCGACGTTAGATGAAGGCCGACCGCCGGACAACGACAATTTCGTTCGGCTGCAGTTCCTCATCCCTATTGAATGCGTTGCGCCGCCTCCCTGACTATTTGATAGGCAGCGCTGAGGGGCGGGTTCGCCTTTGCGACGTCTTCTCCGACGCTGGCGAGATCATTGAACATCGCCAATTGGTCGTCGGGCGGTAGACTGATCAGCTCGCCGCCGTTGTCCGTCCAGGTCTTGCGCGCCCTGGCGTTGAAATCGGTCGTCCATGGGTCGATGGCGACGGACTCCGAGGCGGCGTCATTGTCGACGATCCGCTGCAAATCCGGCGGCAGCGAATCGTACCACTTTCTGCTGAGATCGGCGATTCCGAAGATGGCGGGCTGGCCGGTCTCGGTGACGTATTTGGCGGCATCCCAGTAGTGCATCGCCGCAAAGACCGTGATGCTCGAGACGGCGCCGTCGACGGCATTGTCCTGCAGTGCCGGCAATACGTCGCCCAGCGTCATCGGCTTCGGCGTCGCTCCGAGCCGCTGTATTGCCACGGTTTGGAACTGCGAGGCAAAAACTCGGATCTTCTTTCCCTTGAAGTCGGCGAGGCGGCGGAGCGGGGCTCTAGCAACGATGGCGGACGGCGCCACCATGAACAGCGCCGCGCCATGCAGCCCCTTGTCGGCGCCGAGACCGAGCATCAGCCTGCGCACGGCCGGATCGGCGGCAAGACGTTGTCCGCCGGCCATGGACTTGACGAGATCGGGCGCCGCCATGACTTCGAAGCGTTCGTCGATGCCGGCAAGAAATTCAGGAGCGACGACCAGGCATTGAATCTCGCCGAATTGGACGCCTTCGGCCTGCCGCTCCGTCGAACCCAATTGGCTCGCGGGATAAATCTCGACTTTGATACGGCCGCCCGAATCCTTCTCGACAGCCGCAGCATAATTCTTGGCGAATTCGTGCAACGGATCGTCCACGGTCGCGAGCGCGATTTTCATGACATAAGTCTTGGCGTCCGCCGCCAGCGCGGCGGACGAGACGATGGTGCACAAGATGCAGGCGGCGCAGACGCGCCTTACGATTTCACGCACCGCGAAAAACATAGGTGCCTCCCGTCGCTCACGGCACATATGTCGAGCGCCCGTGCGGGCGCGCGATTATTGAGTCGCGGTCTGCGCTGCCCGCGCAGCCGCGTCGGTCACTATTTTATAGGCGTCGGCAAGCCGCGGATCCGATTTCGACACATCGGCGCCGACGCTGGATAAAGTTTTCATCATAGTCGCCTGCTCATCGGCCGGCAGGTTGATTTCTTCGCCTCCCGCGGCGGTCCAGTCGGCCTCCGCCTTTTTGCGGAACGCGATCGCCACCGAATCGATGGCGATTGCCTGCTCGGCGCCGTCCTTGTCGATGATCTTCTGCAAATCCGGCGGCAGCGAGTCGTACCATTTCTGACTGACGTCCGCGATCAGGAAAATCGCCGGCTGATTGGTCATCGTTATGTATTTTGCCGTGTCGTTGAAGTGCATGTGGGTGAACGGACCCATGCCGGCGACGGCGCCGTCGATGGCGCCCTGCTGCAGCGCCGGTAAGACGTCGCCCAAGCTCATCGCTATGGGCGTGGCGCCCAGGCGGCTCCACGCTTCGGTTTGGAATTTGGAGGCGAAGGTCCGCAGCTTCTTGCCCTTGAAATCGGCGAGATGACGTATCGGATCCTTGGAGATTACATCGGATGGTTCGGCCATGAACAAGCCGACGCCATGCAGACCCTTGGTGGCGCCGAGCGACAGCATCAGCTTGAGCACCGCCGGATCGGCGGCGACCTTCTGACCCTGCGCGAGCGAGTTGACAAGCCCCGGGGCCGCCATCACTTCATATCGCTCATCGATGCCGACGAAAAATTCAGGCGGGATCACGGCGCATTGGATCGAGCCGAACTGCGTGCCTTCAATTTGCCGCGGAATCGCGCCGAGCTGGCTCGCCGGATAGACTTGGCCTTTGATGCGGCCGCCAGAGTCCTTTTCGACCGCGGTCAGGAAGTTCGCGGCGAACGTGTCCGGGACATCGTGAATAGTGGGCGTCGAAATCTTCATTTCGTAGGTTTTTTCTTGCGCCCGCGCCGCGCCGAGCAACAACGCAAGAGCCCCGGCGAACACGCCGAGGGCGGCCAGCAAACGGACCGCGCGCCCACCTTTATTGCATTCCATAAGATTCCTCCCCGCCGGCTCGGGCTCAAGCATCCGCGTCGAGGCGGGGCCCCATGCCGAGACAATCAGGATACCGCAATTCCGCAGCGAAGTGCGCGGAATTGCGGTCTGTGACGGACTGCCGCGCCGGCGCGCGGCTGCCCGATTACTGGCTCGGGCCCTGGGCTGCCCGCGCGGCAGCGTCGGTCACGATCTTATAGCCTTCGGCAAGCTGCGGACTTGATTTCGAGACGTCCGCACCGACGCTGGACAGCGTCTTGTCGAACATGGCCTGTTCGTCCGGTGAGAGCTTTATTTCCTCGCCGCCGGTCGCCGTATAATTTGCCTCCGCCTTGGCGCGAAAACTGGCGGCGATCGGCACGATGGCGAGAGATTGCGCGGCGCCGTCCCTATCGACGATCTCTTGCAAATCCTTGGGCAAGGACTCGTACCATTTCCTGTTGACTTCGGCGATGATGAAAATCGACGGTTGATTGGTCATTGTCACGAATTTCGCCGCATCGATAAAGTGCATATGCGTAATGGGGCCCATGCCGGTGACGGCGCCGTCGATGGCGCCTTGCTGGATGGCCGGCAGGACATCGCCGAGCGACATTGCCACCGGCGTCACGCCAAGCCGCTCGAAAGCCACGCTCTGGAATTGCGAGGCGAAAATCCGGATCTTCTTGCCTTTGAAGTCGGCAAGCGTGCGGATCGGGTTCTTGGTGACGACGTCGGAGGGTTCCGACATGAATAGGCCGACGCCGTGCAGGCCCTTGTCGGCGCCGAGCGACAGCATCAACTTACGCACCGCCGGGTCCTGCGCGACTTTTTGACCCTCCGCCAGCGAATGAACGAGACCCGGCGAGGCCATCAACTCGAAACGCGGGTCGATGCCGACCATGAATTCCGGCGGAACCACTTCGCATTGAATCGAGCCGAACTGCGTGCCTTCGACCTGCCGCGGAATCGAGCCGAGCTGGCTCGCCGGATAGACCTGGCCGGTGATGCGGCCGCCCGAATCCTTCTCGAGCGCCGCCAGGAAGTTCCGGGCATATGTATCCGGAACGTCATTGATGGTCGGCGTCGAAATCTTCATTTCGTAGGTTTTCTGTTGCGCTTGCGCCGCACCAAATTGCAGCGCCAACGCCACGCCCAATGCGCCGGTGGCGACAAATGAACGCGCAATACGCCCTTGTTTGATGGTGATCATGATGTCCTCCCTGTCGGCAACACTCGGCTCGCCGCATCGAGGCGGCGTCGAGCTTCCCCATGCCGAGTGATGAGAGTACAGCAATTCCGCGGGGACGGCGCGCGGAATTCCGCTCTGTGACGGACTGCCGCGCCCCAGTGCGCAGCGGTAATTTTACGAGTTAGCGCGCCTATTTGGCGCGCTGTGCCGCCTCACTAACGATCTTATAAGCAGCGCTGAGCAGCGGCTTTGTCTTCGACACGTCCGCGCCGACACTCGACAGCAATTTGAGCAGTGAGGCCTGTTCGTCGGGCGGCAGACTGATCAACTCGCCGCCCGAAGCCGTCCAGTTCTTGCGGGAATTCTCAGTGATCTCCGTTGCTTGCGGATTGACGGCAACGGATTCCTTGGCGGCGGTCTGGTCGATCACCTGCTGCAGATCGCGCGGCAGCGTGTCGTACCATTTCTTGCTGATCTCAACGATGCCGAAGATGGCAGGCTGGCCGGTCTCGGTCACGTATTTCGCGGCATCCTGATAATGAAAGGCCGTGAATACGGCGGTGGAGGCGACAGCCCCATCGATGGCACCCTGTTGCAGCGCCGGCAGCACATCGCCCAGGCTCATTGCCACCGGCGTCGCACCCAGCCGATCGAACGCCACGCTTTGAAACTGCGAGGCGAAGATTCGGATCTTCTTGCCCTTGAAATCGACGAGATGCCGAATGGGAGTCTTGGAGGCGATGGCGGATGGGTTCACCATGAAAAGCCCGACGCCATGTAGTCCCTTCTCAGCGCCGAGGCTCAGCATGAGCTTCGAGACTTGCGGGTCGGCAGCGAGCCGCTGGCCTTGCGCCATGGAGGTGATGAGGCCCGGCGCGGCCATGACTTCGAAACGCTCATCGATGCCGACCAGGAATTCGGGCGGAACGACCTGACACTGGATCGCACCGAATTGCACGCCTTCGGTCTGCCGCGGGATCGAGCCCAATTGGCTAGCCGGATAGATTTCCGGCTTGATGCGACCGCCCGAGGCCTTCTCAAGCGCGGCCGCATAATTGCGAACGAAAGCGTGTATTTGATCGTTGATGGTCGCGAGCGTTATTTTCATCGTGTAGGTCTTGTCCTGCGCTTGCGCGGCGGCCGGCGCCAGCGCCAACGACAAGACCACGGCGCCGGCGGCAGCCGCCGCCCGCACGCGGCGATCAAAACCGATGAACCTCATTGTCGTTTCTCCCTCTCCGTTTCATTGTTTGGCCGGCTGCGCATTGCCGGCGAAATTTGGCACCGCTTCGCGCAGCACATCATAGACCGCCGCGCGTTCGCCGACATCGAGATCGCGCTGCAACTTGGCGATCCAGCCTTGCACCACCGCGATCGGCGGGCAGACCGGCTTGGCGGCGACGACGCCCTCGATGCCGACATCGGAGCTACCTTCCTCGCGCGCGAACAAAATTTCATTCAGCCGCTCGCCCGGACGAATGCCGGTAAAGACGATGTCGACGTCGTGACCCGGTTCGAGGCCGCTCAACCGGATCATGCGTTCGGCCAGTTCGACGATCTTAATGGGTTGACCCATATTGAGCACATAGACCGACGTGTCCGAGTGTGCCGGACCGAGCGCATGGCTCGCCGCGGTAATAACCAGGTCGCAGGCTTCGCGGATGGTCATGAAGTAGCGCACCATGTCCTGATGGGTCACGGTGACCGGACCGCCGGCTTCGATCTGCGCCTTGAATTTCGGCACAACGGAACCGTTGGAGGCGAGCACATTGCCGAAGCGCACCGCAATAATGCGCATCGAAGGCTTGCCGCCGTTGGTGTGTTCGGCGCCACCCGCGTCCAACGCCTGGCAATACATTTCGGCAAGCCGCTTGGTCGCTCCCAGCACGGAAACCGGATCGATCGCCTTGTCGGTCGAAATCATCACCATGGCGTCCGCGCCGGCGTTGACCGCGGCGTCCGCAACATTGACCGATCCGAAGACGTTGGTCTTGATGCCCTCGTCCCAATCGCGCTCCAGAAGCGGCACATGCTTGAGCGCCGCAGCATGGAAAACCAGGTTCGGCTTGAACTCGGCAATCAACCGGAACATTCGCTCCCGGTCGCGGATGTCGGCCAGCCGTCCCTCGACGACGGTCGCGCTCGATTTCACAGCAAGCTGTTCGAGGACGGCGTGCAGCGCCGGCTCCGAATTCTCGACGACCAGGAGCCGCCCGGCGCCGAAGGCAACGACACGATCGCAAATTTCCGAACCGATTGAGCCGCCGCCCCCGGTGACGACAACGGTCTTACCTCTGATGAAATCCTCAAGCCGGCGGTAGTCGATCTTCACGCTCGGGCGCAGCAACAGGTCCTCGACATTGACCGGCGCGAGCCGCAGCGCCTCCTCGCCGGCACCGAGCGACGGCATGCGGCTAGCGGCGAGACCGAGCCGGCGCGCCTGCATCAGCATGGTCTCCGGATGCAGATCGGGCGCCAATGCGCTTGGCGTCAGTACCAGCCGGCCGACGCCTATACCTTGCGATCGCAAGGCAACGACGGTTGATTCCAGATCGCCGAGAAAGCCGCGTACCGGAACGTCGCGCAGTTCCTGGTCCTGATCGGCCGAGGACGGCGACAGAATTCCGACCGGAAGCACGTTCCTGACCGCGCCGCTCTCGATCGCACGCAACAGCACTTCGGCATCCGCCGCACGCCCGACGATTAGCGTCGGAATTGCCTCGTGACTTTTGACCTGCTGCTGGGTGCGCGACAGCCGGAACAGGCGGTAGGCGATCCGTGGACCGCCGAGGAAGAACATCTGCAAGAACCAATAAAGCGCAATCGTGATCTTGCCGAAAAAGAAGGTGCCGAATAACCCCGGATAGAGCAGGACGTAATCCAGCACCAACAGCGAAACCGCCAGCACCGTCACCGCGCGAAAGATGTTGCGCAAATCCGGCAGTGAGGCGAACCGCCACTTCGCCATGTAGAGGTGAAAATACCAATAGACTATTCCGGCATAGACGACGTAGCAGGGCAGAATGACGGCAAGCCACGGGTAGCGCACCACGAGGCCGCCATTTTCGCCGTTGCCGAAGCGAACATAAAGCGTGGCGAGCATCGCCAGCACGGTTACGACGAGGTCGTGCACGACAATCAGAATGCGGCGCGGGTTGCGGAAAAATCCGTTCATAGCGGCATTATAGTCCAGGCCGGACGGTAAGACGAAATGTCATATCCGGCGCATCTGTGGCGCTCATCGCCGATGATAGTCTCGGTACCAGGCGACGAAACTGCGAACGCCTTCCTCGATCGGCGTCGACGGGCGGAAACCGACGTCGCGCATGAGGTCGTCGACGTTGGCGCAGGTTTCCGGCACGTCGCCGGGCTGCATCGCGACAAGCTCGATTGTGGCCTTGCGGCCGAACCCCTGCTCCAGGAGCTCGACGACGCGTGAAATCTCGACCGTGCGATTGTTGCCGATATTGTAGATCCGCCACGGCGCGTCGCTGTTTCCTGGGTCGAGTTCGCCGCCGGGCGCTGGATCGGTTTTCGCCGGCACACGCGCGATGACGCGATCGACCGCCTCGATGACATCATCGACATAGGTGAAATCGCGCCGCATGCGGCCGTAATTGAACAACCTGATCGGCTGGCCCTCGATAATGGCTTTGGCGAATATGAACATCGCCATGTCCGGCCGGCCCCAAGGGCCGTAGACGGTGAAAAAACGTAACCCGGTGGCGGGCAGCCCATAAAGATGGCTGTAGGCGTGGGCCATCAGCTCGTTCGCCTTCTTGGTCGCGGCATAAAGACTGATCGGATGATCGACATTGTCGTGCACGGAATACGGCAGGCGCGTATTGGCGCCGTAAACCGAGCTCGACGAGGCAAAGACAAGATGTTCGGTGCGGCGGTAGCGGCAGCCTTCGAGAACGTTGAGGAAGCCCGCGAGATTGGCGTCGAGATAGGCATGGGGATTTTGCAACGAGTACCGCACGCCCGCCTGCGCGGCGAGATGTACCACCGGACCGAATTCGCCGTCGCGGAACAGCGCCTCGGTGCGCTCGCGGTCGGCAAGATCGAGCTTGTGAAAGGCGAAATTATCGAATTGCCGCAGCACCGCGATCCGCGCCTCCTTGAGCGCGGGATCGTAATAGCCGTTGATGCTGTCGACACCGACGACGGCGCGGCCGCCTTTCAGAAGCCGGCGTGAGAGCGCAAAGCCGATAAAGCCCGCCGCGCCGGTGACCAGGACTGGAGCTTGTGACATCGGCAGCCTTGCGCGCTTTTCGTTGTCGGGGCGGGTCACGCCAGCATGCCGCGCTGCTGCATGAAATCGATAATGCGATCGGCGAGATCTTCGGCGCTCTCGTTGAGCGCATCGAGAACGAGTTCGGCATTGGTCGGTGGCTCGTAGGGCGAATCGAGCCCAGTGAAATTCTGCAGCTCACCGCGCCTCGCCTTCTTGTACAACCCCTTGGGATCGCGCCGCTCGCAGGCTTCCAATGGCGTATTGACGAATATTTCGACGAATTCGCCCGGCGCGACGAGTTCGCGCGCCATCTCGCGCTCCGCCCGGAACGGCGAGATGAAGGACACGAGCGTGATCAGCCCGGCTTCGACAAACAGCTTCGCCACTTCGGCGACGCGGCGGATATTCTCGACGCGGTCGGCCTCGGTGAACCCGAGATCGCGATTAAGCCCATGGCGGACATTGTCGCCATCGAGCACGAAAGTGTGCTTGCCGAGCGCGTGCAGCTTCTTTTCCAGCTGATCGGCGATGGTCGATTTGCCGGCGCCCGACAGGCCGGTGAACCACAACAGCGCCGGCTTCTGAGCATTCAGCCGCGCCCGCGCCGCTTTCGTCACTTCGAACGACTGAAAGTGGGTATTGGCGGCGCGGCGCAAGCCGAAGCGAATCAAGCCCGCGGCGACCGTCGCGTTGCTGTGCCGGTCGATCAGAATAAACCCGCCGGTCTCCCGGCTCTCGTCGTAGGGGTCAAAGCAGATCGGCTCGACGGTCGCGACATTGACGAATGCAATCTCGTTGAGATGCAGTTCCTTGGCGGCGAGATGATCAAAATTTTCGACGTCGACGCGGTATTTCAGCTCCGTCACGGTGGCGCCGACGGTCTGAGCGCCAGCCTTGAGCAAATAGGTCCGCCCGGGCAGGAGCGGCATTGCCGACATCCAGACGAGATGCGCGGCGAAGGCGTCGGCCCGCTGCGGCGGTTTTTCGGTAGAACTGATTATGTCGCCGCGCGATACGTCGATGGCATCGGCGAGCACGACGGTAACGGCGTCCGAAACGGACACATCGTCCAATTCACCGTCCATGGTCACGATCCCGGCGATGCGCGATCGCACCCCGGTACGCGGAATCATGATCTCCATGCCTTTACGCAGCGTGCCGGACGCGACCGTTCCGGCATAGCCGCGGAAATTCGCATTCGGTCGGCTGACATATTGCACCGGCAGCCGGAGCGGTGCCGCGCCGGGCCGTTCGTCCATCACGACGGTCTCGAGATATTCAAGGAGCGGCAGGCCGCGATACCAGGGCATCCGCGCGCTTCGCCGCACGACGTTGTCGCCGTGAAGCGCGGAGGTCGGAATGGCGGCGACGCGACACGCGGAAAATCGGCGACTGAACTCGGTGAAGTCTTCGGCGATGTCTTGGAAACGGCGCTCTTCGAAGTCGATTAGGTCCATTTTGTTGACGGCGAGGACAAATTCACGAATGCCAAGCAGCGAACAGAGGAAGGCGTGCCGCCGCGTCTGTTCGAGCAGGCCCTTCCCGGCGTCGACCAATAGGATCGCGAGATCCGAGGTCGAGGCGCCCGTCACCATGTTGCGCGTATAGTCCTTGTGACCCGGCGTGTCGGCGACGATGAAGCGCCGCCGCGGCGTGCCGAAATAGCGATAGGCGACGTCGATGGTGATGCCCTGCTCGCGTTCGGCCTCGAGCCCATCTACCAGCAACGCGGGATCGATGTCGCCCGGCACCGTGCCATGCGTCTTGGAATCGCGGGCTAGCGCCTCGACATGATCAGCGAAAACGAGCGACGCATCGAGCAGCAGCCGGCCGATCAGCGTCGACTTGCCGTCGTCGACCGACCCGCAGGTCAGCACACGCAGCTGGTCGCGGTCCGCAGCGAACGGGTCCGGCGCAACGGCCGCCGCAGCGGCGGCATTCGGATCAGAAATAGCCTTCACGTTTTTTCTTTTCCATGGAATCGGACTGATCGTGGTCGATCAATCGTCCGGCACGTTCGGAGTTCTGCGCGGCTTGCATTTCCTGCACGATGTCGGCGACCGTAGCCGCGCCGGATTCGACGGCGCCGGTGAGCGGATAACAGCCCAGCGTCCGAAATCGTACGACGCAAGTCACCGCGCATTCATCAGGCTGCAGCGGGAACCGCTCATCGTCGACGACGATCAGGCCGCCGCTTCTTTGCACCACCGGTCGCGGCGCCGCGAAGTATAGCGGGACCACCGGAATTTCCTGGTGCTCGATGTAGCGCCAGACGTCGAGCTCGGTCCAATTGGACAGTGGGAAGACCCGGATCGATTCGCCCGCGGCGACGCGGCAATTATAGATGTGCCAAAGCTCCGGCCGCTGATTCTTCGGGTCCCAAACATGATTGGCGGTGCGGAACGAGAACACGCGCTCCTTGGCGCGGCTCTTCTCCTCATCACGGCGAGCGCCACCAAAAGCGGCATCGAATGCGTATTTGCTCAGCGCCTGCTTCAGCGCCTCGGTTTTCATAACGTGAGTATAGAGCGACGAGCCGTGCACGAACGGATTTATACCCTGTGCCAAGCCCTCGCGATTGACGTGCACAATTAAATCGAGGTCAAACCGCGCCGCGGTCTCGTCGCGAAAGCGGATCATCTCGCGAAATTTCCACGTCGTGTCGATATGCAGAAGCGGAAACGGCAAGGGCGAAGGAAAGAATGCTTTGCGGGCGAGATGCAAAAGCACCGACGAATCCTTGCCGATCGAATACAACAGGACCGGTTTGCGAAATTCGGCCGCCACCTCGCGGAATATGAAGATCGATTCCGCTTCCAGGCGCCGCAGATCGGGAGGCAGCGATGTATTGCTCAAGGTCGATCCCGTCAGATAGCGACCACTCATTCCGGCACATCCAATCGCGGTGGGCAGCGCGCCACGTCCGTCGCCGTCAGGCCTTCTGCCTCTCCATTATTCGCCCGACCTGCCCTCGTGGCCGGCGGCCAGACAGCAGTTCAAGCGCTTCGCCGGTGTTTATCAGAGTCACGAACAAGTAGGCTTTGCAAAGAAACAGCATCGCCGCCGCAACGGGTTTGCAATCAAGTACCCGCTGACCGAAAAACGAGACCAATTCCCATTTGGTTTTCTGCAATTTCGTCCGTGCGCTGGCCCGATGCCTTAATCTCCGCCCACAATTTATTTACGGCATGATGGATATTTGCGATATCATGCAATCCGACGACTTTGCCCAAAGGTCCGTAATTTAGCCAATCGGCTTTCGCTCCTTCGTATGAATGATCGCCGTCGATGAACACAAAGTCGTAAGGGCCGTCGCGCCTTGCCCACTCGACGGCCTCGGGGCGACGACTGTCGCCGAACTGCGCGGCAGCATCGTAACCCCGGCTGCGTAGATCGGCAATTACGGAGGATAGATACTTGCCAGTATCCATGCCGCCAATTATTCCTACGCCGGCACCGAGATCGATTGAGCGAATGCGTGCATTCGGAGCTGCAACCGCCGCCATTGCTTTCAACGTGTGCCCAAAACAGGAGCCGACTTCCAAAATGCTTCTGACGCCTTTGATCTGGCGAAGCATCCACTCGAGTTCGCGTTCATCCTGTTGACCGAATTTCTTATTGAGGCTTTGAAGTACCCCTTCCTTCATAGACAATGTGAGAGGTAGGCCCAATCGATAGGCGATTTTGCCGAGAATAACCTGCATGATTCATACCTCAATGGGGATTAGAAGCGTGCGATGAACGTAAGGACAGAAAGCACTGTTTTAGGTATGGGTCAAAGGTTCAAACCCGCGCTTAAAATCGCACATGAGCTCTCAACGATCTGCAGCGCTGTAATAGATGGAAATCCACACCTTGGCCTCGCTTGGCAGCCGACACGATGGATAACGCAAGCTGTACATCCGGCAGCGACAAGGGATAGAAGGTGGCCCGCTGTGCTGCGGGTGGAGATCGGGCAATGAGTCATGCGGCCACATTCCTCGGTGAGGTTGCCGAGATCGCCCGCCGCATCGAGCCGGAATCGATCGAGGCCTTGTGCAGCGAGCTAGCAAGTCTGCGCGATCGGGGGGGTCGTCTTTTCATTATCGGCGTCGGCGGCAGCGCCGGAAATGCCGGCCATGCGGTCAACGATTTCCGCAAGCTATGCGGCATCGAGGCCTATGCGCCGACTGACAATGTTTCGGAACTCACGGCGCGCACCAACGATGAGGGCTGGCCTACGGTATTCTCCGAGTGGCTCAAAGTAAGCCGGGCCAACGCGAAAGATGCGATCCTGGTCTTCTCGGTCGGCGGCGGCAATATGGAAAAGAACGTAAGCCCAAACATCGTATCGGCGATCGCGATGGCGAAAGAACGGGGTCTGCGCGTGCTCGGTGTGGTCGGCCGCGATGGCGGCTATACCAAGAAAGCCGGCGACTGCGTCGTCGTGATCCCGACCGTGGACAACAGCCGCGTCACACCGCATGCGGAAGCGTTCCAGGCCGTGATCTGGCATTGCCTGGTGTCGCATCCCAAGCTGCAGCAAAACGCCACCAAATGGTGAAGGCCGTCTTCCTCGATCGCGACGGGGTGATCAACGCCAATCTGGAGCGGGACGGCAGGCCGGTAGCGCCGACTACGCTCGCCGAATTCCGCATTCTGCCCGGCGTCATCGAAGCGGCGCGGCGCCTCAAGGCCGCCGGATTCTTGCTCCTTGTCGTGACCAATCAGCCCGACGTCGCCACCGGGCGAACGCCCAAAGCGACCATGGAGGCGATGCACGCCGAAATCCGCAGGCTGATGCCGATCGACGATTTCATGATCTGCCTTCACACCGACGCCGATCATTGCTCCTGTCGCAAGCCCAAGCCAGGCTTGATCCTCGACGCCGCAGCCAAGTACGGCATCGACCTGCCTTCGAGCACAATCGTCGGCGATCGCTGGCGCGACGTGCTGGCCGGACAAGCGGCAGGTTGCTGCACGATCTTTGTCGATTATGGCTATGTGCAGGATCAGCCGGCACAACCGGACAAGACCGTCAACTCGCTCGCCGAGGCAGCGGATATCATTCTCAATGCGGTGACGGAACGTTAGTTCGCTGCGCCGCCGTTTCAGACTCTGAATTTGCTGAATTGAGTGCCGTAACGAACGGATGATTCAACTTATCCACCTCGCGCTGCACATCGAAGCGGCCAACCCACTTGAAATGCAAAGCGCGCCACGACGCCTTTGCCATGGCAAGCGTGCCGAACGGCCGCATCCTTATCGTCATCCAAGCCAGTGCGAGAACCGGAGACGCCAGAGGTATTCGCGAGAGCACGGCCAAAATCTCGCGATCCGGCGAACCGAAGTCCAAAATGTCGGCAATCGCGCCGGTATCGGGATATCCATCGCGCCAAATGACCCAGAGACGCGCGAAACCGAACCGCATTCGGCGATCGAACAGCTTCGTTTGTTCTTCGCGGACGTCTTCGGGCAGGTTCTCGGAAATCCACACGCGCGCGGCGGCGAGCACATGCAGGCTGTCTTTGACCGAAAGCGCGCTGCGCGCGGAAAAACTCGCCGGGTCCTTGTTGTAGACGCCGAGCACGGCGGGATCGAAGCAGAAACCGTGGCGGAAGGCCAATAGCCGATCGGCTAAAGTATCGCCGATCGAGCCCAAGCGCAGATCGAAATATCCGATTTCGGCAAGCAACCGCCGCCGGTAGACGGTGGTTGTTCCGAGGTACCAAAAATCGGTTGTTCGGATGGCGCGGCGAACGTCGGCCGGCGACAGATATCCAGACCCGCAGCGCGGCGCGGTGACCGGCCGCAATCCGATCACCCGACAACGGTCATCCACCAGCGCCACACCCGAGCAAAACAAAGCCGCATGAGGATTTTTGCTTAGGGCAGCCTGGGCGTGGGCGAACAAGCCGGTAAGTACGAAATCGTCGGATGAACCGAACAGCAAATATTCTCCGGTCGCAACTTCAAGGCCGGATTTGACTGCGGCGACGATGCCCCGATTGGTCTGATGTTTAATCAAATGGATCGAGCTATAGCACTGTGCAAACTCCTCAATCACCTTTACGCTGTCGTCGGTCGAGCCGTCGTCGATGACGATAATCTCCTTGGCCGCCGGCGTCTGGTTCAGATACGCACGCAGCGCGCGCGGAATGAGCTTGGCGTGATTGAAATTCGGCACGATCACCGACAGCGACATCGGCTCCGCTGTCGCGGTGACGCAATCCGCCGGCTCCAACGTCGTCTCGGTTGAACTCATGCGGATCGGTCTTTGCGGCTTAAGCTGCGGTGTGGACTGATGATGTCTGCGGTCCAGCGTTGATTCCCGCCTCCGTTACGGCTATCAGGAGCCCGATGGATGGCGTGCTGGATCGGCCGTTTTATTTTATCGTCGTCCTGTGGGGCGAGCGCTTTCGCGACTACTTTCTTGAATATTGCGTTCCGAGTATGTTGTCGCCGGGTAATCTGCCCGCGCTGTCGACCCGCCGACCGAGCAAGATTTTGATCGCGACGACAGCCGCCGATTGGGCGGCAATCCAATCGTCACCGATCTTTGCCGTGCTGCAGCGTTACATCCGCGCAGAAATGATCGATATCCCCCCGTGTCCTCCGGGCCGGTCGAGTTACGACCATATGGGCCGCGGTCACAAGCTCGCTTGCGAAAGGGCATTTCGCGACTCGGCCTACGCGATGGTGCTCACTCCGGATTGCATGCTATCCGACGGCACCATCGAGCGCTTGCAGCAGCTCGCAAGTTCTGGCGTCGAACTCGTTGTGGCCGCGGCTGTCCGCTTCGACGAAGAGTCATTTCTCGGTAGTTTACGAAGAATGGGAGTTCTTCCTGATGTAAGCCGAAGCGCCAGCGGATCGCCTCTCGTCATCACCGGACGGCAAATCGCTTATGCCGCAGTGAACGGCCTACACAGCGAAACGCTCGCTTACGAATGGGATGCGCCCGGCTTTCTCCTTGTTGTCCCCGCGGCCTGGTGGCGGGTCCCCGGCGCGGACGGCGTCTTGCTTCACAGTCTGACCTGGGCGCCGATGCTGCTCGATTACGGCGCCATCCGAAACCACGACACATCGGCTTTGGATCAGTGGACGCTCGACGGCGACTATCTCTTCAACAATGCCAAGTCGATGACCAAGGTCCACGTCGTTCAGGATTCCGACGAGTTGTTTCTGGCTAGTTGGGGACCAGACGTCGAAGGCCAAATCCACAAGCACCGCATTCCATTGTTTGGTAGGTTGGCCGCCAAAGCGCAATTCGGCGCGAGCTTCAAAAGTGCATTCTTCGACCCTTTCAAGCGGCGCATTTTTTTCATGCCGGTGCGCTGGCATGCCACGCCGCTTGACGAAACATGGAGCGACACGGAAGCCCGGGCAATGCTTGAACTGCTTCGCTATGTCACGCCGCCGGGCGAGTTGATGTTTTTCGGCGCCAAGAGCTGGGTCGAGAAATTGTGTCGCGTTGCGAACCGCGCGCTGACGACGTTATTCATCGTCCTTCGCCCAGTTTTTATTGTGATCTATTATCCGAAAAATATATGGCGAAAGCTCCGGCAAGCCGCCCGCGGCGATCGGGCATCAATTCGCCAACTACTGTGGTACGTGCGCTTGTTCGGTTTTAACAAATATTAACCCACCTGACCCGCGCCCCTGTAAGACACCCGATTGTGACGCATTCAATAGCACCATACAGTCGCGCAAGATGTGCCAATGATTGAGATTGCCCGATATATTCTCGCCGCCATCGTTGCCCAGACGCATCTGTGGTCTTTGGGGATGGAGTGGACCGGAGAAATATCCGTCTTCGCCTTCTACACACTGAGCGGTTATCTGATGACGCGCGTTCTTAACGAGCGTTACGGTTTCACAATGCGGGGTATCGGAGCCTTCCTGCTCAATCGCGTCTTGCGACTGTGGCCGGCTTACCTCGTCATCATGGGCCTCGCGCTTATCGCTCTGCGCTTTCTGCCGCTGGATAATTTCTTCCAGCTGATCCGCATGCCGATCAGCCCGCTCGAGATCATCACGAACCTGACGGTTCTTGGGCAGGTGGGTTTCGATTACGTGCAATGGTTGCCACTGGCCAAGCCGCTGGTTACATCATGGTCTCTCTCAATTGAGATCGTCAGCTACCTTTTGCTGGCGCTTTATTTCGCCAAATCGCCGTCGCGGCTCTGGGCATTCGCCGTTCTTGGCGTGATCGCGATGGCGATATCGACGGCATGGTGTGCAACAAGTCCGGATCCCGGCGCCTATGGACCGTATTGTTTCCAGAATCGCTACGGCGTGGTGCAAGCTGGATTTATCCCCTTCGCGTTCGGTGGCCTCTATTATTTTCACCGCGACCCGATCGCGGACTGGATCGTGCGGTATCGCGGCCGTTCAGTTTGTTTGCTGGGCGGCGCGCTAGTGACGATTCTAGCCACCGAGCCGGCGATGGCCGTGATTGGTCCCATGATCGGCATTCCGGCGCTTGCCACGTTTTCCAGCGCACGGCTGACGGCAACGATTGCGCCCTTCGTAGGGATCCCGTTGACCTGGATGCTGTTATCGAGCGCTCAGGATGTGCGCGCGACAAGCGCTCAGGACTTTTTCGGACGCGCGTCCTATCATCTTTTCATTGCGCACATGCCGATCGCCGCTGTGCTGGCAACAGGTCTGCATGTCCCGACGCGGAGCATCTCAATCTATCTGGCAACTTTGGCGGCTGCGCTTGGCGTCAGTGTCGTCCTCGTGCCCATGGAGCGGCGCATAAACAGCGTAAGACAAAGAGTTCGCTTATCGGCTCCTACTTGCAGCCGCCCTGAGGAATCCCGAGGGAAGGAGCGTCCGTGTTCCGCTCGTAGTCAGAAATTCCGGCAGCCAGAACAATAATTCTTGGCGCGCGCAGATTTGTCCGGTAGGCGCAGTCACCGATTACGCAAAAAATTACTCCGCGGCCATTGCCACTTCCACCATCTCCGGCGGCGCCGGATGGGCGCCGAGCAGACGGCCGTGCCAGTTCGGCAACCGGTCGATGCGATTGTAATAAGTGAATTGCGGCGAACGGCGGATCAAAACCCCGTCGCGCACTTCGTCATTGAACTCGTATTGCGCCCAGCCGTTACAGCTTTTGCAGAACGGGACTTTGTCCCACTGCCCGGTCTCATGATAATAACGGACTTTAGCGAATTGTTCGCCCTGCCAAACGGCTTTCACACCATCGGTGAATACGTTCCCAACATTGGTTTCTTTGAAACCGTCGAGACAGCAGATCGTCACGGTGCCATCGTTGTGCACCGGCAGCGTCTTGTATAGCGCCGGACAGGGCAACCGAACGTCGGGCTCCTTCATGCCGGTGAAGGTGCCATTTTCGAACACCAAACTGAAACGCACGCAATCGACCAATCCGATCCAGCGCTCGACGAATGCCTCCTCCTCGTGGCGGTTGGCATCCTGAATCGTAAAGGAAACGCTGATCCGCGGATGCGCTTTGTCGCCTCTTGCCCTGAGCATGCGGAAGACCGCCGCTTCGATCTTTTCCAGCTTGTCGACGCCGCGAATTTTCTCGAGGGTTTCGCGCGTGACCGAGTCAATGCTGAACGAAATAGAGTTGACTCCAATCTCGACCATATAAGCCGCGAGACTGTCATCAAGCGTCAGACCGTTCGTGTTCAGGGCAATCGTCATGCCGCGCGCCTTCATGTCGGCCAAGCGTTCCCGTAAATTGGGAACCAGCAGCGGCTCGCCGTACATATTCGGCTGGATCAGAGGATGGACCGGCGAAATTTCGTCAAGCAGCCGGGTCGCGGCATCCGCCTGCATGACGCCCTTGACAGAATCGATGGCATTGTTGTCGTCCGATCCCCAGACCGGGCACATCGGGCAGCGCAAATTACATTTGGTCGCAAAATCGATAAGGACGCGCTCGGGCAACTCCGTCACCGCCTCGGGCTTCCAGCCGAATTTTGGATCCACCCATTCGGCGTTTGAATAGTCGATCATTGCCCTCTCCTCATGCGGTCTGTAGAGCACATTTAGTGTCATTCTACAATTGTGGACGCGGGACCGTCGCGGAACCGCAGTCACACGGCCAACGTCGCCCTCTCGTTTTGCCCGAGCGCGGAAAACACCTGATCCAGCAATGCGGTCAGCGAAACGATTTGGTACGGGCAGCCCTCGACTTCTCCCGAGCGCATTCCGTCCTGCTTCTCCAGCAATGCGGCGAATTTCGGAAAGTCCCGATTGAGTTGGCGGTGACGGCGCGTTCCTACCCGATGAACGGTGCCGTTCCGGTCCCGACATTGGTAATTCTCGACCTCGGGCTGCAGATAGACATCGGGCGCGACCGCCTCCTCCGCGAGATGAATTGCGGTGCAACTTTCCAGGCCGACGCCGACCATCAGAATGAAAGCGGTATGGTTGCGCATCAACCCGTATGGGCTGTTCGCCGAAACTGGATTGTCGGCCAGATGATGCCGCGCCAGCAACGTCGTGGCATTCCGGCCGCAAGCCGCCACTGAATGCGTCGGATGAATGCTTCGGGCAGTGGCATATTTGGTGCGAAAAACCTCCGTCAATACGCCGGTATGCGAAGGTGTCTGAATTTCGTCCCAAAAGGGGTGCCTGGGCGTAACAGTGCGCCACGTCATGGTCGGCATGATGAGCGTCCCATCGGAGAGATGATCGAGCAGGCATTCGATCATCGCTTCGGCCCGAAAGCCGCGGCGGCTCAACGGAGCGATTGCGCTATGCACGACAAGAATGCCGTCCGATGGCACTCGCATGTGCTCGAGAATGGGTCTCAGGGCGTCTTTTTCGTTAAGCGATATCGTTCGCATGCGTCTATCGCGTTGCGGCCTTGATTTCTTCGATCCGATCCAGGCACTTCTCGACGTCACGAAAGGGCAGGCCGCTTAGCGAGGACAGTTCAAGCTCCCACCACTTGACCTGCAGCAGCCGGGCAATGATTTGCTCGCTGAACCGGTAGCGCTTGACGGTGGCGGGTACCCCAGCCGCTATGGCGTATGCTGGAACGTCCCTGGTAACGACGGAGCCCGCACCGATAATCGCGCCGTCTCCGACGTTGACGCCGCCCATTATATTGACGTTGTGGCCTGTCCAAACGTCGTTTCCGATCGTTACCGGCGAGAACATATCGGGACTACGCGATAGCCGTTTAAAGTCCCGGTATTCTTCGACCCAGTCGAATGAAGCCGGGTGGTATTGAAATTCGTTGGTGCTAAGCCAATCGATGGGATGGTTGAACGGATTGATCGCCGTTCGCGCACCAATGGCGCAGTAGGCGCCCATCGTTCCCCTGGCAATGAAACAGTGTTCATTCATCCCCGAATATTTGCCGACCGTCACGTCGGGGCCGAGCTGCGAATGCCGATTGAGAAAGAGCGGTCCGCACAACGTCGACTTGAAGATTTTCGCGCCGGGATTCAAGCGCGCGATGCCGTGCAAAAATGCCGGCCGGTCGGTCTCATTGATGTAGCTTTCAATATGAACTTTTTCAAATTTCATCTGTAGCTTTTGAATTCGTGCCGATCCGGATCAAGCCAAGCGGCGTCGAGCGAAGTGCAGCCATAAAGCGAATGAATCATAGGGTGTCACGTGCGGTAGCGCGAACAACTCCGCGGCGCCGAAAAGCTTCTTGTCCGCCCCTTCATGCAGCACCAGCCGGCTGTTTACCGATTCGCTGATCGCGATTTCATAATATGCGCGGTAGCAGCGGCTTTTCCCGACCGTCGTGAGGTCGAAATCGAACGTGATAAATTCGCCCGCCGTCGCTACTTGCATTTCGAGCTCTTCTTCGAGCTCGCGCGCGAGCGCTTGTCGCGGATCTTCGCCCGCTGCCACGGCCCCACCGAAGCAACCCCAGTGCCCCGGATAGAAGATGCCCGGAATGTCGTCGCGAAGCTGCATCAGATAGCGGCCGTCCTCAACCGTGATGATCGCCGCGACGGCATCCGCGGCGCGCAGCGGGCGATTGTCGGTAAGAAAATTAGCGGGCAGCACGATACGCTCGGGTCCGAGGGGCTCAGCTGCGGAAATGGTTTTCGACCTTGACGATCGCTTTTGCGCAATCGGCGGCTTCCGAATTGGCGTAGTTCTCGTTGAGGTAAAGCATGAACGAGCGGTCGCGGATCTTGCGGGCGTTCGGGGTGTCGAAGTCGTCGGGCAGATACGACTTCAACCACGGCCAATCGGACACCAGATAGCGGTAGTGCGGATTGAGCCCGATGCCTTCGGCGAGCACGGCGTTCGCGAAGTGCTCCTTGCTGCAGGTGATCCGCTCGACGTCGACCAGGATCGGATAGACGAACGGCGCATCGTTCGGAGAATAGCCGTACGGCTTGCAGATTTCGGCACGATCGTTGAGCCGCCCGCTCAGCTCGGCGACAAACGTCAGGCGTTTCAACAGCGTGTCGCGTAACCGCCGCAGCGATGAAATGCCGATGGCGCAGGAGATCTCGTCAGTGTGGAAATTGAGCGCCGGAAACAGGAACTGGTTTGGATTGCGGTCGTCGAAGTCCGGCCGCCACGACGGCTTACCGCGGTCGGCAAGCGCGAGCGCGCGATGATGCAAGTCGACGTCGTTCGTAAACACCACGCCGCCGGCGCCGCCGGTCATATGCGCCTTACGGTACATGGTGGAGAAGGCGGCGATGTCGCCGAAATTGCCGATCGGCCGGCCCTTGACGCGTGCGCCATGCGACTGGCTGCAATCCTCGATCACGCGAATGCCGCGCGCATGCGCTTCCTTGACTACGCCGACAACGTCGGCGGCGCGCCCAAGCGAATGAACCAACATGATCGCGCCGGTCTTCGGCGTAACCCGGGCGACGAATTGCTCGGCGCCCATATTAAACGTGCCCGGCTCGCTGTCGGCCACGCGCGGCACGAGATTGTTGAGGATGATGGCCGAAAGCGTGCCGGGGTCGGTGACCGGCGAAACGATTACTTCGCTGCCGGGCGGCAAGTCGAGGGCCGCGACCGCGATATAAAGCGACGCCGTGCCGGTTGCGACCGCGTCGGCGTAACCACCGCCCATGAATTTGACGAACGCGTCGGTGTAGGCCTTTTCGTAGGCGCCCGCGTAGCCGGGGTCGACCTTCTTTTCCTGATAATACGCGATCACTTCGTGGATCTGCGCGACCTCGGCGTCGCCGAGCGCAAAGCGCGCCGGCATTGGCCGGGCACGCACCGGCTCGCCGCCGTCGATGGCAAGACGCATTGTATTATGGCCGACGGTGGCCGTACTCATGCAACCTCCAGGGCACTCATTGCAGGCCGAGGTGAGCGATCAGCTCGGGCACGCCGAGCCCGTGGGCGTTGAGAATGTCATCATGGCTGCCGTAGCAATGGATAAACGCATCCTTGAGCGTGAACGTGTCGATCCGGCAGGTTACGCCGACGTCCCAGGCCAGTTCCTTCACGCGCATGGCCAGGCTGCCGTTCGGCGCGCATTCTTCGATGACCACGACGTGGGCATAGGTTTGCAGAATCTTGGCCAGCGCTTCGCGGTCGAGCGGCTTAAGCGTATGGACCGAAACTATCGCCGCGCTTTTGCCGGACGCCTCAAAGCGCTCGGCGACAGCAAAAGCGCGCTTCATGATCGGACCGTATGACAGGATGCACACGTCGCGGCCTTCACGCAGCCGACGCACCTTGCCGAAAACCCATGGGTCAGGCGCCGTTTTTGACAGATCGGGCTCGCCGGCTTTGCCGAGCCGAAGATAAACCGGGCCGCGGCCCTGCGCTGCGCACCAGCGCGTCGCGGCTTCGACCTCGGCGGGGTCGCAGGGCGCGATAACGGACAGGTTGGGAACGGCGCTGGCAATAGCGACATCCTCTTGAGCGTGGTGCGTTGCTCCGAGCGTCGAATAGGTCACGCCGCCGCCGATGCCGACGATCGTGACCGGAAGGTTCTGATAACAAAGATCGTCACGCACCATTTCGAACGGACGATAGAGGGTGAAGGTCGCAATTGTGTATGCAAACGGTTTCAGGCCGCGCTGCGCCATGCCGGCGGTCATCCCGATCATGATCTGCTCGGAAACGCCGGTATTGATGAAGCGATGCGGAAATTCGTTGCGAAATTTCGCGATTGAACCTGCCGGAGAAATATCGGCCACGACAACGCAAAGCCGCGGGTCGGCCTTGCCCAATTCGTAGAACGTATCGGCAAATCGATTTCTCATAGCGGCGCATCCGCCAGTTCCTTGAGGCCCTGCTGATATTCTTCCTTGTTGGGCGAGCGATAATGCCAGATCGGCACGTTCTCCATGAACGAAATGCCCTTACCCTTTACGGTGCGACAAACCAACAGCAAGGGCTGCCCGCCGCGGCGGCTCATGACCGCCTCGTGCATCGCACTTTCGTCATGACCGTCGATTTCGACCGCTTCCCAGCCGAAGGATTCAGCTTTGGGCACGAGAGGATAGAATGCCGGATGACCGTCGCTCATGCGTTCGAGGCCGCCGAAGTCGTTGAAATCCATGAAGGCGATGAGATTGTCGAGCTTGAGATTGGCCGCCATCATCATCGCTTCCCAGGTCGATCCCTCCTGGAATTCGCCATCGGACAGCACGCAGTAGATCAGAATATCGGAATCTTTGAGCTTCTCGGCATAGGCTTGGCCGGTCGCCATGCCGAGCCCGTGACCTAGCGAGCCCGTAGATGCGGCAATTCCGGGCGTCTCGTAATCGGGATGCGCACCGAGGCGGCCATTCGGCTTGCAGTAGGCGTCGAGGTCGGAACGCGAAAGGACGCCTTGCTCCTCGAGAATAACATATTGGACCATGCAGCCATGACCCTTGGACATCAGAAAGACGTCGCGATACTCGCCATCGGCCTCCCGACGCATCAGGCCGTTGTAGAGCAGGTCCGTGATTTCGGTGCAGGAGAAGGCGGGCGCAATGTGCAGCGCACCCACCGTTTGCGATATGTCGAGAATACGCCGGCGATAGCCTAGACAGCGCCGCCGCGCCGCGGCGACGTCGAGGCTATTGCGTCTGAGAATTCCGATAGACGCGTCCACTACGTCCTCACGCGCGCAATGTGTAACCGGTTGGCCAAGTCTTCAGCGCGTCGAAATATTTGCGGCCCCAGTCGACCATTTCCGCCAAGCCCTCATCCCAGCCGATCTTCGGCTCCCAACCGATATCGCGTTTGATCGCCGAGGAGTTGAGCCAATAGCGCGAATCCTGGCCGAGCCGGTCGCCGGTCACTTCGCACAATTGCTCGAACGGCACACCAAGCGCCTTGGCGGTGCGCTCGACTACTTCGCGGATCGACGTCGGCAGCGCCGGGCCGGCATTATAGACCGTCCCGAGCGGCGCCTTCTCGGATATCATGTGAATGGCGCGGCCGAGATCGCGGGCGTGGATGTAGGATTTTTCGGCACGGCCGCCGCCGTGTAATGGCAGTTTCTCGCCCTTGAGGCCACAGATCACCGCTTTCGGAATCACCCGATGAAGAAGCTGCCCGGGACAGTAGGCATTCGACGGCCGGACAATGTTCATCGGGAATTTGAGGAATTTGTGCACCGAAAGCAGGTACATGTCGAACGCCACTTTGGAGGCGGCATAGGGGCTCGACGGCTTGATCGGCTCATCCTCCTTAGTCGCGTGCTCGACCGAGCCGTACATTTCCGAGGTGCCGATCTGGACAAAGCGTTCCAGCCAGTCGCGCTTCATGAGCTCTTCGGCAAGCCGCGCCAGCGCCATCGAGTTGGTTTCGAAGAAGCGCCACGAGTGCTGCCAAGACACCGCGCCTTCGCCCTGCGCGGCGAAATTTATGATGACCTGGGGCTTCTTGCGATCGAGCAGTTCGAGCAACAGATCGAGTTCGTAGGTGACGTGATAAGCGTGATACTCGTAGCGCGGCCGCTTCTCGATATTCAGCGAGAACGGCTCCGGACGCATCAAATTGCGGCCGATCCCCATCACCAATTCCGGATCGGCGTGATCCAGCAGATAAAGCGCAGAATGAATTCCAAACGATCCGCCGCCGCCCAATATCGCGTATCTCTTGCCCACCTACAATTCCTTCCCGACTTCGTTCAAAAAATTACTCGATTATCGTCCAGTCGTAATCGCCGGTGTAACCGGCCTCCGCAAAGACCCTCAGCCAGCCCTCCGGAAAGTCGTGGAATTCCGCGGTGAGCACCCAGCTTTCGAAGATCTCCTTCTGCTCAGGCGTCAGATAAGAGTCAACCTGAACGAAGGCGCGGCCGTTGCTCAGCCGCTCGATTTCGCGCATCGCTATGATGGCGCGCGAGCGCGGGAAATTATGGATGGTGTTGAGCGACAGCACGCAGTCGAACGAACGGTCCGGAAACGGCAGTCTCTCCGCGGTGCCGAGATGCAGGCGGCCGATGACTTCCGGCGCGCAGTTCATGAGCGCATAGAGTGAGATGTCGAGGCCGAAAGCTTCCAGTCCCGTGCATGCCGCGAGCAGCGCCTTGACCAGAAATCCCTTGCCGCAACCGATGTCGAGGACCCGCATGCCCGGCTTGAGGCCGTAATGAGCGATGATATCGCGCGCCACCGGATGCCAGCGGCCGTCGTCGCGGTAGCCGCCGTAGCCGTATTCCCGCGGTCCATCCCAATACATTTCGCCATACTGTTTGGCGATGGCGATGACGGAGGGATCCTTGGCTTCGGCGCGCTTTTGAATATTGCGTTTGGTCTTTGGCAGCGCGCGCAACAGGTCGACCCGCGGCATCAGCCGAATTCCCGCTGCTGCGCCCGCGCCAGGCCGGCGTCGATCGCCGTATAGCGAAATCCCGGGAAGGCCGTGAGCGTCGCCACCGGGTCGAACGGGCGATAACCGTTGTGCGGCATCGGTCCGATGCGCGGCGAAGCCTTGATCTCGACCTTGCGCGGCGACAGCGCCACCGCCTTGTCGGCCAAGGCACGGAAGCTCGCAACCGTTCCGGTTGCGACGTTCAGGACGCCCGCCGAGCGGTGCTCGAGCACAAGGCGAACGATTTCCGCGACGTCCTCGACATCGACGTGGTCGCGGCGCTCCTCGCCCTCGCCGAACAACACGATGGCCTCGCCGCGATTGGCCTGACGTCGAAATCTGTTGGGTCCATAGCCATTGTGCGGATCACCGGCGCCATAAACCAGCGTGGGGCGCAATATCGCGAGCGGCGCCGCGCCTGCACTGGTGAGCAACATTTGTTCGCGCGCCAGATGCATCGCGCCGTGCAGGCTTGTCGGCGCGGCCGGCGAGGCTTCGGTGAGCGGCAACGGCCCGTCGGCATAGACCGCGTCGGAACTGATATAGACGAGATGCGCCACGGGCTGCTGCTTCACGGCTTCGCAAAGCGCGGCCATCATGCGGATGTTATCCAGCATCATCGCCGGATTCTTGCAGGGCGCGCGCGCCGACACGACGACGAGTGCGTCATTGGGGCGGAGCTGCGTCGCGAGCCGTTGCGCGGCGCTGGCATCGAGGAGCTCGATCTCTTTGCGGCTGAGCCCGACGACCGCAGCGTTCGAAGCAATCAGCTTGCTAAAAATCGCGCCGCCGATAAATCCGCTCGAACCGAGAACGACCGTGCGAGCGGGCAAGCGCGGGGTGGCGTTGCGATGT
Source organism: uncultured Alphaproteobacteria bacterium (assembly GCA_963775515.1). Taxonomy (GTDB): domain Bacteria; phylum Pseudomonadota; class Alphaproteobacteria; order Rhizobiales; family Xanthobacteraceae; genus BOG-931. Next base: position 138,423 of record CAVZIQ010000001.1, on the reverse strand, counting down.
TCCAGCAACGGTAGCCTTTCAAGCCGCGGGCGCCAGCGGCGGCATGCCGAGGGTGTGATAGGTCAAGCCCGCCGCGACGCAGGCGCGGCCATCGAGCACACGATAGGGGTCGAGCACCGTTCGCCCCTTCATCACGCGGGCGAGTTCCGTTGGGAGCAGCTCGCGATATTGCGGCCAGGGTGTCGCGATCACCAGCACATCGGCGCCGGCCGCCGCAGCCATGGGATCCGCCGCGCTCGTGGTCCAGGGCGCTACCGCGGCGGGCACCACGGGATCGTGGACTTTGACCGACATGCCGCGCAAATGCTCCAACAAGGCGAGTGCCGGCGAGTTCTTGGTGGAGTGGGTATTTTCCTTATAGGCCAATCCAAGCACGGCAATTTTTGCGGCGGGACCGGCCGTCAAAGCGTGATCCTGCAAAACACGCCAGGCCCAATCCTTGCGATGCGCGGAGTTGGCGAGCCAGGCCTTGACGACGCCGATGTCGGTCTTTTTCGCCTCGCCGATCTGAACGATGGTCCGCAAATCCCGTTCCAAATTGCCGCCGGCAATTCCGAGGCCGGGGCTGAGATAAGCCCCTTGCCCGATCCTTTTATCGAGCTTCAGCGCCGGCGCGATATCGGACCAGTCGGCGCCGACGCGCTCGCAGACTTCCGCCAGCGTATTGGCGACCGCAATGGATGCCACCAGGCAGAAATTAATGCTGATCTTGGCAAGCTCCGCGCTCTCGTAAGCCATCCGCAGGATTGGGCAAGAGAAGGATTCGAGGAATGCACGCAGCGGCGGCGGCAGAGCTTGGCCCGGATCGGCGCACCCAACGATGAAGCGCTCGGGCTCGGTTGCCCGGTCCACGGCACGTCCGAACACCAGCGTCTCGACTTGATAATAGAGCCGGTCGGCAGGCACCGGCAGGGGTCGAGTGAATCCCGGCGGCACTTGGGAAAGAATCACCAGCACCGCCCCGGCGGCAAGTCGCGGTCGCACGTATTCGACCATGGCCATGATTGGCGCGAGATCGCTTTGCCCGCGATCGTCGGTTGGCACGTCGACTGCAACATAAACCACGTCGCACACGCCAAGCGTTGCGGCGTCGGATGTAAAAACAAGATCGTGCCGGTGCCGATCAAGGAGTTCAGACAATCCCGGTTCGGCCACGGGAAGCTCGCCGCTTCGCAAGCGGCCGACCAGCGGAGCGTCGGCATCGAACGCGATCGTGTGAAATCCTCGCGCGGCAGCGGCGCTGGCCGAGACCAGACCGAGATGAGTCATCCCGGCGTAACCGATGACCGGCTTGCTCACGACTTGACTCACGTCGTTATTCACTTGATGGCCATTTCCGACGCCGCAGCGCCGAGCTTGCGCAGCACGCGATTGAGCCAGATGTCGCTCGACAGATCGGTCGGCCGCCGCTCACGGCAGAGCGACTTGAAATGCTCGTATTCCAGAGCCCAGGTGGGATCGTCCTGAATGAGCGTCACCGACTGCTCGGGCGGCCGGCCGCTTGGAAGTACGCGGACACGTTGGGTGAACTCGGACGGCCCCCATTTGCACAGTGAACTGATATGCGCGCTGCCGTGCTCGGCGAACACGTCGCAGGTGAAGTGATTGCGCCAGCTCAGCAAGGTCATTTCGAATTCGAGCCGCGGGCGGGCGCGAGATGCCGCGAAGACGACGTGGTCCGGGCTGCGGTTCTCGAAACAGTCAGCCGAGACGATGGAAAATTCACTGCCGATGTCGCCGAACCAGAAGCGTGCGGTGTCGAGCACATGCGAACCGAGGTCGTCGAGAACGCCGGCGCCCTGATCGCGCCAGTCCGAGTTGCGAACAAGCCGCGCCGTGCCGTTGCCGTAGAACATCCGGCAGCGATAAATGCCCCCGAGCGCGCCCGACGCGACGAGATCGCGCATGCGCACGAAATGCGGCTCGAAGCGGTGATTGTAGGCGGTGTAAAGAACCACGCCATGTTTGCGTGCATCCTGCTCAAGCCGCACCAGGGTTAATTCATCCTCAGCGACGAGAGGCTTCTCGATGAGGGCATGCTTGCCGTGCGCAACGAGATAGTCGAGCAGTTCGATTTTCGCAGCGTCGGGCACGCAAAGCAGCGCTGCGTCGAAGCTGTCGAGCGATACCTGGCGCAGATCGCGAAAATTCGCCTCGGGATTGCGGACATCCACCGAGCAAAAAAAGTCACCCCCGGCGAAGCGCCGCCGCTTATGGCCCTGGACGCCGAGCCCGACGACAATGACGCGCATCGAGCTGCTAATCGAACTTCACTTCGCGCTCTACAGCATCGAGCTTGCGATGAACATCCTCGATGTCGATCGGGATGTTGCCATCCTTCTCGCATTCGCAGGCCGCGGCCATGGTGCCGATAATGGTTGCAGTGAATTCGCAATTGCTGGCCAGCATGGAAAGCGTCGAGTAGGCGAGAAGCGCGTCGCCGGCGCCGACGCCATCGACCAGCCGGTCGACAAAACTGTCCACGACAAAGAACGAGTTCGAGCGCCTGGTGGTCGCCATGCCTGCAAGTCAGCACGCCCTTGTCGCCAAGCTTGAGGATCAGCGTCTTGCACTGCGCGGCGTCAAAAATGTCCGCCGCCAGCGGCCGGATGCCGGAATCCTGATCGCCCAGCGCAAAGCGGGCTTCGCGCTCGTTTGGGGTGATGAGATCGAAGCCGCGGAATTCGGTGATGTTGCCCCAACGGCTTGCCACCTGACTGTCGGCGACTTTGTACATCCCTTCAGGAATCGCATCGGTCAGCGACGGAATGGTGCGGCGATTGAACATTCCGTGGCGAAAGTCGCTGAACACCAGTGCTTCGGCCTTCTGAGTGGCAATCGCTTTGGCGAGGCTGAGAACAATGTCGTCGGAAATCGAGCGGTTATCGAGCGTGTCGATCTTGAGCAGCCGGTAGCCGCCCGAAATGATGGCATTCTTGTTCGTCGTCGGCCGCGTCTTGTCGATGACAGGCCTGCACTCGACCCCGGATTTACTCAAGCCTTCGAGCACGAAGTCCTTTAGCGAGTCTTCGCCGAGCACGGTCGAGAACACGACGTCGGCGCCGGCAGCTCTTAGATGCTCGGCAACGACGCCCGCCCCGCCGATATAGTCGGTTCTTTTATCGAACAACACGCTGATCGTCGGGGTCTTGGTCTGGCCGCCGATCATGCTGGTATGGGTAAAAGTATCGACGATGATGTCGCCGACGACATGAACGCGCCGGCCGCCGAGCGAATCGAGCGTGCGGCGCAGTTTATCGAAGGTGAGATCGGCCGCCTCCATCAGCGTCATCAGCTTCTCGATGCGCAGCGACGGCGGCGCTGCCTCGATCAATTGACTGGAGGAGAACACGTAATCGCCAGGCGTAAAGATGATCTCGCCGCCATAGCTGTGGATCACGGCCAACTCGTCCTGCGTCTTCAGCGGCAACCCGCTCGCTTGATATTCATAACCCTTGGCAAAAATGTCCGGTTTGAGCAGTGCGAGATTCTTCAACGGCGTCGGTTCGGCATCGACGATGACGTAATCGACCATTTCAAACGCCGCGAGGTTGACCGCGCGCAGGTCCTGCGGCACGTGCGGCCGATAGCGCCCCTTCGAGATGTGGACGTCCGCCGTCAGGCTTGCGATCAGAATATCGGCCTTGCTCTTGGCGTAGAGCAGATGACGCAAGTGCCCTGGATGCACGACGTCGAAGACGCCGTGGCACATGATCACCTTGCGCTTGCGCGGCGGTTCGCCGATCAGCGCCGCGATCTCTTCCGGCGATTTGATCTTGTGCTTGTAATGGCTGCCGAGCGATTCCACGACCTCAGGCCTCCCGTCCCAGATATTGAAACCACGTCCTGGTAGCGACCGCGATCGACTGCGGATCCCACAACGGCGCATCGCGCCACAGCTCGATGTCCTCCATCATGCGCTTGACGCCCTGATCGAATGGCACCACGGGCTTCCAGCCAAGATCGCGTTTGATCTTATCGATGTCCGCCCAGGTGCAATCGGGCTCGCCAGGGCGCTTCGGAATGTGAACGACCGGCCCGCCCAAGAGTTCGACAAGCCGGTTTACGCTTTGCGGATCGCCGGCGCCGAGATTCCAAATTTCGCCGCCGAAGTTGCTCTCGGCCGCACGCAGGAAAGCCTCGGCGATATCGGTCACATAGAGAAAGTCGCGCCGTTGCGCGCCGTCGCCGATCACCGTGTACGGCTTGCCCGCAAGTTTTTGCTTGAAGAAGACGCCGAATACCGCGCCGTAGGCTCCCGTCGTACGCACCCGAGGACCATAAGCATTGAAAATGCGGATCGAGTTCGCCGGCAGCCGATAGACCCGGTGCCAATGCAAGGTCGCCATCTCGCCGAGATATTTGCTCAAGGCGTAAGGATGCTCGGGAGCGATCGAATGATCCTCGCGGGTCGGCACCTGGGCCAGGCCGTAACAGGACGAAGATGCCGCATACACGAACTTCCCGATCTTCGCCGTGCGTGCGCATTCAAGTACGCGCACCGTGCCCTGGATATTGGTGTCCATATAATCGGTAGGGCGTTCGATCGAAGGCACGATGTCGCCGATGCCGGCAAAGTGGAAAACGAACGCTGCTTGCTTGAACAGCGCATCGGCGTCGTCGAGCCGCCGGATATCGCGACGTTCGAATGACAGCCGCGGATCGCCGCCGTGATGGGCGAGATTAACCTCGCGGCCGCCGACGAGATTATCGATGACCCGCACACGGTAGCCGCGCGCAAGCAACAGATCGACCATGTGGCTGCCGATGAACCCGGCCCCACCCGTGACGACGGCGATACGATCGCTCATCCTAAGGCCTATGCGGCTTGAAGGTTCTTCATGCGGCGGACATTGTAGTAGATGTCGTCCGCCATCGAATTAGGAAGCCTGCCGTCCTTGAAGGCGCGGCACAGGTCGCGCACCGCTTCCTCGATCGTGCGTTTGGGTGCGTAGCCGAGGACGCGACGGACCTTGTCGGAGTTGATGTGATAGGAGCGCTTGTCGTCGCTCGGCGTCGTGACGATACCGATCTCGCCCTTTTCGGGGAACTCTTGCTGGACGATTCGCTTGACCAGCTGGGCGATGTCCATGATCGACATATTCTGATAGCCGACATTAAAGACCTCGTCGGCAATCTTCTCGTCGGGCGCATCGAGCAGCACTTGCACGGCGTCGCAGTAATCGAGGATATGCAAATTGGGGCGCAATTGCTCGCCGCCAAACACCGTGATCTTGCCGTTATTGATGGCGTGATTGGTCAGAATGTTGACGCTTAGATCGAAGCGTTGCCGCGGGGCGTAGCCGCAGACCGTCGCCGGGCGGAACACGACGCCGACGAAGCTCTTGTCGGTGTGTTTGAACAGCAGCGGCTCGCACATCCCCTTGTATTTATTGTAGAGCGTGAGCGGCACGAGCGGGTGCTCTTCGGTCACGTTCGGCTGCTCGGAAACGCCATAGACCGAGCTCGATGAAGCAAAGATGAAGCGCTTCACGCCTGCCTTCTTGGCCGCAACGACCATTGGCTCGAACGCGTCGAGATTGACCGATGTCGAGAGCCTTTCGTCAAGTTCGAAGCTCGCGTCATTCGAGATGCAGGCAAGGCTGATGAAAGCGTCGTGGCCGGCGATCGATTTGGCGAGTTTTGCGGTATCGCGGATGTCGCCGTGAATGACGTGCAGGTTTGGATTGTTCTTCGGCAGAAAACTGTCGCCGTAATAGGATATGTCGTAACTCGTTACCTCATAGCCGCGATCGAGCAGCCTGGGGACGAGAATGGAGCCGATGTAGCCGGCACCTCCGGTCACGAATACTCGGGAAAACTTGTTGGGCATTTTTCCTCCTCGCTCGACATTTGGATCGCGGCGCGAACGCAGACCGTCAGGAAGCCGCGCGGCGCGCCGACGTCGCAATGGCAAAGCCGGCCGCCGCAGCATCACGGTGGAACATTTTCACGGTCTCGAGCGAATAATCGTCGAGGTCCTTGCCGACGAGTGCAAGCTTGGCAAGTACGTCGTGGCTAACGGTGATGATATGGCAGCCGATTTCGTCGGCCTGGAATATGTTGAGGAGCTCGCGTGGACTGGCCCACAGCAGTTCCGCCTTGGGCCGATTGGCCAGCACCTTGAGGCATGCGCGCATGACCGGCACCGGATCGCGACCGGTATCCGCCACCCGCCCGGCGAAGACGGACACGATCGCCGGAACATTCGCCGCCAAGCATTCCGCAACGCGCTCGACTTGTTGTTCAGTCATGATGGCCGTAACATTCACGATCACTCCGGCACTTGCGAGCGCGCGAATAACCGGCCCGGTGAACACGCCTTTCGTCGTCGTCACGGGAATCTTCACATTGACGTTCAAGCCCCACGACGCAATCTCGCGACCTTGGGCGATCATCTCGTCGAAACTGTCGGCGAAGACTTCGAAGGAGATCGGCCGATCGGGAACGACGGCAACGAGTTGACGCGCGAACGTTTCGTAATCGGCGATGCCGGCCTTGCGCACCAGTGTCGGGTTGGTGGTAAAGCCCTTGATCAGGGGGTTCTTATAGAGCGTCAAAATGCCTTCCATATCGGCGCCGTCGGCGAATATCTTGACCTGCTTGACGATGTTCATCGTTCTCGCTCCCGTGAGTGGCGGTGACGCCGGATTCATCTAGACCAAAGTCGCCGACGCTGGTGCGGCCGGACCGTCGGTCCCCGTCTCAGCCGCCGTGTTCGGGGCCTCGCCTTGGCCCATTCGACTTTGAATTTCGAGGATTTCCTCGGTTGGACCGTCAGCGATAATGCGGCCATGATCCAGCAAAATGGTACGATTGCAGATCCGCCGGATGAGATCCTTCGATTGGGAGGCGAGCACGACGATGCTCGAGCGATCGATCAGCGCCTCGACGCGAGCCGCCGCATGCGCAGCAAAACGGGCATCGCCTGCTCCGAGCTCCTCGTCGAGCAGCAGGATTTCCGGATCGATTGAGGTAGCGATGGCGAAGCCGAGCCGTACCAACATTCCCGTCGAGTACGTGCGGGCGGGGAGCGCGAGATAATCGCTCAATTCGCTGAACGCCTCGATCTCAGGGAGTTTTCGCTCAATTTCGTCGCGACTCATGCCGAGCAAGAGTCCGCAGGTTACGATGTTCTCGTAACCGGTGTCGTCGAGGTCGAGGCCGGGCGACGTGCTGAACAAGGGCGAGACGCGGCCCTCGATACTGACCGTTCCTCCGCTCGGCTCGTAGATGCCGGCAAAGACCCGAAGCAGCGTCGACTTACCGGCGCCATTGTGTCCGACAATGCCGAGCTGATCGCCGTGATGCACTGTCAGCGACACATCCTGGAGCGCGCGCACGCTAACGCGGCTGCCACCGTTATTCTGCCGCCGCAGCACGCCACCGACAACGCGCCCGACCAACTCCTTTCGAAAGCTCGGTCGATTCCCATAGATAGGAAACTCCGCGACAACGTTCTTGAGCACGATCTGGGCCACCGAACGTCTCCGCTCAACTAAATCCAATAGACAATACGTGGACGGAACCTAGTCAACATTTGCAGAGCCAGCGTCCAGCCGACGATCGTTATGAAAATCACGAAAAGCCAATGTGATTGCGCCGGTACTTTGCCGAGCAAAGGCTCCCGAACGATCGCGATCAGATGGTAAACGGGATTTAATTTGGCCAGGATCATCGTGCGACCGGTCAACTGATCCGGCGACCAGAAAATCGGCGTCAAGAATAGCGCGATCTGCATCAGCGTGCTGACTAACTGCTGGATATCACGATACCGCGCACATAAAGCGCCAAGCAGCATGGTGATCCAGATCGCATTGAGAAAGAAAAGCGCGAAGCCAGGAATAACGAGCAGCGTCGCCCAGGTGACGCCGACCCCGGCATAGAGACAGACCAGCACATAGATGGTCAGATTGTGGAAGAAATAAACCACGTTGCGCCAGACATTGGCACATGCAAGCAGCGTGTATGAAATTCTCAATTGCCTCAGTAGCTTTTCGGCCAGCACGAAGGTGACGCATGCATCCGTGCAAATCGTCGAGAAACAGACCCAGCAGATCATCCCCGAAGTCAAATAGGGCAAATAAACCTTCGGATCCCGATTCCACAAGTTCGACCAAACCAGACCGAGCGTGGTGACGAAAAGCGCAAGCCCTACGGTCGTCCAGAACGGCCCGAATATCGTACGCCTGTAGCGTCGTTTGGTTTCTCGCCAGCCGAGGCGACCCCAAATATCAACCGCAAGCATTCCTGCAAACACGTCAACCCACGCGATACGCGACCGGGATAACGCAGAACTGCTGCGAGGAATGTTAAGCGCCGACGTGTTCTGCACCAGATTGCACCATTCCACCGGGCAAGCGTTTTTCCATGCTACCGCAGTTCGGGTGACTCGATAGTCCCCGAGCCGCCTGCCAATTCTGGACGCGGCTTACGCCGCGACGACAAACTCCTCGTCCAGAACGACGCGCACTTTGCGGCCGAGCAGTTCGAGAAGAATAGCCACGCGCTGACGATCGCCCATGCCTTCGAACAGGCCGAGGCAATCGCCGAACACGCCCTCGCTCACGCGCACTTTATCGCCGGCGGCGAATTGCGGCCGGCGTTCCAGTTGAATAAAGCCTTGCGCGTCCTCACGGCTTTTCAAGCCGTCGATGATCGAATCATCGATTATGGCCGGAACGTCGCCGTTGCAGACCAGACGTGTGACGCCAACTGTCGAATGAATCGACCGCCACCGATGGATCGCGCGATTGAAGGTCACAAAAAGATAGGACGGATATAGCGGAGCCGGCACAATCTCGGCGCGGCGCGCATGGCGCCTCCGCTTGAGATAGCGCGGCAAATAAGTCGGGAAGCCCTGCCGAACGAGGTGCATCTGCGCCTTCGCTTCGGCGTGGGCGTGGACCTGAACCACGTGCCAGGACGAACCGCTCATGAGGGTCTGCGTCATGAGCCCTCCCCTTTCAGCACGCGCGGCGGCGGCAGGATAAGCTTCGGGGTCAGCACACGATCGGCTCCGAACAGCGCGCTCGCTTGCGCCGTCAACTCGGCGGTACGCTGCAGATCGGTGATGAGGACGGCGTCGCAGTTGTCGGCGATGGCGTCAAACGATGGCGCGACCGGCACGCCGATAAAGGACGACAGCGTCGACCTGCCGTCGACAACGGCCGTAACTTTGACGCCGGTGTCGAGGGCGCAGATCATCGCGATCTCTGCGAGGTCGGAAATGCCCGCGAGTGCCACCCGGTGAAAGCCACGCTCAGCCGCTGTCTTGAAGACAACACCGCATTCAGCCTTCGCCCGGCGGAAGAAGCTGAAAGAGACCGACAGATATTCAACGGTGAGACGGGATTTCTCGGCAAATCCCTGCGGCGTCAGATAATAGATGTAGCGCCGTGCGGGCGCCGCGGTGGCTTTGACCAAACCCTTTTTGACGCAACGGCGCAGGTAGGCGTTGACCAGACCGAGCGCGATGCCAAGCTCGGACGCAAGCCGGCGCTGCGACTGACCGCCATCGCGCTCAACCGAACTCAGCAGGTCGAGAAGGATGCGCTCATCCTCCGCCCTGTTACTCTCGGTAGCCTCAAGCATGAGGTTCCCCCTTGCACCCACCCCCATCGCTACCGTGTTCATGCCATGAACGTCAAGGCTTTCGTTCACGGCGTGAACGATGCCATAAGTACCTAGAACAAAAGGATAAAATCAGTGAGCGAGAGACTTGGCCGGGTCCATCGTTTATCAGCTTTTGGGAAAGGTTCGGGACGACGAGGCGGGATCCGCAGAACCGATTGGAGCACGGGGCGCGTTGCCATGGCGAACAGCCGCCGCTAAAAGCGTCAGCGCGCTTACGGGTCTGGAAGCCGAATCAGCGGCGACCCGGCGTATGAACCCGCCGATGGATAAACCCGCCAACGATCCTGTCGCGACCTATTTCCGACATTCGGTGTCGGCGATGGAGAGTGCGGCGAGCGACGAAAAACTCCATCGCGCGATCCGCACCATTGCCGACCTGATCGAGAACATCTTCAGGTCGGGTAACAAACTGATGATCGCAGGCAACGGCGGCAGCGCCGGAGATGCGCAGCACGTCGCCGGAGAATTTCTGTCGCGATTAAATTTCGATCGAGCACCGCTGCCGGCGATTGCGCTCAGCACGGATACCTCGGTGCTTACGGCGATCGGCAATGACTACGGCTTCGAGCACGTGTTCGAACGCCAAATACGCGGGCTCGGCAAGCGCGGCGACGGTCTCCTCGCAATTTCCACGTCGGGACGGTCACCCAACATTCTCGCGGCATTGCGCGTGGCGCGCGAACTCGGCATTACGGCGATGGGATTCACCGGCGCCGAAGGCGGTGCGATGAAGGATTTTTGCGACGTTTGCCTGTTCGCGCCGTCGCAGGAAACGCCGCTGATCCAGCAAATTCACATCACCGCGGCGCACGCGGTCTGCAACCTCGTCGAATACGCGATGTTCGGCAAACGGGCCTGAGCGCAGCCCTCTCGGTCGTCTGCATCCGCTTGTCGCATGAGCGCGCGCCACGACGCCGCGTCTACGATGCGTCGCTCGTTGATGCGGAAGCCGACGCATCGTTCTTTCTGCGCACCATGCCGCCGGCGACGCCGACGCCGAAGACGTAGAGCCAGCCCTGGCTAAAATCGAACAAATGCGAGTTCACAGCTGACGACACCACATTCTCGATGACGACGACCATGCCGGCCCAAGCCACCCATCCAGCGCTGCGAAACAGCATGAAATGCGCGATCCACATCGCCACCAGCACGACCGCCCCGACGCAACCGAGCTGGATCGCGACGGCAAATATCTGATTGTGCGGATTGACGCTCGCGATCGCACCGGCGCCCGATTCACCCGCCGCGACGCGCTGAAACTGCTCCGGGATCGAGCCGGTGCCGTGGCCGATGAGCGGTGCGTCCGCCACAATGCCGACCGACTTCCTCAAGAATTCGACATGCAGCCCCGACGACGTCACGGCGTCCGCAGCGAAATAGCCCCGCAAGTCTGCGACCGAGGCGAGGGCAAAGTCACGCAGATGGGGCGAGCTCAGCCACAGAATTGGCGCGACTACGATAACGATGAGGCACGCCGCGGCAATCCCCTTTGCACCGGACAGCCGCCAGCCCAGCAGCGCGACGAGGAACGGCACCACCAGCAAGCTGGTGCGGCTGGTAAATACAAAGGCGAGGTTGGCGAGGAAAAGCGTAGCAACGGTGAGGAGCTTCAGAGCAGCGCGCCAGTCGTGCCGTGCTCGGCGTTCGGCGGCGGCGCCGAGAAGCGCAAAGCCGCAGATCAGGAACTCATCGCTCTGCAGAATGTAGTCTTTGACCGGCACGCCATAGAATTTGCCATGCGTCCAAAGCGCGGGGATCAACGCAAAAGCCCACGATGTCAGAACCAGGCACGTCGCGGAGACGAGATAGCCGTAGAGCACCAAAGCGCCGCTGTCCGAGCGGCGGAATTGCACCAGCAGTAATGGAATCATCAAGAGCCGGACAAAGCCGTCGAGGCCGCCGATACGCGCAGTCCAGTCGACATCCGCCCACAGCATCCCGACGGCGCCCAGGCACCACAACAGCACCGGAAGGCCGCCGGCTGCCGTGACCAATTCCCGTTTAACCGCAGGAGCGTCCAATGTCGGCAGCAAAACCAAAAGCCAGGCGGCGATGCAGATTCCCGTCGCCGTGGTCGACCAGGGCAACGTGACCGCGACACTGACGGCAAGCCAATCGGCAAGCCGCAACAAAAATGCACGATCGAAGCGGGCCGTGGTGGACAATGCAGCCATCCGGCAAGCCTTCGGCTCTTCTCGGGGGGCTGCACCATCCCGGAAATTGCGCGGTCCGGCAAGATTTTTATGCTAGAGGCTTGCGGAATGACAAGACGGCCTGGGGTACGCCGATGAGCGGCGAGTTGACGGCTTACTGGGCCTCGCATGCGCCAGCGATCCTCGCCGCGGCAGCGCTCATCGCTGCATTGCTGATCGTTGGCTTGCGGCCGCTGCTCGCGCGCTACGCGATGGCGCAGCCTAATGCGCGCTCGTCGCATAAAACGCCGACGCCCCAGGGCGGCGGCATCGCCGTCATCGTGGCGACGATCGTCGTCGCTTCTGCGGCGCTTTATTTTGGGCCGGCCGGCGCCGCAGCGGCACTCAGGCTGCCGGTCATATCCGCCGCCATCGTTCTGATTGCCTGCGTCGGGGTGCTTGCCGACATCCATCCGGAACATGTTGCGTCGCGGCTATTGCTGCAAACACTGGCAGTCGCGGTGGTGATCTTTGTGCTGCCTCCCGGATTGCGAACGCTGCCAATTCTGCCGCCGCCGGTCGAGCGCTTCGTCCTGTTGATCGGCGCGCTGTGGTTCGTCAATCTCGTGAATTTCATGGACGGGCTCGACTGGATGACCGTAGCGGAGGTCGTCCCGATCACGGCCGCGCTGGCGGCGATCGGCCTGTTCGGCATCCTGCCGCCGCCGGCGATCGTCGTGAGCATGGCGCTATGCGGCGCCATGATTGGCTTTGCCTACTTCAACCGGCCGGTCGCCAAGCTTTTTCTCGGCGACGTCGGCAGCCTTCCCATCGGCCTCGTGCTCGGCTGGCTCCTGATTTTGCTCGCCGGCAATGGCGGCCGCGCCGCGGCAATCCTGCTGCCGCTGTATTATGTCGCCGACTCGACGATCACGCTTATTCGGCGCGCGTTGAACCGAGAGCGGATTTGGCAGGCGCATCGCTCGCATTTCTATCAGCGCGCTACCGACCGCGGTTTTTCCGTGATCGACGTGGTGACGCGAGTGTTCGCGGTCAATCTCGTGCTGGCGGCGCTCGCGATCATCACCGTAATCATGCGGTCTCGCCTAACCGATATTGCAGCGCTGACCGCTGGCGTCGCACTCGTTGCTTGGCTGTTGTTCGTCTTGGCGCACGGCCGCAGCGGAAAGCGACCTATGACTCCGCCGTAGGCGCGCGTTTGCGCTGATCGAAGCGGCGATCGAAGACGTGTTCGGCGATGCGGTTCTTCAGCATCTCGATTGAGCCGCCGGCGATCATCCAGCCGCGCGTGCGCCGCATGCAATATTCGACCAGCGTCTCGCGGCTGTAGCCCAGCGCGCCCATGATCTGCACCGCTTCGCTCGCGACCTCGAAGCCCGTCTGGTTGCAGGCCGCCTTGGCGATCGCTGTCTCGTAGGCCGACGGCAGACCGCGATCGGCATTCGCGGCGGCGCGATAGAGCAGCAGCTGCGCACCGTCGAGCTTGATCGCCATGTCGGCGAACTTCCATTGCAGGCCCTGGAACTCGCACAACGGCCGATCGAACTGCTCGCGCGTCGCCGCGTAGTCGCGGGCGGCGTTGAAGGCGTAACGGCCGTAGGCGAGCGACCGCGCCGTGTTGCCGAGCCGCTCGACGTTGAAGCCGGCCATTTGTTTCTTAAAGCCGCCGGGGCCGAGCAGCACGTTCTCGGCCGGGACCCGGCAGTCCTTAAAATGAAGCTCGCACCATTCCTCGTCGCTCATGAATGCCGACGGGGCACCGATGGAAAACCCGGACGTGCCGCGCTCGATGAGGACCGAGCCGATGCCGGAAAGACCCGGACCGAAGCGCACATAAATGAGAAATATTCGCGCGTCGGGGCTGAATGTGGAAAACACCTTGCTGCCGTTGACGACGTAATCCGGACCGTCCGCTTGCGCGCTGGTTTTCAGATCGGTCAGCGCGGAGCCGGCGTCGGGCTCGGTCATGCCGAGACTCATCACCATGCGGCCGGCGAGGAGTTCACCGAGCCAGCGTGCTTTTTGCGCTTGCGTGCCGTATTCGGCAAAAGTGCGGATCGGTCCGAAATTGCCGAACTGGACCACGTCGGCGCTGCGCGGGCAAACGGCGGCGACCTGCTCGATGGCGATGACCGCGTCCATCAGCGTTCCGCCCTGCCCGCCGTCGGCCTCCGGCAGCGTGATCCCCATCAGGCCTTGCTTGGCCATGAGCTCGGCGACTTCGAAAGGAAAGCGCGGATCGTGGGCGCGCTTGAGCGCTCCCGCCGCAAGATGCTCGCGCGCAAAGCGCCGTACGGAATTGGCGAACTGCGTTTGCTCTGCCGTGCATTCGAAATTCATGACTGGCTCTTAGCTAATCAACTGCGGCGAATCACTCCGCCGTCATTCACTTCGGCTGCAAGCCGGCGGACTGAATGACCGCCGCCCACTTGGCTTCCTCGTGGTCGACGACTGCAGCATGCTGTTCCGGCGTCCCCGGCTCCGGCTCGGCGCCCTCGTTGATGATGCGCTTTCGCACCTCGTCGTTCGCGAGCGCCGCATTGAGCACTTTGTTCAGCCGTTCGACGATCGGCCGCGGCGTACCGGCGGGTGCCAGCAGGCCGTACGACAAGGTTGCGTCGAAGCCCGGCAGGCCGGACTGCGCAAGCGTCGGCAAATCCGGCATCAGCGTCGAACGCTTGGCTGACGTGACCGCCAGCGCGCGGATGTAGCCGCCGTCGAGCGCGGCGCGCGACACTGGGATCGGATTAAAGCCAACCCTGACGAAGCCGCCCATCATGTCGGTGATCAGGGGATTCGAACCTTTCTCGATGATTTGCTCGACATTCACCCCGGCCTGTTGCGCAAACAATACGGAAGCCAAATAGTTGACCGTGCCGGCGCCCGGCGTGCCGACCTGATAAGGTTCTTTCGAGCTCTTCATCTGCGCGATCAGCTCGCCGACATTATGCACCGGCAAGTCCTTGTAGACCAGGAGCAGCGCCGGCGCCGACGCGATCAACCCGATCGGCGCAAAATCCTTGCGCGGATCGTAGCCGACGTCCTTATAGAGATGCGGGCCGGTGGCGAGCGTCGACGTATAGCCGAGGACCAGCGTGTAGCCGTCCGGTGCCGCACGCGCGACTTCGCGTGTGCCGACCGTGCCGCTGCCGCCGGCATTGCGATTCTCGATGACGATGCGCTGGCCGAGCGCGGCGCTCATCTTGTCGGAGACCGCCCGGGCCATGATGTCGTTGGTGCCGCCCGGCGGCAGCGGAATGACAAGAACGATCGGCCGGTTCGGGTAATCGTCGGCGGCCATGAGGCGGGACGCACCAAAAACCACAATCGCCGCCAGCACCGCAACAGCGAGCATCAGCTTTGCCAAGATTTCCTCCCGTTCCCTTAGTTTTGCACTTTTCTGTTGCGGCGGCGCGCGGTGCCGGCCGACATCGCCCGACCAATGAAAGGGGCTCCGCACCGGGCGCGGCGGCGCGCTCGAGGTTTAGCTCACGATTTGCCGAGCTCGCGGCCGTAGTAAAGCGTCACCGTGTGCTTGGCTTCGGCGAAGAACAACCATCGTTCGACCAATACGCCGGGAATCGCAATCCCTGCCGCGAATAGCCAACAGATCGGAACGATAACGCCGGACGCCGAAGCGGCGGCAAGTGCCAGCGCGAACGGCGCGAAAAATCCAAGGCAGAGCGCGATGACTCGCAGTTTTTTCGCATGCTTGCGCGCGATACGGTAGCCCATTTCCTTCAACAAATAATTTTCCGATGTGTGCGGCGCCTCGAAGAGCCGCACTTTGCCGAGAAAGCCGAGGCCGGTGGCGCTTTCCGGGGTGCTGGCTGCGGGACTGCCGTCAATGAACCGCCAGTAGGCAAGCTTGAGGACCAGCGCCAGCACGATCGTCGCCAAGGCGAGCGGACTGAGGCCTGGTAGCTCATGGCCGAACAGCGCCGCGAGCGCCGCGAGCCACAGCGCGCCCGTCATCGCCGAGAGCGACAGATAGTTCGGCACGACCCAGCGATTGGACCACGCCGGAATGGGTTTCAGCGAGCGGTAAATGTAAGCGGTGCAGATTACCGTGGTTACGGCGCAGAGGAAGCTCAAGACGCCGCACACCGCCCAAAGGCCGGTCGTGCTGCCAAGCAGCACCCAACCGGTGCCAAACGCGACAGTCGGACCATAAGTCACCGCTGAGGCCACGCCCTCACGCGACAGCCACGACGAACGCCATTGCGAAAACGCGCGCCACGCTCGCTCGGGGTGTCCGAGATGAAACGTCGACGAGACGAGACCCGCGCTGACGACGCCTAGCGCCAGCAGCATCGATACGGCGCCGAACGCCGGATCCGGCGGCAGCTGTCCTGCAGCGCCATAGAGACCGAGCAGGGCAAGCAGGCCGTAGCCCGCGCCGCATAATGTCGTGAAAACGATGACTGACGGCGCAGGATGCACGGCGATTTAATTCGACAAGAGACGGTCGATCCAGCCCAGCAGACCGCCCGCGGAATCGGACGACAGCGGCAGCAACTGCGAAGCGGCGCCGAGTGCGGCCGCTTCGGTGCGCCGCGGTCGCGGTGGAAGATACTGGTTGACGGGTTTATATCCCATTTCCGGCATCAGATCGTAGCCGCCGCGCTCGCGGACCAGCTTCGAAATATCGGAGTCCGGGTCGCCGAGATCGCCGAAATGCCGCGCCGAGGTCGGGCAGGTCGCGACGCAGGCCGGCACGCGATCCTCGGCGGTGAGGTTTTCATTGTAAATCCTGTCGATGCACAGCGTGCATTTTTTCATTACGCCGGCGTCGTAATCGTATTCGCGCGCGCCGTACGGGCAGGCCCACGAGCACAGCTTGCAGCCGATGCAAATATCCTCGTTGACGAGGACGATCCCGTCCTCGGCGCGCTTATAGCTCGCGCCGGTCGGGCACACCGTGACGCAGGCCGGCTCATCGCAATGCAAGCACGATCGCGGAAAGTGCACCGTGCGGCCGTGCCCGTCGCCGGTCGTCTCGTAGGTATGGACGCGGTTGAACCAGACGCCCAGCGGATCCTCGTCGTAAGGATTCAGATCGGTCAGCGGCGCGGCGACCCCGCCGCTGTTCCATTCCTTGCAGTTCACGGCACAAGCGTGACAGCCGACGCAGACGTCGAGATCGATTACAAGGCCGAGGCGCTTGCTGCTTCTGTGGTCGGGCAATGACGTCATTGCGATCTCGCCACAGGACGGAATTTTTCGCCATAACGCAGCACGTCGGGCCGCGGCGGCAGCGGCGGCGCGTCCAGCGTCGGGAACTCAGGCTCGCTGCGCCGATGCTTGCCCACGGCCTTTTCAATGCGGACGCGTAAGTCGTACCACGCGGCCTGCCCTGTCACCGGGTCGGCATTGGCATAGCGATAACCGCCGTCTCGCGGCGGCAAAAGATCCCGGATCAGGTGATTGAGCAAAAATCCGCGCGTTACCTCGGCGACGTTTGCGGCAAGGTTCCACGCGCCCGAGCGCTTGCCGATGGCGTTCCACGTCCACACCGTGTTCGGATTAACGCCCTCCATCAACTTCGCCATCACCGTAATCGTACTGTGGGCGCTGGTGACCGTAACCCAGTCCCCGTCCGCAATCCCAAGTTTGCATGCGGCCGCACTGTTGATGTGCAGAAGGTTCTCGCCGTGGATCTGCCGCAGCCAGGCATTTTGCGATCCCCAAGAATGGTACATCGCCATCGGGCGCTGCGTGATGGCGTGAAAGCCGTAATCTCCCGAGCCATCCGCTTCGTCAAACGGCGTGTACCAAATCGGCAGCGGGTCGAAATAGGTTTCGACGCGCTGCCGATGCCGCGCCGGCATCGCCACTTTGCCGTGGCCGCGCGCGGCCAGGCGGAATTTTTGCAGGGTTTCGCTATAGAGCTCGATGAAGATCGGCTCCGCGCGACTAAGGAAGCCCATCTCGGCCGCCCATTTCAGATAGGCTGCGTTCCACGGCTTGAAGTAATGCGCGTCATGCGGCATCTCGCCCCGCCAGAAACACTCATTCTCGATATAGCGATCGAGCTGTCGCGGATTGACTGCGCCGGTGCCGCTGTCGCCGCCATTGGCGCCGCGCCACCCCGCCAACAATCCGACGCCGGGACTGCGCTCGTGATTGACGATGTAGTCCGGATAAAGGCCGGGGAATTTTGGCGTACCGTCTTTGTCGACGAGGCCGGGCAGCTTCAGACGGGCGCCGAGTTCGATCAACACGTCCTGAAACGGCCGCACGTCGCGATCGGGCGTGATCACGGGCTGGCGAATGGCGTCACCGGCGGCTTCCGCATCGCTGATCGGGCGGTCGAGCAGCGAGATACAATCATACCGCTCCAGATAGGTCGTATCGGGAAGGATCAGGTCGGCATACGCCACCATCTCCGAATAAAACGCGTCGGAATAGATGATGTGCGGGATGCGGTATTCGCCGGTCTCCGTATTCTTCTCGGCTAGCATCCCCATGGTCTCCGCGGTGTTCATCGCGGAATTCCAGCCCATATTGGCCATGTACATGAACAGCGTATCGATCGGATATGGATCGCCACGAACCGCATTGGCGATGACGGTGTGAATCATGCCATGCGCCGCAAGCGGCGCTTCCCAGGAAAACGCCTTATCGATGCGAAGCGCTTCGCCATCCGCATCCACAAGCAGATCTTCCGGCCCGCGCGGAAAGCCGAGCGGCGGCCCGGTCAGGGGCGTATTCGGCGCCGATCGGCCGGCCGGTTTGACCATCGGCGGGATCGGTTTGGGATAAGGCGGCTCGTAGCGAAAAGCGCCGGGCGTATCGATCGCTCCCAACAGCGCCTGCAAAACATGCAGCGCCCGGCAGGTATGAAAGCCGTTCGAATGCGCCGAAATTCCGCGCATGGCGTGAATACTGATCGGACGGCCGATCATCGTATCGTGCCGGCGGCCGGCCCAATCGGTCCATGGCCGGTCGATGACGACCGGCGTTTCGAATGCCGTGTGCGCGAGTTCCGCGGCGATACGTCTGATCGTCGCCGCCGGAACGCCGATCTGCCCCGCCACGACGTCCGGCG
Organism: uncultured Alphaproteobacteria bacterium; assembly: GCA_963775515.1. Classification (GTDB taxonomy): domain Bacteria; phylum Pseudomonadota; class Alphaproteobacteria; order Rhizobiales; family Xanthobacteraceae; genus BOG-931. The sequence goes on along the minus strand of CAVZIQ010000001.1, from coordinate 119,583 downwards.
AATATTTGTTATCGAGATAACGCGCGGCCAGAATGCTGAAGGCCGGGACCGCGCGGCGGCCGTCGCGGAGCGTGCATTCACCTGTCAGCGACGGCGACGAGCCCGGATCGAGCGCGCTGGCGATCATCTTGCTGTTGCGGTCATGGATCAGCGGCGCTCCAGCCTCGCGCGCGATAAGCCCGTCGTCCGCCGCACCGCCGTCCTGGACGACCAGCCAGCCGGCATTGGTGTAACGCGCAAGAAAGTGAGCGTCGATTTTTCCCGCATGCAGCAATTCATGGATGATCGAGAAGACGAACAATCCGTCGGTGCCGGGCCGTATGCCGATCCATTCGTCGGCCACTGCGGAATAGCCGGTGCGGATCGGGTTGACCGAAACGATCTTAGCGCCGCGCTTTTTGAGCTTGCCGATGCCGATCTTGATCGGATTGGAATCGTGATCCTCGGCGACGCCGAACAACATGAAATATTTGGTGTGCTCCCAGTCCGGCTCGCCGAACTCCCAGAACGAGCCGCCGATCGTGTACATCCCGCCGGCGGCCATGTTGACGGAACAAAATCCGCCATGCGCCGCGTAATTCGGCGTACCGAATTGCGTCGCCCACCAACCGGTCAGCGCCTGCGATTGATCGCGTCCGGTAAAGAACGCGAGCTTGTTCGGAGCGCTCGATCGAATTGCGCTCAGCCATCCGGTCGCCGTGTCGAGCGCCTCGTCCCATTCGATCTCGCGGAATTCACCGCTGCCGCGCGGACCGGTCCGCAACAACGGTTTGCTCAATCGCGCCGGCGAGTAATGCTGCATGATTCCGGCCGAACCCTTGGCGCAAAGCACGCCGCGATTTACCGGATGCCGGCGATTGCCCTCGATGTAACGAATACCGCCGTCGCGCAAGCTGACTTTGATGCCGCAACGGCAGGCGCACATGTAGCAGGTCGTGCACTTGATCTCGTCGGCAACCGGCGCGTTGTCGGCTACCGGCGGATCATTGTAAGCACTGCGCATCGGCGACATTCATTGCCCGGTCAATTCGCGGTCACTGTATTTTCTTCCCGCGACGAGCGCAAAATAAAATCCTTAATGTCGAGAATAATTGATGATGATTTTTTCCTGGGGAAGTATTCGGCAATGCATATTCTCAAAGTATGAGACGTCGACAAGCTTTGTCCGGCCACCCGGAGAAATAAGTAGCGCCAATCGAACGGCTGACATTGTTTGACGATCGCAAATAAGTTCGTGACGCGATCTTTCCAGGGGCGCGTTGGCGCTTGCGCGCGATTAGGGTGCGGCGCTATCGCGAGCGGCGATTAAGCCAAGGCTAACAGCTCCGATCAGCCCGCCAAGAATGATTCCGATCGGCATGAATGAGAAAAACACCAACATTCCGGAGTAGCCTTCGAAGGAGCTGGTATGAAAGACGCTTGTCCAGGCAAAGCCCAGCCCCACTCCGATCACGCCGCCCGCGATCGTTCCTAGAATGAAGCCGATCAGCCCGAGCATGGCGATTTTCATGAGGGTCTCCAGCCGCAGGCCGCCCCAAGGATGCTATTCGATTTGCGGGATGCCGGCGTTCACGATGATGTCGTGATATTTCTTGATCTCGTCCGTAATGAATTTCGCGGATTGATCGAGAGGAAAGTACATTGTCTCTGCGCCCTGCCGCTGGAAGCCGGCGCGGACTTGCGGATCGGCCACCGCCGCCTTTAGCGTGCTGTTCAGCTTGGCCACGATCGCCGCCGGCGTGCCCTTCGGCACGAGAAGTGCAAACCAGCCGGAGACGAGATATTCGGGCAACCCGGCCTCCTTCGTGGTCGGAGTGTCCGGTAAAATGTCCAGCCGATTTCGGACCGGCAACGGCCAGCGCCTTGGCGCCCTTAGCCTGCAATGCAGCGGCGACATTCGGATACCACTGAAAGCCGAGCGGCACCTGGCCCGACATCAGATCCGGCGCGTATTGCCCGATGTTGCGGTAGGGCACGTGCGTGAGCTTCACGCCGGTGAGCTGGCTGAAATATTCGCCGGCGAGATGCTGCGAACTGCCGATGCCGACCGATCCGAAATTAAGCCCCGGGTGTGCTTTGCCATAGGCGATCAGCTCCTGCAGCGAGTTGACCGGCAGTTTGATCGAGGCCACGACCACGATCGTGAACGAAGCGAACGGCGACACCGTTTCGAAGTCTTTTTCCGGATTATAATCGAGCTGCTTATATAGCGTTACGTTGGCGGCGACCGGACCCGAGCCGCCGCCGAGGATCGTGTAACCGTCCGGCGCCGCCCGGGCCACGTCGGCGGTGCCGATATTGCCGCCAGCACCGGGCCGATTTTCGACGACGATCGGCTGTCCCAACAGCTTCGACATTTTGTCGAACAAGATGCGGCTGACGACGTCGCTCGCGCTGCCGCCGGCAAAGGGGATGACGGCGGTGATCGGCCGGCTTGGATAGTTCTGCGCGGCGTCTTGTGCGTAGGCGACGCCGCCGGTGACGATGAGCGCCAACGCGAAGGACGCGCCGAGCAGAAGCCTATTCGCAATTTTCTTCACCGCCGAATTCCCTGGTTAGAGGCATGCGCAGATTTGAGCGCTAATTCCCCTTAAAGTGTTTTTCCAGTCCCTGCCAGCCTTCGAAGTAGTCGTGTTGCAGCTCGGAGGACTCGATCGCGTAGCGGGTAAGCCGCATGGCGTAGCGGCTTTCGAACATGAACGCCATTGTGTCTTCGAGCTTGTGCGGCTTGAGTTCCGCGCGCGTCGCGCGCTGCCAGGTTTCGGCGTCCGGACCGTGTGCGGTCATGCAATTGTGCAAGCTGCAGCCGCCGGGCAAAAAGCCCTCCGCTTTGGCATCGTAGGCGCCGTGCAACAGTCCCATGAACTCCGTCATGACGTTGCGGTGGTACCAGGGCGGCCGGAACGTATCCTCGCCGACCAGCCAGCGCGGCGGGAAAATGACAAAATCGATATTGGCGGTGCCCGGCACGTCCGATGGCGCCGTCAGCACGCTGTAGATCGACGGATCGGGATGATCGAAGCTCACGGTGCCGATCGCCATGAAACGCGCCAGTTCATATTTGTACGGCGCGAAATTGCCGTGCCAGGCGACGACGTTGAGCGGCGAATGGTCCATTCCCGCCGCCCACAGATTGCCCTGGAATTTTGCCACCATGATGCACGGTGCCTTGGTGTCTTCATACGCGGCGACCGGGCTCAGAAAATCCCGCACATTGGCGAGCCCGTTCGAGCCGAGCGGGCCGAGCTCCGGCAGACGCAGCGACTGTCCGTAATTCTCGCAGATATAGCCGCGCGACGGTCCATCCGGCAGTTCGACGCGGAAGCGAAGCCCGCGCGGGACAACGACGATCTCGCCGGGCGGCGCCTCGATGACGCCAAGCTCGGTGACGAAGCGGGCGCGGCCCTGCTGCGGCACGACGAGCATTTCGCCGTCCGCATTGTAAAAGCAACGGTCGATCATCGAGCGGTTGGCGGCGTAGATGTGGACCGCCATGCCGGTCTGCGTCGCCACGTCGCCATTGCCGCCGAGCGTCACGATGCCTTCGACAAAGTCGGTGGGCTTGTTCGGAACAGGAAGCGGGCTCCAGCGCAGTTGCGTCGGCGTAGCGTCGGCGTCGTTGAACGGCGCGCTGCGAATCAATCCGTTGTCGATACGCGCATAGGGCCGATGCACGACCGAAGGCTGGATGCGATAGGTCCAAGTGCGGCGGTTTTCCTCGCGCGGCGTCGTAAACGAGGTCCCGGAGATCAACTCGGCATAAAGACCGTGCGGCGGGCGCTGCGGCGAATTGCGCCCGACCGGCAATGCGCCGGGAACGGCCTCCGAGACGAAGTGATTGCCAAAGCCCGATTGGTATTGAAACTCGGCACCGGCGGTTTTGCCGTCCGCATTTCGGAGCTTGGTTTCTTGATTCATTGGTGAACCTCCCGAAACGCCCGGCGGATCATTGCGCGGTTGCGAGGCAACCCGGCGCAATGGGCCCGTTAACCGCGTTCGTCCCGCAAGAACGCAAAATAATTGGTCCCGCTCGTAACAAATATCCGCTTTTAGCCGGCACCGCGCAAGCTGGTCGGCACGAGTCCGAGTTCCAAGTCTGGGGGCGTCGCCGCAATTCGCCTTGAATGACTCACAATCCGTCCCAAAAGCCGCCCGCTTAGACCGGCATGAGCCCCGGCAGAGGACGAGGGACACCTTTCATTAACCGACTTTGGACCGCGCCACCGCGCGTCGTCGTGACACGTTCTGTGAGGGGACAGGCATGCGTCCGATTCTTACGTTTGGGATTCTACTGCTGGGACTTTCCAGCGCCGCGCCGGAAGCGGATTACTCTTCCTATTACTTTGCCGATTATCTGCCAGCCGCGGGCGGAAACGCGGCGCCCTCGCTGGTCGAAATCGAATCGTCGACCGGCAGAACCGACCGTCTCGCTGTCCCGTCGTCGCAACCTCGCGCGATACCCGTCGAAATTCTCCAGCCGGACGATGCGAACGAAGACATCGACTCGGGTGCCGTCGAAAGCACGGATCCGGACGGCGCCCTCCGCAACGACGGCGACGTTTCGCTCGACGATCTGTGTAATGCGCTTTACGCTTCGGCCGAGGCCAACGATCTGCCCATTCCGTTCTTTGCGAACCTGATTTGGCAAGAGAGCCGGCTGCGCAACGACGCGGTGAGCCGGAAGGGCGCATTGGGTATCGCGCAATTCATGCCGGAAACGGCCGCCGAAACCGGCCTGAATAATCCGTTCGATCCGATGCAAGCAATCCCGGCTTCGGCGCGATTCCTGCGCGAGCTTCGCCTCGAATTCGGCAATCTCGGCTTTGTCGCGGCCGCGTATAATGCCGGCGCGCGCCGCGTCGCCGAATGGCTCGAACATCGCAGCAGCCTGCCGCGCGAAACGCGCGGCTACGTCATCCGCGTAACCGGGCTATCGGTCGACGATTGGCGCAACATGCCGGTAAACGACGACGCACTGACGTTCGTCCAGCGCTTGCCCTGTCGCAGCCTGCCGGCCTTCGCCAGCGTGGAGCAGGCGCAATCGGGACAAGTGCAATTAGAGCAGGCCAAGTTCGAACAAATCAGACTGGAGCAGGCCAAGCTCGCACAGGCGGAGGAGGTTCCGTCAAAGCCCCACGGCAGAGAGCGTCACGCCGCCGAGCGCAAGCATGGCCGCGGCAATCACGAGCCGCGCGAAGCTCACCGCGCCACGCATGAGCGGCGCGCCGGCGAATTGCAGGCCGAACGCCATGCGCGCGTTCACGCCAGCCGCGAAAGACGCAAAAGCGTGTAAGGACAGACGCCTTCGGCCGCTCCTTCATTCCACCGCTGCGGTCGCCGAGCCGCGTCTGATTCCGAGCGTCACGATCCGCTGCAGCAAGTCGGGGTAGCCGATGCCGATGTGCCGCGCGGCAGTCGCGAATTCCTGGCTCTCGGCAATTTCGGGATTGGGATTGGCTTCGAGAAAATACGGCGTGCCGTCGGCGGCAAGACGGAAATCGATGCGCGCGTAGCCGTCAAGCTCCAGCGTCCGGTAGATCCGCTTGGCCATGCTCTGGATGCGCGCATTCAACTCCGGCGAAAGGTCCTTGGCCGGTCCGTGGCGGATACCGCGGCGTTCCTGATAGTCGGGATCGTGTTTGACCTTTTCCGTAGCGATAAGCCAGTCACCCTCCGCCATGTTCTGGAATTGCAGCTCCCACACCGGCAAAACCTGCAGCCGGTCGTTGCCGACCACGCCGACATAGATTTCGCGCCCTTCGATATATTGTTCGGCGATGGCGTTGGTACCGATGCGCTCATGGATGAAGTTGACGCGCTCGACGAGCTTCTCGTCGGTGTCGACGACGGACGCTTGCGAAATGCCGTAGGACGCATCCTCGTTGACGCTCTTGACGATGAGCGGCAACGCGAGCCGCGCCGGGCGCTTGACTTTGCGGCCTTTCGGAAACACGGCAAAGGCCGGCACCGGAATGCGGTGGTAATGAACGAGCGTCTTCGACAAATCTTTGCCGCGCGCCAGCATCAGGCCGCGCGGATTGCAGCCGGTATAGGGCACGCGCATCAGTTCGAGATAGCTGACGACATTCTGGTCGTAGATCGCTTCGCCGTGAAACTGCTCGAGTAGCGTGAACACCACGTCCGGCTTCCAGGCGTCGATGTCTTCGCGGATCGGCTTTAGCTCATCGTGCACGCCGAGCGGGCGAACCTCGTGGCCGGCCGCGCGCAGCGTCGTCACCACGTCGTACTCGGTTTTCCAGACGTTGATCTCCTGCTCGGTGTACCCTTTGCTTGATTCCGGAGGGATCAGGTCCGGGTGAACGAGCAGGAGGACGCGCAGCTTCTTCATAGCGCGATCCATCTTCGCCGCGACGGACCGAACAGTGCGTGCATGGTTTTGGCAGTCAGCAACACCGTGAATTCCGTCATGAGTTTGCGCTCCGAGCCGACGGCGCGCAGATTGAGCTCGCGGCAGCGCTGGATCATGTCGTCGAGCACGACATCGAATGTGAGCTGATATTCGCCGGTCCATTTGGCCACCAGCTCACGCACTCGCGAGCGATTGCGCCTGATGAATGACGACGCCGCTTCGGCGCGGCGATGCCGCGGGTCGTCCGTGAACAGCCGCCGCAGATCGCGGTCGTAGGTTCGCGGCGTGTCGACGACGTAGAGCAAGCGCTTTTTCTTGTAATAGTCGCCGAGCGACTGATTGAGCTTGCCAAGCGGATCGACCTTTTCACGATGCGTGAGGGTGGGTCTTTTGCCGGCGATCTCGGTCATCAGCTCGTCGACATATTCGAGCTTCTTCAGCGCCGGCCATCCGGCATAACGCGTCCGCCAATGCGAGCGCGGCCGCAGCCACACCGCGAAGGTCTCGGCGAAATCCTCGTCGGGATGGCTTTGCGCGTACCACAGCCGCAAATGCTGAACGTGATTTCGGCTTGCCGGATTGGGCCGATAATAACGCGGGTAGCGTTTCGACGAGGGACCGAACAGCTGCTGCCAGCGGCGCCGTCGATAGAGCTGGTAGGCGTGGGTGACGACGTGACCGCACTCGTGCCGGAGAATTCGCATGCATTCGGAAGTGGTGCCGCCCTCGACGTCGAGGATCATTTTCTTTTCGAGCCGCATCAGCCGGGGATGGGCCAGATAAAACGGGATCGCGATACCGGGCGTGTTTTCCGGCGAAAACCACTCGCTCGAAATCCAGGCATGCGGCCGCACCCGGATGCCGTGCTCGCCGAGTTCGTCATAGAGTGCGTGCAGGCGCTCCTCCAGCCAAGTGCCTTCGACCGTCACCTTAAGGTCCTTCAGTCGGACCTCGAGTAACTCGTCGTCGGACAACTTGGCCCAAGGGAACTTTCGGCGAATCCTCCTACGCGGCATGGTGTTTCGAGACCCGGAACAAATCACCGCCGAATGGTGTCACGGGAGGGAAACGGGGACAACCGCAAATCCAGGCTGTGCGCGTCTGGCCTACGCCGGCATTCGGAGATCGCAGTTCCCTTCGCTGCGATCGGCCGCGTATCATTATTCGCGTAGGCGCGCGTGCTCCTGAGGATGCAACGAACGTGCAGGGCAAAATCGAACCGGTTCTCATTGTCGGCGGCGGGCCGGTCGGGCTGGCGCTAGCCGGCGATCTCGGCTGGCGCGGCATCGGCTGCGTAACGATCGAGCAGTCGGATGGCTCCATTTATCAGCCGCGCATGGACCTCGTTGGCGTCCGGACCATGGAGTTTTGCCGACGCTGGGGCTTGGTGCCGGCCGTCGAAGGCTCGCCCTACCCGCGCGACTACGCGCAAGACAACATCTACCTCACCAGCCTGATCGGTCACGAACTCGGGCGCGAGCGCTTTCCCGGTATCGGCCAGGCGCCGCCGCCCAAGGAAAGCCCGCAACGGCGCGAACGCTGCCCGCAGAACATGTTCGATCCGATCCTGCGCCGGTTCGCGGCGTCGCAACAAAGCGTGACGCTGCGCTACCGCACACGTTTGATCTCGTTCACGCAAAATTCCGATCTGGTGACCGCCGTGGTTGAGAATGCCGACACCGGGGCGCGCGAGGAGCTTTTGGCCCGCTACATTGTCGGCTGCGACGGCGCGCGCAGCTTGGTGCGCGAGACACTCGGCATTGGCATGGTCGGCAATCCGGTCTTGACCTACACCACCAACGTCATCTTTCGCTGCCCGCACCTGCTTTCGCTCCACGACAAGGGTAAGGCCTATCGCCACATCTTCATCGGCCCGGAAGGCACCTGGTCGACGATTGTCGCCATCAACGGCCGCGACGAATGGCGCCTCTCGATCATCGGCGGGGCCGAGGAGCGGCAGTACACGACGCAGGAAATCGAGGCGGCGATCCGCCGCGCGGTCGGCCGCGACTTCGAGTTCGAGATTTTGAGCGTATTGCCCTGGGTGCGTCGCGAACTCGTCGCAGAGCGCTACCGCAACGGTCGCGGCTTCATTGCCGGCGACGCGGCGCACGTCATGTCGCCCACGGGCGGCTTCGGCATGAATACCGGCATCGGCGATGCGGTCGATCTGTCCTGGAAGCTCGCCGCAACGATCGAGCGCTGGGGCGGCAACGGCCTGCTCGATTCCTACGGCACCGAGCGCCGGCCGATCGGCGCCCGCAACGTCGGCGAAGCCAGCGGTAATTTGCGGCGGATGCTCTCGGTTGGACGGCATCCCGATCTGCTCGACGAGACGCCGGAAGGCGCGGCGACGCGCGAAAAGGTCGGGCGTGAATTCGCCGAAGCGATGCGCCGGGAGTGGCACACGCTGGGCATCCACCTCGGCTATCGCTACGAGGGATCGCCCATCTGCTGGCCGGACGGCTCAAAACCTCCTGCCGACGATCCGAAAGCCTATATCCCGACCGCCCGGCCCGGACATCGGGCGCCGCATGCCTGGCTGGCCGACGGTCGCTCGACCCTCGATCTGTTCGGCCAAGGTTTTGTGCTCTTGGGATTCGGCGCGGACACCGACGAGGCCGCGCCGCTCCTGAAGGCCTCAAAGCAGCGCCAGGTGCCACTGACCTACATCGCCATCGTCGAACCGCAAGTTGCAGCGCTTTATCAGCGCCGATTCGTGTTGGTGCGCCCCGACGGCCATGTCGCCTGGCGCGACGACCGCGTGCCGGAGGATGCGCTGCACCTGATCGACATCGTGCGCGGCGCGGCCGAGGCTCCCGATACGGCGGCGTTGCGCGCACCCGTGCAGGCACCCAACATTTCAGCTATACTTTGAAATTCATCGAAGAGGCCTCCGATGCAGACCCCATCCCGAGACGATCTCGCCCGCTGCGGCACGCTTGAGGAGCTCTACGGCAAGCTGGCGCTTGTCGGCATCGCGCCGGGTTGGAACAAGAAAGTGGCCTCGCTGTGGCCCGCGCCGAAGAAGAATTTCATGCCGGCGCACTGGACCTACGAGCAGGCGCGCGGCGCGCTCGACGCCGCCGGACGGCTGATCAACACCGAGCTGGCCGAGCGACGCAATCTCATCCTGTTTAATCCGGCCTCCGGCGAAAGCTACGGCACGGTGCGCACCATGGTCACTGCCTATCAGATGATCATGCCCGGCGAATGGGCGCGCGCGCACCGCCACACGCCGAATGCGCTGCGGCTGATTATTGACGCCGAGCCCGGCGTCTACACCGACGTGAACGGCGTGCGGCTCGCGATGGAGCCGGGCGACGTGCTGCTGACGCCGAACTGGTCGAGCCACGGTCACGGCAACGACAGCCGCGCCAGCGCCTATTGGCTGGACTTCCTCGACGTGCCGCTGGTGCAGCTCCTTGAGCCGATGTTTTTCGAGCCGGCGGAGGAGGATAAAGCCCACGCGGCGTTCGAACGCGCGCCGCCGACCAAGGATTCGCCGTTCGTATTTCCGCTGAGCGACACGCTCAAGCGCCTCGATGCGGCCGCGCCCGATCCGGCCGGTCCGTTCGGCACCCACGTCGCGCTGGGCAATCCGGCGATGGACACGATCGCACTGTCCATGATGCGGCTTGCCCCACGCGTCACCACGGCGCCCTATCGAACCACCGCAAACAATATCTACGCGGTCGTCAAAGGCTCGGGCGCGACGACGGTCGACGGCGAGCGCTTCGAATGGCGCCGCGGCGACGTGGTCGCCGCACCGGCCTGGCGGCCGCATTGCCACGAGGCCGTCGAGGATGCGCTGCTGTTGCGGGTGTCCGACGAACCGGTAATGCAACGGCTCGGCTTTCACCGCGTCGAGGAGCCGAGGCCGGCGGCGCATTAGCTTTTTTGATGACGCAGGATCCTTTCCAAAAGCCGCTATCGACTTTTCGGGCTCATGCTTTGCGCGCGAGGTGCGCCTTTTCCAGCATCACGTGGATGCCCTTGGAGCCGTTCACGACCTGGGTGACACGCAGGTCGGCGGCCAAGCTGCACAGAGTGTAGGCGTCCTCCCGCGAAATCCCCGTGCGCGCGCAAATCAGCCTAATCATGTCGCGCAATGCGATCACCACCGCATCGTCGAGGTCGGGATCGAACGCCATCGTAATGACATGCGTTGGCGTCTCGGCAAACGGCCATTCAAGTTTCATGTCGTCGCGCACATAGAGCTCGAACGTGCCGACCAGACCGGTCTCTATTGCGGTAATGCAGACTTCGCCGTCGCCCTGCACGCCGTGACCGTCGCCGACCGAAAACAGCGCACCGTCGACATGGACCGGCAAATAGAGCGTCGTGCCGGCAACCAGCTCCTTGTTGTCCATATTGCCTCCATTGCGCCGCGGCGGCGGCGAGGCCACCGCGCCCCACGCTGCCGGCGGCGCCGTTGCCATGATGCCGAAGAACGGCTTGAGCGGCAGTTCAAGGCCCCACGGCAAACGGCCCACCATGCGCGCGCGGTCGAGCGGAATGTGGATGAGACGCGCCGTCTCGAAATCGTCCGGTAATGCACCGGCAAGCGGCCGGATGGCGTTGTAGCCCCAGTCGTAGAACAGATCGATCGCCTTGATGCGAACCTCAAGCACCTGCCCCACTCTCGCGCCGCGCACGGCAATCGGCCCGGTGAGAATATGAGGCCCGTTCAGTTTTGGCGTGACGCTGGCATAAATCGCGCGCAGCGCATCCGGGACGGTGAGGCCGGAACCCGCTGTCGGCATCGCCGCCGGCGGACCGGAGACCGTCGAGATGATCACTTCGTCACCCAATTCGACGGTGATCAACGGCTTGAGCGACGCGTCAAAAAAGCCCCAGTGCACCGTGTCAGCGGCCGCATCCAAACGATGTGTTTTCATTTGCCCACCATCGGCAATTGGCCGTACAGGAATCTCGATCAAGACACGAGCACGCGTAGTAAGGGCGGCTAGCACGGCGCCTTGTGCTGTGAGATCATTCCCACCCGCCATCTGACAATCGTGAACCCGACATTATCATGCAGGCAGGCATCGGAGATACGGTTCGCCGCAAGGAGGATTTGCGCCTTGTCACCGGCCGCGGCTGCTACAGCGACGATTTCAATTTTCCCGACCAGGCCTATGGCGCGGCGGTGCGCTCGCCGCACGCGCATGCGCTGATCAGCGGCATCGATGTCGCCGCGGCACGCGCCATGCCCGGCGTGCTTGCGGTGCTGACCGGCGCGGATGCGCTCGCCGATGGGCTGACGCGAATTCCCCATCTCACCGCCGCCGGCACGCCGCCCGATATCGTGCTCACCAATCGCGACGGCTCGCCAATCCCGGCCGCGCCGCATTTCGTGCTGCCGACCGACCGCGTCCGTCATGTCGGCACCGCGGTGGCCTTCGTGATCGCCGAGACGGTCGCGCAGGCGAAGGATGCGGCCGAAAAGGTGGTCGTCGGCTACGAGCCGCTGCCGGCCGTCACCGATGCCGAAGCCGCCGCCGCGCCGGGCGCGCCGCAACTCTACGACGATCTGCCGAATATCATGATCGATGCCGAGGTCGGCGACGCTGCGGCGACCGCGGACGCTTTCGCGCGTGCTGCCCATGTCACCCGCCTCGACACCTGGATCAATCGCGTCACCGGCGTGCCGATGGAACCGCGCGCCGCCACTGGCATCTACGATGCGGCGTCCGGCCGCTACACGCTCTATGCCGGCTCCGGCGGCATCGTGCGCCAGAAAAAGGAGATTGCGGCGATCCTCGGCGTGCCGTTTGAAAGCGTGCGTGTCATCGCGCAGGAGATCGGCGGCAATTTCGGCACGCGCAACAGCTTTTTTCCGGAATTCGCGCTGGTGGTCTGGGGCTCGCGCCGCGTCGGCCGTCCGGTGAAATGGACGGCCGATCGCAGCGAGGCCTTCGTCAGCGACTATATGGGCCGCGATCTCACCGTGTCGGCCGAACTCGCGCTCGACGCCGACGGCCGCTTCCTGGCGCTGCGTTCATCGAACCTCAGCAATGTCGGCGCTCATTCCGGCTCCTATGTGCCGCTGGTGAAGGGCGTCGGTCTCGCGACCTCCGGCTACCGCATTCCGATTTCGCATGTGCAGGCCCGTGCTGTCCTGAGCACGACAATGTGCACCACGCCCTACCGCAGCGCCGGCCGCCCGGAAGTGATCTACGTGATCGAGCGGCTGATCGACAAAGCAGCCCTTGAGCACGGTTTCGATCGCGTGAGCTTGCGGCGGCGCAACCTCATTCCGCCGTCGGCCTTCCCCTACAAGAACGCGCAAGGCATCGTTTACGACAATGGCACCTATCGCGCCGTGATGGATCGCGCGATGGAGCTCGGCGATTGGCAAGGCTTCAAGAAGCGCCGCGCCGAGGCGAAAAAGCGCAAGCGGCTGCGCGGCATCGGGCTGTGCAGTTACCTCGAAACCACGGGCGGCTATCCGCGCGAGCGCGCCGACGTGACGGTGCAGCCGCACGGCAAGGTCGACGTCGTCGTCGGCACGCTGTCAAGCGGGCAAAGCCACGAGACGACCTTTGCCCAATGCGTGGCGGAGTGGCTCGGCGTGCCGTTCGACGACGTCCACGTCAACGAGAGCGACACCGACATCGTCAAGGAGGGCGGCGGCTCGCATTCCGCCCGCTCGATGCGGCTCGCCGGCATCGTCATGGGCAATGCGTCCGACGCCGTCATCGAGAAGGCCAAGAAAATCGCAGCGCATCTGTTGGAAACCGCCGAAGACGATATCGCATTCGCCGCCGGCCGCTTCACAGTAAAAGGTACCGACCGCTCAGTCGGCATTTTCAACGTCGCGGCCGCAGCAGCCGACGGCAATGCGGCGGTGCCCGAGGATTTACGCGGGCCGCTTTCCGCATCGGCCGACGAGACCATCAAGCAGCTTGGCTTTCCTTACGGCGCCCATGTCTGCGAAGTCGAAATCGATCCGCAGACCGGCGCGATCGACGTTGTGCGTTACACCGCAGTCGACGACGTCGGCCGCGCCATCAATCCGATGGTCGTGCACGGCCAAACGCACGGCGGCGCCGCGCAAGGCATCGGCCAGGCATTATGGGAATTGTGCGCCTACGATCCGCAGGGCCAATTGCTGTCGGCGTCGTTCATGGATTACGCGATGCCGCGCGCCGACCTGTTGCCGCAGTTTACCACCGACATTTCGGAAGTGCTCACGCCGACTAACCGGCTCGGCGTGCGCGGCGCCGGCGAAGGCGGCACCACCGGTGCGCTCGGCGCCGTCGTCAATGCCGTGGTCGACGCACTCGCCGAGTTCGGCGTCACCCACATCGAAATGCCGGTGACGCCGGAGCGAATCTGGCGGGCTATCCATTCGGGTGATGGCTCGACCGCGCGACGCTCTACAATTTCCCGGCAAACGCATCGGCGATGAACTGATGCGTCGCGGTATAAGTCATCCGGCACGCGGGTTCGTCCCAAGCGGCGACGCCCGGAACGTCGGATCCTTGGTCGGTGTAGGCGTGATAGACGCCTGAGAAGACCAGCAGCTGCCACTTGGCGCCGGCCGCGTCCATTTCGCTCTCGAAAGCGTCGCGGTCGGCTTTCGGCGCAACCGGATCGGGCGCGCCGTGCGCGACCAGGAGCTTGGCTTTCACCGCGCCCTTCTTTGCGGCCAGCGCGGTTTTCAGATCGCCGTGAATCGATACCGCGGCGGCGATATCGGCACCGTCACGAGCGAGTTCCAAAACGTTGCCGCCGCCGAAACAGAAGCCGACCGCGGCGCGCCGGCCGTCGATCAGGTTTCGCTTCGAGCCTTCCGCGATCATCGCGTCATAGGCAGCGCGGATGCGCTTGCGCTGCTCGACCGCGTTCTCGCGCAGCGGATTGGCGAGCTTCGCGGCCTCGCCGAAATCGGCCGGGCGCGTGCCCGCCCCGTACATATCGGCGACGAACACGACGTAGCGGTCGCCGGCGACGAGTTTGCCGCGTTCGATCGCATGGTCGGTCATGCCCATCCAGTTCGGCGCCACCAGCACCGCCGGACGCTTGGCGGAAACCTTCTCGTCATAGATCAACGTCCCCTCGGCGGTCAGCGCACCCGTGGTGCCATTGACGACATATTTGATTTTTTCAGCCTTCATATGCTTCCTCCAATTCCCAATCGCTTATAGTCTCGCACGCCCGAGCGTGAAGAAAAACAATGTCCAAAGCCGCGAGAAAATCAAAAGCCAAGCGCAAGACCGGCGCCAAGCCTAAAGCGAAAGCTCCGGCCGAAACCAAGGCCACAGCCAGCGGCAAAACTCCAATCTATCTCACCGAACAAGATGTCCGCCGGCTGGTCAGCGTCAAGGACGCCATCGCGACGCTCGAAGCGCTATTCGCCACCTGGTCCAACTCGGCAACAGTCAATTTGCCGCGACAGCGCGCGCGGGTCGGCGGCAGCGCGTTCAACCTGATGGGCGCGGCGTGGGGCGCCAAATCGCTGTTCGGGCTGAAGGCCTATTATGCCGGCGGCAACGGCGCCCGCTATCACGTGCTGCTCTACTCGGCGAGCGACGGCAAGCTCAAAGCAATGATTGAAGCCGACAATCTCGGCCAGATGCGCACCGGCGCGGCGAGCGGACTCGCGACCAAGCTCCTCGCCAAGCCGGAGGCCCGCACGCTCGGCGTTATCGGGACCGGCCGGCAGGCATTCACCCAAGTTGCCGCGGTCTGCGCCGTGCGCGACATCGCGGACGTGCGCGTGTTCAGTCCGACGGCCGAGCATCGCGACGCTTTCGCGCACCGCATCGAGCGCGAGCTAAAAATCGCGGCGCAGCCGGCCGCGTCGGGGGAGGCCGCCGTCGCCGAGGCCGACGTCGTGATCGTCATCACCAAATCGGCCGAGCCGGTATTGCGCGCGACCTGGCTCAAATCCGGCGTGCACGTCAACGCCGCGGGCGCCAATGCCGCGGCGCGGCGCGAAGTCGACGCCGAGACGGTGCTGCGCGCAACGGTGCGCGCGACCGATCAAGCGGAGCAAGCGCGGATCGAAGCCGGCGAATATCGCGATCTGGTAGCCGCCGGCCGCTTGACCTGGCAGGACATCGTCGAGCTTGGCGACATCCTGACCGGGAAAGCCGCCGGCCGGCGCGGACCGGCCGACATCACGCTGTTCAAATCGCTCGGCATCGCGCTTGAAGATATCGCTTTCGCCGATCTGATCTGGCGGCGCGCCGGCGAGCGCGGCGTCGGCAAGCCGATGCCGTGATACCGCCATCACGGTCGGGTACGGAAAATGCAACTATTAGGCCGGCCTCGCGCACTTCCATGCCGCGGCGGCAGCGAAGATACCTCGGACAGGGAGGAAGATACCTTGGACGGGGAGTCTATCCCCGCTGTCTAGGCCGCCAGCATTTTTTGCACTTCGTTGACCAATTCGCGCAGATGGATCGGCTTGGACAGCACCTTGGCGTGCTTGGGCGCGCTCGAATCGGAATTGAGCGCGACCGCCGCGAAGCCGGTGATGAACATGATCTTGATGTCGGGATCGAGCTCCGCGGCGCGGCGGGCAAGCTCGATGCCGTCCATCTCCGGCATGACGATATCGGTCAGCAGCAGCTCGAACGGCTCCTCGCGCAGCCGCTGGTAGGCGGATAGGCCGTTGTCGTAGGAAATGACCTCGAAGCCGGCGTTTTGCAGCGCTTTGACCAGGAAACGCCGCATGTCGATGTCGTCTTCCGCAAGCAGGATTTTGGACATGATCACTCAAACCCGGCTTACGCCGGCCCCCTGCAGTCCATAAGCCGGGTGTCCGGTAAAGATCGAGTGAAAGACGGCCATATAACCAAAGCCATAGGTGGTCTTGGCAAGCCCCGCCCGCTATGGACAATAGCCGCAGGCGCACGCTAGGGACGTGATGCTGGGTCGCGTGTCACGGAAAGCCCGCCAAGCACCATGTCGGAAATCCAGGACGAATTCGATCCCCCCTTCGAGGCCATGGAGCCGGCACAGTGCCGCGGTCCGCTCCTGTTCAATTCGCCCCATAGCGGGCGCGTCTATCCGCGTGAGTTCTTGCTGGCGTCGCAACTCGACCTGGCGACGCTGCGCCGCTCCGAGGACAGCTTCATCGGCGAACTGATTGAAGGCGTCGGCGCGCGCGGTTTTCCGACCATGCGGGCACACTTCCCGCGCTGCTATGTCGACGTCAACCGCGAGCCCTACGAACTCGACCCGCGGATGTTCGACGGCCGGCTGCCGTCGTTCGCCAATACCCGCTCGATGCGGGTCGCCGGCGGCCTCGGCACGGTGGCGCGCGTGGTTGGCGACGCACAGGAAATCTACGATCAGCGCATTGCCGTCGGCGAAGCGCTGCGGCGGATCGACGGCCTGTATAAGCCGTATCACCGGACGCTGCGGCGCTTGTTTATGCGGCTGCAACGCGACTTCGGCGCCGCCATTCTGGTCGATTGCCATTCCATGCCCTCGACCACCGGCGGGCGGGACGAACGTCCACGCGCCGACCTCGTGCTCGGCGATCGTTACGGTATAAGCTGTGTCGCCGCCGTCGCCGAGACGATCGAACAATGCATGCGTGGCTTCGGTTATTCGGTCAGCCGCAACAAGCCTTACGCCGGCGGCTTCATCACCGAGCATTACGGCAATCCGACCACCGGCCTGCACGCGATCCAGATCGAGATTAATCGCGCGCTTTACATGGACGAACGGCGCTACGAACGTTCGGCCTCGTTTGCCAAACTCGCCGGCGAGTTGGAGACGCTGGCTGACCGCCTGGTCGCGATCCCCATCGAAGAATTGCGGCCTTATCGGGCGGCGGCGGCGGAATAGCCGCCGGGCGGAAAATCCGTCGGCCCCAATCGGCAAGAAAAAGGGCCGCTCACCTTGCGGGAGCGGCCCAAGTCTAGGGAGGAAACGCCCAAGGAGGGCGACGGTAACGGGAGGGAACCTCTCGCTACCGCACTGCAGCAACATACACCGCGCCGCACAAAACACAAGTGCTACTGACCTATTCTCCAGGGGGTTATTCCCAGATATTTGCCGCAAATTTAGTAGGTCGCGCTCCGCGAACACTGGCGAACGCTAAAATTTCTAAATAAAACAATATAAATCAATGTCTTAACATGACAATCCAACTCTGCATAAAAGAACGCCAGACGACCACGAAGTAGCGCCGACCCGGCGCGTCAGTTTTGCATAGCGGATTAACGGCGGCTGTTGCCGAACGGTCACGCCCTGGATTGCCCTATCCTCAAAGCTTCGGTACTCGAACCGGGAGGGTCTGAGGCACGCATGACGGCGATCGATTTTGCAGCTTTCGTGGATGAGCTCGCCGCCGTTTCAGGCGAGACGATCCGGCCGTTTTTTCGCAGTGCGCTCGGCGTGGAGAACAAAAGCCAATCGGGCGGCTTCGACCCGGTCACTGCCGCCGACCGCGCCGCCGAGGCGGCGATGCGCGCGCTCATCAAACGGACATTTCCCGAGCACGGCGTGATTGGCGAGGAGTTAGGCGCCGACAAGCCGGACGCCGAATATGTCTGGGTGCTCGATCCGATCGACGGCACCAAATCGTTCATCTGCGGCATGCCGGTCTGGGGCACCCTGATTGCACTGACGCGGCGGGGCGAGTCGATCTACGGCATGATGCACCAGCCTTTCATCCGCGAGCATTTCTCCGGCGACGGCCGCGGCGCGCGCTATCGCGGGCCGGCCGGCGACCGCGATTTGCGCGTGCGCCCGTGCGCGGCGCTCGACGAAGCGATCCTCGCCACGACCAGTCCGCTGTTGATGAACGATAACGACCGGCAATGCTTTGGCCGGGTCGAAAAACAAGTGCGGCTGTCGCGCTACGGCGGCGATTGTTATGCGTATTGCGTGCTCGCGGCCGGCCATGTCGATCTCGTCATCGAGACCGAGCTCAAGCCGCACGACGTGCTGGCGCTTATTCCCATCATCGAAGGTTCGGGCGGAATCATCACCACCTGGGAGAATGGCCGGCCGCATAACGGCGGCCGCATCGTTGCTGCGGGCGACAAGCGCGTGCACGCGCAAGCGATGGCATTGCTGAATAGTTGAATCGCTAATACAGCGGCGTGCCGGGGATAAAGGCGTCGAATGCCGCCCAGAATTGTGAGCGAAAGCGGTCTTGCTCCATCAAAATCTCGTGCTGGGCGCCGACAATGACGAGGTGCGAACCGGCGCGCATCATGCTGGAAAAATCCTCGATCGCGGTATTCGACACCACCGCATCGCTGCCGCCGGCGACGATCAAGATCGGCTGGCGGATGCGCCCCGGATAACTGCGCTCGCGCATCGCCCGCATGGAACGGAACGCCGCGTCCATCCAGGCCACCGTTGGCGCGCCGACCGAAAGCGCCGGTTCCGCTTCGATGATCGCGGCGTTGCGGGCATAGCGCACCGGATCCGAGGTCAGGATATTGCCGAGGAAAGGCCGAGATTCGACGATGCTGGTGTCGGTTTTCGGCACATACATGGTGCCGAAGCCCGCCATCCGCAGCGCGCGGACGATAAGCGGACCGGCGCCCCTCGAATAATCGACGCCGCCGAGCGCGATCAGAGGCGCACTCAAGACCATACGGTCGAACCAGCGATGGCCGCGATGCGCGGCGCGGATGAGCACCGACGCGCCGGTGGAATGGCCGATGGCGAAGATCGGCGGCGGACAATCCGGCAAAACGATCTCGCGCATGAAAGTCTCGAGATCGCTGTCGTATTCGGAGAAGTCGCGGACATAACTCTTGCGCCGATCACCGAGCGCGCGATCGGAGAGTCCTTGGCCGCGCCAATCGAGCGCCGCCACCGCGAAACCCCGTGCGCGCAAATCGCGCACCGTCTCGAAATATTTCTCGATCCATTCGGCGCGGCCCTGAAAAATGCACACCGTGCCGCGGCGGCCCGCCGGCGGCTGCCAGCGCGCAAAGCGTAGCGAAACGCCATCAGGCGCTTTCAGCGTGCCCGTGATGAAATTGTCGGGAACGGGATTGGCGGGAATCGAGACAAGTTTCATGGGAAATGGATGACGCAGCCGACGCCCGCTTATAACAGCTTTCGGGATTTCGGAGGGTTTTTCGTCGAAAGAGATATCACAATAAAATCAGTTACTTGCTGGCTCTTGCAGGCCGCCGAAGGCCGCCCCATATGGTTTTTTGCGCAGGCCAATAAAGGCGGCGCAATTCCAGGCTTGGTCCATAAGGGCGAGCCATCCGCATGTCGCTTCACAAGGAGGATATGCCATGCGAACTTTCGATCTAGCACCCCTTTATCGTTCAACCGTCGGCTTCGATCGGTTGTTCTCGTTGCTCGACCAGGGCATCGAGGGCGCCGCGCCGGCTTATCCGCCCTACAACATCGAGCGGACCGGCGACAATGCTTACCGCGTCTCCGTTGCGGTCGCCGGCTTCAATGAGCCGGAACTCTCGATCGTCGTAAAAGAGAACACGCTGACCATCCGCGGCGAGAAAAACGCCAAGGAGGAAGACAAGCGCGGTGAGGTGCTCTACCAGGGCATCGCCGCCCGTACCTTTGAGCGCGTGTTCCAGCTTGCCGACTTCGTCCAGGTCAAGGGCGCGAGCCTCGAAAACGGTCTCCTGCACGTCGACCTCGTGCGCGAGATCCCCGAGGCGAAAAAGCCGCGGTCGATCCCGATCAACGGCAACGCGAATGGCCCCACGGTGATCGCGAACCAGAAGGCTGCGTAAGTCTTCGTCGATCTTGCGAACGATAAAGCGCCCCGGCTCTCCGGGGCGCTTTTGATTCAGGCTTGTGCGCAATCAGCCGCGCAGGAATTTGGCGATCGCTGCGACCGCCCGCTGCTGCTGCTCGAGTTGCGGCAGATGGCCGGCATGGTCGATGAGTTCGACCTTCGCGCCGGCGATGCGTTGCGCAAATTCCTGCGCATAGACCGGCGCGACAATGCCGTCGGCATTGCCCCACACGATAAGCGTTGGTGCGGCGATGCGATGGATGCGCCGGCGCAAACCCCGGTCGGCGACCGGCCAGACAAACTTGCCGGTGCAGGCCTGCGCCCAGATGAATTGCGACAGCACATCGGCGCGTGCGGCCGGATCGGCAGGGACGTCGAAGAAGCGGCGCGCCGCCTCGCCATCGGGATCGGCGAACAGCGAGGGTTTGCGCGCAGCGTCGCTCAACAGCATCCAGTTTTGCACCGGATGATCGTCGCGCCATAGCCCGACCGGATCGATCAGGATCAGCCGGCTGACCGCGCGCGGCGCAGCGGCGGCAAATTCCGCGGCCAGCAGCGCGCCGAACGAGTGGCCGACGAGCGCCGGCGAATTAAGTTCGAGTTTGTCGAGCAATTCGCCGTAATACACGACCAGATCGTGCCAGCCGCCGAGCGCGTGCACCGAATCCGGATCGCCCGCGCTGGTACCGGGAAATTTCGGCGCGAAGACTCTATGCCCGTCGGCAAGACGGGCAACGAAGGCGCGATCGGGCGCGAGACCCCAGGGTCCGTGCAGATAAACCAGCGGCGGACCGGAGCCCGCGATCTCGACCTCGGTGTCAATCCGGTCTTGCCAGAGCTTGAACCGGCGCACATCCACGGGAGCCATGTCTGTCTCCCGCCGTCAGGACGCAGCGGCCGATTCGGCGAGCCTGGCCGCCGCCGGACGCTTCGCCTTCAGCCGCTCCGGCCACCAGCGGTCCTCGTATTTGTCGTCCCACTGATCCTTGAGATAGGGCAGCACCTCGCGGGCGAAGAGATCGATATTGCTCTTGCATAGCTCGGTCGGCATCGAGCCGAAATGAAGCAGCGCCAACAGATGGCCCATGCGCAGCCCCTTGATGCCGTCGAGCAGCTGCTCGCGCACCGTCTTCGGGCTGCCGACGACGACGAAGCCGCGCTGGAAGAAATCCTTGGCCTTGAGCTCGCGCAATTTGACCTCGGCCCGCGGATTGTGGTGCAGCGCCTGGCGCAGCGCCTCGTATTCGAGGCAGCCGGGGATCGCCTGATAATAGGGCGGCGTGTAGAGCAGCTTGTGGAAGAAATACTCGGCGTGTTCGGCATAGAGATCCTCGGCTTCCGCGTCGGTCGGCGCGACGCCGATGAGCTGCAAAAAGCTGAAGCGATAGGGATTGTCGTCGCGGCCCTTGCGCGCCACCAGGTCCCAATAACGATCGTTTACCTGTTTGGCGTTTTTGGCGCCGTAATAGCTCAGATGACAGAAGCAATGATCCTCGCCGACCACGAATTCCGCGGTCCCGGAAATGCCGGAGCCGGGAATCCAGATCGGCGGATGCGGCTGCTGGATCGGCCGCGGCCAGAGATTGACCATGCCGAGCTGATAATGCTTGCCGTTCCAGGCGAAGATCTCGCGCGCCGACCAGGCTTTGATGACGAGCGCCAGGGCCTCGCGATAGCGCTCGCGCTGCTCGATGGGAACGACGCCGTTCGAGATCGTGGCGTCGGACGGTAGCCCGGTCGGAAATCCGGCGACCAGCCGGCCGCCGCTGATGCAGTCGAGCATCGCGTATTCTTCGGCGATGCGGGTCGGCGGCGTGGTCGAAGGCAGCGTCGAGCCGAGCTGCACGATGGCGACGTTCTGGCCGTTGGTCTGTTTCGCCAGCACCGCCGCCATAATGCTCGGATTGGCCATGAAGCCATAGACGTTCTGGTGGTGCTGGTTGGTGCACAGGCCGTGAAAGCCGGATTTTGCGGCGAACAGCAACTCGTCCAGCGTCGCGTTGTAGTACTCGCCGACTTTCTCGGCATCGGCGACGTCAAACCAAAGCGGATCGATATAAGCTGATTTGTAGCGTTGATCGAAATCGGGCGGCAGACCGCGATACGGCATCAAATGAAACATGCAAACTTTCACGGCGGCGCCTCCCGGCGAAATGCATTGTTATGCGCATGCTACGCGCTGGTCAGCGGCAGCTCAATCTAGCCAGGCGCCACTGCTCGCCTGCGCACCGCACATGGCGCCGCAGCGGACGATGAAACGCGGTCAATTGTTGATCGAAAGCGTGGACGGCGCTTTGCTCGGCTTTGCGGACGCAGTCGGCGGCGACACCGGTTGCGGTACGGGCGTAATCGGTGCAACGGGAGCCGCCGTCGTTACCTCCGGCTTGGGAGCGAGCTTCGGATCAATCGCGACGGACGGCTTGCGATCATTGGCGGCTGCCGGTCCGGCTTCGTCGGCCGGCTTGCGCGAAGCAAGTTGTGGCGGCCGGGGCCGCGGCAACGGCGGAACGGCGGCTCGCATGGCCGCACCTGGGGCCGCACCTGGGGCCGCACCTGGGGCCGAACGCGCGGCGGCCGGCGCCGCTGGGATATGGGACACCTGCGGCAGTCCATCAGGCAGCGGGACGGTGCCGGCTCGGCCGTAAGCTCCAGGACTATGCGGCTCTGGATCATACGGCTCTGGATCATATGCCTCAGGGCCATTGGGCCCCGGACCATAGGCTTCCCCGTAAGATCGCCCGTATCCAGAACCATAGGGGCTCTCGGATGGCTCGGGTCCATACGGCCCGCCGTAGCTCCCGGGACCGGGCACGATGCGATTGGCATCGCGGATGGCGCCGGTGCGCGCATCGAGCACGACCCGCATGAGGATGCCGCGATAATCGGTCGCCCGCGCCACATAGATCGTACCTTCGCGCAGCGGCGGCGCCAGCGGATCAAATCCCGCCGAACGAAGCGTGCGCGAGATCTCGTATGCGGACACGAATCCCGGAGCCGGCGGCAATTGCGCCGGCGCGGCCACTTGCGGCGGACTTGGCCGGGTTGGCGGCGCGAGCGGCGGAACCTGCGCATGGCCCGAGGCAAGAGCCGATAGCAGGAAGGTCAAGGCGAATGTTGCGGTTACTCGCACACGCACAGCTGACGCCCCCGCCCCCATCATCTTAATGCAAAATGCAGCGACAGGATTAGCTGCAATTGGGGCGGCGCTTGGGCGCAATCAGGATTTCTTGCAAAGGTCGACAAAGCGATCGATATCCTCGTCCACCGTCGAAAACGACGTGACCAGGCGCACCAGCACATTGTCGGTTCCGACATCCAGGCTTTCGCTCGTTCGCACATAGTAGCTCGCGCCGGCAGCCTTGAGCTTGGCATCGAGCGCGCAGGGCAGAACGACAAAGATCAAATTCGCCTCGACCGGCCAAACCGGTTTTAACCCGACGGCAGCCAGCTTTTCCGAAAGCCGGCCAGCCATGGCGTTGGCGTGGCGAGCGAGCGCGAGCCAGCGATCGTCGTCGAGATAGGCCAAGAACTGCGCGGCGATGAAGCGATGCTTTGAGACGAGATGACCGGCGCGTTTGCGGCGCTCGCCCATAAAAGCGGCGCGATCGGGATCGAAAATCACCACGGCTTCGGCGGCCAGCGCCCCGCCTTTGGTGGCGCCGAGAGACAAGACGTCGACGCCGGACCGCCACGTCATCTGCGCCGGCGTTGCGTTCAGGCGAACAAGCGCATTGGCGAAACGCGCGCCGTCCATGTGCACAGCCAATGAGCGGTCGTGCGCGATTTCGGCAAGGGCCTCGATCTCGTCGGTACGGTAAATGGTTCCGGCTTCGCTCGCTTGGGTCAGCGATAGCGCCGAGGCGATCACTTGATGGGGGCTGTGGCCGCCATACTCCGCCAGCGCCGCCTGCAGCGTCTGCGGCGCGATCTTGCCGCCGTCGCCGGGCAAGCCGACGAGTTTGAGACCGCTGCCGAAGAATTCCGGCGCGCCGCATTCGTCGGTGGCGATGTGGGATTCGGCGTGGCAGAAGACCGCGCCCCACGGCGGCGAGACCTGCGCCAAAGCCAGCGCATTGGCCGCCGTACCGGTCGGCACCAGGAACACCGCGACCTCCTGCTCGAAAATCTCCGACAACCGGCGTTCGACGCGTTGCGTCCAATCGTCGTTGCCGTAGCCGCGCGCATAGCCGCAATTGGCCTCGGCGATAGCGTCGAGAATGGCAGGCGCGATCCCCGCCGTGTTGTCGCTGGCGAAATTCATTTCGACGAACGTAGCCCGGATTGCGGGGGTGGCGCTATCATCGACCATTGCGCGAAAACGCATCCCATGATCCACTTACGATGCGGAGCGTTTGCGAAAATCGGCGCGAGGCCGGGCGACGCCTTTTGTCCTTCTTTGCTCTGTTTCCTACCTTTGGGAACGAAAGATAAGGGGTTGGCGCTTGTGTTGGGTTGCGGAATTTGCAATGTTCTGCATAGGACAGCATTGCTGTCCCAATTGGTGACCCAAAAGCGCCCCCCATTCTTTCAAGCCCCCGCAAGTGGCGGAAAGAAGGGGGAAGATGCGGGGTCGGCCGTCGGTGGCGAGGGCGCGCCTGACGGCGGCAAGAACAAGCAACCAGCGGCCGCTGAAGCGGCACAAAGGTTGCCTCCAATAAGAGTGGCTCGCCCTTGGGCGCAAGCTCCCTTCGGGCCATCCCTCGTCTGGAGGATGGGTGGAAGGGGCGCGCCGAGGCGGATTGCGTCGGAACCTCGATGACGCATTTGTCGAGGGTCCGGGAGGATCGCAGGTAGGACGATGGACGCGTCAGGTTTCGGCCTCTTTGATCCGGCGCTGGAAAAGGATTCCTGCGGGGTCGGATTTATTGCCGACATCAAAGGACGCAAGTCGCACAAGATCGTCGAAGATGCGCTGACGATCCTGCTCAATCTCGAGCACCGCGGCGCAGTCGGCGCCGATCCGCGCGCCGGCGACGGCGCCGGTATTCTGGTGCAGATCCCGCACAAGTTCATCGCCAAAAAAGCCGCCGAGCTCGGCATCACGTTGCCGCCGCCCGGTCACTACGCGGTCGGCGCACTGTTCCTGCCGCACGATGAGGCTTGGCGCCAAGACGTCATGGACACTTACGCGGAGGTTGCCGCGCAGGAAAACATGACGCTGCTCGGCTGGCGCGACGTTCCGACCGACAATTCGACGCTGGGCGATTCGGTGAAGCCGACGGAGCCGGTCATTAAGCAGGTGTTTCTCGCGCGGGGCCGAAACGTCACGTCGGAGGACGAATTCGAGCGCCGGCTCTATATCTTGCGCAAGACCATATCGGGAATTCTCTACGGCAAGCGCGGCCGCAACGTCTCGCAATATTACCCGGTATCGATTTCTTGCCGCACGTTGATCTACAAAGGCATGTTCCTCGCCGATCAGCTCGGCACCTATTATCCCGATCTGCACGATCCGGATTTCGAGAGTGCGCTGGCGCTCGTGCACCAGCGCTTCTCCACCAACACTTTTCCGGCCTGGTCGCTGGCGCATCCGTATCGCATGGTCGCGCATAACGGCGAAATCAATACGCTGCGCGGCAACAACAATTGGATGGCGGCACGTCAAGCCTCGGTGTCGTCGCCGCAATTCGGCGCCGACATCTCGAAACTGTGGCCGATCTCCTATGAGGGCCAATCCGACACCGCGTGCTTCGACAACGCGCTCGAATTCTTGACCATGGGCGGCTACCCGCTGGCGCATGCGATGATGATGATGATTCCGGAAGCGTGGGCCGGCAATCAGCTCATGAACGAGGAGCGCCGCGCTTTCTACGAGTACAACGCCGCGCTGATGGAGCCGTGGGACGGCCCGGCGGCGATCGCCTTCACCAACGGCCGGCAGATCGGCGCCACGCTTGACCGCAACGGATTGCGGCCGGCGCGTTATGTCGTGACCTGCGACGACCGCGTCATCATGGCGTCGGAGGTCGGCGTGCTGCCGATTCCGGAGGCGGAGATCGTCACCAAATGGCGGCTGCAGCCGGGCAAGATGCTGCTGGTCGACCTCGAGCAAGGCCGGCTCATTCCCGACGAAGAGCTCAAGTCGCAATTGGCGCAAAGCCATCCCTATAAGGAGTGGCTCGAGCGCACGCAGATCGTGCTCGAGGACTTGCCGCATGCCTCCGACGCGGCGCCGATCTCGAACCTGTCGCTGCTCGATCGCCAGCAGATGTTCGGCTACACCCAGGAAGACCTTAAAATCCTGATGACGCCGATGGCGACAACCGGCGAAGAAGCGGTCGGCTCCATGGGCAACGACACGCCGATTTCGGCGCTGTCGGAGCGAGCCAAGCTCCTTTTCACTTATTTCAAGCAGAACTTCGCGCAAGTGACCAACCCGCCGATCGATCCGATCCGCGAAGAGCTGGTGATGAGCCTCGTCTCCATCATCGGGCCGCGGCCGAACCTGTTCGATCTGGAAGGCACCTCGAAGACCAAGCGGCTTGAAGTCCATCAGCCGATTCTGACCAACGCGAACCTCGAGAAGATCCGCTCGATCTCCGAGGTCGGCCACGATCATTTTAAGTCGCGTACGATCGATACCACCTGGGCCGCGGAAGCCGGCGCCGCAGGCATGGCGGAAGCCATCGACGGCTTATGCAGCACGGCGGAAATCGCGGTGCGCGACGGCGTCAACATCATCATCCTGTCGGACCGGCGCGGTGGCGCGGACCGCATCCCGATTCCCGCGCTGCTCGCCTGCGCCGCCGTGCATCATCACCTTATTCGCGCCGGCTTGCGCACCTCGGTCGGCCTGGTCGTCGAATCGGCCGAACCGCGCGAGGTTCACCATTTCTGCTGCCTCGCCGGCTACGGCGCCGAGGCGATCAATCCGTATCTCGCCTTCGAGACGCTCATCGCGATGAAGAACGAGCTGCCGCAGAAGCTCGACGACAAGGAAATCATCAAGCGTTACATCAAGTCGATCGACAAGGGCCTGCTCAAGGTGATGTCGAAGATGGGCATCTCGACCTATCAGTCGTATTGCGGCGCGCAGATTTTCGACGCGATCGGCTTGAAGTCCGACCTCGTCGCTAAATACTTCACCGGCACCGCAACCCGCATCGAGGGTGTCGGCCTTGCCGAAATCGCCGAAGAAGCCGTGGACCGGCATCGCAACGCGTTTAGCGATTCGCCGATTTATCGATCGATGCTCGATGTCGGCGGCGAATATGCGTTCCGCGTGCGCGGCGAGGAGCACGCCTGGAACGCGGCGACGGTCGCCGCGCTACAGCATGCGGTGCGCGGCAATTCGTATGAGAAGTACCGGCAGTTCGCCCGCATCATCAACGACCAGTCGGCGCATCTGCTCACGATCCGCGGCCTGTTCCGCATCAAGCCGGCCGAGGAAGACGGGCGCAAGCCGGTCGCCATCGAAGAGGTCGAGCCGGCGAAGAACATCGTCAAGCGATTTTCGACCGGCGCCATGTCCTATGGCTCGATCTCACGCGAGGCGCATACCACGCTCGCCATCGCCATGAACCGGATCGGCGGCAAATCGAACACCGGCGAGGGCGGCGAAGAGTCCGACCGCTACAAGCCGCTGCCGAACGGCGACTCGATGCGCTCGGCGATCAAGCAGGTGGCGTCCGGCCGTTTCGGCGTCACCGCCGAGTATCTCGTCAACTCGGACATGATGCAGATCAAGATCGCGCAAGGCGCCAAGCCCGGCGAAGGCGGCCAGTTGCCCGGTCACAAGGTCGATAAGACTATCGCCAAGGTTCGCCACTCGACACCCGGCGTCGGACTGATCTCGCCGCCGCCGCACCATGACATTTATTCGATCGAAGACCTGGCGCAGCTCATCTTCGATCTCAAGAACGTCAACCCCGATGGCGACGTCTCGGTGAAGCTCGTGTCGGAAGTCGGCGTCGGTACGGTCGCCGCCGGCGTTTCAAAGGCGCGCTCCGACCACGTTACGATCGCGGGTTACGAGGGCGGCACCGGCGCGGCGCCGCTCACTTCGGTCAAACATGCCGGTTCGCCGTGGGAAATCGGGCTTGCCGAGACGCATCAGACGCTGGTCGCCAACCGGCTGCGCGGCCGCATCGCCGTGCAGGTCGACGGCGGCCTCCGCACCGGCCGCGACGTGGTCGTCGGCGCGTTGTTGGGCGCCGACGAATTCGGCTTCGCCACCGCGCCGCTGATCGCCGCCGGCTGCATCATGATGCGCAAGTGTCATCTCAATACCTGCCCGGTCGGCGTCGCCACCCAGGATCCGGTGCTGCGCAAACGCTTCACCGGCCAGCCCGAGCATGTCATCAACTATTTCTTCTTCGTCGCCGAGGAAGTGCGCGAGCTGATGGCCGAATTGGGCTATCGGACTTTCGACGAGATGATCGGCCAGATGCAGATGTTCGACCGGCAGAAGCTGATCGCGCACGGCAAGGCAAGCGGGCTCGACTTCTCCAAGCTGTTCATGAAGCCCGACGTGCCGCGCGAGGTCGCCACCTTCAATTGCGAAGCGCAGGATCACAAGATCCATGACATCCTCGACCGCAAGCTGATCGCCCAATCGCGAGCCGCGCTCGATCGCGGCGCGCCGGTGAACTTGTCGTTCCCGATCAAGAACGTAAATCGCACCGTCGGCGCCATGCTGTCGGGCGAAATCGCCAAACGTTACGGCCACGACGGCTTGCCGCACGATACGATCACGGTGCAGTTCACGGGCACCGCCGGGCAGAGTTTTGGCGCGTTCCTCGCCCGCGGCGTCACGTTCGAACTCGAGGGCGACGCCAACGATTACGTCGGCAAAGGACTTTCAGGCGGACGCATCGTGGTCCGTCCGCCGGCGGGATCTGCGGTCGTCCCGGAGCGGTCAATCATCATCGGCAATACCGTGCTCTATGGCGCAATCGCCGGCGAGTGTTACTTCCACGGCGTCGCGGGCGAGCGCTTCGCCGTGCGCAATTCGGGCGCGCTCGCCGTCATCGAGGGCGCCGGCGATCATTGCTGCGAATATATGACCGGCGGCGTGGTGGTGGTGCTCGGGCCGACCGGCCGCAACTTTGCCGCCGGCATGTCGGGCGGCGTCGCCTATGTGCTCGACGACGACGGCAGCTTCGCCTCGCGCTGCAACCTCGCCATGGTCGAGCTCGAGCCGATGCCCGACGAGGAAAACATCAACGCCAAAATCTTCCACCAGGCGCGCGACCTCGAAGCGCACGGCATGGTCGATATCATGTCGGACCTGGACCGTTTCGACGGGCACCGTCTGCATCACCTGATTTCGCGGCATGCGCGCTTTACCGGCTCGCAAGTCGCTGCCGAAATACTTGCCGACTGGAAGGCCTGGTATCCAAAATTCCGCAAGGTGATGCCGGTCGAGTATCGCCGCGCGCTCAACGAACTCAAGGCCGCGGCGATCGCGGCGGAATAAAGTATGATCCCGAAAAGCGGTTTCCTATTTCCCGCCTTCGCGCAACCCGCTTCGGCGGACGAAGCAAGGCCGGAAAAGATCGTTCTCAAGAGAATCTAGAGTACGCAGTGGGCAAGATTACCGGTTTTCTCGAATACCAGCGCGAGGATCGTGACTACGAGCCGGTCGCCGAGCGCATCCATCACTGGCGCGAATTCGTCCTGCCGCTGCCGGAAAAGGACTACGTCACCCAGGCCGCGCGCTGCATGAATTGCGGCGTGCCCTATTGCATGGGCACCGGCGCGGTCGCGCCCGGCTCGCCGGGTTGCCCGGTTAACAACCAGATTCCGGATTGGAACGACCTCGTCTATTCCGGTAACTGGGACGAAGCCGCGCGCAACCTGCATTCGACCAATAATTTCCCGGAAGTCACCGGCCGCGTCTGCCCGGCGCCGTGCGAAGCCTCGTGCACGCTCAACATCGATGACAACCCCGTCACCATCAAATCGATCGAATGCGCGATCGCCGACCGCGCCATCGCAGCGGGGCTAAAGCCCGAGCCGCCGGCGGCGCGAACCGGCAAGAAAGTCGCGATCGTCGGCTCCGGTCCGGCCGGGCTCGCTTGCGCGCAGCAGCTGGCGCGCGCCGGGCACACGGTCCACGTCTATGAGCGCTGGGCCAGGGCCGGCGGTTTGCTGCGCTACGGCATCCCCGACTTCAAGATGGAGAAGATTCACGTCGACCGCCGCGTCGCGCAGATGGACGCGGAGGGCGTCGTGTTTCATTACGGCGCCCATGTCGGCGTCAACGTGCCGGTCGACAAATTGCTCAAGGACCATGACGCGGTCGTGCTCACCGGCGGCGCCGAAAAGCCGCGTGATCTGCCGGTGCCCGGCCGCGAGCTCAAAGGCATCCATTTCGCCATGGAATTCCTGCCCCAGCAGAACCGCCGCGTGTCGGGCGAGAAAGCCGATGACGGCGAGCCGATCCTCGCCAAGGGCAAGCATGTCGTCGTCATCGGCGGCGGCGATACCGGATCGGATTGCATCGGCACCTCGTTCCGCCAAGGCGCGCTGTCGGTCACCAATTTCGAAATCATGCCGCAGCCGCCGCTGCACGAGAACAAGGCGCTGACCTGGCCGGACTGGCCGCTTAAGCTGCGCACCTCGTCGAGCCACGAAGAAGGCGTCGATCGCGATTTTGCGGTGATGACGACAAAACTGACCGGCGAGAACGGCGTCGTGACGAGGCTTCATTGCGTCCGCGTCGATGCCAAGATGCAGCATATCCCCGGCAGCGATTTCGAGATCCCCGCCGACCTCGTTCTGTTGGCGATGGGCTTCGTGCATCCGGTGCATGACGGCATGATCAAGAGCCTCGATCTCACGCTCGATCAGCGCGGCAATGTCAAAGCCTCGACCGAGGATTACAAAACCTCGATCGACAAGGTCTTTGCTGCCGGCGACATACGCCGCGGCCAGTCATTGGTGGTGTGGGCAATCCGCGAAGGCCGCCAGGCCGCGCACGCGGTCGACAAATATTTGATGGGCTCGACGCTGTTGCCGCGGTGACGCTGAATCTCTTCCCTCTTGCGTGAAAGAGTGACTGCTCAGAACCCGCCGCCGATGTTTTTCGGAGGACGCGGCACCCCGTCAAGTTCCACGCGCGGCGATCGGCGATCATTTGCCGCGCCTGAATCGGCCTCCGACTTCTTCTTCGCGTCCTTCTTGGCGTCGGCCGGCTTTTTCGCATCGTCATGCGCGGCGGCGGCCTTCCTCGCCGGTTCGGCGGGCGACAGCGAAACCGGCTGCGGCGCGATCTCTGTCGCGTTGCTCGGCGCCGGACGCGGCCAGGAGAAGTCGTCGGCGCGGCCGGCGATGGCGGCAATCGGAGCACCGCGGTCCAACACTTTTTGCGCCAGCGGATCGGACGCCAGCGGCGCTGGTTGATTGCCGGCGCCGAGCAGGCCGCCGCCGCCTGCCTCGCTGCTGGAGACCGTGAGCGGCAGCACCGGGCCGACATCGGGCCGCGGCGCGCCGGGCTTTATCGGCGAGCCTGGCTCCGGCAGCGCCACCGGCGTGACGTGGTTCGACATCACCCGGCGCAGTTCGAGATCGACATAGCTTGCAAGCTTCGCCGCGCCGGCTTTGGTAAAATGAACACCGTCCGCCGTGCGCAGGCGCCGGATCTGGCCCTCGAAGTCCGGGCCGTCCACGGCGTAGCGGCCCTGGTCGTCAACGAAGCCGTCCCAGATGTCGACGTACACAATTCCCGCCCGTTCGGCGCGCTCGCGATAAAGCTCGTCGAGGTAAGCCATGTCGCCGGTGGATTTGGGGCCGCGCAGCGCCGGCAGCCCGACCCACAGCACCGGCACACCCTTGGTCTTGAGCGCCGCGATCATTGCGTCGATGCGCTTGACGTAAAGCTCCGCCCACTGGTCGGTGTGAAATTCGTAGAGGCCGCCCGGAACCGGACGCTGCGCCGCGCTTGCCGTGCCGGCTGGCTGAGTGGCGGCAGCCGAATCTGGGCGGTGCCGGTTCTTTGTCTTGCGCGGGCTGCTCCGCGGCCTTGGCCGCCGGGGTCCCGTCGCGGATCGCCAAGCGGTCGTTGAGACCGAGCATGACGACGATGGCGTTCGGCTTTTCATTCGCCAGTTGGTCCTTGATCACCGCCGGCCAGTCGAGCGTTTCGTTCTTCGGGTCATAGCGAATGAGGCCGGCCGTAGCGCGGACCTCGCGCACCACGCCGGTGCCCGGCTGATCGGCGTAGGTTTCGTCGAGCCCGTAGCCGAGCCAATCCGCCATCGAATCGCCGACGACCATGATCGTCGAGGTCGGCGGTGCCTCCAATTTACGCGGCGGCGGCGCTTTGGAGTAATCGGCGATCGGCGGCGGACGCACGCCGCCGTTAGAAAACGGGAATGAAAAGAAATCGCGCGATTGCGGCGCCTGATAGTAGCGCGACGCCGGCCGATCGGTCCAATAATAGACTTGGGCGGCCGCGGGGACGGTTGCCGCCGCTGCGCCTGCCGCGATCACGAGCACGAGAACGAGCCGTTGTATATTCCGCGTCGTCATGAACCGCTTGCCCCAAAGAACCAAAAGCTTGCTCATATTAGCCCATCGCGGCGAAAAAGGCTGCCTGCCGGAACGGCGTCGCGGAAGCGGATTTGCGCAAAAATAATGTCAACTTAAGGGTGGTTCCAGGCGGATGCCGGACCCGCCGCTTAGGGCCGGCGCAAGCGGTCGAGCACATCGACCGAGGCGAAGCCGTCCGGAATCTGGCCGACCGAGACCTGAAAATCGCGGATCGCGAGGCGGGTTCGCGGACCGACCAGGCCATCGGGCTCGCCGATATTGAAACCGCGCCGCGCCAGGAGCTGTTGCATCTGGTAGCGCTCGTCGAGCGTGAGCACGCGCTCGTCGCGCGGCCAGCCATGGACGAGCGGGGCGCCGCCGCGCATCCGGTCGGCGAGATAGCCGATGGCAAGCGCATAAGCTTCCGCGGGATTGTATTTCATGATGACGCTGAAATTCTTCAGCATCAGGAAGGCCGGCCCGCGCGCGCCAGCCGGCAACAGCAGAAAGGCGCGATCCCGGGGACGGGGAAACGCCTGGCCGTCGGCGCGGCGCAAATCCAAGCTCTGCCATTGCCGCAAGGTCATCTGCCGCGAGCTGTCGGCCAATAGGTAATTGAAGCTCTGCGGCACCACGACTTCGTAGCCCCAGGTCTGGCCACTGACCCAGCCGTCCGTTTTCAGATTGTTCGCCGTCGACGCAATTACGTCTGGAATCGAATCGACGACGTCGCGATGCCCGTCGCCGTCGAAATCCACCGCGTAGCGCTTAAACGACGTCGGCATGAATTGCGTCGGACCGAACGCGCCGGCCCACGAGCCGATCAGCCGGTCGGGTGGGATATCGCCGCGCTGCAGGATTTCCAGCGTCGACAAAAACTCCTCGCGGAAGAAATCGCGGCGGCGGCCGACGCAGGCAAGCGTCGCAGTCGAGCGGATGACGGGACGATCGCCGCCCAGCGTGCCGTAGTTCGATTCGACGCCCCAGATCGCAGCGATGATGTAGCGGTCGACTCCGTAAGCGCGCTCGACCGCGGCGAAGGTCGGCGCATGTTGCGCGACGAGCTCGCGGCCGCGCGCGATCCGGTCGTCGCTCACCAGGAGATCGAGATAGTCCCATGGCGCCTTGGTGAATTCCGGCTGTGCATCGAGCTTGTCCATGATGCTCAGGTCCGGGGTCAGGCCCGCGGTGAAGCGCTCGAAATTCGCGCGGGTGATGCCGCGCCGCGCCGCATCCGGCCACATCGCCTCGATGCAGCTGTCGAATTGGGCAGCTGCCGCGCGAATGGCGTCGTCCGTCATCAGCGGATTGCCCGACGCGCCGGACTGCCCGCTCCATTGCGTCGTGTCGTTGCCTCCGGGAACCGGACCCGCCGGCGGGGGTTGAAACAAACGCGTGAGCCAATTGTCGGGCTGTTGCGCAAGCGCGGCATCGGCAAAACTCGCGATAAGACCCGCGGCAAGGCCGGCAGCCAACAGGAGCGCGGCAGCGAAGCGGCGGATGACTATGAAAGGCATAGATTTCTGGTCCCGACTTATGGCCGCACCGGGTGGCGCCTGCTAATGTACGTCGAATCACTAACGGTGGGTTCTTGCCGCCGGCGGCTAAGCGATTTTCCCCCACGCGCGGTCACATTGCGGCTATCGGATGTGGAGTAAAATCTCTGCCGAGACTGGAGTTTTCCGGCTCGCCCGACATGCACAATTGAACAGGCAATTAGGCAAGACTTTGGAAAACCGGGCCCTGCACGATAATTTGAGCGAGACTGTGTACCGTCACACCCCGTCACTACTTTCACTTTCACAGCCATTCAGCATCGCATGAATCGTGTCCGTAAAGCCGTCTTCCCCGTGGCCGGTCTCGGCACCAGATTCTTGCCGGCAACCAAGGCCATGCCGAAAGAGATGCTGCCGGTCGTCGACCGGCCGCTGATCCAGCATGTCGTCGATGAGGCGCGCGACGCCGGCATCGAACATTTCATCTTCGTCACCGGCCGCAACAAAGGCGTCATCGAGGATCACTTCGACCGCCAATTCGAGCTGGAAATGACGCTGCTCGAGCGGCAGAAGCACAAGGTTCTCGAGTATCTCAATCACGACCTGCCAGTGCCCGGCTCGACGAGCTTCACCCGCCAGCAGGAGCCGCTCGGCCTCGGCCATGCCGTCTGGTGCGCGCGCGAATTGATCGGCCACGAGCCGTTTGCGCTGTTATTACCGGACGTGCTGGTCCAGCATGAGCAGGGCTGCCTCGCGCAGATGCTTGCGGCGGCAAGCGAGGTGCCGGGGCAGGCGAATATCGTCGCCGTCGAGGAAGTGCCGCATGAGCGCGTCGACCAATACGGCGTCGTCGGCATCGGCGAGCGCAAGGGCAAGATGTTTTCCATCACCTCCATGGTGGAAAAGCCGCCGGCCAATCGCGCGCCGTCGAATCTCATCCTCACCGGACGCTATATTTTGCAGCCGGAAATCCTGGAAATTTTAGGCACCCAAGAGCGCGGCGCCGGTGGTGAAATCCAACTGACCGACGCCATGATCCAACTGGCACGCAGGCAGCCGTTCTACGGCCTGCAATTCGACGGCCGCAGCTTCGACTGCGGCTCGAAGATCGGCTTCCTCGCCGCCAACGTCTCCTACGCGCTGGCGCGCCCCGACATCGCGCCGGGCTTCCGCGCCGAGATCAAAAAAATCATGGGCGAAATCAACGGCGGCTGAGATCACTTCTGCAGGCGCATCGTCAGAAGAAACGTGGTGGCGGTGTAGGCGACGCCGCTGACATTGGAGGTGAGCCAATCCTCCCGCACCTCGCCTTTCAGCTGCATCTCGCGATTCATCTTGTAGGTCAGGCCGGTGGCGGCGAAATAGTGGTTGTCATCGCGATCGAGGCCGACATACTCGTCGTTCTCATAGCCGATCTGTCCATTGGCGATGAGCCAGGTCCGCAGCGCATGATCGACCTCGAGGCTGAGACTGCGGCTGAATTCCCCCGACACACCCTGCACGGTGGACTCAGCAACGCTCGACTGTGCGGTGAATTTTGCCGTGGTCAGCGCCGTCGCCTGCCAGAGCAGCGCACCGTCCAGCGTCACGCCGCTGATATTGGGCAGCGCTGGGTCCTGATAGTCGCGCTCCAAATATCCAATGGCTATTTCGCCGGTGAGCGAGCCGAACAGATTGAGGTTGGCGCCGAGTTTCGCACTCGAACCATTGGAGTTGCGATCTTCACCGAAATTATCGACCGGCGAGTCGTGCACACGGGTGTCCTCGTCGATCTCGACAAACGGCTTCAGATCGGGATCGATCTCGTAGCCGACCCGCAAAATGCCGGCATATTGGTCGAAGGCGCGATAGTCGAAGTTCGCGCTCTCGCCGTCGGTCAATTGGGCGGTCGAATACATTGAGCGGTCGAAAGTGCCTCTGAGTGAAACGTCAATCCGGCCGAGCTCTTCCGCAACGCCGAACGTGCCGCCGACCGTGGTGTTGATCGGCAGCGTGGCGAGGCCGATTTGGATGTTCGGGCTGCCGGGATTGTCGGTCGATACGATGGTTCGGCCTTCGAGCAGGATTTGCGTGTAGCGGGTGACGTCCAGCGTGCCATCGACTTTGGCGTTGACATAAGGAACGTTCATCGACGGCTGGAAGCTGCTGTCCGGGTAGTCGGTATAGGAACCGGTGATGTCGGCAGTGAGCGAGTTGCTCGACCAGTTGGAGCGCACGTGCAATTCCGGGGCGGCGACGAAATATAGGGCCCCGGGTCCGCCGGGCGCGGCCTGCGGATTAGTATTGTATCCGGCCGACAATTCGACCGCGGGGAGAATCAAAAACGAGCCGGCTTTGATGCCGAGCGCTTCGTAGGGATCGCCGGCGGCGATCGGCAGCGTGCCGTGCGGCACTGTTCCGAGCGGAAGACTGTTCGGCGGCGGTGTGCCGGGCGGCGGCGTGCTCGCCGAACCTTGAAAAAATTCAGGCGGTGGAATCGGTAAAATCGCGCCAGGCCGGTTTGCGGCCGTTAGGGGATAGACCACCGCCGGCGGATTGCTGATCGGTAGTTGATCGGGCGGCGGCGGCAGGACCGCGCCAGGGCGCGCCGCCGCCTTGGCCGGATAGACGACGGGCGCCGGCAAGGGCGGCAGTGCCGGAGGCACCGACGACACTTGCGGCGGCTCCGCAGCTACCGGGGCGAATGTGGTTTCGCCCGGCGGCGCAATCGCTGCGCCCTGATTGGGCACTTGCACCAAGCGCTGCGGCGGCGCGTTGCTGGAATTGAATCCGGTGTCGCCCGCGCCGAAGCCGGTCGGACTACCATAAACCGGCGTAACGCCGATGCGCGACGGCGCCGGCACTGGCGCAGTGAATTCCCCAGCGGGCGGCGCCTGATCCGGTGGCAGTGCCGTCGAGTGTCCGGGCGGCACAAAAGTCGGCGGATTGCCGGGATTGCTCTCGGGCGATGGCTGTAACAGATCGGCGTACGGGTCGGGCGATGCCGTCTGGGTATCGGTCGGCGCCGTAGTCGACTGCGCGTAGCTCGGGATGCTGCCGAAAGCCATGAGTACGACGAACGCCAAAATGGCCGAGCGCAAGAGAACCAAGCGCAAGAAATTCGAGCCGGTGACGCTTCGTGATCGGCAACGGCGCGGCACCTGCGACCTCCTCGCCCCGAAGCGGCCTGTCCGCGCCACTCCGCAGCATTGCGCCACGCAGCGACCGGCACGGGCCGCCGGACGGCAGACCGCTGGTTAACGGAGTTAAAACGGATATGGTTAACGAGAGGTTGATTGCGGCCGACGGCGGCTAAAGCCCTGCCCGATCTAAGACTTTCCGCTCATAGCGCCGCCATGCCGGCAGCAGAATCCCGGCAAACACCGCGAATGCGGCGATCTCCGCCGGCCAGGGCCAGCGCGCCACCGAAGCGACGATGCCGACGAGAGCGGCGGCAAAGCCGAGCCACAGCGCAAAGCGGCCCGGCCGCAGCGCCTCGATCGAAAACAGCACAAGTGCGAGCGCGAACCATTCCCACGAAACGAGCGAACCGTCTTGCATGAGCGCGCTCACACCCAGCCCTTCAGCTCGCGCATGGCGAGCTGCCAGATCATCAGCATGCCGGCCTCGCTGTCGTTGAGGCACGGGATGGCCGCAAAATTCTCTCCGCCGGCGCGCTTGAAGACGTGCGCGTTCTCGACGGCGATCTCCTCCAGCGTTTCCAGGCAATCGGCGGAAAATCCCGGCGTCACCACGACCAGATTCTTCACGCCCTTTTTGGCAAGCGCCTTGACCGTATTGATGGTGTAAGGCTCAAGCCATTTGGCGCGACCGAAGCGCGACTGGAAGGTCATCATAAATTTGGTCTCGTCGAGCCCAAGCGCCCGGCGCAGAAGCTGCGTCGTGCGCACGCACTGGCTTTCGTAGGGATCGCCCTTGCGCACGTAATCCCTCGGCATGCCGTGATAGGACGCCACGATCACGTCGGGCGCGAACGGCAGGTTCTTCAGCTCGGCCTTCAGCGACGATGCCAGCACCTCGATGTAATAGGCATCGTCGTAATAGGCGGGCAGAATTCGCAGCGCCGGTTGGCGGCGCTGCCGCATCATGAAGCGGAACACCTCGTCGGACACCGTCGCGGTGGTCGCCGCCGAATATTGCGGGTAGAGCGGCATGATCAGGATGCGCTCGCATCCCCAGGTGACCATGACTTCGAGCCGCGATGCAATCGACGGCGACCCGTAACGCATCGCCCAATCGACGATGACATGCTTGCCGAGCGGTTCGAGAATGCCAGCGAGCTTCTCGGCTTGCGACCGCGTGATGGTCTTGAACGGCGACTCGTCCTTGTCGCGATTCCAAATCTTCTGATAGTCGCGCGCTTTGCGCCGCGACCGTAGCGGCAGGATGACGCCGTTGAGCACCATCTTCCAAAGCGGTGAATCCTTTTCGATCACGCGGCGGTCGGTCAGGAACTCTTTCAGGTAACGCCGGACCGCGGCCGGCGTCGCCGCGTCGGGCGTGCCGAGATTGACGAGGAGCACGCCGATGCCGGATGCGGCCGGCGTCGTCTCCGGCGCGTCGGCCTTCGCTGGGCCCTCTGTGACGGACGGTGGCGCAAGCGACGTCGCCTGGTCGGCGGCGGGCAGCTCTCGGTAATCCTGCGGCACAGGCGGCGAAAGTCGTGGCGGCTCAGCGACCACAGCGACGTTTCCCGTGTTGGACGGCAGATCGTCCATCAAGATGCTCCGCTTCTTCGACCCGACTGAGCACAAACGCTAAGATTACTCGGCCGCTTTGAGCAGCAGCGGCACACCGGCGCGAAATTGCTCGAGCAACGCCGCTTCATCCGCCTTGGCCGCGGCAAGGTGTTGCTGTTTGACGTGGCCGAAGCCGCGAATTTTCTCCGGAATCACCGCGAGACCGATCGCGAGATGATGGTTTTCGGCATTAAGCCTCGCCAGCACCTCATCGAGCATTACCACGTAATCCTCGATCAGCTTGCGTTCGGTGCGCCGTTCCGGAGTGCGGCCGAACGGATCGAGCATAGTGCCGCGCAGAAACTTCAGCTTGGCCAGCGCGCGGAACGCCGGAAAGAGCCACGGCCCAAAACTCATCTTGCGCGGCAGGCCGGTCTCCTTGTCGCGACGTGCCAGCAACGGGGGCGCGAGATGGAACTCAAAGCGCAGATTGTCGCCGCCGAACTCGTTCTCGACCTGCTTGAGGAACGAGCCGTCGGTATAGAGCCGGGCCACCTCATATTCGTCCTTGTAGGCCATCAGCTTGAAGAGGTAGCGCGCGACCGCATCGGCGAGCCCGCATTTGCCGGGGGCGGAGTTGGCCTCGACCGCACTGGCCCTGTCGACGAATGCCCGATAGCGCCGCGCATAGGCGGCATTCTGATAAGCGGTGAGAAATTTCACGCGCCGTTCGACCGTCTCGCCGAAAGATTCCGACAAGCGCTCCGCATCGCTTGCCACCGCGGCTGAAGGCTTCGCCAGCGCCTCGATACCGGCGCGGTCGACCACGGCGCGGCGGCCCCAGTGAAAGGCCGCGCGGTTCATGGCCACGGCCTCGCCGTTCAATTCGATTGCCCGCTCGATCGCGGCGGCCGACAACGGGATAGCGCCGAGCTGATAGGCATAGCCGACCATGAACATGTTGGCGCCGATCGATTGGCCGAACAGCGCATTGGCGATCCGCGACGCATCGATGAAATACGCGTTATCTTGGCCGGCGTCCGTGATGATCGTGCGCTTGAGCCGCTCCGTCGGCAGCGAGAAGTCAGCATCGCGGGTGAATTCGCCGGGCAGGAATTCGTCGGTGTTGATCACCATCTTGGTCGCGCCGTGTTTCACGGCAGCAAGCACCTTGCGGGCACCGGCGACCACGATGTCGCCGCCCAGCACAAGGTCGGCGCGGCCGGCCGCGACGCGTATTGCATGAATGTCTTCGGGCTTTTCCGCAAAGCGGATGTGGCTGAACACCGCGCCGCCCTTCTGGGCGAGCCCTGCCATATCGAGCACGCCGACGCCGCGGCCTTCAAGGTGCGCCGCCATGCCCAAAATTCCGCCGATGGTGACAATGCCGGTACCGCCGACACCGGTGACGATGATGTTGTAGGTCTG
Source organism: uncultured Alphaproteobacteria bacterium (assembly GCA_963775515.1). Lineage (GTDB taxonomy): Bacteria > Pseudomonadota > Alphaproteobacteria > Rhizobiales > Xanthobacteraceae > BOG-931. The sequence goes on along the minus strand of CAVZIQ010000001.1, from coordinate 79,431 downwards.
CTCGATCGCCGGCAACCGCGGCTCCGGCAGTTGCGGCAAATCGTGGTCGGCGGCAACGCCCGTGCCTTTTTTCAGCGTGGCGCCGTGCACGGTGACGAAGGACGGACAGAATCCCTTGATGCAGGAGAAATCCTTATTGCAACTCGACTGATCGATGGTGCGCTTGCGGCCCCATTCGGTTTCGAGCGGTTGCACCGAAACGCAGTTCGATTTGACGCCGCAATCGCCGCAACCCTCGCAAACCAGCTCGTTGATGATGACGCGCTTGTCGGGATCGGGAAAGGTGTGGCGCTTGCGGCGGCGGCGTTTTTCCGCCGCGCAGGTCTGGTCGTAGATCAGCACGGTGACGCCGGGGATTTCGGCGAGCGCCTTCTGCACCGTGTTGAGATCGTCGCGATGATGGATGGTCAGCCCGTGCGGCCACGCGGTATCGCGGGGATATTTCGTCGGCTCATCGGTGACGACGACGACGCGCTTGGCGCCTTCGGCCGCCACCTGCCGCGCGACCTGCGGCACGGTGAGGCCGCCGTCATTGGGCTGACCGCCGGTCATCGCTACGGCGTCGTTAAACAGAATTTTGTAGGTGATGTTGGTGTTTGCGGCGATCGCGGCACGGATCGCCATATAGCCGGAGTGGTTGTAGGTGCCATCGCCAAGATTCTGGAAAACATGCTGGCGATTTGAGAATGGCGCCTCACCGATCCAGTTCGCGCCCTCGCCGCCCATATGCGTATAGCCGAGCGTCGAGCGGTCCATCCACTGCGCCATGTAGTGGCAGCCGATCCCGGCGTAAGCACGCATTCCCTCCGGAACCACGGTCGAGGTGTTATGCGGGCAGCCGGAGCAGAAGTAAGGGACGCGCTGAGCGACATCCTTGGTTTCCGCGGCGATGCGCTGGAATTCCCTGAACTTCGCGACGCGCTGCGCGATATCGTCGTTGCGGTGATATTTTAAGAGCCGTTCGCCAAGGCAAATCGCCACTTCGTTCGGATCGAGCGCGCCCTTCACCGGGAACAGCCAATTGCCTGCTTCATCCTTTTTGCCGATACAGATCGGCTGATTGGCGGTGCCGTAGAGTTCTTCGCGGACCTGTACTTCAAGAAGCGAACGTTTCTCTTCGACGACGATGATGAGTTCGAGCCCTGCGGCGAATTCGGCGAGCTCGCGCCGGCTCAGCGGCCAGGCGCAGCCGACCTTGTAAAGCCGGATGCCAAGCTCGTTGCATTTGATCTCGTCGATGCCGAGTTCGTCAAACGCCTGGCGAACATCGAGATAGCTCTTGCCCGTGGTGATGATGCCGATCTTCGGATCGCGCCCGCCCGACGTGATGATGCGGTTAAGCTTGTTGGCGCGCACGAAGGCGAGCATGGCGTCACGCTTAAAATCGTGCAGCCGGGCTTCTTGCGCCAGGATTGGATCGTTAAGCCGGATATTGAGCCCGCCTTCCGGCATGCGAAAATCGTCCGGTGTGACTATATTGATCCGTTCCAAACTCGCATCGATCGCTGCCGTGGATTCGATCGTCTCGTGCATCGTCTTGAGCGCGGTCCAGGCGCCGGTGTAACGCGACATCGCCCAGCCGTAGAGGCCGTAGTCGAGCACCTCCTGGACACCTGCGGGATTCAGGATCGGGACCATCACGTCGATGAAATGGTATTCGGACTGGTGCGCGGTCGTCGAAGATTCGGCGGTGTGATCGTCGCCCATCAACGCCAGTACGCCGCCGTGTTTCGAGGAGCCTGCGAAATTGGCGTGGCGAAATACGTCGCCGGTGCGGTCTACTCCGGGACCTTTGCCGTACCACATGCCGAAAACGCCATCGAACTTGCCTTCGCCGCGCAACTCCGCTTGCTGCGATCCCCACACCGCGGTGGCAGCGAGGTCCTCGTTGATGCCGCCTTGAAACCGGATGTCGCTTTTTTCGAGAAACGGCCGCGCCCGCAGGAACTGGCTGTCCAAGCCGCCGAGCGGCGAGCCGCGGTAGCCGGTGACAAACCCCGCGGTGTTGAGGCCGTTGCGGCGATCCAGCTCCTTTTGCATAAGGCACAGCCGAACCAGCGCCTGGAAGCCGGTGACGAAAACGCGGCGCTGGCCGAGGTCGTATTTATCGTCGAGTTTGACGTCGCGCAGCGTCATTCCGATGGGCCTCCAAAGGCGGAGTTTGCCCTTACGGACGCGAGATTGCCAGAGGGCAGGCTATGACTGGGAACATGGGGCGTGAAGCCGAAGGAACAATGCTAGCGGCTTGAAGTCGCTCGCCTTTTGAGCGCGACCTTAAGCCATGCGAGAGAATCGGTTACGCCGCCCGGACGCGGGGCTCTAGCTGGCGCAGCATGGACGGAATCTCCGTCGCTGGCTTGGGCCGGCTGAACAGATAGCCTTGCACCTGCATGCAACCCTCGCGGCGCAGGATCTCGAGCTGCTCCTCGGTCTCGACGCCTTCCGCCGTCGTGGTCATGCCGAGGCTCGAGCCGAGTTGCAGAACCGCATGGATGATCGCGACGCTGTCGTTTTCCTTACCAAGCTCGCGAATGAAGGTGCGGTCGATCTTGATCTTGTCGAACGGGAAGCTGCGCAAATAGCTCAGCGACGAATATCCGGTGCCGAAATCGTCCATGCAGATGCGAACGCCAAGATCGCGGAATTGATGCAGCGAATCGAGCACCGCCTTGTCGTCCTGCAGCAGCACAGTCTCGGTGATCTCCAATTCGAGGCGCGACGCGGCCAGGCCGGATTGGCCGAGCGCCGAGACAACGGACAGCGACAGCATCGGATTGCGGAATTGCACCGCGGAAAGATTGACGGCGACGCTCAATTGAGCCGGCCAGGTCACCGCATCGCGGCAGGCCTGTTTGAGCACCCAATCGCCGAGCGGCACGATCAGGCCGATCTCCTCGGCGACTGGAATGAACTCGTCGGGCATGACCAGTCCGCGTTCCGGATGATTCCAGCGCAACAGCGCCTCGAAGCCCGAGACCCCGCCGCTCGCCACGTCGACCAGCGGCTGGTAGTGCAGCTCGAACTGATCGGTGACCAGCGCCTTGCGCAGGTCGAGCTCGAGTTTGCGCCTATCCTGCATCTGCGCGTCCATTCCCGGCTGGAAGAAGTGGTAGGCGCCGCGACCGTCCGCCTTGGCGCGGTAAAGCGCCATGTCGGCATTGCGCAGGAGCTGGTCGGGCTCGTTGCCGTCGGCCGGTGCCATGGCAATACCGATCGATGTTCCAATAATCACCTGATGGCCGCGGACTTCGAAAGGCTCGACTAACGTGTCGATGACGCGCGCGGCGAATTCGCTGGCGTGATGCGGGCTGGTATTGCGCTGAACGATGGCGAATTCGTCGCCACCCAGCCGCGCCACAGTATCGCCGTCCGTCACGACCTTCTGCAGCCTTTCGGTCACGGCGCAGAGCAACGCGTCGCCGACCGGGTGTCCCAGCGAATCGTTGACGCTCTTGAAGCGATCGAGATCGAGGAACATGACGGCGAGCTCGTCGCCGCGGGCCAAGGCTTCTTCCATTTTGTCCTTGAACAGGACGCGATTGGGCAAATTGGTCAGCGCGTCATGGCGCGCCATGTGCGTGATCTTGGCTTCGGCCTGCCGGCGCTCGGTGACGTCTTCATAGGTCGCCACCCAGCGGCCGTCGGCAGTCGGGCTGTACAGACACGAAATCACGCGCTCGTTGCTGAGTTCGTAGAGGTGCGGGCTCGTCGATTTTTCACGGAGGAACTCGGAGTGTTCCGCCAACAGCTCTTCTGCGGTCTTGCCGGAATGACTGTTGATCGAAATGCTGATCTCCAGCACTTCCTTGTAGGAGATGCCCGGCTTAATGCATTCCGCCGGCAGTTTGAAGATCTCCAGAAAGCGGCGATTGAAGACTTCGAGCCTGTTCTGGGCGTCATAGAGACACAGGCCCTGCGACATGTTCTCGAGCGCGGCATCAAGCAACAAATTGGTCTGACGTAGTGACGATTCCTGCTGTTTCAGACGGCTGATGTCGCTGCACAGGAAGATGAAGCCCTCGGCGCGGGTCGGCGAGCGGCTGATCCGCAGCCAGCGCCCGTTCGCCATCAAGGCGTCGCGCGTTGCGTGCAATTTGTTGTCGCACCGCATCAGCACGTGTTCGGCGTCGGCGGAACATTGCAAAGCCGGCTCAAGCTGGGCCAGCGGCGTTCCCGGCCTGAGCAGGCTTGGCGCCACGCTGAGAAGGTCCGCCGCCTGGGCATTGGCGAGTACGATGCGGTCGTCCGCATCGGCGACGATCACACCCTCCTGCGACGACTCCAGTGCGTCGGCGAGCCGCGCTTGCGCCGAGCGGCGCTGCTCGACTTCGCGATCCATCATGGTTTTGATGTTGTCGCGCATGACGCCCATGGAGGCGAGCAACGCGCCAAGCTCGTCGGCGCTGCCTTTGGGGACGGCCACATCGAGCTTGCCGGCGGCAATGCGTTCGGCGACGCCGGAGGCGACCGCCACGGGTCCCACGATGCGCCGCGCCAAGGCCCAGGCGACGAGCGCCGACAACAGCAGCGCCAGCGCCGTTCCGGCGATGTTGAGTTGCACGTCGCGCGCGACCGTGGCGCGCGCGCTCTGTCGGTAAAGGAACCCGTCTCCGGCGGTGTAATTGACGAGCAGATCGATTTGATCGTCGACGTTCTTGGTGTACTGGTCGAGCGTACCCCAATTCACATCGAGCTCGGTGCCGTCGAGGAGACGCTCACACATGCCCTTCCAGTCGCTGACCGCGTTTTGGACCTTCTCGGCGGCGCGGGTGGCGCGAACCGATTGCGACCGCTCTGCGGCAATCTGCAGATCTTCCGACAGCGAATTGCTGAGCTTATCGATTTCCTTGTCGAGTGCCGCGCGCCGGTCGCCGCTGGTTTCGATCCACTGCCGCGCGAAGGCGGCGCGCATCGCGGCAAAATCGGCCGCCGCTGCGCGCGCGTAGTTGATCGACATTAAGGATTCGTCGAAGGTCTTATCGACCAGCACGCCGGCGTCGGTAATGCCGAGTGTCGCGTAGGCGCCCAAAGCGGCGGTAATGACGCTCATGACCAGAAACGCCACCAAAATTCGGCCGCGAATGGTCATGCAAAGCGAAGCCGCGCACGCTACGCCGCGGCGCCAGCGGTCCGTCAAACGAAGGGTCCAAGACGTGATTCGCCCAGCCGGCATGAGATGCCCAGCGCTCCGACAATCCGGCTTAATGCCTATATCGGGGGCCGTTAAAAGGGGTGCAGCGAGACGGCCAATCTTCGGGTGTTCCTTAACGGCGTCTTAACTGCGTCGCTTCAGGGTAGGCGCAAATGTCGCTCGCGGGACTGCCGGCGAATGAAATGAGGCCTCCGATGGGGTTGAGAACCGATATCCGCCAAGCGCTGCGGCCGATTGCGATCGCCTTTACGGCCGGTGCCTTAACCGCTTTGGCCACCTTTACGGTTGCGGCGTTGCCGCAATACACGATTTCGCAGAAGGGCCGCGAATTTCATCCCGGAACGATCACGATCGCGCGCGGCGAGACGATCAATATCGTCAACGATGATGCCGATCTCCTGCACCACGCCTATATCGATTCGCCGAAATTCTCGTTCGACTCCGGCGACCAGAAGCCTGGCAGCATCACGCCTGTCACTTTCACGGTGGCCGGCGATTTCAACGTGCTATGCGCCATCCACCCCAAAATGCTCCTGGTGGTCCACGTCAAATAGCGCCGGCGATTAAAGCACGCCGGTGCCGAACAGTGCCGCGTGCCCGAAATAGTACGTCGCAAGAAACACCGCCAGCGATGACGCGTACGCGAATGGAATGAGCCAGGAGTTGCGCAATCGCACCGGCTCGGCATGAGCGTCGGCGATGATGCCAAGCAATGCCACCACGATCAGCGAGTGCCCGATCAGATCGATCTTACCGAACGGAAAGACCGCGCTCACGAACATCGCAGTGAGCATGATTGCGCCGACGCGACGGACCAGCGGTGTCCATATCAGCGAGAACGCCAGGGCGAATTCGACCGCGCCGGCCGCGCGCATGTAGAAATCCGGCGTGAACCCCAGCGACATCCCCGGATGAAGAATAAAAAGCGGATACGACCATTCCGGATAGGCCCACTTCTCGATCGAGGCCCACATCAGCGTGATACCGGCCGACCAGCGCAACACGTCAAGCGGACGCATTCCGAAAAAATTGGTTTGCGCGCCGACCAACGCCAGATATGCGGCAAAGCCGAGAAACACCGGATAGTCGGCGAGGTGGAACGCGCCGTACTGCCAGACCGCGATGCCATAGATCACGAAGATGCCCAATGCCGATAACGGCATGGTCCGGCGCGACAGCATGCCCGCGGCGATGCCGAGCTGAAGAGCGCCCACCAGTGTTGAATCGGTCTTGAGCTCAGGGGTGAGGAGGACGCCGCCGACCCCCCAGATTGCAATGAAGAAAAAGGCGCAAGCCGCGCGCGCGATGATTTCAAGATTGTCGCGCACCAACCGTGTCGCCCGGTCTAGGCAACGCAGCATGAAGGCGCCAATCGGTGTTCCCTCGAGGACGCTGCCGGTCAAAAGGCCGAGAATCGACAGCCCAGTCAGCATTTCGAAGTCGGGGCAGAGGACGTTCTCCAGGCCTTCCGGTTGGCCGGCGACGTTAAAGGCGCAGAACCATTTTACGTGCGCGCTGGCAGGTCCGGCGAGGAGGAGATCGATCAGACACGCGAGAGGCAACGCGGCTGCAACCGGCAGTCGTTTAATCAATGTCATTACGCAACCCCAGCCGTCACTTAACGTTCACACAACAGATCGGCTGGATGCTCCAGCCAACTGGTTTAACTGAATATTTACCACGGAATTTAATGCCAGGCTACTGGGACGGCGAGAAAATTTACTTTCTATTAACCTTAAATTGCATCAAGGGACCGATTTGCGGAAAATGTCGGCTGCAATAAGGCCGGCGCTAAGCATTCGGTCCTACGCACTGCCGCCAGCGAGCGGGTTTCGGCATAGGAGGCCGCGGTGGCCGGTGTGGCGGGATTGTTCAACGTGACGGGTAGCGCGGTCGCCGCCTACCTCGCCAAAAATCTCATCGGCCGGTCCGAAGCGATCGAAACCGCGGCCGGTATCTTGCTGCTCGGCGGCTTCGCACTGATCGGCTGTGCGCTGCCGGCAATGCTCTGAAATCTGCGACGCGGGGTGTTCAGCGCGGCAGGTCGGGAACCGTCTCGGCTTCGGGAGCACTGCTGAGTGTGCCAATGAAGGCGATGAGATCCGCCTTTTCACCTTCGGTCAGGCCAAGCGGATGGATTAGCTGGTCCCGGCTGGGCCGATCGATGCCGCCGCGATTGTAAAGATCGATCACACCCTGCAGCGTCGGCAGCGAGCCATCGTGCATATAAGGTGCGCGGCGTGCCGCGTCACGCAACGTCGGTGTCTTGAATGCGTATTGCAGCGCGACCGAAGTCGGAAACAGCCTGCCGCGGCCTATATCACCATGCCGCGCGACGCCGATGTCGTGAAACGACGCGTCGGTAAAGGCCCAACCGCTGTGGCACGCCGCGCAATTGGCTTTGCCGTTGAACAGATCGAAACCACTCTTGGCCGCCTCGCTAATCGCCCGTTCGTCGCCATCGATCCAACGGTCGAACGGCGCTGGCTTCGAAACGATCGTCCGCTCGAAAGTGGCGAGCGCCATTTCGACCTCGCGGGGCGTGATGGCGCCGGCCCCATAGGCGGCATGGAAAGCTTGCATATAGCCGGGTATGGCCGCGAGCCGCGCCACGAGCGCATCCTCCGGCAAGTTCATGTTGTCGCTCGATGTGATCGGACCCATGGCCACACTTTCAAGGTCGCCGAAATGGCCGTCCCAGCCGAGCTTTGGCGTCCACGCCACATTAAGCAGTGTCGGCGTCCGCAGCGGCAGGGGTTTTTGATCTTCGCCGATCGCGCGCGGCTGACCGTCCGCCCACGACAGGCCCGGATTGTGGCAACTCGCGCAGGAACGGACCTTGGCGCCGGATAAGATGGGGTCGAAAAACAATGTGCGGCCGAGGCCATATTTGGCCGGCGAGAATGGATCGTCCGCTGGAAATGGAATGCGCGCCGGCCGATGGTATTGCTGTTTCCAGGCGAAACGCTTGGCATCGGCGTTCGAGTGGGATTGGCCGGCAGTTGGCAGCGACACCAAGGCGGCACAGATCAACGCCGTGGCGAAGCCGGCGATGGCGGCCGGACGCGCCGGCCGGAACGGATGCGCGATGAAAAGCCCCATGGGGCGACAGTTCATCATTGCTGGTTGACGGCGCGTTAACGGGCCGGCGATGCCGCTGCGTGCTTGTGCCGCGCGCACGTGGTTGTGGCCGACATTTGCCTACCGAAAGAGGCTGCCCGGCCGATCCGCGGCATGCTAGTTACGCAACGGCATATCCGGAGGACCCGCCCATGAACCCGCATGTCAAGCTTGCCACCGTCAGTCAGGCGGACATTTCGCCCGCCGAATGGCAGGCGCGCCTCGACCTCGCCGCGACCTACCGGCTGATCGCGTCTTATGGTTGGGGTGACGTCATTTACAATCATTCGTCGATGCGCGTGCCGGGCGAGGAGCACAAATTCCTGATCAAGCGCCACGAGCTGCTCTACACCGAAGTCACCGCATCGAACCTGGTCAAAGTCAGCATGGACGACGACCTCGACGAATCCGCGGGCGTCAATCGGCCGGGCTTCACGCTGCATGGCGGCGTGCTCTCCGGACGCCCGGACGTCAATTGCGCCGTCCACGTGCACACCGAGACCGGCATGGCACTCTCCGGATTGAAACACGGGCTGCGCATGGTGTCGCAGCCGGCCGTCCGATTCCATAACCGTGTCGGCTACCACGACTACGAAGGCATCACCGAAGACTTCGGGGAGCGCACGCGCATCAACAAGGCGCTCGGCAAGAACCGTGCGCTGATTTTACGCAATCACGGGCTCCTCACAGTCGGCAAGACCGCGCGCGAGTCCTTCGTGCTGATGAAGTCGCTGCTCGAGGCCGCGGACATCCAGCTCAAAATGGAAGCGACCGGCGGCGCGCTCGTGGAAATTCCCGCGGAAATTTGCGAGAAGACCGCGCATCAATACGAGCATCACGACGCCGGCCGCGGCTCCGCCGACTGGCCGGCTTATCTGCGCATGCTCGACGCGATCGATTCAAGCTGGCGGAATTGAATGGAGCCGCGGCTCGCGCGACCCGCAAGCGGGTGCTAGCCTTACGCCCGCACACGAACTCCGGGGTGAGGAAACAAGGCATGGCACGCATAGCAATCATCGACCGCGCCGACATGAACGCCGAACAAGCGCGCGTCTACGACGCAGCCAAGCAATCGAGCGGTATAGTGGGCGGTCCCTACCATGCCTACATCCGATTACCAAAATTGTTCGAGGCGAGTCAGCACCTGAGGGAATCTCTGTCCTCCGGACCGCTGTCCCAGCGCGAGCAACAGATTGTGAACATGGTCGTCGCCCGACACTGGAATGCTCGATATCCGTGGTTCGCGCAGGTGCGCCGGTCGCTCGCGCTCGGCATCGATCAGGCGGTCATCGACGCGATCAACGCGCGCAAGACTCCAGGCTTAGCCGACGCGCGCGAACGAACGTGCTTCGTCGTGGCGAGCGAACTGCTCGCCAACAAGGGCCTCAGCGACGCAACCTACGCGGCCGCGGAAAAAACCATGGGCCTGGAAAGCCTGGTGGCGCTGGTCGCCTCGACCGGCAGTTTTTCGATGACGTGTCTCACCGCCAGCACGTTCGGGATCGAACCGCCGCCCGCCAATCCAACTCCGCTCGCGGGATAACGATTGCGGCCGCCGCTACGTTAGCGAGGACGACCGCGCGCCACTTACTTCGCGTATTTGCCGCCGGTTTGCTTGGTATGCACGCCTTCCCCGCCGCTCTGCTTGTGCTGTAGCCGCGTGATGCGCGCCCAGGTGCGTTTAAGCGGATCGCGCACCGTGATGTGCAGCGTACCGCAGCCTTCGCAAGTGAGCTCGATCTTGTCGCCGTCCATGAACGGATTGAGCCCGCGATGGTTGGTGCCGGTGGCCAAAATGTCACCGGGCAACAGCGTGTAAATCGAAGTGACCCACTCGATGCAGCGCGGAATCTTGTGCGCCATATCGCTGGTGTTGAAGTTCTGGTACACAACGCCGTTGTTGGTAAGCGTGATCTGTAGCTTTTGCGGATCCTTGATCTCGTCGGCGGTGACGATATAGGGGCCGACCGGCGCGAAAGTGTCGCGCGATTTCATCTGATAAAACACGTTGGTCGGCGGCACCACGCCGCGGGCCGAGCCGTCGATGAAATTGGTGTAGCCGAAGACGTATTTCATCGCGTCCTTGGCCTGCACATGCGAGGCCTTCTTGCCGATGACCACGGCAATTTCGGCTTCGCCCTCGAAGACGCTCGCCGCCATGTCGGGAAGCACCATGGTGCCGCGGTCGCCGATGATCGCGCTCGGCGACTTCATGAAGGCGTTGATCGGGGCGGGCTCCGGCAACGTGCCGTCTTCCATGTAGTTCACCGCCATGCAGATGATGTTCTCGGGCTTCGGCAGCGGCGGCCGGAATTTGACCTTGGCGAGCGGCTTGCCCTTACCCTTCTTCGCGGCGGCGGCGAGCTTACCCTTGTAAACGCTCCACTTCTCGATCACGCCGCGGATGACGTCCTGCGGGCCGAGCGCCTTGATGCCTTTGGTCACGGCCGAAACGTCGACAATCTTATCGCCGAGCACCACGCCAAACTTGTAGTCGTCAAAAAACGCGAGTTTCATATCTGCTCCTTGGAGTTTCTTGATGAGTAAGTGAGATCGATCGCCGCTTTGGATAAAGTTTAACTTGATTAAAGTCTATACGGAAGGCGACGGCGCAATGCGGACCGCTTACACCTTATTGCCCGCGCTCCAGCTCCAGAAATCGCGACCTTCCTCGCGCAAAAAGCGCGCCAGCACCATGCTATGCACTTCCGACGCGCCGTCGACCAGGCGTGCGGCGCGCGCGGCACGGTAGATCCATTCCAGGATCGTATCCTTCGAGTAGCCGCGTGCGCCGTTGAGCTGGATCGCCGTGTCGGCCGCCTCGTGCAGCGTGTCGGCGACATGCACCTTTGCCATCGAGATTTCCTTTCTCGCGCGATCGCCGCGGTCAAGCTTCCACGCGGCGTGCATGGTCAACAGACGGCCGATCTGAATGCGCTGCGCCACTTGGCCGAGTTTGATCTGCACGCTTTCGCGGTCGGCAAGCTTTACGCCGAAGCCTTCGCGATTGTTCGCATAATCCTGCGCGATCTCCATGCAGCGTTTGGCCTGTCCAAGCCAGCGCATGCAATGCGTAAGCCGCGCCGGGCCGAGCCTGATCTGGGTGACTTTCAGGCCGTCGCCGACGCCGAGCAGCACGTTGTCGTCGCCGACTTCGAGGCCGTCGAATTCAAGCTCGCAGTGCCCGCCATGTTCTTCCGGTCCCATGATTTCGATGCGGCGGGCGATGCGCCAGCCTGGCTGGTCGCGGTGATAGAGAAACGCGGTGAGCCCGCGGCGCTTGTCGTCGGAGGTGCGCGCGACGACGATGAAATTTGTCGCCTCGGCGGCGCCTGTGATGAACCATTTACGGCCGCGAATGACCCACTTGCCGCCTCTCTTTTCGGCGGAGGTGCGGATCATACCGGGGTCCGAGCCGCCGCCCGGCGCTGGCTCGGTCATGGCGAACGCGGACTTCACCTTGCCCTCGACGACCGGCCGCAGCCACCAGTCATTCTGCGCCGGCGTGCCGGTGCGCGACAGCAAATTCATATTGCCGTCGTCGGGCGCCGAGCAGTTCATCGACAGAGGTCCGAAAACCGAGCGCGCAGCCTCCTCATAAATCGCGGCCCAGGCGACGATCGGCAGGGCCATGCCGCCGAATTCCTTCGGCGATTGCGGGGCCCAGAGACCGGCGTTCCTCGCCTTCTCCTGCACCGGCGCAAGTCGATTAAGCGGGATATTCTCGTGCTCGGAAAAATTTTCGCGCTCGGATTCGAGCGGCAATACATGCGATTCGACGAACGCTCGGGTGCGCTGGCGCAAATCCTCGATTTCAGGCGAAAGGGTGAAATCCATGCCGGCGCCCCCAGTTGATTTTTATCAAAGCGGGAATAGTCAGATCGCGTAGCGGTTATATAGAAGCCAAGGGCGGGGTGGAAACCCAAGGTGAAAGTCATGAAGCGGATCGTATGGGTAATCGCCGGTGCGGCGGCGCTGCTGTGCCCGGAAATGCCGTCCAGCCGCGCGGGCTACGGCGACGCGCCGTGGTGCGCGGTGATGAATATTGGCACCGGCGAAATGTACTGGGACTGCCAGTACCAGACATTCGACGCCTGCGTACCGAATGTCATTGCTGGCAATCGCGGCTTTTGCAACGTCAATCCGACCTATGTGCCCGCAGCGGCGCGCCCGGCCAGGCATTACGTGCGGCGCCACCTGCCGAAGCATTCTTAGGAACACCTAACGCGCCGGCCGGCCGGCGAGTACTGATCGACGACTTCGCCTGAGAAATGGGCGAAGTCCTGCATTGCTGCGCCGAAACGACAATGCGACAATAAACTCGACCGACCGGCCACAGGGCTGGAGTTTCATGCTCGCTTCATCTCCAGGCGCACCGCAATTTTCGCTCGATGCCGACCAGATCGTGGTTCGCGATATGGCGCGCGTCTTTGCCGATGAAAATTTCGCGCCGAACGCAATCGCTTGGGACGAGGCCAGGCACTTTCCCGTCGCCGAAATGCGCAAAGCCGCCGCGCTCGGCATGGGCGGTGTGTTCATTGCCGAGGACGTCGGCGGGTCTGGGCTGTCGCGACTGACCGCGGCGCTGGTCTTCGAGGCGCTGGCGACCGGCTGCCCGACGGTCGCGGCCTATATGTCGATCCACAACATGACGGCGTGGCTGATCGATGCCTTCGGCTCGGATGCACAGCGCCAGCGCTGGCTGCCGAAGCTTTGCACGATGGACCTGTTAGCGAGCTACTGCCTGACCGAGCCGAGCGTCGGATCGGATGCCGCGGCGCTGACGACGCGCGCGATGCGCGACGGCGAGCGTTACGTGCTCAACGGACAGAAGCAATTCATCTCGGGCGCCGGCGCGGGCGACCTTTACGTAGTGATGGCGCGAACCGGCGGCGACGGACCGTCCGGCATTTCCGCCTTTATCGTATCAGGTGACACGCCCGGCATTTCGTTTGGCGCCAACGAGCGCAAAATGGGCTGGAATGCCCAGCCGACGCGCGCCGTGGCGTTCCAGGACGTGCGCGTCCCGATCGGCGATCGGCTCGGCGAGGAAGGCTCCGGCTTTAAGATCGCGATGGCCGGGCTCGACGGCGGGCGGCTCAACATCGCGGCCTGCTCGCTCGGCGGGGCGCAGTCGGCGCTGGAAAAGGCGCTCGCCTACATGAAGGAGCGCAAGGCCTTCGGCAAACGGCTCGACGAATTCCAGGCGCTGCAATTCCGGCTCGCCGATATGGCAACGGCGCTTGAAGCGTCGCGCGCCTTGCTATGGCGCGCCGCGGCGGCGCTCGATTGCAAGGATGCGAACGCCACACAGCTTTCCGCAATGGCGAAGCGCTTTGTCACCGACGCCTGCTTTGACGTCGCCAATCAGTCGCTGCAATTGCACGGCGGCTACGGTTACCTCACCGAATACGGCATCGAGAAGATCGTGCGCGATTTACGCGTGCATCAGATTCTCGAGGGCACCAACGAAATCATGCGCCTCATCGTGGCGAGACACCTCGTCGACCGATGAGCGAAACGCTTCTTCGGGACGGCGACGTTCTGGTTCGCGAATTGGGTGCGCTGCGCCGACTCACACTGAACCGGCCGAAGGCGCTCAACGCAATCACGCTCGATATGGCCGAGACCATGACGGCGTTCATGCGCGAATGGGCGGACGATCCCGCCGTCGGAGTGGTGCTCATTGACGGGGCCGGCGGCCGCGCTTTCGCTGCCGGCGGCGATATCCGTGCGCTCTACGATGCGGCGAAGTCCGGCGATCCGCTGCCGGAGCGCTTCTGGGCGACCGAGTATCATCTGAACGTGCTGATCGCGCGATATCCGAAGCCGGTGATCGCGATCATGGACGGACTGGTGATGGGCGGCGGCGTCGGGCTTTCGGCCCACGCCGCTCATTGCGTCCTGACCGATCGCTCCGCGGTGGCCATGCCGGAAGTCGGCATCGGATTTTTTCCCGACGTTGGCGTATCGTTCTTGCTGACGCGCGCGCACAGGGAACTGGGCGCCTATGTGGCGCTGACGGGCGATCGCCTCAGCGCGCAGGATGCCGCCGTATGCGGGCTTGGAAACTCTCATATTCCCTCGTCCCGGCTCGATGAGATTCCTTCGGTGCTCGCCGCTTGCCGCAAACGCGAGGACGTATGGGCCGCGCTCGGCACGCTCGAAACCCCGCCGGCCCCGGGTAAATTACTGAAGGCACGGGATTGGATTGAGCGCTGCTTCAGCCGCGACACGATGGAGGACATCGTCGAGACATTATCGGCCTGCGATGCCGATGGAGCACGTGAGGCGCTTGATATTATGCGTAAAGCCTCGCCGACCTCGCTCAAAGTCACGTTGCGGAACCTGCGGACCGCCGCATCGTTCAAACGCGTTGAGGAGTGCTTCCAGCAGGATTACCGTGTCGCGCTGGCGTGCATCGCCGGACATGATTTCATCGAGGGCATCCGCGCAGCGATCGTCGACAAGGACCGCAATCCGGCGTGGCATCCGGACAAACTCGAAGCGGTGACGCCGGAGATCGTCGAGCGGCACTTCAAATCCGTCGGCGAGCTGGAACTGAAATTCGAGAATTAAGGGGAGGACGCAAATGCCGGCAATTGGCTTCATCGGTCTGGGGAACATGGGCGCGCCGATGGCCGCCAACCTCGTTAAGTCGGGCAGTCACGTTTTAGGCTTCGACCTCGTGCCGGCGTCACGCGAAGCTTCGGCCCGCGATGGCGTCCAGATCGTCGCCAGCGCCAGGAGCGCCCTGGACGACGCCGACGTCGTCATCACGATGCTGCCGGCGGGCGAGCACGTCTTGTCCGTCTGGAACGATATCGTGCCGCACGCCAGGCAGGGCACGCTCTTCATCGACTGCTCGACGATCGACGTGGCAAGTGCGCGAAAAGCCCACGCACTCGCGGCGGCGCGTGGCATTGCCACGCTCGACGCTCCGGTTTCGGGCGGCGTCGGCGGCGCCAAGGCGGCGACGCTCACTTTCATGGTTGGCGGCACTGCGCACGCATTTGCGCACGGCAAGCCGCTGCTCGAACGCATGGGCAAGCGCATCGTCCATTGCGGCGAGGCCGGCAACGGCCAGGTGGCGAAGATTTGCAATAACATGATCCTCGCCGCTTCGATGATCGCCCTCGGCGAGGCCTTCGTCATGGGCGAAAAGCTCGGCCTGTCGCATCAAGCGCTGTTCGACGTCGCCTCGGCGTCGTCAGGTCAATGCTGGGCCTTGACCAGCTATTGCCCGGTCCCCGGCCCGGTGCCGAGCAGCCCGGCGAACAACGGCTATAAGCCCGGCTTCGCCGCCGCCTTGATGCTCAAGGATCTCAAGCTTGCGCGCGAAGCCGCCCGGTCGGTGAAGGTGAAGAATGCCATCGGCGCCCATGCCGCCGAGATCTACGAAGAGTTTGCTCAGCATGGCCACGGCGGCTCGGATTTCTCCGGCGTCATCAATTACGTGCGCGCGCAATCCGGCGGCTGAGCGGCGACTGTGTGCCGGCAAAATGCGCGGAGCCGCTAAAAAACGAAGCGTTTGCCGACCGCGGTCGGCGTTACGACTTTGTCGCCGAAGGTGGCGGTAAGCGCGGCCATCGCGCGCCAGCCGGTGCAATGCCCGGCGGCGATTGACGTGAGACCGAACTCCCGCAGCGCGTCGACTGTCTCGGGAATGATCTTCTCGGTTTCTCCCGAGAGGTGAAAACCGCCCATAACGGAGTGCAATGGGACGTCCGCGAATGTTTCGTGCGCGTGCTTGAGCACGTTGACGACACCGGCATGCGAGCACGCGGTAAAGACGATCAGACCCTTGCCGGCAACATTCACGCCGAGCCATCGTTCGTCGATGAGCCAGGGATCCGGCTCCCAGCCATTTTCGGTCTTGGCGTAATGATTTGGCAGACCCCGTTCGAACGGCGTCAGTCGCGGGATTTCGCCGCTCACATAAAACATATCGTCGAGAAAAACTTGCGGCTCACGCGTCGCCACCACCCGCGCGCCATGCGCAGTTAGATCCTTGATGCTGGGGACGTCCTCCATTGGAAATATCCCACCGTCGGGCAGCTTTCTCCCGCGGGAGCGAAATATATCCGGATGCGCATAGAACGGCAGATCGCGGTTGTTGCCGTCGGCGCGGATCATGTCGATGGCACGCAGCATGCCGCCGGCATGGTCCCAGTGTCCGTGCGACAGCATAACGGCCTCGGCCACGCCGAGATCGAGGCCGAGGCGCTGGCTGTTGCGCTCGAACGTATCGGCTTCGGGGCCGGTGTCGAACAGCACCGCATGTTTCGTGTCGCCGCGATGTGCTGTGATCAAACATGAAAATCCGTGACTGGCGCAACAGATGCACTTGCCCGAAAGAACGCGCATTCCATTGCGCCGCAAATACGAGAATTCCGATTCGACGTGAGCGGGTACGCTGGAAAGGCTATCGGTTGCGTTGTCGACCAGAATGTGGATCTCCAGCAGGTCCACCGGCTTAAGACTGGTCATGCCACCCTCGGAATTTCCGGCGCGAGGAGTTGCGCGCAATCGCCCTGTGGAACGTGCAGCGTAACGCACAGAACATAGAGTCGCCAAGGTGATAGGGCCGGCCTCGACTTGATGGACCGGCCGCATTAGGTTGCGATATGCTTTTGAAGACGCGCGGAAAATAATACCATCTGCGAGCCAGGGCAATTGAGCCAGGGCGGAGAGTTAGGGCGACGGAGAGATTTTGCAGGTCAGGCCTCGGCGCGCATTTTTGCGACGATTTGTCGGCGCCCTTGCGCCAATAGCCCTGCTTGCGCTTGCAGCGGTATCCGCATCCGCTCAAGCACCCTCCGACTTCGCCGGAAATCTCAGTCCGCTGTTCCAAGGTATCCTGGCGCGCCCGTCTGACCTCAACAACACGCTGCAATATGCGGCAAGCGCGTCGGCGGAAGATATCGAATCCGCAATCGGCACCTATGAGCAACTGCTGTTCTACAATCCGACGCTGTCGCGCGTGCGCTTCGAGCTGGGCGTCCTCTATTTTCGGCTTGGCTCATACGAAATGGCTCGCAGCTATTTTCAAACGGCGCTGCAGATGCGGGATATCGCGCCCGATTTGCGCGAACGCGCCGAAGATCTGATCGCGATCATCGATAAGAAACTGCAGGTCGATCAGTATACCGGCTACGTCCAAGCGGGCTTGGCCTATCAGACCAACCCCGGCGCCGGCCCGGGGGCGCAGACGGTCTTGGCGTCGGGCCGAAGGTTTAACAGCAGCTTTTTTTCCAAGCCCGATTGGAACTGGTTCGGTGCCTTCGGGCTGAACTACGTTCACGATTTTGAAGATCAGAATGGCGACACTTTCGAAGCATCGGCCGTGGGCTACGACGCGCAGGAGTTCAGCCTGCACCAATTCGATATTGGCCTGTTGGAAGTGCGCGCCGGCCCGCGATTTGGGATTCCGACCGGAAATCCGAATACCACCTTGTCGATCAAGCCGTATCTGGTCGCCACCGGCGCCATGCTGGCGGATGCGCCCTATTACGGCGGCATGGGCGGCGGCCTCACGTTGCACACCAATGTCGGCAACGTCGCGCTCGATCCCTATGCCGAAATCGTGCAGCAGAGCTTTCGCAGTTCGAGCTTATACCCGCTCGCCAGCGGATTGAGCGGGACGCTGTCCACCTATGGGCTGCAAGCCTCCGGGCCGCTGTCCTCAGGCTTGGGCTGGCAGTCGCGCCTCGGCTACGGGCACGCCAACGACAATTACGGGCCTTATGGTTACGACGTCTACGCGGCCGACATTTGGCTGCCGTGGAATTTTTCGTTTCCCGGCGACGGCCGACTTTGGACGCTGATCCCGACCGCCGGCGTGAGCCGTTGGCTCTACGCCGCTCCCGATCCAAACATCGATCCGGTCCTCACCCCGCGCAGCACCGAATGGCGCGTGGGCCTAGGCTTGCAAATTCCGATCTGGAAACAAATCGTGCTCGGAACGCTGGTGCAATATCGCGCCGATCAATCCAACGTAGCAGCGTTCACGATGCACGACCTTTCAGTGTCGGCCGGCCCGACGTTCAAGTTTTAGAGGCAAAATCCAGAGGCACGCCATGAGGAATTTTAGCGTCATCGTGTTGCTGACGGGCGCCCTATTTGCGTCCCCTGCGCTCGCGCAGCAGGTCGGTACCGCGACGGCAGTCAATCCATTGTCGGAGAGCACACAGCCCGGCGCCGCGACGATCCCGCTTTCAGTCGGCGCACGGATTATTCACAGGGAGCGTATCCACACAACGCCGAGCGGGACCGTCCAGCTTGCGTTCCTCGATCAGAGTACGTTGAGCATCGCGCCCAATACCAGCGTCGTGATCAATGAGTTCGTCTACGATCCCAATTCCGGTAAGGGGCACATGCTGACCTCGCTCACCGAAGGCGCGCTCCGCTTCGTCGGCGGCGCGTTAAGTCATGAGGGCGAGGCGTCGATCACGACGCCGGCCGCCGCGATCGGCATTCGTGGTGGAACGGTCACGATCATATTCGGCAAGAATGGTGCAGAGATCATCGATCACTTTGGCATCGTCACAATTCACAACGGCGCCGGGACCGTGACGATCAACCGTCCTGACTTTAAAGTATGGGTATTGAACTGGAATACGCTGCCGGGGCCGATTGAGCGCGTTTTGGTGTCCGACATCGAACACTTGCCGAGATTTACGAGCTTGCCGGGAGAGGACGGCGGCGTACCGGGCCTTCACACTGTCAACATCGGCGCGTGCGGCATTCTTGGCTTGCCGAGCAATAACTGTCCTAATGCGCCATGGGTGCCCACCGACACCGGCTTGAACGGCGCCAACCAGATCATCACCCAGGGAACGCAGCAGGGAACCGGCACAAAAGCCCCGCATTATACTCATTGAGCCAGTCGTCTCGTAAACTCCCGCAAATCACCGGCTCGTCCAGATCAAAGTGAGGCCGGAGATCAGCAACAGCATCATGATGACGCGCTGATAGTTGCGATCGTGGAGCCGCCGGTAGATGAGCGCGCCGAGCCGGGCGCCGCCGATGGTGCCGGGCAGTGCCACGATCGCCGCTACCGCCACCTCACGGGTCAAAAGACCTGATGCGGCGTGCGATACCAGAGCGACGGAAAGTATCGCCATATTGAAAATCTGTATGACACCGCGGCGGTGTTCCTTGGTCCAGCCGCGCACGTCGGTCCACACGACGGGAAACACGCCCGACAGACCGGAAAGCCCGCCGAGAATGCCGCCGGCGAATCCAACGATACAATCGACAATTCTGCCGCCCCACGCGCTTTTGATCTGCGTCCTTCGCGCCAGTACGTAGCTTGTGTAAGCGACCAGAAAAACGCCAACGCCGATCTTGAATATCCTCGGATCGATATGCGGCAGGAGAAATGTTCCGATCGGCACGCCGAGCACGCCAGGTATGACGAAAGCGAGGACACACTCCCAGCGGATCGTGCGCCAGATCATCGGCAGCGTCTGCAATTGCGAGATGACCGAGCAAAGAATCGTTAGGGTCGCCGCGACCGTCGGAGCTATAGCATAGAGCCAAATTCCCAGTGCGGTGAGGCCGGTGCCGAACCCGGTCAGCCCATTGACGAGACCGCCGGCCAAAGCTCCGGCGAAAACGATAGCGATTTCATGTGAACCCATCGCGCTAACCGCGCAGCGCAACCAGCTGGCCGCCGTCGGCGACAATGGTTGCGCCGGTCACAAAGCGCCCGGCGTCGGAGACGAGCAGAAGCAGCGGCCCGTCGAGATCGCGTTCCTCGCCAAAGCGGCCGATCGGAATTTCGCGCCTGAGCGCCGCGCCACGCTCGCTGTGCAGGTAGTCGCGGTTGAGATCGGTGACGATCCAGCCCGGCGCGATGGCGTTGACGCGGATACCCTTGAACGCAAGTTCGAGCGCCAGCGCCTTGGTGAGCTGGATCACGCCGGCTTTAGCCGTGGCATAGGCGATGACGCCTTTGTCGACGCCGAAGCCGAGCACGGAGGCGATATTGACGATGGCGCCGCCGGTTCCGGCCGCGAGCATGCGGCGTGCCGCCTCCTGCGCGCAAAAGAACACGGCGTCGAGATTGGTCGAAAGGATGCGCCGCCATTCCTCTTCGGCAAGATCGACGGCGCGGCCGGAACTCACCGCGCCGGCATTGTTGACGAGGATTGTCACCGTGCCGAAAGCCTTTTCCGCGGCATCGAACGCAGCGCGGATCGCCGCGCGGTCGCGCACGTCGGCCTCGACCGCGGTGGCCTTGCCGCCGGACTTTTCGATCCGCGCCTTCAAGGCATTGAGACGATCCGCCCGCCGCGCCACAAGCACGACCGACGCGCCATTTTCCGCCAAAACTTCGGCAAAACGCGCGCCAAGCCCGCTCGACGCCCCGGTGACCAGCGCGACCTTGCCTTGAAGATTGAAGATATCTGCGGCGGTCATAGTTTCCTCGATGGCTGTCTCTGCAAAGGACGACGCGTGCCGCACCAGGCGGCCTCAGATCTCCTCGACCGGACCCTCATCCAAAGCGCGGTGGAGACGCTTTTCGTCGAGAGCGCCCTCCCACTTGGCCATCACGATCGTCGCGATCGCGTTGCCGAGAAAATTGGTCGGCGTTAGCGCTTGCGACATCAGTCGATGAATGCCTAACACCAGAGACACACTGGCCACCGGGATGCTGCTTTCGGCGCCGAGCGTTGCCGCAAGAACGACGAAGGCCGCGCCGGCGACGCCAGCCGCTCCCTTCGACGTCAGCAGGAGGATCAGGAGCAACCCCACCTGATGCCAGATATCGAGCGGCGTATTGGTCGCCTGCGCCAGAAACACGGAAGCCGTCGCGAGATAGAGGCAGGTGCCGTCGAGATTGAAGGAATAGCCGGTCGGCACCACAAGCCCGACCACGCTCTTCTCGCAGCCGAGCTGTTCGAGCTTGGCAATGAGCCGCGGCAGCACCGTCTCCGAGGAGGTGGTCGCGATGCAGATGAGGAGTTCCTCCTTGATATAGCGGATCAGCTTCAGCAGGCTGAAGCCGCAGTACCGCGCCAAAGGAGCAAAGGCGACGATGATGAACACCACGCAGGTCAGATAAAAATCGCCGAGCAGCAGGCCGAGCGACGCCAGCGAGGCGATGCCGAATTTGCCGACGGTAAATGCAATGGCGCCGAACGCGCCAAGCGGCGCCGCCCACATCACAATGCCGACGATGTAAAACACCATCTTCGACGCGATCTCGATGATATCGACCAGCGGCTTGCCCCGTTCGCCAAGCCCGACCAGCGCGAAGCCCGACAATACCGCAATGAACAGGACCTGGAGGATATTGCCTTCGGTAAAAGCGCCGACAAACGTGTTCGGAATGATGTTCAGCAGGAACGGTATAGCGCCGACCTCGTGCGTCAGCTTGACATAAGGCTCCACCACGCTGGGATTGAGTTTGCTGACATCGACGTTCATGCCGGCGCCGGGCTGCATGATATTCACGGCAAAAAGCCCGATGATGAGCGCTACAGTCGTCATGACCTCGAAATAAATCAGCGCTTTAATCGCCACCCTGCCGACGCGGGCCATATCGGCCATGTGCGCGATTCCGCTCACGACCGTGCAAAAGATAATCGGCGCGATAAGCATGCGGATCAGCTTGATGAAGGCGTCGCCAAGCGGCCCCATGCGCACCGCGAGATCGGGGGCGACAATGCCAAGCACTATCCCGAGCGCCATGGCGATCAGCACCCATACCCAAAGCTGCGTCCACCAAGGGTTTCTGTGCTGCACTCGCGTCGGAGGTGCGGCTGTCACGGTCACGTGGGCACTCCCGGAGGCTCGAAGGGCAAGAGTTTCACCCAGCATAAAGCCGATGCGGCAGTCCGCTCGCAAGGTCCGGCGCGAGCCGATAGCTGCCGGCGGCTCTATACCGGATCATATTTCGCTTGGTTTCCGCATCGGACTATAATGGCTTTTGCGGCCGCCGCGAACCGGCGTCGCCACTGGGATAAATGCAATGGCTCACGATCACGACGACGACCGTCACGAGCATGGCTCGGAGCTTCCCGAGATGCAGTTGCGCGTGCGCGCGCTCGAAACCGTGCTGGCCGAGAAAGGCTATATCGATCCGGCGGCGATCGACGTCATCATCGAGGCCTATGAGACCAAGGTCGGCCCGCACAATGGCGCGCGCGTCGTCGCCAAGGCGTGGAGCGATCCGGCGTTCAAGCGAGCGTTGCTTGAAGATGCCAGCAAGGCGGTGGTCGCGCTCGGCTTGATGAACCGTATCGGCGATCATCTCATCGCCGTCGAGAATACGCCGAAGCTGCATAACATGATCGTCTGCACGCTTTGCTCCTGCTATCCGTGGGAAGTGCTCGGCCTGCCGCCGGTCTGGTATAAGGCGGCGCCCTATCGTTCGCGCGCGGTCAACGATCCGCGCGGCGTGCTAGCGGATTTCGGCGTGAAATTGCCGGCCGAAACCGGCATCCGGGTCTGGGATTCGACAGCGGAGACGCGCTTCATAGTTCTGCCGATGCGGCCCTCCGGCACCGAAGGCTGGAGCGAGGAAAAGCTCGCCTCACTCGTCACCCGCGACAGCATGATCGGCACGGGCCTGCCTAAAAATCCAAAAGAGGTCGGTTGATGGACGGGATTCATGACATGGGCGGCATGCACGGTTTTGGCAAAGTCGAACCCGAACCGAATGAGCCGGTGTTTCACGCCGCATGGGAAGGGCATTGCTTCGCGCTCAACCGGGCCATGGGTTACACCGGAATCTGGACGATCGACCAAACGCGCGCGGGCATCGAAGAGCTGCCGCCGGACGTCTATCTGTCGAGTTCCTATTACAAGAAGTGGGCGCTGCGGTTGGAAAACCTCGTCGTCGAACGCGGCCTCGCCGACGCCGATGAGATCAAGGCGGGTCACGCGCTGCGCCCGGGCAAGGCGCTCAAGCGCAAGCTCTCTGCCGCCGACGTGCCGAATTCGCTGACGCGCGGCTCGTTTGCCCGGCCGGCGCGGGCACCGGCCCGATTTGCTCCCGGCGATCGCGTGCGCACCAAGAATATTCATCCGGCGACGCATACGCGCCTGCCGCGCTATGCGCGCGGCCGCACCGGCGTCGTCGAGGCGCTGCGCGGCTGCCACGTTTTTCCCGACACGGCGGCGCTCGGCAAAGGCGAGGACCCGCAATGGCTCTATACGGTGTTGTTCGAAGGCTGCGAATTGTGGGGCGATAGCGCCGAGCCTACTCTCAAAGTCTCGATCGAAGCGTTCGAGCCGTATCTGGAGCCGGCATGAGCGCCGACATTTCCGCGCTTCGTGCGACGCAAGCCGTGCAAAGCATCCCGCGCAATGCCGACGGCCCGGTTTTCAACGCGCCGTGGGAAGCCGAAGCCTTCGCACTGGCGCTATCGCTCAACGAGCGCGGCCTGTTCACCTGGAAGGAATGGGCGGCGACGCTTGGCGACGAGATCAAAAAAGCGCAAGCCGCCGGCGATCCCGATACCGGCGAGACTTACTATCACCACTGGCTCGCTACGCTCGAACGTATCGTCGCCGCCAAAGGCCTGGCCGACGCGCGTCTGCTCGCACGCACACGCGACGCCTGGCAGCGCGCCTGCGCGCGCACGCCGCATGGCACGCCGATCGAGCTGAGCCCGGAAGACTTCGGCGCATAGGATTGCCGTTCGGTGGTATTCGCGGGGCCCTTTGACGGCCTATACATGAAACACAGTCGGAATTTGGGAGGAAAGCATGTCAGCACAAACCACGTCCGGTCAGAGCCCCGGCAAAGACGTCAAAATCCGCGCCAGCGGCGGCGGCGAGTTCGATTGCTATCTGGTCACGCCCAAAGCGGACGCCGCAGTGCCGGCGATGGTACTGGCCTCGGCCGTTCATGGCGCCGATGCCGACATCCGGGCGATTGCCGACGAGTTCGCCGCGGACGGATACATCGTTGCGGCTCCCGATCTGTTCTGGCGGACGGTGCCCGGGCCGCTGTCGCGCGGGGACGACCGCACCAAGACGCGGTCGCAGCCGCGTCTCGAACGGATCAAGACCGGCGAAGCCGATCTCGCCGATACCCTTGCATTCCTGCGCACGCTGCCGCAGTTCAATGGCCGCGCCGCGGTGATGGGCTTCTGCTACGGCGGCCCCTACGCCATCATCGCACCGAAACGCCTCGGCTATGCCGCGGGCGTTTCCTGTCACGGCACCCAGATGCTCGATTACATCGGCGAGCTCGACGGCGTGCAGGCGCCCGTCTGTCTCATCTGGGGCGACAAGGACCACGCCGCGCCGGCTCCCGTGCTCGACGCCTATCGCGCCGCGGCGCCGCGCTTTAAGAACCTGGAATTGAACATTTTCCCGGGTGTGCTGCACGGCTATATGATGCCCGACGCCGGCGAAGCGTTCGATCAAAAGACGCGCGATTTTTCGATGACGCGCGCGAAAGCGATCCTCGACGGACTTCGCGGCGGCCGCGCATCATCGCCACTGCGTCAGGCGTCCTAGAGGGTCCGTAGCATGTTCAATGCATCGCCGTGGCGGTCCGCGGCAGCAGCGCGCCCGGATGACGGATGACGCTGCCGGCAAGCCGGTGCGCGGCGCCGGCCGCCAGCGCCGGGTCGCTGCCGGAAAGCCGTGCCGCGAGATAGCCGGCATTGAAACCGTCGCCGGCGGCGGTCGCATCCACCGGCACCAGGACTTCGGGCACCGGCACGAATTCTTGAGAACCGGCCGTCGCCACGAGCGCGCTGTTGGGGCCGTTCTTGACCACGATCTCGCCGATGCCGAAGGCCTGCAGCCGGGCCACTGTCGCCTCTGGGCTGGGGTCGCCCCACAGCACCGCCTCGTCGTCGAAGGTCGGCAGCGCGACGTCGACGCGCTTGAGCGCTTCGATGAACACCGTGCGCGTACGCTGCAGATCTCCCTTCCAGCCGCGCGGCCGGAAATTGCCGTCGAAGGCGACCTTGGCGCCCTGTTGGCGCGCCACTTCGAGTACCGCAAACAGGCGGCCGAGCCCGTTGTTCGAGTAAAGCGACAACGTGATGCCGGTGAAGTAGATGAGCCGTGCCGCGGCGAGGCCCTCGGCAATTCGCATCCAGTCGGGCAGTTCGAATAGTTCGCGCGCCGGAGCGCCGTCGCCCCAATTACGCATAGCGCGTTCACCGCCAGGTCCATTCTCGATCATGCATAAAGCGGGTAGCCGGCCGGGCACACGCAGGACGAGGTTTGACGACACGCCTTCGGCCGCGGCGAGCGCCAGCACGCTGTCGGAATACGGGTCGTCGCCTAGCGCGCTGGCGAACGCCACATCGATCCCGGCGCGCGCCAGATAGATTGCCGTATTGAACACATCACCGCCGCACGCCAGCGCGAACGTGCCGTCCGCACCACGCGCCAATTCGATCAAGACTTCGCCGACGCAAATGGCGCGGGCTTCCTGCTCGCTCATGCCGCTCGCTCTCTCGTTCCTTCTCCCTGCCCGGAAAGCTGGAACGCCAAACCTTATCGTGGCTATGGCAAGGCTTGGCAATCAGCAGCTATTGGCGGCCGGCGCTCCGACTGTTATATTGTAACATTATCGGCGTTTTGGCCCGATCGGCCGGGAATTTCATGACCCATCACCATCACAGCGGCGGACCGCATCCATCGCCGACGATCTCACCATCGCTATTGCGTTTGTCGGCGTCACGTCGGCTCGCCCTCGCCGGCGCGCTGATTGCGCTGATCTGGGCCGTATTCTTTTGGGCGACGCGGTGAGCATGCGATGACGGCGGCGCTCCGGTTCCACAATCTCACGCTCGGCTACGAGCGGCACCCGGCCGTGCACCATCTCGACGGCGCCATCGAGACCGGATCGCTGATTGCAGTTGTCGGCCCGAACGGTGCGGGAAAGTCGACTCTGTTCAAGGCCGTCGTCGGCGTATTAAAGCCGCTCGCCGGATCGATCGAACGCGATGGCCTCGACGCTCGGGACATCGCTTATTTGCCGCAGGTGACGGAGATCGATCGTTCCTTCCCAATCTCGGTGTACGACATGGTGGCGATGGGGCTGTGGCGCGATTGCGGCGTGTTCGGCGGCATTGGCCGCAAGGATCATAACAACATCGGGGCGGCCATTGCCGCGGTGGGCCTAAGCGGTTTCGAGCAACGCGCCATAGGCACGCTGTCGGGCGGACAGATGCAGCGCATGCTGTTTGCACGGCTGCTGGTCCAGGATGCGCGCGTTATCGTGCTCGACGAGCCGTTCACCGCGATCGATGCCAAGACCTCGGCCGACCTGCTTAATCTGGTGCGCCGCTGGCACCAGGAAAAGCGTACGGTGCTGGCTGCCTTGCACGATATCGATCTGGTCATGGCGAATTTTCCAAAAACCTTGTTGCTCGCGCGCGAGCCGGTCGCCTGGGGAGGCACCGCGGAAGTCCTGACAGCGGAAAATCTCAATAAAGCGCGCCAAATGTGCGAAGCCTTCGACGAGAGCGCCGAGGCTTGCGCCGTGCCGGAGATGGCTTAGACGCTATGTTGTCCCACTATTTGCTCGACCCTTTGGCCGACACAACCGTCCGGCACTCGCTGGCCGCTATCTTTGCACTCGCGCTCAGTGCCGGACCGATTGGCGTATTCCTGATGCTGCGGCGCATGAGCCTGATCGGCGATGCAATGTCACACGCCATCTTGCCTGGCGTCGCCATCGCCTTTCTCGCCGCCGGACTGAATGTCTTTGCCATGACGCTTGGCGGTCTTGTCGCCGGTCTCCTGATTGCGGTGCTTGCCGGAGTAGTCAGCCGCGCGACCGCGTTGCACGAGGATGCATCGCTTGCCGTTTTTCTGCTCGTATCGCTGGCCTTCGGCGTCGTGATCGTGACGGTCAACGGCATCGACATTGAACGGCTGATGACCTTCCTGTTCGGTGAGACGGCGGCAAAGATGAGCGCCGACAAACTTTTGGTCATCGCCGTCAACGCGACGATCAGCCTTGTCGCGCTGGCGCTGATCTATCGCCCGTTGGTGCTTGGTTGCGTCGATCCGGGCTTCTTGCGTTCGATCAGCCGCACGGATGGCATTGCGCATTTGACGTTTCTGGCGGTGCTGGTGCTCAACCTCATCAGCGCCTTTCATGCACTCGGCACACTGCTCGGCGTCGGCATCATCATCATCCCGGCCGGCACCGCACGGTTTTGGTCGCGCGATATTTCAAAGATCATCGCGCTGGCGACCGCGACAGCGCTCGCTTGCGGCTTCGCCGGGGTGCTGCTGGCTTATGACCTGAACATCCCCTCCGGACCGGCGGTGACGTTGGTTGCCGGCGTGCTTTACATCGGATCGGTCCTGTTCGGGCGGATCGGCGGAATGGTTTGGCAGGCCTTTCCGGGCCGTCATCTCGAGGCCTAAAACTATCCGCGGCGGGATATATTGCGGGATGATGAAAACGAGCCCGGATCACGTCGGGCTCAATTCGGATGCAGCATCGCCACCAGCCGCTTTTTCTCCGCAGCATCCTTTTCGATATTTTTGGCGAAGCCGGCGCTGTCGGCAAAGTAGCCCGGCGGCTGCAGCGTATTCTTGGCCACGCGCTGTGCGGCGTCGCTTTTCATGATTGCGATGCAGGCGGTTTCCAGCCTGCGTGCAACATCATTCGGCATCCCTGCCGGTCCCAATAGTCCGCCGAAGCTCAACGGCGCGACGTCGTAGCCCTGCTCCTTGAATGTCGGCACGTCGGGCAGCGAGGGATTGCGGGACTCGGCGAACAGTCCCGGCATGGCAAGCCCGCTGCCGGCCGCTGCAGTCAGCGGCACGGCGGCGAAATCGATCTGGCCAGAGCGCACATTTTGAATTTCGTCCGCCGGGCCCTTAAACGGCACGTCGTTGAATTCGACCTTGGCCGCATCGGCTAATTGGATCATGGCGAGATGGGGAATGGTCGCGATACCGGGGATGCCGACGTTGAGCATCCCCGGCTTCTTCCTCGCGGCCTCGATCAGATCCCGCGCCGTCTTCAGCGGCGAATTCGGCGGCACGACGATCACCTGATCATTCTTGAAGGTCTGGCAAATCGGCGTGAACGATCTGGCGGTATAGCCGGCTAGCTTGTCGGTGAGGGGCTGGACGGTGATGGAATAGGTCGCGACGTGCAACAGCGTGTAACCGTCGGGATTGGCGCGGGCGACGTCCGCGGTGCCGAGGACGCCGTTGGCGCCCGGCTTGTTGACGACGATGAAAGGTTTGCCGAGCCGGGCCGAAAAGCCGTCGGCGAGCACACGGCCCAATATGTCCGCGCTCGATCCAGCCGTGGCCGGAGCGATGATTTGGACGACACGATCGGGATAACCCTGCGCCCGGGCGCCAGGCGCGGCGCCGACCGCAATGGCCAAGGCCGCCGCGACGCTCGCGCCGTTCCGCATCGTTCCCTCCCTAGTCTGACTTG
This sequence comes from uncultured Alphaproteobacteria bacterium, assembly GCA_963775515.1. Lineage (GTDB taxonomy): Bacteria > Pseudomonadota > Alphaproteobacteria > Rhizobiales > Xanthobacteraceae > BOG-931. The sequence goes on along the minus strand of CAVZIQ010000001.1, from coordinate 50,761 downwards.
CTCTTATTTGCGGCCGAAAACCATAATCGAAGGCATGCCCGGATCAAGCCGCGTGGCCCTCGGTCAGCGTGCCAGGCGGACTGCTTCGCCGCGTTGATGCAAGCCCCTTCGGATACCTATATAGGAGGGGCCAACGGAGGGACAAAATGACCGACGAAAGAGCCCAAGAAAAAATCCCCGTCACGGTGCTGACCGGCTATCTCGGCGCCGGCAAGACGACATTGCTCAATCGCATTCTGTCCGAGCCGCACGGCAAGAAATACGCCGTGATCGTCAATGAATTCGGCGAAATCGGCATCGATAACGACCTTGTGGTGGGCGCCGACGAGGAAGTGTTCGAGATGAACAACGGCTGCATCTGTTGCACCGTGCGCGGCGATCTCGTGCGCATCCTCGACGGGCTGATGCGGCGGAAAGGCAAATTCGACGCCATCATCGTCGAGACCACCGGCCTCGCCGATCCCGCGCCCGTCGCGCAGACCTTCTTCATCGACGAGAATGTGGGCCGCAGGACCAAGCTCGACGCCGTGGTGACGGTCGCCGACGCCAAGTGGCTCAACGATCGGCTCAAGGACGCGCCGGAGGCCAAGAATCAGATCGCCTTCGCCGACGTAATCTTGATCAACAAAACGGATCTCGTTTCGCCCGAGGAACTCGCGGAAGTTGAGGCGCGCATCCGCGGCATCAATCCCTATGCCAGGGTGCATAAGACCCAACGCGCCAAGATCGCGCTGAACGAAGTGCTGGGCCGCAACGCCTTCGATCTCGACCGCATCCTCGATCTCGAACCGGCCTTCCTCGAAGGTGACGATCACGATCATGACCATCATCATGAGCACGGCCACGGCCATCATCACGATCACGATCATAGCCACGATCACCACGGCGAGCACAAGAACGCGCATCCGCACGGCGGCCTGAAGCACTATCACGACGAGGATATGCAATCGATTTCGCTAAAGAGCGATAAGCCGCTCGATCCCGACAAATTCTTTCCGTGGGTGCAGGACCTGGTGCAAAAGGAAGGTCCGAACATTTTGCGCTGCAAGGGCATCCTCGACTTCAAGGGCGACGACGAACGCTTCGTCTTTCAGGGTGTCCACATGATCCTCGACGGCGATCATCAGCGGCCGTGGACCAAGGACGAGAAACGGCAAAGCCGCATCGTCTTCATCGGCCGCAACCTGCCGGGCAAGAAGATCACGGAAGGGTTCGAGGGTTGCATCGCTTAGAATGAGCGACACCCGCAGCGATACCGTCTCCGTCGTCGAGCGCACGCGGCCGGTCACGGCCGGCGGCGCCGTCATCGCCACGCATTTTCTCGGCCGCATCGCCACGTTCGTGCTCGGCGAAGAGACGATCGTATTCGCCGAGCCCGATGCCGAGCCGCGGCGCGTCGCATTGCATGGCGGCGCCATTCTGGCGACGGCGGCCGACAACGAGCGCATCGTCTCGGGCGGCGACGACGGCAAGCTGATCGCAACCGATGCAAAGGGAGAAAACCGAACGCTCGCTTCCGATCCAAAGCATCGCTGGATCGATCACGTCGCGCTCGGGCCGAACGGCGCGGTGGCTTGGTCGGCCGGCAAGACGGCTTTCGTACAAGGCGAGGAGTTGCGCGAGTTCGAAGCGCCGTCGACCGTCGGCGGGCTTGCTTTCCTGCCGAAAGGCTTCCGGCTCGCGATCGCACATTACAACGGCGCCACGCTGTGGTTCCCCAACGCCCCGGCGGCCGCTCCGGAAAAGCTCGAATGGAAAGGCTCGCATCTCGGCGCGACGGTAAGCCCGGACGGCCGCTTCCTCGTCACCACCATGCAGGAGCCGATGCTGCACGGCTGGCGGCTCGTTGACCGCCAGCACATGCGCATGTCCGGTTATGCCGCGCGGGTTAAGTCGTTCGGCTGGACGGTTGGCGGTCACTGGCTCGCGACCTCGGGCGCGACGCAACTCATCCTGTGGCCGTTTCAGGCCAAGGACGGTCCGATGGGCAAGCAGCCGCGGCTATTGTCGCCGTCCGAGCACCGCATCGAGGCCGTCGCCTGCCATCCGAAGCAGGACATCGTCGCAACCGGCTATGGCGACGGCATGGTGCTGCTGGTGCGCGTCGAAGACGGCGCCGAGATTCTGGCCAAGAAGCCGGGCGATTCGCCGGTCACGGCGCTCGCTTGGACTGCCGACGGGCTCTTGCTGGCCTGGGGCACGGAGAGCGGCGAAGCGGGAATTGTCGATCTGACCTAACGTAAGGCGCTCAGTCCCCTCTCCCCGCAAGCAGGGAGAGGGAGAAGCAAGCTTCAGATCACATATTGCCGCAGCGGCGGATAGCCGTTGAAACCGACCGAGGAATAGGTCGCGGTATATGCGCCGGCCGCCTCGATCAGCACCTTGTCGCCGATGGCCAGCGACACCGGCAGCGGATACGGCGTCTTCTCGTAGAGCACATCGACCGAGTTGCAAGTCGGGCCGGCGATGATGCAGGGCGACATCTCATCGCGATCATGCGTGGTGCGGATCGGATAGCGGATCGATTCGCCGATGGTCTCGGCGAGACCGTGGAACTTGCCGATGTCGAGATAGACCCAGCGCACCTCGTCCTCGGGGCTACGCTTGGCGATCAGCACCACCTCGGCCTCGATCGCGCCGGCATTGCCGACAAGGCCACGGCCGGGCTCGACGATTGTGTTGGGCAGGTTGTTGCCGAAGTGCTTGCGCAGCGCCTTGAAGATCGCCTTGCCGTAGGATTCAAGCTTCGGCGTTTTGCGCACGTATCGGGCCGGGAAACCCCCGCCAAGATTTACGATCGAGAGCGAAATGCCGCGCTCCGCGCAGGTGCGAAATATCGCGGCGGCGGACGCGAGCGCACGGTCCCAAGCTTCGACGTTGTGCTGTTGCGAGCCGACATGGAAAGAGATGCCGTACGGCATGAGCCCGTTTTTGTGGGCGTGTTCCAAAATATCGGCGGCATAGGCCGGCTCGCAACCGAATTTGCGCGACAGCGGCCATTCGGCGCCGGAGCCGTCGCAATGGATGCGGCAGATGACGCGGCTGCCGGGCGCGGCGCGCGCGACCTTCTCCACTTCGGCCTCGCAGTCGACCGCGAATAGCGTAACGCCGAGCCGAAAGGCCGCGGCGATCTCGCTCTCTTTCTTGATGGTATTGCCGTAGGAGATGCGGTCCGGCGTCGCGCCCGCAGCGAGCACGTCGTGCGTCTCAGGCAACGAGGCGACATCGAAGCAGCAGCCGAGATCGGCCAACAGCTTGAGGATTTCCGGCGCCGGATTGGCCTTGACGGCGTAGAACACTTTGGTGTCCGGCAGCGCCTTGGCGAAGTTCTGATAATTCTCGCGCACGACATCGAGGTCGACGACGAGGCAGGGTCCAGTATCGGTGCGTTGCTTGAGGAATTCGCGGATGCGTGCTGTCATTTCGACTTAAGCTCCCCTAATCCGACCGGGCGGCGTAGCCGCCGAGGTGAACCTCCTGTGACGCATGCGATTCCGCGAATGCGCGGAGCGCTTTGCGCCACCGTGATTGCTGCCTTGGTCCGGATGAGGGAAATCCCGTTCCGCACTGCTGGCAAAGATGGACAAGCCTCTTCGGTGTCCCCGGCATTCGCGCCGGCAGTAACCAAAAAAGCCCTTCCGTCGTTGCTTTAAGCCGCGTCGCCAGTGGAGAACTGGCATCGCCGGTTTCGCCTCCGGCTGCCGGTCGCTGGAGCAAGGAAGGAGTGTCTCTTCCTTAGGCGGCTGTCCGGCCTCTTGTCCGGATGCCCACCGACCGACACACGGCCACAGGCACGTGCGAAATTGGGCAATCTCGAATTAATCCATTCAGCCGCGCTGTCAAGCGTTTTAGTCCTAACAAGACGTAAAAGATGAGCGCAGTGGCGGCTGGCGAGCGGCGGCGATCGCTTCAGTCGGCCGTGAACGGCTCGACGTGGTGCGCCGCGCGCACGAACTGCACCATCACCGCGATGCCGCACAGGATAAAAAGACCGTCGAGCACCCGCGCGCCGAGCGCGCCGAGCGCCAACAGGTTGGCGATCGCCCAGCTGCCGGCGAAGGCGGCGCCGAACACCTCGGCGCTGATCAGGATGGCCGCGCTGAGGACCGTCAGTACGTTCGGCCAGAGGATGCGGCGGGGCCGCGAAGGTGTAGAGCTATCCATGGGCGGCACTTAGTCCGAAAGACGCGGCCGATTCAAGGCCGAGATTGGTCGCCCCTAAGCCGCGTCGCGTGCGGCCTTCGGCGACAACAGGCCGGCCTCGACCAAGGCAGTGCGGATGCGGTCGATCTCGCCGCGGCCGAGCTTGACGAGCGGCGGCCGCACGACGGCGCGGGGCAGGCGGCCGAGCAGCACCAAAGCCTCCTTCATGCGGTTATGCATATCGGCCCATGGCTCGGCATAGAACACGCGCGCCAACGGATAAATTCGGTCATTGAGCCGCCGCGCCGCGGCGAGGTCGTTGGCCTCGACTGCCCGGAACAGCGCGGCTTGCAGGTCGGCAATGACGCTGCCGGAGCCGGAGAGGAGCCCGTTGCAGCCGAGCACCAGCGAGCTCAACAGCCAGGCGCTGTGGGTCGAGAGCACGTTGACCGGCCGCTTGAGGCTTTGCAGCTCGCGAACATGCATCTCGTGCTGCGGAACATTGCCGCACCAGTCCTTGATGGCGCGGATGGTCGGCACCTCCTCGACCATCTTGAGAAGCGTATCGCGCGGATAGCCTTGCCCGGTCGCCAGCGGATACTGGAAGGCGATGATCGGCAGGCCAGAGGCGTCGGCGATGCGCTTGAAATGCTCTATTGCCATGGCCGGCGATTGCCCGAGCGTGAATGGAGCCGGCGGAAACACCAAAAGGGCCGAGGCGCCGCCCTCCTCCGCCATCCGCGCGATGCGCGCGGCTTCGAGGCTGCCATCGGCCCAGATGCCGTTTACGATAGGCAGCCGGCCGCCGATTTCATCCTGCGTGATGGCGAGAACGCGGCGCTGCTCCTCGAAGCTGCAGGAAGCGACCTCCGTCGAGTGGGCATTGACGGTGACGGCGGACAGCCCCTCGGTCGCCGCCACGTCGCGAAGGTGCTTGCGGAAGCTCTTTTCATCGATCGCCAGGTCGTCCGCAAACGGCAGGATGACGGCCGGAATAACGCCGTGCGGCACATAATGGGCATGGCGGGGCATTTTCCACTCTCCTTAAGCTTTGGCGCGCTCGCACCATGACATATATCACGCCTGCACTTGATTTTGGTAAGCCCGCTTGGCTTTGGTAAGACCACGCCCGATGCCGCAAACGACCACACCGCCTGCCGCCGCCAATCCGTTTTTCGAGGCCTGGACCACCTCTGACAGGATTCCGCCGTTTGACCGGATAGCGCCCGAGCACTTCAGGGAGGCCTATGCGCGGGCGCTTGCCGAGCACGAGGCCGAGGTCGGAGCTATCGCTGCGGATCCCACACCGCCAAGCTTCGACAATACGATCGCCGCGCTGGAATTGAGCGGGCGCGCTTTGGAGCGCGTCGGCAATACGTTCCATCTCCTCGCCGGCGCGCACACGAACGACGCGCTGCTCGAAATCGAGCGCGAGATGTCGCCGCGGATCGCCCGCCACTGGAACGAGATCCACACCAATGCGGCGCTGTTCCGCCGCATCGATACGCTACAGCGCCAGGCCGACCGCCTCGGGCTTAATGCCGAGCAAAAGCGCGTCACCGAGCGGTACCATACGAGCTTCCGCCGCGCCGGCGCCGCGCTCGACGGCGACGCTAAAAAGCGCCTCGCCGAGATCATCGAGCGGCTTGCGGAACTCGGCACGGCGTTCAGCCAGAACGTACTTGCCGACGAGCAGGCCTTCACGCTGCGGCTCGAAAGTGAAGCCGAGCTTGCCGGACTGCCCGACTTCATGCGCGAGGCGATGCGCTCCGAGGCGCGCGACCGCGGTCTTGACGGCTATGCCGTGACGCTGTCGCGTTCGAGCGTCGAGCCGTTCCTGCAATTTTCCGACCGGCGCGACCTCCGCGAGAAGATATTCCGCGGCTTCGTCATGCGCGGCGACAACGGCGGCAAAACCGACAACAAGGCGATCATCGCCGAGATGGTGCGGCTGCGCGCCGAGCGCGCGCGGCTACTCGGCTTTGCCGATTTCGCTCATTACCGGCTCGACGACGCCATGGCGCGCACCCCCGCGGCGGCGCGAGGACTCCTCGACGCGGTATGGGCGCCGGCGCGCTCACGCGCGCTTGCCGATCGCGACGCGATGCAGGCGCTCATCCAGGAAGAGGGCGGTAATTTCAAACTTGAGCCCTGGGATTGGCGCTACTACGCGGAAAAGCTGCGGCATCGGCTGTGCGAATTCGACGAGACCGCGATCAAGCCCTACCTCGACCTCGACCGCATGATCGAGGCCGCATTTTATACGGCGCAGCGCCTGTTCGGTCTCACCTTCACACACGCCGACGTGCCGACCTGGCATCCCGACGTTCGGGTCTGGGAGGTACGCGGCGCCGACGGCAATAAGGTCGGTCTGTTCTTCGGTGACTATTTCGCGCGGCCTTCCAAGCGCAGCGGCGCCTGGATGACCTCGCTGCGAGATCAGGAGAAGCTGTCGGGCAACATCCAGCCGCTGATCGTCAATGTCTGCAACTTCGCAAAGGCGTCGGACGGCGAGCCGACGCTCTTGAGCTTCGAGGACGCGCGCACGCTGTTCCACGAATTCGGCCACGCGCTGCACGGCCTTTTATCCTCAGTGACCTATCCGACGATCTCGGGCACCAATGTCGCCACCGATTTCGTCGAGCTGCCGTCGCAGCTCTACGAGCATTGGCTGGAACAGCCGCAAGTGCTGCGGCGTTTTGCGCGCCACTATCAGACCGGCCAGCCGATGCCTGAAGAGCTGCTGCAACGGCTCATCGCCGCGCGCAATTTCAACAAGGGCTTTACCACGGTCGAATACATCGCCTGCGCCATGGTCGATCTCGATTTCCATTCGCTGTCGCAGCCCGAACAAATCGATGCGGCGGAATTCGAGGCCAAGGCGCTTTCGCGCATCGGCATGCCCGGCGAGATCGCCATGCGGCACCGGCCGCCGCACTTTGCCCATATCTTTTCCGGTGGCGGCTACGCCGCGGCCTATTACAGCTACATGTGGTCGGAAGTGCTCGATGCCGACGCCTTCGCGGCGTTCGAGGAGACCGGCGACATATTCGATCCGGCCACGGCGAAACGGCTGCGCGAGGCGATATACGCGGCCGGTGGATCGCAAGAGCCTGCCGACGCCTATAAGGCGTTCCGCGGGCGGCTGCCGAGCGCCGACGCGCTTTTGCGCAAACGCGGTTTCGTCGATCCGGCCACGGTCAACTGAGCATCATGGATTTACACAGCGCCGGCCATCGCCGCGGTGTCGTTTGCGCGCCGCACTTCGCTGCTGTTGAGTTGGGCCGCGCCATCCTCGCCGAGGGCGGTAATGCGATCGAGGCCATGGTAGCCATGGCTGCAACCATTACCGCTGTTTACCCGCATATGAACCACCTGGGCGGCGACGGCTTCTGGCTCATCCGCGAGCCGAATGGCCGCCGCCGCGCCATCATGGCGGCGGGCCCCGCCGGCCAGCAGGCGAAGCCTGAGCTTTATCGCGACTTCGAGACGATACCGCCGCGCGGACCGCTGGCGGCCCTGACTGTGCCCGGGGCGGTCGGCGGCTGGATGCTGGCGCTGGACATGGCGGAGGCCAATCGCGGCAAATTACCGCTCGATGTCCTGCTCGCCCCGGCCATCGCGCATGCCCGCGACGGCTATGCGGTGACGCGCAGCCAGGCACGGTTGACGCAGGAGCATCTCGCAGGCCTCAAAGACGGGCCCGGTTTCGCCGCAGTGTTCCTTCTTGACGGCAAGCCGCCGGCAATCGGCGACAGACTAAAACAGATCGCACTCGCCGCGACGCTTTCGCATCTGGCGCATGCCGGTCTCGACGATTTTTACCGCGGCGACGTCGGGCACGAGATCGCCGCCGATCTCGAACGCATCCATAGCCCGGTGGCGCGGCTCGATTTGGAGCGCTACCGAGCGGCGTTTGCCGAGCCCTTAAGCGTCAAACTGCCGTCGGCCACGGTTTACAACACCGGCGCGCCGACCCAAGGCGTGGTTTCGCTGATGATTTTGGCTTTGTTTGCGCGATTGAGCGTCACCGCGGCGGAAGGCTTCGATCATATCCACGGCCTGGTCGAGGCGACCAAGCGAAGCTTGCGCGTGCGCGATCGCATCGTCACCGATCCCAGTTATCTGGCGCACGCGCTCGAACGCTGTCTCGACGAGCGTTACATTGCCGGCGAGGCGACGAAGATCGACCGCAGGAAAGCCGCGCCCTGGCCGCCTGCCGCCGGCGCCGGCGATACGATCTGGATAGGCGCCGCCGATACGTCGGGCCTCGTCGTCTCTTATATCCAATCGCTTTATTGGGAATTCGGCTCGGGCTGCGTGCTGCCGGCAACCGGCGTGCTGATGCAAAACCGCGGCGCCAGTTTTTCACTGGAAGCCGGTGCGCTCAATCTCCTCGCACCCGGCCGGCTGCCGTTCCACACGCTCAATCCGGCGCTCGCGGTGCTCAACGACGGACGCGTCATGGCCTACGGCTGCATGGGCGGCGATGGCCAGCCGCAGACGCAAAGCGCGCTGTTCACGCGGCACATCGATTTCCGCGAGCCGCTCTTGGACGCGATCGACCGTCCCCGCTGGGTGCTCGGCCGCACCTGGGGCGCGCCGAAGACGGCGCTGCGCCTGGAGCCGCGCTTCGACGGCAACGTCGTCGATGCCCTCGCAGCCGCCGGCCACGAGGTGGAGGTGATATCCGAACCCTATTCCGACCTCATGGGCCACGCCGGCGCCGTCGTGCTGCACCCGGACGGCAGTTGCGAAGGGGCCCACGATCCGCGCGCAGATGGCGGGGCCGCGGGGGTCTAACCCCTAGGCGACTTTGGCGCGGGGTTCGGAATCTTGCATACGTCCGCTTTGCGCGCGGCGTCCCACGCTCACGATTTGCGCTTCTTCGCCAACGCGCGGGCATCGGCAATCACTTGCTTGAAGACCTTCATTTCCACGACGCCGGGTACCCGGAACGTGCCGACGATGAAGCCAGGCGTGCCCTGAAAGCCGAAGGCCTGGGCTTGGGCATCGTTGCGAGCCAACAGGTCGTCGATCGACTTCTGATGCGCCTTAAGGTCTTTCGCCGCCACATCAACATCGACGCCGGCCTTTGCAAGCAGTTCCGATATGCTCGTCTCGGTGAGCTTTGAATCCGCTCCAATCAAGGCGTCATGGGCCTCCGCGTATTTGTTTTGATATTTCGCCGCCAGCGCCAGCTCGGCGGCCGAGGTCGAAATGGCGCCGAAGATCGGCCAGTCTTTCAAGACGAGTTTGATATTGCCGTCCTCCCGCACTAACTGCGCGAGTTCGGGCGCCATCTTTTTACAATACGGGCACTGGTAGTCGAAATACTCGACAACTGTCAGGTTTCCATTGGGATTTCCCAAGGAAGGAATGTCGGGATCGCGCAGCACACTGTCTCTGCTGAGGATATCGTCCGGTTGCTCCCCGAATGCGACGGCCGAAAGCGACACGAAGGCAACGGCGATAGCGCACAGACAGGCGAGCAACGAGAGCCGTTTCCGGCTTACAGTGGTTTGCTCAGTGCTCATGGATTGCCGACCTCGCTATGTGTTCATGTTGACCCGCGCGTCGTGTCGTTTTCGTCCACGCGACGGTCGGGCAGTAAATCGATGGAGCACGTAAGGCGATCATTCCATCGGCGACATGCCGAGCTTGTCCATCAGTTCGCGATCGCGGCCGCGGCCGGGATTAGGCGTCGTCAAGAGCTTTGGTCCATAAAAAATCGAATTGGCGCCGGCGAGAAAGCAGAGCGCCTGCGTCTCCTCGCTCATGTCCTCGCGGCCGGCGGAAAGCCGCACGACCGAGCGCGGCATGGTGATGCGCGCGACCGCGACGGTGCGCACGAACTCGATTGGATCGAGCGCGCCCTGCCCCGCAAGCGGCGTGCCGGCGACCTTGACCAGCATGTTAATCGGCACCGATTCCGGATGCGCCGGCAGAGCAGCCAGCGTCGCGATCATGCCGACGCGGTCCTCACGTGTTTCGCCCATGCCGACGATCCCGCCGCAGCACACATGGATACCCGCCTCGCGCACATGTTTGAGAGTCTCCAGACGATCGGCGTAGGTGCGCGTGCTGATGATCTCGCCGTAGAATTCCGGCGAGGTGTCGAGGTTATGGTTGTAATAATCGAGGCCCGAGTCCTTTAGCCGTTTTGCCTGCGGCACGGTCAGCATGCCGAGCGTCGCACAAGTCTCGAGCCCCAGCGCTTTGACGCCCTCAACCATGGCGCAGACGTTGTCGAGGTCGCGGTCCTTCGGCTCGCGCCATGCCGCGCCCATGCAGAAGCGGCTTGCGCCTGCCGATTTCGCCGCGCGCGCCTCGGCGAGGACCGCATCGAGCGCCATCAGCTTTTCGGCGCGCACGCCGGTGTCGTAGCGGGCGCTTTGCGGGCAATAGGCGCAATCCTCCGGGCAGCCGCCGGTCTTGATCGACAATAGCGTCGAAATCTGCACTTCAGCCGGATCGAAAGCTTGCCGATGCACGCACTGGGCGTGGAACATCAGCTCGGGGAACGGCAGATTGAACAGCGCACGGACCTCCTGGCGCGTCCAGTCGTGACGCGGCAGGCCGGCAGCGGGGATGTAGGCAAGTGCATCTGCGGCAACCGACATACCCCCAGTGTAACCCGCGCCAGCGCCTGCGAAAAGCTTTTATGCCGCCGTGGTTTCGATGAGCCGGAGCGGCCGTTGCGGCGGCGTGATTTTACCCAAACGCAACAGTTCGGTTGCGCGCTCGGCATTGATCGGCCGGCTGAAGTAAAAGCCCTGGCCATGCTCGCAGCCGGCGGACAGCAGAAACTTTTCCTGGCCTTCGGTTTCGACGCCTTCGGCGATGATCTCGATGCCGAGTTCGTGCGCAAGCCTGACGGCGGCGCGTACCACGGTGGCGCTGCGGGCATCGGTATCGACGCCGAACACCAGCTCTTGGGCAATTTTGACCCGGTTGATCGGATAATTCGCCAGATAACTGAGCGACGAATAGCCGGTGCCGAAATCGTCGATCGCGATCCTGACTCCAAGCCGCCGCAGCCGCTCGAATCGGTCGTTATGCTGCTGGGTGATGTCCATCAGCATGGATTCGGTCAGCTCGATTTCGATCAACCCTGGCGCGATCCCCCACTTGTGAAGGCTCGCAGCGACATCGCGGTCGAGGTCGGGCGAGCTCTTGAAGTGAAGGGCGGAAAAATTCACGCCGACCAGATCGGGCGCAATGCCGGCGTCCTGCCACGCGCGCAATTGCCGGCAGGCGGCATCGAGCACCCACTGTCCGAGTTGTTGGATTTGGCCGGACCGCTCGGCAACCGGAATGAACACCGACGGCGAAATCTGACCGCGCTTGGGATGGTTCCACCGCAGCAAGGCCTCCAGCCCGACGATGCGGCCCGAACGCAGCTCGACTTCCGGCTGGTAGTGAAGCTCCAGTTCATTGCGATCGATCGCGCCGCGAAGCTCGTCGGCGATAAAGACCCGCTCCTGCACCTGGCGGTCGAGAGCGGCGCTGTGAAACCGGAAACAATTGCGGCCATCTTCTTTGGCGCGATAGAGCGCAAGATCGGCCTGGATCATCATGGCATCGGGACCGGCAACTTCGGGCGTGTAGCGTGATATTCCTATACTGGCCGAGATACGGACTTCGTTGCCTGCCATGATATAGGGCTCCGCTAGAACGCTTCCGATCTTGGCCGCCAGCGCTCCTCCCGCTTCGAGATCCTCCACGTCGCTCTGCAGAATTGCAAACTCATCGCCGCCGAAGCGCGCGACGACGTCATTCGCGCGCACCGCGTTCATCAAGCGCGCAGCAACCTGCCGGAGCAGCGCATCGCCGATGGCGTGGCCGACCGTATCATTGACGTCCTTGAAATGATCGAGATCAAAATAAAGCACTGCGAACGGCTTCGCGCCGCGGCGGCACGCGGCGAAGGCGGCGCCAAGCCGTTCCATGAAGGCGCGGCGGTTGGGCAGCGAGGTCAGCGCGTCCATTTGCGCGAGGTCGGAGATTTCTTGATTCGCCTGCATCATTCGCGAGGCGTGACGTCTCAGGGAGCGTATATAAACGACAACCACGCCGCTGATGATCAGCCCACATATAAATACGAGCCACGCACGATGATCCTGCACCGTCAAAGGCCCCCCTGGCATCGGCCGCGCGATCAGAGTCAGCCAGGGTTGCCCGCCGGCCAACAGGTCGCGGCGCCAATAAGACCCGGCAGTAACCGAGGCCCACGACCTCGGCTGCGGCGGCGAGGTGCGCAGGCGCGACGGATGCATAAGAATTGGCATGGCGTCACCCCCAGCGCCAGGCGCAAAGAAAAACAAGTCGAGTCCCTTGGGTGTTTTGGTCGCGGTAATAATGCCGTCGATCATCTTTGACGTAATGATCGAGCCATGGATAAAGCCGGCTAAGTTGCGCCGCCGATCCTGCAATGTGTCGTGAGGCAATCCACGCTTGTACACCGGCAGTGAGAACAGAAAGCCGCTTTGACTGCCGCCGGTGCTGACGAGCGTAGAAACCTGGGAGAATCCCAAGCGATCTTCATCCCGCGCTCGTTCCAGTTCCGCGAGCGTCGCCGGTTCAGACCGCAAATCGAGGCCGTAGAGCGAGGCCGTCCTCCGCAGAGTTGCGTAGAATATCGGATAATACTCGCCGTGCTCGGGCGAGACTATCATCTTGCCATCGGCGCCCATCTTCATAATGTGATAATCTGGCAGACCCTGAAGGACGCCAGCGTGCTCATGCTCGGCCCGTTCGGAGTTCGGCACCCGCGGCACCCACGACAGGGTCGAGATGGCGGAATTTTCCAAGAGGAGCGGACGACTAAATGCCTCGAACTCGTTACGTGTGACCGGGCCGACTGAGCTGTCAAACAGGGTGCGCACGGTTCGAACCTTATTCACATACTCGTTCAGCCCGTTTTGCAAAACCATGAAATGGTTTTCGGCAATCACATCGAATTGAATCTTGGCGTTCCCTTGGTCCCGCCTCGCCGTCATGCCGCCGGCTGCAGCTGACACCACGACGCCGACGACTGCCACGACAATGCACGGCAGGAATTGCCGGAGCTTACCGCTTCCCAGCTTGACCAGGTGCATGTTTATCGCTCGCTCGCGATCGTGCGAGTCACAGAATTTTCTGAACAATCCCCAGTCTAGCCTCGGAGCTTTCCTGACACAGTCAACGCACCAACGCGGCTTGAAGATGTTGAGCGAGGTCAAGGGGGGGCCTTGGGCGCACGCGAATCGACTGCGATGCTTAAAACGGAGTTACGAACCGAGTGCCTATTTGCTAGTTAGTAAAAATGACTCGGTAATAAACAAGGAAAAACTTGGAATGCCCGACACCCCGCCCGACCGCCTGTCGACCGATCCGAACAGTCCGCACTACGATGCCAACGCGCTCGAACGCGACGTCGGTGTACGTTTCAAAGGCGTCGAAAAGACCAACGTCGCCGAGTATTGCGTGAGCGAAGGCTGGATCCGCGTCGAGGCCGCCAAGACCAAGGATCGCTACGGCAATCCGCTGACGATCAAGCTCACCGGCACGGTCGAGGCGTACTTCCGGGATGGGAAGAAGGAATAGCGCGCCGCACGATCAGTGCAGTGTCTCGTCGCCCTCAATCACACGAAGCTGGATTTGACCGATCAGTGCCGCCCGCCGCGATTCGGCCGCAACCAGCTCTGCCGTCGTCTCGTTCGCGGTGCTGCGGTTCGAACCCCAGGCGACGAAGCCGCCGAGGACTGCCCCGATGGCCGCGAGCATTGTCCGCGGATCGAACGCGATCGCGCCGATTAAGATCGCGCCCAGAACGACGCCTCCCGTCGCAACGGCGATCCGCCCGGCCAGAATGAATTTGCGGCAGCTCTCCAGCTGATCGGCGAGCGCTTCGATCCGCGCTTCGAGGCGCACAATTTCGTCGTGAGGGTCGACGCCGTTAATGCCGATGTCAGCCATAGGCGCGGCCTAGACCGGCTTCATCCGCCCCTAGCGGGGACGATTTACTCCGCCGCAACGCGTGTGGCGGGATCGATCGCCTCGACGCGGGCCGCGCAGTATTTGAACTCCGGTATCTTCCCGAATGGATCGAGCGCCGGATTGGTGAGTAGGTTCGCCGCCGCCTCGACAAAGGCGAACGGAATGAACACGACGTCGTCGGGAATGCCGTCGTCCTGGCGCGCCGTCAGTTCGACCGCGCCGCGGCGAGTCGCAACGCGGATCATGTCGCCCGGCTTGATGCCGAGCTTGGCGATGGTGCCGCGCGAGACGTTCGCCACCGCGGAAGGCTCGATTGCATCGAGCACCGTCGCCCGCCGTGTCATCGCGCCGGTATGCCAGTGCTCGAGCTGGCGACCGGTGGTCAGGATGAACGGATAATCGTGGTCCGGCACCTCGTCGGGCGGCGAGTATTTCGCCGCCACCAGCTTGGCGAAGCCGCCGGGTCGCGGGAAGCCCTTGTCGAACACGACGTCGCGGCCCGGAATATCAGGCCCATCAGTCGGATAGGTGACGTGGTGCTCGCGCTCGACGCGATCCCAAGAGATGTTGTCGAGCGCCGGCATCATCGATGCCATCTCGGTGAACACCTCGCTGACGTGCTTGTAGTTCCAGTTGCAGCCGATGCGCTGGGCCAAATCCTGGATGATCCATAGGTCCTGCCGTGTCTCGCCGGGCAGCGGCAGCGCCTGGCGGCCCATCTGCACCTGGCGATTGGTGTTCGTTACGGTGCCGTCCTTCTCCGGCCAAGCGGAGGCCGGCAGGATCACGTCGGCATAGGAGGCGGTTTCGGTAAGGAAGATGTCCTGCACCACGAGATGTTCGAGGTGCGCCAACGCGCCGCGCGCATGGTTGAGATCGGGATCGGACATCGCCGGATTCTCGCCCATGATGTACATGCCCTTGATCTCGTCGGCGTGCACCGCGTCCATGATCTCGACGACGGTCTTGCCCTTCTTGGGATCGAGGGTGACGCCCCAGGCAGCCTCATACTTGGCGCGAGTCTCCGCGTCCTCCACCGACTTGTAGTCGGGGAAGAACATGGGGATCAGCCCGGCGTCGGACGCGCCCTGCACGTTATTCTGGCCGCGCAGCGGATGCAGCCCCGTCCCCGGCCGGCCAATTTGACCGCAGATCAGCGACAGCGCGATCAGGCAGCGCGCATTGTCGGTGCCGTGGGTGTGCTGCGAGACGCCCATGCCCCAGAAGATGATGGCGCTTTCCGCGCGCGCGAAAGTACGCGCGACGTTGCGCAGCACATCGGCCTCGATGCCGCAAATCGGCGCCATCTCCTCGGGCGTGAATGGCTTGACGTTCCGCGCGAGCTTATCGAAGTCCTCAGTGTAGGTCTGGACGTATTGCTGGTCGTAAAGCTTCTCTTCGATAATGACGTTGAGCATGCCGTTGAGCATCGCCACGTCGGTGCCGTTCTTGAACTGCATCATCTGCCAGGCGTGGCGCTTCAGCGCCTGGCCGCGCGGGTCCATGACGATGAGCTTTGAGCCGCGCTTGGCTGCCTGCTTGAAAAAGGTCGCAGCCACGGGATGATTTTCCGTCGGATTGGCGCCGATAACGATGATGACGTCGGAGTTTTTGCACTCATTGAAGGTCGCGGTAACCGCCGCGGATCCGACGCCTTCGAGCAGCGCCGCGACCGACGAGGCATGACACAGCCGCGTGCAATGATCGACGTTGTTGGAGCCAAAGCCGGTGCGAACCAGCTTCTGGAAGAGATAGGCCTCCTCGTTCGTACCTTTGGCGGAGCCAAAGCCGGCGAGCGCACGCGGGCCGTCTCGGTCACGGATTTTGACGAGACCCTTGGCGGCCCGCTCCATCGCCTCCTCCCAGGTCGCCGGCCGGAAGTGCGTCCACGGATTGGACGGATCGACCAGATCATCGGCAGCCTTGCCGACAGCGTCCTTGCGGACCATTGGCTGGGTCAGGCGTTGCGGATTGCTGACGTAGTCGAAGCCAAAGCGGCCCTTGACGCACAGCCGGTTCTGGTTTGCCGGCCCGTTCTTGCCGCTAACGTAAACCAGCTTGTCGTCCTTGATATGATAGGTGAGCTGACAGCCGACGCCGCAATACGGGCAGACGCTGTCGACCGAGCGGTCGGGCTTGCCTTTGTAGACGTTATTGTCGTCGACCATTGTCGCCGGCATCAGCGCGCCGGTCGGGCAGGCCTGCACGCACTCGCCGCAGGCGACGCAGGTCGAGGCGCCCATCGGATCGTCGAAGTCGAACACGATCTTCTCGCCGTGGCCGCGGCCGGCCATGCCGATGACGTCGTTGACTTGCACTTCGCGACAGGCGCGAACGCAGAGATTGCACTGGATGCAGGCGTCGAGATTGACCGCCATCGCCACGTGGCTGCGGTCCGGCGCCGGTGCGTGACGGCGTGGAAAGCGGCCCTGCTTAAGTTCCATGCGGGTCGCAATCTTCCACAGTTCGGAATCCGGATCGTGCGCGTGCGCCCGGTCGGGCTGATCGGTCAGCAATAGCTCGGTCACCATTTTACGCGCGGTCTTGGCGCGATCGGTCTGGGTTTTGACCTTCATGCCGGGGGCCGGAGTTCGGATGCAGCTGGCGGCCAGGACGCGCTCGCCCTCGATCTCGACCATGCAGACGCGGCAATTGCCGTCCGGCCGGTAGCCGGGCTTCGGCAAATAGCACAAGTGCGGCAGCTTGATGCCGAGCCGGCGCGCGGCGCGGAAGATCGTCTCGCCGTCCCGGATGTCGATCTCGCGGTCGTCGATCAGGAAGGTATTAGGCTTTTGCACCTTCGCGTCGCTCATCGAACAAACCTTTTTGTCACCAATGTCCCAACGGCTTGGTCAGCTCGTCGGGAAAGTACTTTAGCACACAAAGCAAAGGATTTGGCGCCGCCTGGCCGAGACCGCAGATCGAGGCGTCGCGCATCAGGGCGGACAACTCGTCGAGGAGGGCAGGATCCCACGGCCCGTTGGCCATCAGTTGCGCCGCCTTCTCGGTGCCGACCCGGCAGGGCGTGCACTGGCCGCAACTCTCATCCTCGAAGAACTTGATGAGGTTGAGCGCCACAGCCTTCATATCGTCCCTGTCGGAGAGGATCACAACCGCGTGGGAGCCTACAAAACAACCGTACTTTTCCAGCGTGCCGAAATCGAGTGGGATATCGGCCATCGATGCCGGCAGGATACCGCCCGAGGCGCCGCCCGGCAGATAGCCCTTGAACGTGTGGCCGTCCGCCATGCCGCCGCAGAACTCCTCGATCAATTCGCGTGCGGTGACGCCTGCAGGAGCGAGTTTTACACCGGGATTTTTGACGCGACCGGAGACGGAGAAACTGCGGAAGCCTTTGCGCTCGTGGCGCCCTTGCGAAGTGAACCAAGTAACGCCCTTCTCGGCGATATCGCGCACCCAGAACAGCGTCTCGACATTCTGTTCGAGCGTCGGGCGGCCGAACAAACCAACCTGCGCGACATAGGGCGGACGATGGCGCGGCAGGCCGCGCTTACCTTCGATCAATTCGATCATCGCCAATTCTTCGCCGCAGATATAAGCACCGGCGCCGCGGCGCAGATAAATCTTGGTGTGCTTCGATAGGCCGGCTTGGGCGACCTTGGCGATCTCGTCGGTGAGGAGCAGGATCAGTTCCGGATATTCGTCGCGGACATAAAGATAAGTATCCGCAGCTTCCACAATCCATGCCGCGATCAGCATGCCCTCGATGAAACGGTGTGGGTCGCGTTCGAGATAGTAACGGTCCTTGAATGTGCCCGGCTCGCCCTCGTCGCAATTGACTGCGAATAGCCGCGGCGCCGGCTCGGCGCGGACCAGCGACCATTTCCGGCCGGTCGGAAAGCCGGCACCGCCAAGACCGCGCAAGCCGGCATCACTGACCGTCTTGATCAAATCATCGCGCGTACGCTTCCCGGCGATGCAGGATTTGAGCAGTTCGTAGCCGCCGCTTTTCACGTACGCGTCGAAGGCGGTCGGCGTCGGATAGGCGTGCGGATGCGCCGGTTTCGCGGCGGCCGCTATTACTTTCGCGACGTCCGCCTGCATGACTTGCGCATGGCCGACGGCGCAAACCGGCGCGCGGTCGCAAGCTCCCATGCAAGGCGCGCGCACTACGCGCACGTTGGGCCCGAGCTTCTGCGGCAATTCGGCAAACAGCCCCTCCGCGCCCTTGAGCGCGCAGGACAGCGAATCGCAGACCCGCACGGTGACGGCCGGCGGCGGCGCCTCGCCTTCCTTCACCACGTCAAAATGGGCGTAGAAGGTGGCGACCTCATACACTTCAGTCAGGGCGAGCCGCATCTCTTGCGCCAAAGCAGCAAGATGTGCCGCCGAAAGATGCCCGTAGCGGTCCTGGATCAGATGCAAATGCTCAATCAGGAGATCGCGCCGGCGTTCGCGGTCGCCGAGGAGCGCCCGCACCTCTTCGAGCGCAAGCGGATCGACCTGACGGCCTTTCGGCGTGCGCGGCGGCCGGCGTCGTCCGGCCCGTCCGCGGTCTTCAGGCGGCAATTTTGGCGGCGGCTCGGTGAGGTTCATTGCTTCCTTTTAAAGCGCAAAAATGCCCATGGGAACTGAACTTGGTACGCTAGTGAGCGGCACCGCAATGCGTTGCCGCGACACTTGGCCTCATAGTGTGCCGCGGCCAATTCCAAAGGGCTCCGACCGTTGCCTTACGTCAAGATTGGGACATTTTAGCAACCCGCGATTGAACATAACACATTGAAATAAAAGCATTTACATCGTTGAAGCGGCTGCGTCGAACCGAGCCCGCATGTAGTGAGATTTTTCTCCATTGCAGGCGCGGCGGGGAATGATCCCCTTCAAGCAGCGGTCTGCCCGGCAGAGAAGCCGGTCCCGTCGCAGCCATTAACTTTGGTCGAACTTGCTATTCGCTTCGCGGTATAGGAGATTTTTACGAACGGCAGTCGGCTCGTCCCGTCCAGGGTGGACCACTGCGCAGAGCATCTCCGAAAAGATGCCTGCGGACGTAAATGGGGAATCAAGGAGGACCGCGCGATGAGTTTTCTCGATCGCAGCCATTCGATCGCCAAGCCTGGCTTTAACCGCTGGATGGTGCCGCCGGCGGCACTGTGTATCCATCTGTGCATCGGCCAAGCTTATGCATTCAGTGTATTCAATCTACCGATGACCAAGTTGGTCGGCGTCACTCAATCTGCGCCGACGGATTGGAGCATTCCGGAACTGGGCTGGATCTTCTCCATCGCCATCTTCGTACTTGGCACCTCCGCCGCAATCTTCGGTCGCTTTGTCGAGGAAGGCGGCCCGCGCCGGGCGATGTTTACCGCCGCGCTGTGCTGGGCCATTGGCTTTGTGATCTCCGCGTTTGGCGTCTACATCCACAATATCTGGGTCGTCTATTTCGGCTACGGCCTGGTCGGCGGCTGCGGATTGGGCATCGGCTACATCTCACCGGTCTCCACCTTGATCAAATGGTTTCCTGACCGGCCGGGCATGGCCACCGGAATGGCCATCATGGGCTTCGGCGGCGCCGCCTTCATCGCCGCGCCACTTTCGGTCTGGCTGATGAGTCGAATTCTCGACCCCGACTCATGTCGGCGTCGCCGAGACATTCCTGGTTCTCGGCGCCGTCTACTTCGTCTTCATGATGGTCGGAGCGTTCGTCGTGCGCATCCCGGCGCCGGGCTGGAAGCCGGAGGGCTATACGCCGCCCGTGGTAGAACAGAAACTCATCACCAAGAACGATGTCTACGTCTACGATGCGCTAAAGACTCCGCAGTTCTGGTGCATCTGGATCGTGCTTTGCATCAACGTGACGGCCGGCATTGGCGTGCTCGGCCAGGCTTCCGCCATGGCGCAGGACATGTTCCCGGGCAAGATCACGGCGGTCGCGGCGGCGGGCTTCGTCGGCCTGATGAGCCTGTTCAACATGGGTGGCCGCTTCTTCTGGGCGTCAACATCGGATTATATCGGCCGCAAGAATACCTATTTCGTGTTCATGGTGCTCGGTTTCCTGATGTATTGCACCGTGCCCTACACCGGCTCGATCGGCAGCGTCGCTGCATTCGTGATCTGCTTTCTGATCATCATCAGCATGTATGGCGGCGGCTTCGCTACCGTGCCGGCCTATCTCAAGGATATGTTCGGCACCCGCTATGTCGGCGCCATCCACGGCCTCTTGATCACCGCTTGGTCGATGGCCGGAATCTTCGGGCCAGTGCTGGTGAACTATATCCGCCAGTACAATATCGACCACGGCGTGCCGAAAGCGCAGGCCTACAACACCACCATGTACATCATGGCGGGCCTGTTCATCATCGGCTTCATCGCCAACGCGCTGATCAAGGCTGTGCATCATCGCTTCCATATGCGGCCGGACCACGAAGCCGTTCGCGGCCAAGTGGCCGTCGACGCTGCTGGCGAACCGGCAGGCGCCTAGCAGGAATCGGCTTAAGGAGAACGCGTCATGGCAAACCAGAATCAGACCGGCACGACAACGTTGCAGCTGGCTCTCGCGTGGTGCTTCGTCGGCATCCCCTTGGCATGGGGCGTGCTGCAAACGCTGCAAAACGCGATGAAGCTATTCCAGTAAAGGCATCGTCAGCGAAAAAAGAACGGCGCGGCTCTAAAGGCCGCGCCGTTTGTTATTGGCGCGCGCCCGGCTTCTCGCCTTGCGGTCGACGCAGATCGCCGCCAACGACGCGAGTTGAAACAACGATCAAAATTGAGTATATGGGTGGCGACTCATGGGGATGGGGTTCCCCAAAACCGCTCGCCAGAGCTAATGACCCCTACCGCTATGTTAGCGCGGTGGGGTGCTTTTCGCGACCCGCCGGAGAGCGGGTCTTTTTTTGTGCCGCGCACGGCACAGCGAAAAGGAGAGACACGATGGAAAATATCTGGCTCCAGTCGGCATTGTGGATGGTGCTGGCGTTGGCCGCCGCGATGGGGTCGCTCTACATAACGATCTCTGCGGCGCTGTTTGAGATCGTCGTCGGCGCGCTTGCGGGCAATACAATTGGATTGCCGCTGACGCCGTGGATCAGTTACATCGCCGGCGTCGGCGCGGTCGTGCTTACCTTCCTGGCGGGCACCGACATCGATCCTCACGTCGTCAAGAAGCACTTCGCTGCCAGCATGTCGATCGGGTTGATCGGATTCTTTGCGCCCTATATCGGCTGCCTCCTCTTGGCGCGTTACGGGCTCGGCTGGCCATGGCCGCAAGCGCAGATTGCCGGAATCTCGCTGTCCACGACGTCCGTCGCGGTTGTCTATGCCGTGATGGTCGAGTCCGGATACAACCGCACCGAACTCGGCAAGATCATTCTGGCGGCCTGTTTCATCAACGACGTCGGCACGGTGCTGGCGCTGGGTCTAATATTCGCCAACTACAATTTGTATCTGGTCCTGTTCGCGGTAACCACGATCGCCGTGGTCGCCGTGCTGCCGTGGATCGTACCCTGGTTCTTCAAACGGATCGGCGGGCGGGCGAGCGAACCCGAGATAAAATTTCTCTTTTTGGTGCTGTTTGGGCTCGGCGGTCTCGCCCAACTCGGTAAGAGCGAAGCAGTGCTGCCGGCGTACCTCGTTGGCATGGCGCTGGCGCCGTTCTTCCTGGCAAACCGCGACCTGCAACTGCGCATGCGCGCAATCTGCTTCGCGTTCCTGACGCCGTTTTACTTCCTCAAGGCCGGGTCCCTGATCGAAGCGCACGCGCTGATCGCCGGCGCCGGGCTGATCGGTCTCTTCCTGGCGATGAAAATGACGACCAAGTTCATCGGCATCTTGCCATTGACGCGGTATTTCAAATTCGACAAGCGCGAGGGAATGTACACGACGATGATGATGTCGACGGGTCTGACCTTCGGATCGATTTCGGCATTATTCGGCCTGACCAACCACATCATCGATCAGGTGCAATACACAATCCTGCTGACCGGCGTGATCGGTAGCGCGGTGGTGCCGACGCTTATCGCGCAAATTTGGTTCCAGCCGAAATTCGAACCGCTGGAGGAGGATGCCTGATCCGCCTCCACGCGGCCCTTTGATTGGCGGTCCGCTACGCGACCTTCTCCTTCAGGTGCGGAAACATCGCGTGGAGCGCTTCCTGGTCCATCTCGGTCTTGAACTTGTGGCGGTCTTTCAGCGTGCTCGCCTTTTGCGCGGCGGGACGGGCATTGATCTCGTCGACCAGCCGCTTGATGTTCTTGTACTTCTCCCAGGCGCCCTCACCGACCACATTCGGCAGCATGCGCGCCCAGCCCCAGACATTCATGTCGACGATCGTATAGGCGTCGCCCAGCATGTATTTCTGCCTGGCAAGGCGCGCATCGAGAATGCCGGAATGACGCTGCGCCTCGAAGACGTAGCGGTTGATGGCGTAGGGAAGTTTCTCCGGCGCATAATTCTTAAAGTGCACCGCCTGGCCGAAATAGGGGCCGACCCCGGACGACACGAAGAACATCCACGACAACAACTCGCCGCGCGCCTTGTCGGTCTTCGCCGGCAGAAACTTGCCGGTCTTTTCGGCGAGGTAGAGCAAAATCGCGCTACTGTCGAATACTGTGACGTCGCCGTCGACGATCGCGGGCAGCTTGGCATTCGGATTGATTGCCAGAAATTCCGGCTTGTGCTGCTCACCCTTGCGGGTGTCGACCGGTATGCCCTCGTAGGGCAGCCCTGCCTCTTCGAGAAACAGCGCGACCTTGGTCGGGTTTGGCGCGCCGCTGTAATAGAATTTAAGCATCGTTGTCTCCTTCAAGCTTGTTAGAACAACCCGACGATCCTGCCGTCGGGGCCGATATCGATCACGTCGGCCGCCGGAACTTTAGGCAGGCCCGGCATGGTCATGACCTCTCCGCAGATCGCGACCACGAACTCGGCGCCGGCGGAGAGCCGCACCTCACGCACATTGACGACGTGATCGGTCGGCGCGCCCTTGGCGTCGGGATTCGTCGAGAAACTGTACTGCGTCTTGGCGACGCAGATCGGGAACTTGCCGTAGCCCATCGACTCGAAATTGGCGAGCTGATCGCGCACCGATTTGTCGGCGTTAATATCCTTGGCGCGGTAGACTTCCTTAGCGATGGTGCGGATTTTCTCATAGAGCGGCATGTCGTCCGGATAAAGATATTTGAGCTTGCTCTTGCCGCTCTCGGCCACTTTCACGACAGCCTTGGCCACGTCGGCCGCGCCCTCGCCGCCCATCGCCCAATGATCGGCCATCAAGGCCTCGACACCGAAGCTCTTGCAAGTATCCTCCACGAGCTTGATCTCCGCCGCGGTATCGGCGGAGAAACGGTTGATCGAGATAACCGGGACGATGCCGAATTTTTGCACGTTCTCGACGTGGCGCTTGAGATTGCTCATCCCGGCTTCGAGCGCCTTCAGGTTCTCGGTCTTGAGGTCCTCTTTTTTGACGCCGCCATGCATCTTGAGCGCGCGGATGGTGGCGACCAGCACCGCGCAGGACGGCTCAATGCCGGCCTTGCGGCATTTGATGTCCATGAATTTCTCGCCGCCGAGATCGGCGCCGAAACCGGCTTCGGTGACAACGTAGTCGGTCAGTTTCAGCGCCGTCGTCGTCGCCAGCACCGAATTGCAGCCATGCGCGATATTGGCGAACGGGCCGCCATGAATGAAGGCGGGCGTACCTTCGAGCGTCTGCACCAAGTTTGGCGCCAGCGCTTCTTTCAGCAGCACCGTCATCGCGCCGTGCGCCTTGAGCTCGCCGGCACGCACCGGCTTACGATCGCGGGTATAGCCGACGACGATATTGCCGAGCCGCTTCTTGAGATCGTCCAGATCCCGCGCCAAGCAGAAGATCGCCATGACTTCCGACGCGACCGTGATGTCGAAGCCGTCCTCGCGCGGAAAGCCGTTCGCCACGCCGCCGAGCGAAGACACGATCGAGCGCAGCGCACGATCGTTCATGTCGAGCACCCGGCGCCAAGCGACACGGCGCGGATCGATGCCGAGTGTATTGCCCCAATAGATGTGATTATCGAGCAGCGCGGCGAGCAGGTTGTTCGCCGAGGTGATGGCGTGGAAGTCGCCGGTAAAGTGAAGATTAATATCCTCCATAGGCACCACCTGGGCGTACCCGCCGCCGGCGGCGCCGCCCTTGACGCCGAATGACGGTCCGAGCGACGGCTCGCGCAGGCAAAGCATGGCTTTTTTGCCGATATAATTGAGCGCGTCGGTCAGACCGACCGTCGTCGTGGTCTTGCCCTCGCCGGCCGGTGTCGGCGTGATAGCGCTGACCAGAATGAGCTTACCGCTGGGCTTGTTTTGCAGCGACTTGATATAGTCCATCGACACCTTGGCCTTGTAGTGGCCGTAGGGCTCGAGATTTTCCGGCGTGATGCCGAGCCTCTCGCGCGCAATATCGACGATCGGCCGCTTTTTGGCGGCCTGCGAAATTTCAATATCCGATTTCGGTGACTGATGTTGAGAGGCGGGCATTTTTTAATCCATTGAATGTCGAGGAAGGGTCGAAGGCTCTGAACCCGGCAGGACTCACGTGAATCGCGCTTTTACGCCGAGATTGACGGACTTCGCCCATTCGCCGGCTTCGACCTTTTTGCCGTCGGCGGGCTGAACCCGAGAAATTTTGAAGCGCCCGTCGGCGCAGACCACGGTGAAGCCGTCCGCTTCGATCGCGGCGACCTCGCCGAGCTTGCCGGCGATCCCCTTCGGGTCTTTCGCCGGCAACGGTTTGGCGTCAAAAATTTTCAATTGCTTGCCGTCAAGCGTGGTCCAGGCGCCGGGCGCGGGATTGCAGCCGCGGATCAGCCGGTCGATCTGCTCCCAGGGTTTGCCCCAATCGATCTTGGCATTTTCCGCTCCGCAGCGGCCTTCATAGGTCGCCTTGGCTTCCTCCTGCTTGATACGCGGTGCTTTGCCGGCTTTGACGAGATCGACCGATTCCATCATGGCGTCGACGCCCATCGGAAACAGCCGGTCGAAATAAACCGTGCCGAGCGTGTCGGTCGGGCCGATCGGCGTTTTTTTCTGCAACAGAACGTCGCCGGTATCGAGACCGTTGTCGGGCCAGAAAATCGACAGGCCGGTTTCTTTTTCGCCCTTGATGATCGGCCAATTGATCGCACTCGCGCCGCGATAGGCCGGCAGCAGCGAGGGATGGTACTGGATCGAGCCGTGGGTCGGGATATTGAGAAACTCTTCCGGCACGAACAGCGTGACGAACGCCATCACCTGAAGGTCGGGTTTCAAGGCTCTGAATTCTTCCCAGACCTCGGGCTTCTTGTAGGATTCGGGCTGATGGACCGGAAGCTTGGCCGCAAGCGCCGCTTCCTTCAGCGGATCGGCCTTGGCGCCCGGCTTTTCCGGCGCGACATAGACTGCGACGACATTCTCGCCGCGCTTGATGAGCGCGTCGAGCACCGCCTTGCCGAAAGCCTGCTGCCCGTGAACGACAATACGCATCTTAAACCTCTCTCCAACTGCTTCACCTCTCCCGCACGGCGGGAAAACGGAGAAGTAACTACGCCGCCTCGGCTTTAGCCGGCTTGTCCGGCGCGGTAATCGCACCAGAGGACTTGATCTCGGCGACTTCCTTGTCCGAATAACCGAGCACTTTGCGTAAAATCTCCTGCGTGTGCTCGCCGAGAAGCGGCGAGCGGCGCACATCGGCGGGCGAATCCGACAGCTTGATCGGATTGCCCACCGTCAAATATGCGCCACGCGTCGGATGATCGACCTCGACCACCGTGCCGGTTGCACGCAACGACGGCTCGTCGGCGATCTCTTTCATCGACAGGATGGGTCCGACCGGAATGTCGTGCTTGTTACAAATTTCCATGACTTCGAATTTGGTCATGGTCATGGTCCATTGCTCGATGGTGTTGAAGATCTGCCGTAGCCGCGGCAGCCGCGCCGGCGGGGCGGCGAAATCCGGATCGGTCTTCCATTCCGGCTTGCCGATAAGATCGCAAATGGCGCCCCATACCGGCGCCTGAGTTATAAAATAGATGTAGGCGTCGGGATCACTCTCCCATCCCTTGCACTTGAGAATCCACCCCGGTTGGCCGCCGCCGGAATCGTTGCCGGCGCGCGGCGTCGCCTTGCCGAATGGTACGCCTTCGCCGAACTGGCTGTACTCGGTGAGCGGACCGTGCTTGAGGCGCTGCTGGTCGCGCAGCTTTACACGCGCCAGATTGAGTACGCCGTCCTGCATGGCGCAGAGTACTTTCTGGCCGCGACCGGTGCGGATGCGCTGATAGAGCGCGCTGACGATGCCAAGCGCGAGATGCAAGCCGGTGCCGCTGTCGCCGATCTGCGCGCCGGTGACAAGCGGCGGCCCATCGCGAAAGCCGGTCGTCGAGGCGGAACCGCCGGCGCATTGCGCAACGTTCTCGTAGACCTTGCAGTCTTCGTAGGGACCGGGACCAAAACCTTTCACCGAAGCAACGATCATGCGCGGGTTGAGCTTGTGGATGTGCTCGAACGTGAGCCCCATGCGGTCTAGCGCGCCCGGCGCGAAATTCTCTACGAGCACGTCACAGGTCTTCACCAGCCGATCGAGAATTTCTTTGCCCTTGGCATGCTTGGAATCGATCGTGATCGAGCGTTTCGAGCCGTTGAGCATGGTGAAATAGAGGCTGTCGGCGCCTTTCACGTCGCGCAATTGGCCGCGCGTGATGTCGCCGATGCCGGGTCGTTCCACCTTGATGACGTCGGCGCCCATGTAGGCGAGGAGCTGCGTGCAGGTCGGGCCCGATTGCACATGGGTGAAATCGAGGATCTTCACGCCGTCCAGGGCCCTGCCCGCTTGTCCCCACGGTTTTGACGAGGCCCGTGGCACGCCGCTGCGCGCGGCGGCTGTCGCCGCGGGTTTTTTGGTCTTTAGCTTGACGACTTGTTTCGTGGCCTTCTTAGCAGCCGCTTTGGATTTTGCTTTTGCGAATTTCTTGCGCGTTGCCATCGTTTCCTCTCCTGAACTCGGTCTCGTATTGCGGGCGCCGCGCGCCGCTATGCGGCGCCGCATCCGGGATCCCCAGTGTCATTTCTTGCGAATCTGGCTTTGCGGATTGAGGTTGCCGATTCTGCCACTCTCGCTGCCAGCCGCCGGGTCGATCACCGCGTTGATGAGGGTCGGCTTGCCGGAATCCATCGCCGCGTCGACGGCACGCTTCAACTCGTCGGGTGTCGTTGCGTTGACGCCGACGCCGCCGAATGCCTCCATCATCTTGTCGTAGCGCGAACCCTTGACGAAGACGGTTGTCGCGGGATCCGGACCGCCGGCCGAATTGACGTCGGTACCGCGATAGATGCCGTTGTTGTTGAAGACGACGATGCAGATCGGCAGCTTGTAGCGGCAGATCGTCTCAATCTCCATGCCGGAGAAGCCGAAGGCGCTGTCGCCTTCGACGGCGAGTACGGGTTTGCCAGTCTCGACGGCGGCGCCGACGGCAAAGCCCATGCCGATGCCCATGACGCCCCATGTGCCGACATCCAGGCGCTTGCGCGGCTGATACATGTCGATGACGCCGCGCGCGAGGTCGAGCGTATTGGCGCCTTCGTTGACGAGGATGGCATCCGGCCGCTCTCTGATGACGGTGCGCAGCGCACCGAGTGCGCCATGGAAGTCCATCGGCGCCGAATTCTTCATCAGCCGAGGCGCCATCTTGGCGATATTCTCTTCCCTCTTCGCCTTGATGGCATTGGTCCAGTCGGCCGGCGCGGTCGGCCATTTGGCATCCATGCCCTCAAGTAGCGCCGACACGCAGGAGCCGATATCGCCGACCACCGGGGCCACGATCTCGACGTTTGAGTCCATCTCCTTGGGTTCGATGTCGATCTGGACGAATTTCTTCGGTGTTTCGCCCCAATTCTTACCCTTGCCGTGCGACAGCAGCCAGTTGAGGCGGGCGCCGATCAGCAAGACGACGTCGCAGTCCTTCAGCACGGTCGAGCGCGCGGCCCCGGCACATTGCGGATGCGTGTCGGGCAACAGACCCTTGGCCATGCTCATTGGCAGAAACGGAATGCCGCTCTTTTCGACGAGGGTGCGGATCTGGTCGTCGGCCTGCGCGTAGGCCGCGCCTTTGCCGAGGATGATCAGGGGCCGCTTGGCGCTCTTGAGGACATCGAGTGCACGCTTGACAGCCGCCGGCGCCGGAAGTTGCGCCGGCGCCGGATCGGTGACTTTGACGAGCGATTTGGCTCCCACCTCGGCATCCATCACTTGCGAGAAAAGTTTGGCCGGCAGATCGAGATAGACGCCGCCCGGACGGCCGGACACCGCCGCACGGATCGCGCGCGCCACGCCGATGCCGATGTCTGCCGCATGCAGCACACGGAAGGCCGCCTTACAGAGCGGCTTGGCGATGGCCAGTTGATCCATCTCTTCATAGTCGCCCTGCTGCAAGTCGACGATCTCACGCTCGGACGAACCGCTGACCAGGATCATCGGAAAACAATTGGTCGTGGCATTGGCGAGCGCGGTCAGACCGTTGAGAAAGCCGGGCGCCGACACCGTGAGGCAGATGCCGGGCTTCTTCGTCAGGAACCCTGAAATCGCCGCCGCATTGCCGGCATGCTGTTCATGCCGGAACGAGAGGACGCGAATACCCGCGGCCTGCGCCATGCGGCCGAAATCCGTGATCGGGATGCCAGGCACGCCGTAGATCGTTTTGACGCCGTTCAGCTTGAGCGCCTCGATGACGAGGTGAAAGCCATCCGTCAGCTCACGCTCCGTGGCGGCATCCGTTCCGGCGGCCTCGCGTTTGTCTTTTACCGCTGCATCAACCATGGGAGATCTCCCTGTATCGTGTGCGTCGAGCCCCTGCTCATCTCAGTCCAAATAATCCGCGTATTTTTCGACATGGCCGGCGAGGCCGAGCGCGTGATCGCGCACAAGCGTTTCGGCGCGAACCGTGTCACGCGCCTCCAGCGCCTCGATGATGTGAATATGGTCGCGGATCGAACGGTCGGCGCGGTCCTTTTCGCCGATCGTCTTGCGCCGAATCATCCGCATATGGGTGAACAGATTTTCCGCGAGCTGAACCAGCACGGCATTGCGGCTTAGCTGGATGATGGTCTGGTGGAATTCGATATTGATCTCGGAATACTCGTCGAGATGCGCGCGCACTTCGCCGTTCTCGAAAGTGGCGAACATTTTTCGCAGAGACGCGATCTCGTCACCGTCGGCCTTTTCAGTGATCAAACGCGCAGCCATGCTTTCGAGCGCGGCCCAGGCGGTTATCAGTTCGATGACCTCGCGCTTGGTTTTGCGCACCACGTAGACGCCGCGCCGCGGCACCGAGCGGACAAAGCCTTCGCGCTCGAGCTGCGCCATCGCCTCGCGCACCGGCGTGCGGCTGATACCGAAATCGTTCGCCAGGCTGCGTTCGTCGAGCCGGATGTCGCTGCGGCTGCCGTAGACATCCATGCCGACGATGACGGATTTGAGTGCTACGTAGGCTTGGTTCTTGAAGCTGGAAGAGGTGTCGATCGGCTCGAGCCGAGGACGCTCGATCGACGCGACATCGGCCGTGGGAACGGAAGATCGCTGTACGCCGGAAGACATAAAAGACGCTCGCTACCCTTACTTTGCGCGATCTAGGCCGCGTTCAGGGCCGCACTGATAGCGTACTGTAATACATTATGCCAGAGCGAAAATGACGCGTTTTCCGATGCCGCATAAGACACTCGGGCGCGGGATTCCTCTCGCGCCCTTATTGCGTGACCGCGTGGAGCGGCCGGATTTCAGCCTTTCGCCATCGTCCGCGCCCGCATTGGCTTGAGCACGAACAAAGCGAGCGCCACCACGATGAAATTCATCAGCGCGGTGACCACGAACACCGTGTACCAGGAGCCGGTCGATGCTTTGATCAGGTTCGCGATCGGCACCAGGAAGGCCGACGTGCCCTTGGCGGTGTAGAGCAGGCCAAGGTTCACCGTGGCGAATTGCGGGCCGAAGGTGTCGGTGCAGGTAGACGGGAACAGACTGAAGATTTCGCCCCAAGTCAGGAAGATGAAGGCCGCGAACAGTACGAAGGCCCACGGCGCCGTGCCGAACTCCACCAACAACCAGTAGGCCATGCCGCCGAGTCCGAAGGCGATCGCCATGGTGAGTTCACGCCCGATATAGTCTGAAATCCAGCCGAACAGCGGACGGGCCGTGCCGTTCGCAATATTGTCGATGATGAGCGCCGCCGTCAGCGTGGTCGCACCCCAGAACACGATCTGGTTGCCCACATTGAAATCCTTCGCGATCGGCGCGATCTGCGCGGTCGCCATCAGACCCGCCGCCGACACCATTACGAACATGATGTAGAGCACCCAGAACACCGGCGACATCAGCACTTCGCGTGGCGAGAAGCTTTTCGCCGACTGCGCCACCTTCGGCGCCGGTGCGCCAGCCATCTCACCCGCTTCCGGCCCGCGCAACAGCATGGCGAGCACGAGGACGACGGCGCCCTGGCCGATACCGAACCAGAGGAATGCCGCGTTGTAACCGTAATTGGCGATCACGTACTGGATCGGAATGACAGAGAGCGCCGCGCCCGCGCCATATCCCGCCGCGGTCAGTCCAACCGCGAGGCCGCGCCGGTCGGGAAACCATTTCACCGCCATGCCGACGCAGGTGGCGTAAACGGCGCCGCCGCCGATACCCAGCACCACAGCGCCGAGATAAAGCATCGTCAGCGAATCGGCGTAGGCATCGATGACCCAGCCGCCGCCGACCATGATACCGCCGAAGCCGATCATAAGCTTCGGACCGTGCTGCGGACCGAGGATATCGACGATCCAGCCCTCGATCGGGGTCAGCCAGGTTTCAAGCGCGATGAATATCGCGAAGGCAACCTGGATCGAAGCGATCGACCAGCCTTGCGCCTTGTTGATGGGATTGACGAACAGCGTCCAGCCGTATTGGAGATTTGCGATCATCACCATGCAGATGACGCAGATCGCGAGATAGCCCCAGCGCGCCGATCGCGTTGAGGCGGATTCGACAGTTGTTGATGCAATCGTCATGAGAGTTCCGTCCCCAAATCTTTGTTCGTTCTTCTTAGCGATATTTGTTAAAGTATGCGCCAGAATTTGCATATTTGTCATGGAATTTCCGGTTGCGTGGCTAATCGCCGCAATTGGAATAAATGACAACCGAGTTGCCCCATGGTGCGTTGCAGCAAATCGATTTGAACCTATCGGGCCGCCAAGCGTTCGCTAGTGGAGGGGTTCACCCGTTAGCTTCCACTGGAACGTTGCATGATCGGCCGGAACTGGGTTGTCCCCTGCATCGTCCTTGCGTTTTTTCTTGTCACCGCGGCTTGCCATGCTCAAAGCGTGGGCCCCGATGAGGCGGTTGGTGCCCACGGCGCAGTCACGCAGAAGCTGGCGCTTACGTCGGCGCAGAAGAGCGCAATCTATAATGCCATGCTGCAACAACGCGTGCGCGCCTCCACCACACGCATTGAACCCACGGTGGGCGCGCCGGTATCCCCCTCAATCCCACTTTCCGAACTGCCCAACCAAACGGGGATCGACGGTGCCATATTCCTCAAATACGCCATGGTGGAGGACGATGTGGTGGTGGTCGACCCGATCGAAATGCGCGTTGTCGAGATTATCCACGGCAGCACCAGCCCGTGAGCTGTAAAACCTACGTGCTGCCAAACTCATCAGCTGCAACACCGAAGAGTTCCAATAGCGATGGCGGTAACCGCAAAACCACAAGCAAAGTCCGCTCGTTCCGCGGCGAACCCGATCATTGCCAAAATCAGTCGCAAAGACAGCTGCCGCGTTTCCCGAAGCGCCGTGCGAGGCGGCGTTCACGATCACTGCGACACAGTCGGTAGGACCGCCGCGCACGCTCAAATACGGCGACACTTTCGTTGTCCTCGACAGCCGCGGCGATTTCGGCACGTCGTCCGGCGGCTCATCCGGTCTGTTTCACCAAGATACCCGGCACCTCTCGCGCCTCGAGCTGCTGGTGAACGGTGCGCCACCGCTTCTCCTCGGCTCCAACCTGCGCGACGACAATTCGGCGTTCTTCGTCGATCTGACCAATCCCGATCTGATGGACGGCTCGCACATCGTCTTGGAGAAGGATCGAGTCCATATCTTGCGCACAATTTTTCTGTGGCGCGACACGGCCTATCAGCGGCTCGGCGTGCGCAACTACGGCGATCGCCCGATTGATTTGCAGATCGCAATCCGGTTCGAAAACGATTTTGCCGATCTGTTCGAGGTGCGCGGCACACACCGCGATCGGCGGGGTACCGCAACGGTGAAGCTCCACGGCGATGACCGGGTGCTGATGGCCTATAACGGCTTGGACGGCAAAGTGCGGCGCACCGCGCTCAATTTCGATCCGCCGCCCGCTCGGCTCACGACCGGTGCGGCGGTCTACGATCTGCATCTTAATCCCGGCGAAATGCAGCCGATATTTCTCGCGGTAAGCTGCAACCGTACGGACTCGCTGCCGCCGCCGTTTCTGCGCGGGCTGATCGCGGCGCGCCGCGAAATGCGCGAGTCGACGCGCAAACGGACGTCCGTCCAAACCTCGAACGAAAGATTCAACGAGATTTTGTGCCGTTCGGCGGCCGACCTGGAAATGCTAATGACGGATACGCCGCAAGGCCGTTATCCCTATGCCGGCATCCCATGGTACTCGACAACCTTCGGCCGCGACGGACTAATCACGGCATTGCAGATGCTATGGTGGAGCCCGGAGGTGGCGCGCGGCGTGTTACGCCGCTTGGCCGCTTATCAGGCGAAGACGACAGACCCGCTCGCCGACGCGCAGCCCGGTAAAATCCTTCATGAAATGCGCGGCGGCGAGATGGCGGCGTTGCACGAAGTGCCGTTCGGCCTTTATTACGGCAGCGTCGATGCGACACCGCTGTTCGTCTTGCTTGCCGGGATGTATGTGGAACGCACCGGCGACACCGCAACCATCGACGAACTTTGGCCGGCGATCGAAGCGGCCTTGGCCTGGATCGACGGACCCGGCGATCCCGATCGCGACGGCTTCGTCGAATACAATCGTGCGAGCGAACAAGGTCTCGCCAACCAGGGCTGGAAGGATTCCCACGACGCGATTTTTCATGCCGACGGACGCTTGGCCGAAGGTGCGATCGCGCTCGTCGAAGTGCAAGGTTATGTCTACGCCGCGAAGCGGACGGCGGCGCGGTGTGCACTACGGCTTGGCCGCGAGGCCGTGGCGCGAAAACTCGATGCCGAAGCGAGCCGGCTCGCCCAGCGCTTCGAGGCGGCGTTCTGGTGTCCCGACATCGAGACCTATGCGCTAGCGCTCGACGGCGAGAAGAAGCCGTGCCGGGTGCGCACCTCGAATGCCGGTCAGGTGCTCTTCACTGGAATTGCAGCGGCCGATCGTGCCGCGCGCGTCGTCAGAGAGCTGTTGGAACCAAGCTTTTTCTCCGGCTGGGGCATCCGCACCGTCGCCAATGGCGAGGCGCGTTTTAATCCGATGTCGTATCATAACGGCTCGATCTGGCCGCACGACAATGCGCTGATCGCGCTGGGTCTCGCGCGCTATGAACACAAGCAGGCCGTCGACACACTCTTTCGCGGTCTGTTCAACGCCGCCACTTACATGGACCAGCGGCGACTGCCGGAATTATTCTGCGGCTTTCAGCGCAAGCACGGTCAGGGCCCAACGCTCTACCCGGTCGCATGCTCGCCGCAAGCCTGGGCCAGCGCCACACCGTTTACCCTGCTGGAGGCGTCGCTCGGTCTTGAATTCGACCCGTTCCAGGGTGAAATCCGGCTGCGCAATCCGCGCCTGCCGGAGTTCCTCGATGAAGTGACCCTGCGCGACTTGCGGCTTGCCTCATCGAGCGTCGATCTGCGCGTGCGCCGCCACGGCGACACCGTCTCGCTCGATACAACTCGGATTAACGGCAATATCCGGGTTTCGATCGTGTTTTCGTCCTGATCGCTGCGAATTGACGCGTTCGCGCACCGGAACCCTGGCCGGGATTGGAACCAGCAGAGCCTGCTCGGCTTAGTGGAGTGAGTTCCATCGGCATGGCCGGCACCAAAATCGCGGAACCATCATGCGCAGCAAAACGCTCGTAGGAATAATGACGGTCGTAGCACTGACGCTGACTGGCATGATCGGCGTCGCTTTATCCGAGGACGCTCAAACGCCGACACAGACCGAACCGCCTGCAGGCCAACCGGCCGCAGCGCCGACCGTGCCGCCCGCGGTGACCATCCTCAACAATCATGAAGTCGAAGGCATCCTCGGCCGCGAGGTCGTGAGCACCGCCAACGAAAACATGGGACACATCGTGGACGTGATCGTCGACCGCGCCGGGCGCGTGCGCGCCGCGATCGTCGATTTCGGCGGTTTTCTCGGCGTCGGCAGCCGCAAGATCGCGGTGGATTGGAGCGCACTGCATTTCCCGCAGTCGGCCCAGTCTGATGCCAAGATTACCCTCGAACTCACGCGCGACCAAGTGAAAGCAGCTCCCGAATATCAGGAGGGGAAACCCGTCGTCGTTCTCGGTGCACTCGGCAAACTTGAGCCGCTACCGTTCGATAGCAATTGATCGCACGATTCCGCGCGGTTCCGACCGGATCATGCGCACGCTCTTATGACCTTGCTGGAGACGTCTTCTGCCCGCCAAATTGTCACGCGGCTTACGCGACCGGCCGGACTCGCACGGCGCAACTGATGCTGGCCGCTCCTCGCCCTTTGGACAGCCCGAGGGAACCGAGCCGCCGTTGGCACCGTCGCGAAACAGTTTACGCGGGCTTGACTGGTTCATTTTCTTCGTCGCCGATGTGCAGACCGGCTTCGGACCGTTCGTCTCGGTTTATCTCACCACGCAGCGCTGGACTCAGGTCGATATCGGGCTTGTTCTCTCCGCGGCGGGCTTCGTCTCACTAATCGGGCAAATGCCGGGCGGCGCGCTGGTCGATGCCGCGCGATCGGAGCGATTCGTCGCCGGTCTTTCGATCGCCGCCATCTGCGTCAGCGCCCTGATCTACGCGGCATGGCCGATCTTTCCCATAGTTCTGGCGGGATCGATGCTGCACGCGCTTGCCAGTTGCGTGCTAGGCCCAGCGATGGCGGCGATCAGCCTCGGTCTCGTCGGTCACGCCGCGATCGGCGAACGGTTCGGGCGTAACGCGCGCTTTGCCTCCGTCGGCAACGGCTTGGCGGCCGCCGCCATGGGCGCATGCGGCTATTTGCTTTCCACGCGCGCCGTTTTCATCGTCACGGTAATATTGCTGGTACCAGCGTTGATCGCGCTGCGCTCGATCTCCGAAAGGGAGATCGATCCCGAGCGGGCGCATGGCGCACCGCCGCGCCGAAGCGCCGACAAGCCCAAAAGCGTGCGAAGTCCGGTCAAGCCGGGCGCGTTAATGCACAATCGGCCGCTCCTTGTCTTCGCGGGCTGTCTGCTGCTGTTTCACCTCGCCAATTCGGCGATGCTGCCGCTGGTTGGGAGCGCCGTCACCATGCGCTCGGCGCATTGGGCGACCGTCATCATCGCGGCATGCATCGTGGTGCCGCAGCTTATCGTGGCGGCGCTGTCGCCGTGGGTCGGTAGGCGCGCGCAGATCTGGGGACGGCGCCCCTTGTTGCTGATCGGTTTCGCTGCGCTGCCGATCCGCGGCCTACTCTTCGCCGCGGTGAGCGATCCGTCGCTGCTTCTCGCGGTGCAGATACTCGACGGGATCACCGCCGCCGTGTTCGCGGTGATGGTACCGCTCGTGGTCGCCGATCTCACCCGCGGCACCGGCCATTTCAATCTCGGCCAGGGCATCCTCGGCACCTCGACCGGCATCGGGGCATCGCTCTCCACGACGATGGCGGGCTATATCACCGACCGCTTCGGCAGCTCGGCGGCCTTCGCTTCGCTCGCCGCGATCGGTGTCATAGGCTTTACGGCGCTGTGGTTTTTGATGCCGGAAACCAGACCGGAGGAGAAGGCCGCCTAAGATCCGTTATCGTGAGGAGCGATGGGGGTTGACCCCATTAAAGCGCCGGGGCGTCGTCGGCAACGAGCCGCAGATGCGGCGCCACGGCATCCGACAGGGTGCGATAGACGGATAGATAATCCTGCGCCATACGGCGCGCGGTGAAGCGCTCCTCGAAACGGCGCCGGATTTTTTCACGCGACAAATGGCCGAGCCGGTCTACGGCACCGATCGCGCCGTTGATGTCCTCGACGATAAATCCGGTGACGCCTTCGTCGATGACTTCCGGCACCGAACCGCGATTGAACGCGATGACCGGCGTGCCGCAGGCCATGGCCTCGATCATGACGAGACCGAACGGCTCCGGCCAGTCGATCGGCACCAACAGCACGATCGCGCCGCTTAAGAATTCGGATTTCTCCTTATCACTGATCTCGCCGATATATTCGACGTTGCCCAACGCGATCAACGGCTTGATTTGCTCGTTGAAATAGTCCTGATCTGTTTTGTCGACCTTTGCGGCGACCTTGAGCTGCACGCCGCAGTGCTGTGCGATGCGGATGGCGCGTTCGATGCCCTTTTCCGGCGCGATACGGCCGAGGAAAGCGAAATAGGACGGTTTGACGGGTTTCGGCGTCAACAGCTGCGCTGGCAACCCGTGATGGACAGTGCGCACCCAATGCGCCTGGGGCAGCGGCCGCCGCTGCGAATTCGATATCGAAACGACGGGCACTGACGAAAATGTGTCAAACACCGGCTGATGCTCGGGCAGATCGAGTTGGCCGTGCAGCGTCGTCACGAATGGCGTCGACTGCCGGGAGAACAGCGAAAACGGATAATAGTCGAGATGGAAGTGCAAGAAATCGAAGTCGGAAGACCGGTGATAGACGCGTTCCAGCATCATCATATGCAGCGCGTTCGGATCGCGCACCGCGCCGTCGAGCCGCAAGGCCCGCGGCCACACCGCCTCAAGTCGCGCCGCGGTCACCGAATCGCCGCTGGCGAAGAGCGTCACTTCGTGACCGAGTGCGATCAGCTCTTCCGTAAGCCACGACACCACCCGTTCGGTACCGCCATAAAGCTTCGGCGGAATGGCTTCGGTCAACGGCGCAACCTGTGCAATATGCATCGAAAGACCCTCGTTGTTTTTGAAAGTTCCTCACCCGGCGACTACCGACAACGCCGCAAGAGCGATATTTTTCAAATTGTGGAGGGAACTTAATTTTTCGAAGCGGCTGGAACTTTTTTCTGGATCCGGCGTCATCATCAAAGGCCACAATTGGACCCGTTTCGGCATAGCGACCGGCGATGTAATGAACGGTCGCCGAAATTGATGTGCGCGCGCCGCCGGCAATGGAACATGAAAAGGGGGCCACTCGTTCAATCCAGGTGTCTTCCCGAATTGGGCTTGCGGGAGGGCCAGCCTATACCGGCGGAGACGAGAATTCGCATGTCCGAACTCACGCGTTACGCCGGTTCCCCCCTCGGCTTCATTTATCGCTACATCCGGCTGCGGCCGATATCTCACGCGGTCATTATCACAGCGGTCCTCGGCGCGGTTGCCTGTTCGGTCGGCGCGCAATACGGCGTCAAATTCCTGGTCGATACGCTCTCGAGCGGCGCCAACGCCGCCGTGTGGACCGCCTTTCTCCTCCTCGGCTCGCTGATCGCCGCTGATAATCTGCTTTGGCGCGTCGCCAGCTGGGTCGCCAATTACACCTTCGTCGGCGTCACCGGCGATCTGCGGCGCGATCTATTCCGCCACTTGACGGGCCATTCGCCCGGTTACTTCGCCGATCGGCTGCCCGGCATGCTCACGAGCCGCGTGACGGCGACCTCGAACGCGGTCTTCACCGCCGAGAACATGTTCATCTGGAACGTGCTGCCGCCCTGCATCGCCACGGTCGCAGCGATCGCTCTGGTTTGCACAATCAGCTTGTCGATGGCCGGCGCGCTTGCGGTCGTCGCCGGCATTATGGTCGTCCTGTTGTTCCGATTTGCGGCCACCGGCCGGCCGCTGCACCACGACTTCGCCACCAAGGCGGCGGCGGTCGACGGCGAAATGGTTGATGTCGTGACCAATATGCCCTTGGTGCGGGCGTTTTGCGGAGCATCGCGCGAGCATCGCCGCTTCGATGCCACCGTCGACCGCGAGATGAGCGCACGGCGCAGAAGCTTGTTCTATCTGGAGAGGCTGCGCATCTTTCATGCCGTAGTGACGATCACGTTGACGCTCGGCCTGCTGTCATGGGCGATCAGGCTGTGGACCCAAGGCGAGGCGACGACAGGCGACGTCGTACTCGCCTGCACGCTCTCCATCTCGGTGCTCAGCGCCACGCGCGATCTTGCGGTGGCCTTGGTCGATATGACCCAGCACATTGCGCGCCTTGCTGAAGCCGTGGCGACGCTGCTCCTGCCGCATGAACTACGTGACCATCCCGAGGCGGAACCGCTCATTCGGCGTGGCGCGAGCGTGAAATTCGAGCATGTCCATTTCCGCTATCCGGACGGCCGGCAGATTTTCCAGAAGTTCGATCTGAATTTCAGGCCCGGCGAACGGGTCGGTCTCGTCGGCCACTCGGGCGGCGGCAAATCCACCTTGTTCGCGCTTCTGCAGCGCTTCTACGACGTGGAAGGCGGAAGGATATTGATCGATGGCCAAGATATTGCGCGCGTCACCCAGGAGAGTTTGCGCGAGGCCATCGGCGTCGTGCCGCAAGACATATCGATGTTTCATCGCTCGGTGATGGAGAATATCCGCTATGGCAGACCGGAAGCGACCGACGATGAGGTGCTTGAAGCGGCATTCGCGGCGCGCTGCGACTTCATCGAGGAACTGCCCCAAGGAATGCGCACGATCGTCGGCGAACGCGGCGTGAAACTGTCGGGCGGCCAGCGCCAGCGCATCGCGATTGCGCG
Source organism: uncultured Alphaproteobacteria bacterium (assembly GCA_963775515.1). Classification (GTDB taxonomy): domain Bacteria; phylum Pseudomonadota; class Alphaproteobacteria; order Rhizobiales; family Xanthobacteraceae; genus BOG-931. The sequence goes on along the minus strand of CAVZIQ010000001.1, from coordinate 11,791 downwards.
CGCCTTCCTCAAAGACGCCCCGCTCTTGTTGCTGGACGAAGCGACGTCCGCACTCGACGGCGATTCCGAAGAAGCGATCCGCGAAGCGTTGGGCCGGCTGATGAACCGCCGCACCGTCGTTGCCATCGCGCACCGGCTCTCGACGGTGCGTAATTTCGACCGCATCATCGTGTTGCAAAGCGGCCGCGTCGTGCAGGACGGTCCGCCGGATCTATTGGTGCGCGGCGAAGGCCCCTACCGGCAGCTCGTACAGCGCGAGATGAACCGCCTCACGCAAGTTGCGGCGTAACAGTGTTTTCGCTTGTTCTCGCCGCATAACCGGGCCGGCCTCCACACTACGGCGCGGACCGTAGCGTGGGCGCGACCGGCGCTCCTATAATACGCGGATGAGCACACCGGACCTCGACATGGCGGAACTGGGGGCCCTGATCGGCGATCCGGGACGGGCAAGTATTTTGGCGGCGCTGGTCGACGGACGTGCGCTGACCGCCACGGAGCTTGCTGCGATCGCCGGTGTCGCGCCGCAGACCGCGAGCGGACACCTCGCCAAGCTCACGCAAGCGAACCTGCTCGCGCTCGAGAAGCAGGGACGGCACCGTTATTACCGCGTTGCCTCGCCGCTTGTCGGCGGCATGCTGGAAAGCATCATGACGGTTGCCGCGGTGCAGTTGCCGGCGCGCCGATCTCCCCGGCTCGATGATGCGATGCGCACTGCGCGAACCTGTTACGACCACGTCGCCGGCCGGCTCGGCGTCGCCATCGCCGATGCGCTGATCGCGCGCGGCCATATCGCGCTCGCCGACGATGGCGGCGAAGTCACCCCGGCCGGAGCGGACTTTCTTGCGGGTTTCGGCGCCTCGCCGGCAAAGCCCAATGGTTCGCGACGGACGTTTTGCCGACCCTGCCTCGACTGGAGCGAGCGGCGCTGGCACATCGCCGGAGCGGTGGGCGCGGCGCTGTGTCACCGCTGCGTCGAGCTTACCTGGATCGAGCCCGGCAAAAACACGCGCGCTCTGACGATCACCGCAAAAGGCCGGCGCGGCTTCGCCGACACATTTGGCGTCACTCTCGACTAGCAATTTTGATGCGGTGGCTATTCGGCATCGCTGCCGGCCGGTTCCGTCGGGCCATTTCCCAGAACCGCCGCAAATTGCAAAAGGGCCCCGGCGCGGGCCCTTTTGAGTTTGGTTGCGGGGGTAGGATTTGAACCTACGACCTTCAGGTTATGAGCCTGACGAGCTACCGGGCTGCTCCACCCCGCGTCAACCGTCTGATTTATCGAGAGATCATGTAGCAAGGCCCCCTTCAGAAGGGAAGTGCGACGGGCCTAATAATTCGTCATAATGTCATCATGGGCCTCAATGGACAGTCATGCACGCACCCATAGAAGCAATAATGGGCGATAAACCAGCCTTGCGGCCGAATGCGGCAATCGGACCGGTGGTACGGGCCATCGCGGCTGCCATTTTGGCGCAGGCGCGCGCCGCGATCCTCGATCCAGAGCGTTCCAGCCAGGACGCGGTGCACGACTTCCGCCGCGCCACGAAGGAATGGCGTGCCCTGATGCGACTCCTCGCCCCGTTCATCCCGGATGCCCAGCGCTGGCGGCATGAGGCGCGCGACCACGCCCGTTCGCTTGCCCACGCGCGCGACAGTGCGGCGGTGCTCAACGCCTTCGATGGTCTCCTCGACAAGGGCATGGTCCTGTCGGAACGCACAGTGGCGACCATCCGCGGCCGCATCGAAGCGCTGCGCGGGAGCGAGGAGCAGGCGGTGCTGACGCCGGAGTTGCGCGATCGCATCGTCGCCTGGCTCGATACCGCGGCGGCGGCGGTCGAGTTGTGGCCACTCGATCCGTTCGACTTTTCTTCGATCGCGGCGCAACTAACCGCAGGTTATCGCAGCGCACGCAAGCAGATTCCGTCTGACTGGTCGCAGGCGAGTGGCGAGGATCTGCATGCGTTGCGCCAGCGCGTCGTCGATTTGCGCTACCAGATGGAGCTGATCGAGCCGCTGTGGCCACGCTTCGGCCGCATGTGGACCAATGAAGCTGAGCGATTGCGCGGACGCCTCGGTCAATGCCAGGACCTCGAAGTGCTCAAGCGATTCACCGCACCACATCAGCCGCTGGCGCATTGGCGCTCGCGGTTGGCGCCGGCTTGTGCCGAACGCTCAGCCGCTTTGGCGCAGCGCGCCGGGCGCATTGCGCACCGCCTGTTCGCCGAGCGGCCGAAATCGTTCCGGCAACGGCTCGAAAGTCTCTGGGAGCACGGTCGGCAGTAGGAGGGTTAAGGGGCGGGCGCAAAATGCGTCAGCGCCTCCGCCACGTGCGCAATAACGCTGTCCCAATCGCCGAGCGAAGTTTGCCGGAACAGCCGAGCCGTCGGATACCACGGTGTCGTTTCGCCGTGGCGCATCCACCGCCAATCCGGTGCGAACGGCACCAGCACCCAAACCGGGAGGCCCATCGCGCCGGCCAGGTGCGCGGTGGCGGTATCGACGGCGATAACGAGATCGCACAGCGCCAGCACCGCCGCGGTGTCGCTAAAGTCTTCCAGTTCGCCACCGATATTCGTCAATCGCTGCTCGCCGGCGAGCGGCGCGGCATCCGCTACGCGAACGTCGCGCTGAATGCCGACAAAACTTGCCGGAGCGGCAAAGAGCGGCGACAGACGCTCGAAGGCGATCGATCGGTTGCGATCGTTGTCGTGGCTTGGATTGCCCGACCAGGCGATGGCGATGCGCGGACGCTGCCGCGGGCCGAGCCGCGCCGACCATTTGGCGATGTCCGCTTCCTCGGCGGAGAGATAGGGAATCTGCGCCGGGACCGCGCCCGGTTCGGTATGCAAAGCGAGCGGCAGGCTGCCGAGCGGGCAGTGTACATCGAATGGCGGGCTCTCCTCGCCGCGGGCGATAATTGCGGTGACGCCGGCGAGCCGACGCATCAGCGGCTTCAGTTCGGCTTGCACTTCGACCAACACCTTGGCGCCGCTTGCAGCGAGGAGCGGAGCGTAACGCACAAATTGGATGGTGTCGCCGAGCCCCTGCTCGGCATGAAGCAGCACGGTCTTGCGCGCTAAGGGGTATTCGCCGAGCCACAACGGCTTGCCGCGACTCTTCTGCGGCGGCATGCCGGAGCGGCGCCAACGCCATTCGTATTCCCGAAAGCCATAGGCGTAGTCGCCGCGCGTAAGCAAGGCGAGCGCATTGTTGAAATGCACGTCGGCGAAATCCTTGCGGAGTTCGAGCGCTTCGCTAAAGCCGGCGATAGCCTCATCAAAGCGGTTGAGCTGCATCAGCGCTTTGCCGCGGTTAAGCCAGGCGGTCGCGTATTCGGGTGCGACTGCGAGCGCGTGATCATTGGCCTCAACCGCCTCGGCGTAACGGCCGAGTTTGATCAATGCGACGCCGCGGTTGTAATGCACCCCCGGATGACCGGGCGCGAATCGCAGCGCGGCGTCAAAGTCGGCTAGCGCCTGTTCGGGAAATCCGAGCATCGCCCGGGCAAGCCCGCTATTGAGTCGCGCCTCGACGTGGTTCGGCACGCGCGCCAGCACCTGTTGGAATTCGGCGAGCGCCTCCTGCGGCCGTGCGAGACTGACCAGCACGTTGGCGTGCTGGTTGAGAATATTAACGTCGTCGGGCGCCAGCGTTCGCGCCTTGTCGAGGCATTCGAGCGCCTCAGTTGCGCGTTTGAGCGCATGCAGCGCCTGGCCGAGATTGCACCAGGCACCGGCCGCGCGGGGATTGGCTTTGACTGCCGCGCTCAACAGCCGCTGCGCCTCGCCGATACGGCCTTGTTGTAGCTTGACCGCGCCGAGAAGATTGAGCGCATCGAAATTATCCGGCGCAGCTTTGAGCACGCGGCCGTAGATTTTTTCAGCTTCGCGCAGCTGGCCTTGCCGTTGCAGCGCGACCGCTTCGTTAAGCGATTGTCCGAGGTTGAACGAACGCAAATTCATGGATGGTTATGCCGATCGCGATGTTGAATTGAAGGAAAGACTGCCGGCAAAACGATGAAGCAAGGGAGGGCTTCGATCAAGTCGCTTGCGCTGTTCCGCAAATACTTGCTCGCAATCGTCTTCGGAAACGCGCTGCAGCGTTCGGTATGAGAATGCGCGTTGGAAAACGGCGCTCTTGAAAGGTAAGTGGCGTGCATCGTCACAAATGTGAGCGATCGTTTAGATCGTCGACTTATAGCCGGTTGATTTGCGCAATGCGCCGGGTGACCTCCGCCGGCGTTTCATCATCGGATTTTGTCTTGAGCGCCAGTGCCGCGCGTGCGGCCGGCCGGTCGAGACAACGCATGAGCCACGCCTTGAGGTTCGGCGTCGCGGAAAGATCCATGTCGATGGCGCGGCTGACGACGGCGGCAACATTGAGATCGGCGACCGTGAAACTGTCGCCGAGAAGATAGGGACGTTTCGCCAGAGCGGCATCGAGCACCTTGAACGGCGCCGCCACGACTTTGAGCGCCTCGTCGCGCAGAGCTGGATCGCGGTCGGCAGGCGGCAGGCGCACCGCGTGGAGCGACCAGATATTGACGCCGCGATCGACCTCGGCAATGGCCCAAAAACTCCATTGCCACGCGCGCGCCTCGCTTTCGAGGGTGGCCGGATAAAGCTTGCCGGTGGAATGCTTTTTGGAGAGATAGAGCGTGATCGCCAGCGACTTAAACAGCACAAAGCCGTCGTCGAGAATGACCGGCAGCCGCCCGTTCGGGTTGAGCGCCAAAAAATCCGGCGTGCGGGCGCCGGCATCACCGATCTCGATCGGCAGATGATGGTAGGGAAGCCCAAGCTCCTCCGCCATCCACAGCGCGCGGAACGCGCGGGTGCGAGCGACGCCGTAAATATGCAGGCCAGCCATGCCGTCTTCCCGGGTTTGCGGCGAGCATACCCGACAATCGCGCCGCTAAGCCATCAGGCTTTCGGCGGCGATCGGAAGACCGGTAAGAGGTCCGATAGGAGCTAAAGTGACGCGAGCCAGCCTACCACGATGGCGCAAGTCTCGACGGCGCCGACGAAACATATGGTGACGCCAGCGGCGAGAAACCCGGCTTCGACCGCGCTCGTGGCGCGAGCCAGACGGGCGAGCGATGGGCCCTGTGGGTACCGTGAGATGGAACTTTGCACTGTCCTGCCTCCTGTAGATCTAGGATATTTTCGGCGGACTTTGACCGCTGAATTCTTTCGCCACGGTGAAAATCTTCGCTAGGTAGAAACACGGGGCAACGGCGCAACATGCGCAACTGTCGCGGCGTGGAGCCGAACGTTGTCAAGTTGCGGCCGGGATCGTAACGTGGTTTCACGAAACTAAAGGAATAGACATGGAATTCGGCCTTTTCTCGAACGGCTTTCGTCCGCACACCACCGCAGCCCAGACCTACGAAGAGGACCTCGCCGAGATCGTGCTGGCGGATCAACTCGGCTTTCGCGATGTCTATATCAGCGAGCACCACGGCGAACCGGTGTATATCGACAAGATCGACACGCTGCCGGTGCCGGAATTGTTGATGTGCAAAGCAGCGGCGCTGACCCAGCGCATCCGCATGGGGGCTGCGGTCAAGCTCATTCATCTGCACCATCCGGTCGACACCGCCGTCCAGACGGCGGTGACCGATCACGTTGTCGGTGGCGGCCGCTTCATCTTCGGCTTCGGCTCCGGCTTTCCGAGTTCGCTGTTCTCCGACGAGCGCGGCCTGTCTTATGCCGACCGCCACGAGCGCTTGCGCGAATCCCTCGATCTGATTTTGAAGTGTTGGAGCGCCAAGGAGCCGTTCGACTGGGACGGCAAGCACTGGCGCGGCAAAGGCATCGTCGCGACGCCCCGCCCGCTTCATGCCCCGCATATGCCGATGGCGACGGCGACCGACACCGAGGCGATGATCGAGCTCGCCGCCACGCGCGGCTATACGCTACTCACCGCACAACTCGAGCCAGCGGCATCGATCCGCAAGAAAGCCGATATCTACCTACGCGCGGCAGCGGCCGCCGGTCTCACCGCACCGCTGAACAAGATCACCACCGCGCGCTACGTCTATCTTGCCGGCAGCCGGCGCGAAGCGATGGACGATCTTCGCGCCGATATCAATTACGAGCTCGGTTATCAAATGAAACGCGGATTGATCCGCGTCGTTACGTCGAGTTATGGCCTCAAGCTCAAGGGCGATACGGTGACATTTGACGAACTGGCCGAGACCGGCATCTATCACTTGGGCGATCCCGATACGGTCGCGCGCGAACTGCGTCAGTTCTACGATGCCACCGGCGGCTTCGGCACGCTGTTGATCGTGACGGGGAAAAAGTGGGCCACGCGCGAAAAGGTATTCCGTTCGATGCGGCTCTTCATGGAAGAAGTGGCGCCCAAGCTTCGCGATCTGGTGCCGGCGCGCGATCCGGACACCGTCGCGGCTTGAGCGAGAAGCGGAGGAACGTATGCGCTTAGGGATGTTCATGATGCCGGTACACCCACCGGCGCGTTCGTTTACCGAGACGCTGGCCGAAGACGAGGAGAAGGCGCTGTACGCCGACAAGCTCGGCTTCGACGAATTGTGGCTGGGCGAGCATTTCTCGGCGTCAAGCGAACCGATCCCCTCGCCACTGATGTTTATGGCGAGCCTCCTGCCGCGCACCAAAAACTTGAGCTTCGGTACCGGTGTGATCTGCCTGCCGAACCACGATCCGGTCACGGTTGCCGCCGAAGTCGCACAGTTCGACCACATGAGCCGCGGCCGTTTCATGTTCGGCATCGGTCCAGGCGGACTGCTGTCGGATTTCGAGCTGTTCGGCAATGCCGATCGCTCGGTGCGCGCCCGCAAGACGATGGAATCGATCAAGTTGATCCAATCCATCTGGGCGCAGGACCCGCCCTACGATTTTCCCGGCGAATTCCGCAGCGTCCAGCTCAGAGACGCGATCATTCCCGGGCTCGGCATCGGTTTTATGCCGAAGCCGTTCCAGAAATCCGGGCCGCCGGTCACCATGTCGGTCAGTAGCCGCAATTCGCCGACCGCGCGCATCGCCGGGCAGCAGGGGTGGGGAATCCTCTCCGGCAACAATATGCCGGCCAACGCGGTCGCCACCCATTGGCAGAGCTATAGCGAGGCGTGCAGCAAAGCAGGCAGACCCGCGCGAAGCGAGAACTGGCGCGTGTCGCGCAACGTCATGGTGGCGCCGAGCGACGCCGAGGCCCGCGACCGCGTCTTCAGCGCGCAAGGATCGAACCGCTATTTCTACACCTACATGCGCGAAGTGTTGTCGCGGGTCGGCATTCTCTCGGTCATGAAACCCGACCCGAACATGCCGGACGACGAGGCGACGGTCGACGTCGTCACCGAAGGCTGCGTGCTCTACGGTTCGCCGAACACCATGCTCGATAAGCTTGTTGCCTTCCGCGACGAAGTCGGCCCGTTCGGCACGCTGCTGATGACCGGCTTAGATTGGAGCGGACCGAACGAAGCGTGGGAGCGCGATTCGATGCGGCTCCTCGCGCAAGAGGTGATGCCGAAATTCCGCCAACACGCCACCGCGCAAGCTGCAGAGTGATTACGCCAGCGCTTCGGCCACCGCCTTGCCGCAGGCGACGGTGTCGGCCGCACCGCCGAGATCGCGCGTGCGCAGTTTCGGCTCGGCCAGCACGCGTTCGATGGCTTTGACGATCGCTCCCGCCGCTTCGGTCTCACCGAGGTGATCGAGCATCATGGCGCCGGACCAGATCTGGCCGATCGGGTTGGCGATGCCCTGACCGGCGATGTCCGGCGCCGAGCCGTGCACCGGCTCGAACAATGAGGGGAATCTGCGCTCGGGATCGATGTTGCCGGACGGCGCGATGCCGATGGTGCCGGTGCAGGCCGGTCCCAGGTCGGAGAGGATGTCGCCGAACAGGTTCGAGCCGACCACCACATTGAAACGATCGGGCTTCAGCACGAACAAGGCGGTGAGAATATCGATGTGATATTTGTCCCACTTCACATCGGGAAAATTCTTCGCCATCGCTTCGACCCGCTCGTCCCAGTACGGCATGGTAATGGCGATGCCGTTCGACTTGGTCGCCGAGGTGAGATGCTTTCTCGGCGTCTTGCGGGCGAGCTCGAAAGCGAATTTGAGGATGCGATCGACGCCGACGCGCGACAGCACGGTTTCCTGCACCACGACTTCGCGCTCGGTGCCGGAAAACATGCGGCCGCCGATGGCCGAATATTCGCCCTCGGTATTCTCGCGCACCACCCAGAAATCGATATCACCGGGCTTGCGATTAGCGAGCGGCGACGGCACTCCGGGCATCAGCCGCACCGGGCGGAGGTTGACGTATTGATCGAACTCGCGGCGGAACAGAATGAGCGAGCCCCAGAGCGAAATGTGATCCGGCAATTTTCGCCGGCCAGCCGACCGCGCCGAAAAAGATCGCATCGTGGCCGGCCGATCTTCTCCTTCCAGTCCTCCGGCATCATGCGCTGATGCTTCTCGTAATAGTCGTAGGAAGCGAAATCGAAATGATCCTGGCGCAATTCGAAGCCGAACTTCTTGGCCGCGGCTTCGAGCACGCGCACGCCTTCGGGCACGACTTCCTTGCCGATGCCGTCGCCGGGAATGACGGCGATGTGTAGACGCGATTGGTGGACATTGGGCGATCTCCCGACAGTGGCGCAGTCTCAACCTATCGCGAAATGCGCGGCCGTGAAATGGCGGCGCCGCCTACGATTTACGGCGAAAAATGACACTCAGATTATTGGCCGGCATCGCCACGGTCTCGGCCAGCACCAGATTGTGCCGGCCCGCGAGTGCGGTGACTTCGCCGAGATCGCGGATGCCCCATGCCGGGTTTTGCGTTCGCAGCCGAACGTCGAAATCGTGGTTAGTCGGCGCGGTGTGGCGGCCGTCGATCTTGTATGGGCCGTAAAGATAAAGAACGCCCCCGGCCGGCAGGGTGCGCCCCGCGCCGGCGATCAGTCCCTCAGTCGCCGCCCAAGGGGAAATGTGGATCATGTTGTTGCACATCACCGCGGCGGCGCGTTCGACCGGCCATTCGTCCGCCGTCACATCGAGACGCAACGGCGGCAGAAGGTTGGGAACGCCGGTCGCCGCGCGATACGCGGCAATGCTGGCCAGCGCCGCGGCGTCCGGATCGGTCGGCTGCCACATCAGCAACGGCAGCTCTTTGGCGAAATACGCCGCATGTTCGCCGCTGCCGCTGGCGATTTCGAGGACGAGCCCGTCGCGCGGCAGGACCCGCCGCAGCACCGCCAGGATCGGATCGCGGTTGCGCGCGACGTGGGGACGATAGAGCCGTGGGTCGGATGCTTCGGACATCGAATCTCCGCTAATCAGAAGAGCACTCTTTGGGCGGCGGCCGCCAGTCAAACGAATGCTGTCGCCATAATGGCGACCACCTCTTGACATATGTCACCGTTTAAGTGACATCGACGGAGACTATATTTGCCGGAGGAGGCACCATTGAGCCAGCTTGGACGACGTTTTGGCTTATCCTACCAACCTGGAGGCTGAGTTTCCTGCAGCGAAAATGGCGTGTTCGTAGGTGCCGTGCCGCTGCTGGAGCAGCGCTGCGGCTCCAGCGGGCCAGATCAATGGCAGCCGCGTCCGGTGCCCGATCTCAATCGCGATCTCGGTGAATGCTACGGCCTACCCATTGAATTCAATCTGAAGATCGGCGGTCTTGCAGCGGTGTCCAGGGCACTCAACCGTCGTGACCTGGTCCATGCGCAGATCGCAACATTGCATCTACAGATTCCTGATCCGCCGCCACTGACAAAATCACCGCAAAGCGCCAGAGAGGTCATTGATCTGGCGCGCCAATTGCAGGCCAGTGGTCTGCTCAAGTCGGATTGGGACCCCGCCAAACATCCTCGCTGGCCGGCCGGAAGTCCGGAAGGCACCGGCGGAGAATTCGCTCCCACCGGCGCCGCATCCGGCGATTCCGGGCCTAGCGAACCGAGTCCATCGACCACACCTGCGCAACTTACAATTCCAGTCCCATTTGAACTTCCAGGCGGACTTCCCTTTCCCTCCGAAATCGTGCCACCGCCGGTCATTCCGAATATCAACCCTCGCAGTGGCCTGAGAAATCCTTATCCTGACCGGCCGGAATGCGAGGAGGAATGGGCTGAAGCATTAAAGGACTGTGATGACTTCCGGAAGCGCGGGCTGTTAGGAAAGGACGGCTACCGTGGGATGGGAGACTTTTATCAATGCGTCATGGGCCGGGTCTCCGAGAGATGCGGCGGGTTCAGCACGGGTATCTGACATGGCTAAGATGAGCAATGAATCAATGAAAGAACCGACCACTACCGAAGAGGTTCTGGCGTTGCAAAAGATCCTTCGATCGGATCCACAACGTTATCTTCGCATCGTCAATAGCTGGATTGAGGAGAACCCCGAAAACGCTCACGCCTTGTTTGAGCGCCATTTTGCCTGGATGAAGATTGGCGAGCCACGAAAAGCCCTTGAAGACCTCAACAAGGTTGTTGAACTCAATCCAGACATGTCGGCGTTTTTCTCACGCGGGTTGGTACATCGCCATTTGGGTGAATATGAGCAAGCGCGGGACAATTTCGATCGTGGCGAGGCGATCGATCCCGAGCAGTGGGAGAGGGATGTTTTCGGTCTTTTCTACCAAGCCGACACCCATGCGCGTCTCGGCAATGAATCGGCCGCCCTCGCCTATTGTGCGCGCCTGCCGGATGACTTTTGGACCCCCGGCATTCACGGCGCTCCCGGCGGCGGTAAAGCGGATATTGCCGACAAGTTGCACCACATCGCCGCGGATGTCCGGCGTAAGCGCGTGTAGTAACGCCAACGAGCCGGATGACATCTCATTTACGAGCGAGCGATGGCTAAAGGTCGCCAGGATTATCGGGCAGGCTTCTGAACCGGGCAATTCAAAACGCAGCGCGCTCGCTCGGTGTGAGCACGTGCGGCGGCGATCGCGGCGCCTTGGTGCGATCGTCGAAGAACGGGCTCGGCCTGTTAAGCCCGCGCAGCCACCAGCGGAGCGCCCGCAACGCGTGGCGGACGGAAATGCCGAACGACAACGGCGGGGGCGCCGCCGGCGGCAGCGGACCTGCCGCGGAGTTTTCGTAAAGCCGACCGATCGGCGGACCGAGCACCTCGTCTCGGGAACGGCCGCCTGTCTCGTGGTCCAGGAACGAATGGATCACGCCAATGACCGGAAAGCTCGGGCCGGCGCTGTTGGCGATCGGGGTCCGGCAACAATCGGCGTACCAGCGGAAGACACCCTGGTCGGAGAGGCGCAGACACCGCAGCGCCTCCGTGCCCGCGGTGAGCGTCACGCGCCCCGTAGCCATCTGGAAGATGTCGGTGCCGCCGGCGGCGTCGAGTACGTCCGGCCGCCCAAGAAAGCGCGCGAAGGCCTGACAATCCTTGCAATCGCGGACGATCCGGAAGCCGGCGGACGGCGATACTTTGCGCGCCACGCCGCGCATCTGGCCGCAGCGGCAACGAAGCGGAAAGTTCGAGGAAGCGCGTGCCATCGGCACGCAGTGTAGGTTGGAACCGATAACGGAAAAAAGCCCCGCGGTTTCCCGCGGGGCTTTTGTAAATTCTTGACGATCGTGATGAGGATGAAGCGTTCCGTTCTTGGCAGACCTGGCAGCGACCTACTCTTCCAAACCTTGAGGTTTAGTACCATCGGCGCAGAGGACTTTGACGGCCGAGTTCGGGATGGGATCGGGTAGAGGCTCCTCGCTATGACCACCAGGTCGGCGAAGAACGGAACGATGAAGCAAGCGGTCTCTCTTCGATGAGCATTGATG